>NZ_AFWV01000014.1 GCF_000223985.1 Thiocapsa marina 5811
GCATTGCGCGCATCGGGATGGAACAATTCACCGCAGTGCAAACACTTGCGTCGTCTTCGCTGTTTCACTTGGGCAGCCCTCCGAGCTACTCCAAGCATCGCCGACGACAGCGCTCCTCGCCGCCGCCGCGCGGCAGCGAAGACGACCCAAAACAAGATCCAAAGGCGGAAGAAGAGACTGAAAAGATAGGGGGAGGAAGAACACGCAGAAGAAACACCTCCGCACGTTCACTCCGGCCACATGGCTACAGATTCAGGTCGGCGCTGACAGCCATGAGCGCTCGAAGCCGCGCACAGGGCCTTTCAGCGAAAGAACAGGCTTAATCCTTTCGCGAAGAGCAGCGAGTGCGTCTTGCAGGAGCCGTCACAGGCGAGCACTCGATACACACGGCAAGACAATTCCGATACAAAACAAAAGGCCATGCGCCCTTCGGGTGCATGGCCTTTCGTGTCTTGCGGGATCCGAGCGATCGAATCCCGCAAAGGAACCGGGTTGCAGTCGATCAGTTGCGGGACTTGTCGACCAGCTTCTTCTCTCGGATCCAAGGCATCATGTCGCGCAGACGCTCGCCGACCTCTTCGATCTGGTGCTCTTCGCCGAGTCGACGCATCGCCTTCATCGACGCCGCGCCGGCCTGGTTCTCGAGGATGAACTCCTTGGCGAACTGACCGTTCTGGATCTCGCCGAGGATGCGCTTCATCTCCGCCTTGGTCTCGTCGGTGATGATACGCGGGCCGCGCGTCAGGTCACCGTACTCGGCCGTATTGGAGATCGAGTAGCGCATATTGGCGATGCCGCCTTCATAGATGAGATCGACGATCAGTTTGACCTCGTGCAGGCACTCGAAATACGCCATCTCGGGCGCGTACCCGGCTTCGACCAGGGTCTCGAAACCGGCCTTGATCAGCGAGGTCAACCCGCCGCAGAGCACGACCTGCTCGCCGAAGAGATCGGTCTCGCACTCTTCGCGGAAGTTGGTCTCGATGATCCCTGCACGCCCGCCGCCGTTGGCCGAGGCGTAGGCCAGCGCGATATCGCGGGCCTGCCCGGTCGCATCCTGATGGACCGCGATCAGGCTGGGCACGCCGCCGCCTTGAGTGTAGGTCGAGCGCACCAGATGTCCCGGACCCTTGGGCGCGATCATGATGACGTCGAGATCTTCGCGCGGCGTGATCTGACCGAAGTGCACGTTGAAGCCATGGGCGAAGGCGAGCGCCGCTCCCTGCTTGATGTTGGGCGCGACCTGGTCGCGATAGAGGGCGGCCTGGTGCTCGTCGGGCGCAAGGATCATGACCACGTCTGCACCCTTCACGGCCTCTTCGATCGAGCGGACCTCGAGCCCCGCATTGGCCGCCTTCGCAGCCGAGGCCGAGCCCGGGCGCAGGCCGACGACCACGGAGACTCCCGATTCCTTCAGATTGTTGGCATGGGCATGACCCTGCGAGCCGTAACCGATGATCGCGACCTGCTTGCCCTGAATCAGGGAGAGGTCGGCGTCTTTGTCGTAATACACATTGATGGTCATTGGTGTGAATCCTTCAGCTGGAGACAAATGAGGCGGATCGGGGGCGAGCAGCCTTCAGGCACTCAGTCAGGTCCGATCCGTAAAAGCGAACCGCAACCGCGCAAGCAGTCCAATCCAAAAAAAGTAAAGATTTAAACCGCGTCCGCCACAGAGGCTAAGGACAGGCGGCATACCCGATTCACGGGAAAGCGGCTCATGTCTCACCCCGGGGCGAACACGGACGCGGCTTAAACGGTGAGACCCTTCTCGCCGCGCGAGATGCCGGTCGGTCCCGAGCGCACGACCTCGACGATCAGCCCTTCCGGCACGGCACCGATGAAGGCATCCAGCTTCTTGGAGGCCCCCGTCAACTCGATGACATAGCTGGTATCGGTCACATCGATGATCTTGGCGCGGAAGATCTCGGTCAGGCGCTTGATCTCCTCGCGGTCCTGCCGCTCGGCACGCACCTTGATCATCATCATCTCGCGTTCGATATGCGGACCCTCGGAGAGGTCGAGCAGCTTTACCGTGTCGATCAGCTTGTTCAGCTGCTTCTTGATCTGCTCGACCACGTCGTCGTTGCCCGTGGTGACCAGGGTCATCCGCGAGAGTGTCGGATCGTCTGTCGGAGCGACGGTCAGTGATTCGATGTTGTAGCCACGGGCAGAGAAGAGCCCGGCGACGCGCGAGAGTGCACCCGCCTCGTTCTCCAGCAGCACGGCAATGATATGTCTCATGTCTTAAGATCTCTTTCGCTCGGGACGCGATCTAGGCCAGCTCGCGATCCGACAGACTCGGCGCCAGGTGCATCTCGTGGTGGCCCTTGCCGGCGGCGATCATCGGGTAGACGTTCTCGGTCGGATCCACGATGACGTCCATGAACACGAGACGGTTCTTCATCGCGAACGCCTCGGTCATCGCGGCCTCCAGATCGGCCGGCCGGTCGACCCGCATGCCGACATGCCCGAAACTCTCGGCGAGCTTCACGAAGTCCGGCAGGGCATCGACATAAGAGTTCGAGTAGCGGCTTTCGTAGAAGAACTCCTGCCACTGACGCACCATGCCCATGTAGCCGTTGTTGAGCAGGATGACCTTCACGGGAAGCCCGTACTGAAGGCAAGTCGCAAGCTCCTGAATACACATCAGGATGCTCGCCTCCCCGGAGATGCAGGCGACCTGCGCATCCGGAAACGCCAGCTGCACGCCCATCGCCGCCGGCAGCCCGAAGCCCATGGTGCCGAGACCGCCGGAGTTGATCCAGCGCCGCGGCTTGTCGAACGGATAGAACTGGGCGGCAAACATCTGGTGTTGGCCGACGTCCGAGGTGAGATAGAGGTCGCCGCCGGTCACCTTGTAGAGTGTTTCCACCGCGAACTGCGGCTTGATGGCAGCACTGCTGCGATCGTATTGCAGACAATCCACGCCGCGCCATTCCGCAATCTTGGCCCACCAATCGGACACCGGTTGCTCCTCGGAGCGCGGAGCCAGCTCACGATAGAGCTTCAGCATATCGGCGAGCACGTTCGCGACCTGTCCCACGATCGGGACATGGACCTTCACGTTTTTGGAGATCGAGGAGGGATCGACGTCGACATGGATGATCTTCGCATGCGGGCAAAAGTGCTCGATCTTGCCGGTGACCCGATCGTCGAAGCGCGCACCGATGGCGATCAAGACGTCGGTCTCGTGCATCGCCATGTTCGCTTCGTAGGTGCCGTGCATCCCGAGCATGCCGATAAACTGCGGATCGGTCATCGGATAGGCGCCGAGCCCCATCAGGGTGCTGGTGACCGGAAAACCGGTGGCACGAACGAGGTCGGTCAACTGCCCCGATGCCTCCCCGAGCACCACGCCGCCGCCGGTGTAGAAGACCGGCCGCTTCGCCTCGAGGATCAGATCCACTGCCTTGCGGATCTGCCCGGGATGGCCTTTCAGCACAGGGTTGTACGAGCGCATCTTCACATCGCGCGGATAATCGTAGGGGATCTTGATGTTCGGATCCGTCACGTCCTTCGGGATGTCGACCACCACCGGCCCCGGCCGACCGCTCGTCGCGATATAGAAGGCCTTGCGGATGGTCACGGCGAGGTCGCGCACGTCCTTGACCAGGAAGTTGTGCTTCACGCAGGGCCGGGTGATGCCGACGGTGTCGACCTCCTGGAAGGCATCGCTGCCGATGACCGGGGTCGGCACCTGACCGGTCAGGATCACCATCGGAATGGAGTCCATGTAGGCCGTCGCGATACCGGTGACCGCGTTGGTTGCGCCCGGGCCGGACGTCACGAGACAGACGCCGCACTTGCCGGTCGCACGTGCGTAGCCGTCTGCGGCGTGCGAGGCACCCTGCTCATGGCGGACAAGAATGTGTTTGACGGACTCCTGCCGAAACACCGCGTCGTAGATGTGCAGTACGGCCCCGCCGGGATAGCCGAAAACGAACTCGACGCCCTCGTCGGCGAGCGCTTGGACGACGATCTCGGCCCCGCTCAGCTCGACACCACTCCGCTCCGGCCGCCCCGGCTCAGCCCCTACGGATTGCGCTTCAGACAGTGCCACCTCGGTGACCTCCGATCAGTCCCAGAAGGGTTCAAAAGCGGTCGAAGTTACCGCGATCCACGCAGCCGGTCAAGCAAGTCGATGAGCCGAAGCCGGGTACGGATTCGGTGCGCGCCCAAGACTCCCCGCCATCGCGGCGATTCAACGGCAACGCGTGGGCCGCAGCGGACTCAGTCGAGTCGCAGGGAGACCGTAGACGGTGTCGTGAACATCCTGGAGAAGGCCCAGCTCGTCCCACGCATCCCCCGGCCAACCTCCCGGCTCGACGCGACGACCCAGCGTCAGGTCCTGGAACGCCAGGTCGAAAGACTCGGGATCTCCCCAAGCCAACACGAGGATCCTCAGCGCATCGGGGTAGCGTAGTTCCAAGACCGAGACATCACTTTGCTCGGCGAGCGCGAGATCCTCCGTCGGTCTTGCCAGATGCATGGCACGCAGCCAATCCGGAGCACCCGCGAAGCTGGATTCCGGATCCTTCCAGACCGGCGGCAGTTGCGTGAGCAAGAGACCGGCGAAGGCCGTAATCGCGGACTGTGGATGCTCGAATCCGAGCTCGAGCGTAAAGATCTCCGATTGAGCGAACCCCTCGACCTTGACCGGGACGATCTTGAGCACGCGCGCCCGCAGCCGGAAGCCCGGCAATTTTTCCGCACCCCGAATCGCCAAACGGATGCTCTGACCCGCCGCATAGGGGTCGAAGACGGTGATGCTGAGATTTCCCGACATGATCTGCTCGAGCATTTCGCGCATCGCACCGGCGTCCTCGACCGCGACTTCGAGCTCGCGCACCAAGTCTTCGGCGCGCGACTCCGACGGCCCTTCCGCGGCATCCAACATCTTCAGCAGCTTTTCCAGCCTTGACTGGCTTCGCGGCGAGAGACTCGCGAACCGAACAGCAACCTGATAGTGACCGGCTTCAAGGCGTTGCGCCCGCACCACCACGGCTTCGACCGCAACCCTCGCGCGTCCGCGCCAGGGGAAAACCAGCCGCAGCGGACCCGTCAGGGCATCGGCCGGCATCGCCGCGACGAACTGTGCGCCGCCCCAGGAGATGTCCTGGTTCATCGCCGTGAGCGGTTGATCGATGCCCGGAAGGTAGACGTGAATCGGCACGCGCACGGCGATCCGCCGCTGAGTGCGCCGATTCAGAGGTGGCGTCGTTTGATGCCTGACCGAATCATCCGATTCCGTTGTCATCTCGCACTCGGCTCCTGGGTGTCGCGACTGCGATACGCACGACGACTGAAAAGGGATCTGGGGTTTTGGACGCCTCAGGCGCAGGCCGCAAGTATACCGGGGCATCCAACGCCCCGCGAACCGAACGGATCAACCGCGGCTTCGCCGAACCGGCATCGGACTTGGCATCCCGCGGTTGTTTCGATACCGGTAGACCAATACACTTCGCGCCTTTACGCTGCCGATAGTCTCGCCGATGCGCACCTCTCAGTTCCCGATCCAGACCCTCAAAGAGACCCCGTCCGACGCGGAGATCGCCAGTCACCGCCTGATGCTGCGTGCCGGCATGATCCGCAAGCTGGCCGCCGGGCTCTACACCTGGCTACCGATGGGGCTGCGCGTCCTGCGCAAGGTCGAGGGCATCGTCCGCGACGAGATGGACCGTGCCGGAGCCCTGGAGGTTGCCATGCCGGCGGTGCAACCCGCCGAGCTGTGGCAGGAATCCGGTCGTTGGGACCAGTACGGCCCGGAGCTGCTGCGTCTGCGCGACCGCCACCAGCGCGACTTCTGCTTCGGCCCGACGCACGAGGAGATCATCACGGACCTCGCCCGCAACGAGCTGAAGAGCTACAAGCAGCTGCCGATCAACTTCTACCAGATCCAGACCAAGTTCCGCGACGAGATCCGGCCGCGCTTCGGCGTGATGCGGGCGCGCGAGTTCCTGATGAAGGACGCCTACTCCTTCCATCTCGACGACGCGTCGCTCGAAGACACCTACCGACAGATGCACGCGGCCTACAGTCGCATCTTCAGCCGCTGCGGGCTGGATTTCCGCCCGGTCCAGGCCGACACGGGCAGCATCGGCGGCAACGCCTCGCACGAATTCCATGTGCTGGCGGACTCCGGCGAAGATGCCATCGCCTTCTCCGACACCAGCGACTACGCAGCCAACGTCGAGCTGGCCGAGGCCCTCGCCTTGGCCGACGCCGCCCCGCCCGCGCAGGAGACCGCGCGCCTGGTCGACACCCCGAACGCGCGCACCATCGCCGACCTGGTCGAGCAGTTCGCGCAGCCGATCGAGCGCACGGTCAAGACCCTGGTGGTCGCCGCCTCCCCCGAGAGCGGGTCTGCTCTGATCGCCCTGCTGGTGCGCGGCGACCATGAGCTCAACGCCATCAAGGCCGAGAAGCTCCCCGGGGTCGCCGCGCCGCTGCGCATGGCAACCGAGGCCGAGATCCGCGAGGCGATCGGCGCCGGTCCCGGATCGCTCGGCCCGAAGGATCTGCCGATCCCCTGCATCGTCGACCGCACGGTCGCGGTGACCGGCGATTTCAGCGCCGGGGCCAATCAGGACGGCAAGCATTGGTTCGGTCTGAACTGGGGCCGGGATCTACCGCTGCCCGAGGTCGCGGATCTTCGCAACGTGATCGACGGGGACCCGAGCCCGGATGGCTCGGGACATCTACGCATCGCGCGCGGCATCGAGGTCGGACACATCTTCCAGCTCGGGCGCAAATACAGCGAGGCGATGAAGGCCAACGTACTCGGGGAGGACGGCCGCGCCACCACGCTCACCATGGGCTGTTACGGCATCGGGGTGTCGCGCGTGGTCGCCGCGGCGATCGAGCAACATCACGACGAGCGCGGCATCTCTTGGCCGGCACCGATCGCGCCCTTCCAAGTCGCGCTTCTGCCGATGAAGCTCGGCAAATCCTACCGCGTGCGCGAGGCAACGGATCAGCTTTACGAGGATCTCAAGCAGGCGGGCATCGACGTCCTGCTCGACGATCGCGACGCCCGCCCCGGCGTCATGTTTGCCGACATGGAGCTGATCGGCATCCCGCATCGCATCGTGGTCGGCGACAAATCGCTCGACGACGGTCAGGTCGAGTACAAGGGCCGCAACGACAGCGAGATGCAGCTCATCCCGATCGAGGAGATCGTCGGCTGGCTGTCGGCGCGGCTTCGGACGGACTGATCCCAGACGCCAGACGCCAGACGCCAGACGCCAGACGCCAGACGCCAGCCGAGGCTCGACTCAAGCAAGGGCCAGGTCAAGACTCACTGCGCCCCGAGCGGTCAATGCCACCCGACGACCTCAGACGACGCAGGAGGCAGGAGGCAGGACACTGGAAGCCCCTAACCATTGGAACCGCAAGACACACAGGACCTCACCCAAAATGACGAAAGAAGCCTCCTTCGACCGCGATGCGCTCCTCGCCTGCGGACACGGCGAGATGTTCGGTCCGGGCAATGCCCAACTGCCCGTGCCGAACATGCTGATGATGGATCGCGTGCTGCGCATCGCCGATTTCGGCGGCGCCAACGGCAAGGGCGAGATCTTGGCCGAGCTGGATATCAAGCCCGAGCTCTGGTTCTTTCAGTGCCATTTTCCCGGCGACCCGGTCATGCCGGGCTGTCTGGGCCTGGACGCCCTCTGGCAGCTCGTCGGCTTCTATCTGGCATGGATCGGCAACCCGGGGCACGGCCGCGCGCTCGGTGTGGGCGAGGTCAAGTTCACCGGGCAGGTTCTCCCGACCGCAAACAAGGTCACCTATCACATCGACATGAAGCGGGTCATCTCGCGCAAGCTGGTGCTCGGCATCGGCGACGGCGTGGTGCAGGTGGACGGGCGCACCATCTACACCGCCAAGGATCTGCGGGTCGGTCTCTTTACCTCGACCGAGGGTTTCTGAGGCTAAAGCACGTCCCGAGCGGTATTCGATCTCTCGCAGCGAGAGTAAGGCTCACCGGACCCAACAGGCTACCGTCTTATCACTGTGTCCGGGATGCCCCTGATCTGTCGCGATGCGGCGGGTGGCACGCTCGAGACCCCATGATTGCAGCGAGGCGAGGATAACGCTCGAGATCGCCCTCGAGACGCTCGAGGGCGAAGCGTACGAACATCGACTCGCTCAGCCAGTCCTCCCGCCGTGACGCGTGGCCTGCCCGATGATGCGGGGTGTTCCGATAGGCAAACCCCTGCATGCTCGCGGGACCGTCCCAGACACTGAATGTCGCCAGCGTCAGCAGGGGATGCTCTCCGAATCCGATGTGGTAGGCGCAGCCCGGGGTGTCGCGTAACTGACGGCGGATCCCCGGGACGCTGCGCCAAAAGTCAAGCGCCCGCCCCGGCGTGACCCGCGCGCGGGTCAGGACCGCCAGCGGCCGATCCGATGACGATGCGCCCCGACAGTTGAACACGGCCTCGCCGTCCCAGGTTCCGCGCCTGGACAGGGGCGTCAACGTGAAGTGAAGCTGATCGCTGCTCGACTCGGCGACCGCGCGGTAGAACCGGCTCCGGCGCAGGCGTGCCTCGTCGTTCGGATTCGCGAGTACGCGCATCAGGCAATAGGCACGCAGATCCGGAACCACGGAGAATCCGTCACCGCTGCCGCAGCCCATCAGCCGGACCACGCCGGCGGGCATGTCGCGGCCGGCGAGCAGGCGCTGAAACCCCATCAAGAGCAGGGCGCCCGGGATCTTCCGCATCGGATAGCGAAAGAAGCTGAACAGGACTTGGCTCATAGATCCAGACGCATCTCTTCCGCATCGGGGGTGGATTTCGCCGCCGGCCGCTTCCGTTCGAACGCGCCCGTCTCCCGCCAGATCAGCGGCTTGGAAAGACCCTCCCAGCCCCATCGCAGCCAATCGAGCAGCCGCATCGCGAGCCACAGCGCCCAGGCGAGCATGAGTGCGCGGTAGACCCACATGGGGACAGAGAGCACCCACACCTCGGGCAACCCGGGCCCGCCGCGGTCTTGATACCAGTTGAGCCCGGTCGCGGTCGAGCCGTTGCCCCTGATCTGCATCTCGGGTGTCCCGAGCAGACCTTGCTGGACGGCGCCGAGGAGACCCGCGAGGGCGAAGAGCGTCAGGATCACGAGCCCGGTTTGGATCAGATTGAAGCGCCAGGCGGGACGTGCCATTGGCTCCAGGCGATGCCGCAGGCCGAGCGCGAAGAGCCAGCCGATGACCAGCAGCACGACCCAGACCTCGGCCAGGATGAGCCCGATACCGAGCAGGAGCCAATCGTGCATGCGCAGGGGCGTGAGTCGGCTGCGACCCAAACCCGCGGCCAGCCCGATCAGCACCAGCAGGATTCCCCAGAAGAGCACGGCAGGCCCGATCCTCGGCCCCCACGTCCAGAGAACCCAGCGGTCGTCGGGCAGGTCCAGCGAGAGATTCAGGTTCACGGCCGTACTGCCCAGATCGGGCAGATCGGGCCGGTAGCCGAGTCCCAAGGGTTGCGGCTCGCGCCAGGTCAGCTCGGCCCGGGTCGAGCCGGGCGTGAGCGGCAGCTCGACCTCCGGCGCCGTGTCCGGCAGGGGAAGACTGCGGCCGTCCAGGCTGAAGGCGATGGGCTCGGCGGCGTCCGGCAGCCGGATGACATGGCTGCCGCCTTGACTGCTGCGGATCTCCAGCGTCAGGGTCGAGAGGGTCCCGCGTTGGCCCGGCTCGACGCGCGTGTCGACGCGATCGATGGTCAAGGTCGGCCCCGGGACGCCCGGTGGTCGGGTGAGGGTCAGGAGGAGTGTCTCGCCCGGCAGGGGTCGCCAGTTGGGCAGCCAGCGCTGCGCCGGACCCAGCCGATGGACCGGCGCGATACCCGCGTATTCCAGGTGCCAGAGCGGTCCCACATCGAGACGCCAATCCTCGCTCAGGCGCGGATCCATGGGGGCAACGAGACGCAGCTCGCGGGTCGGCTCCAGTCGCGACGACCAGGTAACCTCCGAGCGCCCGGCGGGCAGATCCGCGAGGACCGCCGAGCCCTCGACCTGAACACCGGGTGTCTGCACGGACTCGCCCCGGAGCAACGGCACCGGGATCAAGACCGGAAACGCGTCGGGCGAAAGACGCAGAACGCGGGTGTCCACGCGCCAGTCGATGCCCATCCGTAGGGTCCGCTCGACACGCAGCAGCGGCGGCAGCGCACCTTGGGCGAGCGACACCTCCTGCGGGTCGCCGGTGTCGGAGATGCGCACCAGGCGAATCTGAGCACCGGCACGCCCGCCCGCATCCAGACCTTCCAGGTTCCAGCCCTCGACGGTGGCCCGGATCAGGCGCGGCGGCAAGGGCAGCGGGATCTCGACCTGATCGCGGCTCGCAAGCGGACCGACGAGTCTGACCCCATGCCGGCCGGCTGGAAGCATGAGCAGGAGCCGACCGGCCGCATCTTGGCGCAGTCCGTCCGAGGGAGCGCCGTCCACGCGGATCTCGGTCGGCAGCCAGCCCCCTGCCCCGCCCGGCATGGGCGCCGCGACCGCGACCGCGGCATCCAAGGTCAAATCCAGCACCAGCCGATCGGGATCCGCCGCCAGGACCATGAGGGGTAGATCGACGCAATGCGGCAGACAATCCGGCGGGGCGAGCAGACGGGTACGTAGCTCCTGAAGCAACTCGGGGCCGGGCAGATCCTCGGCCGAGGCAGGCTCGGTGCCGAGCGCAGTCCCCACTCCCAAGGCGACCAGAAGCGCGAGGCCCGCGCCGTGTGTCCCGCGCGCCCCGAGGAGCCCGGCCAACCGCAGACCGAGCAGCACCAAGAGGACGGCGCCGAGAAGCGAGAGCACCAGGTTCAAGGTCGGCGTCAACAACCAGAGACGTGCCGACTCCTGCTCGCCGACCGGTCCGCTCCAGCGCAGCTCGACGCTGTTCCAGCGCCAGTCCGGGATGCCGGCTCCGGTCTGAAGACGTGCATCGGGATCCATGACTTCCACGGGCTCGGGAATCGGAGCGGCGGCTCCGGACAGGGCACCGGAGAGACGCTCGCGTTTGGACATCGCCTCCATGTCCATCGAGCTGCGCAGCTCAAGTGCGGGTGCGGATGCGGCGGTCGTCCGCGCGACCGATCCGGCGTCGCCCAGCTCGACCCACGGACGTTCCAGATGCGGAAAGAGCCCGTCGCGGACCTCGCTCACCAAGAACGGGAGCCCGATGACCAATAGTCCCAGCAAGGCCAGTCGAAAATAGAGGGTCACCAGGTTTCGCAGGCGCCGCAGACCGGTACGCACGGGCGCGTCCGGGATCAATCGAAGCAGCGCCGCGGCGGCCAGCACGTTCAGCCAGATCAGCCGCGGGGCACCGGGCGCCTGCCAGGTCAGGCCGAGCGTGAGCAGGGCAAGCAACGCCCAGCCCCAGCCCCAGATCCGGCCGATACCGAGTGTCGTGATCAGCACCAGAAAGAGATCCAACAGGCTCCAGCGCCCGATCCAGGTGCTCGGGAGGTTGTCGACGCCTTGGACGGTCAAGAGATCCCAACCGGGCGGGAGATACAGCCGGGCGTCCACGCTCTCGAACTCCGTCGCCCAACCGGAGGCCGGAACGCGTCCGGGTGCGGAGTCGAGCCGAGCATCCGCCACGACATCCAGAGTGCCCCGCCTGACCTCCACACCCGGCGATGTCTCGTCGTTCAGACGCGTGATCAGCACCGGACGGCCGTCGACGCTCACGGCGCCCAGCGCGAGTGCCGGTCCGGCATCCAACCGCCAGCCGCGCGAGAGCTGCCCGCCGATGCGATCCTGCACGCTGTAGCCCTTCCCGTCGAAGTCGAGCCAAAGCTCGCGATCCAGGCGCAGACGGTCCGGTCCCGGATCGGGATCTCCGCGGGCCTGCTCGGCCAGACGCAGGAGCGCACCCGGCTCGGCCCGATAGACCGGCAGACGCGACCACTCCTCGGGGACGCCGGTTTGTCGCGGATCCACCGCATCGAGACCGGAGGGCTCGACCCGCCGCAGCGCGGGCTCCGCGGCAAAGGCCCAGATCTCGCGCTCCGGCCAGGGTGCAGCGGTCTCGGGACGCGACAGCTCGGACACATCGCCCGGGTGATGGGCCACGACATCGACCGCCCAGCGCCCGGGGCGCACCTGCACGCGCAGCATCCCGTCCTCTTCGAGTCGCGCCGGCAAGGGGCTATCGATCCGCAAGGGGATCCCGCCGGGCAAGAGCACGGGGCCCAGCCGCACCTCGCGTGCACCGCCGGAGACCTCGAGCCGAAGCCGAGTCAGGACCTCGAGCGGCAGACTGTCTTGGATGCGCCGATAGACCTCCAGGCTCAGACGATCGCCCGAGCGCTCGGTCTCGGACCCCGCAGGGTCACCGAGCCAGAGACGGTTGGTCCGATCCAATCGCGGCGTCGGCACCACGCGGCCATCGCGCACCAGCGCGACCAGCCCGACCATGGGCGGGATCAGGAGCGCGTCCGGCGGACGCTCCCAGACGAAACGCCCGGTCACCCGGTGGACCCCGGCCGCAAGTGTCGCCGTCGGCCGGCCGTCGCGCTGGACCACCGGCAGTGCGGACCCGTCCGCCGCGACCTCGAGCGGCCAGGCATCCGCGTCGCCCGGCAGCGGCACCGCAGACTCGGCAAGGACCTGCCAGACCTGAGCGAAGGTTCCGCCCTGCCCGCTCAACGCCAGCTCCAGACGCCCGGGCCAGGCGCAGAGGCGTGCACCGTCGGCCGGATCGATCGGACAGGCGCGTTGATCCTGACCTTCGGGACCGCCTTCCAGAACCCAGGGAATCCATGGCCGCAACGCGTCGGGGACGGTCGGCCCGGACAGGTTCTCGGGGCCCGGCGGCGAAGATCCGTCCGCAACGACATCGATTTGTGCCCGCAGCGGCGCCGACAGGATCAAGAGGAGCAGCAGAAGACTTCGCGGTACGTTCGGCATAGTGTCACTCGAGCGCCAGGGTCTTGCTGGAGATTGGCCGTGCCGATTCGCGTGCGCCCAAGCCATTGGTCGCCTTCCGATCGGTTCGCAGGCCCCTTCTATACAGGGCCAACTATGACGAGAAGCAGGGAGAAGGCAAGCAAAACACGACATTCGATCCTCGGCATGTCCGCCGCGGCGAGGCGCCTGATGGCCTTGCTCGTCACTTCGGCCATCGCGGCACGTGGCGCAGAGCGCCAGGGGCATGCGTGACACCGCAGAGCGGGTGTCACGAGCGAGTGAGCTCGGGCCGTCAAAGCTCGGGCTGCCGAGCTGGATCCGGCTGGTCTCCCGAAACGAAACGGCCTGATCCAAACCGCGTCTCACCGGGATCAAGGGTATCTCCGAAGCCAAACGCACACTGCAAACGACGCCTATCGCTCCGGACGCGGTTAAGCCCACTCCGAACACAACCTTTCGCAAAACCGTCACCTAATCATCACGTTGCCGTCACGGATTTGGCAGACACTTTCGGGACAATCGTGCTCGGTCGATCCATCACACCCGACCATCACACCCGACACCGTCCGACCCGGAGTTTTTTACTCATGCAAATCTCATCTCTACTCAAGACAGTCGCGATCGCCGGTGGCCTTTCGGCCGCCGCCTTCTCGCCCGCCGTGTTTGCCGACGTCAAGCTCATGGGCTCGGGCGCGAGCTTTCCGGCACCCATCTACGCCAAATGGTTCAAGGATTTCAGTGCCGCGAACAAGGGCGTGCGGGTCGACTACCAGTCCAAGGGCAGCGGCGCCGGCATCCAGGATTTCATCAACCAGGTCGTCGATTTCGCGGGCAGCGACGCCGCCATGAGCGACGAGGAGATCGCGCAGGCCAAGAGCGGCGTCGTGCTGCTGCCCATGACCGCGGGCGAGATCGTCCTGACCTACAACCTCGATGGTGTCGAGGAGCTGAAGCTCCCGCGCGACGTCTATCCGGCCATCTTTTCGGGCGAGATCACGAAGTGGAACGATCCGAAGATCACCGCCGCCAATCCGGGAGTCGAGCTGCCCGCTGACGACATCACGGTCGTCGTCCGCTCCGACTCCTCCGGCACGACCTATGTCTTCAGCGGACATCTCTCCGCCGTCAGCGAGTCCTTCAAGACCACGGTCGGCCAAGGGAAGTCGCCGCAGTGGCCGAAGAGCACGACGTTCGTCAAGGCACCGAAAAACGACGGCGTCACCGCAACGGTGAAACAGACGCCCGGGGCCATCGGCTATGTGGAATATGGTTTCGCAAAGCTGACGAAGGCCCCGAGCGCCATCCTCGAAAACCAGGACGGCAAGTTCGTCGCAGCCGGCGCCGAGAGCGGCGCCGCGGCGTTGGCGACCGCCGAGTTCCCCGCCGGCAACCTGCCGGGCTCGGAGGTTCCGGATCTGCGCGCCTGGATCATGGATCCCGCCGGCGACGAGGCCTATCCGATCGTCAGCTACACCTGGCTCATCTTCCCGGAGACGCAGGACGCCGAGAAGGCGCAGGTCGCGCGTGACCTGGTCGAGTATTGCTTGACCGAAGGTCAGAAGAGCGCGGACTCGATGGGCTACATCCCGCTGCCCGCGAACGTGGTCGAGAAGGTCCGCGAGGTCTCTGCGCTGATCCAGTAGTCCTTTAAACCGCGCCCGGTGCGGCATGTGATGTTTTTGAACGGGATCGGCCTCGGCAGACTCGACGATTGTCGGAGACGGCGCGGTTTAAAGTTCTAAAAAATTTAAAATTCTAAACCGCGTCTCCACGAGGTTCGGAAAAATCCCTAATCCCGACACAAAGTGAAAATGACGCTTGTCGCTCTGGACGCGGTTTAGTAACGGTTCAAAAACTGTTAGCCATTCCGGTTCGTTCTCCCCCTCTCCCCAACCCTCTCCCGAGAGGGGAGAGGGGCTCAGTTGGATCACTTGTTGTTGAACCCTTGCTTAGCGGGACAGGACCAGGGTCTTCGGAACATGTCGGGGGAGCATGTCGGGGGGATGGGGCGCGCCGGTTCACATGGGGTGAGCCGGCATGAGCGCCCATGCGGATCCTCCGTCCGGATCGCCCTCACAGGCGATCCATACGGGCGGAGCCACCGCATTCGATCCGCCCGACGAGGCTGAGAAGACCGCGGGTCCATCGTTCCGATCGACGCACATCCAGGCGGATACAAACCCATGGCCCTGAATCCATTCGAGCATGCAGACTCGGCAAGCAGCGTCTCCGGACCACCCTCCGGAAGCGATTATCTCGCCGACTCCGTCTTTCGCATCATCGCGCTGTCCTGTGCGGCGCTTATCATCCTCCTGATTCTCTTCATCCTCTGGGAGATCGGGGGCCTGGCATTGCCGGCGATGGCTCAGCACGGTCTGAGCTTCGTCTCGGGCACGACCTGGAACGTCGGCACACAGGAATTCGGCGTCCTGCCCGAGATCTGGGGGACGCTCTACAGCTCCTTCTTGGCCTTGATCCTCGGCGGGACCTTCGGGGTCGCCATCGCGATCTTTCTCACGCAAGACTTCATCCACGCCCGTCTCGCCGCGGTCTTCAGGACCATCGTCGAGCTGCTGGCCGCGATTCCTTCCGTGGTTTACGGCCTCTGGGGCATCTATGTCGTCATCCCGATGCTGCGCCCCGTCGCCGAATGGCTGCACAGCGAGCTCGGATTCATCCCGATCTTCGGGACCGAGCTGAGCGGTCCCGGCATGGCGCCCGCGGCCTTGGTGCTCGCCATCATGATCCTGCCGACGGTCGCCGCCATCACGGTCGATGCCTTCCGGCGCATCCCCTACAAGGTCAAGGAAGCGGCCTACGGGATGGGCACGACTCGCTGGGAAGCCATTCTCAAGGTGATGTTGCCGACCGCCTCCTCCGGGATCCTGGCGGCGCTGGTCTTGGGCTTCGGACGCGCGCTCGGCGAGACCATGGCCCTGGCGATGCTCATCGGCAACAGCAACCAGATCAACCTGTCGCTGTTCGCCCCGGCCAACACGCTGGCCTCTCTCCTGGCCTCGAGCTTCCCGGAAGCCGGCCAGATCGAGGTCCAGGCACTTATGTACGCCGCCGTGGTGCTCCTCTTGATCACACTGGTCGTCAACGTTGTCGGGCTGGGCATCCAGCAATACACCGTTCGCAAGTTCGAGGGCAAGGCATGAGCGACATCGACTTGACATCCCGCCCGCAGGACATGCAGCGGTTGAGCCTGGAGCGCCGACCTTTCGAGTTGCGGGCGCTCACCAGCGGCGTCCTGACAGGCCTGACCTGGGGCATCGCCATCCTGGGCAGCATCCCGCTCTTTTCGGTCATCATCATGTTGGTGGCGGAAGGCGGCGCTCGCCTGGATATCGAGGCGTTGACCTCCCTGCCGCCGGCCGGCTTCGAGATGGGCGGCGGTTTCGCAAACGCCATCATCGGCACCTTGGTGATGGTCGCCATCGCGACCGCGATCAGCGTCCCGATCGGTCTGCTCGCGGCCATCTATCTGGCGATCCTCGATCCCCACAGCCCGCTGGCGGGAACGGCGCGCTTCGTGGCGAAGACCCTGACCGGCTTCCCCTCGATCCTGGCGGGTGTCTTCACCTACGCCGTACTGGTCATCAACTTCGGCTACTCGGCGGTCGCCGGCGGTGTGGCCCTTGCGGTCCTCATGCTGCCGACGGTCGTGCTGGCCGCCGAGGAGTCCATGAAGCAGGTGCCGCAGAAGATGACCGATGCGGCCTTCGGGATGGGCTGCACCCGCAGTCAGGTGATCTGGAAGGTGGTGCTGCCGACCGGCCTGCCCGGCATCCTGACCGGCATCATGCTTGCGGTTGCCGGTGCGGCGGGCGAGTCCGCTCCGCTGCTCTTCACGGCACTCTTCAGCAACTACTTCATGTCCGAGCTGATGGAGCCGACCGCCTCGCTGTCCATCCTCATCTACAACTTCTCGGCCATGCCGTTCGACAACCAGATCGAGCTCGCCTGGGCCGCATCCCTGGTGCTGGTCCTGATCGTCCTTGTCTTCAATATCCTGGCGCGCCTCATCGGGCAGTCCAAGGTGTAACCCATCCCGAGGTATGAGTCATGAGCGCAACAGCTGAAGCAATGGCGCCGCGAGCAGCGGCTTTCACGCCGGTCGGCCCGACCGTGATCGATTGTCAGCTCCAGAAGGTGTTCTACGGCGATTTTCTCGCCGTGCGCAACAGCAATGTCCCGATCGAGAAGGGCAAGATCACGGGCTTCATCGGCCCCTCCGGCTGCGGCAAGAGTACGGTGCTGCGCAGCCTCAATCGGATGAACGATCTGATCCCGATCTTTCGATTCGAAGGCCACGTCAAGTATCACGGCCAAGACGTTTACGGCAAGAATGTCGACCCGGTTGTGGTCCGGCGCTATATCGGGATGGTCTTTCAACAGCCGAACCCCTTCTCGATGAGCATCTACGACAACGTCGCCTTCGGTCTGCGGCTGAACCGCTACAAGGGCAACCTCGAGGAGCGTGTGCAGAAGGCTCTGGAGCGCGCCGCGCTCTGGAAGGAGGTGAAGGACAAGTTGAACAAGAGCGGCCTCTCGCTCTCCGGCGGACAGCAGCAGCGGCTGTGCATCGCCCGGGCGATCGCAACCGAGCCCGATGTCCTGCTGATGGACGAGCCCTGCTCGGCGCTGGACCCCATCGCAACCCGCCAGGTCGAGCAGCTCATGCTCGAGCTCAAGGAGAGTTACACGGTCGCCCTGGTCACCCACAACATGCAGCAGGCGACCCGCGTCGCCGATACCACGGCCTTCTTCGGTGTCGACATCTCGCAAGGCGGGCGTACCGGCTACCTGGTCGAAATGGACGAGACCCGCCGGATCTTCGAGGATCCCCAAGAGGATCTCACCAAGCAATACGTCTCCGGCGAGTTCAGCTGATCCTGTCGCAGCGCGCGCCCGCCGTCGTGCGGCTTGGGCGCGCATCCATTTCAGTTCACGAGGACGGGCCATGACAAGGTTTCCCGGGGTGACGCACGCCGCTACGGCGGTCTTTGTCTCGATCCTATTGACGGCATGCGGCGGAGAGTCGAGCGATCCGACGACGGATTCCCCGACCGGGCTGCAGATCACGGGGGCGGGTGCGACCTTCCCCGAGCCGCTCTACCAGGAGTGGATTCGCCGTTACAACGCGGAGCAATCCGATGCGCGTTTCAGCTATGAAGGCGTGGGCAGCGGCGAGGGCGTCAAACGCTTCATCGCCGAGGCGGTCGATTTCGGTGCCAGCGATTCGGCCATGACGGACGAGCAGATCGCCCAAGTGGCCCGCGGTGCCGTGCTGATCCCGGCCACCGCAGGCATGGTCGTGCTCGCCTACAACCTGCCGGGCGTCGAAGGCGAGCTGCGGCTGCCCCGCGATGTCTATGTCGACATCTTTCTGGGCAAGATCTGGAAATGGGACGATCCCCGTATCGTCGCGGCCAATCCGGACCTCGAGCTGCCCTCGAAGCTGATTCAGACGGTGGTGCGCCGCGATGGCTCCGGGACCACCTTCGTCTTCACCAACCATCTCGGCACCATCAGCCCGGCTTGGCTGAACGAGGGCCCGGGAACGGGAACACTGCTCGACTGGCCGGGCGGCGCCATGACCGGAACGGGCAACGAGGGGGTCGCGCACAAGATCAAGATCAGCCACGGATCGATCGGCTACATCGAATATTTCTTTGCAAAACGCCTGGGGCTGCCGATTGCGACCTTACAGAATCAAGCCGGCAACTTCGTCAAGCCGGACGCCGAGAGCGGTCAGCGCACGCTCGAAACCGCAGCGGCGGAGCGCATGCCCGAGAACCTGCGGCTCTTCGTTCCCGATCCGGACGCGCCGGATGCCTACCCCATCGTCAGTCTGTCTTGGCTCTTGCTCTATGGCGCCTATCCGGAGCCCGAGAAGGCGGCGGCGCTGAAGGCTGCGGTGACCTGGGCCCTGAACACGGGACAACCGATCGCCGAAGACTTGGGCTACATCCCGCTTCCGGCCAACATCGTCTCTGCCGCGACGCGCGCCCTCAAAGCCATCCAATAGGCCGAAACCGATCGGCCCAGCAGCTCGATCCAGGGATGGATTGATCCAAAACCGAGTCGCGTACTGTGGGCCCCATAACCCTAAAGAGAGCAGTTGAAACCCAAAGGCGCCAAGGCGCACTCGCCGCGGAGATCGCGCCATAGAACCCATACGCCTGAACCTCACCGCGATCGACACCTCTCTGCACGCCGTTCAGACCGATTTCGAGCGGATCAACCGGACCCTGAGCACGCCCAGGGATCCGATGACCGAGCTGGTGCGCCGGAACATGATGGCCGGCTACCGAATGGTCGACGACGCACTGGCGAGCGGGCTCGACCCCTTCGAGGTCGGACACTCGCAATGGCTCCTGGAGCTCAACACCTGCGTGCTGTGCGGACAGGATCTCGAGAGACGCAGTGAGTTCTCCATGCACATCGCCTCCACCGAGCGGCACTTCTACGAGCAGGACGGCGCCGGCATCGGTGGCTTAATGGAGTGGCTTGCGCATCACCGCGAAGAGAAGGTCTGGTTTCGCGCGGCCGGTGTCTACGTCTACATCCTGAGTCGGCCACAGCTCTTTCTCGAAGGCAACCACCGCACCGGCTCGCTGATCATGAGCTACCTGCTGGCCCGTGAAGGCCAACCACCCTTCGTCCTGTCCGTCGACAACGCAAAGGCCTATTTCGACCCCTCCACCCTGGTCAAGGACTCGCGCAAACACAGCCTCGGCATGCTGTTCACGATGCCGAAGGTCAAGAAGCGCCTCGCACGCCTCCTAAAAGGCAACGGCGGGCCTGAGTATCTTGTCCCTGCCGCCTGACGACCCCTGCCCCGAGATGGCGCTCCGTCCGCGAGAACGGCCACGGTTCGCGCTCCTTACGCCGTCGGAGATCCTTGATCCGCAACGCCCCGGAATTGAGCCAGCCTGTGCATCGTCTCCCGGGAAGCGAGCACATGGACGCCTACCCCATCATGCAACGGGATCACACAACCGCAACACAACCGTCGTATGTTTCCGACCTACGCCGACACCCTGCAGCAGATTCCAACCTCTCGAGCACTCTCCCCATGACCACGACGCCGACGTCTCGCCAACTGGAAAGGCCGATCGCCCAGCTCGCCACCCTCCGCGAGGGTGCCGTCGAATTCGAGCGAGCGTACGCCGCCGAGATCGCGAAGATCGAGCCCAGCCATCGCGACAGTGCACGCAACTTCCTTCACTATCTGAGTATTCGTCAACACGACATCCGAAGTCTGCAGCAGGACCTCGGCGCCTTGGGGCTCTCGTCGCTCGGCATACTCGAGCCCCATGCCCTGGCGAGCCTCAACTCGGTCATGGCCATCCTGGAGCAGCTCAGCGGCAAAGATCTCGGTCCGGCGCCGGAACCGCCGGTGGACTTCCGTACCGGACCCCTGTTGCTTCGGGATCACACGCGAGCGCTCCTAGGTCCCGAGCCCCGCGACCGATTCGTTCGCATCATGGTGACCATGCCCAGCGAAGCCGCCTCGGATGCGCAACTGGTGCAGGATCTCCTCATCGCCGGGATGGATGTCATGCGCATCAACTGCGCCCACGACGGTCCGGATGCCTGGTTCGCGATGGTGGAAAACCTGCGCCGTGCGGAGCGGATCGTCGGGCGCAACTGCCGCGTGCAGGCCGACCTGGCGGGTCCCAAGCTCCGCACGGGTGCTATTCGGGCGAGCGGGCGGGTGAAGCGATTGGCGCCCGATCGGGATGTCTTCGGTCGCATCACTAGGCCGGCTCGTATTTGGCTGACCACGGCGGCCGCGGCCGAGCCGACCCCCGGCGATGTTCGCTACACCCTCCGGATCCAGTGCGGTCTGCTCGCAAGGCTCGATGTCGGCGATCGCGTTGGTCTGACCGACACGCGCGGTCAACACCATGAGCTGAAGATCGTCGAGGCGGTCGGGCAATCATTCATCGCCGAAAGCGAGCGGACCGCCTACATTCAGGACGAGACCCCGGTGACGGGCCTACGCGGGAGCAAGTCGATCGGGGAAGGGCGCATCGTCGAGATCCCCGAGGTAATCAACCCCATCTGCCTGCTGCCCGGAGACACCCTGATTTTGACCCGTGACGACCAACCCGGTACGAACGCCGAGCGGGACGCCTCCGGTCGCATCGTCGCGCCGGCTCAGATCCACTGTACCCTCGATGCGGCGTTCGAACAGGTTGCGCATGGGCACCGTGTCTGGTTCGACGACGGCAAGATCGGCGGGCTCGTCCAGGAGAACGACGGCCAGCGCATCCGGGTCAAGATCACCCATACCGGGCCGCAAGGCGCCAAGCTGCGCGCCGAGAAGGGCATCAACTTCCCCGACACCGCGCTCGAGATGTCCGCGCTGACCGAGAAAGACCTCGACGACCTGCCGGCAGTCGTCAAGTTTGCCGACATGGTCGCCCTCTCCTTTGTCCGTGGACCGGATGATGTCGAGCGTCTGCACGACGCGCTCTACCGACTCGGCGCCAACCGTCTCGGTGTCGTGCTCAAGATCGAGAACCGTCAGGCCTTCGAGAACCTCCCGCGGATCCTGCTCGCAAGCCTCAACTCGCCCCCCGTCGGGATCATGATCGCGCGGGGTGATCTGGCTGTCGAAGTGGGCTTCGAGCGCCTCTCCGAGGTCCAGCAGGAAATCCTTTGGCTCTGCGAGGCGGCGCATATCCCGGTGATCTGGGCCACCCAGATCCTCGAGGGCATGGCCAAGAAGGGGGCACCGTCGCGCGCGGAGGTCTCGGACGCCGCCATGAGTATCCAGGCCGAATGCGCGATGCTGAACAAGGGGCCGAACATCGTCGAGACCGTCCGTTTCCTCGACGGGATCATCGGACGCATGGACGAGCATTACGTCAAACGGCGGGCAACGCTGCGTAAGCTGTCGGTGGCGCAGCTCAAATAGTCCTAGACAGTGCGGAGTATCGCTGCATAAGTTCGACGCCAATCGCGACTTCAGCACGGCCCAGGATCTGCCCGGAGGCTCCTGCGCCTGGGATGGTCGCGCCATCGGCGCCGGTCGGCTGACCCACGTCCGCCGCAGTGGCTCATGCCCGATTGCTCAAGCTAGTGCCTGAACAGAAACCACGTTTTCTATTTCCGAACAGTGGGTTATAATATGTCCCCATGATCGAAGATCATGCCGATTTTCGATCGAGAGGGGCAGAGAAAACGCTAACCTATTGATTTCCTGATGACTCGAAGGCGATTTCGGCCGATTTTCGCCGGGGCATGCCATGAGTCTTCATGAACGTCGTGATTCGAGCCACTATGCGCAACGTGATCGATCCGCAATTGAAACTCGGCGAAGAGGATATCGCCGCCATCGCTCTGGATCCGCGCTCGCGCGACGATATCCCGCAGCTCTTGCGTGGACTGCAGCACATCTACACCACCCCGCCACGGTGCGTGAGCCGGTGTTCGCGATCCTCGCCGAGCTGCGCCCGCCGGGCGAGCGGCGAGGACGGCAAGGCGAGCCCCGAGACCGGCCGGCCCGGTCTGTCGCAGTGGGCGATCCTGGTGCTCGGCGTGCTGCGCTTGGGACTGAACGCCGATTACGACCGCATTCTCGAGCTGGCCAATCAGCACACCACTCTGCGCAAGATGCTCGGCCATGCCGACTGGGCCGACGACACGACCTACAATCTGCAGACGCTCAAGGACAACCTGAGCCTGTTCACGCCCGAGCTGCTCGAGCGCATCAACCAAGCGCTGGTGGGTGCCGGCCATGCCTTGGTAAAAAAAAGTCCGGACGATTCCCTCGCGGTGCGCTGTGACTCCTTCGTGGTCGAGACCCACGTGCATTATCCGACCGACATCAACCTGCTCTTCGATGCGGTGCGCAAGGCCATCGAGACCAGCGCCGGATTGTGCGAGGACGCCGGCCTGAGCGATTGGCGGCAAAGCGCCTACAACGTGCGCTGCCTGAAGAAAGCCTATCGGCGGGCGCAAACCCTCAAGCACTCCACGGCGCAGGATCCGGAGAAACGGGCCGCACGGCGTATCGAGATCGAAGCGGCCCATGCCGCCTACCTGGACCTGCCGGGGGCGTTTCTGATGCGGGCGCGCGAGACGCGCATCCGCCTGCACCTGATCGCCGCGTTGCCGGACGTCCAGCTCGCGCCGCTCGATGCCTTCATCGCCCACGGCGAGCGGCAGATCGACCAGATCCGCCGCCGCGTGCTGTGCGGTCAGACCATCCCGCATGCCGAGAAGGTCTTCTCGATCTTCCAACCCCATACCGAGTGGATCAGCAAAGGCAAGGCCGGCGTGCCGGTGGAGCTGGGTCTGCGCGTGGCGATCGGCGAAGATCAGCACGGCTTCATCCTGCACCATCGGGTCATGGAGCGCATCACCGACGATCAGGTCGCCGTTCCCTTGGTGGAAGAGATCGTGGCGCGCTTCCCGGCGGTCGGGAGCGTCAGCATGGACAAGGGCTTTCACAGCCCCGCCAACCAACGCGCCCTGGCCGAGGTGATCGACTTTCCGGTGCTGCCGAAGAAGGGCAAGTGCTCGGCCGCGGAGCGCGAACGCGAAGGCGATCCGCGCTTCATCCAGCTGCGCCGCAAACACTCCGCCGTGGAGTCCGCCATCAACGCGCTGGAGGTCCACGGGCTCGACCGCTGTCGCGATCACGGGATCGACGGCTTCAAGCGCTATGTCGCCTTGGCGGTGGTGGCGCGCAACCTCCAGCGCATCGGTACGCTGCTGCTGGCGCAGGAGGCCGAGGAGGCGCGGCGCGAGCGGGAACGACAGCGCCGCCGACGCGCTGCTTGACCCTTTCGATCGGATCCGGTGCCGACCCCCACGGGAGTGGTGCGCCTGCGGAATGCCGGTGATGCGAGTCATTCGCATTAATCCGGTTTAATTCCACGAATCCGCATCGAATGCGGCTCGATTGAATACGCTGGCCCCGGCCCGCCATTCAGGGCGAGGTGCCGGGGCGGGAAAAAACGGGGTTTTCGGTCGAGCACAAGCTAGATTGGAGTAGTATCGACCAGCGGCCGCTCGCGCGGCCTTTTGTTTACGCCCTGAACGAGCTTCGACCCGTCCAGGGCCTACTCGGAATCCGAGGTCATCCATGACGGGAATGCCTGCCCGACTCATCCGCGATACGCGGCTCTTGTTGTTGGATTTCGACGGCGTGATCACGACCGAAGCGGAAGATGTGGCGCTGAAGGCGCAGACCCTGGCAGTCTTCGCAGCGATCAGCACGCACTTCGGGGAGCGCGCCCTGAAGATGATGCGACTCGCAGGCCGCGCCATCTACGATGCGGGCGGAAGTCTTCAGCTCGGACCACTCTTGTACCATACCGCCAAATTGCTCAAGCCCGCGGAGGATCCGATCGAGCCGACGCTCGCGAGGCTCATCGACGCCTGCACCGGAAACCTCGACTATCGCGGCATCAGTCGAGCCGGAGACCGGATCCGCGAGGGACTGGATCTGCTCGGGGATCACGACATCCAGGTCGCCATCTTGACCAACGGGGTCCGCGAGAACGTCTTCCGGGTTCTCGAGGTCAAGGGGCTTACGGAGATGTTTCCGCCCGAGCACATCTTCGATGCGATCTCGACGCTCGACAAAAAGAACAAGCTGCATCCCAAGCCGGATCCGCAAGGCTATCGCTTCGTTCTCAAGGAGCTGGATGTCGAGCCCCGGTCCTGTATCGTTGTCGACAATAGCCGTAAGAACGTCCGAGCGGCGAAACGCGAGGTCGGATGCGGCGCAGCGGTCTACGTCGGCAATAGCCTCAAACGCAAGGACCGAGGGGTGATCGACTACCTGGCGCCATCGTTCGAACGGCTGATGGGGGAGATTGCCGACGTGCTGCGGGGAGAGGTTTAAGGTGATTTCCGAAAATCAGTATCCCGACTGTGCATGCCCGCACAACCTGAAGGTGCCTGAGATGTACCTGAATGCGCATCGACACGTCGATCGTTCCGTGCACATCCGATTGTCCGAAAGCAACGTCGCGAAGCGGCGTGCCCCGGGATAGACGACTTGCAGTCGTCCTCTTCCACGGGCGTTGCTCGCACGACCGTTAGGTGAGGCAACGCCTGGAAGGAGCGGACGATCACGAACGTATCAGCACGGCGGAAACCGGTGCCGAAGCGCGTTCAGCGCGGTTCCCGAGTGCGTCGCGTTGACCGCGACCTCGCGGGCCGTCGGGCCTGCCGAAGAGGACGACTGCAAGTCGTCTATCCCGGGGGATGTCGCCGCTTCGCGACCACCGTCGGCATCACTTCCGGCGAATCCGATGTGCAGTTGGGATGTTGGTTCCCGGAAATCGCCTAAGGGTTTAGCCTCCAGCCTCCAGCCTCCAGCCTCCAGCCTCCAGCCTCCAGCCTCCAGCCTCGCTGATTCGACCGAGTCGGCTATGGTTCCCGCTCGGCCGGATGTTGATGCTGGGTTGCCTCCATTTTCAGGAGCCCGGATCGCCGTAGAAGACGTAGTTGGTCGAATAGTCGCTGATCTCGAAATAGACCGATTTCTCGCCGCCGTCCTGGACGCCGTTCTGATTCAGATCCAACACCCCGTAGCCGAAACGATAGGGGCGTGCTCCTGCCCCCTGGGTCGCGCTGGCCGTCGTGAGCTTGTCGATCTTGATAAAGCGCCGGACCAGCTTGTCCCCTGCATAGACTTCAAGGACCCCGTTCGCCCCGGTCCAATTCTGAAGGGTCCGACCGAACTTATTTTGCGTCTCTTGCGTACAACCGACGACCAGCAGACCGGCCGCCACACCGAGCGCAACCCCTCGAAGTGCCGTCGATTTCACCATTTCAGCCATCCTCGTTCCATCCTATTTCCTCGAATCGAGCTCCTCGAGAATCAAGGAAACCGCCTTTTCACTTAAGGGGATATAACCCAGCTTGGAGGCATCCGCCTGACCGTCGACGAGCGCGTAGCGCACCACGTCGCGCATCGCCTGCGACTTGGCATCATCCCCGCCGGAGCGCATCACCAACCAAGACAACGACAAGATAGGATAAGCCCCCGCACCTTCCGGGTCGGTGAGCTGCGAGGGATCAAGCTTCGCCCGAAAGGCCTCGATCGCCGCCCGGAACGACTCACTCCCGGCCGAGACAAAATCACCCTCGCGGTTCTCGACCGAAGCCATTTGCATGTTGGGTAGGTGAGCATAGGAATACTGAACATAGCCGATGGCACCGACCGTCGCCTGAACGAAGGCCGCCACGCCCCCGTTGCCGTTTCCGCGGATCAGGCCGCCTCGCGCCCGCAGCAATGCCGGCCAGTCCGGAGACATGCTCACGCCCACCTCATTCGCGAACGCCTCGCTGATCGCGCTCAGATGCCGTGTCATGACCAAGGAGGTCCCGCTTGCGTCGACCCGCGTGACCACCACGATCGGCAAGTCCGGGATCTCGACGCCCGGGTTGGCCGCAAGAATCAACGGATCGTTCCAGCGTGCGACCGAGCCGAGGAAGATGCCGGCGAGGGCTTCACGCGAGAGCCGCAGCGCGTCGATCCCCGGAAGATTGTAGGTCAAGACGACCGCCCCCGCCGTCAACGGGAGTTGCAGGATGTTGTCCCCTGCCCTCTGCGCCAGCTCATCGGTCAAGGGCTGATCCGATCCTGCGAAATCGAGCCGACCTTCGATGAAGCTGTTGACGCCGGGTCCGGAGCCGATCGGCTGATAGTCGACCTGAATGTTCGGATGCGCGAGGAAATAGTCCCGGAACCAGCGCTGATAGAGCGGAGCCGGAAAACTCGCCCCCGCGCCGTTGATCTTGATCGGGTCCGCAGCAATGGATGGCTGCCAGAAGGTTGTGGAGACCAGCGCGCCGAAGGCGAGCGCCAGTACACGCAGGGCAGGAGACAACGGCATCTAGAGTTCCTCTCGGTCGTCGATCTGGTCAGGGTTCGATCTGGTGGGCCCTTCGGTCGGTCTCCGTTCCGAACGGGGTGTTCGGGAGCACGCGCAAGCATCCTTAGGCTTTCTTGCGCTCGCCTCGGTTGGCCTCGAGGATCCGCGCATAGCGCTCGGGATCCTGCTTGAGCATCAGGACGTAGTCGTCGACGAGTCCTTGCCACCCGAACCCGCCATGCGCCTTAAGCTTGAGAAGGCCGATCATCAGCAGCTTGGATGCGGCGCGCAGCTCGCGATCCGAGCCGTCCTCGTACCAGTCGACGAGCTCCTCATAGAGCGTTTCGACCTTCTCGAGGGGCGTTTTACGATCCGAATCCGCCATGTGAAGCACCAGGTCGTCGCGTTCGGGGGAACCAAAGGAAAGCCGAGTCCGTCCTCCGAACCGTGCGCTCGAACCATGCTCGACCGACTCGCCCATGAGGTCATACGATAGCCGTTGAACGTGTTCAACAGATGACAAGAAGACTCCACGCAACGCAGCAGCTTGCCTGCTCGGTTTGCCACGATCCCCTCTTCTCCCGGCCCGCAGCCATGCCGGCCGGGAGATAGCCGGTCAATCTACGGCAAGGGCACAAACGACCGGGACGACGATCGCGAGCCCCTGCTGGAGCAACTCCTCGTCCCGAATCACTACTCCATGCTCGATCTCCGGAGCAGTTCAGGGTGATTGACCCGAGGGGTCGATCGTCGACCAGGGACGATACCGAGCAAGTTTGACGATGCGATGACCGCAACCCGTCCGCGGGGAATCCCATGCGCGTGCTCAACTCGCGCTGATGACAAACACGCCTGCGCAGATCAACACCACGCCCAGGGTGCGCAGCGGGGTCACCTGCTCCCCGATCAAGAATCCAACCAGCAACGCCAACGCGAATCCAAGGCCTTCCAACGGGTAGGCCTTGCTGACGTCCCAACGCGCCAGCACCCACAGCCAGACGACGGCGCCGAGGGTGTAGAGCGCAAAGCCGCCGATGATGGCGGGATTGAGCATGACGGTTCCTGCCACGTGCAGCGCAGCGGGCTTCGCCAAGGCCGCTTTGACCGCGACGCTCGACATGCCCGCCTTGATCAGAAACTGCGCGGTGACAGACAGCAGAACGCAGCCAATCGCAGCGAATGTCGTGTTCATCGGCTCATCCGCTCGCTATTCTTTGGTCACGATCGCAGGGGCAACGAGAGTGCGCTCTTTGCGCATTGCGCGGCCGAGCTTCGGGATCTTGGGCAACGCCTTCGACGGACAGCCCCGGAACGGGGCCGGGTACCAAGGGCCTGCCGGCCGGTCCGCCGCGACCGGCTCGCGGTGATCGGAGGATGACTCGACCAGACCCGACACCGGACCTCGGCTCGCGAAACGAGCAGGCTGTCGCGCCTGCTCCAGGATTTTCGCGAGGATCTGCGGCACCTCGAAAACAGCACGGTTCTCGATCCGGCGCACCCTGGCTTGGTACTCGGGCAGGTTCCGCGTGATGTCGTCGACCGCTGCGCTGATGGACCGAAGACTGGGTCGCACGACCCCCAGGCCGTGTTGGCGCACCCACTCGGTATTCCAGCGCTCCTGCGGCATGGTCCAGGCATTGCGGGTCACGATCACCGGCAGTCCCTGGTGAACCGCCTCGCTCAGACTGCCCGGTCCCGGTTTGCCGATGAAGAAATCGGCCAGCTGCATCCATCGCGCAACCTCGGTCGTGAAGCCGACGACGACACGCGGCGCCTGTGACGGCAGAGCGCGGAGCTGCGCCGCCAGCTTCTCGTTGCGACCGCACATCAGGATCAGCGGGGTCTTCGGCAGACGAGCGGCGATGCCTTTCATCGCCCGCGACCCGGTGCCGCCGAACAACACCAAACCCGTCGGTGTCGCCGCATCCAGTCCCACGCGCAGTCGCTCTTCGGAGCGTGCGATAGGCGCCTGAGTATAGAACTCCGGGCGCAGGATCATCCCGCTGCTGCGATACACGCGGTCCGGCGCGCAGCCGGCGGCCACGGCCTGCGCGTACGCGTACTCGGTACCGCACACCAGATGCTGAGCGAGGTCCGGCTCGATCCAGAAGTGCGGCGGGTGGTCCGCCATGTCGGTGAGCACCGTGACGAATGGCACGGCCGGGTCCGCCAAGGCCAGACTGTCATGCAGCACGCGGTTGAAATTCGGGATCAGCGAGACGACGAGATCGGGTCGGGTCGTTCGCCAATGCAACGCCAGCCGCTGCACCATGAGTGCATGCGTCCAGCGGATCATGCCTTGCAGAAGCTTCAGCTCTTGCGTCAGCCCGAGCGTAAAACCGGTCGACAGGCGCCGATTGTAGATCTCTTCGGGCTCCATCCCGGTGACGCGGCGAAAGTATCCGAGCGGATCCAACACCTGTACCAGGTTGACCTTGCGCACACGCCAGGGCAAACCCTGATCTTGGATGGCCTGCTCCAGTGCCAGCGCTGCGGCGCGATGACCACCGCCCGCATTGAACCAGATCAGATCGACGGTTTTCATGAGGGTCGTCTTCGAGCGCGGCGGCGAGCCGAGGCGAGGCACGGGGATCTGTGGCGTTCAGCCAGCTGGCGAAGAGTCACGACGCGAGGTTCCAGGCGGCTGGGCCACATCCGGTCAGGGTAGGCGGGATTATCGACGGTTCCGGTGACAATCGTGTGACGCCCGTCGATGCGGGTCATGCAATCGGTCACCACCACCGAGCCGTTCAACCTAGATCCGGCAGTTGACCGCTTCGTGCTTCATGCAAGGCTTTGACTGCCTTGAAGATCGTGGTCGTCCGAGAGCTCACCCGCCGGGTGACGGCCGCTACGCCCCCTGGAGCACGCCCCGCGCGGCGCCCGGCTGCGTTGCAACTCGTTGGCGTAGAACCACTACGCCGCCTCGTTGCGCCTTGCCGGACACCGCGCGGGACGCACTCCAGAGGGCGTTCAACTGCCGGATCTAGGTTCAACATCGAGCGCTGTGTGGAGACGGGGGCGATCGGCTCGGCTAGGCCGCCCGCCGGGGCCCGATCCGATCCCGTGCAATCGAAGCGCGAAAGGCATGCCATCCCGATCCGCGATCGCGAATGGGCCGGTTTCAGACCCGGCTTCAGACCCGGTTTCAGACATAGAGCGGCGCCATGCGCCGCCAATCGTGGCCGCGGTGTGCACGGCCGTCCCACACGTGCAGCGCATGCCAAATCCCTTTCGCCCAGAGCAAGTGGCTGAATCGGCGATTGTGATCGAGAAATGGATCTTCGTTGCCGACCACCAAGGTGATATCCATGCTGCGCAGGGCGCCAAGTCGGTTTGGACAGTCGAGGTTCGCGAGGAACTGAGCGGGGCTGTGGAAGTAGATCAGCTCGTCCCGATGACCGCTGAACAGATCACGGAAGCAGTCCACCTCGTAGGTCAGGTCATAGCGCCCCGAGAAGGCTGCGATCTTCTTGAAGAGATGAGGGTGTCGCAGCGCGATATTCACGGCGTGGTAGGCCCCCAAGCTACAGCCATGCGCGATGGTGCAGGGGTGCGGATTCTTCATCGCCATCAAGGGCAGCACTTCGTTGAGGACATAGTCCTCGAAGGCACAATGCCGGCGGATGCGATCGGCGGGGTGACACCAATCGCAGTAGAGCGACTCCCAAACGATACTGTCCACACAATAGAGCTGAAGCTGGCCGGCATTGATCTTATGACCGAGTGCTTCGGTCACGCGCAGATCTTCATATTCGTGAAAGCGCCCATCGCGCGTCGGAAACACGAGAACCTTGGCTCCCGCATGCCCGAAGACCAGCAGCTCCATGTCCCGGCCGAGCCGGTCGCTGTACCATCGGTGGTATTCGCGATTCATTTTTGACCTCACAGCGGCGCGAAGAAGGCCCAGAGCTCGGCAAGCAGATCCTGTGTCTGGCGCGCCCGCCCCGGATAGTCGAAGTGTCCTGCGTCGAGCACGAACAGGCGCTTGTCTCCGGGGATCGCGTTGTAGACCGCAAACTGTCCGGGCGGCGCCACGGCCGGATCGAAGCGGGCGGCGGCGACATGCATCGGTTGGCGGATCGACCGCGCAGCGACCGCCGCATCGTAATAGGCGACGGTATCGCCGATTCGACTTTGGGTACCGACGCAGCGTTGGACGGCAGCCGCGCTGCCGATACTGGGTAACGCAAGCCGCAAAGGCTGGTGACCGAAACTGGGTACGTTGAGGTGCCCGCGTGCGATGCGCGTATCTCGGGCCATCGCCATGGCTCCGATCCCCCCGCCGAAGCTGATGCCGAGATACCCGACATGGCCGGCCAACTCCGGAAAGAGCAGAAGCAGGGTCGAGACCCCGACCCACAGGTCATCGACGCAGCCGCCCAGGATGTAGTTGTCGCGACTGTCGATATCGTGGAGCACATGCCAATTGGGGTCCGCCGAGATCGGCGGGCGCTGGCTGCGGCCGAGACCTCGGAAGCAGGGCACCAGATAGACACCGTCGTCGCGGGGAAGGTCGTAGGGTGGAGCGTCGATGCCGCCGTAGCCGTGCCCCACCACGAATCCTCGCCGAGGCGAGCCAACGCGCGGTGTCAGAAGCCAGCCGCGAATCGGGAATCCGCCGGTCGAGTCATATTGCAGGTCGTGGACTCGGAAACGCGGGTGAGTCTCGCGTGAAATGCTCAAGCGGGGGTTTGGCTCGACCGTCGATGCGCACGCGTAGCGCTTGCGCCAGAAGGCACCGAACTCGGCGGGCTCGGGCGGCGGCTCTACAGCCAGTAGCGCATCCAGGCTATAGCCGTAGCTTGGATCAAATGCAAAGCCGTGGGCGAAAGGCATCGCAGGGGGCTCGTCGAGCTTGGATCTAGGCGCAGAGTATGCGGCCGAGGGTGTGCCGATGTCGCCGCCCGCTACCCGCGGGTGCTCTTTCGACGCTGGTACCTCGTTCCACCGTGTTTTGCTGAGCACGCAAAATAAGGTGGAACGAGGTACTCGGCAGGCACCTGAAGCCGAGACCGCTCTCCGACGCCAAAAACGACAACGATCGCGTCCGCGACAACGCGATCCGTCTTATCCCGGCGAAAAGCGCCTCGGGCGAATCTCCTGATGCGGCGAGCACGCGACCCCCGCGGGGCTTACACGGAACGACGAGCCTGGGGCCCGTCAACCAGCGCGCCCGCCACGAAACCACGACCAAGACGCTCTTCCCGATCCTGGCAGGGTGCGCAGCGAGTCGCGTTCGGCACACAGATCAAACGCTTCGCAGGAATCATATCGCCGCAGTCGAGACAGTGCTCGCGACCTGCGACACGGCTTGCCTGATCACGCATTGCGGCGACTGCCAGTGCAGTCAGCTGATCGATTCGAAACTGCGTAAGGTCGAGATCATCTGCAAAGCGTTCCAATGTACCTGCCCCCGAATCAGTGACGGATGGCCTGAGCATCGCAGATGGCCGTGACAAACGTATGACTTCCCGCCCGTTCGACGGATCACGGGCGTCGACGATCGGGGCGGCACCCAAGAGACCGGTACGGAGCGCGGAACGGTCGATCGCCGTCGTGCATGGCCGCGCCGCCATGCGGGAACCCTTCCTGAGTAGAGCAATCGAGCGGATGCTGTTACGCTCGGAGATCGCCCTAAACCGCGTCAGCTCCAGCGGCCGTCAAGTCGGCCGGGGCCGATCCCATCCAAGAACATCGCATACCGCGCTTGGCGCGGTTTAAAAATGGGATCCGACGCACGCGATCCCCTCCCCAACCTCTTGACGGGGCCCGGCAGTCTCGACTGTCTCGGCACCGAACCGCGAGATCATGACGATGGCCAAGACAAACTATGCGTTCGAGAAACGTCAGCGCGACCTGCAAAAGAAAAAGAAAAAAGAGGAGAAGCAGAAACGCAAGGCGGAAAACAGCAGCACCCAATCCGAACCGACAGATGTCGAGCAACCCGAGGGCGACCTGCCGGAGACCGACGCCGGTCAGGGCTCGAGCTGACTTCCGAGGATGCCGAGCAAGAGGCTACGGACCGGAACGCCCACGCGCGCCTGCGCGGCCTGCAAAGGATTAGGACAAGCGCGATCGACCTGCTAAGGACAATCGAGCCGGGAGCGAGACTCGTCTTCGTCACAACCCTCGGTTACACTCGCGCCGCCAAACAAGGACTATCTCGGCATGTCACTCCCCTTCAGAGAGCATCGGCTCCGTCACCTCGTCACCGACGAGCTTCACGCCCGCACCTTCGAGCCACTGCGCGCACCCGAGCGGGTCTCGCACCTTGCCGCGGTTTCGGGCGAGCGCGGGAGCGGTCGCAATGTCGAGCATCTCAAGCGACTGCTGGCCCACTACGGGCTGCCGATCCCGGTGACGGTCGATCAGCACTATTGGGTCGATCTCGGACCCATGCGTCTGCGTTGGGAGCGTCATACCGAATTCGTCACCTACACCTTTAGCAAGCGGGGTGCCTTCACTCACCCCTTTGCCGAGCCGTTGCTCGACGATCTGCCGCAGGACTGGCTGCGCGAGCTGCCCGGCGAGGTGATCACCGCCACATCGCTGGCGATCGAGCCCTGCGATTGGCCGGAACGCGCCAACGAGGAGCTGATCGCGCTCTTCGACGGCAACCCCGTCATCGGCTCGGACGTGGTCGGGGGTGCGGGGCGTGCGTGGTCGGATCATAAGATCCATGCCGACGGGTACTCGTGGATCCTCTTGCGCGACTGCGGTCTGTCCGACAATCAGGCCGGGCGACTGGCCAAACGCGTGTTGGAGATCAACGCCTACCGTGCGATGGCGCTGCTCGGGTTTCCTCTGGCACGGGGGGTGTCTGCGGCCCTCAGCGACGCCGATCGTCGCCTGGCGATGGTGGCATCGCGCCTGTCGCGTCAGGGCACGTCCGATCAGCCGGCCTTCGAGAGCGAGCTACTTGGCGAGCTGACCAGCCTCGCCGCGGATATCGAGGCGGTTTCGGCGCGAACCACCTATCGCTTCGATGCCTCCCGTGCCTACTACGGGATGATCCAACAGCGCCTCGAGCAGCTTCGCCAAAACCGGATCGAAGGCCTGCAAACCCTGTCGGAATTCCTCGACGCACGCTTGGCCCCGGCGGTCGCGACCTGCGAGGCCACCCAACGTCGCCAACACGATCTGGCCGAGCGAGCGGCCCGTATTACCAGCCTTTTGCGCGCCCGTGTGGATGTCTCGCTGCAGGAGCAAAATCGGCGGCTGCTGGAGTCTATGGATCGCCGCGCCCATCTGCAGGTACGCCTGCAAGAGACCGTCGAAGGACTGTCGGTGATTGCGATCGGCTACTACGGCGTCGGTCTCATCGGATACGCGCTCAAGGGCCTGGAGAGCGGCGGCGCGCCGATCGACGCCTCGCTCTGGATGGGGATCGCCCTCCCCTTCGTGATCGGATTCGCCTGGTTCGGCCTCAGACGGATCAAGCGGCGCCTTGCCGGATCGGAGTGATCCCGGCTGCGCATGCCCGGAAGGCATCCAGCACCTGACGTCGCAAGTCTCGAGCAAACCGTCGCGGACTTTTTCGTGGCCGTTGTCGTTGTCGTAATCGGATTCCGGACGACCACGACAACGAGCAGAGCCCTCGAGCGCTTTTCTCGGTTCGGCTCTGCCGGTAGATCCTTTCCCCGAAATCACCTTAAACCGCGCCAGCTCCAACACACGTGAAGTCTGCCGGGGCCGATCCCATCCAAAAACACCCCATACCGCGCCGGGCGCGGTTTAAGCATCCGAGCGCTTGAACCAACCGCGCTTGGCTGCAACGGGCCTGACCCGCGCCTGTAAGCGCTTGGCGAGGGCGAAACGGCGCGCGTCGTCCTCGTCTTCGACCAGTGCCTCGAGATTTGCGATCAGAGCGTCCGCGGCAGCCTGATCCCCGCGCGCTCGGCTCAGCATCGCCAGTGCGCCGTAGAGCACGAAGATGTCCTGCACGTGCAGGCTCGGACTCTCGTAGAGCCCCTCCAGCAAACGCGCGGCTTCGTCGAGATCGCCGTCCTCGATCAGCATGACGGCCAGGTTGCAGCGCGCAAAGATGTAGTCCGGATGACGCGCAACCGCATCGCGAAGCAGGTCTCGCGCCTCCTGATCGTGACCCCGAGCGCTGAGGACCGCGGCGAGATTGCCCAGTGCGACACGATGACCGGGGGCGTGCTCGAGGATCCGCTTCAACAGGATCTCCGCATCCGCATAGTCACGCGCGTTGAAACATTCGATCGACCGTCCGAGGAGCATATCGAGATCCTCGGGAAGATTGCTCGGCACGGGATCGCGTCTGATCTCGGTGTTGATCAACTTCACCTGCGTGACGTGCTCGCCGTCCCAAATCTCGAGCGGCTCGTCGCGCGGCAGCAGACCCTTGTCGTAGAGCGTGCGAAGAAACCCGAAGCGCGTCTGCTTGGTTCCGATCGGCAGGCGCGCAAATCGTTTCAGACGCTCGGCCGCACCCGGATCGCCCCGTTCGGCGCGGTATTGGAGGATGAAGGCGACCAGACCGCGCAGGCCGTCGTCGCCGCCGACATAGAGTGCATCGAGAAAGTCGTTGGAGGCCGTCACCTTCGCGAGGTGCGAAAAGGCGTCGTTCCCGGCATCACGCATCCGGTTCAGCCAGGTCAGCGGCAACGCCTGTCCGAGACCGAACACGGGCGGATAGGCCAGGGCATCGCCCGCGGCGTCGATCACGGTGCGACCCTCGAGGGCGGGTTTGAAATTCGGCAAGTGCGCGAGCGATGCCTTGCAGAGCGCCCGCGCCCGCTTTGCCTCGCCCAGCCGACTCGCCGCGCAGGCGGCCAAATGGCTCAGCATGGCCTGTTGCTGAGGCTCTCCGATACCGAACCAATCAGACCGCTCGACACGGGCGAAGGCGCTCAACGCGGCGTTGTCCTCGCCCAGCAGCAGCAGGGCATCGAGCTGGGGCACGGCATCCTCGACCCGGCGAGCCGTCGCGGCGGCCAAGGGCGTCGTCAGGCCTCGGGCGCCGGTCTCGTCACCCTGATAGAGTCGCAAGCGCGCTGCCCATCCCAAGGCGAAGAGGTTGTCCGGATCCTCCTTCCAAAGCGCCAGGAAGGCCGCCAGGGCATCCTCGATGCGATCGAGATGGAATAGCGACATCGCGCGATTGTTCTTGGCCGGCGTCAGATCGACCCCGTCCAGCCAACGCACCACGCCGGCAAAATCATGCCCGCCCAGATGGAGCTTTCCGATATCGAAGCGCAGCATCTGCTCGGCGGTCGCGCTCGACCCGTCGGGCTGCCGCAGCAGATCCGCGCGTATCGCGGGCGCCATCGGAAACCCGCGCGTCTCGGCACCGAGCGCACGCAGCCGCTCTGCGGTGCGATCCGCCAACATGACATGCCCGAACTGCAGTGCGTACCGAAAGAGCATCTCTTGTGCAGGCAAGCTCTTGGGACGACGCTCCGCCCAATCGAAGGCGGCGATGGCCGCAGCGCCGCTTCCCTGGCTACCCTCCAGCGCCTCCACGAGCAGGCGCCGGGGACCGCTTTGATCCGGGTGGGCCTCGATCAAGGCACGCAGCCGGCGAGCCGCGGTCGCGTACTCCCGGCGCTCCATCAGCCGCTCGATCGCCTTGAGCTGACTCGACAGCACGGCGGAGGCGCCCGTCGCGGGCTTGGACTTGGGCTTGGCGGACTTTTTGGACATGAGAACCTCGAGACCTGAACACTAAACCGCGCCCGGCGCGGTATGTGATGTTTTTGGATGGGATCGGCCCCGGCAGACTTGACGACCGCTGGAGTCGACGCGGTTTAGCACAGATTGCGCTCGGAGCGAGCCGCTCGCCGGCAGCTCAAGCCACCGACCGCGCGGAACCTTCACCATGGCAGAACCGTTCGCAGCGGCGCAACCAGCATCCCGACCAGAAGCGCCAAGACGCAGGCCACCAGGATCAGACGCAGCGCACGCTCGAGGTCGGTCGCCCCGAGAGCGGCCGGCCAATCCGGATCGCCCATATAGGCATCGGTGACGAGCACCCCTCCGTAGCGAATCGGACCTACCAGCCTGACCCGCAGCGCGCCGGCGCAGGCGGCCTCGCTCCAGCCGGAGTTCGGGCTGGGGAGCATGGCGTGATAGTCGCGCGCGGCGCGGAAGGCCAGCCGCGGATGCAGCTTGAGCAGTGCCGCCGCGGCCGCGATCAAGGGGACCGAGAGACGCGCCGGGAGCCAATGGACGAGATCGTCGGAGCGCGCTGCGGCCCAGCCGAAACGGCCGTAGCGTTCGTTCTTGTAGCCGACCATCGAATCCAGGCTCGACACCGCCTTCACCAGGATCAGCCCCGGCAGCCCGAAGAGACAGAGCGCCCACAGGGGCGTCAGGACACCGTCGGTCAGGTTCTCCGAGAGGCTCTCGATGGTCGCTCGCACGATGCCGTCGCGCTCCAGCTGCTCGGTATCGCGACCGACCAGCATCCGCAGCCGCATGCGGGCCTGCGGGGGATCGTCGAGCGCCTCGAGCACCCGGCGTCCGTGATCGAGAAGATCACGGGTGCAGATCAGGCTGTAGGCCATGAAGACATCCCAGCCGAAAGCCGCCCACGGATGCAGCGCGCCGAGTCCGGATCGTACGCCCCACCAAGCCGCCAGCGCGCCTCCGACTACAAGCAACCAATGCAGGACGCCGCCTGCACGCCCCTTCAACCCGACGGCAAACAAGAGGCGCTCACAGGCGAGACTCCAGGCCCCGACGATCCGAATCGGATGAAAACGATAGACGGGATCCCCGATCAGGGCATCGAGGAGACAGGCCGCGAGGACGAGTGCGAGATGCTCGATCAATCCCATTTGCGCGCGAACCCCCGGACAACGGCGAGAGCGGCCAGGCTCCCGCCGGGCAGCGCTTGATGCGGCGCCAGCTCCGTACGCAGCGCTGTAAATTGCTCCGGCTCGAGCGCGACGGCCGCCCCGAGCAATGCAGCCTGGTTCAGGATCGCCTCGCGAGCGACTTCCGCATGCAGTACTCCGGTGCGCACCAGGTCCAGGATCTCGGCCAGACCATAGGCGGCCGCGGCGCTGTGCGGATCATGGACGATCGCCTGAAGATTGGCGGCGAAGACGGCCGCGTCCGGCGCATCCAGCTCGGTCTGCGCACAGGTTCGCAGTGCCGCCTCGTCGCAACCGAAGCGGCTCAAGGCCGCGCAGATGCTTCTCCTGAGCTCGGGCACGATACCGTTTTGCAACAGCAGACAGCGGGTGACCGCGTCATGCGTCGCCCGCCCGAGCAGCTCGCCCAAGGTATTGTGACCGCCCGCCCAATGACGCTCCCATTCGGCCTTGCGCGCCAGCGGGGCGGCGATCGCAATCTGATCGGTCCCGGTCCCGGTCGCAAGCCCCGGGGATTGCAGGCTCGGCATGCGCAGGTCGAGCAGCGCCGTGCTCTTCGCCTCGGTGACCATGGTCGCCGCGCGAACCAGACACGCGGGCATGCAGGGCCGATTGATCAGGACCAGGGTAACGATGGTTCCCGATCCCGCGTCGTCGGGCGGTGGATCGACGACGCCCGGACCCTCGGATCGCGTCTGCCCCGCCGTTTCCCCGCAAGACCCGCGGCGGGCGGGACGGCTGCCCTCGGCCTCCTCGTGCCAAGCGGCCGGATCGCCCGCGCGGACGGCGTTGCCGGTTACCCCGGCGGTGGCGACGACCGTTACGCGAAGATCCTCCGCATCCACGTGCGCGACGACCGCGCACTGCATGTTGGCGGCGGTCCCCATGAGGGCCGTCGTCTCGGGCGGAAGCCCGGCCTCCGAACAGGTCCGGACGTGATAGTCCCGCGCGCCGAGACCGAGAAGCGTCTCGTAACGCGCCGAGTGGGCCACACCCTCGCAGCTCTGGTGGTTCACCAGATGGGTCAGCGATTCGGACATCCCGCCGTTCATCCGACAGGTGGCGAGCACGCGATGCGCACGCGCGAAGGCGACGACGAGATAGCGCCCCTGCCGATGCAGAGCATAACGGTCGGTCTCTTCGAGCAGCATCTGGACCTCGATCACGGGGGCAGTGTGGAATGACCGTCGAGCGACTGCGCCGGCGGACGCGCGAGGCTATCGCAGCTTCAGGCGAGACCGCAACGACGACGAGGCGCGTTGGTCCGAAAGGCGTCGGGGCCAAGGTGTAGACTATCCATGCGTCTAAACCGCGCCTAGCGCGGTATATGATGGTTGAGGATGGGAGCGGCCCCGGCAGACTCGACGATCGTTGGAGCCGGCGCGGTTCGGCGCCGCTCGTTCGGCGATGCCGCCGGACGCTCGATCACACCGCCCGCCAACACGACATCGAGAGCAACGCGCATGGGAAAGCACGAGATAAAGACCTGTCCGCGCTGCGGATCCAGCTTCGAATGCAAAGCAAACCGCGTCGAGCGCTGCGGCTGCCTGAGCGTCGTGCTCAGCGCGGAGGCGCTCGAATACCTCGGCGATCGGTATGGCGACTGCCTATGCGTCGCCTGTCTCGAGCAGGTCAACCGCTTGTGCGGCGCGATGGGCGCTTCGGACGCAGCGCGACGAACGTCCGATTGAGACCTCGAGCGAAGCTCTCACGCGGACCGAATACTAGACGCCGGGTCCGGGTCCCTCGCCGCCCGACCATAGATTGGCCGCTCAAATTCTCACCATTGCAAACTTCGAGCGCTGATATAATCCGCGCTTTGCCCGTGCCGACCGCTTCGACCGCTTCCGGGAAACACCATGACCAACAAGCCCGATATCGATCCCCAAGAGACACAGGAATGGCTCGATTCGCTCGATGCCGTGCTCGAGAACGAAGGCGTCGAGCGCGCCCACTTTTTGCTCGAGCGACTGATCGACAAGGCGCGCCGCTCGGGCGCTTATCTCCCGTTCACCGCCAACACCGCCTACGTCAACACCATCCCGGTGCAGCAGCAGGAACGCTTCCCCGGCGATCGCGCGATGGAACGACGCATCCGCTCCTTCGTGCGCTGGAACGCGATGGCGATGGTGGTGCAGGCCAACCGGCTCTCGACCGAGCTCGGCGGTCACATCTCAAGCTTTGCCTCTTCCGCGACGCTGGTCGACGTGGGCTACAACCACTTTTTCCGCGCGCGCGACAAAGATCACGGCGGTGATCTCATCTTCTTCCAGGGCCACGCGGCGCCCGGCATCTATGCCCGCGCGTTTCTCGAGGGACGCATCAGCGAGGAGCAGCTCTACAACTTCCGCCAGGAGGTCGACGGCAACGGACTGTCGTCCTATCCGCACCCTTGGTTGATGCCCAATTTCTGGCAGTTCCCGACCGTCTCGATGGGGTTGGGTCCGCTGATGGCCATCTATCAGGCACGCTTCATGCGCTATCTGAACGACCGCGGACTGGTCGACACGAGCCAGCGCAAGGTCTGGGCCTTTCTGGGCGACGGCGAGATGGACGAGCCCGAATCGTTGGGCGCCATCTCCTTGGCGGCCCGCGAGCGCCTCGACAACCTGGTCTTCGTGGTGAACTGCAATCTGCAGCGTCTCGACGGCCCGGTGCGCGGCAACGGCAAGATCATCCAGGAGTTGGAGGCGGTCTTCCGCGGAGCCGGCTGGAACGTCGTCAAGGTCGTCTGGGGCAGCTACTGGGACCCCTTGTTCGCCCGCGACAAGCAGGGTCTGCTGGTGAAGCGCATGGAAGAATGTGTCGACGGCGACTACCAGGCCTACAAGGCCAAGGGCGGCGCCTACACCCGCGAGCACTTCTTCGGGAAATATCCGGAGCTCAGGGAGATGGTCGCCAACATGACCGACGAGGACATCTGGCGCCTGAACCGCGGCGGACATGACCCGGCGAAGGTCTATGCCGCCTACGACGCGGCCATGCGCATGAACGGCAAACCGACGGTGATCCTGGCCAAGACGGTCAAAGGTTACGGCATGGGTGTCGCCGGCGAGGGCATGAACATCACCCACTCTCAGAAGAAGATGGGTGAAACGCATCTCAAGGCCTTCCGCGACCGCTTCAATATTCCGATCTCGGACGACCAGATCGGCGCCGCGCCCTTCTACAAGCCACCGCAGGACAGCCCCGAGATGCAATACATGCACGAGGCGCGCGAGCGGCTCGGCGGCTTCCTGCCGGCGCGTCGCGACGAGGCCGAAGTGCTGCCGATCCCCGAGCTGGATGCCTTCAAGCCGCTCCTGGAAGGCAGCGGCGACAAGGAGATGTCGACCACCATGGCGCTGGTGCGCATCCTCACCATCCTGGTGCGCGACAAGGCGATCGGCAAGTACCTGGTCCCCATTGTTCCGGACGAGGCACGCACCTTCGGCATGGAGGGCATGTTCCGACAACTCGGCATCTACTCCTCCATCGGCCAGCTCTACGAGCCGGTCGATGCCGATCAGGTCATGTACTACCGCGAGGACAAGAAGGGTCAGATCCTCCAGGAGGGCATCAACGAAGCGGGCGCCATGTCGTCCTGGATCGCCGCGGCCACGGCCTACGCGAACCACGGCCAGAGCATGATCCCCTTCTACATCTACTACTCCATGTTCGGGTTCCAGCGGATCGGGGACCTCGCCTGGGCGGCGGGCGACATGCAGGCGCGCGGCTTCCTGATCGGAGGCACCGCCGGACGCACCACGCTCGCCGGCGAGGGACTGCAGCATCAGGACGGTCACAGCATGGTGGTCGCCGCAACCATCCCGAACTGTGTCGCCTACGACCCGGCCTACGCCTACGAGCTCGCCGTAATCGTCCAGGACGGCCTGCGCCGGATGTATCGGGAGAAGGAAAACGTCTTCTACTACGTCACGGCGATGAACGAGAACTACGTGCAGCCGGCCCTGCCGGAGGGTGCCGAGACAGGGATCCTCAAGGGCATGTATCCGGTCCATCAGGGCGAGGAGCACACCCATCGGGTGCAGCTGCTCGGTGCCGGGACCATCCTGCGCGAGGTCTTGGCCGCGGCCGAGCTGCTTGCAAAGGACTTCAATGTCGGCGCCGATGTCTGGAGCGTGACCAGCTTCAACGAGCTGCGACGCGAAGGCATCGACGCGGAGCGCTGGAACATGCTCCACCCCGACCAGCCCCAGCGTACCACCTATGTCGAGGAGCAACTGGCCGGGACCCAAGGCCCGATCATCGCCGCCACCGACTATGTCCGGACCTACGCCGACCAGATCCGCCCCTATGTTCCGCGACACTACCTGGTGCTGGGTACCGACGGTTTCGGGCGAAGCGACATGCGCAGCCAGCTGCGAAAATTCTTCGAGGTGAATCGTTACTACGTCGTCATCGCGGCCCTGAAGGCGTTGGCCGACGAGGGCGAGATCCCGACCGCGACGGTCTCCGAGGCGATCCGGAAATACCGCATCGACCCGGAGAAACCCAACCCGGTGACGATCTGAACCGCGCTAAACCGCGCTGAACCGCGTCCGTCAGCCCATGCGGCGAGACGGCACGTCGGCCGACGACGAAGAACCAAAGAAGGGCTCGGTCGACGCGGTTTAGGATATTTATCTATCGATGACTGAACCGCGTCCGGGACGAAGCGCTCGGGTCAAGCCGAGCGGCGCAACACCGGGATCTGGTGTGATCGCCCCGGACGCGGTTTAGGGAGGACAGAGCGTGGCAACCGTCGAAGACATTCTGCTGCCCGACATCGGGGACTTCTCGGACGTCGAGGTGATCGAGATCCTCGTCGCGCCGGGCGACCGGATCGAGGCCGAGCAATCGATCCTCAGCCTGGAGAGCGACAAGGCGACCATCGAGATCCCCTCGCCCCTGGCGGGGGTGATCCGAGCGTTGAAGGTCAAGATCGGGGACCGGGTCAGTCAGGGGGATCCCCTGATGAGCCTGGAGACCGATGGTACCGGCTCGGAGGAGGCTTCCCCGGAGGGGACTTCCGCTGCCGAACCGCGGTCGGCACGATCCGGGGCTGGCGAGCCGCACGGCGCCCCCGCGACATCACGCACGGCCGCCCCGCTTCCGGCGTCGCCGCCGGACCCGAAGTCGACCGCGCAGCGTGCGCCGAGCCGCGGCGAGACCCTCTCCGTGGTCCTGCCCGACATCGGTGATTTTACGGATATCCCGGTCGTCGAGGTCTTGATCTCTCCGGGAGATCGCATCGAGGTCGACCAGTCGCTCCTCACGCTCGAGAGCGACAAGGCCACCATGGAGATCCCCTCGCCCAATGCGGGTATCGTCGAGGAAGTCACCGTCAAGGTCGGGGATACCCTGAACCAGGGCGATCTCATCCTGACACTGCGCACCGACGGCGAGGCCGACACCGGCGCGCCGATCGGATCGACCGCGCCGATGGCCGCAAATACCGCGGAAGAGCTCGAGGCGCCGCCGGGCCCGGCCTCGAGCGCCAAACGGGCACCCGGTGAATCCGAGCGCCGCCCCGCTCCTGTGCTGCCGCGCCCCGAGGACATGGCGGCCATCGCCAAGGGCCGCAAGGCCCATGCGAGCCCGACCGTGAGACGCTTCGCGCGTGAGCTCGGCGTCGACCTGAACTTCGTCAAGGGGTCGGGGCCGAAGGGTCGCGTACTCAAGGACGACGTCCAGGGCTTCGTGAAGCAGACGCTCGCGCAAGGTGCCCCGACCGGGGCCGGCGCTGCCCTGCCCTTCGCCTTGCCCGCCGCGCCCGAGATCGATTTCGCCAAGTTCGGCCCGGTCGAGGTCACCGAGCTGTCGCGCATCAAGAAGCTCAGTGGTCGGCATCTGCACCGCTGCTGGCTCTCGGTGCCGCATGTCACACAGTTCGACGAGGCGGACATCACCTCGCTCGAAGACTTCCGCAAGGCGCAAAAGGCGCAGGCCGCCGAGAAGGGCATCAAGCTGACCTTCGTCCCCTTCCTGCTCAAGGCGGTCGCCACCGCCCTGAACCGAATGCCGGTTCTCAAGGCGTCGCTGACGGCGGACGGCGAGGGTTTGGTGCTCAAGCACTTCACCCATATCGGCGTGGCGGTCGATACGCCGCAAGGTCTGGTTGTTCCGGTCGTGCGCGACGTCGACAAGAAGGGCATCTTCGCCTTGGCCGCGGAGCTGTCCGAGCTCGGCGAGAAGGCGCGCGCGGGCAAGCTGCTGCCGGGCGATATGCAGGGCGGCTGCTTCTCCATCTCCAGCCTCGGCGGCATCGGCGGGACCGCCTTCACGCCGATCGTGAACGCGCCCGAGGTCGCCATCCTCGGGGTCTCGCGCGCGACGACCAAGCCGGTCTGGAACGGCCAGAGCTTCGAGCCGCGCCTGATGCTCCCGCTGTCCCTATCGTACGATCACCGTGTCGTCGACGGGGCCGACGGTGCGCGCTTCACCAGCCTGCTCGGGGCGTTGCTCGGGGATCTTCGTCAGCTCCTGCTGTGAGGCCGACTCGGAGGCGGGGCGGACGGGCCTGCCGGCGCCTCGCTCGGGAAGGGTTCAAGAATAAGTCGAACAACTCGACGCGAGAACGCCCTCGCCACGGGGTCGTTGTCGCAATCGACAACAACCACGATTGGATTCGCTGTTCAAGCGATTCCTGACACGTGACGTGTGGCGCCGGAGTCCGACGCCGGCGCCTCGCGCCCGAGCGCGGTGCCCGAATCCAATGCAGTGAATAGGGTCGCGGGTTTCGCCTCGCGACACGCTTTCGTCTAGGATTGAGCGCTATCGAGCCATCATCATCGCGCGGCCCTTGCGGCCCCAAGAGAAGAATCACACCATGAACGACAAGAGCGGCGACATCATCGAGGTCAAGGTACCGGACATCGGGGACTTCAAGGACGTGGAGGTCATCGAGGTCTTGGTCTCACCCGGCGATTCGGTGATCGAAGAGGCGTCGCTGATTACACTTGAAAGCGATAAGGCAAGCATGGAGATCCCGGCACCACGCGCCGGGATCGTGCGCAGCGTCGAGGTCGCGGTCGGCGATCGGATCTCCGAAGGCACGCTCATCATGACGCTCGAGGTAAAGGATGCGCAGGCTGCGGGCGGCGCCGACACGGGGAAAGCGCCCGCAAGCACGACGGCCGCCGCATCCCAGGAGATCGTTACCGAGGTCGTGGTGCTCGGCGCCGGCCCCGGCGGCTACACCGCTGCCTTCCGCGCCGCCGACCTCGGCAAGAAGGTCGTCCTGATCGAGCGCTACGACACCCTCGGCGGCGTCTGTTTGAACGTCGGCTGTATCCCCTCCAAGGCTTTGCTGCACACCGCCGCCATCCTCGAAGAGGTCAAGACGCTGGGCACGATGGGCGTGACCTTCGGCGAGCCGACGATCGATCTGGACAAGATGCGCGCGGGCAAGGAGCAGGTGGTCGCCAAGCTCACCGGCGGTCTCGCAGCCATGGCGAAGCAACGTCGGGTCGAGGTGATCCAGGGGACCGGCCGCTTCGAGGCACCCAACCGGATCGCCGTGGCACAACCCGGCGGTCCGGTTCGAATCCTGTTCGATCACTGCATCATCGCCTGCGGCTCCGCGCCCATGAAGATCCCGGGGTTTCCGCATGACGATCCGCGCGTCATGGACTCCACCGACGCGCTCGAGATCGCGGACATCCCCGAGCGTCTGCTCATCGTCGGCGGCGGCATCATCGGGCTCGAGATGGCGAGCGTCTACAGCGCACTCGGCTCGACCGTCGAGGTCGTCGAGATGAAGGATCAGCTGATGCCGGGCGCGGACATCGACCTCGTGCGCGCGCTCGAAAAGGTCATCAAGAAACGCTACGGTACGATCCGACTCGAGACCAAGGTCGCGCAGATGAGCGCCACGGCCGAAGGCATCAAGGTCGTGTTCGAGGGCAAAAAGCCGGGCGAGGAGATCTACGACAAGGTGCTGGTCGCGATCGGCAGGCGCCCGAACGGCAAGCTCGTCAACGCCGAGGCCGCCGGGGTGAAGGTCGATCAGCACGGTTTCATCAAGGTCGATGCGCACATGCGCACCAACGTGCCGAACATCTTCGCCATCGGCGACGTGGTCGGCGGGCCGATGCTTGCGCACAAGGCAACCCACGAGGCGAAGGTCGCGGCCGAGGTGATCGCCGGCATGCCGGCACTCTTCGACCCCATGACCATCCCCTCGGTCGCCTACACCGACCCCGAGGTCGCCTGGATGGGCCTGACCGAGACCGATGCGAAGGCCAAAGGCATCGCCTACGAGAAAGGCGTTTTCCCCTGGGCGGCGAGCGGGCGCGCGCTCGGCATCCATCGCGACGAGGGTCTGACCAAACTGCTCTTCGATCCGGAGACCAAGCGCATCCTGGGCGCAGGCATCGTCGGCCCGAACGCCGGCGAGCTGATCGGCGAGGCTGTTCTGGCGCTCGAAATGGGCGCGGACATGGAAGACATCGGTCTGACCATCCATCCGCATCCGACCCTGAACGAAACCATCGGGCTCGCCGCCGAGATGGCGCACGGGTCAATCACGGATCTCTTGCCTCCGAAGAAGCGCTGATATGCTTAAACCGCGCCCAGCGCGGTATGCGTAGTTTGTTGGATTGGCCTGGCCGCGCCGGCTCCGACAATTGTCGGAGCCGGCGCGGTTTAAGGTATTAAAAAATATTAAATTTTAAACCGCGTTTCACCGAGCTCGAGGACATCCCCGAGGCCGAACGCAACTTGCAAATGACGCATGTCGCACTGGACGCGGTTTAAAGCCTTACCGCTTCGCCCCGCAGAAGTCCAAACAGCGCTGTAAGGTCGAGAACGGCACCCGACCCGCACAGCCCCCGTAGGTGAATGCCTTGCAGCGGTCGTCTCGGTAATCGTAATAGAACCCGAGACGATTGGACCTGCAGGGACCGGGATCGGGTTTGACCAGGCAGGCGACGGGCAGCTCGTCGCTCGACCCTCCCGTAGGCGCTCCGCCGCAGCCCGCAAGGCCCGCGATGAGGATGACCAGCACCGGAAGGCGAAACCGGCCCAGCCGCTCAGTCATCATCGAGACCGGATCCGCGCCGTCGCTCGGATTCGCGCGCCCGTCGGTGCATACTTCCACCAATCGCGATGCCGAAACTCGCTGCCATCCTTCGCCATCACCTGGACCGTCCCGCCTCGACGGAATCCCCAGCCCTTGATCCGCGGGCCATGCAGGAAGAGCGTCCAAGCGGGCACGCCTGCACGTAGGACCACGCGGTGATAATCCGAGCCGCGCAGCCGGTTGAATCGCCCCGGGCCACGAAAGTACACCCGGGTCTGCTCCGAGTCCCCTTCGAGTGCGCGAATCTCGTCATAGCCCCCCGACAGCACCAAGCTCAAGGCGTGTCCCCAGGGGTGATCGTGAAGGCCGCGATCGGGATCCGAATCGACGAAACGGTGCAGGTAGAGATGCCAGCCGAAGGCGCCGAGGAGGTAGTAGCGCTCGAGGTAGGGTTCGCCTTGATCGCCTTCGATGAGGCGACAGGGTCGGCGCGCGCTGATCCAGTCAAGGAGTCTTTCCATCGGGCCCTTTAAACCGCGTCCGTTGCAACAGGCACTCTTCTCACGCTGACTCCGCGTCGCAATCATTCAAAGGCGTCTCAGCAGACGCGGTTTAAAGAAGGAGAAAGGTTGAAGGTGGGGCGATCCCCGTCCTATAAGGGTCAAACGACGACCTTGTGCGCCGCTGTTCGGCGCCGAAGCTCATGACGTCGTGCGTTTGGAGCGCCCGGGGTCAAGCCTCGATTATACGGCGGAGAAGGAGACTGCGTGAGCCTGCGACGCACAGGCCGTTCCGAGAAGATCCTGCGAATCTGGTGGACGATTCCCTGACCTCGGCATCCGCAGTGCTGTTCGTGGCAAAACGCGAAGGGGCGACTCGAGTCGCCCCTTAAATGGCCTTGTATGCCCTTAGTTCCAGGTCGCTCGTTCTGAGCACATCAACGAACGCGCCTTCTCTCTAAATCACGTCCGACGCCGAGGCGCTCGGTACCCGCACCGTCGAGCGTGACGACGAGTCGACCTACCGGCGCGGGACGCGGCTTAAGCGTCGAGGTTGTCGAGCGCCTTCTGGAAGCGGTTGGCGTGCGAGCGCTCGGCCTTTGCCAACGTCTCGAACCAATCCGCAACCTCGTCGAACCCTTCGTCGCGGGCCGTCTTGGCCATGCCGGGATACATATCGGTGTACTCGTGGGTCTCGCCCGCGATGGCTGCACGCAGGTTGTCGCCGGTCGGACCGATCGGCATTCCGGTGGCCGGGTCGCCGACGGCTTCGAGATATTCGAGGTGGCCGTGTGCATGGCCGGTCTCGCCTTCCGCAGTGGAACGGAAGACGGCTGCCACGTCGTTGTAGCCCTCGACATCGGCCTTGGCGGCGAAGTAGAGATAGCGGCGATTGGCCTGGGACTCGCCCGCGAAGGCCTCCTTCAAACTCTCTTCGGTTTTGCTGCCCTTGAGCTCCATGTCGGTCTCCTCACGATGGAATGAACTGGGTTGGCTGAACCTGCACCTGAAACCTTAGTCGTCTCGACGCCGTTTCAGAAATTGTTTGTTCCAATAGCACCGATCGTCTCTTTTTATGGGCGACGCCGCTCTTCGACAAGTCTGTGAACTGGTTCGGCGACGCCCCCGTTCACAATTGCTATACCCTAGCTTGATCAAAGAGGAGCAGACCATGCCAGCGTCCATCGGCTTACGGACATTCGAAGTCGCCCCTTCAACGACAGGCGAGGAACTCCGCTCGGGACAGGGCGAGCCACGACGGACGCTTCTGCAGTTGACAGATCCGCATCTCTTCGCAAAAGCCGACGGGCAGCTGCTCGGCGTGACCACGCGGCGCAGCTTCGAGGCCGTGTTGGAGCACGCATGCACACATTCCCCGCATGCCGATACCTTGGTCCTCACGGGCGATCTCGTTCACGACGAGTCGCGCGAAGGTTACCGCTCGCTTCGCCGGCTCCTCGATCGCACCGGATTGCCCTATTACTGCATCCCCGGCAACCACGACTCTCGGCCTCTGATGGAGGACCTGCTCGGACCCGCGGCGCTCGGCCCGGTTGCCGTGCACCGGCTCGGCAACTGGAATCTCGTCTTTCTGGATTCCACGGAGCCAGGCCAGGACGGTGGGCGAATCGGCGGGGCCCGGCTCGCAGCGCTTCGCGAGGCCTTGGCGGCGAGCCCCTCGCCCGCCGTCATCTTTCTGCATCAGCATCCGATCCCTGTACAGAGCGATTGGATGGACCGACTTTCGGTCGCGGACGGAGATGAGCTGATCGCGCTCTGCAACCGATCTCCTCGGGTCAAGGCACTGGTGTGCGGTCATATCCACCAGGAATTCGAGCAGCGCATCGACGGATACAGCGTCCTGGGAACACCCTCGACCTGCGTTCAGTTCGCGCCGCGCCGGTCCGAATTTGCGATCGATACCCGAGCCCCCGGTTACCGAGAGCTCACCCTGCATCAGAACGGCGCGCTGGAGACGCACGTCGTGCGTCTCGACGGCTATCCGGAACGCGCCCTTCGGACTGCGCGCGGATACTGAGGCGCGCGAGGCCCTGCCCAAGGTGACTCGCGGGACGCAGCGTCAGTCGATGGCGAAACTCGGATACTGCTGAAAGTCCAAAGGCTCGCAAGCAACCCCGGTGACCGCGGCGCCCGGTGGACCGGTACGCAGCCAGTCGCGCAGATGACCCACCGCACTCGCCTCACCGCAAACCAGAAGCTCCACGCGACCGTCGGGGAGATTGCGCGCATACCCGGTCACGCCCAGGCGCATCGCCTGCTCGCGGGCCGACGCACGGAAGAACACGCCCTGCACTCGCCCGCCGACGAGGCAGCGGTAGCAGATGCGTTGCTCGCTTTGATGCTCGTCCATTCTCTGCTCCTCGGATCGCGTCCCGAAGGTCGCCCGAATCGTGGGTTGGCGTGCGGGTCTAGTCGGCGGCGGCTTGACGCTCGCGCTTGTAGGCCGGGAAGGTGATGTCTTTGTAGCGTTCCTGAACCACGTATTCCCCGAGCCACATGAACTCGGTCGCATCACCCGTGGCGCCGGTGTATCTGGCCACCATGTTGCCGTCAAGGTCGAAGAAGGCGAACACCGGCGTGGCGCGCACCCGATGGGTCTTCAAAGCAAAATCCTTTTGCGCCATTGCAGTACCCGCGAAATCATGGATCTCGACATCGCCCTCGATATCCACGGGAAAGATCATGAAATGCTCTTTGAAGTAGTCCTGCACATCGGGCTGGTTGAGCACCGTGGTCTTCATCCGATGGCAGAAGGGGCATTCATCCATCTCGAACATCAGCAGAATGCCCTTCTTCCCCTCGTCTCTCGCCGTCTGGAGCTCCTCGGCAAAATCGCCGAAGGTCGGGTCGAAGAAATACTGCCCCGGATCGCGGGTTGCTGCGCCGACGGCGGCCGCGCACAGAACGAGCAGGATGAACATCAGTCGAAGCTGTTGTCGACCGATACGCGAACGCGTCTGAGCCATTCTTCTCTTGCCTCCTCGCAACGTTTCCGGCACCGGGCGAACGCCCGCGCGGGGTCGGCTGATTCTCGCCACTTCGGCCCGACAGTTCAATGCCGATGCATCCCGGTTTCGAGCGGCCCATGTGCATCGAGAAAACATCGGCGTCGGTTGCGTACGCGGTTTAGACTAGCCCCGGACCCACGTCGTCAACACCACGCCGGGCGCCGGTCCAATCCTGGATCCACGCATCCGAGCCTGTTTTTTCGGAGACCGACCATCCATGAGCTACATCCTCGTCCTCTATTACAGCCGCCACGGCGCCACCGCAGAGATGGCCCGTCATGTCGGGCGCGGCGTCGAGGCCGGCGGACTGGAAGCGCGCCTGCGGACCGTTCCCGCCGTCTCGACCGTCTGCGAGGCGACCGAGGACAGCGTCCCCGCCTCCGGTGCACCCTACGCCGACGAGGCCGACCTGCGCGGCTGCGCCGGCCTTGCCCTCGGCAGCCCCACACGCTTCGGGAATATGGCGGCCCCGATGAAATACTTCCTCGACGGAACCAGCAGTCTGTGGCTCTCCGGGGCCCTTTCCGGCAAGCCCGCCGGGGTCTTCACCTCGACATCCAGTCTGCACGGCGGTCAAGAGGCCACGCTGCTCACCATGATGATCCCCTTGCTTCACCACGGGATGCTCTTGACCGGGCTCCCCTATACCGAGGCCGACCTGCTTCATACTCGGTCTGGCGGTACGCCCTACGGTCCCTCGCACCTTGCCGGACCCGACAGCGCACTCCCGGTCGCGGACGAGGAGAAGCGTCTGTGCCTGGCCTTGGGTCGTCGGCTTGCCGAGACCGCGGCGGCACTCTCGCGCCGCCCGCGCTGAAGCCTCTGACCAGCATCCCCGAGCAGGCGCACCCTTGGCCGACCATCCCGGGCAACTGCATCTGCCGATCACGCTGATCCGCGAGCCCACGCTCGCGGACTATCGCCCCGGCCCGAATGCAGAGGCGCTCGCCGCGGTCGAGGCATTGGCGAGCGGGGCGGGCGAGCCCTATGTCTTTGTGTTTGGCGGAGCATCCACGGGGAAGACCCATCTGCTGCACGGCGCCTGTCACGCGGCGATCCAAAGGGGCCGAACGGCGCAATACATCCCGCTTTGCGAGGCGGGGCTGATGCCCTCGATCTTCGACGACCTGGAGAGCCGAGATCTCTTAGCGATCGACGATACGCAGGCCATCGCCGGCAACGCGGAGTGGGAGGTGGGTTTGTTCGATTTGTTCAATCGAGCGCGCGCGCAGGGTTGCGCACTGCTGATCGCGGGGAGCACGGCCCCGGACGCCCTGGGACTTGGTCTGGCAGATCTCTGCTCGCGCCTGCAATGGGGGCCGCGTTACTGCCTGTTGCCGCTGAGCGACTCGGACTGCGAGCAATTGCTCACGGATATCGCCGCAGAGCTCGGCATGCGCCTGGGACAGGAAACCGCGCGTTACATCATGAACAACTATGCACGCGATCCCGGCTCGCTGGTTGCTCTGATCGAGCGGATCGACCAAGCGAGTCTGCGCGAGCAACGCCAACCGAGCATTCCGCTGGTGCGCCGCATCATGCGCGGGGAGAGTTGAACGCCGATCGATATCCGCCCCGACCACTGGGGACACGAGGGCCGAGAAACCGAACCCCGGCGCGCGACCGACGCAACGCCCGCCGGCCGGCAGCCGATGAACCTGGAGCGCACCGGGCGGCAGACCCCGCTTACTCCCCGCAGATCAGACGACCGAACCTCGACCGATCGATCGTCGCCGGCTCGATGCAGACCCTCCTCAACCGCTCCACGAGCGGGCCTTGCGGATCGAAGATCAGAACCCACGACGTCGCGGCCATGCTCATGCCCTCGAAGCCATCCTCGCGACAAGCCGCGTAGACCTGCTCGTAGAGATCGTCGCAAAAGGCCGGATCGAGGTGCTCCGAGCGATACCCGCATCGCTCGATGACCGCCTGGAGCGCCCCGGTACCGGTTGCACCCGTGTAGGCGCTCACATCCCCGAAATCCCGCAGACCGGCGGCCTCGAGATTCGCGATCACGCGGTCACGGCAGGCATCCCAAGCCGGCCCCGACATCGCGGCGGCGCCCGGCGCAGCACCGGTTTCAAGGAGCAGAAAGAACCCCGCGGCCAGCACACCGTGAAATCGGGAGCGGAAGACACGAAACATGTTGGGCTCCTGTCCGGTCGGCGAGGGCAACGCCCTCCAGCTTGGCGATCGAGATGCACGGGGCACCGCTCACGACGAGCCCGAAGATCTCCGTATCGAGGTTGTGCGGCCGGTGTCGTTCCGGTTCTGCACGATACGCTCGAGGGCATGAATGTGTTGTCTTCAGTCTATGCCAAGACCGATGGTCCTGCAGGAGACGCTGTTTGGATCGTCTCGGTGTCGGCGAGGCGCTCAAGCTCATCTTCGTCATCACGGCCGTGGCCGCAACGGCCTTGCTGGTCTTCGTCATCGCGATGATTCCGCATTTCAGCATCGATAACCTCTTCGACATTGCGCCGACGGACGCCGTCGGGGCCAGCGCCTTCCTCCCCTTCGGCTACCTCGGCATCTGGGCGGCGATCCCCTTCGCGATCTGGTTCTTCCTCGCCATCGAAGGCGTGCCCTTGGCTGCGGAGGAGACGCAGGACCCGAAGAAGAACCTGCCCAAAGGATTGATCGTCGGCATGCTGATCCTGCTCCTGTTCGCGGCGCTGATCCTGGTCGTCGGTCCGGGCGGTGCAGGATCGTCCACACTGATGGCCTCGGGTAATCCGTTGATCGACGCACTGGAGTCCGAGACGGCGTTCGGCGGACGCACCTGGGTCAGCGGATTCATCAACCTGGTCGGTCTGGCCGGCCTGATCGCGAGCTTCTTCTCGATCATCTTCGCTTACTCGCGACAGGTCTTTGCCTTGTCCCGGGCCGGTTATCTGCCGCGTGTCTTGTCGCTCACCGGCTCGCGCAAGACCCCTTGGATCGCGCTCGTCGTGCCGGGAACACTCGGCTTTGCCCTCTCGCTCACCGGCGAGGGCGACCTGCTGATCCTGATGGCCGTCTTCGGTGCAACCATCTCCTACATCCTCATGACCGCCTCGCATATCGTGCTGCGTCGGCGCGAGCCGGATCTCGCGCGTCCTTACCGCACGCCCGGCGGCATCGTGACCTCGAGCATCGCCTTGGTGCTGGCCTGTGTCGCTTTCGTCGCCGGTTTCCTGGTGGATCCGATGGTGGTGCTCTACGCGGCGATCTTCTACGCCGTCATGGCGGCCTATTTCTTCTTCTACAGCCGTCACCACCTGGTCGCACAGGCGCCGGAGGAGGAGTTCGAGGCGATCAAACGCGCCGAGGCCGAGCTGGCCGGCATCGCCTGAGGTCCGCTGAAACACCATGCCTCACTACAAGCAAGCCATCGGAACGACCACCTACCGCTTCGACGGCCTGCGTGACCTGATGGCCAAGGCATCGCCCGCGCGTTCGGGCGACGCCTTGGCCGGGGTAATCGCAGCCAACGACGCCGAGCGCGTGGCGGCCCAACTGGCGCTCTCGGAGCTCCCCTTGCGGGTATTCCTGAGCGAGTCCGTCGTGCCCTACGAGGACGACGAGGTCACCCGCCTCATCATCGACGATCAGGACACGAGCGCCTTCGCCACGGTCGCGCATCTGACCGTCGGGGAGTTTCGCGACTGGCTCCTTTCGGAGCAAGCCGACACGGCAGCCCTGTCCGCCTTGGCCCCGGGCCTGACCCCGGAAATGGTCGCGGCGGTCAGCAAGCTCATGCGGATTCAAGATCTCGTGCTGGTCGCGCGCAAATGTCGCGTCGTCACCGCCTTTCGCAACACCATCGGGCTGCCGGGGCGCATGGCGACGCGTCTACAGCCAAACCATCCCACCGACGATCCCACGGGGATTGCCGCCGTCATCCTCGACGGGCTCTTATACGGTAACGGCGATGCGATGATCGGGATCAACCCGGCAGGCGACAACCTCGTGTCGGTCACGAGCCTGCTTCGGATGCTCGACGAGATCATCGCGCACTACCGCATCCCCACCCAATCCTGCGTGCTGACCCATGTCACGACCCAGATCCAGGCGATCGAGCAGGGCGCACCGCTGGACCTGATGTTTCAATCCATCGCCGGAACCCAGGCCGCGAATGCGAGCTTCGGCGTCACGCTGAACCTCTTGATCGAAGCGCGCGAGGCGGCCCTGTCGCTCGAGCGCGGGACGGTCGGCAACCAGGTCATGTATTTCGAGACCGGACAGGGCAGCGCCTTGTCCGCCAACGCCCATCACCGGGTCGATCAGCAGACCCTGGAGGCCCGCGCGTACGGCCTCGCCCGCAAGCTCGATCCATTCCTGGTCAACACGGTCGTGGGCTTCATCGGACCCGAGTACCTCTTCAACGGCAAGCAGATCATTCGCGCCGGTCTAGAGGACCACTTCTGCGGCAAGTTGCTTGGCGTGCCGATGGGCTGCGACGTCTGCTACACCAATCACGCCGAGGCCGACCAGGACGACATGGACGTCCTCCTGACCCTGCTCGGCGTGGCCGGATGCAACTACATCATGGGCATCCCGGGTTCGGACGACATCATGCTGAACTACCAGACGACCTCGTTCCACGACGCGCTCTACGTCCGTGATGTCCTGGGGCTGAGACCCGCGCCCGAGTTCGAGTCCTGGCTCGGGGAAATGGGGATCTTCGACGACGACAATCGATTGGCCGTTGCCGCGGCACTTCCCGAACCCTTCCGTCGCGCCTTGGCGCAACTGTCTTAGGAAAAGCCATGTCGACGATCCCGAGCCCGGTCGTTCCGAACCCTTGGTCATCTCTGCGTCGCTTCACCGATGCACGCATCGCATTGGGACGTGCCGGCGGCAGTCTGCCGACACAGGCGCATCTCGCGTTTCAGCTGGCCCATGCGCAGGCCCGCGATGCGGTCCACCTTTGGATGCAGAGAACATCGCCGCGCACCTCGACGCACGCGGCTGGACGAGCCTGCGGCTGCGCAGCGCGGCTGCGAGTCGCTTCGAGTACCTGCAGCGTCCCGACATGGGGCGTCGGCTGGATATCGAGTCCCGTGCCTTACTCGACGATGTCGCGAGCGCGTCCGATGCCGAACCGGATGTCGTCTTCGTGATCGCCGACGGGCTCTCGGCGCGAGCGATCCACGAAAACGCCCTGCCCTTCTTGGATCGGATCATCCCGGATCTGCTCGGCGCAGGCTGGCGGGTCGGTCCCGTTCCGATCATCGAGCAGGGTCGGGTCGCGATCGGCGACGAGATCGGCGAGCGGTTGGGTGCCGAGATCCTGGTGATCTTGATCGGGGAACGACCGGGGCTGAGTTCGCCGGACAGTCTCGGGGTCTACCTGACCCATGGTCCGCACGTCGGCAAAACGGATGCGGATCGCAACTGTCTGTCCAATATCCGCTCGGCGGGCCTGGGTCACGAGGCAGCATCCTACAAACTGCGTTATCTTCTGGATGAGGCGCGACGCCGCCGAATCTCGGGCGTCTCGCTCAAAGAGGACGCATCGTCGCCGGAGCATTTGGAAAGTCACGCCGACGCCATCACCTTCCTGTTGCCGAACACCGTACGCTAAACCGCGTCCAGAGCGACATGCTCACTTTCGCGTGAGCTCGAAGTTGGGTGCATCCACCGCTCTTCGCGGAGACGCGGTTTAGAATGTTATATTTTTCAAAATCTTAAACCGCGCCAGCTCCGACAACGATCGGGGCCGCTGCGGCCAAGCCAATTCAACAAACTACACAGACCGCGCCGGGCGCGGTTTAGAAACGACCGAACGAGGTCGCTCTACCGAGCCGAGGCGGAGTTTTCGCCGCATTGCATGCACTCGGCGCGCCGGACCGGCGTTGCGCATCCTCGCCGCGCAGGTCGGCACGCCTCGTCGTCACGTCCCGACGCGCTCGGCACGCACCCTGCCTTCCGAAGGAACCCACGCGTGCGCCTGATCTGCAGGGAGCGACAGTTCGCAGACAATCTTCCAAGCCGTATCGGACATCGACCGACATGCTCACGACCCTGAGTCTCTTCGCCGTTCTGGCCGCAGCCGCGATCCCGGCCGGGGTACACCTTGGCTTCCGCGCACCGCGACTCCGCGAGACCGGTACGCCAGCGGACTACGGCCTCGACTTCGAAGCCGTTCGCATCCCGACGGTGCGTCGCCGATCCCTTTTCGGCTGGCTGCTTCAGGTACCGGACTCGACACGCACACTCGTGATCCTGCACGGATGGGGCGGCAACGCCGAGCTGATGCTGCCTCTGGCCATCCCCTTCCGAGAAGCCGGCTTCAACGTCCTGCTCATCGACGCCCGCAATCACGGCGGGAGCGACACCGATACCTTTTCCTCCCTGCCTCGGTTTGCCGAGGATCTCGGCATGGCCATCGCGTGGCTCAAGCGGCATCGCCCGGGAGCCACCGACTGCGTCGCCGTGCTCGGACACTCCGTCGGGGCCGGAGCCGCCCTGTTCGAGGCATCGCGCAACCCCGAGATCGCGGCCGTCATCAGCATCGCGGCGTTCGCACACCCCGCTCGCGTGACCGAGGCATCGGTGCGTCACCTGCACCTGCCTGCTCCGATTGTCCAGGGCATCATCCGCTACGTGGAATGGCTGATCGGACACCGCTTCGACGCCATCGCACCCGTGAACACGGTCACCCGAATCACCTGCCCTGTCTTGCTCGTGCACGGCCGGGCGGATCGCGTGGTTCCGGTGGAGGATGCACGCCTGATCCACGCACGATCCTGCGGAGAACATGTGCGTCTCCTGGAGATCGACGGCGCCGATCATGATTCGGTCGATCGCATCGAGGACCACGTCGGCGCCCTGCTCGAGTTTCTCCGGCGGCAGTGCGCCGTCGCGGATTCGGCCGGAGCGCCGCCGAGGCGCGGGCGGGAAAGCGTCGAGCCACCCGCAGAAGCGACGTAGGGGCAAGGTGCCGACAGACGTCGCCTCCACGGCCCCGCAGCTGAAAGCTGGAGGCCGGACTCCCGCCGCTGTATCATCGCTGCGTGAACCTCCGAGACCTCAAATACATCCTCGCCGTCGCCGAGACACGCCACTTCGGGCGCGCCGCGGAGCGCTGCTTCGTGAGTCAGCCGACCTTGAGCGGACAGATCAAGAAGCTCGAAGAGGAGCTCGACGTGGTCATCTTCGAGCGGACGAACCGCTCGGTCGAGATCACACCGGTCGGCGAGGCGATCCTCGCGCATGCGCGCCTTGCCTTGGAGCAGGCCCAGGCCATCGAACAGGTCGCGCGCGCGCATCAGGATCCGCTCGCCGGCCCGCTGCGCATCGGGGCCATCCCGACACTGAGCCCTTACCTGATTCCGCAGATCCTGGTGCCGCTGAAGCGGACCTATCCGAATCTGAAGCTGATCCTGTCTGAGGAGATCACGGAGCTGCTCCTCGGCCGCCTCGTCCGGCACGAGATCGACGCCGCGCTGCTCGCCACACCGGTCGACGACACGGATCTGGACACGATGCCGCTGTTCGACGAGCCCTTCTGGCTGGCGCATCCGCGCAACGACCCCCTGTACGAGAAGGACGAGATCACGGCGCAAGACCTCGAAGAGGTCGATCTCCTGCTCTTGGCCGACGGACATTGCCTCACCCACCAGGTCATGGAGGTCTGCCGTCTCGCGGAGCGGCCGACGAAGGGCGAGATGGCTGACCTGCGCGCCGCGAGCCTGGAGACCCTCCTCCAGCTCGTGGGTGCCGGCTTCGGCTGTACCCTCGTCCCGGCATTGGCGATCCGCGGGGCCTGGATGACCGACAGCGGCATCATCGCACGCCCGCTGGACAACCTTCCGGATGCGTTCCGCCGCATCTCGTTGGTCTACCGTCGCAGCTTCCCGCGACGCGAGGCGCTGCAGGCCTTTGCCGACGTCATTCGGCAGAACCTCCCGAACACGGTCAGACGTCTGAGCTGATCCCGATCAGAGAATCATCGGTTTTGCGCCGCTCGACGCGCAGATTCCGGCGCGCAACATTCGAAACGAATTCGTTCCCGTTCAGCACCTTTTGTATTGCAAATCCCGACGCTGCACGCACGTTGACCCAGCAGGGCCGAACGTCACTTCGTTGCGGAAAAGAATCATGGGTGTTGCGATGCCGACAAAAATTTCGTCTTGCGCTAGACTTGACGTGGGGTCAACGACAAATCGAACGATTTGGTCTGTTGCGAAAAGGCTACAAATCCTGAGTAGCCAGGGGTTCGGGCAAGATGGCAAGACTTGTGCTTTGGAGAAAGCAAGTCGTCATCGTCCCTCTACGGACCCATTGCCAGGGGATACGCACCATGAGCACACAACGATCACTCGCATTCTGGGAACTGTGCCGTCAAGGACTTCCGCTGCTCGCGGATGCGGCCGACGACTGCTGGGAGCGCGGCAAGCGGTTCGAGCTGCGAAGCGACATTACGGTCACGAAGTCGCTGAAGGTCCTTATCGACCGGTGCAACTGGGAGATCGAGCGCACGACCACCCGCGCGGCCTGATTCGAATCCGGCGCACGTGCAACCGAGTCCATACCCTCTCTCGGCGCACGGATGCGCCGGCCGCGCGCTCGATGCCGTGATGAGTGATCTGGAAGGTTATCTGATCATCGAGACGCGTGGGGATCGGCCCGGTCTCGTGCGCGTCTTCAGCTCACCGCAGAATCCGACGCCTTCGGACGTCGCGGCAGCCGACCCGACCCGTCCGCGTATCCGCTATGCCGCCTTTTTTCCTGCACTCCACGTCGCCCGGATGCACGCACAAACAGCACTCAGGCGCAGCATGCTCGACGCGGAGGCCGGCCTCTACCGGACCGATCCGGTGACTGCGGCCGCCGCCGTCGATGCAATTGATTTGAGCCATCGCCGTGTCTACCTAGCCCCCGAGATCGAGTCCGACCCGGGCTTCCGTGCCGCGCGCGTGAAACGGAGCAGGCGTCATCGCCTGGCGAACCACATCTGGACGGCGGTCGGGGTCTTGGCGCTGATCCTGCTGTTCTTGTTCGCCCAGATCCCGGTTTTTTGAGTCTAAGCGGCGTCACTCCAAAAGCCGGAAAAATCCTTGAGCCCGACACGACATGACAGTGACGCATTTCACTCCGGACGCGGTTTAAGCCCATGCGCATCGTCGAGGTGATCGCCGATCGGAAGCACGCCAAGACGCTCGCCGGGATGGCGAAATTCTATGGCGCTGAAGATTTCTGGTGGGGCGGCGACGGAGATGACGGGCGCTGCAGCATCCGCATGCTGGTCCCGGACGACCGCCGACAGGCGATGGTCGACTCGCTCCAGGATCTATTCAAAGCCAACGATCGGGCGAGAATCGTCGTCCAATCGATCGACGCCGTCTTGACCCACGACGGCCAGGCCGACCAGGACGTCAAGGAGGAGAAGTCCAAGACCGTCGCCGCGACCCGCGAGGAGCTCTACAGTCAGATCGCAAAAGGCGCGCAGCTCGACAGCAACTTTCTGGTGTTGACCGCCCTCTCGACCTTGGTGGCCGCCATCGGTCTGATCGAGAACAATGTCGCGGTCGTGATCGGGGCGATGGTCATCGCGCCGCTGCTCGGACCCAACATCGCACTGGCGTTCGCCACCTCGCTCGGCGACAAGGAGCTGACCTGGCGCGCGTTCAAGACCAACGGCGCGGGGATCGGCCTGGCCATGCTGATCGCGATCGCGATCGCCTTGATCCTGCCGATCGGGCTCGATAGCCCGGAGATCATATCCCGCACGAGTGTCGATCTCGGCGGGGTTGTGCTGGGGCTGGCCTCGGGCGCCGCGGCGGTCCTCTCCCTGACGACCGGCTTGTCTTCGACCCTGGTCGGCGTCATGGTCGCCGTTGCCCTGCTCCCGCCGACCGCCACCATGGGAATGATGCTGGGCGCGGGACGCTGGGAAGAGGCGCTTGGCGCCTTTCTGCTGCTGATCGTCAATATCGTCTGCGTGCTGCTCTCGGCAAAGGTCGTCTTCCTTCTCAAAGGGGTGCGACCCCGCTCCTGGACCGATCGCAATCGCGCGAAACAGTCGATGGCGATCTATCTCTCGCTCTGGGCCGTGCTCCTGATGTTGCTGATCGCCGTGATCCTGATCCGGACGACCGGCTGGCATGCCGCCTGGTGAGGATGTCCGGTAAGGCCGCCGGGACGCTCCGCGTCGGTCCGGGCGCACTCGGCCCTACCCGGATTCAGTCGTCGGCCAACGGGGCGAACAAGAGATCGAGGTCATCCGGACTCAAGGTGCCCGATGCGGCACCCCCGCCTGCCAGCATGGCGTCGGCGAGCGCTTGTTTGCGGGCTTGCAGATCAGCGACACGTTGCTCGACGGTACCCTCGGTCAAGAGCTTGTAGACAAAAACCGGCTTGTCTTGACCGATGCGGTGAGCGCGGTCGGTTGCTTGGCGCTCGGCCGCGGGATTCCACCAAGGGTCATAATGGATCACGGTGTCCGCCGCGGTCAGATTCAACCCGGTACCGCCGGCCTTCAAGCTGATCAGGAACAGCGGGACCTCCCCGGCCTGGAAGCGATCGACCGGACGGTCGCGATTGCGGGTGCGCCCGGTCAGCTTCACGAAGTCTTGATCCTCGCACAGCCCGCGTTTCGTCAGCTCCTCCTCGATCAGGGCAAGCATGCTCGTGAACTGCGAGAAAAGCAGTACGCGCCGCCCCTCCTCGAGCAGCTCGGGCAGCAAGGTCATCAGCAGGTCCAGCTTGGCGGAGCCTTTGACCCGGCGCGCGCTCTCGAGCGACACCAGACGCGGGTCGCAGCAGGCTTGGCGAAGCTTGAGCAGGGCGTCCAGGATGATGATCCCGCTGCGCGCAAGTCCCTTGCGCGCGACCTCCTCGCGCACCTTTTCGTGTAACGCCAACCGCAAGGTCTCGTAGAGATCGCGCTGATCGTCCGCGAGCGGGACCTCGCGAATGATCTCGGTCTTCGGCGGCAACTCGGAGGCAACCGTTTCCTTGGTGCGACGCAACAGGAAGGGCGCGACCCGCCGACGCAGCTCGTCCTGACGCACATCGTCCCCGTGACGCTCGATCGGAACTCGAAACAGCCGCCGAAAGCGGCGCTCGTCTCCGAGTAGCTCGGGCATCAAAAAATCGAGCAGCGACCAAAGCTCGCCGAGGTGGTTCTCCATCGGAGTGCCGGTCAGGCATAGCCGATGGCGTGCGCTCAGGCCTCGGGCGGCTTGTGCTGCCTTGCTGCGCGGATTCTTGATGTTCTGGGCCTCATCCAGGATGAGCAGATGGAAGTCCCGTGCCGCGAGCGCGTCCAGATCTCGGGGCAACAGCGGATAGCTCGTCAACACCAGGTCATGATCGGGGATCGAGGCGAACCGGGTGTGTCGCGTCGAGCCGTGCAGCGAGAGGACACGCAACGCCGGGGCAAAACGCTCGGCCTCGCGGCGCCAGTTGAAGAGCAGGCTCGTGGGCGCGACCACCAGGCTCGGTCGGTCGGCTCGCCCGCTTTCCTTCTCGACCAGAAGATGGGCCAAGGTCTGCACCGTCTTGCCGAGACCCATGTCGTCGGCGAGGACGCCGCCGAGCCCGTACTCGCGCAGAAACTGTAGCCAGTCGAGACCTTGACGCTGATAGGGTCGCAACTCGACCGTCAGTCCGACGGGGGGTGCGATCGCCTCCAGCCCCTGGAAGTCATGTAGCCGTCGCCCCCATTCGCGCACCGCGTCCCCGCCCCGCCAGCGCAGTGCAGGCGCCGCCGCCTCCAGCTCCGCGAGTTGGGCCGCATGGACCCGCGAAAGACGCAGGCGGCCCTTGCTCCCCTGTGATCCCAACGGACCCTCGGGGTCGTACAGCTCGATTAAGGTCGAGAGGATCGGCCGCAGACGCTCCACCGGCATCAGGATCAGCCGTCCGTCCGGAAGACGCAGCTGCAAGCGCGTTTCGTCGTCCATCGCGGCGAGCGTCCGCGTCGAGAGGTCCACCTGATAGCGCCCGATCATCTCCACCAGCAGCGGAAGCAGATCCACCCGTTGCCCGTCGACCTCCACGCCCAACCCCACGTCGAGCCAGTTGCCGCCCTCGTCCTCGGCGATGTCCATCTCCCAATCGCCGATCTCGGCGACCCGAAAGTGGAAACCGTCCTCGATCTCGATCCGCCAACCCTGCGCCTCGAGATCGGGCAGCCCATCCTGCATGAAGTCGAGCCAGGTTTCGGAGTCGGCGCGCTCGAACCAGAGTCCATCGGCCTCGGACGCCTCCGTCGCGCGGCGGAAACCAGACACCTCGAGCAAACCGATCGCGGTCTGTTCGGCGTCGGGTCGCCGCTCGACCTCCACGAGCACGCCCTGCTCGACCCGGCGCAGCACCGGCGTGCGGTCGCGCGGATCGACACCGGTGCCGCCGTAGGCGAAATCGAGCACGGCATGATGTGCCCACTCGGGCTGCCGCTGGATGCCCCAGTACCGTCCCACGCTGCTTGCCGCCAGATCGACGCTGCACAGACGCAGACGCGGAACGGGCTCCTCGGAGTGGCTGCGACGGCGCTCCGGGCGCTTGGGCAGATGAACCAAGCGCCCTTTGAAACGCTCCCGCGCAGCCTCCTCCAACGCATCCACCGACTCGGGCGCAACCACCGGGGCCGCGGCCAAGACGCCGGCCTCCCGATCATCGAGGCCGGTCTCGAGCGGGCCGCAGTCGCCGGTCTCCGGATCCAGATACCAGGGCGGCGACATCGGCAACAGCAAGAGCCCCTGGCGATCGGTGTCGAGGATCACGTGCAACCGGGCATCCTCCGCGAGGCGCCACTCCAGGCGCCCCGCAAGAGGGCCCGCGTCACGCAGGACCGGGCCATCGATCGAGCGCAGATAACCACGCCCGGTACGCGTCATCGCCGCCATGACATCCGCACCGGTCAGCGTATCCAGATAGGCGGCGGTCGGGTCGCCGCCGCCCCGCGCAACGGAGAGCAGCCCCATGATGCGTTGGTCTTCCGGACCGATGAAGCTGGCCTTGGAGTGACCGAGGAGATTGAAATCCTGCGGTTTACCGTAGCCGCCGGCGAGCAGCTGGCGCGCCTTCGCCGCACGGACCTGCGTGCGCCTGACCCCGAGGTGCTCCTGCGGATCGAGAAAATAGAGGATCCGATGGGGCTCTTCGGCGGGAACGCCCGTCGCACGCTCGATCTGATCGAGCCAGCTCTTTAATTGAAACGGCAGTGCGCGCCCCGCGGCCGGCAGGTTTGCAGGCGTTGTCCGCGTACCCAGGGACAACAACACGGCCGCCACGTGCTTGCAGTTATACCCCACCGGACAGGAGCATTGTCCGACCACCGTGAGGGCGCCGTCTGCCCGTTTGCCGAGTTGCACGATGCACTGATAGATCCGCCCGCCCGAGCCCCGCACCCGCCCCGTCACCAGCCCGCGCTCGGCGTCGTGATCGGCACTCAGGACCCGCCGTTCTTGGAGATAGCGCCGACCCCGTTCCAGGTAGGCCGGCGGAATCGCATCTTTCAGGGTTTCCGGATCGAGGTGCAGTAAAGCGGGAGGCATCGCGTGTCTTGAGTGTTACAACGAGAAAGCCGCGAGCCTACAACCTCGAGGCAGGGAGTGGAAGGCGTGTTAGAGGGTCGCTCGCCCTCGCTCCTGCGTGCCCGGCGCAAAGCGACACGGGCACGCAGGGCGAAGATCGGCTGCGATCGACCGCCCCCCTGGCGCCGCACCGACTATGCCGCCCGGGCCTGTCGCGCCTCGCCGCGATTCAGCGCGGACAGGACGGCACCGAGCGAGGCGGCGACGGTATCCCGATCGATGGCGGCCCCGGCGATGCGCTGCGATCCGAGCTCGAGCTGCACATAGGCGATCGCCTCGGCATCCGTCCCCTCGCCGATGGCATGCTCCTGATAATCCAGGATGCGCACCGGCTGGCCGCTCCAGCGCGACCAGGCATCGACGAAGGCGGCCATGGCACCCTCGCCTTCACCGCGCAGCCGATGCTCCCCGTCCGGTCCCGCGACACGGGCCTCGATGACGTCGTGCCCGTTGCGATCCAGGCGATAGCCGAGCAGCCGGACCGGGGTTCGATCCACGACGAACTGCTCCATGAAGATCCGGTGGATGCTCGCGGCATCCATCTCCCCGCCGCGCCGCTCGCTTTGGGCCTGGACCAAACGGGCCAGATCGACCTGCATCCAGCGCGGCAGCGTGAGCCCGAAGTCGCGCTCCATGACGAACGCGACCCCGCCCTTGCCGGACTGGCTGTTGACCCGAATCACCGCCTGATAGCTGCGGCCCAGATCGCGCGGGTCGATGGGCAGGTAGGCGACCTGCCAAGGCTCCTCGTTGCTTTGCCGCATCAAACACTTGCGGATCGCGTCCTGATGACTGCCGGAGAAGGCGGTATAGACCAGCTCGCCCACCCAAGGATGGCGCGGGTGCAGCGCCGTCCCGGTACATTCCTCCACCACCCGGACGATCTCGTCCGGATCGCTCAGGTCCAGACCCGGATCGATGCCCTGGCTGTAGAGGTTCATCGCCAGGGTGACGATGTCCAGGTTGCCGGTGCGCTCGCCGTTGCCGAGCAGGGTCCCCTCGACCCGGTCCGCGCCCGCCAAGAGGGCCAGCTCAGCTGCCGCCGCGGCGCCCCCGCGGTCATTGTGGGTGTGCACCGAGAGGACGATCGCGTCGCGCCGCGAGATGTGCGTTGCAAAATACTCGACCTGATCGGCGAAGACGTTCGGGCTCGCGACCTCGACGGTCGCGGGCAGATTGACGATGCACGGCCGTTGCTGTGTCGGCTTCCAGACGTCCAGGACCGCCTCGCAGACCTCCACCGCATAGTCCGGCTCGGTGGCCGTGAAGCTCTCGGGCGAGTACTGGAAGGTCCAGCGTGTCGCGGGCCGCCGCTGCGCCTCGCGCAACACCCACTCGGCACCCTGACGGGCGATCGCCGTCACGCCCGTACGATCCTGACGGAACACCCAGTCACGCTGAATCGGCGAGGTCGAGTTGTACAGATGGACGATCGCGCGCTTGGCACCGTCCAAGGCATCGAAGGTGCGGCGAATCAGGTCCTCGCGCGCCTGGACCAAGACCTGCACGGTCACGTCCTCGGGGATCTTGTCTTCCTCGATCAACCAGCGCACGAAGTCGAAGTCGGGCTGGCTCGCAGCCGGAAAGCCGATCTCGATCTCCTTGAATCCCATCTTGACCAGCAACGCCCAGAGACGACGTTTCTGGGCAACCCCCATGGGCTCGAGCAGCGCCTGGTTGCCGTCGCGCAGATCCACGCTCGCCCAGATCGGAGCCTGCTCGACGATACGGCTCGGCCAACGGCGTTCGGGCAGATCCATCACTGGACCACGACGATACTTGCGGGAGTCAAAACGGGTCATGCGGGTCTCCGAGAGCGAATTGCGAGTGTGCCGAAGCGGTCGGTCGCGTCGATGTCTGCGACCCGACGCGGTCGAATCGAATGTGATCCCCGAGGGCTGATTGCCGATGGCGCTCCTCGACGGTCGGATCGTTCGCGCCCACGCCGAGCGAACGGCGGGGCGGAACCGTTTCGCCATGCCCCGGTAGGGGATTTGGCCGCTCCCGTCCCGGTAAGGATCCGGAGCCTGATGGGCAGGTGCCTCGTGAGCCCTTGCCGGAGTCGCGGCTGGTTGGCCGACGAAGATAGAATAGGCTCAACACGAACGCAGATGATTGCAAAGATGCCTTACAAAAAGATCTCTTGCGCAATATACTGCTATTTTTTAGAAAAGATTCGGCAGATCGCCAATCTCGACCTCGCACGCCCGACGGGCCGGAGCAACCCGATGAAGCTGGACCGTTACGACCGCCGAATCCTCGAGGAGCTGCAACGCGACGGACGTATCAGCAATCAGGAGCTGGCCGATCGCATCGGCCTCTCACCCTCGCCCTGTCTGCGGCGTGTCCGAGCACTCGAAGAGTCCGGCATCATCCGCGGCTATGCGGCCCTGCTCGATGCCAAGACGCTCGGGTTGAACCTCATGGCCATTCTCAGCATTTCGATGGACAAGCACACCCCGGAGCGCTTCGAGCGTTTCGACGCCGCCGTTGCGGTCATCCCCGAGGTGCAGGAGTGTCTCTTGATCACGGGACGCGATGCCGACTATCAGCTCAAGGTCATCGTGCGCGATATGGATGCCTACCAGGACCTGCTGCTCAACAAGATCACCCGCATCGAAGGGGTGACCGGCGTGCACTCGAGCTTCGTCCTGCGGCGGGTGGTCGAGCGCGCAAGTCTCCCGCTGGATTGAGGCCGAAGGCCCGAGGCCATGTGCGCCCGTGGGTCATCTGCGCGAGGCGCAATCGATCTTGACCTTGGCGCGGCGAGTGCATGAATCACGGCGAAGGCCTCATTCATCACAGAGGCGAGGAGAAACCCATGAACGATCTAAGACTCCAAACCCAGACGCCACAAGGGACGACACGGGATCAAGAGCGCGCGCGCCGGCTCCGCGGTGTTCTGACGGAAGCGTCAATTCGAAACGAAAACGTCCTTTACGCCTGCACAAGGGGCATCAGCCAGAATAACGGATCGTTCGGATTTCGCCCCGCGTATCTCGACGGCGCGAGCGGCGAGGCGGTGCTGTCGCGCTTTGCGAACGGCACCCCGGCGCCCGTGCACCTACTCGACGGCCTGCCCGAGTCCTGGATTCTGGATCGGGATCACGAGGGGCACGTGACCGCGACCCGCCCGGGCATCATCTCCGGATTCATCCGCGATGAGCGCTTCTACACGCGTGAAGAGGCGATCGCGGCAACCGCGCACTAAGTCCGCCGGACCGATCCAACACTTTCTCCGCCGGTGCAGGGACGCACCACCTCCCCGGCCCGCGAACGCCGCCCCCTTCTCATGACACCCGATCGTTCGGGGCGTCCTGCTGGTTGCTCGAGCCGTGCTCCGGAACCGGCGTCGACGTCTCGGCCCCCGGACCGAGATCCTCGAAGACGGCATCGACATCGGGCAAGAGATCGGCGAGCTCGACCCCGTAGACCTCCCAGATCGAGATGAAGAGCGAGGCGATCAGCGGGCCGATAAAGAGCCCGTTGAAGCCGAACATGAAGATGCCGCCGAGCGTGCTCAGAAAGATCATCAGCTCGTGCATCTTGGTGTCGCGCCCCACCAGGATGGGTCGGAGCACGTTGTCGAGGCTGCCGACGACCACCGCGCAGAAGAGCGCCAGTCCGATCGCGCTCCCCGTGTGCCCTTGCACGGCCAGCACGATGCACGCCGGCACCCAGACGAGCGCGGATCCAACGGCCGGAATGATCGACAAGACCACCATGACGGTGCCCCAAAACACCGCGTTTTCGATCCCGGCAACGGCGAAGGCGATGCCGGCCAGCCCACCCTGCAGGAGTCCGATCAGCAGGGTCCCTTTGAGGGTGGCACGGGTCACCGAGGTGAATTTCTGAAGCATCACCCGCTCGTCGGCGCTCTTCAACGGCAGGTAGTAAAGGATCTTGCTCACCAGCTTGTGCCCGTCGATCTGCAGAAAATACATGCTGTAGAGCATCACGAACGCCATGAAGAAGAAGTTCAGGGTGCCCACCGTCAACGAAGAAAGCCCCCCGACGACAAACTTGCTGGCGATCGTGGCCGCCTCGCCGAGACGCTCGATCAGGAGCGAGCGAAGCGGCAGAAGATTCTCGTAGAACGGCAAACCACGCATGCCTTCCATAAAAGCATCCGGATCGGCAAGCCGCTCCTTGAGCCAAGGAACGAAGGTTTGGGTCACATCGAGCGCCTGCCCCACCACGACCGCGACCAGCAACGACAGCGGGATCAACACGACGACCGCCACCACGAGGAGCGTCGTGATCGAGGCCAGACGCGGACTACCCCCCAGACGCGGCTGTAACCAAAGAAACAGCGGGCGTGCCATCGCACTGAAGAGTCCGGCGAGAAAGAGCGCCATCAGGAACTGCTGAATCATCGCGAGAAAGAGTGCGGAGATTCCGAGCGCCATCAGAATGACGACCCACTTATTCACAAGATCTTGATTCATAAAACTCACTTATCCATTTGAAATAGGATGCGCGACGCCCGTGACGCGATCAGGGAGCCCCGACACTGCGCAAAGGCCCGAACCTGGCTTCGAGGCGTGCAGCCGGCCTCTGGATCCATGACCCCAGATGAGCCTGGCCGGTCTCGTCGAGTCGACGGCATCCGTCTCCCGGCAACAGGAGCGGGATCGCCCACGGGGGGCGAAACACCAAGGCGTTCATCGGTGTCGCCCAATCATCGATGATCGCCATCCAGGGCCATTGCAGCGCGTAGGGCTCCTCGGGCCCGAACGCCAAGCAGCTGGTCTCCGCGCTGGCCGTCGCGTTCATCAACCCGTGTGTCGCCGTCCACCAGGCGGCGGACTTCGCCGTCGCGAGCAATGCAATGGTCAGTGCGGCGGCGAGCACCAACCGCGCGAGACGAGGACTGCGGGGAACAGCCGCGAGCGCCGACGGGCGTCGAGCGATTCCGAGCGAGAGCCCCATCAAGAGCAACGCGATCGGGAGGACCAGCCCCGCCTTGAGCTTGATTCCCTCGCCGAAGAGGACATCGACGGCGACGGGGACACCCAATAGAGGCAGCAGCATAAAGGCTGGCCATAGCAGTCGGTCCTCGACAAGCCGGCGACCCCGCCGCCACCCGACAGCGAGACTCAGCGCCGCCAAGCCCCCCGAGACCGCGACCCAGGTCAACAACAGGCCCTGCGGCAAGGTCTCGGGGAGCAGGTACCGGACGGCCGCATCCGGCTCGGCCAGCGAGCGCTCGTAGCCGGTGGCGCCGATCAGCGTCGAGATCACGCGCAAGACGGCCGACACGGCAAAGGCCGCGGCAATCCCGCTCCATGCGCGGGTCCAGGAGCGCTCGATCAGTCCTTCCGAACGGGCGTTCAAGAGCGCAACAATCGTCAAGAACCCCGCCAGCGCGAAGCCCAGCGGGTGCAGAAGAAGCAGCAAAGGGGCCAGGATAGCACCGTAGATCAAGGTCAAACGACGATTCGGTGCCAGCGCCGCGAGGAGGACGAACGGCCAGACGAGGTACAGACTGAAAAGAAGCTCCGAGACCGCGGAGAAATTGATCTGGTTGGCAACGAGAAAGAGCAGCGGGAACAGAATCAACTCCGGTCGGCGCTCGCGCACGATGAGCCAGCACGCGAGCAAAGAGCCCACGGGAAGAGCAACATAGGTCAAGGAAAAGAGGTGACGCAGGAACCCGATATCCTCGGTCAGTCGGGTCGCAGCCAAGGTCGGGAGCTGCGCAAGAACCGAGCCGAGCCGAAGATTCGGAAAGACCGGAACACCGTCGATGGCGAGTTTAAAGAAGTAGTAGGCACCGTCGCCGAAGAGCGGCAGACCGACCAGCGCGATCGGGACATAGGCCAGCACGACAAGCGCAAGGCCGAGCTGCAGTGCCCGTCGCTCGGACAGAACACAGCGGCCGGATCCGGGCAGCGTATGCTCGGGTCTACTCGCAGAGGCAAACGCTTGGACGCTCGGCATGGGATCGGGTCGACTCCGAAAGGGCGATCGACAAGACGGGCGTGACGCACCGCGTGCGGCTATCGTACCGTGAGTCGATGATCGTTTGGCGGAACAAGCGAAGGATAGAGATCGGGCAAAGGCGGCGGCAGGGGCGGCGGCAGGACCGACGGCGTCGCCCCCCATTGCCGCGGCGGCTCGAGGAACCCGGGGTCGGGGAATCCGCCCGGTCCCGGAGGGCCGCCCGGCGGACGGCGCCCGGGATCGCTCGGGCTGCGCTCGGGCTCGGTCGGGCGGAAGCGATAGGGTGTCTCGCCCCAACCGAACGTGAAGTCCTCCGGCAGTCGACGCTCGCCACCAAAGACCCGGTCGTCTGCGTCTCGACCGGTGCCTGCTGCGCCGGGCCAATCCGTCGATCCGCTCTCGCGACTGTCGGTCCAGCCGCCGAAACGACGCAGCTCGCGCTTCTCGAGCGGGCGAAAGCGATAGCCATCGATCACCGAGCCTCCGTCGGGGAGTGCTCTGTAGCGCGAGAATCGGTTGTCGCGCCAGCCTGCCGGCGGCGTCGACGTGTCCGGTAAGGTGAAGGCTTGCGGGCGCGCCGCCTGACCCCTCGTCGCCGGGGCCGAATCGGCAACCGGCTCCCGGTCGCGTAGCGCAACGCCCAAGAACAGGAGGATCAAAGCGGTCGCGACGAAGGTCGCGAGGGAAACCGCCCCGACGATGACGGCGAGCTCAAATCGTTGATTCATCAATGAACACCTGCCTCCCGATCGGCACGAAAGCCGAGACCGCGAGAGACGGGGTCGCGTTGTCATCGAACAGCGACGTCCCGATCGCGTCTCCGCTATGGAACTGTCCTTTCGTCCCCTTAGAAATAGGCCGTCGATGCGCAATACGCAAGCGCTGCCGATGTTTGGAGCGACAAATCGTCGTCGATGGCGACCCGGTGCGAGCGTGTGCTCCGCATCATCGCAGTCGTTGCGGAGAAGAGCGGGTTCCAGGGACCGTCGCGACCATCACACGCTCGGCGAGCGGGCGGGCCGACGGAATGCTCACCCCCTCCGCACGTTGCATGGAACACTGCGCAGGCGATTGCCGGATCCGGAGTTATCCGTCGAGACGCGCCGCAGGCATCGCCGACGGGCCCGGGCGGCCGAACAAATAGCCCTGAAAGGCACGGCAGCCATGTCCGGCCAACCAATCTCGTTGAGCTTCGGTCTCGACCCCTTCGGCGATGACATCGAGTGCGAAGGTTTCACCCAAGGCGATGATGGTCCGCGCGATCGCCGCATCGTTCGCATTGGTCCCGAGATCCCGCACGAAGGAAAGATCGATCTTGAGCTCCTTCAACGGCAGCTGTCCGAGATCGTTCAGAGAGGAATAGCCGGTTCCGAAATCATCGAGCGCGAAACTGATGCCCCGCGCCCCGAGCAGCGACATCTTCGCGATCGTCGCGTCGCGGTCGTCCAGCAAAAGATTCTCGGTGATCTCGAGCTTCAATCGATTGGGATTGCATCCGTGGCGATCGACCGCGGCGAGGACCTGCTCGACGAAATCCGGATGATGAAACTGCAGCGCACTGATATTGATCGCAAGCGTCAGACCGGCTGTTTCGGGCCGTTCGGACCACGCCGCCAGTTGCACACAGGCCATTTCCAAGACCCACCGACCCAGGGGCAAGATCGTCGCGGTCTCCTCGGCCAATCGGATGAAATCAGCCGGCTCGAGCAGTCCACGTTGCGGGTGTTGCCAGCGCAGAAATCCCTCCGCGCCGGTCACCAACCCCGCCACGTCGACCTGGCTTTGGTAATGAAGGAGAAACTCGCCGTGCTCCAAGCCGTGGCGCAGGCTCGTGGCGAGCGCTGCCCGAGCGGACACCTCCACCTGCATCTGCGGGTCGAAAAAACGCAGTGTGTCGCGCCCCGCCGCCTTGGCCCGGTACATGGCCATGTCGGCCTGCTTCATCAACTCCTCGACGCTCTTGGCGTGTCGCCCGAAGAGGGCGACACCCATGCTGGCCGAGCACCGATACTCGCGATGTTCAAACTCGCAGGGCGCACGCAGTGCTGCGAGCAGCTTTTTGGCAAGCACCTCCGCCTGGGACGCGGCCTCGTGCGTTCGAGCACTCAATCGCTCCAACATGACGACGAATTCATCGCCGCCGAGACGGGCGAGGGTGTCGGATTCGCGGATACACGAGGCGAGGCGCTTGGCCACCTGACGCAACAACCGATCGCCCTGATCGTGTCCCTGGGTATCGTTGAGCGTCTTGAAGTCGTCCAGATCGATGAAGATCAGAGCACCCGTGCGATGGTTGCGTCGGCTCGCCGCGATCGCGCGCTCGAGTCGATCCATCAGCAGCCGGCGGTTGGGCAGGCCCGTGAGCGGATCGAAAAACGCGAGATGCTTGATCGCCTCTTCGGCCCGGAGTCGCTCGGTCGTATCCGTGACCAGCGCGACGAAGCGCGGCTCCACGCCGAGGAGCTGCAGGCGAATCTCGGCGGGGTAGCAGCTGCCGTTCTTGCGCCGATGCCGTGTCTCCAACACAACCTGGCTCTTGCTTCCTGCACGCAGCGGATCGAGCAAACGCGAAAAGGTCGGCTGATCATAATCCGGCATCAGATCCAATGGGGTCATCCGCAGGAGCTCGTCCATCCCGTAACCCAGGTTGGCGCGGGCGCCCTGATTGACCTGCTCGAAGCACAAGCGCTCCGGATCGAAGACATAGACCTCGGTCTGTGCCTTCTCGACGATCTCCCCGAGGCGACTGAGCGAGTCACTGGCCGCGCGCCGCGCGGAGATATCGGTGGTTGTTCCGATCATCCGCAGGGGCGTGCCGTCCGCGGCGCGCTCGACCACCTTGCCGCGCCCCAGAGTCCACAGGTAGAGGCCGTCTCGGCGTCGCAGCCTGTGCTCATGGTGAAAGGCCGCTGCGCGGCCACAAAGGTGATGGTCGATTGCATCGGTCAACGCCTGGACGTCCTCCGGATGCAACCGCTCCTTCCAGGCGTCGAGCCGTTCGCAGATGTCCTCCTCGCCGAGCCCCAGGATGCTCTTCCAGCGGGTCGAATAGAAGACCTTGCCGGTACGCAAATCCCAGTCCCAGACGCCGGCATCGCTGCCCTCGAGCGCAAATTTCCAGCGCTCTTCCGCGTCTGCCAGCTCGGCGATCGCCGCGTAATGATCGAGCGCGTAGGAGATATCCCGGGCCAGCTCGGCCAGCAAATCACGTGCGTCGTCGTCCAAGACGTCGCGTTCGCACGCATAGACGCTCAAGACCGCAAACACCCGCCCGCGCATCGTCAGCGGAAGCGATGCCGAGGCTTGCCAACCGAAGCGTCGCGCCGACGCATGCCATGGCCGGGTGACCGGATCGGCTTGGAGGTCGAGGCTCCAATAACCCTCGGCGCCGGCCATGACGCGCGCGAGGGGCTCATCGCTCGGATCGTCCGGCCCCATCGGCGAGGACAGCCCCGCGACCAGCTCGGCTCCGCCCTCGCCTTCTACAGCCAGACACTCGATTCGAGCCTCGCCTGCTCCCGCCCCCGGTCGGCCGATCCAGGCCATATCCAGGCCGCCTTGCATCACCAGCTCGCGACAGACGATCGGCAGCAGCGTGCTCGGATCCTCGGAATGGATGATGGCCTGGTTGCATTCGGTGAGGATGCGATAGAGCCGCGTCAGTCGTTCGATCATGGCAAGACTCTTCTTACGTGCCGTGATGTCGTGCACGCACACCACGACCCCCTCCACGCTCCCCGCCTCGTCGCGCCACGGGATATAGCTCACCTCTCCCCAGCCGGTCCTGACACCTTGCCTCGGAAGCGGTGCCTCGTACACGATCGTTTCGCCGGCGAGACACGCCTCCAGGCGTGGTGCGACCTCCCGCGCGTAGAGATCCCCATCCATGATCTCCTCCACGCGACGACCGATCACCTGCTCGGAGGTCAAGCCCCATGAGCTCAGATAGGACGCATTGACGGCGCGATACCGAAGATCGCGATCCAGATAGGCAAAACGGTCTGCGCTCGCCGCGATCATGCGCCGAAAAAACGCCGGTTCTCCCGTATCCTCCGGCGGGCGGCCGCATCCCTCGAAAACGCACTCGCTCGATGATCCCGCTCCCGGTCTGATCACAGCACGCCTCCCCTGAATCCTGGTCTCGGCGCAGCAACCGCTTATACGCCTTGGGCTCGTCTTCCGAACCGAAACTCCGAGTAGCCTTGTACGGTATGCTCGCCGATGGCCCGTACCGGCGCAAGTCCGCGCATCGGTTTACAAGTCAGTCGATTGTACGGGCGTTGACTTATCCTGCGGCATCCGGCACAACGCGATTCCGACCGGTGCCCTTCGCACGGTAGAGCTGCTCGTCGGCCATCTCGAGCAATCGTTCCGGCTTCTCCCGATCATCGGCCATCAGCACGGCCACGCCGATACTGACCGTCACATGGTCCCCGACGGGAGAATCCAGGTGCGGGACCCCCAAGTCCTCGACCGCAACGCGCAGGGACTCCGCTCGACAAACGGCCCCCTCGATGTCGCAACCGGGCAAGAGGCAAACGAACTCCTCTCCACCGTAGCGAGCGAGCAAGTCGTGTCCGCGATTGGGCACGCCGACGAGTGCTGCGGCGACGGCCCGCAGGCACGCATCACCCTCTTGATGGCCATGACGATCGTTGTAGCGCTTGAAATGATCGACATCCAGGAGGAGCGCAGCAAGCGGCGTGCCGTCGCGTTGCGCTCGGCGCCACTCGATGTGCAAGCGTTCGTCGAAAGCACGACGGTTCGCGATGCCTGTCAGCCCGTCCAAATAGGCCATGTTGCGCAGCAGGTCGGACTGCGCCTTGAGCGTCAGATGGGTTCGAACCCTCGCCCGGACGACCGCGGGATTGGCCGGCTTGCTGATGAAATCGACGCCGCCGGCCTCGAGCGCCTGGGTTTGATCGAGCGCATCGGTCTGCGCCGTGACGAACAGGACGGGGATGTCCGTCGTCGCCTCGTGCTGTTTCAGCGCGCGGCACACTTCAAGCCCGTCCATCCCCGGCATGACAACATCGAGCAGGATCAGATCGGGCGGTGCCCGGCGACAATACGCCAATGCCTGCTCACCGGCGATGGCCGTAAACACCTCGCAATCGTCTTGAAAGATCCGACGCATAGCTTTGATCTGCATTGGCTGGTCGTCGACGATCAACACATGGGGGCGGCGCGAATGGGGCCAGATCGGCGCGGAGGCCTTCGAGACGCCGCTGCTCTGCGTCGCCTCGGGCTCGTCCTGACCGGCGATCGCAGCGGCGTCGCGGCGCTCGAGCGCGTGACGACGCAGACGTTCCAGTTGCGCCTGCGCCTGCTCGAGCGACGCCTTCAGCTCGATACGCATCGCGCGTCCGACAGGAATCCCTTGACTGACGGCACCATCGATCTGCGCAGCGATTGCGTTCAATCGCACGGCGCCGACGGTTCCCGCGAGGCCCTTCAGGGTATGCAGCATGCGACGCGCGCTCGACAGGTCGTCCTCGGCTTCAAGTCGCTCGACCACCTCGGCGAGACCGCCGCTCAACTCCTTCCGAAAGCCCTCGAGAAGATTGAGATAGAAGGCCTCGTCGCCGTCGGCATATTGCCGACCCAAGTCCAGATCGAAACCAGCCAGGGTCGCAGGGAGGCGAGATCCGGGGTCGTTGCGCCGAGGAGCCGCCGCGGAGCGCCCGGGCACGTCGAGGGGCTTGAGCCAGTTCGAAAGCGTCCGATAAAGGGCCCCGCTATCGATCGGCTTGGCCAGATGGGCCGCGACCCCCGCCGCCCGTGCACGCGCGAGATCCTCCTCCATCACAGCCGCCGAGAACGCAATGATCGGCAACTGCGGGTGCCGCTCGTGAATCACTCGCGTGGCCTCGAAGCCGTCCATAACCGGCATCTGCAAGTCCATCAGCACCAGATCGAAGGCGTGCGCATCGACCATGGCCACGGCCTCGGCCCCGTTGTTGGCAAGCGTGACCCGTGCGCCGGTTCGCTCGAGCAGGCGCCTGGCCACCTCCTGATTCAAGGCGTGGTCCTCCGCGACCAGGATCGATGCACCGTCGAACCGCGGCGGGCTCGTGCGCACCGATCCGACCGTGGTGCCGCGCGGCCGCATCTGCGGCGTGCCGACAGCGAGGGGGTGCGCAGACCCAGTGTCCCCGGGGATCGCCTGCAGACGGAGGCTAAAGCGGAAGGTCGAGCCCTGCCCTCGCACGCTCTCGACACCGATCTCTCCGCCCATCAACTCCACGAGCTGTTTCGAAATCGCCAGCCCGAGGCCGGTCCCGCCATACCGACGTGTGATTCCCGACTCCACCTGGCTGAAGCTGGCGAACAACAACCCCAGCTTGTCCGCCGGGATGCCGATACCGGTGTCGCGCACCGAGAAGCCCAGCAAAACCGCATCCGGGGCCGGGACCGCGTTCCCCGAGCCCGCTCCCGCTGCCTGCGGACACACCTCGACCCGGACCTCGACCTCCCCGCTCGGGGTGAACTTGATCGCATTGTCCACCAGGTTCACGAGGATCTGGCGCAAGCGCCCGGCATCTCCGCGCAGGCGTGCCGGCACCTCCTCGGAAACCTCGCAGACAAGCCGCAGCTCCTTGGCGCGGGCCCGTCGGGCGACGATCGCCTCCAGCTCCTGGAGCTGGTTGCGCAGATCGAATTCAACCAGGTCCAGATCCAGCTTGCCGGCCTCGATCTTGGAGAAATCCAGGATATCGTTGATCAGGCCCAACAGGGAGCGGGCGCTGATTCGTGCGCTTTCGGCATAGTCGCGTTGCTCCTCGCTCAGCGCGGTATCGAGCATCAGCTCGAGCATCCCGATGACACCGTTCATCGGGGTACGGATCTCATGGCTCATGTTGGAGAGGAAGGCGCTTTTTGCGCGATTCGCGTCCTCGGCCCGCGCCGCCAGAACCGCCGCTTGCTCGGATGTCTCGGCGAGCCGCCGATTGAGGTCCAAGAGGACGCGCTCGCTCTCCTTACGCGCCGTGACGTCGCGCGCGACGGCGTAGACGCGGTCTTCATGCTGCCTGGCACGCCACTCGATCCACCGATAACCGCCGTTGCGGCAGCGATACCGGTTCTCGAAATTCAGCACCTCCTCGCCCGCGCGCCGTTTTTCGATCATCGCCAGGGTCGGCGCGAGATCCTCGGGATGAACCAGGTCCAGGAAGACGCGCCCCTCGAGCTCACCGATCGGGTATCCCAGCACGCGCTCCCATTCCGGATTGAGTCGAACAAACCGGTTCTCGAGATCGGCAATACACAGAAGATCGCGACTGAAGGCGAAATAGCGGTCGAGCTCCTCGCTCTTCTCGCGCAGGCGTTGGCGCTCGCGCCCCAGCTCCGCTTCGGCCCGACGACGCTCGGTCAGATCGATGACCATGGCGAGGAGCCGACACTCGCGCGGGTCGTCCGTCTCCCCGGGCAGCGCCGCCAGCTCGAGCTCGCCGAAAAAGCCCACCCCGTCGCGACTCGAAAAGGCGAGCTCGGCGACACTCGCACGACCGCCTGCGCAGGCCTGACGCATCGCATCGTAGAGGATCGACTCGCCGCTGCGATCGACAAGTCGCGTCAGATAATGGTGGCGCAGATGCCGCGTACTCAGGCCGAACAGATCGCCGGCGACACGGTTGACCTCGATAATTCGGCCGATACGATCGATGACCAGGCCGGCGATCGGCATGTCCGAGAAGAGGCGCAGATAGCGCTGTACGGCGCGTTCCGTATCCAGTTGAGCCGCACGCAGCTCGTCGTTCTGGATCTCGAGCTCGGCCTGATAGATCCGCAGGTTCTCGATCAGCTTCATCGGATCGACGTCGGACTGCGTCAGATTGCGTGTCGCCCATGCGAGATCGCCCTGCTCGAGCACCGCGCGGGCTTGCTCTTTCAGCGACGACGCCGCGTCCCGAGCCTCCCGGGTGAGACCGTCAGCCGAGCCTGCCGGCTTCGGGGTGCCGGAGCCCGTTGCCGAAGCCTTCTCGGTCGTCGAATCGGATTCGGTCCGCAGGGCATTGTCGCTGGTCATGGGTCGATCATCCGAGGCTCTTCGTGCTCACGGCCACGACCGTCAATGGCGCGCGTGGAGCGTGCACCGCCCCGAGAGCATTCTCGACTGCTCAACGCGCGGCCGAGCGCAGCTTGCATCTGCCGACACCTTAGACCCGCCTGACCTCCCGGCCAAGCCCTACCCGGCAAAAAACAAGGTGCATTCATTGCAAAGCCAGCCGCGTGATCCGTCTCTGAAGATGCCGAAGATCCCGCCCCGCCGAGGTCAGGCGCGAATGACGTGAATGGAGCGCCCCCGGGGACTGATCCGGGTGGCGCTGTCGGTGCGTTCGGCGATCGGCGGCTGTCCGGCACGGCGGTCGAAGATCACCAGCCAGCGGCTGTCCAGTCCCAAGCCGGCGAGATAGTCGTCGAGCTGGATCAGCCCCTCGGCGAGCGGATCGGGGCGGCCGTCGCGCCACACCTTCGGCTCCAGTCCCAGGGTCACCGCCCCATAGCGCAGACACAAATCCATGCGCCCCATGCCGATGGCGTATTCGCACTCCAGGGTGCCGCCGCCGTTGATGACCCGGTGCAGGAAGGCCATGAGCACCAGATGCGGGGCGATCTCGTGATACGGGGCGCTTTTGAGCAGCGGCTCGCCGTGCCGGCGCCAGACGGCGAGGAAGGCATCGAGCAGCGCGGCCGGATCCAGTCGAGACGATCCTGTGCAGGAGGACCCCATGGCGACCATTGAACCGAGCTTGTTTGATTGGCGGGATGTCGAAGCGTGCAGCGACTTGGATCGCTTCTACCTGGCGCGGGATCATCTCCCGGATGCGCGGTTGCTGCAATACCTGGAGGTCATGCGCGGGCCTGGCCGCGACGACTACCCGGTGGCGGCGATGTGGAATGCACTGATCGCCGGGGTGGTTTTCCAGCACCCCTCGTTGGAAGCACTGCTGCGCGAGCTGGCGCGCAACCCCGCGTTGCTGCAGGCGTGCGGCTTTGCGGTCTTGCCGATCCAGCGCAAACCCGTCACGCAGTTGGTGCGCGATCCGGCAAGCGGACGCCTGCAGGCGGTGCGCGAGGCGCCGGCCGATCCGCAGGCGGCGGTGCCCACCAGCTGGAGCTTCTCGCGTTTTCTCGCCAACGTCATTGAATTGGAGGAGACGTTGGGGATGGTGACGGAGATGATCGGGGCCCTGCGCGAGCAGTTGATGGCGGCGTTGCCGGATTTCGGCTGTCATCTCGGCTATGACGGCAAGGCCATCGAGAGCCACAGTACCGGGAGGACCAGTCGCACCACCGGGACAACCTCCGCTCCGGATGCCGATTGGGGTCAGCACGAAACCGGCGGGGTCGACGCGCGCACCGGCAAGGCTTGGAGCAAGGTCAAGAGCTGGTTCGGCTACGGTCTGCACCTGATCGCCGACACCCGCTACGAGATCCCCGTGGCGATGCACCTGACCCCGGCCTCCCACGCCGAGCAGCCCGAACTGCGGGCGATGATCAAGGAGCTGTTCGCCGAGACCCCCGCGTTGGCGCAGCGCTGCGGCGACTTCAGCGCCGATCGCGGTCTGGACAGCGCCGAGACCAAGGCGCTGTTGTGGGATGAGTACGGTATCCGCCCCTTGATCGACACCCGCGAGCTGTGGCGCGAGGAGAAGCAACACCCCGACGACGACCCGTCCAAGCCGATCACGCGCCCCCTCTTCCCCGAGCGGGTCGACACCATCGTGCATACCGAAAAGGGCAGCGTCCACTGCATCTGCCCGCACACCGGCGTGCAGCGCGACTTGGCCTTCCAGGGTTTCGAGGCCGATCGCAACGCCCTGAAATACCGCTGCCCGGCCGCCGCCTACGGGCTCGACTGCCAAGGCCGCGACGCCTGTCATCAAGCCGGCGGCGTCTCGCCCGGCGACTACGGGCGCATCGTGCGGATCCGCCTCGACGAGCACGATCGGCGCATCTTCGTGCCCACGCCCCACGGCAGTCCGAGTTGGCGGCGCGGCTACAACCGGCGCAGCGCACTGGAGCGGATCAACAACCGCATCGACAACAGCTTCGGCTTCGAGCGGCACTTCATTCGGGGGCGGGCGAAGATGACCACCCGCGTCGGCTTGGCCCCGGCGGTCATGATGGCGATGGCCTTGGGGCATGTCCGGCAGGGGCGCATCGAACAGATGCGCTCGTTGGTGCAACCGATTCCCTCGACCGGCTAGAGTTTCCCGTTCGGTCCTCCCGGTCAGGCCGCCGCGACGTCGCCTGCGGGCGAGGCTGTTCGTCGCCAGGACTTATTGAGAGTGGATCGCATTTGCGAGCCCTGGCGCGCTGCCGGGCGTCCGCGACGCTGTGAAAAACCCGCCGTGCCGGCCGGCTTGACCCTCGACGATGCTCACCAGGTCCGGGAAAACGCAGCAGCGCAAATGGCTCACAGCGTCCTGGCCTTGCTGACGGCCCTCCCCGTCGCTAGGGTCCGACCGGCTGGACCGCCCGCCAGACCACCCGCTCCAGCCCGACGCCGACCACTGCAAACAGCCGCAGATCGGTCAGGCCGTAGCGGGCCCGTAAGGCGGCGCCGTAGCGTTGCGCCTGATCCCCGGCCTCCGTCAGTTTTGCCTGGATCAATGGCAGCGCCTCCAATTGCGCCGCGGTGGATTCACGCACCTGCTCCCCGGTCAGGCCCAGATCCTTCAGGCTTAGGTATTTGAATTCCAGCAACAGATCCAGGGCCTGAAACTGCCGCATATCGGATCGGACAATCAGGCTCAGATCGCTATAGCCGTGGTCCACCTCGGTTTCCGAGACCATCATGTACAGCCGGTCATCGAACAGCAGCGTGAGAAAGGCGATCTTCACCAGCAATTCATTGGTCCAACGATAATCCCGATTCGAGAGCACCGGGAGATAACGCTGTTCGATAAAGGCGACCAACGGGGCCAAATCGCCCTTGAGATACACGGTTTCCGCCAGACGCGGGATGGTCTGGCGATCGTCGTAGGTGGGCAGCCAGAGCTCCCGCAACCGTTCGACATAGAGCGAGCGGGCCACCAGATTGGGGATGTTCAGGATCGCCTTGCCCAGCACGCCGCGACCGGCAAAGGTCAGGACCCCGAAGTAATACAGCAGCGAGGCCATGAACGGCTGATCCTTGACCGCGGTCAAGACGTCCGCGACGCCAAAGCGCCGGGCCAGGCGCGGAATGATCACACCCTCCGCACCATTGAGCGCCTGAATCAACACCGCTTCGCCATGCGGAAGCTGCGCGATGTAAGCCAGTTTGCCGCGATCCATCGCCAGATTTTCGTCCAGCATTTCCTTTGGATAGCCACCATCAGTCTGCAAGGCTTTGAGAAAATACAGACTCAGAGTCGGGTTGTAGAGCCGCTCCCCGCCGGTTTCGCTGAAGCAGTAACCGTTGTAGAAGGTGCGCATGGTCTCCAGGGCCTCCGCCGCCGACCAGGAACCGCCTTCCACGGCCATGCGCGCCAGCACGGCGGCGATCTCCGGCTCGGTGAAACCGCACAGATCGTTGAACGTCGCTTTGAGATAGATATTCTCCCCGACGTTATAGCCGCTGGTCATGTCGCTGAGGACGACCGGCGACACCCCGGTGATGAACACCCGATCCAGCCCTAAACCACCCGCCGCCGCTTTTACCGCCTTGAACACGGTTTTCAGCAAGCCCTCGCCATACAGGAGGGCTTCGTAATATTCTTGTTTACGGCCGGCCATCAGCACGTCGTTGGCGAAATTGTCGTATTCGTCAATCAGCAGATAGAGTTTGCGGCCGGCCGCCCGCGTCGCGCTCAGTAGCGATTCCAGCGACGAAATGGCGTTATCCGGGCGCAGCGTCACGGGCTGGGTGAGATGCGTTGCGTAATCGGCGGCAAACTGAGCCATGCGATCATTGAGATGCTGGTGCAACGCCGCTTCGATGTCCTTGATCTCTCCCTGCGCTTTGACCAGCGAGAAGTCCCATTTCATCACGAAATACTGGTTGTGCCGTGGCGTGGGATTCCGGCCGATGGCCAGATGTCCAAACAGCGCCTCGAATTGCGCCGCCCGGTTCACATCGTAGTAGTGCTCCAGCATCGACAGCAGCAGGCTTTTGCCGAAGCGGCGGGGGCGGATGAAGATCAGTTGGTCCCCTGCGGCTTCGAGGAGGGGAATCCGATCGGTACGGTCCTGGTAGAAGTATCCGTCCTGGATGAGCTTGCCGAAATCGCTTAAGCCGTAAGGAAATCGCATGACGGGATCCCTCGCATCAGGGCTGGTTGGACTCCGATCATACCGGAAGCGCCGGTTTTCCGAAGTCGGCCATCTGCGCTCCGTCCGGAAGCGCGCATGCCGCCGGGTTGGGGCTCTCGACTGCAGCGTGCGCGGCGACATCCGGGCACCTGATCAATGAGTTTAAGCCGCGTACCAATCCACGATTCGGGGCGGAGGGCCGCACGTATCGAGCAACAAAAACCATTGAGGGCGAGCCTGGCGAGGCGCGTTGCGGCAGTGTGTATCGAGCGCCAACGGCGCGACCGATGCAGCCCGGGGCTGCGCCCCGGGTTGCCATCAACCGAAATCCTTGAGCCCTGAAAGGGCGGTCTAAAGATGTGCCCTGCCGGGCCGGGGCGTTTGTCACCGTTCGGCCCCTCCCTGAAACGCGCGCCTGAGATCACCATATCAAGGCGTTGGGCCGCCCCTTCAGGGCTTGAGCGGGCGGGACGCGGCGGTGGCCGACGCGGAGTGCTCGAGGCCGGTGAAACCCCGATCGGACACCCGGAGCCGCGTGGGCCGGCAACACCGCCTCTAAGCAAGCAGATCGCTCAGTTGAGGGTGAGGCTAGAGCAGTTGGAGACCGGAGCGACGTCGGTCACCGTTTGACGACATTGCACCCCCAGCCGTAATCCGAATGCCCCGGACCGACGGCGTGAGCGTCTCGAACCCCGACGCCGGACACGATCCGGATCCATCGCGAGGCTGCGCAGGCTACGAGCCAAGAATCGCCCCTTCGCACCTCGCGTGATCGTTATTAGAAATCGATTGATATAACGCAATCGTCGTGAGCGATGAGCGACATCGCAACAAACGACTTCATGCGTCCATCACCGATCGCTAATCTAGCGTCAACCTCACGCGAGGGATGACGCAACAACCACTGAATACCTGGAGATCGACCCATGACCAACGAGACCATGACCGCCCCCGCCATGCCGCGTCTGAACGAGCCGGCGCCGGCCTTCGATGCCCCCACCACTCACGGCCGCAAGACCCTGGAAGACTATCGCGGCAAGTGGCTGGTGCTCTTCTCGCACCCGGCCGACTTCACGCCGGTCTGTACCACCGAGTTCATGGGCTTCGCCCGCCGCCATGCCGATTTCCAGGCGATCGACTGCGATCTGCTCGGCCTTTCCATCGACAGCCACTACAGCCACGTCGCCTGGGTGCGCAACATCAAGGAGAAGTTCGACGTGGAGATCGGGTTTCCGATCATCGCCGATCTCTCCATGCAGGTCGCCAAGGCCTACGGCATGATCCAGCCCGGCGCGAGCGACACCTCTGCGGTGCGCGCCACCTTCGTGATCGACCCGCAAGGCGTGCTGCGCGCGATGCTCTACTATCCGATGAGCAACGGCCGCTCCATCGACGAGATCCTGCGTCTGGTGAAGGCCATGCAGACCTCCGACGCCTACAAGGTCGCCACGCCCGAGAACTGGCAGCCGGGCGAGCAGGTCATCGTCCCGCCGCCGGGCAGCGTGGAGGAGGCGAACGCACGGGTCGCGAGCGACGAGTACGACTGCGTGGACTGGTACTTCTGCAAGAGATCGCTCTGAGCCTGCGCACGAAACGGGCTTGAACGGCGCACAGCCCCGGCCGAAAGGCCGGGGCTTTTTTGCGTTCGGGGCTTCTTGCCGTGAAGCCGCGAAGGTCCGGCACTCGCAGGTTGTGAAGCTCGGAGGCGAACGCGATCGACTGCAGCGGAGCATCTGAAACCGACGCCGTTCCGGATTCCGGGCGAGTCGATTGGCGTTCACCTGCCGGATCCTGGCCAAAACCTTCCCGAGCGAGTGACCATTCGGCGTACGCGAAATCCCTCTGACCGGCGGCATCTCGCAGGCTATGCCCCGCACGCCCCGTCAATGTCGATGCGCACACAGTTGCGGCCGGCCGCCTTTGCGGCATAGAGCGCGGAATCGGCGCGTGCGAGGAGATTGCTTGCGAGCTCGAGGCCGAAATCCCGGTGTGCGCCCGCGATGTCGTCGTCGTTCAGCGCCGTCTCATGCGGCATGGATGGGATGGTACTGGCTACGCCGATACTCACTGTCAGGTAGGGCGCGGTGTTGGATCGCTCATGAGGGATGCGCCGCGCGCGGACCGCCGCGCAGAGCTTTTCGGCGAGGCCTGCCGCTTGCTCCGGCGGCGTGGCGGGCAGCAGGATCGAGAATTTTTCGCCGCCGAATCGCGCGACGAGGTCACCTGCACGGGCAGCCGTGTCGACGAAGATGGCGGCCACCTCGCGCAAACACTCATCCCCCTTGAGATGTCCGTAATGGTCGTTGTATGCCTTGAAATGATCGATATCGATCATCAGCAGCGAGCTGAGCTCTTGGCGGCGGAAGGTATCTTGCCACGTTCGAGCGAGCTGCTCGTCGAGCGCGCGCCGATTGGCCAAGCCCGTTAGGGGGTCTCGCTGTCCGAGATCGCGCAGCAAGTCGTTTTGCGCCTTGAGCCGCAGGTGCGTCTCGATGCGAGCGCGCACCACGGGCGGATTGATCGGTTTGCTGATGAAATCACGGGCACCGAGCGCGAGGGCTTTCACCTCCTTTGCTGCATCGTTCTCCGCAGTGACAAAGATCACTGCCGTCTCGGGATACCGGCTCTGGATCGCTCGACAGGTCTCGAAACCGTCGAGATTCGGCATGATCGCGTCCAAGAGTACAAGGTCAACCCGGCTCTGCGCCAAGCGCTGAAGGGCATCGTATCCATCGGTCGCGAAGCGCAATTCGCCCAGGCCGTCCAAGGCCATGTGAAGGACCGGAATCGCCGAGAGATCGTCATCGACGATGAGGATGCGCGGTTCTGGCTGCATCGCCGGTGGCCGATCCGCGACCTGCAGTCGGCGTGATCTCTTTGAATGCGGCTCCAGGATCGACAATGCCTCTGCGAAACGGCAGACGCGTATCGCACGGCGCAGCGCGGGCATGACCGCGTCATCCAAGACTGAAGCCAATTCTTGCCGATGCGATTCGAACAGGCGCAGTGCGCTCAGGTCTTGATCCTGAAGTGCGCGGTTGAGCCGGCTCAGCACCTCGTCGATGAGGGCCGGCGAGACCTTGGATGCCTGTAAAGCTTCAGCGGGGTTGGACCGCCAGGGGATACTCGCCTCGATCAGTCCGGCAATTTGAGCCGCCAATGCATCCAGGCGTGCATCGAGATCCGATTCTCCGTTGCGGATGGCGGATTCGAGCGCGGAGGCCGAGCGCATCAGGTCCATTGCGCCCAATTGCCCCGCATTTGCACGTAGGGTGTGCATGCGTCGTGCCGCGCCGTCGCGCTCATCGCGAGCCAGATCAAGCCTGGTCAGGGGGATGAGGTCACGATTCTGCTCGGCGAAGGTCTCCAACAGGCTCAGGAATAACCCCCGATCAGAACTGGTCCCCGAGACGGCGCTTGGCTTATCGATCCCGGCGATGATCGGAAAATCGCCGATATCACCCTGGACGATAGGCGGCCGGCTGGCTGCTCGTTTCGTTTCGATCGATGACTCGCCACCCGGTTGGATTCGGTCGTCCGCCTCCGATCCTGCGTCGCCGGGGATCCAACGCATGAGGCAGCGCGTGAGCTGCTCGAGGTCGATCGGTTTGGGTAACACCTCGTTGACCCCGGCGGCCCGGGCGGCGGCTTGCTCCTCGGCCATGACTCCCGCGGTGACGGCGATGACGGGGAGATCATGCAAATGCAGATCCCCACGGATCAGACGTGTAGCCGTCAGTCCATCCATGACCGGCATCTGAACGTCCATCAGGATGGCATCGATGTCACCCGAACCGTCCTCGAGCCACGCGATCGCTTGTCCGCCATCGTCGAGTAGGGTCGTCCTCGCGCCCTCGATCCGCAACATCCGTTCGATCAATAACCGATTCATTGCGCTGTCGTCGACCACGAGGTAGTGACGACCGCTCAGCCGCGGCATCTGCGGTTGATCCGAGGCATCGGCCGCGCGAAGCTCGGTGCGCTCTGCCGCACCACGGACGACTGCAAGCTCGAACCAGAATTGACTGCCGTGCTGGATCTGGCTATCCGCGCCGATCGTGCCGCCCATCAGATCGACCAACAATTTGCTGATGGCGAGACCGAGGCCGGTCCCGCCGAATCGGCGGGTGATCCCCGTGTCCGCCTGCGTAAAGGGCGTGAAGAGTCCGGCGAGGGCCTCGGGAGCGATACCGATACCCGTGTCTCGGATCTCGAAGCGAAGTCTGACCCGATCATCGTCATCCGGCCCATGCTGGACCAGGATGCTCACCGAGCCCTGCTCGGTGAATTTGATCGCATTGCCCACCAGGTTGCTGAGGATTTGCTCGATGCGCAGAGCGTCGCCGATCAGTGTGTCCTCGAGTGCGGGCAACACCTGGATGCACAGGTCGATCCCTTTTTGCCGTGCGATCGGGTGATGGAGACCGTCGATCTTCGACAGGAGCGTGCTGAGATCGAATGGATGTTGCTCGATGGCGAGTTGTCCGGCCTCGATCTTGGAGAGATCCAGGATGTCGTTGACGACACGCAGCAATGAGGCGCCGGCCTCATTGATCCGTCTCAGGAGGTCGTGCTGGGGGTCGGTCAGCGACTCGTAGCCAAGCAGCTGAGCGACGCCGAGCACCGCATTGAGCGGTGTGCGGATCTCGTGGCTCATGTTGGCCAGAAAGGCGCTCTTGGTCCGTTCGAGTCGTTCTGCCTTCTGCTTTGCCTGGAGCAGCGCCAGCTCTGTTTGATGGCGTTGCGTGATGTCGACGAAGGTGCCGATGACGACGTCATCGAGCGGGAGAGCACTCATCTCGACCCTGCGTCGGCTACCGTCCCGACATGTGATCTCCCAATCAATGGGCTTGACGAGAGACTTGTCGGCGATCGCCGTGTCGAGATTTCGCTCCAGACGGCCAAAGACCTCCGCTCGGTAGGCCGGATCCGGACTGGTCAGCTCCGACAAGGTTCGAAGCGTCGGAATCTCCGAGATCCGATAACCGAAGACGGCTGTAAAGGCGTGGTTGACGATGGTCAGCGAGGCATCTCCGGCAAGACGCGCGACGATGACCGGAATCGGTAAGTTCTCGAGCACCCTGCGGAGCTCGGCCTCTTTCGCGGCCAAACCCTGTTCGGCGAGCTTGCGCTCCGTGATGTCGGTCACGGTAATCAGGAGCTCATCGTCGAGAACGACGGCCTTGATCAGCACGTCACGGGCGCGACCGTCCTTGCATCTGACCGCGAACTCCATGGACTCGATTTGTCCCGCAGTCTCAATCGCACGCTCAAGGGCTGCATCCCAGACGGAAAAGACCTCGTGTCGATAGACGTCGTCCGGATAAGCGAGCAGCGCCCAGTGCGTGACCGTCGGGATGTCATCCAGGGTATAGCCGAATTGGCGAACGAACTGCTCGTTGATGAAGGCCAGTTTGTGTTCATCGTCCAGTTTCTGAATCGCGATCGCAATCGGCAGGCCATCGATCAGACGCTGCAATTTCGGCGCAGATGCGATCCCATCGCCATTGGACCGATCGAAAATGGTCACTGTGTCAACCATCCAGCAGGTGCATTTCAATCAGTCGGAGTTTGATGGAAATCACCACAAATTCACTCCATAGAAAAAAGACAACCTTCCAACGCCTTGAAACTCAACTCCTGCTTGAACTTAAAATGTGTACACCGCCGATTTCAAGTTAAGAATTGTAAAGCCATCGACCGATTTCATCTGAATCCTTCTGCCAGCAGTCCAACGCAAGGCACGGAAGCTTCGGCTATGATTTCCACCATGGTCGATGACAGGATTACATCGGACGTCATACACGCCCTCTCCATCTTGGGCAGATCCAACCCGTCACGGGTGACGACATCACGCGCCGGGCATCTAGGGTATGGGTTGGGAGCCATAAGGTCGGTCATGGGAACCTACTCCCCGTTGTACAGGGCATACCGACGCAGCGTCGGCACCAACTGCTTGAAGAAGCTGACGCCCAGCTCGTGTGCTGGATGCCGATGATGGGCCTCGACCCGACCGGCACTGAGCGCAAAAAACAGCAGGGCCGCCCCGCCGGGACTTTCCGGCGGTCTTGAGGGAATGGGTTTCGAGATCGAGACTGCGCCTACAGCCAGTCGTGCAACGCGGAGTCCCTCTGTAGGTCGTGGGGATCCGCATATCGCGAGGAGGCGCCTCGTGCGTGGTCGGCAATCTGCCGAAAGGCAGGATGCGAGGTCGCGACATAGTTCATGATGATCGCAGGCGCCAGGGTTGGCAAGATCTCGCGTCCGCCAGTATCAACGATCTTTTGCTTGACGCCGTGGAATGGCGAACCGCCGAGATACTTCTCGGAGTACGCCCGAAGAAGATCCGCATGCCTAAGCGTTGTGACGGAGGAGAAGTTCCGCCTCACATAGAAGAGCCCATGCGCTGAAAAATGGATCTCGTCGCGAATTCGGTAATCCTCGAGCCGATAGCGGTAGACGAGGATCGCTGCCGTCACGGGATTGGGAGAATGGATCGAATGTCCCGGACGACCGAGCACGTCGATGACCTTTTTCCGGGATTCGCCGAACTCGAATTTGCGATGGATCAGGATGGTACGGCTCGATATTAATGGAGAATAACTGGAAGACGATGCCAGCAACTGCGAGTACGCGGACACACGGTCATATTGCTCTCTGACCTGGTCTTCATAGCGAATCCGAGCACGACTTCGTCGAACAACGGGTAAGAAATCAAACATAGTTAACCGATATTGAGGGGACGACAGGGACGTTGATGGGTGCGTTACTCGTCTTGCAAATGACTCAGGCGGACCGAGCCAGGGAAGACAAGGGGAGCACGACTTCTGTCGGCCGGCCGAGAATCTGGATCAACAAACGCGCACGATCCTCGCCGTCATAGGCATCAAAGATCGCATCCAGCTCATTCAAGACCCCTGCGTTGACGCGAAGGACCTGCCCCGGCTGAAATACGGGCTGAACCGGCGCCGTCGCGAGACGTTGCCGGATACACTCGATCAGTACGTCGGAAACAGGAAGCGGCTCGTTCCCGAACGACACCAATCGGCAAACACCGAAGGTGGAGCGCAGCGGAGACCAATCGTCGATCCAACGGCGCAGCTGAATGAAGAGGTAGTTCGTGAAGAGCGAGTCTTCGACAGCCTGACGTTTTCCTTGCCGAACGCGTTCGAGCAGAATCCTTGGGTGATAGACGACATAGCCTTGACGCATGAGATTGATCTCGGCTCGTTGCGCTTGTCGCGGCTTGGACTGAACCACATACCAGCGAGCGGACTCGACGGGTTGCTCCTTGTCCATCAAGCAGCCTCCCTCTCGCTAAGGGCAACATGCCCGAGATTCCGTAAGTTTCGGCGTTTTCTGTATGACCAACGCAACACCCCCGGCACAATCCGATGCGACGCGAAGTAGAGACAAACAATCAGGAAAAAGGCATAGAAGAGCATGGCTTCGGGGATGGAACGTGCCGTTGCCGAAACGGCAATCGCGGCCATGAGAACAGCGCCCGAAAGGATGACGCGCAGGGTGTTCTTCGGACATCCGAAAGCGCGCAACAGGTCATGGTGCAGATGCCGACGATCTGCCGCAAAAGGTGATCGGCCGCGCCGTATGCGTCGCGCCATGACGCCGAAGGTATCCAAGAGCGGGATTGCGGTCAGCCAGAGGGCGGCAACCGGCGCGATGTCGGACGCCGTCGCTTGCGTGACCTCGATCATCGTCCAGGCCACCAGGTATCCCATGAGCATGCTTCCGGCATCGCCCAAGAAGACGCGATGTCGCGTCACTCCGAGGATCCCCAGGTTATGCACAAGGAACGGTAAGAGTGCGATGCAAACCAAGGCGACCGGCAGGCGCGACGTCTCCGCAACCCCGGGCATCGCAAGCACGCCTCCCAATGCGATCAACGCGAGCCCGCCGGCGAGCCCGTCCATCCCATCGATCATATTGAAGGCGTTGATCATGCCGACGATCGCAATCATGGTCACCGGAACGGCCATGATGCCGAGCTCCACCGGACCCGTTCCGAAGATGTCGCCGAGCGAGTCGAGTCGGACATCCGTCCCGAAGATGAGCAGAAGCGCACTTGTCGCCTGACCGGCAAAACGGATGCGGACGCCGAGGTGAAAGCGATCATCCATTGTGCCGACGACAACCAACACTCCGGCGCCAAGGAGCAGGAAAAGAGCGTGCGTACACAGCGGAAACCACCAAGAAGCGCCCGCCAGGATGCCGCCGTAGATCGCGATTCCCCCAACGACCGGGACCGGCACTGAATGGCGTTTGCGTCTTTGGTCGGGGCGGTCAATCAAACCCATACGATCAGCAAGTGGATGGAGGACGCGCAGAAGAATCCAGACCACGAGCAACGTCGATAGAAGGGAGACAAACACCCGCATCATCTCGGCCCGGACTCATTGACTAGGGATCGCCAAGGAGATTAAGCGAACGGGCTTCAGTCATACAGTAAAGAAATGTGAATCGGCATGACGTTCTCGGATGACGCGATGAACATCGGGCGATGATCTTCGTCAGTCTCGGGGTCCGACAAAGGATTCCGCGATCGCGGCTCTAAGAGCACCGTGATCGATGGGTTTGCGCAGCACCAACGGCGCGTCCGGCAAGGCCTCGAGCGAGAAGGCCGACGGGGCTTGGCCGGTCATCAGGATCACCTTCAGATCCGGAAACGCTTGCGCCAGCGCGGCGCACAGGGCAGCGCCGTCGAGGACGGGCATCGCCAGATCCGACAACACCAGGTCGAAGTCGGCGTCGCGTCCCAAGAGATCGAGGGCGTCTTGGCCATTCTCGGCGAACGAGATCAGCATGCCGTCCAACATCAGCAATCGCCCGACCGAGTCCCTGACACGCGGGTCATCGTCGACGACGAGGATCCGCAGCAGAGGCTTGGGCGGATCCTCGCGTGATGACCCCGGGGCGTCGAGCAGCGAGGATACTCGGGGGGCGAGCGGCATCAGGAGACGGAACTCGGTGCCCCGACCGACCTGCGAGGAGACGGCCAGACCCGCACCGGAGCGCGTGACGAACTCCTGCACCATGAACATGCCGAGCCCATGCCCGCGTTGTTTGGCCTTGGTCGAGAACAGCGGCTCGAAGAGCCTGTCGACGACCTCGTCTGGCATCCCGCACCCGGTATCGACAACGCGGATCTGGACGTACTCGCCCGGATCGACTTGACCGACCGCCAGCGGGACGGGGGCGTCCCACACGGCGGTCTGTGCGGCGATCAGCAGATCCCCGCCATCGGGCATCGCATCACGCGCGTTCAGGACGAGGTTCAGCAACGCGGCTTGGAGGAACGCGGAATTGCTCATGGCCGCGAGTCCGGGTTCGAGATCCAGCGTGAGGTTGATCTTGGCCGGGAGGATCTGTCTCAGGATCGTCACCAGCTCGCGAATCGTCTTCTCGAGCTCCACGCTCTTCGGCACGATGCCGCCTGCGCGACTGAGCGAGAGCATGCCCGAGGTGACGACCTTCGCTTGACCGAGCGCACTCTGGGTCTCTTCGATAACCTGAGCCACCTCGGGATCGCCCTGCTCGCCGCTCAGGATGGCTTCCAGATAATAGAGGTTGGCGTCGATCACCCCGAGCAGATTATTGAAATCGTGCGCCACGCCGCTCGCCAGATGACCGATTGTCTCGCGCTCCTTCGCGCCGATCAGTGCGGCCTGAAGCTGCTCTTCGTGCTGCTGAGCGGCGATGCGCTGGCCGATCAGCCGAACCAGCTCTCGGTTCGGACCCGACAACGCGTCAATGTCGGCGCGTCCCCAAAACCTGATCACTAGGGCACTGACCCGACTGCCGGGTCCGGTCCACTGCAACGCCATGTGCAGACAGGAGACGTAGCCTGCCTGCCGAGCCCCATCCGGCAGCTGCGAGCCGACCAAGATGTGCGGGATACCGGGCTCGTGCGCGTCCGCGTCCAGCCCGACGCAGGCCTCGGGGATAGACCGGCCTTGCGCTCCATCGGCGTCCGGATAACGTGCGAGCGCGCGATAGGTTCGGTCCGATCCGATCGCTCCGACGTCGGCGGCATCCATGCCCAGCCCCTCGCACCCCAACTGCAGGATGGCGCGAAGCTCCTCGGTCGCCGGCAAGGCCTGGCTGGCCAGATCAACCAGCGATTCCAGGTTCTTGGTGTAGTGCATCAGCGTGGCCTCGAGCTCGCGCTTGCGCTCGGTCGCGGCCTGAATCTCGGTGATGTCTTCGACCATCCCGAGCGCCATGGGCCGATCATCGACCAGGCCGGGCAGCAAGACGACCCGCAGATCACCCCACACAATCGTCCCGTCGGCCTTGAGATAGCGCTTGGTCATTCGGTAGAGGCTGCGCTTTCCCGCCACAAGCTCCCGAAACAAGTCAAGCTCCGTCATCAGATCGTCCGGGCAGGTGAACTCGTCGAAGTGCATCCCGAGCAGATCCTGCGGCGAATAGCCGAGAAACTCGCCGAGCACGCGGTTGGCCAGACTCACTCGCCCGTCGGGACCCGCGATCGCGATCCCGATGGGCGCATTCTCGAACACCGCGCTCAGACGGGCCTCGCTTTCCTTGAGCCGCTCCTGTGCCCGATACCGAGCGGTGATATCGATGTCGGTACCACGGTATCCGAGCAACGTGCCGTCCTCGGCGACGACCGGGGCACCGTTGGTCAGCACCCAGATCGTCGAGCCGTCGGCGCAACGGAGGGGATTGCTGTAGTCGCTCAGGCGATCCCGGCGCCCGAAGAGCTGCAATGCCTCGGACTTCACGCGGGATCGCATCGATTCGGGCGTTAGATCGAAAAAGTGCTTTCGACCGACCAGCTCCTCGCGGCGGTAGCCGGTAACGGCCTCGGCCGCCGGACTGAGATAGGTGAAGAGACCTTCGGCGTCGACCTCCCAGTTGACGATCCGGCTCTGCACCGCGAGCTGGTCATAGCGCCGGTTGCTGTCGCGAAGCTCCGAGTAGATACGGGCGCGCTCGAACGCGCTCACCAGGATGCTGGCAAAGACCCGCAGGAAGCGGACCTCCGCCTCCGACCAGTCCCGCGGCGCCTGCACCGCATCGAAACCGACGAAACCGATCAGGTGCTCATCCTGCAGCAGGGGCACCAGCACGACCGACAGGATCGCTTTGAACTGCAGGACCTCGCGCTCCATGGCCCAGGCCTCCGGGAGCTCCGCCACACGCGGGACGACAACGGCCTGTCCGGACTCGAGAAGCTGCATCGAGGCGGAAAAGCGCTCGATCGGCATCTGCTGCAGATGCCCGATCATCGGCTCGATCCCCGGGGCGACCCACTCATGGCTGTTGCTCATGGTGTCGGCAGCGCGATCGAACCGGAACACATAGGCCCGATCCGACTCGGTGAAGCCGCCGAGCCGCTCGAGGGTTCGGTTGACCAGGGGGTCGAGATGCTCATCAAAGACTGCGACGAAGGCCGAGGCCAGCCCGAGCAGCTCGCGCTCGAGGGACTCGCGCCGCATCAGCTCGAGCTCGGCCTCTTGGCGGACGGTAATATCCTCATGGATTCCGGCCATACGCAGCGGCCGACCTTGCGCATCGCGCGCCGAGACGCGCCCCTGATCATGCACCCAGATCCAACGGCCGTCGTCGTGCAACATCCGCAGATCGCAACGGTATTGGTCGGTCTCGCCGCGGAGATGCCGCGCGACCGCGCTCTCGGACCTCGCGAGATCCTCGGGATGACAGAACATCTGCCAGGTCTCGATCGTGGTCGGCTCGAGATCCTCGAGGCGGCGGCCGATCATCTCGGCCCAGCGCGGATTCACCGTCAATGCATTGGTGACGAGATCCCACTCCCAGGTCCCGACCTGTGTCCCGGCGATGATGTCGGCGAGACGGCGACGCTCCTCCGCCAGCGCCGACTCGGCGGCCTTGCGCTCGGTGATGTCTCGCCCGATCCCGACGATCGTGTCGACGCGGCCCTCCATGTCGAGCACGGCGCGGTCGAACCACTGCAAACACCGCCAACCCAGCACCGTTTCGGCGCGCTGCTCGATCCGACAGGTGTACGGCGGGTTCTGCAGCGCACGCATGGCCTCCGCCGTGCGTTCTCGGTCGTCCGGGTGGACACGCGGCATGAAATGATGGCCGATCAGCTCGGCCTCGTCGCGACCGAAGAGCCTGCAATAGGAGGGGCTGACATACTGGAATCGGCCTTGGGCATCGGTGCGGACCACCAGATCTTCGATGTTCTCCACGACCAGACGATAACGCTCCTCCTGCGCCCGCAAGGTATCCTCGACCGCGCGCTGCGAGGTGATATCGAGGGCAGTTCCGGAGAAACGCAACGGTGTTCCGTCATCGGCGAAATGCGCTCGACCTTCCGCGCGGAGAATCCGCTGCACGCCGTCGACACCCTGCACCCGATGCTCCACGGCAAAAAGACCATCGGGGCGGGTGAGGACGGCCTCCATTGCCGCCCGCACGCGCACGCCATCCTCCTCGGGCACGACCGCGTAAAACGCCTCCAGGCTCGGCGTGACGGCGTCGGGCGCATACCCGAGCAGTCGAAACCCCTCGTCGGACCAGGCGAGCCGGCCACTGACGTAATCGAAGTTCCAACTGCCGAGATGCGCGGTTGCCTGCGCCTCGCGCAGCGACGCCTCGCTCTCGGCCAACCGTGCGAAGCTCGCGGCGAGGCGGTTGGCCATGGCCCCGAAGGCGTCGGTCAGTGCCCGTCCTTCGGCCAAGAGCCCGGCCGACGGGATGGGCAGGGTCTCGCCCGCGACGACCCGAGCGGGCACCTCGACAGCGGTCTGCACGAGCTGTTTCAACGGACGCACCAGCAGCACGGCGAATCGGTCCGCCAGCAGGATCGCGATCCCGGCGATCGCCAGCAGAAGCGTCAGCAGACGCAGCACCCTGCGCTGCAGCTCGTCGACCAGCGGGGCCGCACTGAGCTCGATCGACAGACCCGCGCCCACTGTCGGGTCTGCAAGCGGCAGGGTCATGCGATAGCGCGCCTGCCGCCAGAGCGCCATCCGCGAGGGATGCCAATCCTCCGGCACGAGGATCATCAGACCCTCGACCGCGGTTCGGACGACGCGCGTATGCGGCGCACCCGCGGTAGGCCCGATGCCCCCGAACAGCCCGATCGGACGGACCTCGAGCTTGGCGGAATCGGGCAGTGTGTTGCCGAAGAGCCGGGTCAGCTCCTGTACATGGCTCAGGATTCGGGCCGCTTCACTCGTAGTTGCGGGTGGGGCCGGGCCGAGATCGTGAATGGCGAGCACACCGAAAATCCTCAGGCGATCGGCGAGATCCTGCTCCAAGCGGCCCTTGAGATCGCGATTCTCCCAGGCAACAAGGAAGATCGACGGCAGCAGAAACCCCGAGAGGAAGAGCGTGAACAACACCTCTCGTGTCGAGAGGCTGCCCGGGCGACCTCTCGCGGCGGCCACGGCCATGACCACCAGCCCCGCCAAGGCCGCGTTCAGGATACCGTTCAGGGACTGCTTGACCGCGACCACCAGGGTCTGGTGCCAGACCATCCCCATGACCAGACGATAGAAGAGCAGAACCAGGGGGACGCCGAGCAAAGCCCAATAGAGCACCACCGAGAGACCGAGCATCGGCACCTCGCGGCCGCGTCGTCGCGCGTGATCCCGATGCCAGCCCACAAAGGCCGCCTCGGCCAAAAAAATCAACAGCGCGAAGGGATGATCCCACAGAAGATAGGTGTAGGCCCCCGAGGCGGCTGCGACGATCAGGCCGGCACGGGTCCCGAGCCAGACAATGGCCAAGAGCACGGCCACGGATCCGAAGATGATCTGTAGGCCGAAGAAGAGCGAAAGATTGAAATGGTTGCCGACCACAGCGAGCACGGCCAGCAGGACCGTGAGGGCCACGGTGTAGATCGGACTCATGGCCGCGCCGGGGCTAGCCGGGTCGGCGTGGCTGGACTGCTGTTTCACTCCTGTCGCTCCGCATTTGTATCCAAACGCGTCCCGGCGGCTCCCTGCCCTTGAAGGCCGGACCGAGCCGCCTGGCGCTACGAGACCTCGGCGCGGTCATCGCTCTGCGGATCTTCGACCCGCCGCGGACCCGGCGAGCGCCCCGACGCGACGGGCGCACCGCCCGACGCGCTCTGATCCGGTCCGCCGATCAAACGCTCGAGCGTCGCTTCGAGGCGTTCCGGGGCAATCGGCTTCTGCAGAATTGCATCCGCACCCAAGACTCGGCACATATCCAGGACGTTGGTGTGGTGCCCGCGGACCACATCACCGCTCACGGCAATGATTCGGGTGGATGGCGCGATTTGGCGCATCCGCTTGATCACCTCGAACCCGTCGAGCTCCGGCATGTAAATATCGACAATCAGAACTGCGGGGGCAGTTTCTTCGCAGACCTGCAATGCGGTGCGTGCATCCGTGAAGGTCTCGCAGCGGTAACCCCAGGCCGTCACCATGCGTGCGATGGCATGCAGCATGCGTTGGTCGTCATCGACGACCATGATGGTTCGCCCGATCTCGCCCCCGATGATGCGCCCGGTCGGCTCGTCCGGCGCACGCGAAGGCTCCGCCTCCGGCTCCGGGTCCCGGTCAGGTTTAGACCCGGGTTCGGAATTGGCATCCGTCTTCGGCACGGAGAAGTTGCTCGCCAGCAACTCCGCTGTCATGGGCTTTCCGAACAGATAGCCTTGCGCGAAATCGACGCCTGCTTCGATCAACAATCGGCGCTGCGCCTCCGTCTCCACCCCTTCGGCAACCACCTGCAGCTCCAGCGTCTGACCGAAGCTGATCATGGCGCGCAACAACTTCAGCGCTTTCGGTGAATCGAACATCTCCGAGACGAACGACAGATCGATCTTCAGCGTGTCGAACGGGAGCTCGGCGACCGCCCGCATCGAGGAATAGCCGATCCCGAAATCGTCGATCGCCAACGACACGCCCATCAGATGGATCTGAGCCGCCACGCTGCGCAAGATGTCGGGATAAGCGCTGGCAGCGCTCTCGGTCATCTCGATCTTGACGGCGCAGATTCCCCCGAGCCCGTCGACCAAGCGGCGCACCAAGACCAAGGCCCGTTCCTGCTGCAGGATCAGCGGCGAGAGGTTGACCGCGATGAAGGTCAGACCCGACGCGGCAAGCGTCTCGCGCGACTCGATCAGACGCTCGAACAGGGTCTCGGTGACCTCGTAGATGAGCCCGCTCGATTCGGCGAGCGGAATGAACTCCCCGGCACCGAGGATCTGTCCGCTCGGCAGCCGCAGGCGCGCCAGCACCTCCGCGCCCCTCAACCGCCCGTCGGCCGGCGAGACGATGGGTTGAAAATACGCGACGATACCGCCGCTCCGGATCTGCCATTCCAGATCCTGCCGAGTGATGCCGGCCCCGGCTTGCGGGTCTTGGTGCGGTCTTTGCGCTGCCGCCTTGACGCCCCTCTCCAGGATTGCGGGAAGATCCTTCACCATCCGGGACTTGGATACCGCCCCGAGGACCTCGATTCCGGTCGAGCGGGCGATGCGTCGCGCGGTATCGAGAAGATCGTCGCCATGCCCCGAAAGGAGAACGACGGGAATCCCGGGATGGGTCTCGGCCAGCCAGTGGATGACATCGATGCCGTTCTCCCGCCCCAGACCGAGATCGAGGAGGACAAGCTCGGGAAGATCGGACTCAAGCGCGGCCTTGAAGGAAGCGATCGATACATGGAAATCCACGGCATGCCCGAACCGCTTCAGGAAACGCCCCAGAACGGCCTCGATTCGAGGATCGTCATCAAGACACATCAGTCGCATGTTGACTCTCCTTTCGGGACAAGACGTCGATCCCGACTGCTCGCCTGCCCTCGAGCGATGGCGGTTCACCCGGCGGAGTCAAGGCGCTTCGAGACAATAACGCATTAGGCCAAGCCAAACTCGATTGCTGCAAGTAAAGATTTATGAAGGACTTACCTGATTAAACCGCGCCCGGCGCGGTATGCACCTGAGATCGACACATCAAAGGCACATCAAAGCGTTCGGCCGCCGCTTCAGGGCTTAAGCTGGATGGGGATCCTTAATCCCGGGGCGTCGGCCCGGGCTCGCATGGCGAGCCCCGTTGGGGCATCGGAATCGGTCATTTGCTCTCGAGCCTCAGGCGGTAGCCGTGGCCTCGCACCGGCCAGATCACGAGCGTGTGGATGCCGCCGTCACGCAGCTTGCGCCGAATGTTGCCGATGTGAACATCGACCGTGCGGTCTTCCGGGGCCAAGGGCTCGCGGTTCAGCAACTGTGCGCGGCTCACGGCCCGTCCGTGCTGACGCATCAAGGTCGCGAGGATGCGGGATTCCGTCTCGGTCAAGCGCAGGGAGGCCCCGCTGGAGGTGTCGCTCAGGCTCATGGCGCTCGGGTCGAGCGTCAACGTGCCCAGTTGGATCGCGTCGTGAACGCTCGCCTCGAACGCATGTCGTCTGAGGACAGCTCGGATGCGTGCGAGCAGCTCCTCGATCTCGAAGGGTTTGGTGATGTAATCGTCTGCACCGGCATCCAATCCGTCGATGCGATCCTGGATGTCATCGCGTCCGGTCACGATCATGACGGCCGCGGGGGTGGAACCGACAAGCTCGCGCGCCAGATCCATGCCGTCCTCCGCACCCAGATTAAGGTCCAGAAGCACAAGATCCGCGCCATCGTGACGATAGAGGCGACGCATCTCGGATCCGTTGGCGGCGCTCGACACCGCGTAACCCGCTCGCGTCAGATGACGCGCAAGGACATGACCCATGCGCGGGTCGTCTTCGACGACGATAATGGTGGCAGGAATACTCGTCTCTCCCTTAACCACGCAACGCCTGGAATGCGATGTTTTTGATAGGATCGGCCCCGGCAGACTTGACGGCCGTTGAAGTCGGCGCGGTTTAAGACCTTAAAAATATATCATTCTAAACCGTGTCTTCGCTAAGGATTTTGGATGCAACAAACATCGAAATCACTCGAAAACCTAGATCCTCCTCGGGAACCCGTCGCCGGCGTTGCATCGGAGGACTCCCCGTCCCCGAAACCGATGCCATGCCCCGTCGAGAGGGGCCCTGTCTCGTCCGGCGGAAAACAGGGCGATCATCAAGACTACGAGGGCTGTGTCGCCTGCGTCGATCCGGAACCCTTCGGCTTCGCAAGCTCGGATGGCTCGGCCGTCCCGTCGGGAGAATCCCCTGCGACACACGATGTCCGGATCGAGGAGAAGCCCTTGTCGGCACTGACGTCATCGGAACGTAATCGCCTGCGCATTTTAACCGACGGCACCGGGGACTCCCACATGCTTGCCGTTCTTCGCGAGCATCCGAAGCAGGCGCTGTGCTTCTTGGCGCGCTCGGAATCCGAGATCCTCGGCTGGAGCTTGGTGCGTTGGTTCAAACCCTTTTGCGAGCGACCTCGCAATGCGCATTTGAGCGTCTTCGTCGCGCCTGGTTGGCGACACTACGGGTTGGGACAGGCCTTGATCGAGGAAGCGGTGCAGCTCGCCGTCGCGCACGGACTGGTGGCCTGGGTGTACGCCGGCCGAAGCGATCAGCGTGATTTCTATCGCCGTTGTCCCTCGGTCGATCATATCAGCAACATACCCTTTCGAATGCGCTGAACGAACGAAACCGGCTGAAACCATCCCGCGCGATCGTCGCTCGAGCCCGACTACAAGGGGCGACTTAAGTCGTCCCTACGGTGCATCCACGACCCTTAGCGGAGACGCAGTTTAAAATGATAAATTTTGGCTCTTGATGCATTCCAGACAGCTCGACGACCAGCGCTGACAAGAGTGCCTGGAGGAGCCTCTTCCCGCGCGCACGACTGTTGTGGACGAACGGAAAAAAGCTCAGGTACATCGGGAGGTGTTCCCGGGAGATCCAGCGGTGAGGGCGCAGCCAGGAGCGCAACAACGACCAGGTGCCCTCGATGGTGTTGACGTGGACTTCATGGAAGCCATCACCATCCTCGTCGCGGGCGTATTCGCCGCGGCTGTGGCAGACGCTGTGGTGCTCGTAGCCCTATGCCGGCAAGCGTGCGTAGATATCATACTCATCGGTGTAGAAGCGCGTCCCCTCGGCTACGCAGGCGCGGATAATAGGTTCGATTGTCTTCTGTTGGACATTCTCCAGCATCCGCACCACCACCTCGCCGCGCGAGGGGTAAAGATTTGTGAAGAAAGGGCGCGATCGCCTCGGCGCAGACGGCGTCGATTCGCGCGATGGCCGTGGCTGGACCCGGTGGGCCCAATAGCCTAGAGCGACCGACAACCGACCGGTCCCGCCCGATCGGAGGCCAAAGCCGATGTCAGGTCGAATGCGATGCATCGTTTCGGATGGGCCGAGAAGAGGAGATGCTCGGCCGCGCGTGCAATCGGATAGCCGGAGAACCGGAATCAGTCGCGATCCGCGGGACCGACCAGGCGCTTGACGGTCGCCCGCAAGAGCCCGGCGCCGATTGGTTTCTCAAGAACGGCATCTGCCCCCATAACGCGACTCATGTCGAGCACGTGGGTCCTCTTCCCGCAGCCCGCGTCCCCGCTGACGGCGAGGATGCTGGTTGGGCCAGCCATCCGCCGCATCCGTTTGATCACTTCGAACCCATCGATCTCCGGCATGTAGATATCGACGATCAAGAGGTCAGGCGCACTTTCCTCGGCAGCGAGGAGCGCGCGGCGAGGTTCGCTATAGGTTTCGCAGCGATAGCCCCAGGAGATCGCCAGGCGCGACGTGGCACGCAGCAAAAGCAGGTCGTCATCGACGACCATGATGCGAGCTGCGTCGCTACCAGGATAGCGGCCAGAGGATTGATCGACTGCTGCCGGGCGCAGGGCCCGATCGACAGGTCCGGAGCAAGGCGTGACGTTCCTCCGCTGCTCCTCGGCAGTCCCGGATACACCGAACAAGACTCCTCGGATAGGTTGCAGGAAACAACCCGATACCGCTTCGATCCGCGTGTCGTCGTCAAGGACGGTGGGATGCATGGTGACTCCGATGAGAAGGCCCCGTCGGAGCCTGTCCCTAAGCTCTATCCCGAACGGAATGGATCGGGTTGCATTAAGCCGGAACAGGTCGGCAGGACGATTCAACCGACATGGGTTTCACCACATTAGCCTCCTCCAAGACCCTTGGGGCAAGTAAAGATTCGTGAAGGCACCCTTGAGCCCTTGAGCTCTTTACAAGGCTTGATGTCCTGTCGTTGCTGGTAGAGCCCAGCGTAGAGGCTTGAGCCTCGAATCGTCTCCCGACACCCTGCCACCCTGCTTCTGCCTGCACGCATTCAGGCTTGAGCTCCGAGAGCGGCGCTTGATGCCGTCGCGGTTGACCGTTGCCCCTGACGCAGCAGCAGTTCATCGATGACATCGACGAAGGCATTCACTTTGGCAGCGAAGACGCCAAAGGCGATGGCGCGGAAACTCTCGTTCTCTGCGATCAGGCGATGGAATGCCTGCGACGGGAGCATCAAGACTTCAACCTCACCGTCCGCGACGCCCCGGGCCTGATAGCGGGTCGCGCTCATGAGGCAGGCCGTGGTCACGACGCAGCTATCACCAGGGCCGATCGTATAGAGTGGGATCGGGGGCTGATCCGACGACGCAAGATGTTCGACTCGCAGACGTCCTTTCAGGATCAACAGGAAACCGCTGCAGAGATCACCCGGACGAAAGAGTGCCTGCCCGTTGGCAACCGAGACGCGTTTGCCGTTCCATGCCAAGGAGGTCTTGAGTTGCTCCGGCCAAGCGGGCGCGAGTGTAGCCAGAACAATTTGCGTCTCATCGCTGCACTGCGCGCCTCCCGTCACCGGAGCGACTCCGTCGCCGCGCGCGGAGCGGCGCTGGTTGAAGCCAATGCGCAGCATCAACAGAATGGTGACCGCCTGCACCAGAAGCGCTAGGCCTGAAAGGGTCCAGTAGGTAAGCTCGAACTTCCCGATCAGCCCCACATTCACCAGGCCCTGGTTAACGAAAAAGTGCAGCATGACGGCCATCGCAACGCCGGGACAGATCAGCACCCAACTGCCCGGCGAGATCTCACGTCCGAAGACATAGCGGCGAAAATAGCCTTGGCGTCGCAGGACCGCCCAACCGAGCATCAGAAAGCTGATCTGGGCGCTGAGCAGCACCAACATGAGATCAAAGTGGTGAATGGCCGTGGCCTGATCGTCGAAATGAACCTCAGCCCCGTGCCCGAGGCGCACGAGCGCGATGGTCAACACCGTGAGGATAGGCACGCCGATCCAGAGGGTTGGAGCGGTTTCGGCATTGGCACCCGTCTCCATCATCGAGCGCAGCCCAAGGACCATTTTTGCGGCACCGAGGAGGACAGCGACGACAATGAAGAAGGTCGACAGGACGTATCCCAGCCCGGCGATCCAAGGTGTGACACTCATGGCCGCAGGCGCACTGAGCCCCACGCCGACCATCACCAGCGCGAAGGCCGGGAGCATCTGTGCGAAACTGTTATTGCGCATGCAGTCGAAACCGCCCTGCGTAAGCACCCTCCCGTAGAAGTCCCCGAGCAGGCTCAACGCCCAGATCCCCACCAGAAAAAAGGCCGCAATGGCTGCCGGGAACAGCCATTCGACCACCGACCAAAGGCCGGGTACGAAGACCATCCCGAGGACGAAACCGACGTTGATGGTCATGGCCACGGTCAGCGGCAGGGCGAGCAATTGGGTTTCGGAGTTACCGGTCCGCAGCAGGCGAGCGGCATCGGTGCCGCGATAGCGCGCGAAGCGGACCAGGTTCCAGCCCAGCAGCCCCAAGTGCAGCAGCGCAAAGATCACAATGCCGGCAACGGCGACTGCGATGGCGCTCTGCAACGGCGTTGTCCCATTGGTAACGGCGACAATGATGTCTTCGAACACCGGGACCGGTCGATCCGGATGGGGTACCCAGAACAGGAGCCAGACATAGAAGTTGGCAGCCAACCCACCGGCACCGAGCGCGGCGAGGAAGTAGAGTGGCGAGTACTGCTCGTCCGACGCGTGCGGCGTCCGTGCTGCCATGATGGGGCTCCTGAGTGACTACATCATAGGATTGAGAAACTTTGTATCTCGGGCAGGGATGGAGGCCATGAGATCCATCAACAAAGTCGATCTAAGCCCCATTTATGGCCGTCAAGGGCTTTGGAACAAGTAAAGATTCGTGAAGGGCCAACCCTTGCGCGCGGTGCATCTTGAGTCCTTTACAGATCTTTACTTCATATCGTTGCAGGTAAAGCTCAGCATAGAGACTCAAGCCTCGAAGCGTTTCCCGGTACCCTACCTCAGCCGGCACGCATTCAGGCTTGTGTTCGGCAGCAAGCAATTGGCCGCCATGGCGCACCACACACCCGCCGTGGCGGTTTCTTTTTGTTAAGGACGCAGGGTATCCGACTCAGCCTCTCGATAACGAATCGAGTCGCGTTCGAGCCGTTCGCGCAGGGCGCTCATCGCCTCTTCGAGCCCGCTACGCCCGCGAAAACCCAATCGAATGTAGGCATCATCGCCCATGTGAGGCAGGCTGAAGAGCTTGGCCTGCGGAAACCGCTCGCCGAGATCGCGCATCAACGGGATCAAGAGACTCTCCGGAACGCCGCGGAGTTCGAAGGCTCGCTCCTCGACGCGGGCCGAGACGCAGTAGAACCCATCCATGACCCATTCGGCCATCGGCCAGGCCATCTGGGGAAAACCCGGCAGAAACCAATGTCCGCGCAGCGAAAAGCCGGGGATCCGGTTGATCGGATTCGGGATCAGATCGCAGCCTGCGGGGAGATCCGCCATGAGGATGCGGTTGGGATAGGCCTCGGATCCGAACTTCTCCTCGAGCAGCGCTTTGGCTTCGGGATGACGCACCAGGTCCAGACCGGCTGCGGTCGCGGCGCATGCGCGAGTGTGATCATCGGGGGTCGCGCCGATCCCGCCACACACAAACACCGGGTCGGGGCGCCCCATCGAAAAGCGCAGATGGGCGACCAAGACCTCGGGTTCATCCGGGAGCAACCAGTGCCAGGCCAGCTCATGACCGCGCTCGCCGACCATCCCCTTGAAGGCGCTCAGATGAGCATCGACGCGGGAGCCATTGAGGATCTCGTCGCCGATCACGATGAGGCCGAAGGCGATCGGTGGGCGGAGCGGACGCGTTGACATAGGGAGATGGCCTTTGTGTTCTCGACTCGTCGACAGATCGTAGCACTTCGCGCCGCCCACCCGGGATAGACGACTTGCAGTCGTCCTCTTCCGCCGTCCCGACGGCCGGCAGGTTTGCGGTCAACGGGAAGCTCTCGCGAACCGCGTTGAACGCTCGTCGGCTGGCCCAGGGAGGCGCTTTCACGACGGGCGGGGGTCGAACGCCGGCGCGAGCGCCATGAGGTGCCTTACTTCGGTCTGGTCAGGGAAGAGGACGACTGCAAGTCGTCTATCCCGGGGGATGTCGCCGCTTCGCGGCGACCGTTGGCGTCGCTACCGGCCGATCGTCTGCGAAAGGCACGACTGGCATGTCGGGGCGTGTCGGGGTTTCTTTCCGACACGTTGCCGAGCGACGTGAAATCCGAAAAACAGGCGCCTATTGAAGATACAAAAAAGGGGCCATCGGCCCCTTTTGGATACGCCATCAGACCGGGCAGTTACTCGCCGGGCTCGATCGCCTTCATGCTCAGACGGATGCGGCCTTGCTTGTCGACCTCGAGGACCTTCACACGGACCTGATCGCCTTCGGAGAGCTTGTCGCTCACGCTCTGAACGCGCTCCTCGCAGATCTGGGAGATGTGCACCAGACCATCGCGGCCGGGCAGGATGGTGACGAAGGCGCCGAAATCCATCAGGCGTGCGACACGACCTTCATAGATCTTGCCGACCTCGACATCGGCCGTGATCAGACGAATCCGCCGCTTGGCTTCCTCGCCCGCGGCCTTCTCGACCGAGAAGATCTTGACCACGCCCTCGTCGTTGATGTCGATGGTGGCACCGGTCTCTTCGGTGATGGCGCGGATGACGGAGCCGCCCTTGCCGATGACGTCGCGGATCTTCTCGGGATGGATCTTCAGCTCGATGATGCGCGGGGCATGCTCGGACATCTCGGTGCGGTGTGCGCCGATGACCTTGTTCATCTCGCCGAGGATATGCAGCCGGCCGGCCTTCGCCTGATCGAGCGCGGTCTCCATGATCTCGGCGGTAATGCCTTCGATCTTGATATCCATCTGCAGGGCGTTGATGCCCTCGGACGTCCCGGCCACCTTGAAGTCCATGTCGCCGAGATGATCCTCGTCGCCCATGATGTCGGTGAGCACGGCGAAGGCATCGCCTTCCTTGATCAGGCCCATCGCCACGCCGGCCACCGGCGCCTTGACCGGCACGCCGGCGTCCATCAGCGACAAGCTGGTGCCGCAGACGCTGGCCATGGAGCTCGAGCCGTTCGACTCGGTGATCTCGGAGACCACGCGCACCGAATAGGGGAACTCTTCGATGCTCGGCATGACGGCGAGGACGCCGCGCTTGGCCAACCGGCCGTGGCCGACCTCGCGCCGCTTCGGCGAGCCGACACGACCCGTCTCGCCCACGCAGAAGGGCGGGAAGTTGTAGTGGAGCATGAAGTGCTCGCGCCGCTCGCCTTCCAGCGCGTCGATGATCTGCGAATCACGCTCGGTGCCCAAGGTCGTGATGACCAGCGCCTGGGTCTCGCCGCGCGTAAAGAGCGCCGAGCCGTGGGTGCGGGGCAGCACGCCGGTGCGGATCGTGATGGGACGCACGGTCACGTTGTCGCGGCCGTCGATACGCGGGTTGCCGGCGATGATCGAGCCGCGTACGGTGGTCTTCTCGAACTTCTCGATCGCGCCCATGACCTGCTGCTCGGTCCAGACCGGTGCGTCTCCGCCGCACAGGTCGGCGACGACGGAGGCACGCACCGCATCCAACGCTGCATAGCGGTCCTGCTTCTCTTTGATGCGATAGGCCTCGGCGATGCGATCGCCGCAGGCGCTCGCGACGGCCTCGGCCAGATCGGTATCGGCCGGCGGCGGGGTCCAGGCGATCGGCGGTTTGCCCACCTCGGCCGCAAGCTCGCGGATCGCCTGAATCGCAGGCCTCATCTGCTCATGACCGAACAACACGGCGCCGAGCATGACCTCCTCCGACAGGCCCCGCGCCTCGGACTCGACCATCAAGACCGCCTTTTCGGTGCCGGCAACGATCAGGTCGAGATCCGAATCCGGACCCACCCCGACCACCGCCGGATTGAGGATGTACTCGCCGTTCTTGTAACCCACACGCACCGCGCCGATCGGTCCGTTGAACGGAACCCCCGAGACCGCCAGTGCGGCGGAGACGCCGATCATGGCCGGGACTTCGGGATTGACCGCGGGGTTCAGCGACTTGACCGTCGCAATCACCTGGATCTCTTGCCGGAAACCCTTCGCGAACAGGGGTCGAATCGGGCGATCGATGAGCCGCGAGGTCAGGATCTCGGTTTCGCTCGGACGCCCCTCGCGACGGAAGAAGCCGCCCGGAATACGTCCGGCGGCATAGGTCTTTTCTTGATAATCGACGGTCAAGGGCAGGAAGTCGCGCACCGCGCCGGGGCGCTTGTCCACGACGACCGTGACCAGAACAACCGTATCGTCCACGTTGACCATCACGGCGCCGTCGGCCTGGCGCGCGATCTCGCCGGTCTCGAGGGTGACCGTCTGGTCACCGAGCTTGAACTGCTTAACGATAGCTTTGGGAATCACAAGTAGATCCTCGGGGTATGTGGTCCGTCGTAGCGCCGGGCCTTGGACCCCTGCACCTTAGACGCGCCCGCTGGCGCTTCGGTGGCAGGGCTGTGCGTCGGTGCCGCCGGCGGCATCCCTTCCGCGGGGAGCGGGCGGGCCGGGCGTCTCCCGACCGCCCGCTCGCCGAGTCGGGAGGCGTGTCAGCGGCGCAGGCCGAGACGCGTGATCAGCTCGCGATAGCGGTCGAGATCCTTGCGCTTGAGATAGTCGAGCAGCTTGCGACGGGAGTTGACCATACGGACCAGACCGCGGCGCGAGTGGTGATCGTGCTTGTGCTCTTTGAAATGCTCGGTGAGCTGCAGGATGCGCGCGGTCAGGAGCGCGACCTGCACCTCGGGGGACCCCGTGTCGGTATCGGCGCGACGGTAGTCTTCGACAATCTGTTTCTTCTCGGCTGCGGTCATTGTCATTGGTGGTCTCCTGGTTCGGTGATGGAGAGAAAAAAGGTCCTGGTCCGTCTCCGGCGGGGAGAGGGATGGATCGCCCCGACAATGACATCAGGGGATCGGACCGTGGTTTGAAACGTTTTTCGAGTCGTCGAGTGCCGCGCGGGGGCACCGCTTCCCGGCTTTTTCGCCGGGCGCGGCGCCTGCGGCGCTCTACGATTTCAAATCAGCCTCTTGGGCTGAACGCGCCCGTCGTCGAGGATACTGCCGACGCCGACGAAGATCTGCGACGGATCATAGAGGCGAACGAGTCCCTCGGTCGGCGCTTGCGGGATCAAGACCGCCTGACCTTGCCGGAGGTAAAAGGCCGCATCGGCGGACAGTCGCACCGCCGGCCAGTGACCCAGGGCACTGTCGAGCGGCAGGAGCAGCGCGTCCAGACCGGCCATGTCCTCTTCGCCTGCCATCGCTTCGATCCGGTCCAGACCGACGAAGGGACCGGCGGTTTCCGCGTAAGGTCCCACGGCGGTGCGGCGCAGTCCGCTGACATGCGCACCGCAGCCCAGCACACGACCGATATCCTCCGCAAGCGTCCGCACATAGGTGCCTTTGGAGCAGTGCACGTCCAGCTCGATCTCCGGCAGATCGATCGAGAGCAGATCGAGCGCGAAGATCTGAATCTCGCGCGGGGTGCGCTCGACCTCCAGGCCTTGCCGGGCGAGTTTGTAGAGCCGTTGCCCCTGGTGCTTCACCGCCGAGTGCATCGGCGGCAGTTGCGAGATGGTCCCGAGAAAGCCGAGCAACACCTCGCGCACGCGCGCCTCGTCGATCCCGACCACCGGCTCGTCGGCAAGGATGTCGCCCTCGGCATCGGCGGTCGTGGTCGTGACGCCCAAGCGCACCCGCACACGATAGCGCTTGTCCGCATCCAGCAGATAGGCGGAGAACTTGGTCGCATCGCCCAGACAACAGGGCAAGAGCCCGGTCGCCAAAGGGTCCAGGCTTCCGGTATGCCCGGCCTTGGCGGCGCGGTAGAAGCGCTTGACGCGCTGCAGGGCGTCGTTCGACGACAGACCCAGCGGTTTATCCAGCAAGAGGATGCCGGTGACATCTCGGCCTGTATTACGACGGCGTCCCATCAGCTTGCAGCTCCTCCGGGTCGGCGTCTTCACGCGTGGATGTGTCGGATCGCCCGACCGCTTGCGAGATCAGTGCCGCAAGGCGCTCGCCTTTACCGATGGACTCGTCGAACACGAAATGCAGCTGCGGGATGGTCCGAAGACGAACGCGCTGTGCGAGCCCGTGACGGAGGAAGCCGGCAAGCTTCCCGTTGAGCAGACGCGTCTGCTCGGCCGCCTCGTCGTCCGTCGGGAAGCATGTGAAGAAGACCTTGGCGTGCGCCAGATCCCGGGTGACCCGCACCTCGTGGACGGTGATGTTCGCCAGGCGCGGATCATTCACCTCGTCGCGCACCAGCGTGGAGAGCAGACGCTTGAGCTCCGCGCCGATGCGTTCGGTACGATCGAATTCCTTCATCCGATCAGATCTCGCGAGCCCGCTCGGTCCGCTCGAAGACCTCGATCTGGTCGCCCGGCTGTACGTCGTTGTAGTTCTTCACGCCGATGCCGCACTCGACGCCGTTCTTCACCTCGCTCACGTCGTCCTTGAAGCGGCGCAGCGACTCGAGCGCGCCCTCGTAGACCACGACGTTGTTGCGCAGTACGCGGATCGGGCTGTTGCGCCGGATCACGCCCTCGGTGACCATGCAGCCGGCAACCGCGCCGAACTTCGAGGAGCGGAAGACGTCGCGCACCTGAGCCAGACCGATGATCTCTTCGGTCACGATCGGACTGAGCAGGCCGGAAATGGCCTTCTTCACGTCGTCGATCAGCTCGTAGATGATGCTGTAGTAGCGCAGGTCGAGACCCTTCTCCTCGATCACCCTGCGTGCCGCGGCATCGGCGCGGACGTTGAACCCGAGCAGGATGGCGTTGGATGTCACGGCCAGGTTGGCGTCAGACTCGGTAATGCCGCCGACGCCGACCGCGACCAGCGCGACCTTGACCTCTTCGTTGCCGAGCTTGAGCAAGCTGTCCTTGAGCGCCTCGAGACTGCCTTGTACGTCGGCCTTGACGATGAGGTTGACGCTCTTCTGCTCGCCGTCCTTGATCTGAGCGAAGAGCTGATCGAGGCTGACGCCGCGTTGCTCGTCGAAGCGGCTCTGACGCGAACGTGCCGAACGGAATTCCGCGACCTCGCGCGCCCGGCGCTCGTCGGCGACGGTCATGACGTCGTCCCCTGCGTAGGGCGTGCCCGATAGACCCAGCACCTGGACGGGGATGGACGGACCCGCGGCCTCGATCGGCGCTCCGGCCTCGTCGAACATGGCTCGAACGCGACCGTACTCGCCGCCGCTGACGATGATGTCGCCACGCCGCAAGGTTCCGGACTGGACCAAGACGGTCGCGACCGGACCACGGCCCTTGTCGAGACTGGACTCCACGATCGTACCCCGGGCGGGGCCGTCGACGGCTGCCTTGAGCTCGAGCACCTCGGACTGCAGCAAGATACCGTCGAGAAGATCGTCGATGCCGTCGCCGGTCTTGGCCGAGACCTGCACCATCATGGTATCGCCGCCCCACTCCTCGGCGACGACCTGGTGCTGGGTCAGCTCCTGCATCACCTTGTCGGGATGGGCATCGGGTTTGTCGATCTTGTTGATCGCGACGATGAGCGGCACACCCGAGGCGCGGGCATGCTGAATGGCCTCGACGGTCTGCGGCATCACGCCGTCGTCCGCCGCGACCACCAGGATGACGATGTCCGTCACCTTGGCCCCGCGAGCGCGCATCGCCGAGAAGGCGGCATGGCCGGGGGTATCGAGGAAGGAGACCGTCCCCTTGGGCGTCTCCACGTGATAGGCGCCGATATGCTGGGTGATCCCGCCCGCCTCGCCGGAGGCGACACGGGTGCGGCGGATGTAGTCGAGCAACGAGGTCTTGCCGTGGTCGACGTGACCCATGATGGTGACGACCGGCGGACGCGGCACCATCTCGGCCTGCTCCACCTGCTCCTGGACCTCTTCCATCAGCACGCCTTCGGCGTCGCGCTCGTCGGCGCGCACGGCCGTGTGACCGAGCTCCTCGACGACGATGGTGGCCGTGTCGCGATCGAGCGTCTGGTTGATGGTGACCATGACGCCCTGCTTGAAGAGCTCGCGGATCACCTCGGATGCCTTCACCGACATGCGGCTGGCGAGCTCGCCGACCGAGATGGCCTCGGGGATCTCGACCTCGCGAACCACCGGCGCGGTCGGTTTCTGGAAGACATGCTTGTCCTGCAGCTGCGGCTTGAGCGTCTTCTTCTTCCGACGCAGTCCGCGACCGGCGGAATCGCCGCCCGCGTCGATCTCTTCGTAATCGGCACCCGGAACCACCGCGGTCTCGCGGCCACGCGAGCTATCCTTGCGCCCGGCCTTTTTGACCGATCGCTCCTTCTCGGAAAGCTCTGCAGGCTTCTTCTGTGCAGCCTTCTTCGACTTCGCGGGCTCTGCGCGACGGGCGACAACCGCCGTTTCAGGCGCCTCTTCCACGTCGTCGTTCTCGGGAGCGACTGCAACGCTGGCGGCGGCCTGCGCCGCGGCCTCGGAGGCAAGGCGCTCGGCCTCTTCGGCTGCACGGGCAGCCTCGGCTGCACGTCGCGCTTGCTCCTCGATCCGCCGCTTCTCGTCTTGCTCGCGCGCTAGACGTTCCTGCTCCTCCTGCTCGGCGAGCCGGCGTGCCTCCTGCTCGGCGCGCAAGGCCTCGAGCTCGATGCGACGACGCCCGCCGTCATGCGCAGGTGCAGACGAGGAGGACCGCTCGCGCTGCGGCCGCGCACGCTCGACGGCCGGCCGCTGCTGGGCAGCGGCGGCGGACGGCGGCGGGACAGGTTCATCGGCTCGCTTCACGTAGGTGCGCTTGCGACGCACCTCGACGCTCACGGTCTTCGCCCGTGCGGCGGGGGTGGGTCGAGCACTTCCGACATTTCCCCGTGGAGCCGCCGCAGGCTGGCGCAGCTCGCTGACCGACTTGCGCTTGAGCGTGACTTGACCGGGCGCGGTGCCGCTGTCGGCTTCTGCCTTGCCGTGGCTGCGACGCAGATAGCCGAGAAGCTGGAGCTTCTCCTGCTCCGTCAAGGTAGTCTCCGCGTTTTCAGCGGTGATACCTGCCTCGTTCAACTGTGTCAGGAGGCGCTCAACCGGGATGCCGACCGTAGAGGCGAGTTGCTTGACCGTGACTTCACTCATGAACTGACCTTTATTCCTCTATTCCTGCGGGGCGTCCGCGAACCAGGGCTCGCGGGCCTTCATGATCAAGCGGGCCGCACGCTCGCGGTCCATCCCGTCGATATCCAGCAGGTCGTCGACCGACTGCTCGGCGAGATCCTCGACTGTGGCCACGCCGCGTTCCGCAAGGGCATAGGCCAACGGCTCGTCCATCCCGTCCATGTCCAAGAGATCCGTCGCCGGATCCCGCGTCCCGTCCTCCTCGGTGGCGATGGCGCGGGTCAACAGCACGTCGTTCGCACGCTCGCGCAGCAACTCGATGGTCTCGTCGTCGAGCTCGTCGATCGCCTGCATCTCGACCAAGGGCACGTACGCCACCTCGTCGACCGTACTGAAACCCTCTTCCACCAGGATCGCCGCGAGATTCTCGTCGACACCCAGCTGCTCCATGAAGTTCTGGACCGAGCGAACGGCCTCCTGCTCGCCCTTGGCCGCCGCGTCCTCCTCGTTCATCACGTTGAGCTCCCAGCCGGTCAGTTGACTGGCAAGGCGCACGTTTTGACCGTTGCGTCCGATCGCCTGCGCAAGGTTCTCTTCCTTGACCGCGACATCCATGCTGCGCGCCTCTTCGTCGATGACGATCGAGACGACATCGGCCGGGGACATGGCGTTGATGACGTATTGGGCGGGATTGTCGTCCCACAGAATGATATCGACGCGTTCGCCGTTAAGCTCGTTGGAGACGGCCTGCACGCGCGAGCCGCGCATCCCGACACAGGCGCCGACGGGATCGATGCGCGGGTCGGTGGTCCGTACGGCGATCTTGGCACGGGAGCCCGGATCGCGCGCCGCACCCAGGATCTGGATCAGCCCCTCTCCGACCTCCGGTACCTCGAGCTTGAACAGCTCGATCAGCAGCTCCGGGGCGGTTCGACTGACGAACAGCTGCGGCCCCTTGGGCTCGGAGCGGACGTCGTAGAGATAGCCCCGCAGGCGATCGCCGGGGCGCACCGACTCGCGAGGAATCACATGGTCGCGCGGCACCAGTGCCTCGGCGTTGCTGCCGAGATCCACCATGATGGTGCCGCGTTCGGCCTTCTTCACGATGCCGGTCACCAGCTGGCCTTTGCGCTCGCCGAAGGCCTCGACGATCTTCGCACGCTCGGCCTCGCGCACCTTCTGCACGATAACCTGCTTGGCGGTCTGGGCCGCGATGCGACCGAACAGCTCGGAGTCGATCTCCTCCTCGATGAAGTCGCCGGGGCCGAGCTCGGGCTCGAGGATCTGCGCAGCGGACTCGGTAATCTGCCGCGACGGCGCCTCGAGCACACCCTGCTCGGGATCGGGAACGATCTCCCAACGCCGGAAAGAGCGGTAGTCGCCGGTCTTGCGGTCGATCGCCACGCGCACGTCGATCTCCCCGCCGTGTTTCTTGCGGGTGGCAGACGCCAGTGCGGCCTCGATGGCCTCGAAGATGACGCCTTCGGGGACGTCCTTCTCGTTCGAGACCGCCTCCACGACCATTAAGATCTCTTTACTCATTCCACCTCATCCGACTCAAAAGATCCGGCTCGCAACAGGGTCGTGCCGATACGATCGACAACCGACGTCCGCGTCGACCGAATGCGGCTACGCCGATCCGACATACATCGGCCCGGCATTCCACCGATCCGGCACAACGCTGACCCGACGACGTCAATAGACGGGGACAAGCCGGGCGATCTCGATCCGATTCACGGGGATCGCCCAAACACGACCGTCTGCCTCGAGGTTCAGGATGCCCTCTTCGCATCCGCGAAGAATCCCTTCCAGATTGCGTCGCCCTTCGAGCTTTTCGCTCAATCGAACCTTGGCGCGCGAGCCCTGGAACCGCCGAAAATGCTCGGGAAACACCAGCGGCCGATCCATCCCCGGCGAGGAGACCTCGAGGTCATAGCGCCCCTGAAGGGGGTCTTCGACGTCCAGAACGGCGCTCAACTGGTCGCTCACGGCCGCACAATCGTCGAGCCCGATGCCGCGCTCGTGATCGATATAGACCCGCAGCGTAGCCCCGCTCGCGCCGCGCTGAAACAGCTCGACACCGACAAGCTCGTAGCCCAGAGGTTCGACCACCCCGCGGGCCAATTGGCAGAGACGACTCTCGGCAGGCTCCATCGAACGCCCTTCAGAAACAAAAATTGGGCCATTGGCCCAACGACTTAAAGAATCCGCCATCAACCCGGCACAATCGAATGCACCGCGACGACGGCCTCGTCGTCGGATGGCCGCTGCACCGGCGCGATCCCGGACCATGAGAACCGACTTCACGTGCGAGACGCTGGACAGGTGACACCCGGCGGACCACCCTGCGAAGGAGACCGCCGACCTGAAGCTCGGCAGCAATGAAAGGCCCGAGATAAAAAAACCCCATCGAAGGGGTTCTTATGAAACGCCGACCTTCTTAAGGTGTTCGTGGGAGACTTCATCCACGAAGCCCTTGGAGTGTATCCCGTTCGACTTTGATCCGCAAGGTTGTCGATCGAGAAGAAGAGTCGGCGCGACCTATCGACCGAAGCGACGCGACGAGCGGCGAACCTCCCGCCCATTGCCAGACCGGCATTATCCGTGCAGTCTCCGAGCGCGGAAAGAACCAACGCGGCGAACCCTCGGGAGCCCGGCGCCTGAATGTCGACCGACCACCAGCCAAGCCATCGAGACACGGAATACGACGACGAGGATCCGATGACAGGCAAATCGATCACAGGCGGGACGATGGCGATCCCCGCCGAGCACGCCGCAGCCCGTACCGGAGCGCTTTTGCGCGAAGCGGAAACCTGGCTGCACCTCGCCATGCCTCAGGTCGAGATCCGATTCGACCTTCGAGGGACCGCGGCAGGACAGGCGCGGATGCGAAACGCATCCTCCGCGATCATCCGCTACAACGCGACGCTCTTGGACCTGCACCCGACGGAGTTTATCGCCGAGACCGTGCCGCATGAGGTCGCCCATGTCGTTGCGTTCGTGCAACACGGACCGCGTATTCGTCCACACGGCCCGGAATGGCAAGCCGTCATGCATTATTTCGGTGTCGAGCCTTCACGCTGTCATCGCTACGACGTTTCCCGGCTGCGCACCCGATCCCTGCAACGATTTCTGTACCGGTGCAGCTGCGGCACGCACGAGATCAGCAGCATTCGTCACAATCGAATCTGCCGACAGGGAACCGTCTATCTCTGTCGCCGCTGCCACCAACCCCTGCGGCACGAGATCGACCTGCGAGGGTAGAGGACCGAAACCGCGTCCAGGGTGGAACGTGCCGTTTTCATTGTGTATCGGGCTTAAGGATTTTCCCGACCTTTGCGGAGACGGAGACGCGCTTTAAAAATCACTATTTTTGAGCGCGAGGCGGACATTCCGCCTCGCGCAGGCCCGCAACCGAGCGACTCATCCGCACGTCCGCTTGAATCCGGATGCGGCGGAGCCTCCGGCAAGGCTATCGCTGATAAACAGGCGCGCCGTAGCTCGGTCCGAAGGCCGGCCCGTACGCCGGTCCGTAAGCGGGATAACCTGCCGGTGCGGACATCGGGGCGGGCATCTGCATCTGCTCCCAGTACTCGCGAGCTCTCTGGTCGGCAGCGCGCCGCATGCTTTCATGCTCGGCGATCATGCGCGCACGATACTGAGCGGCACTTTCGCGGCGACCTTCGAACGCGGGGGCAACGACGGGCGGCGCAGGCACGGCCTCCGCCCGGGCGAACGGCTGGGGCACGACCGGCACCGGCGCAAAACCCGGTGGGATCGGTGCAGGCGTCGGTGCTTCGGCCGATGCAGATGCCGTTTCGGCCGTTGACTCGCCTCCCAGCAAAGACTCGGCGAAAACGGTCGCCTCGGCATCTTTCAGCGGCGGGGCATCCGTCGTCTCGGCGGAAGCGGATTCCACGGCCTGCGCCTGCGGATCAGACTCCGGGGGGAGCGCCCGAGCGGCTGACGTCGCGGGCAACGGGGCCGAATGACGGTTGAACGCGGAGGCTGCCGGACGCTCTTCCGTGACCTGTGTGGTCGCCGGGCTGGCGACGGCGTCCTGCGGGGCGGCGCTCATCTCGACGACGGCCGGCGGTGCATCGGCGGAAGCGCCGGCAACCGGCTCGGCCTCGGCGACCTCGGCAGGCACCGTCTCGGACGCAAGCTCGTCGGCGCTCTGCGGCTCGGCTGTGCCCGTCAACTCCTTGACCTTTGCAACGACCTGGTTGAAGCCGTCGGTCCCGGCGGCGGTGACGTCCGCGATCACGGTCTCCGCGGAGGACGTCAAGTCGCCGATCTTGTCTTTGATCTTCTGGAAGCCGTCGGCTTCCATGCTGCTCTCGTCGGTCACCGCGGCCTGTGTCGTATCGGCGGTGGAGTCACGCTCGGCCGAGCTCAGATACAGGTAACCGAAGGCAATCACGACGGCCCAAAGGGACAACTTGGGGATCCAGCCGAGACCGGAGCGTTTGGGTGCAGTTTCCTCGGTGGCCATTTCGGATTCTCCTGAGAAAGCGATAAGTTAAGGGACCGCTATGGTATCAGAGTTTCCTGATGTACTTAAACACCTTGCGCATCCGACCGTCGGCCGGGAGCAATCCGGCGCCCCGCGGCCGAGACCCGGCCGAGCGCCTGAACCGACCGGTTACCCCGCCGTTGCGACGATCCCGAGCACCTTGCGCACATGCCCGACACAGGTGCGCAGATGGGACTCGATCTCGGCCATCGTGATCGCCCCCTCGCCCTTACCCGCCGCCCAGTTCACGACGAACGCGAGGCTCGCGTAGCACAGCCCGAGCTCCCGCGCGATTCCGGCCTCCGGCATTCCGGTCATCCCCACCAGATCGCAGCCGTCGCGCTCGAGTCGGGCGATCTCGGCAGTCGTCTCCAGACGCGGCCCCTGGGTCGCGGCGTAAACGCCGTCCTCGATCGCCGGGTGTCCGGATTCGGCACAGGCCCGAATCAAGACTCCGCGAAGCTCTTCGCAGTAGGGCGAGGTCATGTCGACATGATCCAACGCGTCTTGCTCGCCGTCGTAGATGCTGTGCTCGCGCCCGTAGGTGTAATCGATGAGGTCGTGCGGGACCGCAAGCGCCAGCGGAGCGAAGCGCGCACCGATCCCGCCGACCGCCGCCAGCCCGACGACGCGATCCGCGCCCAAGGCGCGCAGCGCCCATAGATTCGCGCGGTAATTGATCCGATGAGGCGGCAGCCGATGGCCTGCGCCGTGACGCGGCAGAAAAAGGATCTCGGCGCCGTCGAGGCGCCCGATCGCGACCGGCGCGGAGGTCTCCCCGAAAGGGGTTTCGACGCGCCGCGACGCCTCGATCTCCAAGGCGGGAAAATCAGAAAAACCGGATCCACCGATGATGGCGAGAAGGCTCATGCGTTTACCAGGTCAGGAGTTGACTCGAAATGGCCGCGCAGTCTAGCGGAGGGTGGCGTAGAAGCCAAAAAAAGGCGCCGCAAGGCGCCTTTTCGGGGATCGTCGAGCGCGTTGACGCCCGACTCTCGGACTGACGGGTGGCTTAGACCGACGGATTGAGCGAGCCCGTGTCACCTTTTCGGGATCGATCGGTGAAGATGCCGATCTCGATCAATTTCGGAAAGAGGACCTGCTCTTCGCGATCGATGCGCTTGTCGACCATATCGAAGATCTCGTGCGTTTCGGCAAGAAAATCCTCCGTGAAGTTGAAATCGCAGTTCTTCAGCCAGTGCTTGTGGTAATCGTCGAAGGTCTTGCGTAATGGCTTCTCCCCGCTGATGAAGCCCCAGGCGATCGACTTGACCTTAGGGTCTTCATGGATGAGGAGGGTCGGGTAGAGGCTACGATCCTCGTCGGCGAGGTGGCTGCGCACCTTGGTGCCCAAATCGCACAACAGCTCGTAAGCGGTTTTTGCATTCGGGCGAATGCGCAGCTGCTCGGGCGTGAGAAGCGATCTGAGATCCTCGATCATCTGACGCAGCTCGCCATGGGTGTGGCGGTAGTCTTCCAGGGTCGGCATACGGCATCCTCCGATTGTTATGGGTTGTGCGGTCGTCGCGGCCCGCAGGACGACGAAACCGCCGCCGCCCCGGGGAGGACTGCATCACGCTGAAGCAACACTCGGATCAGGATGTATACCAAAGCTCAAAAGGTGTCAAAAAGCGGGCACTTATATTCCCGTTTCAACAAATACCCATAAAGCCGCTGCGCATAAACCGCGTCCAGAGTGAAACGCGGCGTTTTCAATTTGTGTCGGGCTCAAGGATTTTTCCGAGCGTTGCGGTGACGTGGTTTAAAATTTAATATTTTTTAATACTTTAAAACCGCGCCAGCTCCACACGTCGTCAAATCTCCCGGGGCTGATCCCATCCAAAGACACCGCATATCGCGCGGGGCGCGGTTTAGACGTCCTCGTCCGCCACCGCATAGATCCCGGCGGCGTTTCGAAAGTAGTCCTTGTAGTCGAGCCCGTAACCGTAGAGATAACGGTCCGCCACCTGCACACCGACGACATCGGCCTCGCAGGCGTGCTCGCGCTCCTTGGACACCAGCACCGCGGTATGCACGCTCGCAGCCCCGTCTTCATGGCATGCCTCGACGATTCGATGCAGCGTGATACCCTCGTCGAGGATGTCGTCGAGCACCAGAACATGCTCGCCGCGGATGGCATCCGACGGACGGTAGCGCCAGACGATCTCCCCGCCGCTGGTTCGGCCTTGATAGCGACTGGCGTGGACATAGTCGACGCGCAATTGAAACCGCAGCCGAGGAAGCAAGAGACCGGCGACAAAGACCGCTCCCGTCATGACGCAAAGCACCAGCGGATCCTTTCCGGCGAGACGCTCGGTGATTGCCGCGGCCATCCGGTCGAGCGCCGCATCGATCTCCTCCGGCGTGACCAGTTGTTGCGCGCGCGCAGCGACGGCGTCGTAGTCGTTCGGGTCGAGCTTCATCCAGTTGCCTCCGGGTCGGTCGGGTCAAGGAGCCCCAGATCGAGCGTCTCGAGCCCCTCGAGAAGAGCCACACACCGCACTGCGCGCTGCCACTCGGGCTGCTCGTGCAGGCGCGCGCGCTCATGCTGACCGCGGCCGTGCATCCTGAGAAGACGCAGCTCCGCCGCGGGGTCGTGGTGATCGGCGAACGCGTCGAGGACCTCGAGCGCCGCCGGGCGATTGTTGCAGACCAGCAGCATATCGCAACCGGCAAGCGAGGCGGCGCGAGCGCGCTCGACCGGGCCACCCTCGGACGCCGCAGCACCCATGCTGAGGTCGTCGCTGAAGATGACCCCCTGAAAACCAAGCCGGCCGCGCAGGATGTCGCGCAGCCAGATCGGCGAGAAGCCGGCCGGACGACCGTCGACGGCCGGGTACAGGACGTGCGCGGGCATGATCCCTTCGAGCGCGTGCGCGATGAGACGCTCGAACGGGATCAAGTCATTCATCAACAAATCGGTATACGGCCTTGGATCGACCGGGAGATCAAGGTGCGAATCCACGCTCACACCGCCGTGCCCCGGAAAATGCTTGCCCACGCCGGCCATGCCGGCGCGACGCACCCCGTCGAGCCAGGCGAGCGCGAGATCGCCGACCGCACGCGCCCGGCTCCCGAAGGCGCGATCGCCGACCACCGGATTCAACCCCCGATCCAAATCGAGCACGGGCGCGAAGCTGAAGTCCACGCCGACCGAGCGCAACTCCGCGGCCATCAGCCAGGCCACCGACTCGCAACTGGCGCGGGCCTCTCTGGGATGGCGACCGTAGAGCTCCGCAAAGTGGCCCGCCGGCGGCAGCCGCGTAAACCCCTCGCGAAAGCGCTGCACCCGCCCGCCTTCTTGATCGACGGCAACCAAGAGATGCGGCTCGCGCAGGCCGTGTATCTCGGCGGTCAGCTCGGCGAGCTGCGCGGGCGAGACGAAATTGCGCGCGAAGAGGATGAGCCCCCCGACCGCGGGATGGCGCAACAGCTCGCGGTCCTCGGCATCGAGCGCCGTTCCCCCGACATCGAGCATGACGGGACCCAAAGACATCGACTAGACCTCCGTTCCCGGACAATACCGGCATCGCGACCGGGGGCCGTTGTAACACAGCAACAGCCTCGCTCCTAGGGCGATTGCGCCGGAGCTGCGCGGCCCGGCCCCGGACCGCTATCATAGTGCCCGCCAGCGAGCGTCCCCACGCGCCGGCAGGGCCTCGAGGCAGGTGTTCATCAGGCGCCTGCCGGCCACTGCGCGCGCATCCCCTATCCAATCCAGCCGACGTCCAACCCAGTAGAGGTCTTCGTCTATGTCGTACCGCCGCCTTCCGCACCTGCTCGTCGTCCTCTATGCACTCTTCACGGCGAGCTGCGGCTCCAATCCAACCTCCGCGCCTGTCGAGACCGCAACCGGGATCGGCACCTCCGGGGCGCGAGCGCCGGCAGCGGCCCCGGCACGAGCGCCGTCCAGAGTCCGTGCGACGGCAGACGGCGAGATCTACGACGGCCCCCCTGCGCTCGCGATCGCTCCGGTCGTCGACGGTCGCGCCGCGGCCTCTCCCGAGGTCTCGCGCTGGTGGATTCAGAAAATCATGGCGGAGGACCTGGACCGCACCGACATGTTCGCCGGCGTCATCGCGCTCGAGCATGCCTCCGAGGCCCACGAGGGAGGTGTGCTCGTCCAACCGGCCCTGACCGGATTGACCTGGACCCGTCCGGATCAGCGCAGCGGGACCATCGCCATGCGGATCCGCGCCAGCGACACCGTCACCGGCCGTGTACGCCTGGACCGTGTCTATACTGCCTCTTGCAGCAACTGCAGGGTATCGCCGGGCCAACCCGCCGTCGCGGGCCCCTTGGGCGTGTTGATGCAGGACGTGGCGAAGGATCTTCGCTAGCGCAGGGGCCGGGACGTTTCGCGAACCGCTCGTTCCCGAGACGCCACTACGGAACGACTCGACGCAACCGCAAGCTCGGCTTGCCCGGGCTCAACGGTCGGGCTCGACCCGGGCGGAATTCAGGGTCACGCCGAGCGGCCCACGGGGGATCCAGGTCTCCACGACCCGCCCCCCGCGGCGGACCCGCACCGCAACCTGCTCGCCGTACTCGCCCTCGGTGGTTTTCCTGCGCAGCTCCGAGAAGTCGAACAACCGCTCCTCGGCGTAAGCCTCGATCAGGTCGCCCGGTTGCAGACCCGCGATCTCGGCGGCGGATCCGGGGATCACGGAATCGATCTTCACCCGGTTCTCCTCCCCCGTGGCAAAGAGGTAGCGATCGTAGATCTCGTCGCCGATCTCTTCACGAAGCGATCGCGCATCGGCGTTGATCCGAGACAGCTCCTCGCGATACTCCGCGCTCCCGAGCCAACCTTCCCGAATCGCCTGATCGCGCAACGAGAGTCGTTCCAGCGAGCGCTGCGCCTCGCGCAGAACCAGATCCTCGGCCAAGCCCGGATCCACGCCCGCGGCCACGAGTGCACCGCGCCGCTCCTCGGCGGTCCGCGGTGCCGGCGGCCGTGTCTCGTCGGCGGCCTTCGCCGCCGTCTCCGAGGCACTCAGGACGCGAGTCAAGCTCTGCTCCACGCTCGACAGGCGAACGCGCAGATCGGTGATCTGCGACTCCAGGCTCCTGAGCGCCTGCGGCGTCGGCGTATCGCCCGCGGAGACCGTCGGCACGTCCGGCGGCATCTCCGCGGGCGCGGCGGCGCCTTCGGTCACACCGAGCGCGGTCGGGATGTGCTCGTCCGTCTGCTCCTCGACGAAAGCGTCGGTCTCGGATCGCGCCGACGGCGCGGGTTCGTTCAGGGCGATGTAGCCGGCGACGGCAACGGCGCCGAAGAAAGCGCCGAACGCGAAGCCGGCGGATAGAAGACGAGCGGCTGATTGCATTGCATCGATCTCCGGTGTCTGGACGTGAGCCTGCGACCGCAACCGATCCGCCGCGTTCCCGAGAGGATCGAGCCGCCGAACAAGGGCGTACGCTTGATCATCGAACCGTCAAAACTGGTAAGCTCGTGTCGGTCATCGACCGCGGCAGCGTTTCCGTTGGTTTTCGGACCCATGCCCCGATGTACCCGCCAATGGCGTAAGGCAGAGCGTGGCGCTCCAGCCGAGCGATGGTCAACGAGGACAGCCTGAGAATGAATGCCAAAAATTTGAATCTGCTGCTGTGGGTCGCCGTCACCATTTGGCTGGTGATGATGTTCAACAGCATGACGACCTCCGACCAGATCGAGTCCCGAAACCTCAGCTACAGCCAGTTCCTCCAGGAATTGTCCGACGGCTCGATCCGCGAGGTCACCATCCAGGACGAAAAGATCAAGGGTCTGAGGACCGACGGGTCCCGTTTCGAGACCTTCGATCCGGGCGATCCCGCGCTCGTCGGCGATCTTCTGGAGAACGGCGTGAGCATCCGCGCCGAGCCGCCCGAGCGCCCGAGCGTGCTGGCTCAGATCCTGATCGCCTGGCTGCCCTTCCTGCTCCTGATCGGGGTCTGGTTCTGGTTCATGCGCCGCAACATGGGCGGCGGCGGTGGCGGCGGCGGGATCTTCAATTTCGGCAAGAGCCGTGCTCGCCAACACGCCGAGGGCGAGGTCAAGGTTACCCTGCGCGACGTCGCCGGCGTCGAAGAGGCCAAGGAAGAGGTCGGCGAGCTGGTGGATTTTCTGCGTAACCCGCAGAAATTTTCGAACCTCGGCGGCCGCATCCCGCGCGGCGTGCTGATGGTCGGCCCTCCCGGCACCGGCAAAACGCTGCTGGCGCGTGCGATCGCCGGCGAGGCGAAGGTACCCTTCTACAGCATCTCCGGCTCGGACTTCGTGGAGATGTTCGTCGGCGTCGGCGCCTCGCGCGTTCGGGACCTGTTCGAGCAAGCCAAAAAGGCCGCGCCCTGCATCATCTTCATCGACGAGATCGACGCGGTCGGGCGCAAGCGCGGTGCCGGGCTCGGCGGTGGCCACGACGAGCGCGAGCAGACCTTGAACCAGCTGCTGGTGGAAATGGACGGCTTCGCGGGGAACGAGGGCATCATCGTCATCGCGGCGACCAACCGAGCCGACGTGCTCGATCCGGCGCTCCTGCGTCCGGGCCGCTTCGATCGCCAGGTGGTCGTCGGGCTGCCCGACCTCGCCGGCCGCGCGGCCATCCTCGAGGTGCACATGCGGAAGGTGCCGATCGCGGACGACGTGGAGGCGCGCACCATCGCGCGCGGCACGCCCGGCTTCTCGGGTGCCGATCTGGCCAACCTGGTCAACGAGGCTGCCCTCTTCGCGGCGCGCGCCGGCCACACCGAGGTCTCGATGCAAATGTTCGAGCGCGCCAAGGACAAGATCATGATGGGTGCGGAGCGCCGAAGCATCGTGATGTCCGAGTCCGAGCGCAAGCTGACCGCCTATCACGAGGCCGGACACGCCATCGTCGGCCGTCTGGTGCCCGAGCACGACCCTGTCCACAAGGTCAGCATCATCCCGCGCGGACGGGCGCTCGGCGTCACCCTGTTCCTGCCCGAGCGCGATCGCTACAGCATGAGCAAACGCCAACTCGAGAGCCAGCTCTCGACCCTGTTCGGCGGACGCCTGGCCGAGGAGATGATCTTCGGGCCCGAGCATGTGACGACCGGCGCCTCCAACGATATCGAACGCGCCACCGATATCGCGCGCAACATGGTGACGCGCTTCGGATTGTCCGACAACCTCGGTCCGCTGGCCTATGCCGAGGACGAGGGCGAGGTCTTCCTCGGTCGCTCGGTGACGCAGCAGCGCCAGGTCTCCCCGGAGACCGCGCAGGCGATCGACAAAGAGGTACGGCAGATCATCGATCGCAACTACAAGCGCGCCAAGCAGATGCTCGAGGACAACCTCGAAAAACTGCACACGATGGCCGACGCGCTGCTGAAGTTCGAGACGATCGGCAAGGATCAGATCGACGACATCATGTCCGGCCGGCCGATGCGCGAGCCCGACGACGATGCCGACAGCGCCAAACCGACCTCCGGCGGAGACCTGCCGAAGGGAGGTGCACCGCGCAAAGAGCCGCCCGTCGTCGGCGGTGCCGTCGGCGGGGTCTGATCAAGGCCCTCGACGGCCCACTCCCGCCCATCGGACGGGCGCACGAAATCAAGCCCTCGCAATCGATTGCGAGGGCTTTTTTGTTTTATACTTCAGCCCGATCGATCGAGCGCCCCGGCCTTGACAACAAGGCCTCGGGGCACCCTCCGGAAACCCCATCAGGATCCCGACAACGTGCCTGCGCCCGCGCTCGTCCTTGCCTCGACTTCGCCCTATCGGCGCCAACTCCTGGAGCGTTTGGGCCTGCCGTTTACGAGCGCCGCTCCCGATATCGACGAACGACGTCGTCCCGGCGAATCCCCGCAGGTCCTGGTCCTGCGCCTGGCCGAGGCCAAGGCGAGGGCGATCGCGCCGACGCATCCGAACGCGCTCGTGATCGGCTCCGATCAAGTCGCCTGTATCGAGGACGACGTCTTGGGAAAGCCGGGCGACCGCGCCATTGCCGTTGGTCAACTGGAGCGAGCCTCGGGGCGGACGGTCGTCTTCCAGACCGGTTTATGTCTGCTCGACACGTCAAGCGGGCACGCGCAAACCCTCGTCGAACCCTATCGGGTCCATTTCAGACGGCTTGATCGGCGGCAGATCGAAGCCTACCTCGATCGTGAGCAACCCTTCGATTGCGCCGGCAGCTTCAAGTCGGAGGGATTGGGAATCGCGTTGTTCGAGCGCCTTGAAGGAGATGACCCCAATACCTTGATCGGCTTGCCGCTCATTCGTTTGATCTCATTACTCGAATCAAAAGGCATACATCCGCTGAGCGCCTAGCCAAGGACGCAGATCCGGGTCGAATTCAAACGTTTTGCACACGCATCGCATTCGCGCGCAATCGCGGTGATCAATTAGCCTATCACACTGAAATATATGAGATTCGATAGAGAAAGCTCAAGCGTTTTCAAGAATAAGAGACTGCCGAGCAGCATCAAGAAAGAAGGCGCTCGCCGTGCAATCGTCCATTGCAAAGACGGCTATCGTGAGCCAATATCAAACCGTCACCGAACAGACTGTATCGAACGCCTTGACCGAGTCGTCGGTGCCGCTGCCCATTCGCATGGCATTGCACCTGCCCCGAACGAGCCGGCACACCCATTCGGAGCATCCGCCGTCGCGGGGTTCAAGGCGCGCCGGGATCACGCTCGAGAGGACATGCGGACCATGCCGACCTATCAGATCAGTTACAGAGGCCTGTCATTCCTGCTCTTGTCGATTGCTCTGCTTGCCTTGGGGGGCTGCGGCGGCGACGGCGGTCAGCGCGATGCCGGGGTGGAGGGCTGGACCCGAGGCGAGGTGGTTGCAGGCTCGGAGACCTTCCCCGTGCCGGCCGAGATCCAGCCCAACGTCGACTTCTGGCGTCACGTCTACGGGATTTGGGGGCGCAGCGATGTCGCGATACACGACGACCGGTACATGGACGTCATCTACGAGGTCGTCAAACTGCCCTCGCCCATCAAGGAAGGCTACACGGACTCGCAGCGCGAGCTGGTGCGCTCCCGGACGGACGCCTACAAGGGCCAGCTCCGGCTGCTCGAAGAGCGCATGCGAACCGGACAGAGCCTCGGCAGCGGCGACAAGGCGCTCCTGGCAAAATTCGAGCAGTCCGGCGGAGGCCGGAGCGCGATCTACGGGTCTGCGGATCGCGTGCGCAGCCAACGTGGTCTGCGCGAACGTTTCCACCGCGGCGTGGAGATCAGCGGGCGCTACGACACCGCCTTCCGGGAGATCATGCGCAGTCACGGTGTCCCGGAGGATCTCGCCTATCTCCCGCACGTCGAATCCTCGTTTCAGACCAATGCCCGATCCGGCGTCGGCGCCGCGGGCGTGTGGCAGTTCATGCCGGCAACCGGGCGGATGTACATGAATGTCGACGGCACCGTCGACGAGCGACTCGATCCCATCACTGCGGCGGACGGCGCGGCGCAGTATCTGTCCCAGGCCCATCGCCGCCTCGGGAGCTGGCCGCTCGCCATCACCTCCTACAACCACGGCCAGGGCGGTATGGCGAACGCCAAGGCGCAACACGGCAACGACATCGGCGCCATCGTGAAGAACTACCGAGGTCAGTACTTCGGCTTCGCATCGCGAAACTTCTACGCCGAATTCATCGCCGCTCGCGAGGTCACGCGCAACGCCGATCGGTATTTCCCGGAGGGCGTCCGCCCGGAGGAGCCTTGGCCCCACGAGCGACTGGTCCTTCAACACGCCATGCCGGTGGAGCACCTCGCCGGACACTACGGCGTGTCCCCGTATCGCCTCGCCGACCTAAACATGCATTGGCGCGACCCCGCACGCGACGGGCGTGCGTATCTGCCCCCCGGCAGCACGGTGTGGCTCCCGGCCGGAACCAAACGGCGCGTCGCCAGCCATCCGCCGCCGGTCTCCAATACGATGGTCGCCCGTGCCGAGCCCAAGGCATCGCCGGTGGCTCGTCAGGCCATTGCCAAGGTCGATCGGCCCGTCGCCAAACCGACAACCAAGTCGACGGCCTCGGCGAAGCCCGCGGCGAAAGCGCCCGCCAAGCAGATCGCCAAGTCATCCGCCGCTCAAACGTCGAAAAAATCGACCAGCGCGGCGCGCTACCATGTCGTGAAGCCGCAGGAGACGCTCTATCGCGTCGCGGTTCAGAACGGCATCACGGTCGCCGAGCTGCGCAAGCTCAATAAGATGCGGCCCGACGACAACAAGATCCGTCCGGGACAGAAGCTCAAGGTCAGCATTTAAACCGCGTTCAGAGGGACATTAACGGAATTTGAGCGAGTCCGGCGTGGTGCGAACCAACGACGGTCGGCGCGACGCGGTTTAAATGAAGTTTAAAAACAAAGATCCGGAAAACAAGCCTACGGCAGTTCGTCGGCTCTATGGGGCTCGACTTTCCGCTTGCGGACCCAGCAGCTACCGGCCGCGTGTTGTTGTTTCGGGGCGTCCGTCGCAGTGACGCTATGGGTCGAGAGCATTGGCTTTGCTGCGGCGGCGCTCACCACAGTCTCCTTCGTGCCGCAGGTGGTGCACACCCTGCGCACCCGCGACACGCGGGCCATCTCGCTTTGGATGTATGCGCTCTTCAGCGCAGGCGTCGCGCTCTGGGGACTTTACGGTCTCATGATCGGCTCCTGGCCCGTGATCACCGCGAACGTCATCACCTTGGCGCTCGCCTCCATCGTTCTGTGGCACAAGCTCCGCGAAAGGCCGCAGAGTCCGCCCGGGTAGCTTTCCGGTTGTAGTCGTCCTCTTTGAAGCGTCCCGGGTGCCGGCGGGGTCCCGCTCCACCGGACGCTCTCGGGCAGTCGGATCGGCTGAAGAAGACGACTGCAAGTCGTCTATCCCGGGGCGTGTCGAGAGATTCTTTCCCGGAAATCACCTTAAACCACGTCGACGCCGACTTCGCAGATTAAAGACCAACGGGCTGTCTTCTCAAAACCACGCATACCCTGCCCGACGCGGTTTAAAGCACCTTGCTCACCCATTTGACCGCCATGTCCTGCGGGTCGCTCTCGATGCGAAACCCGAGCGACTTGACCAGGGCCAGCATCCGACTGTTGGCGCTGAGCACCTCGCCGTCCATGACACGAAAGCCGCGCGAGCGGGCGTTCTGCATCAAAGAGCGCATCAATCTCGCGCCGATTCCGAGGTTTCGCCAGGTATCGGAGACCACGATCGCGAACTCGCAGGCCTCCCCACCCGGTCGTGCCATATAGCGGGCCACACCGACCTGGACATCGGCCCCGTCGTGCTCGACCACGCCGATCAGGGCCATCTCCCGGTCGTAGTCGATCTGGGTGAAGCGCACCAGCATCTCGGGCGTCAGCTCCTTGATCGCCTGCATGAACCTGAAATACTTGGTCTGCTCGGAAAGCCCCCGAACGAACTCCTGCTCCATCTGGGCGTCTTCCGGACGAATCGGTCGAATCACCAGATCCTTGCCGTCCGGCAGCTGGACGCGCTCGATGAGGTGACTCGGATAGGGATGGATCGCCATGTGCCCATAGGTGGTCTGCTGGGGCGGACGATAATCGACCTGGATGCGCGCATCCACGGCGACGACATCCTTGTCGTTGCCGATCAGCGGGTTGATGTCCATCGAGATAATCTCGGGCAACTCGCAGACCATCTCAGAAACCCGTTGAAGAATCTTTGCCAAGGCCACGCGATTCATCGGCGGCATATGCTGAAAGGCACCCATAAGACGCACGATCCGGGTGTGGTCGATCATGGTCTGGATGATGAAGGCGTTGAGCGGCGGCAGACCGAGCGCGCGGTCTTCGAGGACCTCGACCTTGGTGCCGCCGGCACCGAAACTGATGACGGGACCGAAGATCCGGTCCCGGGTCACGCCGATCATCAGCTCGCGTGCCGCACGTGTGGAGGCCATGTGCTCGACCGTGATCCCTTCCATCCGGGCGTCCGGACGCAGCCGCTTGGCACGCTCGACGATCTCGGTGAAGGTCCGGCGCACCGATTGGGCATCGTCGATATTCAGACGCACGCCGTCGACATCGGACTTGTGCTCCAGATCCGGCGAGTTGATCTTCATCACCACCGGAAAGCCCAGGGCTTGTGCCGCCATCAGGGCCTCGTTCGGCGTGCGGGTCAACACCGCCTGCATGGTCGGGATGCGAAACGCGGAGAGGATCGCCTTCGCCTCGACCGTGCCCAGGGTCTTGCGTCCCTCGGCCATCACGCCCTCGATGATCAGGCGCGCGCCCTCCACGTCCGGCGCGTCCTCCTGCGAGAGCGGGCCGGGCGACTGCATCAGTAGCTTCTGGTTGCGCTGGTGGGTGGCGAGGAAGGAGAAGGCATCGATCGCCACCTCCGGGCTGTCGAAGTGCGGCACGTCGTGCTCGGCCAAGAGCTCCTGGGCCTCGGCGACCCGCTTCCCACCCATCCAACAGGCGAGCACCGGCTTGCGGCTGTCCTTGGTCGCCGCGATGACCTGCTCGGCAGTCGCAACGGGGTCTCCGAACACCAAGGGCGCCAGGATACAGAGCACACCGTCGACCTCCGGGTCCGCCAGACAGGCGTCCAAGGCAAGCCGATAGCGCTCCGGCGGGGCGTCGCCGATGATATCGATCGGGTTGCCGTGCGACCAATGGTCCGGCAACGCCTTCTCCAGCGTCTGGCGCGTCGTATCGCTGATCTGGGCGAGCGAGAGCCCAAGCTCGATGATGCGATCGGCAGCCAGCACACCCGGTCCGCCGCCGTTGGTGATCACGGCGATGCGGTCGCCCGCCAGACGCCGACGCGTCCCGAAGACCTGTGCGGCCGCGAACAGCTGATCCAGATTGGAGACCTGCACCACGCCTGCGCGCTCGGTGACGGCGCGGAAGACGTCGGCGGAGCCCACATAGGCACCGGTGTGCGACTTGACCGCACGGGTCCCGGCCGGATGCCGCCCCGCCTTGACCACGACGACGGGTTTCAACCGCGCCGCCGCACGCAGCCCGCTCATGAAATGGCGCGCGTTGCGGATCCCCTCCACGTAAAGCAGGATGCATTGCGTCTGGCTGTCCAGGGCGAGATAGTCGAGCACGTCGCCGAAGTCGACATCGGCCGCCGCACCCAGCGAGACCATCGCCGAAAAACCGATACGCCGGCGCTCCGACCAATCGATCATCGCCGTACAGATCGCACCGGATTGCGACACCAAGGCAACATTGCCGCGGCGTGGAAGATCTTGTCCGACGCTGGCGTTCAAACCGTGTTGCGGACGCATCGCCCCGATGCAGTTGGGTCCGAGGACGCGGATACGGTTGCTGCGGGCCGCTTCGACCATCCGCTCCTGAAGCGTGATCCCGCGTTCGCCGTACTCGCCGAAACCGGCCGAGTGGACCACCGCCACCTTGACCCCGTAGCCGCCGCACTGATTGAGGATCGCCGGAACGCGATCGGCGGGCGCGGCGATCAGCGCCAGGTCCACATGTTTGTCGAGCTGAGCGAGGTCGCGATAGCAAGGCTCCCCGGCCACCTCCTTGTACTTGGGATTGATCGCGTAGGCATTGCCTTTGAATCCACCGGCCAGCAGATTGCGAAACACCATGCCGCCGATGGACCCCTCGCTGTCGCTGGCGCCGAAGACCGCCACGGCGGTCGGCGTGAAGAGTTGTTCGATATCGGATACGCGCATGGAATCGCCCTCCCGGGCAATAAAAAGGATTAAGCTAAACCGCGTTCGAAACGCGTCCGGCGCGACACGCGCAGGTACTGCATCGGCTTCGGTCTCGGATGCATCCACGGGTATCGGCGTCGACGCGTTTCGAAGACGAAACGATAGGATTCAGGGATTCGACACCGGCGCCTCGACACGCCGAACGACAACGAGAATTGCCCGGGCGCCGTTAGGGTCCCGCGCGCGATCAATGCCTTGAGGACCTTTGCATGAACCTCGCCTTTGTTTCTCACCCATTCTGTCAGCAGCACAAGATGGGCGCGCACCATCCCGAGTGTCCGGAGCGGCTCTACGCCATCCAGGATCGCATGATCGCCTCGGGGATGGAGATGTTGGTCACCCACTACGACGCACCCGAGGCGAGCGTGGCGCAGTTGACCCGCGTGCACGATGCGGACTATGTCCAGGGACTGATCGACGCCGCCCCGGAGGTCGACGACGTCTTGGTCTGGGTCGACGGCGACACCGCCATGAACAGCCACACCCTGCCCGCTGCCCTGCGCTCGGCCGGCGGCGCCATCCTCGGGGTCGACCTGGTGATGAGCGAAAAACATCACGCTGCCTTTTGTTGCGTGCGCCCGCCCGGCCATCATGCCGGACGGCGCTCGGCGGGCGGATTCTGTCTCTTCAACAACGTCGCCGTCGGCGCCGCACATGCGATGGCCGAGCACGGCATCAAGCGGATCGCCATCGTCGATTTCGACGTCCATCACGGCAACGGAACCGAGGAGATCTTCAGCGGCGACGAGCGGGTGCTCTTCTGCTCGAGCTTCCAGCACCCCTTCTATCCCGGATGCGGCGCGGATACCAAGGCGCCGAACATCCTCAACCTGCCACTCCCCAAGCTGACCGACGGGGCCGCCTTCCGGGCCGCCGTGGAGGCCGCATGGCTGCCCAAGCTCGACGCCTTCGCGCCTGAGCTGATCATGATCTCGGCGGGGTTCGACGGGCATGTCGAGGACGACATGGCGCACTTCAATCTGCGCGAGCCCGATTATGCCTGGATCACTCGCGAGCTCCACCTGCTCGCACGCCGGCATGCACAAGAGCGTGTCGTGTCCTGCCTGGAAGGCGGCTACAGTCTGTCCGCGCTCGGACGCAGCGTCAGTGCCCATGTCGATGAATTGATCGGGCACGCATGATGCCATCGCGGCGATACGGATCGGGGTCGAGAGGGGCGTCCCAACAGCCTGTTGCGTTGCAGCATTAGGATAGAGAGGTCCCGCCCGTGCCGCAATGCCGATCACGCATCCATCAGATGCCGATCATGCTTGCAGCGCCCCGCGCCGGACAGACGGCGCCGGGGTTGTCATCCGGACCCAACGGCCTGACCTTTGCGAAACCACGACGGGCGCCGCCTTTCGATGCGCCCCGCCGCGGAGCCCGACCTGCCACGAAGCTCAGTCAACCACCGGATCGGAGAGACTCATGAGAAGAACATCGACCCACATGGCCGCGTTGCTCCTCTGCGCACCTCTCGTTGCAGGCGCCGCCATCCAAACCGAACGCGTCGAATATCGCGACGGCGACACCGTCCTGACGGGGTACCTCAGCTACGACGATGCGATCGAGGGCAAACGACCCGGGGTGCTCGTCATCCATGAGTGGTGGGGCCTGAACGACTACGCGAAGAAACGCGCGGAGATGCTCGCCGAGCTCGGCTATGTCGCCTTTGCCGCCGACATGTACGGAGACAACAAGGTGACCGACCATGCGCCGGACGCCAAGGGCTGGATGGAGCAGATCACCGCCAATCAGTCGGCTTGGCAGCAACGCGCCATGGCCGGACTCGACACCCTCAAGGCCAGCGAGCGCGTCGATACCGAGAAGCTCGCCGCCATCGGCTACTGCTTCGGCGGCGCCACCGTGATGCAGATGGCCTATGCCGGCGCCGATCTGGACGGCGTTGCGAGCTTTCACGGATCCCTGCCCCCGGCAAGCAACCTGGAGCCCGGCACCATCAAGCCCAGCATCCTGATCGCCCACGGCGAAGCCGACAGCTTCGTCCCGCCCGAGCGTATCGCCGCTTTCAAGGAAGGACTGGACACCGCCGGAGCCGATTGGCAGATGATCATCTACTCGGGCGCACGCCACGGCTTCACCAACCCGGGCGCCGCCGCCTACGGCATGGACGCACTCGCCTACGATCCCAAGGCCGATGCGCGGTCGTGGACATTGATGCAGGGATTCTTCGACGAGGTCTTCTCGGACTGAACCGCGTTCGGCTGGACATGCTCGCCCTTACAAAATCCCGGCCGTAGGGTGGACAAGCGGCGTAGGGTGGACGAGCGAGAGCGAAGTCCACCGCGTCTCGCGCCGGCGCTGGTGGACTGCGCTGTGCTTGTCCACCCTTGGCGACTTGGCCAGGTGTATGAGCAAGCCCGGGCAACGCGAGGGCGGGGGCCGACACGTCCGGCGGTCGCTCCGAGTGCAAGCGTGACACCAGGCGGCTCGATCCCGAACACCCCACAACCCGATCCCAATCGACCCGAGACCGAATCCCTCAATGCCGAGCACCGTCATCCTCTGGTTCCGTCGCGATCTGCGTCTCGACGACAATCCAGCGCTGCAAGCGGCCCTGATCGACTGCGACAGACTCGTACCCGTCTATGTCCACGATCCAGACTCGGAGGCGCCTTGGGCGCCCGGTGCGGCGAGCCGGTGGTGGCTGCACGGCAGCCTGGCGAGCATGGACCAGGCTCTGCAGACGTTCGGCACTGGGCTCTTGATCGCACGCGGGGACGCCCTCGCCGAGCTGCGGCGCATCGTCGCGGCGACCGGCGCCACCCGGATCCACTGGAATCGTCTCTACGATCCGACCACGCGTGATCGCGATGGGCGGATCAAACAGGCCCTGCGGGCCGATGGCCTGCGTGCGGAGAGCCACAACGCATCCCTTCTGTTCGAGCCCTGGGAGATCGCCACCGGCACCGGCGAGCCCTACCGGGTCTTCACCGCCTTCTGGCGCCGCTGCGGCGCTCGGCTTTCCGATGTCGGCCCCCTGCCCGCCCCGACGACCTTGCCGCCGCCTCCCGAGTCGCCCGATTCGCTCCCCCTCGAAAACCTCGCCTTACTGCCGCGCATCCCCTGGGACACTGGATTGCGCGAGACCTGGACGCCCGGCGAGACCGCCGCGCTCGAGCAAGCCCGCGCCTTCGTGCAGGGCCGAATCCAGGGCTACGCGAGCGCGCGCGATCTGCCGGCCCTCGCCGGGACATCCGCGCTCTCGTCGCACCTGCACTTCGGCGAGATCGGTCCGCGGCGGGTCCTCGCCATGGTCAGGGAGCAGTGGGACGACCCGACCGCGGATCCGGTCGAGACCTTCGTGCGCGAGATCGGCTGGCGCGAATTCGCTCACCATCTGATCTATCACTACCCGCACACCACCGACGAGCCGCTGGATCGCCGCTTCGCCGCTCTACCTTGGCGCGAAGAGGATGCCGATCGGTTGCTCCGGGCCTGGCAACGCGGGGAGACCGGCATCCCGCTGGTCGATGCCGGCATGCGCCAGCTCTGGCACACCGGCTGGATGCACAATCGGGTGCGCATGGTCGTCGCCTCCTTCCTGACCAAGAACCTGCGCCTGCCCTGGCAGGCCGGCGCACGCTGGTTTTGGGACACGCTGGTCGACGCGGATCTCGCCGCCAACAGCCTCGGCTGGCAATGGAGCGCCGGCTGCGGGGCGGACGCCGCGCCCTACTTCCGCATCTTCAATCCGGTCCTGCAGGGCGAGCGTTTCGACAAGAGCGGAGCCTACGTCCGACGCTGGTGCCCGGAGCTGGCCCGGCTGCCGGACAAGTACATCCATCAACCCTGGACCGCCCCGAGCGCACTGCTCGAGCACGCAGGCATCCGGCTCGGGCGCGATTACCCGGCCCCGATCGTGGATCTCAAGGCGTCGCGGGAAGCGGCTCTGGCGGCCTACGAGGTCGTCAAGGCGGCGGGGCGCTGACCCGGCGCGAACCGGACGGTTCGATCCCGCCGAGGCCCGGCAAGACCGCGCGGGCATTGGCCGTCGTGAGGGCGGCCAAGACATCGGGCGACTCGCCCCTGACCTCGGACAGTGCCTGCAAAACATCGGGTAAATACTCGGGACTGTTGCGCTCCCCCCGGTGCGCAGCCACCGTCATATCCGGCGCATCCGTCTCGAGCACGATCGACTCGCCCGGCAGCTCGGCGGCCAGACGGCGCAGACGCGAGGAGCGGGTGAAGGTCAACATCCCTCCGAAGCCGAGCCGGAAGCCCAGATCCAGATACCGATGTGCCTGCTGGATGCTGCCGTTGAAGGCATGCGCGATACCGCCCGGCACACCGATCCGCTTCAGGGCCGTCAAGACGTCGTCGTGCGCCTTGCGCACATGCAGGAGAACCGGCAAACCGGCGGATTTGGCAATCGACAACTGCGCCTCGAACAGCGCCAGCTGACCCGCCCGATCCAGCTCGGGCAGGAAATAGTCCAGACCGATCTCGCCGAGCGCGAGCAGCCGATGCTCGGCGATCGCACGCTCCAGCGCATCGAGATCGGCGTCACGGTGCCGGTCGAGAAAGAGCGGATGCAGACCCAGCGCCGGATAGAGATCGTCCGCCGAGGCACAGAGCGCGAGCAGACCGTCCCAACCCGCCGCATGGATCGCCGGAACCACGATCGCGGCCACGCCAGCCGAGCGCGCCCGGACCAACACCGCATCCCGATCGGCATCGAACTCGGCAACATCCAGATGACAGTGTGTATCGATCATGAGTCGCCTCCCGGACCGAGAAGCGCCGCAGGGCGGGCAAGCGCGTAGGTTGAACAAGCGACGCGCAATCCATCAGCGCCGCCGCAGGGCTCGGTGCCCTTCGCTCTCGCTCGTTCACCCTACAGGCCGGTCGCTCCTCTTCCCGAAATCACCTTAAGCCGCGTCCGCTCCGGCGCCCTGAATGCGCTCGACCCGGATTCACCCGAAACCCGCCCATACCGCGACAGACGCGGCTTAAGCCGCCGAGCGCTGATCGCGCACCATCAACGCCTTGTGCGGTCCGCGACCGACCTGCCGCTCCTCGATCTCGAAGAGCTGGATCGCCTTGAGCAGCCCGCTGAGCTTGGCATAGCCGTAGTTGCGCGAGTCGAACTCGGGGCTGCGTTTGGCGATCGCCGAGCCGACCGCCCCGAGCCCGGCCCAACCGGTGTCGTCCGCCGCGCTGTCGAGTGCCGCACGCAGCAGGTTGACCAGCTTGGCATCGCGCTGCAGATCCTTGCCGCTCTTGCGCGTGGTCGAGTCACCGCCGGCGCCCTCGCGCAACACCTCGGTGTAGACGAACTTGTCGCAGGCCGCGACGAAGGGCTCGGGTGTCTTCTGCTCGCCGAAGCCGTAGACGGTCATGCCCGATTCGCGCAGCCGCGAGGCCAGACGGGTAAAGTCGCTGTCGCTCGAAACGATGCAGAAGCCGTCGAAGTTGCGCGAATAGAGCAGATCCATGGCGTCGATCATCATGGCGCCGTCCGTGGCGTTCTTGCCCTTGGTATAGCGAAACTGCTGCATGGGCTGGATCGAGTGACGCAGCAGCGTCTCCTTCCAGGACCCCAGATTGGGCAGGGTCCAATCCCCGTAGATACGCTTGACGTGGGCCGTGCCGTATTTGGCGACCTCGGCGAGAAGCCCCTCGACGATGCTCGCTTGTGCATTGTCTGCATCGATGAGCACGGCAAGTTTGAGATTGGCGATATCCGACATCCGCGGTCTTCCTGTCGATCGATCTTTGAAATCAGTGGATTCCGAGCAACTCGGAGCGTGCTCGTCAGGAGGGTAGACGAGACGCGGCGCAGACCGTCGTCACCAGATCAAGTCGTCCGGGACCTGGTAGTCGGCATACGGATCGTCCGCGTCCTTCTCCTCGACGGACTTGTTGTGGACCAGGACCAGGCTTGCATCGCGCGCGGCCACCCGAACGGCGATCTCCGCGGGAACCACCTCGTAGAAGGCATCCTGACGCACCACGGCCAGGGTTCCCGCGACCAGCTTCGCGTGCTGCTCCTTGTCGACGTAGATGCGTTTGAGCTTCGTCCCGTCGGTAAAGTTGAAGGCCAGATCGCTGCGATCGCGCACCACGCGGTGGGTGTGAATGAGTTGGCGAATCTCGTTTTCGGCGGCACGCAACGCCGCCTCCTCCTGCCGACGCAGATTGAGCTCGCGGTCGCGCTCGAGCTTCTCGCGACGTGCACGCTCGGCGGCCTGACGGGCCTCGTTGTCGACCGCCGCGTTCCGCGGACCGGCATGCTGCTTGGTCTTCTTGTGCTTGGTGGAACGGGCCTGCTTGAGCTTCTGCTCGTCGACCAAGCCGGCCTTGAGCAATTGGTCCTGCAACGAGTTGCCCACGGTGTGGATCTCCGAAAAAGATGTCGACGATCGCCCGGTCCGCCCACGTCCGCGAGGCGGCGGCGGATACCCGAACGCCCGAGCCGGACGACAGGATCCGACAGGCGCGCCCGCGACGCAAGCATGCGTCGTCCTTGCGCCTGCCCGAAAGTTCCCCCCGGCGAACACCGGGGTTAGAATCCCGCGCGCCGCCGTTGCACCGTTCCGCGATCGGCCTCGCCGCTGTATGCTCTTGGACCGCGTATCCTCCCACCCACTCGTTCATGGACCCTCGGAGTTCTGCTGATGCCCCGTCTTTCAATCGTTGTCGCGCTTGCCCTGTCGATCATCGTGCCGACCCATGTCTTCGCCGCCGACGTGCTGGGATACGTCGACATGCAGAAAGTCCTCGAGGAGAGCAAGCTGGGCAAGCGTCTGCAAGATCAATTGCGTGAAAAGTTCGAGCCGCGCGGCCAGGAGATGGCCGCCGAGGAGCAGGAAATTCGCAAGCTCCAACAGTCGCTCGAGCGCGATGCCCCGCTGATGAGCGCAGATCAGGTCAGTAAGCAGGAGGCCGACGTACAAAAACGCATCGAAACCTTCCAGAAGAAGGCAAACGCGATCCAGGAGGAGATCATGAAGGTCCAGCAAACCAAGAGCCGAGAGATCATCGGCCCGGCGCGGGACTCCATCACCGCCGTCGCCAAGAAGAAGAAGATCGGCATGGTCGTCGAGCCCGGGATGACCGGATTGCTCTACATCGACGAGACGCTCGACCTGACCCCCGAGGTCATCAAACACCTGGATGCGAACACCAAGTAAATCGGCAGGCATCCGGAGCATTCGGTATGAACGGGCTATGTCCGACCCGTTGCGCTGCGGTATCATTTTCAGGCACCCAGCCGAAATCGCCGCTGCGCTTGCATCCGGCGGCCGGAGCGGCCCCGACCACACGACCACCGGCGCGAGTACTGCGCGGGTTATTGCACCCTTCTGAGGAACGGACATCATGCTTGGCGAATCACACGACCTCCTTCACGAGTTCCCCGATCTCGAAACGAAGATCGCGACCCTGCGCTCCAACAATGCCGAATTCGCGCGACTCATGGATGACTACGACGCACTCGACGCGCGGGTACGCGACCTCGAAGAGCTCGGCACGCCCGTCGCCGACGAGACCATCGAGGAGCTCAAAAAGGAACGCCTGGTGCTGAAGGACACGCTCTACGGTATTCTGCGCTCCTGACGGCGCATTCGGGTTGCCGAACAACGCGGTCCCCGAGTCGGGCTGCCCGGCACCGGCAACCCGACCGTAACGCGCCCTCGATATCGGACGAACGGCGTTCCGCCCTCACGTCAGCTGTCCCCGGCCATCGTGCAGGTCAGCGAGAATCGGATCCCGTCCAGGCCCCTCATTGCGTCCTGGACAACCCGGACACCAGATGAAACCATGCGCGGAAACCCAGACCCTTCCGCGTGAGCAAGACCCCAGTGCAATTTCGCATCATCCCCGTGACCCCCTTTCAGCAGAACACCACCTTGCTCTGGTGCGAACGCACTCGCGCGGCGGTCATCGTCGACCCCGGCGGCGAGGCCGAGCGCATCCTCGCCCAAGTGGCAGCGCTCGAGCTCGAGCCTGAATCCGTCCTGCTCACCCACGGCCACCTCGACCACGTCGGCGCCAGCGCCGAGGTCTCGCGCACGCTCGGCATCCCGATCTGGGGCCCGCATCCCGACGACGCCTTCTGGCTCAATGCGCTGGCCGAGCAATGCGAGATGTTCGGGTTCCCGCCCGTCACCGCTTTCGAGCCCGACCGTTGGCTCCGAGCAGGCGATCGCATCACCCTCGGCGATGAGGCCCTCGATGTCCTGCATTGCCCCGGTCATACCCCGGGCCATCTGGTCTTCTTCGACGCAAAGAGCAGGCTGGCCCAGGTCGGCGACGTCCTCTTCAAGGGCTCGATCGGACGCACGGACTTTCCGCGCGGAAACCATCGCCAGCTCCTGGACTCGATCCGAGAGCGCCTGTTTCCGCTCGGAGACGATGTGCGCTTCATCCCGGGACACGGCCCGATGTCCACCCTGGGCGAGGAACGACGCACCAACCCCTTCGTTCGCGAATAGGCGCGTTCGCCGAGCAACGTCCGCAACCGGGCAGCGGCCCGCGGAAGGAGCGGCATCATGCGAAAACCAGGTATCTCCACGCCGACATCGGGCCGGAAGAGCAGTCCGCCGCGCAACCGTCCATTGCGCAACCCGCAAGCCGAGTCGCCCGACGCGCCGCCGCAAACGGCACTGAAACGCACCAAAAAGGCCCACTTTCTCGAACCCTACCGACTCTCCGAGTCGGCTCGCGCGGCCCTGCTCGCGTGCCTCGGCGATCACGCGGTCGGTGATCCGGAGAGTCGCGAGCTGTTCGCCGCCGCCGTCGAGTACGGCATCGCGAGCTGTCGAGCGCCCTCGACGAAGACCCGCGTCAACGAGAAACCTGCGATCGCGGCCGAGCAGAAGATCCGCCCGGCAGAGAAACCGGCCGCCGGGCCGTCGGCAAGCCCCGCCGCAGAGCCTACCTCGAATCCAAGCGCCTCCCTCGCGGCGCTCGCAGAGACCGCGCGTCGGCTCGTCCGAGGGCTCGGAGCGCTCGACGACCGGTCCCGCGAGGCCATCGGCAACCGCCTGCGCAACTCCGACCCTTTCGACCGTGCCCATGGCCAGGCCTATCTGGATGCGGTCCGCCGCGAGGTCGAGCGCATCGCCGAGGCCGCCGCGGCCCTCGACACGCCGTCCGCGTCGTCCATCTCCCCGCCCGCCTCCTCCTCGGACCCCACGCCCGCACCGGCGGCCGCCGCACAGGCCGAGGATCCGATCGAAGAGACGGCGCATCGCCTCGTACGGCGCGTCGCGGACGCCTACGAGGCCTGTTTCGAGACCAAGGCCGAGACCGGCGCGGGATACCCCTTCATTCCGGTCCTTCGACTCATCGCCGAGGACGCCGGGATCGCACTGCCTGCCGCCGACGCGCCGCTTCTCGAGATCCTGCCCGCGCATTGCCGGACCTAAACCATCGATACGACCACGATGACGACAACCACAATGACGACGCACGGGCTCGACACATCTGCCGTGCTCGACGAGGTCTACAGTCGTCGGGCCGTTCGGCCGCGTTTCTGAGTACAATGGTCGGTCCGTGGGCAACGGTTGGCGGGTATCAAATGCTATTCGAGCGCTTTCTCAAGAAAAAACGACAAGAGACACACAAGGACGAGGACCAGGAGGTTCTGGCCGAACGCGCCCGCAACCATGAAGACCCTGCGGTGCGGCGCGAGGCCACGCGGCGGCTCGTCGCCCTGCCCCATCTTCGGGTGATCCTCGCCGAGGACATCGACGCCGGCGTGCGCGAGATCGCCGCTGCCCGCTATCGCCATCTCCTGTGCCGAACCCAGCCGGCGGAGCTCGCCGCCGAGGCGATCGGCGTTGCCGCGCGCGTCGCGGAGCTGTCGCACGTCGAGGATGCACGCATCCTGGAGCAGGTCGCCGTCCAGGGCCTCGATCCCGAGGTCCGTCGCGCCGCGATCGAGCGACTTGCCTCTGCCGAGGTGCTTGCGCTCTGCGCGGTTCAGGATCCCCTCGCGGCCAACCGCGGCGCCGCGGTGGAGCGCATCGCGACCAAGGACGCCCTCGAGCAGGTCGTGCGCCAGATCGGCAAACGCGACAAGAACGTCTACCGCAGCGCGCGCGAGAAGCTTCGCCTGATCGCCGAGCGCGAAGAGCGTCCGCTGCGCGTGCGCGCACTCTGCGAAGAGCTCTGCCAGAAGGCCGAGCGTCTCGGGCGGCTCGAGCAGTGGAACCAGGATCGCGCCATCCTCGATCTGCTCGACCGCCAATGGGCCGAGATCCGAGACGAGGCCGAGCCGGACTGGCGCACGCGCTACGAAAGCGCACGGGAGCGCTTCATCCGGGCCTTCGGCGGCCACGCGCGCGAGACCGCCGCCCGGGTCGCCGCCGAAGAGGCACACGAGTCATTGCAGGCCGAACGACTCGCCTTGCTCGACTCCCTCGCCGAGGCACCGGCGCTGACCACGGAGCAAGAGATTCGCGCCCTGTGCGACCGGATCTCCACCGCCTGGGACGCCCTCGACGCCCTTCCGCCGCAGCGCCAGCAGCCCCTCGACCAACGCTACCGCAGGCTCATGGACGCGGTCGACGCCGCACGTGCGGCGCTCGGCGATCAACGCAAGCGCCTCTCCCAACTGCACAAGTCGAGCAATCGGGCACAAAAGCTCATCGACGAGCCCAAGGCGCTCGATCTGCGTGCGACCAAGACCTTCATCGAGCAGGCGCGCGCACTCGCCGCCGAGCTCCCCGCAACCGCCGAGACCGAAGCCTTCCTCGCACTCGTCGAGCGCCTCGAATCGCGCACCAAGACCCAACGCAAGAACGCCGAGCACCGTCTCAAGCAGCTCCCCGAAAAACTCGCCGAGCTGGAAAAACACCTCGAGGGCGGCGAGCTGAAGAAGGCCGACCCGCTCTTCCAAAGCCTGCGTGCCGGCCTGGATCTGGTCGAGGCCAGCGCACTGCCCAAGGACGCCGCCCGGGAGATCGCTGCACGCCTGCATGTGCTCGCACCGCGTCTGCGCGACCTTCAGCACTGGCGCCGCTGGGGTGCCGATCAGCATCGCGACGGTCTCTGCGAGGAGATGGAGCAGCTCATCGACGCCGATCTGCCGCTGCAAGCCCTGAGCGAGCGACTCCAGACCATGCGCATGGATTGGAAAGGTTTGGAGAAGGCCGGACCGCGCGCCAACCCCGCCGTCGCCGAGCGTTTCCACAAGGCATGCGAGGCCGTCCAAGAGCGCTGCCGCCCCTACCTCGAGGCCCAAGCGGCGGAGCGCGAGGCCAACCGCGCCGCGCGCGAGTCCGTCTGCGACCAGATCGAAGACTTCCTCTCCAAGGTCGATTGGGACCGCATCGACTGGAAACGCGTCCTGCGCGCCGAGCGCGAAACCCGCCACACCTGGGCCTCCATCGGACCGGTGGACCCGCGCCACTTCAAGCCGCTCGAAGGGCGCTTCCGCCAAGCACTCAAGCAGCTCGACCGCCGCCTGGATGCGGAGCGCAAACACAATCAGGCGATGAAACACGCGCTGATCGCCAAGATCGAAGCCTTGGTGGACGAGCCCGATCTGGACGCCGCCATCGAGCAGACCAAGGCACTCCAGCGCGAATGGCACACCACCGTGCCGGCGCGCCACAAGGACGAGAACAAGCTCTGGCAGACCTTCCGCAGCGCCTGCGACGCCATCTTCGAGCGTCGCGCCGCGCTGCACCAGGCACACGCCAACGAGATGAAGGAGCATCTCGCCACGCGCGAGAGCATCTGCAACGACGCCATCGCACTCGCCCGAACCGAGCAGGATCCGAAACGGCTCCGCACCGAGCTACGCGAGCTCGAACGCCGCTGGGACGACGCCCAGTCCATGCCCGTCCCGCGCCAGAGCGCCGGCCCGCTCAACGAGCGTTGGCGCGAGACCCGCGAGGCGCTCAAGCAGCACCAGCGCGAGTGCGAGGACCAACAGCGTCGAGGCGCACTCGATCTGCTGCAACGCCAAGCCGAGCTCTGCGAGCGTCTCGAGCTCGGACTCCTCGGAGAAACCGACCCGCCGCTCGCCCCGGAAGCGGCCGAGCAGGCCTGGGCGGAACTACCTCGGCAACAAGACAACGAGATCCAAGACGCCATCGCCGCGCGCTTCGCGTCCGCACTCGCCGCCGCCCGCGAACCCGAGCAGCTCGCCGCGCTGCGCAGTCGCTACGATGCCAATGCCGCGCGCCTGATCCAGCTCTGTCTGCAGCTCGAGATCCTCGCAGGCGTCGAGACCCCGCCCGAGTTTGCCCAACAGCGCCTGGAATTTCAGGTCGCACGCCTGACCGAGCGCATGGTCGACGGCGAGGAGGATCCACTGCAAGGCAGCGCCAGACTCCTCAAAGAGTGGTATCTCTGCGGTCCCGCGCCCCGTTCCAGCGGCCTCGACAGCCGTTTCGAACGTATCCGCCAGGCCCTCGCCGGAGGAACGCGCGAGGCAAGGGTCTGAAACGGCGGAACGACGGCCAAACCACAGGATCTGCCCCCGGGATACCCTCGATGGATGATTCCGACTCACCACACCGCAAACGCCGGCACCGCACCTGGAACCCGGCGTGCGAGCCGCGCAACCCGAGCGAAGACCCCGGCGTCGAGCTCGCGCTGCTCGGCACCGTCAGCGCCGGGTCCCCGATCGAGCATCTCGAAGACCCCGAGACCATCGTCGTCCCCACGCACATGACGCGCGCCGGATCCTACGCCTTGCGCGTCCGCGGAGACTCCATGGTCGAAGACGGCATACACAACGGCGACATCGTCATCGTCGACCCCCGCCCGACAGCCGAAACCGGCACGACCGTCGTCGCACGCATCGACGGCGAGCGTGTCACCCTCAAACGCTTCTACCCCGAGAACGACCGCATCCGCCTCCAGCCCGCCAATCCGGACATCGAGCCGCTCATCCTGCACGACGGCGACATCGAGATACTCGGCGTCGTCTCGGGTGTCGTGGTCATGTCCGCTTAGCCGATTTCCGGACGTAAGCCTCCAGGCTGCGCATGCCTGGAGCTCTTGCTGGGCGCAACCTCGGTCGCCCCTCATCGGAAGGCCGCTTTCCGCTTGTGGATGCGATGGCGAAGGTGCGGATCGGACGCGGGTCAGCGGGTTCTGAGCAAGCGTTGCTCCGAGCCGTAGTCGGGCGTGTTGGTGCCGGGAATGGCGTCGTAGAGCTTGCCGTCGCGGATGATCAGGCGCTCGTTCGAGCCATAGGCCGGGGTGCGGGTGCCTTTGATCGCTGGGTAGACGATGCCGTTGCGCTCGATCATGAGCGGACCGCCGTAGTCCGGTGTCTCGGTTCCGGGGATGGGCGTCCAGATCTCGGTGTCGGCGTTCGCGAGCGGCGTCCATGTGACGGCGACGATCGGCAGCGCCGTCTGCCAAGCGGTTCTTGCTTTCCTGTTCATTGGGTTCCTCCAATCCACCCTGGCCTGATCGATCGAAAGGGGCGCGACGCCTGTCGATGCCGCGCGGGGCATCGGCTTGATCGAATCCAGAGCCTGACCGTCGCTGCCGGCGTCCGTGCCAGCGTAGACCGAAACGGATGAAACCGGCCCGCCGGCAAGCTTGTGACGGACCGGGTCGGAGGCGCCGAGCCGAATCTATCCGATCGGCTCAGCCGCCGGCCTCCGGGCGCATATGCGGAAACAGCAGCACGTCGCGGATCGACGGCGAGTCGGTGAAGAGCATCACGAGGCGGTCGATGCCGATGCCCTCGCCCGCCGTCGGCGGCATGCCGTGCTCAAGGGCGCGGATGTAGTCGGCATCGAAATACATCGCCTCGAGATCGCCGGCGTCCTTCTCGGCGACCTGCTGGCGGAAGCGCTCCGCCTGGTCTTCGGCGTCGTTGAGCTCCGAGAAGCCGTTGGCGATCTCGCGTCCGCCGACGAAGAACTCGAAACGGTCGGTGACGAAGGGGTTCTCGTCGTTGCGACGGGCCAGCGGAGAGACCTCGGTCGGGTATTGGGTAATGAAGGTCGGGGCCATCAGACGGTGCTCGGCGGTGTGCTCGAACAGCTCGATCTGGACCTTGCCGAGACCCCAGCCCGGTTTGAGGGCGATCCCCAGTCGGGCGGCGACCGCGCGAGCGCCGTCGAGGTCGTCGACATCGCCCGGTCCGAGATCCGGATTGAAGTGCAGGATCGCCTCGCGGACGGTCATCCGCGCGAACGGTTGACCGAAGTCGTAGTCCTCGCCCTGATAGTGGATCAGGGTGCGGCCGAGGACCTGCTCGGCCATGGCGCGCAGCATCTGCTCGGTGAGGTCCATCAGGTCGCGATAGTCCGCGTAGGCCTCGTAGAACTCGAGCATGGTGAACTCGGGGTTGTGACGCGTGGAGAGCCCCTCGTTGCGGAAGTTGCGGTTGATCTCGTAGACCTTCTCCAGACCGCCGACCACCAACCGCTTGAGAAACAGCTCGGGCGCGATGCGCAGAAAAAGCTGCATGTCCAATGCGTTGTGATGCGTGACGAAGGGGCGCGCGACCGCACCGCCCGGGATGACCTGCATCATCGGGGTCTCGACCTCCAGATAACCGCGGGCGTTGAGATAGTCGCGGATGAACTGGATGACGCGGGTGCGGATGAGAAAGGTGTCGCGCGTGCCGCCGTTCATGATGAGATCGAGATAGCGCTGGCGGTAGCGGCTCTCCATGTCGGTTAGACCATGGAATTTCTCGGGAAGCGGCCGTAACGCCTTGGTCAGCAGCCGAATGCTGTCGCACTTGATCGACAGCTCGCCGGTCTTGGTCTTGAACAGCAGACCTTCGGCGCCGAGGATGTCTCCCAAATCGTAGTCGCGCTTGAAGACGGCATAGGCGTCCTCGCCGACCAGGTCGCGCTGGACGAAGAGCTGGATGCGCCCGGACATGTCCTGCACATGCGCGAAGCTCGCCTTGCCCATGACGCGTCGGCTCATCAGCCGGCCGGCGACCTTTACGCGCAGCCCGAGTGCCTCGATCGCCTCGGGCTCCCGCTCGCCGTATTCGGCCAGCAGCTCTCCCGCGACCACGTCACGCCGAAAATCATTCGGAAACGCAGGGCCTTGGGCGCGCAACTGCGACAGCTTCTCGCGCCGCTGCGCGATCAGCTTGTGCTCGTCGACCGCGTCCTCGTGCGAGGCCGTCGTATTGGTGTTCTGGTCTTGCTCGCTCATCGATCCCCCTTAAACCGCTTCCGTCGCAACACGCTCATGTCGCCGCTTCGTCGAGTGAACTGCACGCCAACGTGCGTCTGAGCAGAAGCGGTTTAAGAATTGAAATGTTTAACATCTTGAACCGCGTCGGCTCGGAGCGTCCTGGAGACCGCGACGCCGCAGCCGCACCCCCGGCTTTGGAACACACCCGGACGCGGTTCAATCTTAGAGACCGCTCTTCAGACTCGCCTCAATAAAGGGATCCAGATTCCCGTCGAGCACCGACTGAGTGTTGGCGATCTCCACGTTTGTCCGCAGATCCTTGATCCTTGATTGATCAAGGACATAGGAGCGAATCTGGCTGCCCCACCCAATGTCCGACTTGGTGTCTTCGATCGCTTGCTGACTCGCGCGCCGGTTCTGCATCTCGAGCTCGTAGAGCTTGGCCTTGAGCTGCTTCATCGCGTGGTCTTTGTTCTTGTGCTGCGATCGATCGGTCTGACACTGGACCACGATCCCGGTCGGGTTGTGGGTGATGCGCACGGCGGACTCGGTCCGGTTGACGTGCTGGCCGCCGGCGCCGCTCGCACGGTAGACGTCGATACGCAGATCCGCGGGATTGATCTCGATGTTGACGCTGTCGTCGACCTCGGGCGAGACGAAGACGGCGGCAAACGAGGTGTGGCGGCGATTACCCGAGTCGAACGGCGACTTGCGCACCAGGCGATGGACGCCGGTCTCGGTGCGCAGCCAGCCGAAGGCGTAGTCGCCCGAGAACTGGATGGTCGCCGACTTGATGCCCGCGACCTCGCCGGGCGAGACCTCGAGCAGCTCGGTCTTGAAGCCGCGGCGCTCGCCCCAGCGCAGATACATGCGCAACAGCATCTCGGCCCAGTCCTGTGCCTCGGTCCCGCCCGAGCCGGCTTGGATGTCCACATAGGCGTTCTTCGCGTCCATCTCGCCCGCGAACATGCGGCGGAACTCGAGCACGGCGACCTTGGACTCTTGCTGCTCCAAGTCCTTCGCAACCGCGTCGAGCGTCTCCTCGTCCTGCTCCTCGGCGGCCATCGCAAGCAGATCGTCGGCATCGACGAGCCCGGTCGTGAGCTCGTCGATCGTGAGCACGATGGCTTCGAGCGTGGCACGCTCGCGCCCGAGGGTCTGGGCACGTTCCGGATCGTTCCAGACCGTCGGGTCTTCCAGCTCGCGCAGGACCTCGGTCAAACGCTCTTTGCGCTCGGGGTAGTCAAAGATACCCCCTAAGGGACTCGACACGTCCCTTGAGGTCACTGATTTGGTGGGCGATCGGGTTGATGTCGAGCATCGGGATATCCGTCCGGAAAAATCGTTAAGTATACGCCGCCGGAGCGAGTGCGTGCGGATGTTGCAATCGGCGTCGATCCGGGCACGCCATTGCCCGACCTGACCCCTGTCGTCTTTCGCGATCGGTTCTATACTCAGGAATAGGTCAACCAACCGGCTCCGACCCTAACCATGGCACGCTTGCCCCGATTCGTCCTGCCCGGCTATCCGCAGCATGTCATCCAGCGCGGAAACAATCACGAGCGGATCCTCTACGAGGAAGAAGACTACTGGTTCATGTGGGAGAAGATCGGCGCCGCCGCCGAGAAATTCCAATGCGACCTGCATGCCTACGTGCTGATGCCGAATCACTTCCATCTCCTGCTCACGCCGCGCCTGGAGAACGGTGTCGGCAAACTGATGCAGTATGTCGGCCGCTACTATGTCCAGCACTTCAACGCCCGCTACGAGCGCACGGGCACGCTCTGGGAAGGCCGCTATCGCGCGACCCTGCTCGACCCCAAACAGTTTTTGGTCCCCGTCAGTCATTACGTGGAGGCCAATCCGGTGCGGGCCGGACTCGTGAAGCGCGTCGGCGACTACGGATGGTCGAGCTACGGCGCGAACGCACTCGGCGAGGACGACCCCTTGGTGACGCCGCACGCGGAGTACGATCGACTCGGACGCAGCACGAAGGCCCGTCGCACCGCGTATGCCGCGCAGGCCGAGCAGCCGCTTGAGGAGACGCTCCTGGCCCGGATTCGGGATGCCACCAACAAGGCCTGGGTGCTCGGCGACGAGACCTTCTGCGAGTCGATCGAGACGAAACTGAACCGGCGCGCCCTGCCCCGGCAACGCGGCGGGGACCGACGCTCCGCCGCCTATCGACGCGCGGCGGGACGCGCATGAGCCGGACACTCGGATTGATCCACTCGCCCCGCGAGGCCGATGAGTTCTTCACGGACGAAGGCTGCTTCATCCTCGAGACCTGGAATCGCGCGGACGACCCGACGCTGTCCGTTGCCCGTGCGAGGGTCGAGCGCGGCGTCACGACCCGCTTGCATAAGCTGGCCGGGATCGCCGAGCGCTATCTGATCCTCTCGGGGTCGGGCCGCGTCGAGGTGGAGGGCATTCCGCCGCAGTCCGTCGGTCCGGGCGATCTGGTCTACATCCCCGCCGATCGGGGCCAACGGATCGCCAACACGGGGGACGGCGACCTCGTCTTCCTGGCCATCTGTACCCCGCGCTTCGTACCGGAGGCCTATCTGGACATCGATCCCGACCCGCCGACCTGACCCGCGCTGCGTCGCAAGTGGCTTGACCGACCCCCGGACACGGACCAACAATATCTGCATGGCCGATATCTTCATCGAACGCGAGCACACACTGGGACTCGATCGAGCACTCGAGCAGGTCGCGACCCTCGCGGGTCTGCTCGTCGACGAGCTCGATGCCCGATGTGCGTGGAACGGCAATCGGCTCGATTTCACACGGCCGGGTGCAAGCGGACGTGTCGAGGTCACCGAGACCCTGTTGATCCTCGAGGTCTCGCTCGGATTCCTGCTCAGACCCTTCAAAGACCGGATCGAGCAGGGCATTACCGAGAAGCTCGACAGCCTGGTTCCGTGCCTCCCCTCGGTCTGACACGCGTCCCCGAGCGGCCGGTCGAGGTGACATGAGATCCCGGACGCACGCCCAAACCCCGGCGGCGATCGGCGCGATCAATGACGTCTTCCATCTCTACGACCCGCCGCTGTGGCTCGTCACGGCGCGCGACGGAGCGCGCCGCGGCGGCTTCATCGCGACCGCCGCAACGCGCGCATCCATCGTCCACGAGATCCCGCGTATGCTCGTCGCGGTCGCCAAGCACCATCACACCTGGGGCTTGATCGAGGCGAGCGGATCCTTCGCGCTGCATCTGATCGCAGCCGACGACATCGCCAGCGTTCGGCGCTTCGGGCTCGCCTCGGGACACCAGCTCGACAAGTTTGCCGACCGGCCCCGGCGCCACACACCTGCGGGCTCGCCCTTGATCGAAGAGGCCATGTCGTGGATGGACTGCCGGGTCGAGGCGCGCATGGATATCGGCGACCGCACCACCTACCTGGCCGAGGTGACCGCAGGCGCGGTGTTGCGACGCGGCCCGGTCCTGACGGTCGCGGCTCTGCTGCGGGATGCACCCGAGGCCGATCGTGCCGAGCTGAAACGCCTCTACGCGAAAGATCAAGAGACCGATCGAGCGGCGATCCTGGCCTGGCGTCGATCTGGTAATGACGGGTAAGGCGACGTCGTCGATGCGGCTGCTCACCCAAGCCTCAAGCCGGCCGTAACACCCGCTCCGAGGGGTCACGTCGACCCTGCAGCGCCCTGCGCCGCATGTCGATGCAGCAGCAGCTCCGAGCAGGCCCCGTCAGGTGAAGCCGCAAGAGTCGACCTGCTCCGCCCTGGGTCGGACTTCAGTCCGACGCCCTCCCGCTGCATCACGGCCGGACGGAAGTCCGGCCCACATCGACTCGACGACACACAAACATCACAGTGCGTCGGTATAACGACAGCCGCCGCGCGTTTTCGGGCGCCGGGCGATCGGTGGGGCGTGCCATCGGAAACACCCGACGTGCAACCGCGACCCCGCAGGCACTCGCGCCCGATCGAAATCTGACATCTGGCGCGGGTTATGCTTAGATGACGGGCAACCGGCCACGCTCGGCTCGGTTCCGCCCGAAACCACGACCGAATCGCCCGAGCACCAAACCCTCCCGCAGTACGAGACTCAAACATGCAACTTCCCAACCACAAGACCAAGATCGTCGCGACGATCGGCCCGGCGTCGGATTCGCCCGAGATGCTCCGGGCCTTGATCGAGGCCGGCATGAACGTAGCCCGATTGAACTTCTCCCACGGTGATCCGCACTATCACGGGGCGCTGATCGGGCGCATCCGCGAGGCGGCGGCAGCCACCGGGCGGCGCGTCGCCATCATGGGCGACCTACCCGGCCCCAAGATGCGCATCGGCGATCTGGCCGAGGAGCCGGTCGAGCTGCAGCGCGACGATATCCTCACCCTCACGACCGAGGACATCGTCGGCGACAAGTCGCGCGTCTCCATGAGCTTTCTCGACCTCCCGGCGGCGGTGCAGCCGGGTGACAGACTCTTTCTCAACGACGGATTCATCCTGTTGAAGGTCCTCGAGGTCGAGGGCTCGGAGATCCGCTGCAGCGTGCGCGTCGGCGGTGAGCTGCGCTCGCGCAAAGGATTGAACTTTCCGGGCATCAATCTCGGCATCAGTGCCTTCACCGAGGACGATCACGGCTGGCTGCGTTTCGCCGCCGAGCACGGCCTGGACGCGGTGAGTCAATCCTTCGTGGCCACGGACGACGACATCCTTGCCGTGCGCCGCGCGGCCGACGCCATCGGCTATGCCCCCTTCATCATCGCCAAGATCGAGCGCGCCGATGCGCTCGACAATCTCGAGGCCATCCTGCGTGCCGCCGACGGCATCATGGTCGCGCGCGGCGATCTCGGCGTGGAGATCCCCATCGAGCGGATCGCCGTGGTGCAGAAGCAGATCACGGAGCTCGCCAATCGCTTCGGCAAACCCGTGATCACGGCCACCCAAATGCTCGAATCCATGGTGACCTTCCGCCGCCCGACCCGCGCCGAGGCGACCGATGTCGCCAATGCGATCCTGGGCGGGACCGACTGCGTCATGCTCTCCGCCGAGTCGGCAATGGGGCGCTACCCGATCGAGTCCGTCGCCATGCTGGCGAGCATCGCCACTCACGTCGAGCCGGAGCGCAGCAAGCAGCCCTTCGTGCGCGCCATGGACGGATTCCAGGGCTCCGGTCGGATGCGAGCTGTGGACCTCATCGCCGCCAGCGTCTACCACACCATCAAAGATAGCGCCCCGCAGGCGGTCGTCGTCCCCACTCAAACCGGCAGCACGCCACGCAATGTCGCGCGCTTCCGACTCCCGGTCTGGATCATCGCCTTCAGCCCGAATGCGGCCACCTGTCAGGCGTTGCAGTTCTCCTACGGCATCCATCCGATTCAGGTCGAGTCCGACCGCTCCGACTGGTCGAGCTTCGTGCGGCACTGGCTCTACGAGCGCGGGATCCGCGAAGGCTTGGTCTTGCTGACCCAGGGCCCGACCATTGAAAACCCCTGCGGAAATTATCGGATGGAGATCCTGGAGCTGGAGGCGCCGCCCGGGCAGCACTGTGATTGAGCCCGGCCGGACGACATCACGATCGAGGGCATAAGGTGATCGCCGGAAGAGACCCTTCCGGCCCGTCGGGGCTCAAAGGGGATTGTAGGGGCGCGACTCGAGTCGCCTCCTCATGCGGCGCCCATGCGCGAGCGCGGCAATCCCCGCCCATCCCCCAAGGCAACGAACGCGCGCTCGGAGGACCGGCTCAGCGCCCCATCTGATTGAGATGAAAGCGGCTTCGCAAAAACCCCTGGAAGTGTCCGACCTCTTCGAGCGCGAGCTTCAGACGCCCCTCTTCGATTCGATTCAGGCGCTCGAGCGGTAGATAGTTGTTCGGCTCGCGGTCCTCCTCGAGCGCGAGCAGCTGTGCGCGAAGCCGCAGGGTCACCAGGAAGTCCAGGGCCGCGATCAGGCTCTCCGCCTGCTCCGATCGCAGGATCCCTGCCCCCTCCAGCCCGAACACACGACCACGGGTACCGCCGTCGCCGACGCCAGCCTGCAAGGCCATCGCCTTGACACCCTCCGTGATCGGAAAGATGCCGGCCTTCTTCAACTCGATGCTGCCGCGGTGAGGTCCGTGCCGCTCCGGCTTAATCCCCCCGAAAAAACCCAACGGCGGCTTGAACCCGACCGCATTGGCGGCGCTGTACGCGAGAAACAGGTTATTGGCGCGCAACTGCGCCGTGATGTGGGCCTTCAAGTCGGCCTCGAAGCTCGCGTCTCCGTAAAGGGTGCGAAGATCGAAAAACATGCTGCCCGAGAGGATGTTCTCGGGCGACGGGGTCCGCAGCCATCTCTCGAGGACACGCTTCCAGTCGGAGAGACTGCGCCGCCACGCCTCGTTCTTCGCCATAATGCCGCCCGGGCAAGGCGGGACGCCGATCCCCACGAGATGATCGATCAGGTCGACACTGAAGGCGGCGAGGCGCTCGCGCTCTGTCTCCGTCAGATCGTCTGCGTAGACGATCGCGTTGTCCTGATCCGTGGAGAGTGTCTGCTCTTGCCGACCTTCACTCCCCAGCGCGAGGAAGGCAAAGCGGTCGGTGAGATCAGGGTAGCGCGCGGTGCGCACCAGCTCGATCAAACGCACCAGGATGCGGTCGTTCAAATGTGCCACCGTCTGCACCAGATCCTTGGTCGCCACGCCCGTGCCCGCCAAATGCACGACGAGCTTCTCCAACTTCTCGTGCAGAACCTTCAGATCATCGACGTCAGCCGCCTCCTCGATCTCCTTCATCAACTGCTGCGGCGAGCGACTTTGCAGCCGCAACGCGTCGGAGTCCGTCACGATCCCGCAAAGCGCACCACTCGCATCCACGACACACAGCCTGTGGATACGCCGTCGACTCATGAGATGGAGCGCCTCGAAGAGATAGTCGTTCTCGCCGATCGTCACCAACGGGCTGTTCATGATGTCGCTCACGCGCAACTCGCCGGGATCCCGCCCCCGCGCCACGACCTTGTTGCGCAGATCGCGGTCCGTCACCATGCCGACCGGCACCTGATCCGAGCACACGACGATGCTCGAGATATTCCGCTCGCTCATCATCTCGACGGCAGCAACCAACGACTCATCCTGCTCGCAGGTCACGACATCGCGTTGACACAGGTCCCTGACGGGAACAAAAAAAACATTATCAGCGGACATTGGGCCTCGATAGCGATTGAGTTTGACGACACTGCGACAACGGTTGACGTACCTGTCGAGCCGTAAGGCTCTCCATCCGCGATTCGATGCACCCGCGACACCGATCGATCCGACAGGCATCGGCCGAATCCGCACACGCCACTTTAGCCCGGGGAACCCGATCACGCGAGACGGAACGAGCGGCGTCACCGCCGTGTCTGGCGCGAGGGTAAAAAAACCGAGTTAGCACAGCACATTTGGCGACGCCGGCGCCGACGAGCCGCACGACAGCGCAGCCGTTCCGGCGGCCTTGCACCCTGCCCTGGAGCCGCGGAAGATCGCCGATACCGATGCCCCGGCGCGGGCCTGTCGGCCCGATCTGAAGTCGTTTCCCGCAACGCATGACCCGGCGTTACACTCCGGACTTCGACTTGAATCTCCACCGACAGGATGAAAGCAGACATGATGCCGGTCGAGGCCATAGTGCTGGATATCGAGGGCACAACCACGTCGGTCGCGTTCGCGACCGGCGTCTTGTACCCCTACGCCCGCGAACGCCTGCCGAACTACGTCCGTCGGCACCGCAACGAGCCCGAGGTTGCGGCGATCATGGACGAGGCGCGGGAGGCGGGCGGCGTGTGGAACGACGAGGCGGTGGTGGTGCGCATGTGCCACTGGATGGAGCGGGACCAGAAGGTCACGCCGCTGAAGGCCCTGCAGGGGCTCATCTGGGAGGAGGGATACCGCAACGGCGAGCTGGTGACACCGCTTTATCCGGACGTGGCCCCGGCACTGCGGGACTGGCACGCGCTGGGGCTACGGCTCTACATCTACTCATCGGGATCGGTCCAGGCCCAGCAGCAGATCTACGGCCACACCGACGCCGGGGACCTGACGCCGCTGTTGTCCGGCTATTTCGACACCCGAACGGGACCCAAACGCGAGGTTGGCTCCTACCGGCGCATCGCCGAGGCCATCGGCGTGACTCCCCGGCGCATCCTGTTCCTGTCGGACGTGCGCGAAGAGCTCGACGCCGCCCGGGAGGCGGGGTGGCAGACGGTCTGGATGGTACGCGAGGGACTCGCGGGGCCGGCCGCGGCCCACCGGCGGGCCACACGCTTCGACCAGGTTCCGCTTCGATGAACCGGATTGAGTGCAGACCATGACCTTCCGCGCAGACCTCGAGATCGTCGCCGCGGCGCTGGAGAGTCAGGTTGCGGCCGCGCGCGGGCGTCGCACGCCGGTGTTGGCGCAACGCCCGCTGCTCGATCTGATCGAAGACCTCCATCTCGTCCGTCTTGCCCGCGAGGGCGGGCTCACGGGCGAGGCTCTGCAGCGGTTCACCGACGCTTACTTGGATAGCATCATCAATCTGCACCAGCCCGGCTACATGGGCCATCAGGTGGCGGTGCCTCACCCCGCTGCATCACTCGGCGCACTGATCGACGGACTGACGAACAACCCGATGGCCATCTACGAGATGGGACCCGGCGCCGCGGCCATCGAATGGTTCGTCATCAATTGGATGCTCGAAAAGGTGGGTTGGACACCGGCGCCCGCCGAGTCAGGGCAACGTGCCGATAGAACCTTTGGCGGCGGTGTACTGACCCACGGCGGCTCGCTGGCAAATCTGACGGCCCTGATCGCCGCGCGCAGCGCCCTTCGCCCCGATGCCTGGTGTCGGGGAGACCAAGGCGACCTCGCTGTCATTGCCCCGGAGAGCAACCACTACAGCATTGACCGCGCCGTCGGGATCCTCGGGATCGGCACCCGCAATATCTACCGGGTCCCCTGCGATTCCCGCGGCGCCATGCGGCCGGAAACCCTGCCGCAGATCCTGGCGCGCATCCGCGCCGACGCTCGCACGCCGTTGGCCCTCGTCGCCAATGCCTGCAGCACCGCGGTCGGCGTCTATGACCCGCTGCGGCCGATCGGCGAGCTCTGTCGCGAGCTCGGCATCTGGTTCCACGTCGACGGCGCCCACGGCGCCTCGGCGTTGCTGTCGACCGAATACCGCCATCGGCTGGACGGCGTGGAGCTGGCCAGCTCGCTGACCTGGGACGCACACAAGATGATGCGAACCCCATCGGTCTGCGCGGCGCTGCTGGTACGTGATCATCGCACCATCGACAGCGCCTTCTCGCAGCAGGCGAGCTACCTTTTCCACGACAAGGAGCAGCCGGGTTTCGATTTTCTGCATCGGTCCGTCGAATGCACCAAGAGCGCCATGGGGCTGCGGTTCTTCATGGTGCTCGCCGCGCTTGGCGAGCAGGGTCTTGCGCGCTACGTCGAGCACCAGTATCGCCTCGCCGAGCAAGTCCATGACTATCTGAACGGCATCGACGGGATCGAGGTCGCCGTCACGCCGGAGTCGAACATCCTCTGCCTGCGCCTGCCGGGAACGGACGCCCGCCAGCTCACCCTGCGCGACGGGATCCTCGACCACGGGGACTTCTACATCACCTCCACCGAATTCCAAGGTCGGCGCTGGCTACGGCTGGTCTTCATGAACCCGGAGACGACGCTGGAGGACGTCAAGCGGTTGGTGGGGCAGCTCCAGGCCATGGAGCCGTTGAAGTCGGACGGCGCCGTCGGTTAAAGCCGCAAAGGTCGCAAGTCGCAAAGGACGTCAATGCAACATGCCGGCGCTTGTTTCATGGGACGTGCAAATCCTAATGGTGCGTTCTGCACGATTTCCCGACCCCTACCTTGACGACCTCCCGCACTTTCGTCGGGGCCATCAAGACCGATCGGAAAGCAAGAACCCGCGATGGACGAATAGGCATCACCGGTGCAGGAAGCTCTTCGATGTCGGCGCCGCCTCGGACAGGATCCAGCCAAGGACGTCGGTCGGGTGATCGCCATGCTCATGGCGACTGCGGCGCGTCTCTCCAGTGGCTGAGTCTTGGTGTTGCGTCGAGAACGCACTCTTGTCGTTATGGCAAATGGCGCATAAAGTGACGCCAGCTGGCGATATTGATGGAGTAGATGGTCATGACGAACACGGCGACCGGGATCACGATCCCAAACCATCCCCAAGCAGCCGATCTCTTGAAGGTCTTGCAGACTCCGGCACCCCAGCTGGTCGAGCGGGTGCGCCGTGGCCTGCCCTTCACCGAGCTGGAGGCCCTGCGCGAACCCTTGGGCCTGTCGCTGCAGGAGCTGGCCGCCTATGCCGGCATTCCGAGCCGCACCCTGGTGCGGCGCCGTCAAGCCGGTCGTCTGGACCCGGCCGAGTCCGAGCGCGTGCTGCGTATCGAGCGACTCTTGGCCCTGGCAACCGAGATGCTGCGCGACGTCGAGCGCGCCCGGGACTGGCTCAAGTCGCCGAAGACCGCGCTCGCGGGTTTGCGTCCGCTCGACTACGCCGACACGGAAATCGGTGCGCGTGAGGTCGAGCAACTGATCGGCCGATTACGCCATGGGGTTTTTTCTTGAGATGGTTTCGTTTGCTTGACGAGGCCTATCTGGAAACGGCCTTCACCGGCGAAGGTGCGAGGCTCTTCGGCGGGCGTTGGAATTCACCCGGTGTTTCGATGGTGTATGCGGCCCAGTCGCTGTCGCTTGCGCAGCTCGAGCTGCTCGTCAACCTGGAGGCTGAAGACGTCCTGCGGGGACACTGGCAATACATTGAACTCGAGGTGGTGCCCGAGGCCGTCTTGGCTTGCGAGTTCGTGGCCGAGCTGCCCGCCGATTACGCCACCTGGCCGGCTTCGGCATCGACGCGATCGATCGGCGACGCCTGGGCCGCATCAGGCGTCTCGGTGGGGCTGACGGTGCCCAGCGCCGTGACGCCCGGCGAGCGCAACCTGATCCTGAATCCCGCCCATCCCGGCTTCGCCGAGGCCGTGGTGATCGGCGAGCCGAAAAGCTTGGTCCTGGACCGGCGTCTGGTCAAGGACCCGCCGACTTGAATGCCTGATCTAAGCGGCGGCCCCTGGGTGCGGGTGTCCGGGACCGGCGTTTGCGAAACAAGTAACCGCGCAGGGGACGACCTGCCCGAAACCGCCATAGGTTCGGCGAAAAGCGACCCAGCGCATGGTATTCACGGATCGTCCGCACGAGGCTTGCTGTCGCCTTGCTATTGTGGATACGGCAACGCTTAACGTGGTGCTGCCAGAATGATTGGGTCATCTCTATGCACCCGTAACCCATCTTTAACACGGTCGGGTCCGATTTCCTGTCCGCAGGCTGCCCATACCATTGATTCATATGTACACGGCAACCTCGCCGTGAAAAGTAGTGCCATATTATTTCGGCCTGCCACTAGGCAGCCGGCAGCGCATGGGCTAGCGTGTGGGCATGTACATCCGGCGCA
>NZ_AFWV01000013.1 GCF_000223985.1 Thiocapsa marina 5811
GCCTCATTTGCCCGCCACAATTTCAAATCGGCTGTTTGGCTACAGAATGACGTCGGCGGTAACAATGGCCACTGCATCGTCGCTGCCGACGGGATCAATACGTGCTTGTCTCCGGATGTACGTCGCGGGCGACGCCATTCCGAGCATACATCCATAGAAAAATGACCACCCCGTCATCGCACCGAACAACTGATACGTATAGGTCATGATACTGCTCCTATTGGGCGACGTGCTCGCCATGACGTCCTTTCGTCGCTCGCTCGCGGTCGCAATCGGCAGGTCAAGCATCGGGAGCTGTCCCGCTCGACGGGACGATCGACTCCGGCTTCGCTGTTCCTGTCTCTGTGTCTAGAGCGTATGCCAGCGACAGAAACATAAACGCGACCCGGGTCTCGTTCTCGATCGGGATTTGCCGAGGTCCGTCCCTGGACCCGTCGATCGGGGTCGCCGTGACCTCGCAGGGGTCTTTGGCACGCTGCGCTTTGCCCGACCTACGGGGCCATGTTGAGGGTCCGCGTGCGCTATCCGCCGGTGACCGGCGGGAAGATTGCGATCTCGTCGCCGTCTTTGATGCGTGTGTCCGGCCGGGCGATCTCTTGATTGACGGCGGTTAGGACGGTTTCTCCCTCGCCCAATGTCCTCGACCAAGGCTCGCCACGCGCGCGCAGGTGTGTCAGGAGGTCGGCGATCGAGTCGATGTCTTGCGAGACATCCAGCTGCTCCCGCGCCACGCCAAGGCTCTCTCTGAGCCGAGCGAAATACAAGATATCGATCATAGTGTCGTCCGATGCATGCCTCGCCGAAAGCCGTTCAACCGAAGAGGGCCTGGAACGGGATAAAGTCCACGAGGTCGCCTTTGCGGATGATCCGATTCTCGGGGATCTCCACCAGACCGTCCGCCCAGGCGACGGAGGAGAGCACGGCGGAGGAGCGACTGGGAAAAACCGCGAGCTCCTGCGCGCCGTCTTCGCCGGTTTGAACCCGTGCCCGATGAAATTCCCGACGCTTGTCGGGGCGCGGCCAGTCGAAACCCGCGGGAATCCGAAGCGTCACCGGGCGTTGATCCCCGACCACACCCTGCTGCCGCCTGATCACCGGGATGCAGAAGAGACAAAAGGTCACGAACAGCGAGACCGGATTACCCGGGTTGCCGATGAAGGGCGTCGTGCCGATATGCCCGAAGGCAAGCGGCTTGCCGGGGCGGATCGCGACGCTCCACAACTCCAATGTACCGACTCGATCGAGTGCGGCCTTGATGTGGTCCTCTTCGCCGACCGAGACGCCGCCGCTTCCGACGATCAGGTCGGCCTGCGCCGCACCGCGCATCAACGCCTGCTCGGTGGCTGCCTGAGTGTCCTCCACGATGCCCAGATCCACCAACTCGCAGCCGAGTCTCTTTACCAGTGCGGAGAGCATAAAAAGGTTGGAGTTGTAGATCTGCCCGGGGCCGAGGGCCTTGCCCGGCATGACCAGCTCGTCGCCGCTCGAGAAGACGGCGACGCGCAGACGCCGATAGACACGGATCCGCGCAGCACCGATCGATGCCGCGAGTCCAAGATGCTGCGGCGCGAGACGGGTGCCGGCGGCGATGACCTCGGCGCCGGCTCGAATGTCCTCGCCGAGACGGCGGATATTCGCGCCGCTCTTGCAGTCGAGCGGGACTTGGACCCAGTCCTCTGCGGTCTCGCAGATCTCCTGGACGACCACGGTGTCGCAGCCTTCCGGGACCGGTGCACCTGTAAAGATGCGCGCCGCGGTACCGGGTTGGAGTGCGCTCGCGGCGGCGCCGGCGGGGATTCGCTGAGCCACGCGAAGGCGCCCGCCGTTGGGCGCAAGGTCCGCATGACGGATCGCATAGCCGTCCATCGCGCTGTTGTCCCAGGCGGGGACGTCGATCGTACTCTTCACAGGCTCGGACAGAACCCGTCCAAGTCCTTCGGCGATGGAGACGGTCTCGGTCTCGCCGAGGGGTGCGACGCGCGCGAGCAGACGGTCGAGGACCTGCTCTTTGGTCAATGCTGCACGCCCGGGCGTGTCGCTCCCGCAAGGATCCATGCTCATCCTCAACGCTCCAGCAAACGCGGAATCAGCTGCGCGAAATTGCATGGCCGCGTGCGGCTGTCCAGTTGCGCCAGCAGGATACGATCCCAGGCGGTGCGGCAGGCCCCGCTGGAGCCCGGCAGGCAGAAGATGAAGGTCCCGTTGGCGAGTCCCGCGAGCGCGCGCGACTGCAAGGTGGAGGTGCCGATCTCCTCGAGCGAGAAGCTCCGGAACAACTCCCCGAAGCCCTCGAGCGGCTTATCGAGCAACGGCGCAACGGCCTCCGGCGTGCTGTCCCGGCCGGTAACGCCCGTGCCTCCGGTGCTCAGGACGACCTGGATCTCGGGGTCGGCGATCCATTCGGAAAAGGCCGCACGCATCCGGTAGATGTCGTCCGGAACGATTCGTTTAGCCATGATCCGGTGTCCTGCCGCCTCGGCGCGCTGAACCAAAAGTCGCCCGGAGGTATCGTTGTCCTCGGTACGACTGTCCGAAACGGTCAGGACGGCGATCCCCAGGGGCAGAAAATCTTGGTCTTCGAAGTGCTCCGGCATGGTGTTGTCCTGTGCTGCGGCGGGCTGCGGTTGGCGCTGAGCGTCCAGTCTCGTTCATTCTATGCGTGGTTAGGCAGCGGTCGCGAATCCAGGTTCGAATCAGCGATACGTTGCAACCTGATCTGCTCGCGCTCGCGGTGAACCTGCTCTTGCCTCATTCTCTCGGCGGCATTGGCGATCTCGAAGAGAAAATAGGCGCCGCCCTCGTAAAGCACGTCGTTCTTCAAGGCGTTTCCGATCTCTTCGTAATTCGGAAAGCCTCTCATGACAGCCGTTTTCCCCAGGCGATGCGCCAAGGCCTCGGTGTGAAAGTTGCCGATGATCATATCGTAGGCATCGCTCATGTTCTCGGCATCCTCGAGATCCCCGACGATCACCTGGTCCGCTTCGATGTCGGCGAGGATCGGTGAATCGACAGTGGCGACAGCCAAGGTAACCTTGCCCCCGACCTCGCGCAGGCAAGCGGCCATGGCCGCGAGATGATCGGGTTCCGCGACCAGCAGGAAACGGGTCTGCCCGATGGAAAAATGGCTGTCGAGCATGGCGTCCTGAAGCCGCTTGCGCCAGCGCTCCACCGCCGCCGGAAGCGCATCCCTGCCGCTCACCTCGAGCAGCCAGGCCACCAGCGCGTCGGTTCCGATCAGACCGCTCACGTGATTGAAGTGCCGGTGCCGTATTGCCGGATTCTTGGTCTGTAAGGTCGCGCCGACGCCCTTGACGGAGGCTCCGAGCGTGACGATGAAGGCCGCATCCGCAAGCTGTTCGAGCTCGGTGACCGTCACCCCGCCGCTGCTCAAGGACGCCTGCTTTTCACCCAGATGATTGTCCAACGAGGAGGACAGATCGGGCACGGCAACGACCTTGAAGCCGAATGCCTCGATGAGCTCCCGGATCTTTTCCACCTCGATGGGCTGCATGCTGACATGGGGGACCAAGACCATCTTTTGCGCATCGATCCGGTCGCAGCGTGCGGTGAGCTGATCGATCAAGGCCTGGCCCGTCAGGGTCCAGCCGCTTTCCAGGCCGCCCTTGAAATCAGCGGTACCGACATAGACCACAGGCACGTCGATCTTCCCGGCGACGCCGCGGATGTCGTCGCCCTTGGTCTCCGTCAGTCCGGTGGTATGCACCCCGATCAGTTCAGGGGTGACTTTCTCGCGGATAGTCTTGATCGACTCGAGGATGCTGTAATCACCGCCATCCAGCACGGCCGTGACATCGGTCACCGCGGTCGTCTGCAGGGCGATGGGTTCGCAGAAATGACGGGTGAACATCACCTTGGTGAAACTGGCGCAGCCCTGAGCACCATGCATCAAGGGCATGCAGCGGTCGACGCCCAGGAACGCCAGGGTCGCCCCCATCGGCTGCGAGAGTTTATGGGGGTTTACCTGCAGGGGCTTGCCCGACTTGCGTCTTACTTCTGCCATGGTGCCTTCCTATCGACCAGCTCGAAGACCGGATTCTGCAACGAGTTCTTGAGATCCTCGGCGAGGACCAGAAGCCCATCGTAACCGCCGTAGCTTTTCTTCTTTTCCTGATTGACGTCGGTAAAGGCGATCCGCTTCTTGATTGCGGTATAGAGTGAACGGCCACCGGCCAGCAGCAGATGGGCGCCTGTCTCATCGATCACCTTCGCCTGCTGGCTCGCCGGCTCGGTCATCAGAACGGCGTTCTCTCCGAGGTATTTCCGCGCCTTGGCCTTATCCTCCTCCGTCGACTTGCGAACCGATGTCGCCACCACCTCGATCCCCAGATCCTGAAGCGCCGAGGCGATGGACCAGGACTTGTTGCCGCCGGTATTGAGAACCGCCTTCTTACCCGAGAAGATCTCTCGGTAAGGGATCAGCTTCTCTTCCAGCCGAGCCTCTTCGCGGGCGACCAGCCTGCGGGTACGCTCGATCAGATCGGCGTCGTCTAGGGCTTCGGCAATGGCCAAGATGCTGTTCGAGGTATCGGTCATCCCGTAAAACGAACAGGAGATCCAAGGGATGCCGTAGCGCTCCTGCATCTTGCGGGTCATGGACACCAGGGATTTGGCGCAGACGATCACATTGAGCTTGGCCCGGTGGGCGGTGCGGATCTCGCTGATGCGGCCATCGCCGCTGAAGGTCGAGAGCACGCGGATGCCGAGCTCTTCGAGCAGATGTCGGTAGCGCCAGAGCTCACCGGTGTTGTTGTGCTCCCCGATCAGGTTGATATCGAAGGGGGTCGACTCCTCCGGCTCCTTGGTCCCGATCAGATGCCGCAGCACGGCTTCACCGGCGATGCGGCTCCCGAGGTTCTTGGCGCCGACGAAACCGGGGGCATGCACCGGCACGCAGGGGATGCCGTGTCTCTCGGTTCCCTGCTTGCAGGCGGCGTCGAGATCATCCCCGGTCAGGGCGGTGACACAGGTCGAATAGACGAACACGGCCTCTGGCGCATACTGCGCGATGATATGGTCGATGGCTGCGGCCAGCTTCTTTTCACCGCCGAAGACGACATCGTTGGTATTGATATCGGTGGCGAAACCGGTCTGGGTCAGGTCGCGCCCGGACCAGCTGGTCGGTGTCAGGCGCGTTTCCCAGGCACCCCCGACGCAGGACATGGGGCCATGGACCAGATGGGCGGCATCGGCAAAGGGAAACAGTGCTATCTGAGCACCGTCAAGGGCACAGCCGCCGGTGGTCGCTCCGGGTTTGGGGGCATTGCACGACCCCTTTTTGTCTGTGCTGTGTTCGCATGCGCTCTCGACGAGCAATTCTTTGATCTTCGGTTTGGACGACACGAGGCGTTTCTTTCCGTTCTAAACCGCGCCCGGCGCGGTAGGTGATGTTTTCGGATGGGATTGGATGGGATCAGCCTCGGCAGACTTGACGACCGGCAGAACCGGTGCGGTTTAACATATTAAAAAATATATTTTTTGAACCGCGTCTTCGCCGAGTTTTGGATGCAGCGAACGTCGAACCGACAGGGATCGGAACACCGAGGCTTCAGTGCAGCGCATCAGGGGCGGATCACGGTGCCAGTATCGAACCGTTTCCGACTTTAATACCCTGAGATTTCGCAATAAAACGCGCACCTGTGTGCGTTTTTCAGAGCGTCCCTCATCCGAGCGACTGCGCATCGAGCTGGCAGGCAGCGAGAAAATCCTTGCGCATCAGGAGCCCGACGAGACGACCGCCGTCGTCGACAACCGGCGTGCTGCGTCCGCCGTGGTCCTTGAAGGCGGCCATGATCTGCGCGAAACCGGCGTGCTCGGTCACGGTCACCGCCGGGGACGTCATCATGGCGCTTGTCGCCGTCTCGTGACAGCAGTCGGCGAGCCGGTCGCAGTGTTCGAGCAAGCGCGGCAGCAGCTCCAGGAAGCTCTCCGCCCCGAGCCGCTCGAGAATATCCGTCTCGGTCAAGATGCCGGTGACCCGTCCGCCGCCCATGACGACCGGCAGCGCCTTGACGCCTTGACGCACGAAAAGTTCGGCCGCTCGGTAGAGTGGAGTCGACGGATGCAGGGGTTGGATCGGCGCGCGCATGAGGTTTCTCGCACACATGCGGCTGTTCATGCGCTCGACGGCATGGGCATGGGCGAGGTGATAGACGGTTCTGAAGTCCGTCGTCGTGATGTCGATATAGCCGGGGATCTCCCGCATCGCGTCGATGATGTCGGCGTCGGAAAGCTCGAGCCCCGAGACCTCGTCGATGTTGGCGTGGTCTGGTTGCTCGAAGAGATGAAGATGGCTCTGTGTCATCGGATGACTCCCGAATGATCGGCTTCATCGCCGCTGTCGTGACGGATTAGGCTCGGATCATGCGCAAACAACCTTGAGGCAGGTCAATCCGGGGTCCATCCCGACCACCTACCCGAGTCGGAGAGGCGCCGCTGCGCAAACAACAGGTCCCGAACAAGGCTCCGACCTTGGTGGAGGACCTGCTCGGGCGTCGGACCGAAGGGCTGCTCCAGGCTGATTCGGGCGACTCGTCCGAGATTCACGCCGCGACCGTCGTCGAGCAGGCTCAGGTGCCGCGCGAGACCTTGATGTGGGTCAAGGCCCTCGTCGCGCCTCGAGATTCAAATCCGAGTTATCGGGCTCCCGCGGTTGTGGACCGGGTCGGTGGTGCCCCCGAGTCGCCCTGCAGTCGTATCGAGAAACCGCGTACGCAAGCCAACCGGAGGCATGCTTTGAGCTTGAAGGCCTACGTCCGAAAGATGCGCGGGACGACTCGCGGAAGTCCGCCGAGGGTCAGCAACCAGGAGGTCTTCTGGTCTTGGATCGGCGCCTTCATCGGGATCGGCTCGGTGGGGTGGGCCAATCAGGCGTTCTTCTCGGGCCCCGATCTGACCCTGACCATCGGCTCGCTCGGTGCTTCTGCGGTTCTGCTCTACGGTGCGGTGCGCAGTCCGTTGGCCCAGCCCCGCAATCTGATCGGCGGACACGTCATCTCGGCACTGGTCGGCGTGACCTGCTGGAAACTGCTGTCCGCGGATCCCTGGCTTGCTCAGGCCGGTGCGGTAGCCACAGCGATCGCGTTGATGCATCTGAGCAAGACCCTGCATCCGCCGGGCGGCGCTACCGCCTTGATTGCGGTGATCGGCTCGGATGAGATTCATGCGATGGGATACTACTACGTGCTGGTTCCGGCGACGCTCGGGCCGCTGATCCTTTTGGCGGTGGCGCTGCTCGTGAACAACATCCCCGCAACACGACGCTATCCGGAGAACTGGATATGACGAGCCAGGCGTTGCGTCTTGTCGCAGGTTTAGGCCTCGGTCTCGTGTCCATGGTCGGCGCACCGCCGGCCTCCGCCGACGCAGCCGAGGATCGGTTCGCCGATGCGGACCTCGAGAACGCGCTCGACATCAACGAGGTTTGTGCCGGCTGCCACGGCGAGCATGGCCAGGGCGGCAAAGACGGCGAGTATCCCCGGTTGGCGGGTCTCCCGGCCGCCTTTATCGCACGACAGCTCGAGCTGTTTCGCGAGCGCGAGCGCGAGAACCTCGCCATGGTCGAGCACACGGACAAGCGGCAGATGCCGGACGCCGACATCCGCGACATCTCGGCCTTTCTCGCGGCGATCGAGCTGCCGAGTCGGCTCCCGCCGGTCGACGAGACGGCGGCGGATTTCAACGCCTACGAGCGGCTGATGGCCACCAAACGAATCGTCCAGATCCCTCGCGCCGAGGGTGATCCGGTTTCCGGCGAGCGCCTCTACGACAAGGAGTGTGCCTCCTGCCACGGGCGCGACGGGCAGGGCCGCGATCGCGATGCCGTACCCATGCTGGCTGGTCAGTACACCGCTTATCTGGAGCGGCAGGTCGAGAAATACATCGACAAGAGACGTGTGCACGACCCATTCGACCCGGACGCCGAGGAGTTGCTCGCCGCCTTTACCGCCGAGGAGTTGCGCGACATCTTCGCCTACGTGTCGATCCTCGACGACTGACTCTCGACGACCTGCTCCCGATCCGAATCCGAGGACACCCCGATGACGTTCGGCCGACGTATCACCCGCGAGAAGAAGACCATCACCGCGATGATGGCCATCTACTGCCGGGACCATCACCCCGGGCACACGGGACTCTGCGCCGAGTGCATGTCCTTGCTCGACTATTCGCATCGCCGTCTCGACACCTGTCCTTTCCAGGACGAAAAGCCGGCCTGCAACCTCTGCGAGGTGCACTGCTACAGCGCCGTGATGCGCGAGCGGGTGCGCGATGTCATGCGCTACGCCGGCCCGCGCATGCTTTGGCCTCATCCGATCCTGAGTCTAGGGCATATCCTCGACAAACTCCGTCCTGCGCCGACGTTGAAGAAGACGCGTGCGCAGAACGACAACGCAGGGTCGGACACATCGTCCGAGTGATGCGCGTCAGCCGGGTCGCCCGTCCGGTCGGGGCGTGACCAGCATGGGTGCATGAACCCAGAGAAAGAGTCCGAAGGCGAGGATCCAGCAGAGCCCCGCGCTCATCAGCCAGGCGTGGTAACCGGCCGGGTAGATGAGCGGTGCGAGACCGCGCAGGCCCGCGGCAAGGTTGACGAGGACGAAGGCGACGATGGTCAGGCGAGCGGCCTGCATTGCTCGACCCGTGTGGCCGACGGCGACACGAGCCATCATCCCGAGCGTCACCACGCCGATCGCCCCGATGGTCAGCGTATGCAATGCACCGCGAGCGGGCAGGGTGGTGAAGGCAGGCAGACCGTCGAGGATCAGGCCAAGCGCGAGCCAGAGCAGGCCGACATAGAGGATGGTCAACATGGGTGTTGTCCAGACACGTCGATCGTGCCAGCCGGCGATCCGCACCGACAGCACCAGGCCCAAAGCGATTGCGAAACCGCCCGCCTGAGCCCCGTAGGGCGCGATGAGGTCCGCGCACAGGAGTGCCGCGGCGAGGAGGAAGGTCAGGCGCTCGACCAACCTGAAGCTCTTGGGCTTGGCGCCGGCGATTCCGCGCTCGATGAAGAAGGGCATCACCCGGCCCGAGACCAGCAGCATCGTCAGGATAACCAGGTCCAACATCAGACGATGCCCCCGCGCCGCCCCGCCGGGGAGGACGCCGAGCACATCGAGATGGACCAGTGCGCTCGCGAGTGTCATGCCGGCAAACAGCAGCAAAAAGACGCGGTTCACCGGATTGGGACCGAACCAGAGCGGCCGTCGCAGTGCGAAGGCCAGCACCGGGAAGAAGGCAAGATCCGTCAACGCGACCGCCAAGGGCGGCAGCCCGAGCCAGGGCATCAGACGCCCGGCCAGCCAGAGCGCGACCAACCCCGCGAGTGCCGGGCCGGTCGGCGTGTCCATGCCGCTCCAGTTGCGCACGGCGGTCAGGAGAAAACCGGCGATCACGGCCGCCAGATAACCGAAGAGCATCTCGTGGGCGTGCCAGGCCGGTCCGGCCAAATAGCCGGGCTGCGGGACATGGCCTGTCAGCATCGCGAGCCAGACCAGGACAGACACGACGGCAGCGATTCCCGCGGCCAGGAAGAACGGCCGGAAGCCGAGTGCGAGGACGCTGATCGATCTCTTGGTCTTGGTCAGCGAGTCGACACGCATCGGGTTGGTTGTCCTTATCGGTGGTCGGCGCAACCCGGAGCGAGCGCGCGAGTGGGACGGCGTCCGGTCGTGGCGCGCTGTCGCGACCCTTCACCCTAGCGATGGCCTAGCGGTGCGTCCTTGATGCGGGTCAAGATGAAGCTCGTGTTGTCTCGAGGTTTGGTCTGGATCGGCATCGCTCGATTGCGCTCTAATCCGCACATGAACGACATCACTGCAGATTCAGCTGCCGAGGGCGCTCGGCCCGTACTCGACGTGCCCGCGCGCGCCCTCCTCGAACGCATCCCCCAAAGCCCGGGTGTCTACAGGATGCTGGATGCCGACGGCACCGTGCTCTATGTCGGTAAGGCGAAGAACCTCAAACGTCGCGTGTCGAGCTATTTCAGCCGAGCCCTGACGCGCCGCCTTCAGGTCATGGTGAGCCAGATCGCCGACATCGAGGTCACGGTGACCCGCACCGAGGGCGAGGCGTTGCTGCTCGAGAGCAACCTCATCAAGTCACTGCGTCCGCGCTTCAACGTCCTGCTGCGCGACGACAAGAGTTATCCCTTCATCTATCTCAGCACGCAGGACGACTTCCCGAGACTCGCCTTCTATCGCGGGCCGCGTAAATCCAAAGGGCGCCTCTTCGGTCCTTATCCGAGCGCATGGGCGGTGCGCGAGACGCTTCAGCTGCTGCAGAAGCTGTTCCCGGTGCGCCAGTGCGAAGACAGCTTCTTCAACAACCGCTCGCGGCCTTGCCTGCAATATCAGATCAAGCGCTGCAGCGGCCCCTGTGTCGGACTGGTCAGTCGCGAGGAATACGCCGAGGATGTAGCCCACACCATCCAGTTCCTCGACGGGCGCGCCGAGGAGGCGATCGCCGATCTCGGACGCAGCATGGAGCAGGCCGCGGCCGCGCTCGAATTCGAGCGCGCCGCCGTCCTGCGCGACCAGATCGCGACCCTGAGCCGTATCCAGCAGCGCCAATACGTGAGCGGGGAGGGTGGCGACCTCGACATCATCGCCTGCGCCCAAGCGGGCGGGACGAGCTGCGTGCAGGTCTTCTTCATCCGCGCCGGTCGCAACCTCGGCAACAAGGCCTTCTTTCCGAAGACCCCCGACGAGACCGACGACGCGACCCTCTTGGCCGGGTTTCTGGCCCAGTTCTATGCCGACAAACAGATCCCGCCCGAGCTGGTGGTCAGCGTCGAGCCCGAGGAGCGCGAACTCCTGGAGACGGCGCTCTCGCAACGCGCCGAGCGGCGGGTGCACATCAAGTGGCGGGTGCGCGCCGAGCGCGCCCGCTGGCTCGAGATGGCCCGCGGCAATGCCGAGGTCGCGCTCAAATCCAGGCTCGGCAGCCAGGCCGGTTACGGGCGCCGCATCGAGGCGCTGCGCGATGCGCTCGATCTCCCCGAGCGACCCCAGCGCATGGAGTGCTTCGACATCAGTCACACCCAAGGCGAGCGCACCGTCGCCTCCTGCGTGGTCTTCGACGGCGAGGGGCCGCGCAAGTCGGACTACCGCCGCTTCAACATCGAGGGCATTACCCCCGGCGACGACTACGCGGCGCTCCATCAGGCCCTGACACGGCGCTACACCCGGGTCAAGCAGGGCGAGTACCCGATCCCGGATATCCTCTTCATCGACGGCGGACGCGGCCAGATCCGCTCGGTCGGCGATGCGCTCCAAGAGCTCGGTATCGCCGGCGTGCAGGTCGTGGGTATTTCGAAGGGGCCTGATCGTCGCCCCGGAACCGAGCTGCTTTGGTTGTTGGACGTCGAGTCGCCGCTTATACTGCCGAGCGATTCCCCCGCCATGCATCTGGTTGAGCAGATCCGCGACGAGGCCCATCGATTCGCCATCACCGGTCATCGCCAGCGCCGTGCCAAGGCACGCACGACCTCTACGCTGGAAGGGCTCGCCGGGATCGGGCCACGTCGCCGCCAGCGCCTTCTGAAGCAGTTCGGCGGCATCCGCGGTCTGGCCCGCGCAGGGGTCGAGGACATTGCCTGCGTCGACGGCATCGGCCGACAATTGGCACAACAGATCTACGATGCCTTTCACGAGGAAGCCGCGGGGCCCTGACGTATGTGGAATATCCCCAACCTTCTGACGATGCTCCGGATTGTCTTGATCCCGGTGTTTGTCGTCGTCTTCTACATCGAGGCACACTGGGCACCCTATGTCGCTGCCGCGATCTTCGGCGCCGCTGCCTTGACGGACTGGCTGGACGGCTATCTCGCGCGCCTCTGGGAGCAGACCTCGCCGCTCGGCGCCTTCCTCGATCCGGTCGCCGACAAGCTGATGGTCGCGGTTGCGCTCGTGCTGTTGGTCCAATACGACCCGCGCACGCTCCTGGCGCTCCCGGCGATCGTGATCATCGGACGGGAGATCACGGTCTCCGCCCTGCGCGAGTGGATGGCCGAGATCGGTGCGCGCGCCAAGGTCGCCGTCTCGATGACCGGCAAGATCAAGACCACGGCACAGATGATCTCGATCGTGCTCCTGATCCTGCGCGAGACTGTCTTCGGACCCTGGGTCTACGAGCTGGGCGTCGTTCTCCTCTACGTCGCGGCCGTCCTCACCCTCTGGTCGATGATGCTCTATCTGCGCGCGGCCTGGCCGAGCCTGTCCGGTCAGATCGATCGCACAGGGCGTGATTGAGTCCGGGCTCGGGACTTAAACCGCGTCCGGAGCCTGATACACAGGGTAAGCTCGACGTTTGACGCATCCACGGCCCTTGGCGGGAATGCGGTTTAGACCCGGCATGACCGGCCCGTGTCGAGGCGATGAAAGATCGATGCAATCGGGGGTTGACAGCATCGAGAAAGGCATTAAAATGCACGGCTCCAAAGCGGGAATAGCTCAGTGGTAGAGCACAACCTTGCCAAGGTTGGGGTCGCGAGTTCGAATCTCGTTTCCCGCTCCAAATCAAGCAAGAACCCAAAAGCCGGCCTCGTGCCGGCTTTTGTTTGTCCATTCCCGAAGGGCGCGTGCATTCCTTGCGCGACCTGGAACCATTCGACGTCGACGTCGACGTCGACTTCGACTCGACGCTCAACGAAAGGCGCTGTTTGCCTGCCGGCGGCCTTATCTTGGTGTGCGTCGGTCTTGCTCGACCGCGCCTCGCCCGACTCTAGTTCCCGCCGCCGGACGAGCCGGCGCGCGCGGGAGCGGGTGCGATCGGCGGGCAGCACTCTTCGTAGGTCGGAATCCCGGGGCGCGACTCGTACCAGCCTTGGGTGCGCATGACCAGATTCACCACCAGCAGCATCACCGGCACCTCGATCAGCACACCCACGACGGTGGCCAGTGCCGCCCCCGAGTTGAACCCGAAGAGCGCGATGGCGGTAGCAACCGCCAGCTCGAAGAAGTTGCTCGCGCCGATGAGGGCGGAGGGACCGGCCACGCAATGCGGTGAGCGCACCGCCCGGTTGAGGAGATAGGCGAGTCCGGAGTTGAAGAAGACCTGGATCAGGATCGGCACCGCCAGCAGGGCGATGATGAGCGGCTGCGCGATGATCTGCTCGCCCTGGAAGCCGAACAGCAGGACCAGCGTGACCAGGAGCGCGATCAGGGAGAGCGGCTGCATGACCGCCAGGACCCGACGCAACGTCTCGCCGCTTGGATCCTGCATCAGAAGGACGGTTCGCCAGACGTTCGCGATGATCAGCGGCACGACGATATAGAGCAGCACCGACAGCAGCAGGGTATCCCAGGGCACCGTGATCGCGGCCAACCCGAGCAGGAGTCCGACGATCGGTGCAAAGGCGAAGACCATGATGACGTCGTTGAGCGCCACCTGGGTCAGCGTGAAGTGCGGCTCGCCGCGCGAGAGGTTGCTCCAGACGAAGACCATCGCCGTGCAGGGCGCGGCGGCCAGCAGGATCAGCCCGGCAATGTAGGAGTCGATCTGCTCGGCCGGCAGCCAGGGTCGAAACAGCACGCCGATGAAGAGCCAGGCCAGCAGGGCCATCGAGAAGGGCTTCACGGCCCAATTGATGAAGAGCGTAACCCCGACCCCGCGCCAGTGTTCGGTCACGCCCTTGAGTGCCTTCAGATCGATCTTCAGCAGCATCGGGATGATCATCAGCCAGATGAGCACCGCGACCGGCAGGTTGATCCGTGCGACCTCGATCGCCGCGACCGCGTGGAAGACTCCGGGCGCAAGGTGACCCAGTCCGATGCCGATCAGGATGCACAGGAAGACCCAGAGGGTCAAATAGCGTTCGAAAACCCCCATAGGTGCGCCGCCGGCATGTTTAGCCGTGGTTTCGCATTGGCTGCTCATGTTGCCCTCGCGGTTGGAATCGAGATGGGCGCGCCGGGCCCGAATCCGGATCGGCGCGCGTGCTGCCGAGGATCATATCCGGTCATTCGTATATATGGAAAACCGAATTTCTAGACGTATGATCCTGGGCATGCTCAAGACCATCAAGCGCGTGACCCGCTACTCGGTCCCCAGCCGGAGATCGGCCTGGTTGACGTCGCGCTGATTATTCAGAGCGCGAAGTCCCCGCCGTAAGGCTCGGATCCTTCAACGACCGGCAGAGTCAGCTCGTTGCCCCAGTGCGACCAGCCGCCGTTGTAGAGCCGGACGTCCTCGTAGCCCAGATGTTTGAGCTGCAGATAGGCCAGCCCCATGCGGAAGCCGTCGTGGCAGTAGACGTAGATCCGTTTGTCCTTGGGGATCGCCGCATAGAGCGCGGCGAGGCTCTCGTCGCTCCGCCACTTGCCCGTCTGACCGTCCACCCCGTCGAGACTGACGATATTGATCGCCCCCGGGATGTGACCGCCCATGATGGAGTGCCGGATCACCTCGCCGGTGTACATGTCGCTCGGGCGCGCATCGAGCAGGACCACATTCGGATCGCGACGCGAGACGACATCGTCGTAAACCGCCGGCCATTCGATGTAGAGCGCCGGATCTGCGTCCATCAGGGTCACCGTGCCGGGTGCTTTCGGCGGAGTCGGTTCCGTCGCCAGCTCGTTGAAGCCCGTCCATTCGAGGGTTCCGCCGTCGAGAATCTTCACCCGGTCCATGTCGAAGCCATAGAGGTCGAGCAGGAAATAGAGTCGCGCCGCCAGCGCCGTGCTGGAATCGTCATAGATCACGAGTGTCGAGTCGTCGTTCACGCCCCAGCCGCGCAGGGTCTCCTGGAAGGTCTCGCGGGAGGGGAAGCGCATGATCGGGCTGGCCTCGTTGTCGCCGAGATCCTTGAAGCGTTGAACCTGGACCGCGCCCGGAATATGTCCGACCGTGAAGAAACGATGTGGGTGATAACGAACCTCGAGAACGATCAGGTTCTCCTCGTCCAACCCGTCCGCGAGCCAATCGGCATCGACCAGAAAGTCCGGATCGGCGAACGTTTGGACGGGTGCAAGCGCCAGCGCAAACAGCGCCGCGAACCCGATGGGCAGAACGGCCCGATACAATCTGTGCGACATGATGGTCTCCTCTGATGGCGTGTTGAGCGTTGAGTGGTGCGGCGGTTCGGCCAGGGTGTGCGAACAGACGAGGGTAGGGGATGGGTCGATCACCGAGCCTTGCCTTCGCACCGGCGGTGAAGATGTAGACGTCTCGGTTGTCGGTCCTGTCGACCCGTTGGCTCCAGTCGGCTAACAGCTCGGATCGATCGGCTAAAACACACCTTTCGATGCATCAGCGAGAGATGCCGTACCGCTTCATCTTCTGCCAGAGTGTCTTGCGGCTGACGCCGAGCGCAGCCGCTGCCTCGGAAAGGTTGCGATCCTGATCGGCGAGCGCGGCCAAGATCGCCGCGCGCTCGCCGGCTCGGGCCTGGGCCTTGAGCGCGGTCACCTCCGCGGAACCTCCTGGCTCGGCCTCGCCCGGCAGCCTGAGCGCGAGCCGTGTGCCGTCGCCCATGATACAGGCTCGCTCCAGCAGGTGCCGGAGCTCGCGCACGTTCCCGGGCCAGTGATAACGCAGCAGCCGGCTGATGTCATCGTCTGTCGGACGGCGTTGCTCGTCCGGAAAACGACGTCCGAAGTCGTCGATGAAGCGCTCGGTGAGCCAGAGGATATCCTCCGGACGTTCGCGCAGCGGCGGGATCACGATCTCCAAGACGTTGATTCGATAGTAGATGTCTTCGCGAAAACGCCCGCTACGGACCAGGCCCTCGAGGTCTTGGTGGGTCGCGAAAACCAGCCGAGCAGCGATCTCGATCTCGCGGTCTCCGCCGAGACGGATCAGCCGCCGCTGTTGGATGACGCGCAGCAGCCGCGGCTGCAGCGGCATCGGCATATCTCCGATCTCATCGAGAAAGAGCAACCCATCGCCGGCGCGCTCGAACACACCCTGTCGCAGGGTGGCGGCGCCCGTAAACGCCCCCTTCTCGTGACCGAAAAGCTCCGATTCGATGATGCCCTCGGGCAGGGCCGCGCAGTTGATCGCGACGAAGTGTGCTCGCGGACACTGCAGCTGGTGCAGGCGCTGCGCGACGACCTCCTTGCCCACGCCGGACTCTCCGCGGATCAGTACCGGCGATTCCGGATGCCGCGCCGCGCGCTCCAGCTCGACCTCGATACGCTGCATGGCCGGGGACAGGCCGAGGCATGGGTCGTCGACGCATGTCCTGTGCCGAGCAGGGGTCAGTGCGCGCAGGCGAGCGATCAGCTGTGCCGGATTCAACGGCTTGGTCAGATAGTCGGCCGCTCCCAGCTTGAGCAACCGGACGGCATCGTCGATGGTGCCATAGCCGGTGATGAACAGGCACCGAGGCGGGTCCGCACTCTCCGCCAGGAGCCGCTCGAACAGATCGATACCCGACATGTCCGGTAGATTGATATCGATGACGGCAAGCGCAGGTCCGGTCTTGAGCAGGACCGCGAGACCGGCGGCGCCGTTGCGCTGCCAGTCGACCTCGAAGCCCTCGAGCTCGAGACGCTGGGTGAGCGCCTCGCCCATGATGGCATCGTCTTCGATGAGGCAGAGTTTAGTCATCGGTCGTGTCCGGATGCAGCGGGAGTTGGACATCCACCCGGGTGCGGTCGTCTTGTGCTGCGACCTCGATACGCCCGTGCAGCTGGGAGACGATCTGATAACAGACCCAGAGCCCGAGTCCCGGTGTTTGTCCGCGCGGCGCCGCGAACGGCTCGAACAGATGCTCGAGTCGCTCCGGCGGCAGCGGCCGCCCTCGATTCTCGACCCTGATCAGCAGTTGATCCACGGTGGTGTCGATCCGAACCGCGGCCGAGCCGGTCTCGCCGGCGGCATTGATCGCGTTCAAGACCAAGTTCAGGAGCAGCTGGCGCACCGGCGTGGCCGGCAGCGAGCTGGCGGTCTGCAACCTGATGGACCAAGTCAGTGTTGTCCCGCGGCGCGTCAGCTGCGGCTCGACCAGGGTTCGAACATCCTCGAAATCGCTTGTTTTCAGGGTGCGGTGGTCGGCTCGGGCCTCGACCAGCAGAGCCGAGATCGTCTCTTGGATCTGCTGGAGGCCGCGATCGAGCAGGTCGAGCAGTCGATCGGTGCCCGCGTCGCCCGCACGGCGGCCCCGATAGGTGTCGATGGCCATGAGCATGCCGCCCAAGGGATTGTTGATCTCATGGGCAACGCCCGCAGCGACCCGGCCAACCGCGGCCAAGCGCTCGGACTGCAGCACCCGGCGCTCGAGTGCCGCCTGCTCGGACAGTGCGCCGAGCATCGCGGCAAACCGCTGTCCGAGTTGGCCGATCTCGTCGTCGCCGGTCGGGACCGGGCACTCGAGGCTGCGCAGATCCTCGCGTTCGACCCGCCGCATGCACTCCGCGAGCCGCACCAGCGGCGTCACCATGCGTCGCCCCCAGAGCCAGCCGAATGGCAAGAGCAGTGCAAGCACGGCGCTCGTGACCAAGACGCCGCCGAGCAGGATCTCGTAGAAACGGGCCAGGAAGGGCCGGTCGGAGAGCACCGCGAAGAGATCACCGACCCGCGTCCCCTCGCTGTCGAGCGGGAGATGGACGAGACGCCGGATCGCGGCATCGTCCTGCAGGGCGAGCACCTGTGCACCGAGATCGGCGGTCGCCGATACGCTGCTGCCCGGGCCAGAGGCCGAGTTGACTGCGGAGCCGGTGTCTGGTCGGTTCGCCGGCCGAGCCGCTGCTCCGGTCTCCGGCCCGCCGTCAGGTGCGCTCTCGGAGGCGGTAGCGGAGGTCGCATCGGCGGCCGGCAGTGTATGTGCCAGGGGTTGGTCAAGCCGATAGCGGAGCGGTCGGTTGCTCGCGAAGACGCGACCTCGTGCGTCCGCCAAGACCCAGGTGATTTGGCTATCGGCGCCGTCGGGCCCGCGCAGCAGGGAGTAGGCGAGCCAGACGTCATCCTGACGCAGCGCGCTCACCAGCAGGCCGGCCATGGCATGGCCCAACTGAAGGGCGTCGCGGCCCTGATCCTCGCGCAGGTTGTGCAGGGTCTGCAAACCCAGCGCCAACGCCATCGAGGTTGCCGTCATGACGGCTGTCATGCTCAACGCAAGCGGTACCCGGACACGATAACTGGCAACGAGCGGGGTCATGGCTGCGGGCGGAGCTGGAGCCGCTCGGCCATGGCCGCGATCTCGACGTAGAGCTGCGGGTGTTCGATCGAGAACCCGTCAAGGTTCAGGTCGGCCAAGAGGGCTTGGCCTGCCGCGTCGCTGGATTGTCCGAGCAGCGTGGAGCGGATCGCGCTGCGGTGTGCGGCCGCCAGTGCTGGGCCGGCGACGATAGGCGGGAAGCCGAACCAAGGGGAGCGCTCGATGACCCGGGTGGTTTGCGCCAGTGCGGGTTTGTAAAGCAGCAAGGTCTCGCGCACGTAGCTGTCCACCGCCGCTCCGTCGACCAAGCCGTCTGCAACGGCCTGTACGCTGCGCGCATGACCCCAAGTAAAGATGCTCCGGCGGAAGAAACGGTCCGGGTCGACGCCGCGGTCATGCAGCAGGAAATGCGGGTAGAGCCAGCCCGAATTCGACAGCGGATCGGTCCACGCAAACAGACCGCCGCGGAGGTCCTCGAGCCGCTGCACAGGTGATGCGCCTGCGACAATGATCTCGGAGCGGTATAGCGGCTGACCATGCCAGCGGGGCACTGCAAGGATCTCAAGCTGTTCCTGCTGTTGCACATATGGATAGCCGCAGATCCAAGCCAGATGGAGCTGCTCGCGGAGCAGGAGGTCGAGGATGTCTTGGTAGCGGGTGCGTTGGACCAACTCCACCGGGCAACCGAGCCGAGCGGAGAGCCAACTGCTCCATCGATTCAGGAACCCGACCTGATTGTCCAGGATCACCGGCGTGACGCCGAAACGCAACGCCTCTCCACAGTCGGCTCGGTCGGGCGCCGAGCGAGCCGTTGCGGGTGCGATGAGCGATGGGCCGAGGGCAAGAAGGCCCGTGATGAAGGTGCGGCGTGACCATGATGTCATCGGATCAAGTCTCCGGCCCGAGTGTTACCTTTTGGTAACAACGTCTTGCGGATGCTGTTACCAAGGCGTGACGTCTTTGGCGCCAAACAGTTGATTCTATTCTCCTGGATGTCCGGGTATGGACCTTGCTAACGCGATGTCGAGCCCGGGCCTGACGGTCTGCGCAGAACATTACGGCCGGCACGGCGTCCTCATCAAACCACAGGAGGCATTCGACGCGATGACAGGCATCAGCAGACGACGATTTCTCAAGGCCGGTGGCACGGCAGCGGCGGCGGGTGCAACGCTCCTCGGCACCGGTTTGGCGGGGGCCGAGACCACAGCCGCGAATCCAGGCGCGACCACGCTGCCCTATCCGCGCGCCGGAATCGCCAAGGCCGCCGCACTCAAGGTGAACGAGCCGAAGGCGTTCAATTATCCGGATGATGACTCCTTCTGCCAGATGTTGAGGCTCGGCGCTCCGGTGCCGGGCGGCGTTGGTCCCGACGGCGACATCGTCGCCTTCAGCACCCAGTGCACGCACATGGGCTGCCCGCTCAGTTACGACAAGCAAGCACGCACCTTCAAGTGCGGCTGCCACTTCAGCATCTTCGACCCCGAGATGCACGGCCAGATGGTGGACGGTCAGGCCACCGAGAATCTCCCGCGGATTCTGCTCGAACACGACCCGTCCGACGACACCCTCTATGCCGTCGCGGTCGAGGGACTGATCTACGGTCGCCAGTGCAACGTTCTGTGAGCTCGCGCCGAGCTGCATCCACCCATCGACGGAGTCATCACCCATGAGCCAATTCAAGGACCGCGTCCCGCTGCCGCCGACCGACGCGGATCGCACCAACATGACCTGCCACTTCTGCATCGTCGGCTGCGGCTACCACGTCTACAAGTGGCCGGAGAATCGCGAGGGCGGTCGCGCCCCGAGCGAGAATGCACTCGGGATGGATTTCCGCAGGCAGATCGGTCCCCAGCAGATCATCATGACGCCGCCGATGCACAACGTCATCGCCGATCGTGACGGCCGGCGCTGGAACATCATGATCCTGCCGGACAAAGAGTGTAGCGTGAACCAAGGCCTGTCCTCGACCCGCGGCGGCCAGATGGCGAGTGTCATGTATAACGGGCAGGGCGCCTCGCGTCAGCGTCTGTCCTATCCGATGCTGTTCACCGGCGACGACTGGGTCGAGACCGACTGGGCCACCGCGCTGGCCGTCTACGCCGGTGTCACCAAGCGCATCCTCGACGAGCACGGTCCGGAGTCGCTTGCCTTCAACGCCTTCGATCACGGCGGGGCCGGCGGCGGCTTCGAGAATACCTGGGGCAGCGGCAAGCTGATGTTCAGCGCGCTGCGCACGCCGCTGACACGCATCCACAACCGCCCGGCCTACAACTCCGAGTGCCATGCCACCCGCGACATGGGCATCGGCGAGCTGAACAACAGCTACGAGGACAGCGAGCTGGCCGACACGCTGCTCTTCATCGGCGCGAACGGTTACGAGACGCAGACCAACTATTTCCTCGCCCACGCGATGCCGAACATGCGCGGCGAGACGATCGCGAAGAAAAAGAAATGGTTCCCCGACGAGACCGCAGAGAAGGCCCGGGTCATCTTCGTCGATCCGCGCCGTTCACTGACCGTCTCGGTGGCCGAGCACATCGCCGGCAAGGAGAACGTCCTGCATCTGGCCATCGCACCCGGCACCGACACCGCCCTGTTCAACGGCCTCATGACCTATGTCGTGGATCAGGACTGGCACCACGAGAAGTTCATCAACGAGCACACCAGCGGCTTCGAGGAGGCGCTCGCGGCCAACCGGATGAGCCTGGCCGAATGCAGCCGCATTACGGGTGTGCCCGAGGCACACATCGTCAAGGCGGCCGAGTGGGCCTACAAACCCAAGGCGTCCGGTCATTATCCGCGCACCATGCACGGCTACGAGAAGGGCATCATCTGGGGCAACGACAACTACCGCATCCAGGCGGCGCTGGTCGATCTGGTCCTGACCACCGAGAACGTCGGGCGACGCGGCACCGGCGTCGTGCGCATGGGCGGACACCAGGAAGGCTATGCGCGTCCACCCTATCCGGGCGCTCGCCCGGCGATCTATGTCGACGACGAGATCATCAAGGGCAACGGCCGCATGCTCACGGTCTGGGCCTGCAACGCCTTTCAGAGCACGCTCAACGCCGAGCAGTACCGCGAAGCGGTCTATCGCCGATCCAACATCGTCCGCGAGACCGTTGCACGCGCGCGCGGGGCGACCGCCGAGGATCTCGTCGACCTGATCTACGACGCGGTCGAGAACCGCGGGGGGCTGTTCGTCACCAATATCGACCTGTATCGCACCAAGTTCTCCGATGCCGCGCACCTGTTGCTGCCGGCCGCGCATCCGGGCGAGATGAACCTGACGTCGATGAACGGCGAGCGGCGCATGCGTCTCACCGAGCGTTTCATGGACCCGCCCGGCGCGGCCAAGCCCGACTGCCTGATTGCCGCGGACATCGCCAACACGCTGAAAGCCTTGTACGAGGCCGAGGGCAATGCCGAGATGGCGGCACGCTTCGACGGCTTCGACTGGAAGACCGAGGAGGACGCCTTCAACGACGGCTTTCGTCGGCCGCAAGGCATCGACAGTCAAGGCGGCGCGACTGGCGATTTGGTCACTTACGAGCGGCTCCGGGCCATGGGCAACAACGGCGTGCAACTTCCGGTCAAGGAATACAAGGACGGCCGCTTGATCGGCACCGAGATGATTTATGCCGATTACCGGTTCGACACCGACGACGGCAAGGCCCGCTTCATGCCGGCCCCATGGAACGGAATGCCGCAAACCGTCGAATCCCAGCGTGAGAAATACCGCTTCTGGGTCAACAACGGCCGCACCAACCACATCTGGCAGAGCGCCTATCATGACCGCCTGCTGGCGTTCCGGCGCGACCGTTTCCCGATGTCTCCGCTGGAGATGAACCCCGAGGATGCGAAAGAGCTCGGCATCGAGGCCGGCGACATCGTCGAGCTTCACAATGACTACGGCTCGGCATTCGCGATGGCGTATCCGGAGCCGGATATCGGGCGCGGGCAGTTGTTCATGATGTTCGGCTACGACAACGGCGTGGTCGGCGATGTCGTCACACCCTGGACCGACCGCAACCTGATCCCCTACTACAAGGGCACCTGGGCGGACATGCGCAAGGTCGGCACCATGCGCGACTACCAGCGCACGGTTTCCTTCAAGCGACGTCGCTTCGACCTCGCCTGAACAGGGCGTTGCGGCTCTCCGGCGCGCGGCTTCCCCGAATGCGGGGAGCGAGCCCCCACGGTGGCTGCGGGGCAGCGCGCAAGAAGCCGCACCGCCGACGCCCTGCCTTCACAACGACCTGTTGCCGATGCCGCACCTGCCCATGACCGAGACCTCCAGTCATCCGACCCTGATCGACCGCTTCGGCCGCCGTATCACCTATGTCCGGCTCTCGGTCACCGATCGCTGCGATCTGCGCCGCATCTATATGCATGGTCGAGGATATGCGCTTTCTGCCGCGGGCACAGGTGCTGACGCTCGAGGAGATTGCCCGACTCGGGCGCTGTTTCACCGAGCTCGGGGTGACCAAGCTGCGTATCACCGGCGGGGAGCCGCTGGTGCGTCGCGACGTTTTGAGCCTGTTCCGGAGTCTCGGTCGGCTGCCCGGTCTGAGCGATCTGACGCTGACGACCAACGGTACCCAGCTGCCGCACTTCGCAACGGCGCTGCGCGATGCCGGCGTGACCCAAATCAATATCAGTCTTGATTCATTGAGACCCGAACGCTTTCGCGCCATCACGCGACTCGGCGCGCTCGATAAGACCCTGGCGGGCACCGATGCTGCGATGGCCGCGGGTTTCGCCCGGATCAAGCTCAACAGCGTGATCTTGAAGAACCGCAACCATGACGAGACACGCGTCGGCTTCATTTCGCCGCACACCCATAACTTCTGTGGCGACTGCAACCGTGTGCGGGTGACCGCGGAAGGTCGGCTGTTGTTGTGCCTGGGGCAGGAATTCTCGGCGGATCTACGGCGGGCCCTGCGCGCGAACCCGCTCGACGACGAGGCGGTTAAGAAGGCCATCGTCAAGGCGATCGGATTCAAGCCTCAGGGACATGACTTCGACCTGGCGGCGAAGCCGATCATCTTTAGGCACATGAATGAGACAGGGGGTGAGCCGATGACTGAGCCTCATGATTCATGCTCGCCAGCTGAGCCTGCCGGAGCCGATCGCACGCGACGATCTCAGAGCCGTTCGACATAGGCCACGGCCTTCACAGCCTCGATGCGCGTCCAGGCCCGATGGGCCAGCGCGTTCACGAGTGCAACCATCCTCGCGATCATGGTCAAACTCCGGGATGCTGGAGTCCGCTCGGCGGACGGTACGGTACCCGGAGGATGTCCATGAATCGATCTTGCGTATCGAGTCGGCGTGCGTTCCTTGCGGCCCTCGCGGTTGCGCCTCTGTCCTTTGTGACGCTGCCGGGCAACGGCCGGGCGGTGGATGGTCGACCCCTTGCAAAACCGATACCCTCGACCGGCGAACTGTTGCCGGTGGTCGGCATGGGAACCTGGATCACCTTCAACGTCGGGGACGATCCGACGGCGCGGGATGCACGCACCGATGTCCTGCGTGCCTTCTTTGCCGCGGGCGGCGGCATGATCGACTCCTCGCCCATGTACGGCACGGCCGAGGCGGTCGTCGGCAGTTGCCTCGCGCGGCTCGATCACCCCAAGGGTTTGTTTTCGGCGACCAAGGTTTGGACATCCTCGACCGCGGAGGGGCTCGAGCAGATCGCGGCATCGGAGCGCCTCTGGGGCCTACAGCGACTCGACCTGTTCCAGGTCCACAACCTGCTGAACTGGCGGAGCCATCTGGAGACCCTGTCGGCGATGAAGGCCGACGGGAAGCTGCGCTACATCGGTATCACCACCTCGCACGGGCGTCGCCATGCGGAGCTTGCGCAGATCATGGAGACGCAGCCGATCGATTTCGTGCAGTTGACCTACAACATCGCCGATCGCGAGGCCGAGGCCCGTCTGCTTCCGCTGGCGGCGGAGCGGGGGATTGCGGTGATCGCCAATCGGCCCTTTCAGGGCGGTTCACTGATCGATCGCCTCCAGCGCTACCCCTTGCCGGGTTGGGCGCGCGAGATCGATTGCACCGACTGGTCGCAGGTTCTGCTCAAATTCATCGTCTCGCACCCGGCCGTGACCTGTGCGATCCCGGCGACCAGCCGGGTGGATCATATGGAGGAGAATATGGCGGCCGCGCGCGGCGGCGTGCCGGATGCCGCGCTGCGTCGGCGCATGGCCGCCGACGTCGCCGCGCTCTGATGGACCTCTTGAGCTACTCGCTCGTCGACCTGATCCCGTTTTCGCGCGAGACCTATTTCAGACTGTTCGAGCGCTACAACGTCGGGGTCTGGCCGGCGCCCATCATCGGACTGGCGATTGGACTGACGGCCCTGTTCACGGCGCGTCGGGTAGAGGGCAAGGTGCTTCGCGCGCCCTTTCTTCTGACCGCGGCCTGCTGGGTTTGGATCGGTTGGGTCTTTCAGATCCACTGGCACGCACCCTTGAGCTGGCCGGGGACGTACTTCGGGATCGGCTTCGTGCTGCAGGGCGCTCTCATGGGCGTGGTGCTCGGCTGGCGACCGCTCGCGGGCGCGCCGGAAGGCACGCATCGCGATCCCGGCCCGGCGCTCTGGATCCTCGTCTTTGCACTGGCGCTGCAACCCCTGCTCGGACTCGTGTCCGGTCGACCCTGGTACGGTCTCGAGGTCTTCGGCAGCGCACCGGATCCGACGGCGCTCGCGACGCTCGGTTTGCTGCTGATGATCCGTCACCCGTTGCGCTGGCTGCTGTCGATCATCCCGCTCGCCTGGTGCCTGATCAGCGGAGCGACACTTTGGGTGCTGAGCGTTCCGACCTGGCCGATCATGCCGCTTGCCGCTGCGCTTTACTTGGGTGTCGCGGTTTGGCCGCGGGTCCTCGGCCGAGGTGAGCTTGAGTAACCTGTCGGAGAGAGGCTCAGCGCCGAATCCGACCGTTGTCGTTGTCGCAATCGTCATCTCTACAACGACAACGACTGGGACGACGCGGTTTAAAATTCTGTATTTTTTAACCCCTAAACCGCGCCAGCTCCAACAATCGTCGCGTCTGCCGCGCCCGATCCCATCCAGAAACACCGCATACCGCGCCGGGCGCGGTTTAGGCTCAATGCATACGCGGCTTCGGAGGCTCGGAGGGCGCCGTCTCGGGTTGTCTTCGCATCAGCGGTAAGGAGGCGTGATGGGCCGTCATCCGCCAGCCCTCTGCCGTCTGCCGATAGACGTTCGTCGCCAGGATCCGATTGGGCTCCTCGCGCGAGCGGCTCGGGCGGATCAACTCCTCGACCAGATGCACGGCAAGTCCATCGGTCGCCGTGCGTTGGATGACGCGAAAATGCAGCTCGGGGCGCTCGGCGCCGGTCAGGACCTCGCGCCAACTCTGCAGGACCGCGCCGCGACCCTGTAGGAGATCGCCGCCGGGGTGGACGCAAACCGGGCTCGGTTCCTCCGCCCAGACCGCTCCCATCAAGGCGATGTCGAGCGTCTGGAAGGCGGCATAGAAGGACGCTTCGACCGCATCCGGGGTCTGGAAGCGGCTCACCGGCCGGAATCCGGCGCCGCGGGGGTGCCGCCGAGCAGTGCAGTGCGCAACGCCCGGATCGCGCGTGTCTGGGTCGGCTCGCCCATGCACCGGACGATGAGTGCAGGATCCAGCTCGGGCAGCGCGCGGCTGCGCGTCGCGGCGAGATAGGTCTCGTTTTGCAGGACGAAGACGCGCAGGGTGCCGTCCTCCCAGAACCAGACCTCGGGTACGCCGAGTCCGCGATAGACCGCGAGCTTGTCCACACCGCCGCTCGTCCAGATCACCTCGATCGCGATATCCGGGACCTTCGGTGCCGGGCGGACCGGGCCGACCAGGTAACACTCGTCGGCCTCGGCACCGAGCTGTTTCGCCTTCTCTTTCAGGGTCCAGGAGCCGTAGCCTTCCAGCTCGATGTTCCTGATCTCGGCATAGGTCTCAAGTAGACGGGCGAGCCGCTTCTTGAGTGATTCGTGATCGACGGAAGGTGTCATCAGCTCCAGCTCGCCGTTGAAATAGGTGATGCGGACCCCGCCGTCGTCGCCGCGGGCGGACAGCAGGGCCTCGTAGTCGTCCCAGCCAACGTCGCGCAGAAATACACGCTGGTCGACATGATCGACGTCGCAGACGGACGAAGGCTGGTTGGCGGGCATCATGGCTGTGGTCGCTCTCGGTGAGATCGCATGCAGTGCTCTAGCCGCTGTCGAGTCGACGACTAAACCGCGCCCGACGCGGCATGTGATGGTCTTAAATGGAATCGGCTGCGGCAGAGTCTACAATTACTGGTGCAGGCGCGGTTTAGGATATTCAATAATTTATCATTCTAAACCGCGTCCCCGCTAGGGGCTGTGGATGGGCTAGACGTCGAGCTCTCTCGACGATACGCATCGTGCTCCGGACGCGGTTTAGTCGCCTGCCCGAGCCGGGGCAAGGACGCCCGGAACGCTCATGGCCGGGGTCTTTCGAGATCGGGATCCGCGTCTGCCCTGACCCCGTCCGTCGGTTTCAAGCGCAGCCCGCGCGGCACCACCCAACGCTCGGCGAACTCGAAAAGGCCTTGGAGTCCGAGTGCGAGCAGGGCGGCCGGGACGGCGCCCTGCATGATGAGTGCGGTGTCGTCCAGGCGGATCCCGGTGAGGATCGGCTGTCCATAGCCGCCGGCACCGATGAGTGCCGCAACGGTGGCGGTGCCGACATTGAGCACGGCCGAGGTTTTGATCCCGGCCAGGATGGTGTTGGCGGCCAGCGGCAGCTCGATCAGGAGCAGGCGAGCACCGCGGGTCAGTCCGAGGACGTCGGCCGATTCGCGGATCGGTACCGGGATGTCCATCAGCCCGGCGTGGGTGTTGCGCACGATGGGGAGCAGGCTGTACAGAAAGAGCGCGACCACCGTCGGCAGCCAGCCGATCCCGAGCCAGGGGATGAGAAAGACGAACAGCGCGAGCGAGGGGATCGTCTGGATCATCCCGGTGATGCCGAGGATCAGATGACCTAGGCGCGCCTGCTGCGCCGCCAGCACCCCGAGCGGCACGGCGAAGAGGATCGCGGCGCCGAGCGAGACCCCGACCAGTCCCAGATGCTCGAGCGTGCGTTGGCCGAGCTGGCTCCAGAAGCCTTGACCCGAGACCGTGACCTCGAGCCCGAGGCCCTCCGACAAGAGCCGTGCGGCGACCGCCTGCTCGGAGTCGCCCTCGAGCTTGACCGCCCCGTTCATGCCCGCCATGGCGGGCGCGTCGATTGCGCCTTCCAGACGGCGAAAGGCGGCGACGGCGTCCGGCGCCGCCTCGGCCAGCTCCGCGCGGTAAAGCAGGATCGCTTGGTAGTCCTCGAAATAGCCCAGATCGTCGTCGAGCATGCGCAACCCGTAGCGGGCGATCTCGGCATCCGTGGTGTAGATCACCGTGACGTCCAGATGCCCCGCGGCGATGCCACGATAGACCAGGTCGTGATCCAGACCCTGCACGCGGGTCTGAGGGAGTCGATAGCGCTGTTGCAAGCCCGGCCAGCCGTCGGCGCGCTCCAGAAACTCGCTGCTGAAGCCGAGTCGCAGATCCGGATGCTCGCGCAAATCGGAGATGCGTTCCAGGCCGAGCTGCTCCGCCAAAGCCTCGGGGACCGCGATCGCGTAGGTGTTCTCGAAGCCCAGCGACGCCGAGGACCGCACCCCGCGCGCCGCGAGCGCCGCCTCCAGCCGCTCGGGCGAGGACACGTCCTCGCCGGCCAGGATCTCGCGGGCCAGCGTGCCGCTGTATTCCGGATAGATGTCGATTTCGCCGCTCAACAGCGCGCCCCAGAGGATGCGCGTCCCGCCCAGCTCGGCACGATGACGCGCCGGGTGGCCGGCGTCGAGTGCCAGCAGACGCAACGTCTCGCCCAGGATGACCGACTCGGTGAATTTCTTCGAGCCGATGGTGACGGGGCGGGGTGTCGATTCCTCGGCAGACGGCTCGGGGGACCACGCGGCGAATCCGACCGCGAGCAGCAGCGCGACGACCGTCGCAAGCGCAAGGCCGGTGGCGGGAAGCCGGCGGCTGGAGGCTCTCATCGATGCGCCGCGCCTCATCCTCCCGCTCCCAGCAAAACCCGCTGCGGCTCGCGCTGTGCCGCGACGAACTGCGCAACGAAGGGTTCGGCGGGACTGTCGAGGAGCACCCGCGGCTCGGCCTGTTGGACGATGTGACCGGCCCGCAGCAGCACGATCCGATGCCCGAAGAAGACGGCCTCGGCCAAGTCATGTGTCACCATCAGCACCGTCTTGCCGAGTCGTGCAAAGATGCCCTTGAGCTCGCGTTGCAGCTCGAAACGGATCATGGGGTCGAGCGCCCCGAGCGGCTCGTCGAGCAGCAACAGATCGGGGTCGAGCATCAGCGCGCGCATCAGGGCGACGCGCTGACGCTGGCCACCGGAAAGCTCGATCGGATAGCGTGCCAGCATCGCGGGCGGGAGTTGCACCAGGTCCGCAAGCTCGGCGAGACGCTGCTCGCGACGCTGGCGCGGCCAGTCCAGTCGGCGCGCCATCAGGGTGACGTTGTCGCGTACGCTCAGATGGGGGAAGAGCCCCCCGTCCTGGATCATGTAGCCCATGCGCAGTCGGGCAGGGCGCAGGCTGGCCGTTTCCAGTCGGGCGCCCTCGAACCACACCTGGCCGCGGTCGGGCCGGATCAGGCCGGCAGCGAGCCGCAGCAGCGTGGATTTACCGCAACCGCTCGGGCCGATCAGAACGGTGGTCTGCGCCTCCGGCACATCCAGGTCGACGCCTACCAACGCCGGTGTCCCGCCGTAGTCTTTGAAGATCCCTTCGAATCGCAGCATCATTTGATCCCGGTCGGCTGTGCATGAGCGCTTGAATTCGTGCCTCTCGGCTCGAATTCCAGTGCATCGTCAAAAGGAGCTTCAGGATTCTCGCCGTATGTCGTGGAAAACCAGTACCTGTTACGAGTGTGATGCCAACTGCGGGATTCAGGTCGAGCTCGACGACGACGGCGAGCCGATCCGCGTCCAAGGCCCCGATTGTCCGCGCTGCTACGTGCAGCTGGACCGGCGCAATCATCCCGACCGCATCCTCTATCCGCTCAAACGCGTCGGGCCGCGCGGGAGCGGCGAGTTCGAGCGTGTCTCTTGGGACGAGGCGCTCGACACGATCGCCGCGCGCCTGAGCGCCGCAAGGACCGAGCACGGTGCGCCCGCCGTGGGCTTTTTCGCCGGTTACACCAAGGAGGCGCGTCCCCAGCTGCAACGTCTGGCGCACGCGTTCGGCTCTCCCAACTACCTGACCGAGAGCGGTTGCTGCTTCTCCGCGACCATGGTGGCCGAGAAGGTGACCTTCGGCTACAAGATCAAGACGACATCCACGGTCGTCTCGCCGAAGACGCGCTGTCATCTGATCTGGTCGACCAACCCGCGCGGCTCGATTCCGCCCTTCGACACGCACCCGCTGGTGCTGCGCCGGCCGGGCAAGACCCTCATCGTGGTCGACCCGCGACGCACGCCGCTCGCCGAGGAGGCCGATATCCATCTGGCGATCCGCCCCGGCACCGACGGCGCACTCGCCTTGGGCTTCCATCACCTTATCTTCGAGAACGGCTGGCAGGATCAGGCCTTCCTGGACGAATGGGCCAACGGTGTCGAGGGCTTCCGAGACTATGTCCGCGACTTCACGCCGGCGCGTGTCGCCGAGATCTGCGGCATTTCGGAGCAAGATCTGCGGACCGCCGCCGCGCTGTTCGCGACCACGCCGCCGGCCCAGATCACGCTCTCGCCCACCGCGACGGTGCAGCACAGCAACGGCTTTCAGAACCACCGTGCGGTCATCCTGCTCTCGGCGGTGACCGGCAACCTGGACCGCGAGGGCGGCAACCGTTTCTTCAACGACAAGGCCGCGCCCAAGCCGATCGAGCTGTTCGACTACTGCCGCGAACATCTCCCGCCGCGCGTCGGCGACGAGGTCTATCCGGTCTGGACACGCTATTGGCCGGCGGCCCAGAGCATGCTGCTGCCGGATTGCATTCTTGACGGGCGTCCGCAACGCATTCGGGCCCTGCTGGCGATGGGCATCAACACCGCCATGTGGCCCAACTCCAAGCGGATGGAGCAGGCGCTCGGCGCGCTCGATTTCTTCGTCGCGACCGACTTCTTTCACAATCCGGCCACCCGTATGGCCGACTTCGTGCTGCCGGCGGCCACCAGTCTGGAGCGCCCTGCGCTGATCGCTTACCCCGGCTGCGCCTATCAAGGCGAGCTGCGCTATCGCCGGCCGGTCGTCGCGCCCAAGGGCGAGGCACGTCCGGACGGCGAGATCTTCCTGGAGCTCGGCGTGCGGCTCGGCATGGCCGAACAGTTCTGGAACGGCGACCTGGCGGCCTCTTGGGCCGAGGCGGCCGAAGGCATCCCCGAAGAGATCCGGCGCGAGGTCTACGACAACCCGGACGGCGTGGTCGTCTACGCCGATGCGATCGAGGATCTGGTCGAGAGCGGGTACATGGACGCCGATCGACTCTACCGGCTACGCGGTTTCCGCACGCGGACCGGAAAGGTCGAGTTCGATTCGGTCGAGCTGCGCGAGGCCGGTCACGACGGACTCCCGATCTATCGGGAGCCGGCCGAGAGCCCGATCTCCACCCCCGCACTGGCCGTCGATTACCCGCTGGTCCTGACCAGCGGGGCACGCACCAAGTTCGACACCCATTCGCAACACAACTACATCGAACGGATGCGGCGAGCGGTCCCGCACCCGTTGGCCGAGATCCATCCGGACGACGCCGCGCCGCGCGGCATCGAGAACGGCGATCAGGTCATGGTCAGCTCCCCGCGCGGGGCGGTGCGATTCCTCGCCAAGGTGACCGACCGGATCAAGCCGGGCGTGGTGCATTGCACCCATGGTCGGAACGACGCCAACATCAACGAGCTGACCGACGACCGGCACCTGGATCCGATCAGCGGGTTTCCGCCGTTCAAGTCGCTGTTGTGTCAGGTGGAGCTGGTGGTTTAGAGCTTCCAGCCGCCAGCCGCCTGCCGCGAAGATGATGGGCTGGGGGCCTCAGGATGTGAGCCTTGGAGGTCATTTGACATCGAATGGCTGATCGCCGGAGGCAGAAGGCCCAAGGCAGAAGGCCGTAAGCTAATCCCAACCGAGATCCCGAACCGTGCCCTTCATCGGCGTATTACCCGAACGTGAACCCCTGTTTCAACCCTCGCCGCGGCGCGATGTCGGCGTGAACGATGCTGCCGCTTGGCGCCTCAACCCGACGCATCGGCATGTCTACGACAAGCTGCGGCTCGCGCTCGACGCGGGGTTGCGCGCGGCACCGTGCGGGGTCGACCCGCGCGACTGCGGGATCGCCCCCAATGCGCGGGTGTTCGTCAAACCGATCGTCAACCTTGCCGGTATGGCCGTGCGGGCGCGGGCGGTTCCGGCCGACGCCGTGCCGATCGAGCCGGGTAGTTTTTGGTGCGAGCGGCTCGAGGGTCCGCATACCAGCAGCGATTGCCTGGTGCAGGACGGACGGGCGGTGTGGTTTGCGCATACCCGCGGCTCGGATCAAAAGGATCGGGAGCGTCCGATCTACTGGGAGATCGGAGCCGATCTCGCCGAGCTCGAGCCTTCGCTTGCGCAGTGGGTCCACCGCCATCTCGAGGGCTACAGCGGTCTGTGTAATCTGGAGATGATCGGCGGGCAACCGATCGAAGTGCACCTGCGCGGCTCGAACGGATTTTTCGACTTCTACGGTCCCGGGTTCATCCCTACCTGGGTTGCGCTGGTCGACGGGGGCGATTTCAGGCCGCCGCCGCCGATTCCGGGCGGTTTCGTCATCTCGGTCTTCGGCGAGGTCGTGATCGACGAGGCACAGCGCGAGGCTGCGGCACAGCAGGGCGTTCGGATCGATCTCGACACCCGCACGGCCGATCGGTCGGCCATTTTGCGTTGCTCGGATCGGGCTGCCGGGCTGGATGTCCTGCGCAGACTGACCGGACACGACTTGGACAGGACGGGATAAGCCGAGCGAACCCGCCGTCCACGACCGCTCCATCCGGGGTTCGGCCCAATTGAACGAGCCGTACCGTCAGCGCTTAACGAAATCGCTCAGGCCTGCGACGATCCGGTCTTCGAGCCAATACTGCGCACGCCATGGCCAAGGCCCTGCGATGAAGCCGACATGCCCCCCATGATCGGAGAGCTCCAGGGTGATCTCGGGGCCGAGCTCATGCTCCCAGGGGATGGTGGTCGGGAACATAAAGGGATCGTCGATAGCGTGGATGATGAGCGTCGGTGTCCGGATGCTCGGCAAGAACTGCCGGCAGCTCGCGCGGCTGTAGTAATCGAAGACGCCTTCGAACCCGTTCAGCGGCGCGGTGATGCGGTCGTCGAATGCGTTGAAGTCTCGGATGGCGTCCAGATCGACCTGGAGCGGAAAGCGACGCCCGTGGAACTTGCGCCTTAGACTGGCCTTGAGCTTGGTCAGGAGGTGGCGCCGATAGACCCTGGAAAATCCCATATCCAGTCTGAGCATGGCATCGCGCAGCACGAAAGGGACGGAGACCGCGATGGCCGATCCAACGGCCGGCCGATCGGTCTCCCCGAGATATTTCAGCAGCAGGTTTGCGCCGAGCGAGAAGCCGATCGCGGCGGCGGGTACGCCCCGGGGGTCGCCGGCGAGGACGGCCAGTACCTCCGCAAGGTCTTCGGTGGCGCCCGAGTGGTAGGCGCGATCGAGCCGATTCGACTCATCGGAGCAACCGCGCAGGAACATGAAGATCGGCTGGAATCCCTCTCGCTCGAGCCGTGCGACCAGGCTTGCCGCATAATGCGAGTCGAGCCCGCCTTCCAGGCCGTGAATCACCAGGATGCGGGGGCCGGCCCCGCGGCCGATCGCCAAATCGATGAAATCGCCGTCCGCCAGCTCGATGCGTCGGCGCGCGAGATCGGGTCGCGGACGAGGTCGCGACAGGCTCGGCCACAGTGTTTGCAGGTGCGCCCCTGGAAGCCACCAGGCCGGTCGGAAGGTGCTGCGGGTGATCGCGCCCATGGTTCACGCTGTCTCCTGGAGGTTTTGGTTCTGACTCATTCAACCGGCGGCGCGAAGCCGTGGCCGCCGCCCTCCGAGCCCACAGGTCTCTCGGCGGCTGCTCGATGGCAACGTGCGAGGCAGGACGATGCGTTCGCGCGGTTGCATCGGTTTCGGCTGCGGATGCCGAGGTCCTCGGATTGAGAGCCGGCCCCGTTGTCCCCTATACTGGCGGCCTTCAGGGTATCACCTGACCCCGCGAGTCCGGCCAAGGAATCCAACATGCAAACACGCCTTTCGACCCTGATCGCCGCACTACTCTGCGGTCTGGCATCGGCGAGCCAAGCCGAAGATCTCCTCCAGATCTACGACTTGGCGGTTCAGAGCGACCCGACGATTCGCGAGGCCGAGCAAAACCTCTTCGCGACCCGCGAGGTAAAACCTCAAGCGCGAGCGCTCCTGCTGCCGAATCTGAGCGTCGTCGGCACGGCGGACTACCAAAACGTCGATGCCAGCGGAACCACCAGTTTCGGGACCAGCTTCAAGCGGAACGACACCTACGGTACCCAGGGGGTCCAGGCCGTGGTGAGCCAATCGGTGTACAACCGAGCCAACTGGATGACCCTGAGCCAGACCGACAACATCATCGCCCAGGCCGAGGCGCAATACCGCGACGCCCAGATTGCCTTGATGGTCGATACGACCGATGCCTACTTCGAGGTCTTGCGTACGGCCGACGCCGTGACCGTGCAGGCCGCGCTGGTGCGTGCGAACGAGCGCCAGCTCGAGCAGTCTCGGCAGCGCTTCGAGGTCGGATTGGTCGCCATCACGGACGTCAACGACAGCTTGGCCGCGTACGATCAATCGCGCGCCAACCTGATCTCGGCGCAAAACCTCCTCGACAACGCTTGGGAGGCGCTGCGCCGGATCGTCGGCCCGATCCGCGTGCCGCTCGCGCGTCTGGGCGATAAGCTGCCGCTCGCGCCGCCGGACCCCAACGACATCGATGTCTGGGCCGAATCCGCCATGCGCGGAAACTACGGCATCATCGCCGCGAGCGAGGCGGTCGGTGCGGCCAAGAAGTCCATCGAGATCGAGCGTTCGGGTTTCTATCCCTCATTGGATCTCCAGGCGGGCTACGACATCGCGCGATCCGGGGCGGAGTTCAACACCGACTCGGATACGGGCTTCGTCGGATTGACGGTCAACGTGCCCATCTATCAGGGAGGCGCGGTCGCGTCGCGGACGCGACAGGCCGGTTACACCTTCCGCGCGACCCAGGACCAGCTCGACGCGACGCGCCGTCAGGTCGATCAACAGGTGAAGGACGCCTTTCGCGGCGTCATGTCGAGCATCGCCGATGTGCAGGCGCGACAAGCCGCAGTGGTGTCGGCGCGCTCCTCGCTCGAGTCCACCGAGGCCGGCCAAGAGGTCGGTACTCGCACCCAGGTCGACGTGCTGAATGCGCAGCGCTCCCTGTTCCAAGCCGAGTTTGATTACCTGAGCTCGCGCTACGACTACATCCTCAACGGCGTGCGTCTGCACCAGGCGACCAGCACCCTGACGCGCGACATCCTCGCGAGGGGCAATGCTTGGCTCGACCCCGCGGACACCGTCCAGCCTCCGGCCTACTGAAGATGTCCGGGAACAGCTTCGGTCGGGTCTTCGTCTTCACCAGCTTCGGCGAGAGCCACGGTCCGGCCATCGGCGGCGTCGTCGACGGCTGTCCGCCCGGCCTTGCACTCTCGGCTGCGGATCTGCAGCGTGACTTGGATCGACGTAAGCCGGGGCAGTCGCGTCACACCACCCAGCGGCGCGAGTCCGATACCGTGGAGATCCTCTCGGGTGTCTTCGAAGGCGTGACCACGGGAGCACCCATCGGGCTGCTGATCCGCAACGAGGACCAGCGCTCCAAGGACTACTCGGAGATCGCCGCGCGCTATCGGCCGGGACACGCCGACTACACCTACGACCAGAAATACGGTCGACGCGACTATCGCGGCGGGGGACGCTCCTCGGCACGCGAGACCGCCGTGCGCGTCGCCGCCGGTGCGATCGCCAAGAAATACCTGGCCGAACACGCCGGTATCTTGGTGCGCGGCTATCTGTCGCAACTCGGCCCGATCCGCCCCGCAAGCCTCGACTGGGATCAGGTCGAGCAAAACCCCTTCTTCTGTCCCTGTGCCGAGACGGTGCCGCGTCTCGAGGCGTACATGGACGACCTGCGCAAAGAAGGCAACTCCATCGGCGCGGCGATCACGGTCGTGGCGAGCGGCATGCCGACGGGTCTCGGCGAGCCTGTATTCGATCGGCTCGATGCCGACATCGCCCACGCCATGATGAGCATCAACGCGGTGAAGGGTGTCGAGATCGGCGCCGGCTTTGCCTGCGTCGAGCAGAAGGGCACCGAGCACCGCGACGAGATGACCCCCGAGGGGTTTCTCTCCAATCACGCCGGCGGCATCCTCGGCGGGATCTCATCGGGCCAGGACGTGCTGGTGCGCATCGCCTTGAAGCCGACCTCCAGCATTCGGCTGCCGGGTCGCACCATCGACACGGCCGGTCATGCGACGGAGGTGGTCACCAAGGGACGACACGACCCTTGCGTCGGCATTCGGGCCACACCCATCGCCGAGGCCATGCTCGCATTGGTCCTGATGGACCACCTGCTGCGCCATCGCGGCCAGAACGCCGGGGTCGTCCCGCCGACACCGCCTATCCCCGCCTGAGCCGCATCCGTAACAACAGGCGTCGATTCGACACCTGTTCGCCGTGATCTCGGGCCGCGACCTTCACGAGGCGCGGGGCGGGAAAGCCTCGATGAACGAAAGCGCGTCGACTGTGGCCCCAAGGGCCCGCGCGAGGTCGATTCAGGACCCCAAGTAAGCATGTCACGACGGACGCGGTTCAGCGCTTGGCCAGACGCGATGCCCTACTGGCGACTCTCCGGCTATTATTTTTTCTATTTCGCCGCCCTCGGGGCCCTGGTGCCTTTTTGGGGCCCCTATCTGCAATCGAAGGGGTTCGACGCCCTGGCGATCGGCCAGCTCATGGCGATCCTGGTGGGTACCAAGATCGTTGCCCCGATGCTTTGGGGGCATATCGTCGACATCACCGGTCGGCGTATGCCGATCGTGCGTTTCGCTGCGCTGGTCTCGGCGGTGACCTTTGTCGGCGTCTTTCCGGCCGACGGCTTCTGGACCATCGCCGCAGCCATGGTCCTGTTCAGCTTCTTCTGGAATGCATCGCTTCCGCAGATGGAGGCGGTCACCTTCAATCATCTGCGTCATCGGCCTGCGGGATACGCCCTGATTCGGCTGTGGGGCTCGGTCGGGTTCATCTTGGTGGTTGCGATTCTGGGCGTCCAGTTGGAGTCGGCGCCGATGAGCGTGGTGCCGATCTGGGTGCTGATCCTCTTCGTCGGCATTTGGCTCTCGACCCTCACGGTCCCGGACAGTGCGCCCGTTACGGGGGGGCACGCTACCCTGTCGTTGCGGGTGCTCCTGGCGCGTCCGGACGTCAGGGCGTTCCTCGCAGCCTGTTTTCTCATGCAGGCGAGCCACGGGATCTATTACGCCTTTTACTCCATTCATCTCGCCGCGGAGGGGTACTCGACCTCCGCGATCGGTGCCCTTTGGGCACTCGGCGTGGTGGCCGAGGTGCTGGTGTTTCTCGTGATGCGCAACCTGCTCGAGCGTTTCGGTGCGCGTCATGTCCTGATCTGGAGTCTGGGGATCGCGGTCGTGCGGTGGCTTCTCATCGGTGCCTTCGTGGCGATCCCGGCGGTTGCGATCTTTGCCCAACTCATGCATGCAGCCACCTTCGGGACCTTCCATGCCGCCGCGATCCATCTGGTACATCAGTATTTTCGCGGACGTACCCAGGGGCGCGGACAGGCGCTCTACAACAGCCTGAGCTTCGGCGCGGGCGGGGCGCTCGGCAGTCTGATCGGAGGGTTGCTCTGGAGCGCCGAGGGCGCCGGGGTCACGTTCGGGATCGCATCGGGTGCCGCTGCGCTTGGACTGCTCGCGACCTGGCGCTGGGTGGATCGCTCCCCGACGAAGTTAGCCGGCCGTTAGTGGAGCCGTGCAGGGATTTCGAGACCGTCCGAGATCATTTTCGTTGTCGTAGTCGTATCGATAGTCGACAACGGCAACGAACGGTTTCGACAGATCCGCCATGCTGCACTGGTCACGACGCTGGCCGGGCTCTATCCATCCCGAGGTCCAATCAGCGCGCATCCGGGGACTTATCATGGATCCGGGTTCAAGGGTCGCGTGTTATTCTATTTCCTTTCGCGGGTCCGCCGACGCCGCCAACCGCACCGAGCTTGCTCGGTTTGAGCTCACTCATCACAGCCATGCCAGTCGATCAAGGTCCTTATCAGATCCTTCCGGGTCGTCGCTACCCCAACGGGGCCAGCGTCGAAGACGACGGGGTCAACTTCTCCGTATTCAGTCGCCATGCCTGCGGGGCGGAGCTGTTGCTCTATCGGAGCGCGGACAGTGCCGAGCCATTTCAGGTTGTCCGGCTGGATCCGGAGGTCAACCACACATTTTTCTACTGGCACGTCCTGGTCGTGGATCTGCCGCCCGGGACTCACTATACCTGGCGCATGGAAGGTCCGTTCGAGCCCCGCGCCCACGGCTGGTGTTTCGATGCCGGGACCGAGCTGCTCGACCCCTGGGCGCGCGCCGTCAATCTCTCGCATTGGGATCGTTGGAATCGCCTGAACAAGGGGGTGCAGCCCCATGATTCACCCCGCGCCCTGGTCCTCGCCGAGGAGTACGATTGGGAAGGCGACGCTCCGATCCGCCTCCCCACCGAGCAGACCATCATCTACGAGCTGCATGTCGGAGGGTTTACACGCCATGCCAGCTCGGGTGTGCATCATCCCGGGACCTTCATCGGTCTGATCGAGAAGATCCCCTATCTGCGGGACCTCGGCATTACCCATGTCGAGCTGATGCCGGTCATGGCGTTCGACGAGCAGGATGTGCCGCCGGGTGTTTGGGAGGCGGGGCTGCGCAACTTCTGGGGCTACAGCAGCTTCGGCTTCTTCTCGCCCCATCCCGGTTACTGTGTCACACCCGAGCAGGGCACGCATCGGCGCGAGTTCCGCGATATGGTCAAGGCCCTGCACAAGGCCGGCATCGGGGTCATCATGGATGTGGTGTTCAACCACACCAGCGAAGGCGGCAACGGCGGCCCGATCATGAGCTTCAAGGGGCTGGGCAACGAGACCTTCTATTGCCTGGACAGCCTGGACAAGCGCATCTATCTGGATTTCACCGGCTGCGGCAATACGGTCAACGCCAATCACCCGGTCGTCTCTCGTTTCATCATCGACGCCCTCGAGTATTGGGTCCGCGAGATGCACGTCGACGGTTTCCGCTTCGATCTCGCCAGCGCCATGGCGCGCGACTCGGACGGGCGGCCGATGGCCAATCCGCCCGTGCTCTGGGCGATCGAACTCTCCGATACCCTCAACGCCTCCAAGATCATCGCCGAGGCTTGGGATGCCGCAGGGCTGTATCAGGTCGGCAGCTTTCCAGGCTATCGCTGGATGGAATGGAACGGCTGCTTTCGCGACAGCGTGCGGCGTTTCGTTCGCGGCGATCCGGGGCTGGTTCCGGAGATCGCAACCCGGCTTGCCGGAAGCAGCGACCTCTATCAGGCCAACCTGCGTCAGCCCATCAACAGCGTAAACTTCGTCACCTGTCACGACGGTTTTACCCTCTGGGACCTCGTCTCCTACGAGCGCAAATACAATCGCGCCAACCGCGAGGAGAATCGCGACGGGACCGACAACAATCTGAGCTGGAACTGCGGTGTCGAGGGCGAGACCGAGAATCCGGAGATCCTCGCGCTGCGTCGGCGTCAGGCCAAGAATCTCTTGACCTTGATGTTCGTGAGCCAAGGCGTCCCGATGCTGTTGGCCGGCGACGAGGTGCTGCGCACCCAGCAGGGCAACAACAACACCTGGTGCCAGGACAACCCGCTGGGCTGGTTCGACTGGTCGTTGGTCGAGCGTAACGGCGATATGCTGCGGTTCGTGCGCGGATTGATCGCATTGCGCAAGCGTCATGCGAGTCTGCGCCGCCGCCACTTCCTGTCCGGAAAGCCGCGCAACGGCAGCGATTTTCCGGACGTGGTCTGGCATGGGACCACGCCGGGCAATCCGCCTTGGGACGACCCGGAGGCCCGGGTGCTCGCCTTCACCTTGGCGCGCGCCCGCCAAGACGAGGACTCGCTATGCGTGCTCGTCAACATGGACGCCGAGTCGAAGCGCTTCGAGATCCCGACGATCGCGCAATGTCGGTGGTACACCGCGCTCGATACCGGACGGGCGAGCCCGACCGATCTGATCCTTCCCGAGGATCAGATCGCGCTCGAAACAGCCTCAGTCCTGGTCCGTTCGCGCAGTATTCAGATCTTCGAGGGACGCTGAGCGAAAACGTGCCGCTACACGGGTGTAGGATGGGTAGGGCGCAGCGAGACACATCGTCGCGAGGTCGCACAACGCCAACGACAACGCCCGGTCGCCGGCAATCAGAACGAGCTCCGCCGCCGCGAGAACCATTTTCCGGCGCCGACGAACCAGACAGGCATCCCCCTGACTGTGGTGATTCATGACTCGGACCGACATTTATCACGCCCTCGGGTTGCACATGCACCAGCCGCCGGGCAACCTGCGCCTGCTCATCGATGCCAATCCTTGGGAGGCCGAGGAGATCATCCGCTGCTACGAGCGCGTGCCGCGCTATGCCCTGCGGTATCGCGATGTGGCGCGAATTCACGTCGGTTTTTCAGGTGTGTTGCTCGAGCAGCTTCTCGACCCCGCAATCGTCGACCGGTATCGTCACATCGTCGACATCCCGGAGATGCTCGAGCGCTACCGCGAAGCCGACAACATCGAGCTGATCGGCATGGGCTACTACCACCCCATCTTTCCGTTGATCCCGCATGCCGATTGGTCGGAACAGCTGGCCTTGGGGCGAATGCAGATGGAACAGATCTTCGGTCGCGCCCCGCGCGGCTTTTGGCCCCCGGAGATGGCCTTCTCCATGGCGATGATCCCGGCACTGGTTCAGGCCGGCTATGACTACGTGGTCGTCGACGGCGTGCATGTCCGCCCGGAGGACGGCATCAGCGACGTCTTTCGTCCTTATCTGGCCTGCCACGAGGGCGTCTGCATCAGTGTCGTTCCGCGCGATCGCGATGTCTCCAACGCCCAGGAGAGCGGGCTCAATCCGCGTTGGTTTCGCGACGAGGTCGTGTGGCGGACCGTGGGTTCGCCGCGGCCGGACGAGAGGCGGCTGGTCACGACCTGGTCGGACGGCGAGAACGGCGGCTGGTTTCGACAGACCCACGAGCCATCCGGATTCTTCGGTCATTTCTTCGCGCCCTACATGGAGCAGGTGCGCGACGGGACCTGCCCGATCATCCCGGTGCGTCTTGCAGACTATCTCGGACGGGTGACGCCGACGGCGCACGCACAGGTGCAAACCGGTGCTTGGAACGTCGGATCCACCTCCGGGGAGGATCTCTCGCAGTGGGCGGGCAGCGAGCGCCAACGCGAAGCCGTCGCGGAGGTCGCACGGCTCAGTGCCCGCTATTGGCAGATCATGCGTGGATCGTCCGATGCGATCGCTCGGGGCGGCGAGGCCCTGTCGCGTGCCCGCCGTGCGATCCTCGAGGCCGAGACGAGCTGTTTTCTCTTTTGGGGCGATTCTTGGATCCCCCACCTGCACGCGCGGACGCGTGACGCGTCGCTCGCATTGGACGAGGCGGAGATCGCTCTGAAATCAACGTCCTCGGTAGATGCGACCGAGCTTGATCCGGGCGGTTTCGCGGGGTGAAGCGGACTCTGGCGCCACGATTTCCTCTACGCGAACGAGGGACGCATCTCGTTCTCGCGAGCGCAGGAGACGGCGCTCTGTGCGCCTTCTGGCATCTTTCGGGCGACGATCTCATGACCGCCGTGGCCGGTTTCGGGCGCGACGGTGCCGAGCCTTTGCCCGTGCTGCGTCTACGCCGTCTTCACGCCGACGGCGCCGCTCAGGTGAAGGAAATCACCTTGCCGTTGCGCGCTCCGGGTGGTTCCGGAGAGCAGCTCTTCGCGGTCGATGTCGGGCCGGCGCGTTACGACGCCGAGCTGGGTCTGAGCGATGCGGCGGGCGGCTGGCTGATGCTCGCCCGATCCAACGTTCTGGAGCATGGCGCGCGGGTCGATGTCCGCTTGTCGCCAGCCGGGCTCCGGGAGATACCCACCGATAGGTCGATCACGGCGCCGGCGCCGTCTGCGACGCCACGGACCGATCAACCGCAGACGGGATCTGCAGTGCTGCCGTCAAAACAGCCGCGCGAGCAGTTCAACGCGCCGCCTGATGTTCCCGAGCAGCCGGGGATCCGCGCTGTCGACGTCTTGGCACGGCGCCGTGAGGGCCTCGATCAGGGCCCCGATCGCGATCCGGGCCTTGCTCACCGCCGCGAGGCCAAGCCGTCCGCTGAGGGCCCGTTACAACCTGATCGCACCGATCGATCGACGACCACGCCGTCGGATTTCGATTCCGAAGCATCAGCGTCGCGAAACCCGGTGTCGGGATCGCGAAGCGAAGTTGCCGGCCCCGAGCCGGCTCATTCACCCGGCCGGCGCTCCAGCCCGTCTCCCACCGCGCCCATGCGTTACGGCCAGCCGACGCCAGGCAGCACCGAGCTGATGATCGAGGCCGAGCTTCGTATCAACGGCTGTGCCGCACCCGGCTCGCTGATCGATCTCTTCGGACACCCCTACCGTGTGGGACCGGGAGGCCGTTTCCAGCTGGTCATTCGGGTCGATGATCCGGAATTGATCAAGCGGGCTTTCGAGCTCAATCCGCCGAACCTGCCCGATCGCTCTACGGACGCTTAAGCGCGCAGGCGGGAAAGGCACGGCCACTAGTACCCCGTTGAAGTCGATGTCGATAACGGGAACAAGGTGCACTTCTGATGATCGGATCAAGATTCAATACTCTGCGCAGGGCGACGACCCTGGTTTGCGCCCTTATTGCCGTGTTCGGAGGGACGACTGCGATGGCCGTCGAGGAACCGAGTTACACGCTTGTTCGGACCTTTCCGGATTTCGAGCTTCGTCGTTATCCGACCTATGCCGTTGCGGAAACCGAGGTCGCGGGTCCCTTCGACGAGGCCGGGAATCAGGCGTTTCGCATCCTCGCCGGCTACATCTTCGGAGACAATCGCGCGAAGGCCAAGATCGAGATGACGGCGCCGGTCAGCCAACGGCCTGCGATGAGCGAGGGCGAGCGTATCGAGATGACCGCGCCCGTAGTGCAGCGCCCGGCGAGCGGGACGGAAGGCGCGAGCTTCGTTGTCAGCTTCATCATGCCGGATCGGTTTACGCTGGATACCCTGCCCGAGCCGAGCGACCCCCGTGTGCGCCTGCGTGAAGAGCCCGGCAAGCTGATGGCGGTGCGCCGCTATTCCGGCCGTTGGACCGAAAAGAGCTATCGCGAGAACGAGACCCGTCTGCTGCGTGCCGTCGATGACGTCGGTCTGAAGCCTCTCGCCGCCCCTGTCTATGCACGCTACAACTCGCCCTTCTCGCTCTGGTTCATGCGTCGAAACGAGGTCATGGTCGAGGTTGCGGAGACCGCGACGAACCCTTGATCGGGTGCTGCAATTCCGGGTTTAGCCGAGATCGATGCTCGTCGGGTCGCACACGACGAGCATACCGGCCTCTCTCAACGGGTCTCGGCGGATTGCTCGGAGAGAATCCGCGCCGCGCCCGGCGTCTTGGCCTGCTGCTTTTCGCGCGCCTCGGCGTCCTCGCGCCGGATTCGTCGCATCACGGCGAGCTGCCACAGACAAAAGCCCATGGCGCTGCCGAAGAACAATAGGGCCTGAAGCGATTTGAAGGTGGAGTAATCCATCTAGCCTCCGGTCGGCTCGAGAGTGGTTTGACGATGGGATATGTTGCCGCCGCCTTCCTGTTGCGCCTTTCGCTGGCGCACCGCGACTCTCAGGAGATCGTTTCGACCGGACCGTGACTCAACGCTGTCCTTTTCATGGAAATCTACAACCGCCTCGGGCGCGCGTCAGTCCCACATGACATACTCGCCGTCGGCCGCCGCTGCGGTGAGCAGCTCGATCAAAGGCAATGCCCGATGGGCAAGACTCACGTACTGGCCCTCTTTGCCGTCCTGCGGGTTCGGTTGAGTGCCGCCGGGAGCCGGGTCGAGCGGTTCCTGCGCGTGCTCCTCCACCGCGGCCTTCAGTCTTGACAAGGCCGCCGGGATATCTTCCGGCATGAGCGCTCCGGGGACCGCCCCGCTGTGTCCCATCAGCTTGAGGAGCGCGACGGCCACGTCGCCGAACATGGTGATGTTGGCGTACGCTTTGGTTCTGAATGTGACCAGCATAGGGACCTCGACCGGGCTGAGTGTGTCCTGGGTGGACGGCAGGTCAGGTTAGCGCAACTCGCCGCGTCGAGTGGTTTCTTGTCCTGAGCGTGTCGGGTGCGCATCGCGGGTCGCCGGGTGACCCTTTCAATCCCGGCGACAGACGCTAGAATGCGGTGCTCGGGGCCGCTTCGGGGAGCGCACGGCCCACCCGCCAATCTCGGTTAAACCGCGCCCAGAGCGAGAAATGTAGTTTATTGGCTTGCTCCAGCTTTACGCCATGACGGACGTCTCGGTGAGGCACGGTTTAAGATATTGAAAAATATAATTTTGCATACCTTAAACCGCGTCGCCTCCAGCGCTCGTCGAGTCTGCCGGGGTCGATCCCATCCAAACACATCGCATACCGCGCCGGGCGCGGTTTAAGAGCATCAATGAGCGACACCGTCGAGACGCCACGCACCAACTTCATCCGCCAGATCATCGAGGCCGATCTGGCCGCCGGCAAGCATGCGCGAATCGTCACGCGCTTTCCTCCGGAGCCGAACGGTTATCTGCATATCGGGCACGCCAAGTCCATCGTCCTGAACTTCGGGCTTGCACAGACGTTCGGCGGGACCTGCAACCTGCGCTTCGACGACACCAATCCGCACAAGGAGAACGTCGAGTTCGTCGACTCCATCAAGGCCGACGTGCGTTGGCTCGGATTCGACTGGGGCGATCGGGTCTATTTCGCGTCCGATTATTTCGAGCAGCTCTACGCATTCGCCATCGAGCTGATCGAGAAGAGATTGGCTTACGTCTGCGACCTGAACGCCGAGGAGACGCGCAGCTATCGCGGGACCCTGACCGAGCCCGGCCGGGACAGCCCCTATCGCGATCGCACGGTCGAGGAGAATCTGGACCTCTTCAAACGGATGCGCGCCGGCGAGTTCCCGGACGGCGCCCGTACCCTGCGTGCGCGCATCGACATGGCCTCCCCGAACATCAACCTGCGAGACCCGGTGCTCTATCGCATCAAGCACGGGGTCGTCCATCATCAGACCGGCTCCGCCTGGTGCCTCTATCCGACCTACGACTACACCCATCCCATCTCCGACGCACTGGAAGGCATCACGCACTCGCTGTGCACGCTCGAGTTCGAGGACCATCGCCCGCTCTACGACTGGTGCGTGAACAACGTCTCGGTGCCCTGCAAACCGCGCCAGATCGAGTTCAGCCGGCTGAATCTCGAATATACCGTCATGAGCAAGCGGCGCCTCACCGAGTTGGTCGGCGAGCGTCATGTCCACGGCTGGGACGACCCGCGCATGCCGACCGTCGCCGGACTGCGGCGTCGCGGCTACACGCCGGGTGCGATCCGTGACTTCTGCGAGCGGGTGGGGGTGACCAAGTCCGACAATCTTGTGGAAATGGCCCTGCTCGAAAGCACCATCCGCGACGACCTGGATGCGACGGCGCCGCGTCGGATGGCCGTGCTGCGTCCGCTGAAGGTGGTCATCACAAACTATCCGGAGGGCCGAACCGAGTCGATCGAGGCGCGCAATCATCCCAAGGACGAGACACTGGGTCTGCGTGCGGTCCCGTTCGGGCGAGAGCTCTATATCGACCGGACGGACTTCGAGGAGATCCCGCCCAAGGGCTTCAAGCGTCTGATTCCGGGCGGCGAGGTGCGACTGCGCAACGCCTACGTGATCCGCTGCGAGGAGGTTGTGAAGGATGCCGACGGCGAGATCGTCGAGCTTCGGGTCAGTGCCGATCTGGACACCCTCGGCCGCAACCCCGAAGACCGCAAGGTGAAGGGCGTCATCCATTGGGTGTCGGCCGACCATGGGGTGCGGGCCGAGGTCAGGCTCTACGATCGGCTGTTCCGTGTCGCGGTCCCGGGCGCCGGCGGCGCGGATTTTCGGACCGACATCAACCCCGATTCATTGCAGATCCTCAGCGACGCCGTCCTCGAGCCGGCCTTGCAGGGCGCCGAGGCGGGCACGCGTTTTCAGTTCGAGCGCGAGGGCTACTTCGTCGTCGACACCGATTCGACGCCCGAGCGACCGGTCTTCAACCTCACCGTCGGGCTCCGCGATACTTGGGGCAAGAGCCGGTCATGACCGACGCGCGCGACGATCTCGATGCCGCTTCTGCCGGGATTCCCTGGCACGAGCGCCGCGCCGCGGATCTCGGGCTGCGTCTCTACGCCTCCTTCGTCTCCCCGGCGGCGATCCTGCGGGCGTTCCGGCGCGACGCTCTGCAGGCCAGAACACTCGCTCAAGGTCTCTCGGAGGAGCAGGGGCGGGCTCGGGTGAGGATCGTGCGTTTTCCGGGGATCGAGGAAAGCAGCCGCGACTGGTCCGTCTACATGACGCTCGACCATCTCGTCATGGTCAACACCGCGGTGATGGTCCTGATCCACGCGATCTGCACCGATCACAATCATGGCGCCGAGATCGGTCTGGAGGACGTCCGGCCGCACGATGATGCCGGGCCGGACCGGATTGTTGCGTTGGAAGCGGCGGTCGAGCGTTACACGGATGTGATCCAGCGACTGGGCACGCTGCGCTCGCGCGAGCGCCACCCGCATCCTTGGTTCGGTCCGCTCAATGCACGTCAGTGGCACGCCGTTGCCGCGATTCACAATCGAACGCATCGTGCGCAGATCGAAAAGATCCTGCGGCGCATCCAATCATGACGACGGATACGCACACGCGCGGCGCCGGCGCCCTCGTGCACCTGTATCGCGATCTCGTCGACTGTCGGCGCTGTCCGGGTATGCAGGGGCCTCCCGTGCACGGTCAGGCCGTCATCTCGCCGGTCATGATGGTCGGTCAGGCCCCGGGCACGCGTGAGATCCTGCAGGGCATCCCGTTTTGTTGGACCGCGGGAAAGACGCTCTTTCGTTGGTTCGAATCCATCGGGATCGACGAGCCGACCTTCCGCAGCCGTGCCCTCATGAGCGCGGTCTGCCGCTGCTTTCCCGGCAAAGCCCCGAAAGGCGGCGACCGGGTCCCCGATGCCGCGGAGGTGGAGCGATGCAGCGGCTGGTGGCGAACGGAGGTCGAGCTCGCGCAGCCCCGACTGATCATTCCGGTCGGCAAGCTCGCTATCGTTCAGTTCATGGCGTCCAAGCGTCTGAACGATGTCGTCGGAGCCCAATGGTCCTATCGCTCGCCGAGCGGTTTGGAGGCCGACCTCATCCCGCTCCCGCATCCATCGGGAGCCTCGACCTGGTTCAAGATGGAGCCGGGCAAGACGTTGCTCGCGAGAGCGCTGGCGCTGATCGACGCGCACTCGGCCTGGCAAGAGATTCGGGCGTCTTCTCCTATGGAGCAGACATCCCGTGCCGGTCGGATCGGCGCAGCCTGATGCAGGACTCGGTCGTGTCGTCGCGTCGCGATCGGTCTAAACCGCGTTCAGAGCGAGATGCTTATTTGCGAGTGCGCACCACGTTTGGTGCATCCACAACGCTTGGCGATAACGCGTTTTAAAATAACATATTTTTTAGAATCTTAAACCGCGCCGACTCCAGCGGTCGACACGTCTGCCGGGGCCGATCCCATCCAAAAACGTCGCATACCGCGCTGGGCGCGGTTTAATGCGGGAACACTCGATTGCGCGTCGCGCCCGCGGCGCCACCTTCCGCCGATCACCACCGGAGAGAACCATGAAAGCACGCGCCGCCGTCGCCTGGGAGCCCGCGAAGCCTCTGTCCATCGAAGAGATCGATGTCGAGGGTCCGAAGGAGGGCGAGGTGTTGCTCAAGGTCATCGCCTCGGGCGTCTGCCATACGGACGCCTTCACGCTGTCCGGGCAGGATCCGGAGGGTGCCTTCCCTTGCGTGCTCGGACACGAAGGCGGATGCGAGGTGGTGGAGTGCGGGCCGGGCGTGAAGGGTCTGAAGCCGGGCGATCACGTCATCCCGCTCTACATCCCGGAGTGCGGCGACTGTGAATACTGTCACTCGACCAAGTCCAACCTCTGCCAATCCATCGCCTCGACGGTGTGGACCGGCTACATGCCGGACGGGACACGTCGCTTCTCGCACAAGGGCAAGCCGATCTTCCATTACATGGGCTGCTCGACCTTCTCCGAATATACGGTCGTGCCCGAGATCGCCTTGGCGAAGATCAACCCCGCCGCACCGCTCGATAAGGTCTGCCTGCTCGGCTGCGGAATCACGACCGGCATCGGTGCGGTTTTGAACACGGCCAAGGTGGAGGCCGGATCGACGGTCGCGGTCTTCGGACTCGGCGGGATCGGCCTCTCCGTCATCCAGGGCGCCGTGATGGCGAAGGCGGCCCGCATCATCGGCATCGACCTGAATCCGGCCAAATTCGAGATGGCGCGTCAGCTCGGCGCCACCGACTGTATCAACCCGAGGGATCTCACCGGCAGCGTCACCGAGGCCATCGTCGAGATGACCCGGGGCGGCGTGGACTACTCCTTCGAGTGCATCGGCAACGTGGACGTGATGCGACAGGCGCTCGAGTGCTGCCGCATGGGATGGGGCGTGTCCACCATCATCGGCGTGGCGGGTGGCGGTCAGGAGATCCGGACACGGCCGTTTCAGCTCGTGACCGGCCGCACCTGGAAGGGCAGCGCCTTCGGCGGCGTCAAGGGTCGCAGCCAACTGCCCGGCTATGTCGAGCAATATCTCGCCGGAGAGATCGAGGTGGACCGGATGGTGACCCACACGATGCCGCTGGAGGACATCAACCGCGCATTCGATCTCATGCACAGCGGCGAGAGCATTCGCTCCGTGATCCTGTTCTAAACCGCGTCCAGAGCGACATGCGTCAGTTTTCATTCTGCGTTTGGCTTCGGAGATGTCCTCGACGCCGGTGAGACGCGGTTTAGAATTTAATATTTTTTAAGACTTTAAACCGCGCCAGCTCCGACAGTCGTCGGGGCTGGCGCGGCCAAGTCATTCCAACACATCACGCACACCGCACCGGGCGCGGTTTAAGGAGGTCACGATGGAGCGCATCGAACGCATTCGCGAATTCGACGGCTGGTTGGAGCGCTATACCCATGACTCCGCCGTCTGCAACTGCCGCATGACCTTCTCGGTCTACCTGCCCCCGCAGGCCGAGGCCGCTGCGGTGCCGACGGTTTATTTCCTCTCCGGGCTGACCTGCACCGACGACAACGTCCGGGTCAAGGCCGGTGCCCAGCGCTATGCCGCCGAGCTGGGTCTGGCGCTTGTGATGCCGGACACCAGTCCGCGCGGCGAGCAGGTGGCCGACGCACCGGACCGATACGATCTGGGACAGGGCGCCGGTTTCTACGTCAACGCCGCGCGTGAGCCTTGGGCCGCGCACTATCGGATGTTCGACTACGTGAATCTGGAGCTGCCGGCCTTGGTGGAGCGCGAGCTGCCGGTCATCCCGGGGCGGCGCTCCATCACCGGCCATTCGATGGGCGGGCATGGCGCCCTGATCAGTGCGCTGAAGAACCCCGGCCTCTACCGATCGGTGTCCGCCTTCGCGCCCATCTGCAACCCGGTCGAATCCGGCTGGGGTCGCGGTTGCTTCGCCGCCTATCTGGGCGACGATCCGGCGAGCTGGAAGGACTGGGACGCCACCGAGTTGATCCGCGCCGGTGCCGAGCCCATGCCCTTATTCATCGATCAGGGCACCGACGACGAGTTCCTGCTCGAAGGCCATCTCAGACCCGAGGCCTTGTCGCAAGCCTGCAAGGAACGCGGCATCCCGTTGATCCTGAGGATGCAGCCCGACTACGATCACAGCTATCACTTCATCGCGACCTTTATCGGGGAGCATTTGGCCTATCATGCTCGCGCCCTGACGGCCCGGAGCTGAGCGTGCGCGTGCGACCGATCAGCCGCGCGTCATAGCCCGCCGACGCGCACGTAAATCAGACATCCCGCATCGGAAAAGGGGGTATGTTGGCTCATGTGCGGACTGCGGATCCAGGTCCCTTTCGGATAGCGGCCGTGCTCGTCGGCGAATTCGCCCTCGAGCACCAGGATCTCCTCGCCGCCCCAATGCGTGTGGCGCTGGAAGTGCGTCCCGGGTGCCCACCGCACCAGCGCGACGCTCTGCGGATAGCCGTCCTGCGAATACAGGGGGCGTACCTCGAGCCCGTCCACGAGTCCGGGTCGCCAACTGTCCCTCGCGATCGTGTCCTCGACCAGCCGCGGCCGATCCAGTCCCGGATACTGGCGCAGCCTCACGAACAGGGTGCAGCCGGTCTGCGAACGCGGTGAATGTCGACTGCCGTGGGGGTTCATCAGGAAGGTCCCGGCCGGGTAGTCGCCGTGCTCGTCGGAGAAGATCCCGTCCAGCACCAGGATCTCCTCGCCCTCCGGATGGGCGTGCTCCGGAAAGGCCCCGCCGGGAGCATAGCGCACCAGGCTGGTTACGGGGCCCGACTCGCCCCCCTCTCGGTACAGCGGCTTACGCGAGACGGTGCCGCTCGGGCTGGACTCCCAGGGCATCGAGCTCGTCTCGACCACCACGCGCTGAGACGTGTCGGCGTTGACGTCGGCCAGGGCCGGGGGGCGCGTGGTCTTTAGGGTGTGCATGCTGACTTCCATCATCAAAGCGCGGATCGGTCGGAGGGTATCGGCGTCGCCGACGAGTAGATTGCGGCGGTCGACGCCCTCCTCAACGGACCCGCGAGGCCAAGAACCTCATCCGTTTCGATCGCATGACCTCTGTCTTCGCGAGGCCGTGCACGATTGCGACTTGGATTGACGGCACGGGACCCGATCTCCGAGGCCATCCAACGTGAGCAGTTTTGATAAGGAGCCTCTAACCATGTCCGTTCTACGATCCGTCCGCCACAATACAGTCGTCGTACTCGCGGCGCTCTCTCTGATCGGCTGCGTGGCGCAAGCCGATGCGACCCTCACCGCGACCGAGGCGATGGAGAAGGCTCGCGCCGGCGAGATCACATTCATCGACATCCGCACCCCGCCCGAATGGCGACAGACCGGGGTTGCGGAAGGTGCGCTCACGATCGACATGACCGCGCCGACCTTCGTGCAGGACGTTCTGAAGGCCGTCGATGGTGATCGGAACGCCCCCATCGTGCTCATTTGCCGCACCGGAAACCGGACCGGCTACACTCGAGACGCGCTCGAAAAGCTCGGGTTTACCAACGTCTCGCATGTCGCGGAGGGCATGGCGGGCAGCAAGGCCGGTCCCGGCTGGGTGCGCCGAGGGTTGCCGGTGGAAAGCTGCAAGACCTGCTGAGGAACCGGGCCGGTGGAGAGCTTTCGGGGCGGGCGCTAACGGACGTGCCGATCCGCCCGTCCGTCCGATTTCCGCAATCGGATGCCGTTGGCTAGAGCGATGCCCGCGCCGACCATCAGTCCGCCGATCAGATGGTAGGCATGTAGCCGCTCACCGAGCAGCAGGACGGCGAGTCCGGCGCCGAAAACCGGGATCAGGTGCATGTACTGCCCGGTGCGATTCGGCCCCAACTCCGTCACGGCACGGTTCCAGAACACGTAGGCAAGCACTGACGGAAACACGGCCACGTAGCCGATCGCGGCGAGGTTGGTTGCGTTCGGCTCGAACCGATGCCCCGAGGCGAGATCCCAGATATAGAGTCCCGACAAGGGGATGAGGCCGATGGCGATGATCGCGGCAAGGAAGGTTTTGGGTTCCAGCTCGGCCGGACGCCAGCGCAGGAAGACCGAATAGAGCGCCCAGTCCAGGCTTGCGGCGAGGATCCACAGGTCGCCTTGGTTGAGCTGCAGTTCACCGAATAGCCTGAACCGACCTTCGATCGCGATGACGACCACCCCGGCAAGCGAAAGCAGGACTCCGATGACCTGTGTGATCCGCAGCGGGGCGCGGAAGAGCACGACGGACAACCCGATGATCACCACCGGCGTCACCGAGGTGAGCAGCACGCCGTTCGTTGCCGTGGTGTGCTGAAGGCCCAAGTAGGCAAAGGTGTTGTAGCCCGTGACCCCCAACAGGGCGAACAGCGTCAGCACGGCCCAATGGCGGCGCAGCAGAGCACGCTGTCGCCAAAGACCGGAGTACGCGAACGGCAGCAGAACGAGCAGCGCGATTGCCCAGCGCCAAAAGGACAGGGCGATCGGAGGGATGTCAGCGCGCAGGGCTCTGGCCAACACGAAATTGCCGGCCCAAAACAGCGGCGGAAGCGCGGCCAAAAACCCGATCGGGATGAGCCGGCCGAGCGCGGTCATCGGCCTGTGATCTGTTCGGGATCCCGGGATGCTGTCGACGGTCCGGCGATCAAACCAGGATACGGAGTCGTGCGGCCGTAGGCCCGTTCGAGAACCGCCTGGCACACGCGATGGTTCATGCGTGAGCCGGGCTGATGACGGCCGACCTGCCCAAGCTCGACGCCGAGGCCGAACCAACAGGTGCACCCGGCCCGGTTGTGGGCATCCCGCTTCAATCCTCCATGTTCCGAGGCCAGGGCGGGATTCGCCAATCCATGCTCAGTGCCAAGAGGCGCAGTCCGGTCGTGGTGCCGGCGCCGGCTATCACCGCCAGCCAAGGCTCTGCGCCGACGGCGTCGAAACCGATGAAGATCCAGCAGCCGACGAAGGCGCAGAGTGCATAGGGGCGATGATCCTGGAACACGACGGGGATCTCGTTGCAGAGCACGTCGCGCAACACCCCGCCGAAGACGCCCGTCACGACACCCATCATGACGACGACGATGAGCGGCATCTCCGCAGCCATCGCCAGCGCAGCCCCCGAGACCGCAAACAGCCCCAGCCCAAGGGCATCCGTGAGGTTCATGACCCGATCCGCCCAGCGATGCCGCATCAAGCCGAGCAAGGGCGAGCCGATCACGGTCAGCCCCAAGACCAGCCACACATACTCCTGATGCTGTACCCAGAAGAGCGGGCGGCGCTCGAGGAGGACGTCACGCAGCGTTCCGCCGCCGAACGCGGTGACGAAGGCGACCGTGAAGACCCCGACGATATCCATCCGCCGCCGCGCGGCCTCGATGAGGCCTGATATGGCGAAGGCGATGATGGCGCCGATTTCGATGATGGTCAGCATAAGCCTTTAATTCCGCCGGGCGACTCGCACTGCCCGCCAGGGTCTGGACGCAATTCCCGCCGGATCCTTCCCTGAGGTTCGCCGACCCCTGAATCCAGTCCGGGATGCGTCCGGAGAAGCAGAGCTGACCACAAAGAAAGACCTTCTGATCGTGCTTGCGCCTGTTCGGTCGGACATCAGCCTCATCAAGTCGATGATCCGATCCAAACAGATCCGCATACCGTGCCGGGCGCGGTTTAGGTCATCCGAGCCGCGACAAATCCCGCACGGCGCCGTGGGCGGCGCTGGTCGTCAACAGAGCGTATGCCTTGAGCGCGGTCGAGACCTGGCGCTGCCGGTCGAGCGGCGCCCAGGCCGCTGAACCGCGCGCCTCCATCGCGGCCCGGCGGGCGGCGAGGGTTTGGTCGTCCACATCCAGATGGATGCGCCGGCTCGCGATCTCGATTTCGATTCTGTCGCCGTCCTCCACGAGCGCGATCAAGCCGCCCTCTGCGGCCTCGGGCGAGACGTGGCCGATCGACAGTCCCGAGGTCCCGCCGGAGAATCGCCCGTCCGTGATGAGCGCGCAATGTTTCCCGAGCCCTTTGGATTTGAGATAGCTGGTCGGATAGAGCATCTCCTGCATTCCGGGTCCACCCTTGGGCCCTTCGTAGCGGATGACGACCACGTCGCCCGCCTTGACCTGATCGGTGAGGATGGCGGTCACGGCGTCTTCCTGACTCTCGAAGACGCGGGCCGGACCTACGAAGGCACGGAGCACCGAGGTCGGCACGCTGGTGGTATAGCGCAGCTCGTCCTTCTCGATCGCGTCTGTCTCGAACATGCTGGGGTCGACGCCGGCGGTCTTCACGATGCAACCGTCCTCGGCAAGATTGCCGAAGAGGACCGCCAGGCCGCCGTCGCGGCTGTAGGCGTGCTCGAGATCACGGATACAGCCCTCGGCGCGATCCAGGTCCAGATCCGGCCAGAGCTGGGCCTGGCTGAAGGCCACCTGGGTCGGGATGCCGCCCGGCGCAGCCAGATAGCGCCGACGCGCCTCTTCATCCTCCGTGTAGCGCACGTCCCAGCGCGCGAGCGCCTCGCCGAGCGACGCGCTGTGCACGGTCGGCAGATCGCGATGGATGAGCCCCGCGCGGTCCAGCTCGGCCAGGATGCCGATCACGCCGCCGGCCCGATGGACGTCTTCCATATGATATTTCTGGGTCGAGGGCGCGACCTTACAGAGGTTGGGCACGCGGCGGCTCAGCCGATCGATGTCCTCCATACTGAAGGGCACGCCGCCCTCGTAGGCCGCCGCGAGCAGATGCAGCACCGTGTTGGTGGATCCGCCCATGGCGATGTCCAAGCTCATGGCGTTCTCGAACGCCTCGAAGGTCGCGATCGAGCGGGGCAGCGCGCTGGCGTCGTCCTGCTCGTACCAGCGGCGTGCGAGCGAGACGATCAGCCGTCCGGCCTCCAGGAAGAGATCCTTGCGCGCGGCATGGGTGGCGAGCAGCGATCCGTTGCCGGGCAGGCTGAGCCCGAGCGCCTCGGTCAGGCAGTTCATGGAGTTGGCGGTGAACATGCCGGAGCAGGATCCGCAGGTCGGGCAGGCGGAGCGCTCGAGCTCGGCGACCGATGCGTCGCTCTGGGTCTCGTCACCCGCGGCGACCATGGCGTCGACCAGGTCCAGATGCAGCTCTTCGCCTTTGCGAATCACCTTGCCGGCCTCCATCGGCCCGCCCGAGACGAAGACCGCCGGGATATTCAGGCGCAGCGCGGCCATGAGCATGCCGGGCGTGATCTTGTCGCAGTTTGAGATGCAGACCAGGGCATCCGCGCAGTGGGCATTGGCCATGTACTCGACCGAGTCTGCGATCACTTCGCGCGAGGGCAGGGAATAGAGCATGCCGCCGTGCCCCATCGCGATGCCGTCGTCGACCGCGATGGTGTTGAACTCCTTCGCCACGCCGCCGGCGGCCTCGATCTCGCGCGCGACGAGCTGGCCCATATCCTTGAGATGCACGTGGCCGGGAACGAACTGGGTGAAGGAATTGACGACCGCGATGATCGGTTTGTCGAAATCTCCATCCGTCATGCCGGTGGCGCGCCAGAGTGCGCGAGCGCCGGCCATATTGCGGCCATGTGTGGTGGTGCGGGAGCGGTACTGGGGCATGGGAGGCTACCTGGCGGGGGATCGGATCCCGCTAAGTATACCCGGCTGAAACGCGCCCGGTAGGGCATGGCGGGTTCGGAATTTAGGTTTGCCGGCGTGCGACAAACAACCTCGGCAGGGCGCGTTTCAGGGTGTTGAGAACTCCATGAACCACGTCTTCGCCGGGGACGAGCATGACTCAAGCCGTTGACATGCTAAGGAATCTGTCTGGGACTCGTCATCTTGAACCGCGTCCGCGCCGAGGTCGCGGGAGAATGCGAGCTTTTGAGACCCGCCCCGACCCGCACCGGAAGCACGGGACGCGGTTCAACAACACTCCGTCTCGAGGATATCGAGCTCGGCGATCAGCTCGGGCGCCTCGAGGCGATCCAGCAGGTCGCGGATATCGTTGAGATGACAGTGGATGTGATAGAGCTCGTCGTGCGCCGGCCCTTTCTCGCCGTCGAGCTTGGCCACGAGGTAGGTCCAGAAGGGATCCCGGCGGTCGGGGTCGAGCATCAGGTCGCGGAGCCCGGCGACGAAACGCTGCGCCCTGGCGTCGCAGTCGAGTCCGAGGAAAGAGATGTAGCGGTCGCTGAAGGCAGGTGTGTTGTCGGTCGGCATCGTCGCTCGTGAACAGGTTATCGGGGCATTACGCGCATGCTAGCGCATCCCGGCGCCCTGTGGGTCGGACTTGAGTCCGAGGAGGGCACGCAGCCATGCCTTGCCGGTGGCGTCGGGCCGAAGCCCGGACCATGGGGCTGTGATCCGTGGAGGTGCTCGTGCGGCATTCGGACGCTTCCCGTCACGGCAGATCCGACAGTGTATTCGACATCGTCGCCCCCCCGGTGCCTCGGCGTATAATCGTACAAAATATCCGGATTTAGACCGGCCCAGGATTGGCTTCTGACGAGCTGCCCATCAGACAACGGCCGAAATTCATCGACAATTCAGAGGCGGAAGACTTGACCATGACCGGAGAGACCAGGATCGCGACGAAGAGAACCGCCGATCAAAAGGCACGCGAGATTCCTCTCGGCGAGGCGGTCGATGCACCGCGTTCGCAGTTCACGGGCGCAGACGGCTGGCGGATCGCCTACTACGCAGACACCGGGGCCGGCGGGCGGCCTCTGGTGCTGGTGCACAGCGTCAACGCCGCGCCGAGCAGCTTCGAGGTCAAACCGCTGTTCGAGCACTATCGCTCGAAGCGTCCTGTCTACAGCCTCGATCTACCTGGTTTCGGCCACTCGGAGCGTCGTCCCGCAGGCTATACACCGGAGCTCTTTGCAGACGTGCTCGCCCGGTTCCTGGAACAGGTCGTCGGGCAGCCCGCGGATGTGGCTGCACTGTCTCTGAGCTCGGAGTTCATGGCGCGGGCGATGGTTGATAAGCCCGGCTCGGTCGCCTCCCTGGCGCTCATCGCACCGACCGGATTCAGCCAACGCGTCCCGCCGGGGCCTGGTTTCGGTCGGATCGTCCATCCGATCCTCAAGACCCCGGGACTGAGTCAATTCCTCTTCGATCTCGTCGCATCCAGGCGCAGCATCCGCCATTACCTTGGACAATCCTTCGTCGGCGAGCCGCCGCAGGAGATCCTCGACTACGCCTACGCCACATCCCATCAGCCTGGTGCTCGACACGCTCCGCTGGTCTTTCTTTCGATGCAGCTCTTCACGCCCGGAGCGGTCGATCGGCTCTACGCCAAGCTCACCGATCTGCCCGTGCTCGCCATCGCCGACCGCGATCCCTACATCGACTTCGAGCGGCTCGACGACTTCGTCGCACGTCACCCGAATTGGTCACGCCAACGGTTGGCGCCCAACATGGGACTGCCGCAATGGGAACGCCTACCCGAGACCGTTGCTGCTCTCGACGGCTTTTGGGCGAAGTCGGGTGGTTAGAGCAGCTTGACGCCGGCGACGACCGCGGTCGTCTCCGGCGCATCAAGCCGAGCTTGAAAGCCGCCGAGGTGAAACGGGGCGCTTTCCTGATCGATGGCGTGAGTGCTGGATTTTTGCTCGTTCGAGGATCTCGATGCCTGAGTGCGGGATCACTGATTGCTCAGCGATCGGAATCACTGCTCCAAAAGACCCGGCCGCGTTTGTTCGCGATGGCCGGTCGGATTTCCTGCGGGCTGATGGGCGTACCGGTCGAGCCGTCTCGAGGCGGTGCACCGATGACTACGGTGGTGGGCTTGCCATCTACCGGCACGGTTGCTAGCACGGGCGCGGGTGGCAAACCACCGCCGGCAAGATCGCTGGATCTGCGTCCGCCGCATGTCTCGGCTACACCGATCGCACCCGAGCCGTTGAACAGGTTCACCCAATAGCCCGAGGCGATCCCGATCGGTCGTGAGCAGATCCCGACGCCAGAACCACCGGGGCGTGAGGTACTGAAGGTCGCCATGCCGGCGACGATAAGCGCGTTGGTCACGGTCTGCTCGCCGCGATTCTGCAAGTTCATGAACCAGCCCCGATGCTGAGAATCGGGCGTCAGACTTTCGTCCGCACATGTCGTATTGGTGCTGTAGTCGAACATCATCGCAGTGTCGTCGAGATCGATCGGATAGGTTCCTCCAGGGACGGTTGTCGGATCTTCGCGGGGCCTGTCGAGGAAAACATAGAAGCGATCCTGGATGCTGGAGGTGTAAGGGTAGTTCGTTTCCAATGGACGCTCCCGATTACCGGAGCCGAGCGCGAGGTAGACGTAGCCCTTGTAGGGCATGACCGCCGGACCGTAGAGGAACTTACGGCCGGCGCCCTGCGTCGTTGCGATCTTGAGTATCGACCAGGATTCGGGCGAGAGCGGTGCGTCGTCGTTGGCCGGATCGATAAAGCTGATGCGGTAGAGATTTCCTCCGGTATCAGCGGCATAGGCCAGGTCCATCGCGCCGTCATAATCCAGATCAACCAGGCTGACGTCTGCAGTGACGGGGCGATCCGTCGCGAAGGTTCGGATGATCGCGCCGGTAGCCGCGCTAAGAACGTAGACCGTCCGGCCCTTGCTGCTCCCGCAGACCGGCGAGGCCGAATCTGCGTCCTCGCAGGGGTCATAGCCGCCGCCCATGACGAGCACCGGATCGGCGCCGCCCCCATACCCCGCGACATATCCGGCGTTGGGAATGGACCAAGTCTGGCCGATGTCGGTAAACCCGCTCGAACAACTCGTATCGTTCGTCAGGTTCGGGCATCCGGCGTACCACTTGATGGTGGGATTGTCCGGCGACGTGACATCGAAGGCATAGACCACACGTCCGCCTCGCCGCATTGTCGGAAAGATCCACACCGCAGTGGCCTGATTGTCCAAGCCATAGCGCACGACCTGACCGATCGAGCCATCAAAGAAATAGTCCTTCGGCAGCGGATTCGCGGCCTGATCTTGATTCGGATAGGCCACAAGTGGCTCATTGGCACGCAGTCGCGTCAATTTATCGAAATGCTCCGGTGCTATGAATGACCAGCGCTCGGCCCCATTGGCCGCATTGACCGCTCGTAGTGTTCCGTCATTTGCACCATAGAAGACGGTGACGCCATGGTACGAGCCATAGTTCACTGGCAAAGGACGCGAGTGTACGATGTCCCCGTGGATCGTGGGGCGCGGGTCCGTCAGCGCGTTGTCCTTAATGATGTGGTCAATATCCATGCCGCGCGTATAGTCCACGAGGTCGGAATCTAGGCTGGTATTCGACGTATTGAATGCAACCAGTGTATCTCCGGATCGCGTATAAACGTTGCGATCCGCGATCGTTGCACCGCGCAAGACCTGACCGGCGCCGCCCTTCTCGACGAAAGGTCCGTCCGGCTTGTCCGAATAGGGTTCCGTGGTGCCCAGGCACTGACTCATGGGTTCGGGAACAATACCCAATAAGGCCCAGTAATCGTCCGAGTCCGTCGTCCAATAACTCGCTGCGCACTCGGCCACGAAACCACTCAGGTTGTTGACGGCGCGCCTGCCCTCGGCATCGGCAAGGTCAATTCGGTCGTCAAAATGGGCCAATTGATAACGCTTCAGATTACCGAACCAGCGCGGACGCGCGAGTGGCTCGGGCCGGAACATCCCTATAAAGACCTGATTCTCGTTTTGAGCCCGGTTGGTGGCACTGATCGGTAATGACGCGGATGCGAAGGTGGAATTGACTGAGATGATCTCTGAGATGATGGTCCCGATCGCCTCCTCAAGTGCCTCCTGACTCTTTGCCATGAAATAGCCACCACCGCCGACCTTCGCCGTGCTTAAGAGTAGGCCGGTATGCTCCTTGCTTTGCTGGGCGTTGAAGACATCGATCGTATATGTGATCACACGCCCCCGCGGATCATTCGTGGTGGCGCCCGGAATCGGCACACCATGCACGAACATAAACTTAGCCCAATCGTCAAGATTCCAAGCCGCCCCAATCCGGCTGTCGAAATCGCCGGTTGGAATAGCTGTATCCGTGGTGATTCTTCCTATTAGATCATAATTATCTTCGTTGCTCTTGCTGCATGTATGAGGCGTCTTAACATTGGAACCGCATACACACTGGGAATAACCAGCTTCCCGGCAGGAGCCGCCTTCAGTATTCTCGGTTGCCGTGCAATCGGTCTGTTTCTTGTAACAGGCGTCAGTGTATCCCAGGTCGACGTTTTCACCGCGGCTGTCGATGATGAATTCAGGAATCGGAATGGGTCCGGTACCGCTGGGCGCCAGTCCATCCGGGGTACCGCCCGCGGCGGTTACGAGCGACCCAAGCGCGCTTGAATTCTCAAGATCATCGTCTGTTACACCTGATTGAACCGCGTTGGCGATAAAAATCACATAGGTGTCGGCGCAAAGATTATCACTGGTCAATGGTGAGGCGAATCTTGAGTAATTCGTCTGGTAGCCCGCGGCGTCTGCTAGACTTGGCGTTCCGGAACCATTATTGACTGCGTTTCCTCCGATGAGATACTGGTAGACATCCTGCATCAGATAGCCATATTTTGGTTGCGCCGGACGCTTCTCAGTCGGTTCGTTAATGTTGGTGTAGATCCGATCGAATTTTGCGTTCAGGACGGCTTGATTCGTCGCGTTTAAGGGCTTGATCGCATGTCGGACATAACCGGCATCCACATCGGGCTCCTGCGTTGCAAACATCATCACGCCGACGTTTACCTTGTTGGTCAAGCCCGATAGCGCATTTCCGATCGCGCGCACCTCGGCTTGCCCCTGGACCACCCCTTTGGGCAGCCAGTGCTGAGCGTTACGACTCCAGTTCGCCGAGTTGTCGAGCACGAACAGGATATTCGGCGTCGTCGTTTCCGTGCCGGTTCCGCCCACGAAGATATCGATGTCCTCCGCCCGGGTCGAGAGACAGATCAGGAGCAGGCCGGCCGTAAGGCCGATCGCTTGATGGCTCCTTACGAATGTGAACATGTGAGTTCTCCTGTTCATCTGTTACGGGCACTCGGTCGCGACGTCGTTGTTCGACACCCGAACACTGACGCCCTGCCTCACCCGTGCTTCGGCTTGCGTCATGACGTCAACGGCAACGGCCCTGAGATCCCATACCGATGCGGAGCACATCGACTGACCAGTGGCGCCGGCGCCATCGACCGCGCCTCCTTGTTGAGTGCCGATGAAGCAGCCTTGATCATTGATGTCGGTCACGTCGAGCTCATCGTTACGCGTCGGTGTCACCAACATGCAACTCGGCTGCGGATCCGTGAGTGAGACCTCGATATCGAGCAGACCGTCTCCGTCGATGTCATGGCATTGGTGATTCTTATGACCTTCACAGAAGAAGACGGCCTTTGGACTATCCGGCGCGAGGCTTTCGATCAACAGGGCGAGATTTTCGATCGCGACTTCCAAGGTGTCTTCCGCGGCCTTTCTAGCTTGCTCACGACTCTCCAGATTCGCAACCACGACAAGATTATTGCTGCCCATCTCGAAGACCGAGATGCCGATCAAGGTGGTCACCAATAGCATAATGAGGGCGATGATGAGCACTGCGCCGCTGTGTCGAGAGTTGATGCCTCGATGGCCGTCCATCAGTTGGTCTCCCGAGGACCGGCGATATTGTTCAATCGTACGGTCTTACTGTAGGCTTGGCGCTTAAAGCTGTCCTGGAATGGGCCAAACTCGCCCTCGCTCCCGAGCCGATAGGTCCGCTCATCCTCATAGCCGTCGGTGGGCAGTACATTGCGAGCAATGAGATGGATTCGAACAGCAACGACGTTTCGCCAATCATCCCAATGCAGCGCGCTAGCCTGGCTGTACAGATCGGGATCACCGTTCTCATCGGCATCGACGCCGTATTCAATCTGCAGGTGTTCGATCCCTTCTGCGATTGGTGTGATAATGTAGCCGTCCGCAGCTAATTCAGCGCGCTTCAGAGTCGGGATGCCGTCGTTGGGGCGATTGTTGCGCGCTACATAATAGACGTGATTGAGCAGTCGGTAGATGGGTGCCAAGAGGTTCGGGTCGCAGACCCGCGTCATACCGCCTGCGAAGGCAGCTGTAGCGGTTGCAACGATGGGCTGCGCACCTGCGATACAGGCCGGCTGTTGGATGTGCAGGGCACCGTCATGAAAGGCATCGCACTCGTCCTCGTTAATGTCGCAGGTACTAGCACGGCGGACAACGACGACATCGTTGCCCGTGCGGACGTCATCCATTGCACTGCATCCGTTTGGTCGATTTGCGATATCGTCCGAACCCTGGATCGGAAATGCCCGTTCCAGCTTCATACAGACCTCGTTCGGGCAGGTTAGCGGCAAACCGTTGTTAGTTAGATCGAGACACAAAACTAACCATCCGGATGTGTGTGGTATTCCGGCCTCGCCGTAGAACCCCGTATTGCTCAGATCATCGGCGAGGGTTTGCAGGGCATAGCGAGCATTCTGGATCTGGCCGATGGATTTCTGCAGTTCGTAACGAGTTCGGCTGTTGTTGGAAAGCACGAGCGCGAGGCCGCCGAGCAGGAAAAGCCCGATGGTCATGGCGATCATCAACTCAATGATGGTGAAGCCGCGCGCGCGCGCCGGTCCCGTTATCGGCTGTTGCAATGCCGCGACGTGAGGAGAGGTGATGCTGAACATGTTTAGCCGCCTCAGTCCAAATCCGCGAGCGTGACCCGCACCGCGAGAACCCGACGCATGGTGTCGTCAGGGTATTCGCCGCTTCCACAGTTCAAACTCGGGGAGACGGTTTCGGTGAGTCCCTGCCAGGCCACAGTGACCAGAAAGGTGGCCGGATCCTCATTGATGCGATCGATACAGCCGCGCGCTCCGAGCATGGCGCCGAGGAAGCGGCCGTCATTGCCCGTTGTGCCCACGCCTTTAAGCGCCTGGCTCCATTCGCAGAGATCCTGTGCCGGTAGGTTTGCTTCGTCGCGACAGTCATTGCTCGGATCATTGGCATCGCCGGCTCCAACAGTGGTGGTCGTCCCCGTGGTTGCATAGGCGCCGGCCTCGGCCGCACGCCGCTGCGTCGCGATGCGTGCCGCCATGTCCTCGACCAGCACTAGGGCGTGGGCGCGTTGATATGACTCCATCTGTGTGGCCGTCATCTTAGCCTGGAGTCCCGCCAGGCTCAGCATACCGAACGCAATGATCACAGCGGTCACAAGGATCTCGATCAGCGTGAAACCGGATTGTCGACAACCTTGGAGCGGACGATTGATCATTACGGGCAACCTGTCCTCATGAGCGTCGGCTGACCGCTGAGATCGACCCCGATACAGCGTTTATCCGCCGAGCTAGTCGTCTTGGATGCAAACTCGATCCCCGCGATGCTGCTGCCACGCAACCGCCCCGAGGCACGATAGATGATGCTGGCCGGTCCACCGCTTATCGTCACGCCATCCAATGCATCGCCATGAATCAGGGCATGGTCGTCATCGCTCGGATCATTCGCCACCCACCCGGATTCCCAACCGATGTCGGCATCCGTTGGCGACAATGTGACATCACGATTGAGTCGGATCGCCTCTGAACGGGTTCGCCAAAGTGCCATCTGAAAACCGCCGGCCGCGGCGATGGTGCGTTGCGAAGCGACGAAGTTCGAAAACGACGGCACCCCGATGCCCGTGAGGATCACCAGAATCGTCACCGCGATCATGAGCTCAAGGAGCGTGAAGCCAGCGCATTGCCGGGGAGGATCGCCCGCGCTCGGACGATAAACGGCAGTATGACATTTGCACATGTCTATTTCTCCAAATGCCCTCGTACTTCACCAGGCATCCGCCGGAGTCTTGGCGCCGGCCTGATTGATCGTCAGGACCACACCGCCGAGATCCGCGACTTGCTGTGTGCCGACCTTCGGCGCCGCACTGATCGTGAAGCTCGGTGGACTGACCACGATGGTGAAGGGCTCCGTGATCGTGTAGAACTTGGCGACATGCTCCGGGATCGTCGAATTCAAATCAGCGACCGACGAGGCATATCTGCGAGCGTCCATCAGAAATTGCTGTTGCCGTTGCGCCAGATCCATCAAAAATGACTGGGCTTCGGTGCGATTGGCTCTGCGGAAATACTCCTGATAACTCGGATAGGCTACCGCGGCCAGGATGCTGATGATGGCGACCGTGATCATGAGTTCGATCAGGGTGAAGCCGCCCCTGCGACCGGTGAGCGGGCTTGCGGGTTCTGGGGCTGCTCTGAACATGACAGATGGCTCGGTTCTCGATCCCACGAGTACTGTCGCGGGGTCTCTTAATGGTGGAGATCACCATCCATGGAGTTTCCGCCGAACAGGGAATCGTCGTGCGGTGAGTCCGTGAGATCGACTCCGAACCCAGGGGAGCAGGCTCGTCGGTGGAGCACAGAAGCCGATGACCGATCCTTGACCTCGCATTGAGTATGGCCGGTCGCGCGGACTCGAGATTTCGGTCAGCTCACAAAACCGACAAAAAATGCCGGAATCTGACCATCGCGGGTTGACAAGAGGAAAAAGGGCGGGGCGTTTGCCCCGTGATCCTGTGGGACTTGGCTTTCGAGACCGGCAACAGCGGATCACTGTTGTGGGAAAGCGCGGTCAACGATTGCTCGGGTGATTCAACTCCGAGCGATCGCCTCGGTTTTTGCTGCGCGCTGCCCTTTTGGCATCTCGTTTCTCTTCCCATTCGGTCAAGAGATCCCACGCGACCGGGACGATAAAGAGCGTGAGAAATGTCGCCGTCGCCAGACCGGTCACGAAGGTGGAGGCCATCGAACCCCAGATGACGGAGTAACTGGGGATGCCGAGGGCCATCGGCATGAGTCCCAGCGTGGTGGTGAGGGTAGTGAGGACGATGGGTCGCAGACGCAGTCTTACGCCTTCGCGGATGGCTGCGTGGCGGTCGAGACCGTCTCGGTAGCGTTGGTTGACGAAGGCGAGCAGGACGAGGGAGTCGTTGACGACCACGCCGGTGACGCCGACCACGGCGATAAAGCTGTTGATGGTGAACAGCGACTGGGTGACGACCTTGCCGAAAACGATCCCGATGATCGAAAACATGACCGCGGAGAGGATGATCAGCGGTTGGGTGTAGGACTTGAACTGGGTTGCGAGGATCAGGTAGATCAGCAGTACGGCGAGGCCGAATGCCTGCGCGAGGCTGTCGAAGGAGCGCTGGGTTTCTTCGAACTCGCCGCCGAAAATCAGCGTAGCCCCCGGGTAGAGGGTGCGTAGCTCCGGAAACTGAGCACGCACCCAGGCCGTGACCTGGGCGGAGGAGATGGGTGCGCCGGAGCGGATATTCGCGGTGACGGTCAGGCTGCGTTGGCGTTGATAGCGTTTGAGCTCGCCGGGCTGGACCTCGGCGATGGGCTGGACGATGTCGCGCAGCAAGACCGGCCCGGAGGGGTGCTCGAGGACGGGTATATCGAGCGCGGCTTCGGGCGCATCCAGGTAGGCGGGGTCGACGCGGAGCTTGAGGTCGACCTCCTCGTCGCTCAGACGGTATTTACCGATGTAGCGCCCGTCCAGGACCGACGCGGCCATGCGCGCGGCATCGCCCGCGGTGAGGTCGAGCTCGCGGGCACGTGACTCGTCGACCGCAAGCCGAAAGACCCGCGAGGGGATGCCGCGATCGTCTTGAAGATCAATGAGGTCGGGGCCGAATTCGGGATGGTCCCGCAAGCGCTGCAACAAGTCCGCACTCATGCCCCGCACGGCCGTTTCGCTCGATCCGGCGATCTGGATGTTGACGTCCTTTCCGGTGGGTGGACCGTCTTTCTCGGCTCGGACGCGGATTCTGACTCCGGGCTCGGCGAACTGCTCGATCAGGCGCTCGCGCATCCGGTCGAGGTGGTCCAGCGGGTCGTCGAAGGCTTGATCGGCCTTGCTCGGCAGCGCGACCATGACCGTGCCCAGATGTCGGCCCAGCTCGTCCTCGTAGTCCTCGCTGACGGTGAAGCCGGCAAAGCCCGCAGCGGAGCGTGCGTAGCCGGGGCCGTCGGCCATGATGAAGCGAGCGACCGCCTTCACGCGTTCGTGAGTCTGCTCGATCGGCGTCTCGGGCGCGCCTTCGACGAAGGCATAGTAGGTGGAATAGTCGTCCGGGAAGAACTGGATGCGCACCAAGGGCGCAATGCCGGCGATCGAGACGCCGAGGACGGCGAGGGCCGTCAGGAAGGCGACGAGCACCACCGAGAGGCTCAGCACCCGAAAGCCCATGGTGACCCGGATCAGCCGCTCGGTCATGTCCCGGAGAAGCCGCATCAAGCGGTTCTCACGCTCGCCCTGAACCGCACCTGAGCCAGTCGCGTTCGCCTTGGGGCGCGGTCCGAAATCAAGGTAGTGCAGGGGCAGGATCAACAAGCACTCGAACAGCGAAGCGACGATGGCAAAGCTCACCGCCTTGGGGATGAGCGCGAAGAACTCGCCCGTCGAGCCGGTCATGATGAGCATCGGCAGAAAGGCCGCGACCGTCGTGGCGGTCGCGGAGATCACCGGCCAGGCGACCTCTGCGGTGCCCTCCACGATCGCCTGCTCGATCGGCTCGCCGTCTTGGACATGCCGGTAGATGTTCTCCACCACGACGATGGCGTCGTCGACGATGATCCCGGAGACCAGCACGAAGCTGAAGAGGGTGAACTCGTTGAGCGAGTTGCCGGTCAGCTGCATCATCACCGCGGTGACCATGAAGGAGAAGGGAATCCCTACGGTGACCAGGCCGGCGTTGCGTATCCCCATGAAGTACCAGAGGATCAGGCTGACCAGCAGGACCCCGACGATCATGTTCCAGCCGAGGGTCTGGATCGATTCCTTGATGTAGGTTGTCGAGTCCAGCGTGAGGACCACCTCGATCCCTTCCTGCTCGAGAAGGGGCGCGACCTCCTCGAGGATTGCCTCGGCCGCGGCGTAGATCTCCATCGCATTGCCGTCCTCGGCCTTGAGCAGCCGCAGTGCGACGCCGTCCTTCCCGTCGGCGGAGGTAACGACGCTCGGGGTGCGATAGCCGAGGCCGGCATCGGAGATCAGGTCGTCGACGGTCACGAACGAGCCATCGGCGTCGCGGCGTACCACGGTCGCGACGACTTGATCGCGCGTGCGGAAGCGTTCGTCCACGCGCACCACGTACTCGCCGGTGCCGTCGTTGAAGTCGCCGGCCGGGAGGGTGACGTTGGCGTCCTGCAGGGCCGCGGCGACCTGATCCAGGCTCACCCCGTGCGACTTGAGCTTCCAGGGATCGAGAAAGATGTGGAACTCGCGACGCTGCTCCCCGTCGAGCTTCACCTCGGTGACCCCGGGGATCTGGGCCGTACGAATCTGCAATTCCTTCGCGATCAGGGACAATGCGCGGTTGGAGCGATCGCCGACGAGGTTGACCGCGACAACGGGCAGCCAGAAGGAGGTGCGGATCAGGTCGAAGCGCGGCGGGTCGACACCTTCGGGAAGCCGCTCGAGGATACTGAGCACGCGAAAGCGCAGCTCGTCGTAAAGAGCGCCGTAATCGGTATCGTCGCGAAATTTCACGACCAGGGTCGAGCGCTCGCGCACCGAGTTGGCGCGGATAAACTCGACGTGCTCCAGCCCGTCGAGCGCCAGCTCGATCTCGCGCGTCACCAGGGCTTCCACATCGCGCGGAGAGGCGCCCGGATAGACCGTGGTAATGACGACCTTGCCGAAGTTGACCTCGGGATAGCGCTCGGTCGGCAGGGCATCGAGCGCGAAGACGCCCGCGACAATCATGAGCACGAACAGCAGGTTGAAGAGCACCCGCTGGCGTAGCGTGAAGCCGACGACGGCGCGCACGCGTCAGCGACTCCCGCCCACGCGCACCCGATCCCCGGGCTTCAGCCCCGGGGCCGTCACCCGAATAAGGTCCGGGTTCAGTGCATCGGGTCCAAGCGTCAGCGCCGAGACCCGCTCGCCGCTCTCGCGAATGACCCAGGATTCCTCGTAGCTCGAGTCGAGCGCCGAGGGCGGCAAACTGACGGCGCCCGTAGCCTCGGGCAGACGCAGGCGCAGGCGCACGCGCAGCCCGCCGCGCGCGGGCTCCAGCGCTTCGGTCAGGGCCAGCTCGACGGCGATCTTGCGGGTCTCCGGATCGAACCCGGGGTTGACGCGGTGGATGCGCGCCCGGACCGCGTCGTCGGCCGTGTCGCCGACGTCCAGGACCTCCAAGGCGAGATCCGAGCGTGTCTGCTCGAGAGCACTGAACTGCTCGGGGGTCAAGGCGAAGGGGACCAAGAGGGTGGAGAAGTCCGCCGCGCGACCGACCGTCTCGCCGCCGCGGACCCATTGTCCGAGCTCGACACTGCGTGCGGTGACCGACCAACCGACAGGCGCGGAGATGGTCGCACGCGCCAAACGCTCTTCGAGCATGCGCCGTTTGACATCCAGCGCCCTCAAGGCGTGACTGTTGTCGCGCAGCGATTGCTCGAGCGTGTCCAATTGGGAGGCCGAAGCGCTGTTTTGGCGCACCAGCTCCCGAAATCGGGTGACCTCGCGTTGATCGTATTCGATCTGCGAGCGCAGGCGCTCCTCTTGGACGTCGATCTCCTCGAGATCGAGCTGAAGGAAGGTCGTGTCCAGTTGAACGAAGCGCCCGCTTTCGTCGATCCGGTCGCCGATATCGGCGAAGAGCGCTTGGACCCGCCCGTCCGTCTCTGCGACCAAGGGTGCCTCCGCGAGGGCGCGGGTGAACCCGACAAGCGCGACCTCGCGCATCGCGGGGACCGCCGTGACCAAGGCAGGCTCTGGGGCGTCGGCGGCGGCGACGCCCTCGAAGACGGCGATCGACAGCCAAGCCGCGGAGGCAGTGAGTCGAAGAAAACTCATGAGAAACGAGGTCTTTGCCGAGTCTGTTGCCTCGGTTCCCGGTTCGGCCTCGCGCTCGGCAGAGGATTGCGGGGGGGCGGGTCCAGTTCGCGCATGATTAGCTCTCTCCAATCTTTGGACGCCACGATGCCGAGGGCCTGACGATCGGATCGCGTTCGACGCCCGATCCAGCACGGCCGGTTCGAAGAGCCCTAGTGTACAATCGCTCCCGACAAAAATGATGAAGAGACTTGCTGCACCCGGGCGACATCTGCGTCGACCGGGCGAGGCGGGCGGAGGTGCAGGTGAACCGAAAGTCCGATAGCTCGACGCCGGGGTCCGGAGGGATTCGACCTTTCCAAAAGCCCGCGGAAAATCGCGAGATGCTCGACTCCGGCGCGCGCTTGGGTCTCGAGGGAGATCTGCGCTCCGATCCGCCGCATGCACCGCCGAGGGACGGGAAGCGCTCGGCACGCGCAGCACGGACCAAGCATCGCGGCGACCGCCGGGTTGCGCGGCGTCGCCGCTCCGTTTTCGGTTGGTTTACGGGCTTTCTCGCGGTCTTGGGTGCGCCCCTTCAACTCCTTGCCTTGGGTCTCCTCGGGGCAGGTGTTTTCGTGTCGGTCCATGCCCCGGAGCTTCCGAGCGTCGAGAGTCTCACTCAGGTCCAATTCGAGGAGCCGCTGCGTGTCTACAGCAGCGACGGCGGCCTGATCGCGGAGTTCGGCGTCGAGCGGCGCCGTCCGGTGGCCTACGAAGACATCCCGCCGCTGGTGATCAATGCCTTCCTCGCGACCGAGGATGCCCGCTTCTTCGAGCATGGCGGGGTCGATGCGATCGGCATCGGTCGTGCCTTGCTGAGCTTCGTTTCCACCGGCACCAAGGCGCAAGGCGGAAGCACCATCACCATGCAGGTGACGCGTAACTTCCTGCTCAGCTCCGAGAAGACCTTCCAACGCAAGCTCGCAGAGGTCTTGCTCACGCTCCAGGTCGAACGGACCCTGACAAAGGATCAGATCCTCGATCTCTATCTGAATCAGATCTTTTTCGGCCACCGTGCCTACGGCATCTCGGCCGCGGCCGCGCTCTACTACGACAAGGATCTCGACGCGCTCACCCCCGCCGAGGCGGCGATGTTGGCAGGTATCCCGAAGGCGCCCTCCAGCAACAACCCCGTCACCAATCCGGAACGGGCGCTCGAACGACGCAACTACATCCTCTCGCGCATGCTCGAGCTCGGTCAGATCGACCGGGAGGAGTACGAGATTGCGGTCTTGACACCCGACATGGCCCGCTTGCATCGGCGTCAACCGGATCTCGATGCAGGTTACATCGCGGAGATGGCCCGTCAGACCGTTGTTCAACATTACGGCGAGGAGGCGCTCAGTCAGGGCCTTCGGGTTACCACGACGGTCGATTCACGTTTGCAGAGCGCCGCACAGGCGGCGGTGCGCCGGGCCTTGCGCGATTACGATCGACGCCACGGCTATCGCGGCGCCGAGGCGAAGATCGACCTCGACGGCGCGACGGAGGCCGACATGGACGCCTATCTCGAGAGCGTCATCGGGATCCCGGACTTGACGCCGGGGCTGGTGACACGCGCCTCCGCCGGCGAGGCGGAGGTCTATATCGGCTCCGGGCGCCGCGTCGAGCTGGGCCTCAAACAGGTTGCCTGGGCGCAGGAGTTCCGCAATGCGAATTGGCGCGGCCCCCGACCGCGGCGGGTGACGGATGTCCTTGCGGTCGGGGACCTCGTTCGACTCCACAATGAGGGGCCGGGCAAGGACGGCGAGGGGCGTTGGGAGCTCGGGCAGCTACCGAGTGTCGCGGGGGCATTGGTCTCGATCGCGCCGCAGGACGGCGCGGTGCGTGCCTTGGTCGGGGGCTATTCGTTCAACGCGAGCAAGTTCAACCGAGCGGTCGATATGCGCCGTCAGCCGGGCTCGAGCTTCAAGCCATTCGTCTATGCCGCCGCCCTGCATGAGGGTTGGACGCCGGCGAGTTTGATCAAGGACGAGACGGTGAAGCTGATCGGCGAGCAAGATTGGAACCCGCGCAATTCCGATCGCAAGGAAATGGGGCCGATCCGGATGCGGCGTGCCCTTGCGCTCTCGCGCAACCTGGCCGCCATCAATCTGCTGCAAAGCGTCGGTTTGGAGGATGCGCAGAACTACATCCGTGCCTTCGGATTTGACCTGGACGCCATGCCTTTGGGTCTCTCCATGGCCTTGGGAACCGGCGAGATGTCGCCGATGAAGCTGGCTGAAGGCTATGCCGTTTTTGCCAACGGCGGCTACCATGTGACGCCCTATTTCATCCAACGCATCGAGACCGGCGACGGGCGGATCCTCTTCGAGTCGCGAGCGCCGCGATCCTGCTCCGAGTGTTGGTACCGCTACGGCGATGAACCGGCCCTGGTGCAGGGCACGCAGACCGGCGCCGACGCGCCGCAGGTCATCGACCCGAGGATTGCCTATCAGATCACCTCGCTGTTGCGAGAGGTTGTCGAGGCCGGAACGGGAACACGCGCCAAGAAGCTGAAGCGCGAGGACATTGTGGGCAAGACGGGTACGACGAACGACGTGCGCGACTCCTGGTTTGCCGGCTACCAGGCCGACTTCGTGACGATCGCCTGGATGGGCTTCGATGACTTCGAGAAGCTCGGCCGCGGCGAGGAGGGCGGTCGGGCCGCGCTCGGGATGTGGGTTGATTTCATGGGCACCGCACTCGAGAACCTCCCGATCGCGCAGCTCGATCCGCCTCCCGGCATGGTACAGGTGCGTGTCGACCCGACCCGTGGCACCGAGACCAAGGCAAAAAGCGGTATCCTCGAGATGGTCAACGAGGAATTCAGCAATGCGCTTCTCGGCCCCGAGCCGGTCAGGGTCGCGGGCCCGACCAGAAAGGCCGATACCTCCGTGCGTCGATCCGCGCCCCGGGTGATGGACGACCTCTTCTAGACCTAAACCGCGTCTCGAGTGATAGGGTCGTTCGGCTGTTTGACGAACGGGTACCGAACCCAATGAAGCTCGTGCGATCCAAGCATGTCCCTCCTGACGCGGTTCAATGCTGGTTCAACAGGTCATCGGCGCCATTCTCGGTTGCTTCTGAAGCTGCATGAAGTCATCGCGAAGGCTGCGTAAGCGCTTGTTTAATCGATCACGTTGACTGGCGTCGAAGGTCCTGCCGAGATTGACAAAGAGTTCGTCGATCCGCTCTCCCAACTCGCGGCCACCTTGATCGAGTTCCGGCGGCAGGTCGTCGAAGTCGACGAGCCAATCAGCGAGGAATTGCTCGATCTGGGGCTCGGCAGCCTTGTTCCGGATCAGCGCGATCAGCTTCTCTCGTTTGGCGGTGCGATAGTCGACCAGGCTCGCCTGGGTGTCGGGCATGCGCCCGGTCACCTCGGCGACGATCGCCCGCTGCTCCGCGCTCAGCGGGCCGGTCCAGTCCTCGATGGATTTGACGTAGCGTCGGGCGCGTTTCTCCTTTTCGCGCGCGGTGCTGCGCCCCGCAATCTCGGCGCGGTCCTCCGCGGCCTCTTCGCGAAAGCGCTGGTCCAGTCGCTCGATTTGCGCCGGAGTCAGCTCGGCTAGAAGCGGTGCTGCGAGATTGACCGCGAAACGCGCCTGGCGTCGGTAGATGTCCCGAAATTGGCCGGTCAGGCAGTCCATGTTGCGCGTATCGAAACCCGCCTCGCTTGCGGCGAGGATTTGGTCGAAATAGGCCGCCAAATAGGGCAGCTCCTCGGCGCGATGACGTGACAGCTCGGCGTCGAGAAGCGGCTCCCAACGCTGAAGTTGGCCTTGCTCTAGGTCAAGGTAGTCCTTCGCGTAGGCCGTCACGAGGAAATCGCCGGTGTTGTAGGCGATGCCGACGCGGCTGCATCCCGCAAGTGTCAGTGCGGTTGCGACGATAGCCGCGGCGAGGCGGAGCGGGAGAGAGATTCGGGGCATGGCGAGTCACGTCTGATCGAGGTTGTTTTTGGACGGAAGACGGCGCGGACGTCAACCGCATCAGCCGGCACGACGGCTGTCCGCGGTTTGACGGCGCGAAGGCCGAAAGGATCCCGCGGGCGAGGTGTGCGTCTTGTCCGCGCTCTTATTGCCCCGATCTTGGCTCGAGTCGGGAAATTCAAGCCGTAGGCCATCGCATGGATTCACTTTCGGTTTTGCTCGCACGATTTCCGCATCCGGGCGAGGTGGCGTGGATCGGCCGACGACCGGCCCGCCGGGCGGACGTCATCGTCTGTACGGCCGTTACGGCGTTGGCCGGGCAGGGGCTGGAGGGCGATCACTACGCGGGCCGGTCGGGCGCGCGCGGCGTGACGCTTATGCAGGCTGAACATCTCGCGGTCTTGGCCGCACTCTTGCGCCGGGATGCGATCGATCCCGCCCTGTTGCGGCGTAATCTCGTTGTCTCCGGTGTCAATCTCACCGCGCTGAAAGGTCAACGGTTTCGCATCGGGACGGCAGTACTCGAGGGAACGGGTCCGTGCCCTCCGTGCTCGCGCATGGAGGAGACTTTAGGCCCGGGCGGCTACAACGCGATGCGCGGCCACGGCGGGTTGAACGCGCGCGTGGTCAGGGGCGGGATGATCCGGCTCGGCGATGCGGTCGTTCCGCTTCTTGACGCGATCGATCCAGAGGAGACTGTTCCGCGATGAAATGCCCCTTCGCCTCCCCGCTCATCAAGTCCACGGCGGCTTGCCCGCATGCCCGCGAGGTCGTCCGCCGAGGCGGCTCGGAATTCGACTGCCTGTCCGAGCCCGCGCATGACCTTTGCGAGCAGGTATTCTCCGGTCTCAGGGCATGTGCTCTGGCTGCGGCGGGCGTCGAGGACGATCCGACACAGATGCCCCACAGCCTGCTGGTCAAGATCCAGTCCGGCGGACTGCTCGGCCTGCAACGTCTACTCGGGGAGTCCAACGCGGATGCACGCGTAGCCGATATCGGCGATCTGGTGGCGCGTGCGTCGGCGCATTTCGGCGGGGCCGATCGCATCCCGTACGCGGCGTTGGGCGAGGATATGACGGCGTTCAAACTGGAGCGGAGAGCGGGGCGGCGCCGGTGATGGCGGGGATGTATACCGAGCCGTCGTCGGACTTTCTTCGGCGTCGATCGGCATTTCGCGGGGTTTTTCGGGCCGGCTTTGCCCTCTGTGTTCTGTTGCTCGTCTGGTCGAGCGCGGTGCCGGCCAATCCTGTGACGACCGAAAACGTGACCGCGCGCCTGGTCGCGGAGCGGATCGAGGTTGCGCCGGGCGAAACCCTCGACCTGGCCCTGGTGTTCGAGATCCGACCGGGCTGGCACACCTACTGGCGCAATCCGGGCGACTCGGGCGATCCCCCACGCATTGAATGGACCTTGCCGGACGGTGTTGAAGCCGGCCCTCTGCGTTGGCCGAGACCCGAGCTGATCCCGGTCGGTCCTTTGACCAACTACGGCTATTCCGAGCGCGCCGTTCATCTGATCGCGCTCTCCGTACCTGCGGATTGGCCGATCGGCGAGCCCGTGCGCATCCGCGCGGATGTCGATTGGCTGGTGTGCGAGGAGCACTGCATCCCGGAATCGGGCCGATTCGATCTGACACTTGCCACGGCGGCAGGGGCAGGGGAGGCGGTCGGACCGGCCCCGATCGATCCGGCGCAGGCCGAGGTCTTCGCTGCGGCCCGTGCGGAATTGCCCCGGGGGCGAATCGAGGGCGCCGTGCTCGGCGCTGCGGGCACGGGACTCGGTCTCGTCATCCCCGCAGACGGGTTGCCGCAGGAGATCGACGGGGTCTGGTTCTTCGCCGGGGAATGGGGTCTGATCGAGCACGCCGCGCAGCAGTCTTGGCGGCTGGTCGACGGCCAGCTGCGGATCGATCTGTCGCCCGGTGCATTGGCGGATCAAGCCGCGCCCGATGGCCTGCTGGTGGTCGCTGACATGCGCGGGGAGGTGCGGTCCTACGAGATCGCGGCCGTGCGCGGGTCGCTCCCCGGCACCATCCCGCCCGATCGTCCGATCGGGTTGCCGCTGGCGTTCGTCTTCGCCTTGCTCGGCGGCCTGATCCTGAACCTGATGCCGTGCGTCTTTCCGATCCTGGCGATGAAGGCATTGAGTCTGATCCATAGCCTGTCCGGACAGGGCCCGGAGGCGGCGCGCGAGCGCGTCCTCCATGGTTTGGCCTACACCGCGGGGGTGCTCCTCTTCTTCGCCGGGCTCGCGGCGCTCTTGTTGGCCTTGCGGGCCGGCGGGGCGGCCGTCGGTTGGGGTTTTCAGCTCCAGTATCCGCCCTTCGTCGCCTTCATGGCCTACGTCTTTTTCGTCATCGGCCTGAGCCTGTCGGGCGCGATCACCATCGGCGCCCGGCTGATGAGCCTGGGTGGCACCGGAACCGGATCGGGGACCGCGGGTGCCTTCGGGACCGGCGCCTTGGCGGCTTTGGTCGCCGCGCCTTGCACCGCGCCCTTTATGGGCGCCGCCTTGGGCTATGCCGTCACCCTGAGCTGGCCGCTCGCGTTGGCGATCATGCTGACCTTGGGGTTCGGCTTGGCGCTCCCCTTTCTCGTGTTGTCGCTGGTGCCGCGGTTGGCCCGTTTGCTGCCGAAGCCGGGCGCCTGGATGGAGACCCTCAAACAGGCGCTCGCCTTTCCGATGTTCGCGGCCGCGGCCTGGTTGGTCTGGGTCCTGAGCGTGCAGACCGGATCGGGCGGGGTCGCGCTGGTGCTCGGCGGTCTAGTCTTGTCGGCCTTCGGGCTTTGGTTGCGCGAGCGTACGCGCAGTCTGCCATCGGCGCGACGGCGCCTCGGTGTCGCCGCCACCTCCGCAGCGCTGATCGGCGCTCTTTATCTCGGGGTGACGACCGATCGGCTGACCGCTCCTGTACCGTCCCCGGGCGACGAATCCGGGAGCGGCCTCGCGAGCGAGCCCTATTCGCCGGAGCGCCTCGCCGCGGCGCGCGCGGAGCGCCGACCTGTCTTCGTCAACATGACGGCCGCCTGGTGCATCACCTGTCTGGTCAACGAGCGGGTCGCCTTGAGCGCGTCGGACGTCGCGCGGACCTTCTCGGATGCAGGGGTACTGTATCTCAAGGGCGATTGGACCAATCGCGACCCCGCGATCACCGCCTATCTTGCCGAGCACGGGCGCAACGGCGTCCCGCTCTATGTCTTCTATCCGCCCGACGGGGATCCGCAGGTTCTCCCGCAGATCCTGACCGAGGACCTGGTTCGACGCGCGATCCGCACGTCGACACAGGGATCGCCGGGGCGCGATGGATGAGTCGAGCCCGAGACGTCGCGTCTGCGTGGCCCGAAGCATAGGGATCACCGATCACCCACCAGAGCGAAGGAGAGAACCATGAAGCAGGCTTTTTCGAAGACCCTTGTCTTCGGCGCGGTCGCCTTGGCGGCGACACTGTCCGTCGGCGTCGCCGTCGCGGCACCCAAGGTCGGCGCCCCGGCTCCGGATTTCAGCGTCGTCGACACCGCAGGCGAGACCTGGAGCCTCGGCGGTCTTGCGGGCAAGACGATCATCCTGGAATGGACCAATCACGATTGCCCGTACGTGGTTAAACACTACGCCTCCGGCAACATGCAGGCCGTGCAGAAGGAGGCGACCGACGCGGGTTATGTGTGGCTTTCGGTCATCTCCTCGGCCTCCGGCAAACAGGGGCATGTGAGTCCGGCGAAGGCCGATGATCTCACCGACGATCGAGGCGCTGCGCCCACGGCGGTCCTGCTCGATACCTCCGGGGCCATGGGCCGCGCTTACGATGCCAAGACCACGCCGCACATGTACATCATCGATCCCGCAGGGACACTGGTTTACATGGGAGGCATCGACGATAAGCCGACGACCGATCAGGCGGACATCGCGGCTGCGAGCAACTACGTGCGTCTCGCCATGGCGGATCTGGCTGCCGGCAACCCGATCGCGACCCCGGTGACACGGCCCTACGGGTGCTCGGTGAAGTACTGATGCATCGACTTTGAATCCGGCGGGCGGGACTGTAGACTTCAACGTTTTCCCCACTCCCAGCGTCAAGAGGTTGTCCAGTGGTCGCCCCCGAGCCCGAATTTCACCGCATCAAGCGGCTGCCGCCCTATGTCTTCAACATCGTCAACGAGTTGAAGGCCGAGGCGCGAGCGCGGGGCGAGGACATCATCGATTTCGGGATGGGGAATCCCGACCAGCCGACCCCGCAGCACATCGTCGACAAGCTGGTCGAGGCGTCGGTCCGCAAGGACACGCATCGGTATTCGGTCTCGCGCGGGATCCCGCGCCTGCGCCGCGCCATCTGTCATTGGTATCGCGATCGCTTCGATGTCCATCTGGATCCGGACAGCGAGGCGATCGTGACCATCGGGTCCAAGGAAGGGCTCGCCCATTTGGCGCTCGCCACCATGGGGGCAGGGGATTCGGTTTTGGTACCGAATCCGGCCTATCCGATCCATCCCTACGGATTCATCATCGCCGGCGCGGACGTGCGCCATGTGCGACTGACGCCGGACGTGGACTTCTTCGAGGAGCTGCAACGCGCCATCCAGGACTCTTGGCCGAAGCCCAAGATGCTGGTGCTGAATTTTCCGGGTAATCCGACGACGCAATGCGTGGAGCTGGAATTCTTCCAAAAGGTCATCGACATCGCCTCCGAGCACGGGATCTGGGTGGTCCACGACATCGCCTACGCCGACATTGTCTTCGACGGCTATCGTGCCCCCTCGATTCTGCAGATCCCGGGCGCGAAGGACATCGCCGTCGAGTTCTTCTCGATGTCCAAGAGCTACAACATGCCGGGCTGGCGTGTCGGTTTCATGTGCGGCAACCGAACCCTGGTCGCCGCGCTCGCGCGCATCAAGTCCTATCTCGACTACGGGACCTTCACGCCGATCCAGGTCGCGGCCATCGCGGCACTCGAGGGGCCGCAGGATTGCGTGCGCGAGATCAGCGACACCTACGAGAGCCGGCGGGATGTCCTCTGCAGCGGACTGAACGCCGCAGGTTGGCCGATCGAGCCGCCGAAGGCGACCATGTTCGTCTGGGCGCCCATTCCCGAGCCCTATCGGTCGCTCGGCTCGCTTGAGTTTTCCAAGAAGCTCCTGCAGGAGGCCAAGGTCGCCGTCTCGCCCGGGATCGGCTTCGGCGAATACGGGGACGGCCACGTGCGTTTCGGGCTGATCGAGAACGAGCATCGTACCCGTCAGGCGATCCGCGGGATCAAAGAGATGTTCCGCCGCGAGTCGCGGGCCGGGAGCTGAGCTTTCGAACAGGTAGGTGTCCGCTTCGGCGAACCGATTTGCGAACAAGGGGTGCATGAATGGAACCGGTGAAGGTCGGACTTCTGGGTTTGGGGACGGTCGGCGGCGGCACCGTGACGGTCTTGTCGCGCAATGCCGCGGAGATCGCGCGTCGCGCCGGTCGGGGGATCGAGATCTCGCACGCGGCGGCACGTGACTATGATCCGGAGCATATTGAAGGTCTGGAGGCGATCACTCGGATCGGCTCGGATGCCTTCGCCGTGGTCGAGGATCCCGAGGTCCGGATCGTCGTCGAGCTGATCGGAGGATACTCGCCTGCGCTCGAGCTCGTACTCAAGGCGATCGAGAACGGAAAGCACGTCGTCACCGCCAACAAGGCGCTGATCGCACGCCACGGCAACGAGATCTTCGCCGCAGCGCGCGAGCGCGGCGTCATGGTGGGCTTCGAGGCGGCGGTCGCCGGCGGGATTCCCATCATCAAGGCCTTGCGCGAAGGTCTGGCGGCAAATCACATCGAGTGGATCGCCGGCATCATCAACGGCACCGGCAACTTCATCCTGACCGAGATGCGCGACAAGGGCCGCGATTTCGCCGATGTCCTCGCCGAGGCTCAGGCGTTGGGTTACGCGGAGGCCGATCCGACCTTCGACGTCGAAGGTATCGACGCCGCGCACAAGCTAACGATTCTCAGCTCCCTCGCCTTCGGTGTTCCGCTCCAGTTCGAGCGGTGTTTTACCGAGGGCATCTCGAAGGTCGGTGCGTTGGACGTGGCCTACGCCGCTGAGCTGGGCTACCGGATCAAACACCTCGGGATCACGCGTCGCAGCGAGGACGGGATCGAGCTGCGAGTGCACCCGACGCTGATCCCCGAGCGCCGTCTCATTGCGAACGTCGACGGGGTAATGAACGCCGTTCTAGTCAAGGGCGATGCGGTCGGACCGACCCTCTACTACGGCGCCGGGGCGGGCGCACTGCCGACGGCCTCGGCGGTGGTCGCGGATCTGGTGGATGTGACGCGCGCCTTGACCACGGATCCGAACAACCGGGTCCCGCATCTCGCGTTCCAACCCGATGAGTTGGCCGACACCCCGGTCATGCCGATGGAGGCGGTGCAGACCGCCTACTATCTGCGTCTTGCGGCGCTCGATCAGCCCGGCGTCATGGCCCGGATCGCGAGCATCCTGGGCGAGCAGGGCATCAGTATCGAGGCGATCAAGCAGAAGGAGCCGGAAGAGGGTCAGACCCATGTTCCGCTGGTGATGCTGACCCATCGTGTCGTCGAACGGCAAATGAACGAGGCGATCGCGCGGATCGAGGCGCTGGACTCGGTGCAGGGTGAGGTGACGCGGATTCGGATGGAGACCTTGTCGGGCTAAAACAGTGCGCGCGGCGTCTCTGCTCCGTGCGTGGTTTAAGGCCACAGGCGAATGGCTGCGACCACCAACGCGCCGACGCTGATCGTCAGACCGAGAGACCAGAACATGAAGCGGTCGAGCCGCCGGCTCAGCTCTTCGAAGCGTTTGTCCATGGATTCGAAACGTTTGTCCATGGATTCGAAACGTTTGTCGACTGCATCGAAGCGCTGATCCATGTTCAGCTGCATTTGCTCGAAGCGCTTATCAACGGCCTCGAAGCGTTTGTCCATGTTCAACTGCATCTGCTCGAAACGCTTCTCCACCGCGTCGAAGCGCTTGTCCATCTGCACCAGGATGGTCTGGATCAGCTCGCGCTGGTGCCTGAGCTCCTCCTCGACCCGCACCATGCGTTCGCGCAGCTCGATCTCGTAGACAGCCGGCGGCTTGGCGAAGGATTGCTCGGCCAGCCATTCGCCTAAATGGGCCTTGATGAACTCGATGTCTTCCCGTGCCAGGGCCATGTGTCCCTCCCGTCGCGCGCCGTCCGGAGATGCGCTCTAAACCGCGTCCAGAGCGACCTGCGTCTTTTTCATGTTGTATTCGGCCTTGGTGATTTCACCACCCATGGCGGAGACGCGGTTCAGAATTTTATATTTTTTAAAAACTTTAAACCGCGCCAGCTCCAAAAATCGTCGAGTCTGCCGGGGCCGATCCCATCCTAAAACATCTCAAAGACCGCGCTGGGCGCGGTTTAGTTTAAATCACCTTGCTCGCGGTATTGGCTCGATGCCGAGCCGATCGGCATCCTGCGCCTTGATTCGACGCCGGAGAGGTGTTGTTGTTCACCGCCCCAGATCCTCGAAATAGAACTCCGAGACCAACCGCTCGACGGGGACGTAGTTATCGGTCAAGAGCGGCAGCGCGTCGAAGGCGGTTCCGGTCCGCATCATGGGCTCGGTGACGCGCAGCCAGCGATGATCGAAACCACGCCGGGCGACGAGCGTCTCGGGCGGCTCGCGGGCATCGCTCGCGGAGATGACGAAGGTCATGCGCTCGGCCTCGGGCGGGACCATGTCCATCCAGACATGCACGTGCTCGAACGACTCGGACAAGGTCTTCATCATGCTCTTGACCAAGCGCGGATCCGGAAAGGCGTCCAGGACGTTGAGCAGATAGATCCCGTCCGGGGCCAGCCGGGATTTTACAAGCTCCGCGTACTCATGGGTCACGAGGTGATAGGGGATGGAGATGTCGTGGAAGGCATCGGAGACGATTACGTCGTAGCACTCGGAGGGCTCTCGGGTGAGGACGATCCGCGCGTCCGCGTGGACGACGCGCATCCCTTCGGTGTCCAGGAACAGCCCATCTTCGGCCGTGCGCGTGACCAGCGGGTCCAGCTCGGCGACGGCGACGGTCGCGTTCGGGGTCCGCGAGCGGACCGAGCGGGGCAGGGTGTAGGCGCCGCCGCCCGCGAAGAACCAGCGTAGCGTCTCGGCCTTGTCTTCTCCGAAGTGCTCGAGTGCGAGCTCGTCCATCAACTGCACATAGGGGGAGATCAGCATGCCGGGCTCGCTATCGTGATTGGTGCCGTGGATGAGATGGTCCAGCACCAGGCTGCGCGCGACGCCGAGGGGAGCGCGTTCGGAATCGTCGATGACCCGAATGCAGAAATAGTTGCTTTCGCGGTCGCAGGGATTGGAGAAGCCGTTGCGCGCATCCGTGACCAGGATCAGACCGACCGCCGCGACCAGCGCGGCGACGGGCGCCACGCGCGAGCGCCCTTTGAAAAACGGCAGTGCGAGCAGAAAGAGCCCGAGCGCGGTCCCGATGACGATGCCGCGCGTGCCCAGATACTGGATCAGCACGTAGCCCGTGATGAAGGTGCCCAGAATGCTGCCCAGCGCCGCCAGCGCGTGCATGCGTCCGACGATATGGCCGGTGCGTCGATCCATCCCCAGGGCCAGCGTCGTCAGAAGCGGCGTCACCACACCGAGCAACACGGCCGGCATGAAGAAGAGCGCGAGGACATAGAAAAAGCTCGCGCCCAGCAGGGTCATCTCGCGCGCCTCGATGAGCGGTGCGACCAGCGTCAAGAGGAAGAGGATGCCGAGACTGAAGAGCCCGGCCAGCGCCAGCGTGATGCCGGCCGCCAGCTCGTTGCCGCCGCGATCGGCCCAGATGCCGCCGAGCCAGTTTCCGAGCGACAACCCGGCGAGGATGACGCCGATGATGGCGGTCCAGGTGTAGAGCGACACCCCGACGTACGGCGCGATCAGGCGGCCCGCGAGGATCTCCAGGACCAGAAGGAAGGCCGAGCTGAGAAAAATGGTGACGCCGTACCAGGTGATGCGCAGACGGTCGGACACGATGGACTCCGAGAGTGGGCGATCGGTCCGCAAGGATAGCGAAGGGCGGGATCCTCCACCAGAGGACCGTCCGGGCGTGTTGGGCTGGTGGATCTTAAACCGCGCCCGGTGCGGTATGCGGCATGTGTTGGACTGGTTTGGCTATGCCAGCTCCGACGACTGTTGGAGTTGGCGCGGTTTAACGTATCAAAAAATAAAAAATTCCAGACTGCGCCTCACTGGGATCGAGGATGTCTCAGAATCTATATGCACGATGCTTGCAGTCGTCCTTGTCCCCGGCGAGACCGCCGGAAGGCCCTAACGGCGCTCACGTCGGCGTTTGACCTCCGCCCATCCGAGAGGCGCTATGCCGGCGCGTCAAGCGACTGGAAGCCGCTTCGACGCCCAGCAGAAGCGGGTTCAGGGCGGGTTGCTAGAGCGTCGCGTGGAGCGCGAGCCTGCCGATTGTGGCTCCGGTGGAAGAGGACGACTGCAAGTCGTCTATCCCGGGAGGTGTCGCCGCTTCGCGACGACGGTTGGCGTTACTTCCGGCCGGTCATCTACGCAAGGTGCGAGCGGGGAGTCCATGCGTATCGGGACAAGGCACGCCGGCGAGGCCCACCGTCCCCTCCCGTAAGTGGGCGCAACGCCGCGGCGGTGCGGAGCGGGTCCGGAGTCGGACCCACACTCGTCATGCGTCATTCGGCGGGTTGCGGCTCCTCGCTCAGCTCCTCCGGCATCGGCGGTGTCTCCGGGGGGCTCGAGGGCTCGACGCTTGCGGATGGATCGGCCGAGTCGTCGGCCCCAAGAAGATCCGCGACCTCGATGTCGAGCAATTCCCCGAGATCGAATTCGGAGAGTTTGAAGAACCAGGGCCGATCGGCAGCCTTCAGGACATAGTCCTGGCTATCCTCGGCCTGCGAGATCCGATAGCGCCGCTTCGATCCGTCGGCGAGCCCGATCTCGAGATCCATCAGGGGATCCTGCTGACGGTAGGCGGGATCATCCACGACACCGAGCACGCCCCGGTAACCCAGATTGGCGAGGCGCAGCACCAGGGCCGAGACCGTCTCTTCATCGATCGGCCGATCCTCGTCCGCGAGCGCCCAGACGCCCGCTTCGTCCTTGCTCAGAATCCACTCGTTAGCGGCGATGCGGGTGATCTGCTCGCCCTCCAAGCGCAGCAGCCCGACCTCGATCCAATCATCTCGTCGCGCGGAGACGTCGGACAAGGCGAGCCGCAGCTCATAGACGGCCGGCTCCCCCGGGAGGCGCGCGAAGACGCGCCGGAAGCCGGGCGAGTCTCCGATCAGGAGACCGGCGATCGGTCCCGCCTCGCCGTCGAGCGTCAGGCGTCGCTCGAAGGCGTCGTCGGCGACCTTGAAGCGCTCGCGGGCCTCTTCGCTGGTGGCGATCGGAAGGGGTCGCTTCAGCGCGGTAAGCTCCTCGAGGACTTGCTCGACCTTGGCGCTCTGAACCGGGAGCTCGTCCAGATCCACGTCGACCCAGGTGTCGTTGCGGCGAACCAGGGTCACGGACTCGGTCCCGTCACCGTTCTCGATGCGCAGGGACTGGACCTGATCGGGCGCAATCCCGAGCAGCGGAATGTCCGCGGCGCTCGGTGCGAGTGCGCGACCGCCCCCCAGATTCAAACCGAGTGCGAGCAGGATCTGCAGGACCAGCAACCCGGCCAGCCCCATGACGATCGGCGCGAGCAGGTCCGGGCGCCAGCCGGTGTCGGATTGAACACTCATGTCGGTCATTCTCGTCTTAAACCGCGCTCGGCGCGGCATGCGAAGGTTTTGGATGGGATCGGCCCCGGCAGATCTGAAGACCGCCGGAGCTAGCGCGGTTTAAGGTATTAAAAAGTTTATTATTTTAAACCGCGTCTCTGCTAAGGGTTGTGGTTGTACCAAACGTCGAACTGACTCGAAAGTTAGCATGTCGCTCTGGACGCGGTTTAACCCGGGATCAAGCACGCGGAAGATCGCCCAGAATCGCCTCGTCGGTTCGCTCGCGCCGTGCCCTGGAGCGTCGGTACAGCCAATACACCAAGGCCAGACCGGCGAGCGCCAGGACATAGTTCAGGGTCTCCCAGAAGAGGCGACCCTCGCGGCCTACCGGCTCGAGCAGCCGGTTGAACTGACCGCGTCCGCGCAGCGTGAGCAGGCCTCGATCCTCCAGTGACCAGTCGACGGCGTTTTGGATCAGCTCCAGCGGTTTGAGATAACGGCTCTGGGTGGCCTCGGTCGCCAGACTGATGGCGGTATCCGAGAGGAAGGTCGAAGAGCCGATCAGGATCAGGCGCGCCGATGCGGGCGAGCTCTCCACGACGCCCGAGATGACAGGGGTCTTCTCCTCGACAGGTTCGCCAGTGTCGGGGTCGATCGCGTGCGCGTCGGCGTCTTCAGGCGCGGTCTCTTCGGACGGCGTGTCTTCCAGAAGCGGCGAGGGACGCCCCGCGAAGGCCGAGTCGAAGTGTCCCTCGACCGCGACGGCGAGCACTCGGCTGCCGCGATCCTCGCCGCGCGCGAAACCGAGAGTGCCGTGGGTCTCGAAGTCGGGCTGCATGTTCTCCGATTCGCTGGTCCAGGACCCGGACGAGCTGCGGATCAGCTCGATCACGCGCCGATCGGCATTCTTCTCGGCATCGACCTGAATCGGCGATGACCAGTTCATGGTGATCTGGCCGAGGCCCGAGGTGATTCCGGAGTCCTGCGCAAGTCCGTCGCTGCGGACATCCGGGAAATAGGGATAGTCGAGCGTCTGAATCTCTTCGACGGTGAAGCCACCCAGATCGCGCTGCACCGGGATCGGAAAGGGTGTGTTCTTAGGGTCGAGCACCAGGCTCGGCTCGAGTGTTACGCCCTGATGGGCGAGCCAGTCTTCCAACCCGGTCGGGGCGGCTTGCGCCGCGATCGAGCCCCCGGCCAGGTCCAGATCGAAGCTGGATGCGGCCAGGATGACGGTCCCGCCCTGCATCAGGAATTGGTCGATGGCGAACTGCTGGCGCTCGTCCAGGGCCTCGGGTCCCACCACCATCAATAGATCCGTCTCTTCGGGGACCTGGCCGGACGTGAGATCGGTCTCGCGCAGGTTGAATCCGGTGCGCAGGGTCTCCTGCAACAGGCCGTAACCGGGCCCGGCGGCCGGCTCGCCGAACATCCCCGGGGTCGACGGCGGCGTGTAGAGCGCGATGGTGCGCAACACGCCCGGTGCGAATCGCTTGATGCCGGCCTCGATGGTGCGTGTCAGACCCGCCCGATCGAGCGACTCGGGGAGCGGAACCGGAACGGCCTGATCGCCGGATTCGAGCACCATGTAAAAATAGAAGGGCGTGGGATCGAGCAGGCTGACCACCAGCGGCTCGAAGCCGAACTGTTCGGCGATCGTTTGGGCCAGCGCGCCGTCGCCGGCCGCAGGATCCTGGATCTCGAAGTGGAAGCGCTCGCCGCCCTTCGCCGCCAGCTCCGAGAGGATCGACTCCAGGTCGGCACGTAGCTCGGGCAAGGGCTCGGGCAGGCGATCGGCCGGCGAGATGAAGCCGCGGAAATGCACCGGTTCGGTCAGATTTGCGAAGAGATCACCGGCGCCTTGATAGCCGTAGAGAACCTTGCGGATCACGCGGGTGAGGTCGTACTCGGGGTTGCGCAGACGCACGTCCAGATCGGTCTCGCCCTGGACCTTCACGTCGATCAGGTCCTGAAAGCCGAGCGTCTCGAACTGATCGCCGTACTTGATCAAGAGGTCGAAATAGGAGTTGACCACGGAGGCCTGATACTTGGTCGCGGTCTGGAAGGCGACGGGGCGGATCCCGTATTGCTCGCCGGCCTCGCGCTCGAGCTCGGGCGAGCGTTGAGGATCGACGAACTCGACCTGCACTCGGCCGCCGCCCGCGATCTGATATTCACGCAGCAGATCTCGAATCTGGGGAACCAACGGGGCCAGCAAAGGGTGCGTGTCCGCGCTGAAATAGCCGCGGATCAGGAGCGGCTCCTGTAGCTGACCGAGATAGGTTCGGGTCGCCTCCGAGATCGAATAGACGCGGCCCTCGGTGAGATCCACGCGTGCATTGCCGATCGCGCCGAGCCAGAGGTTCGCCGCCAAGAGGTTGGCGACCGCGAGCCCGGTCACCAGGGTCCAGCGTCGATGATGCCGCCGGTTGGCGTCCGATTCGGCCCAGCGCAGCCGCTCCAGACTGTAGAGGGTGAGGGCGAGGAAGGCGCCGACGATGCTCAGGTAGTAGACGAGATCGCGTAGATCGATCACACCGCGCGTGACGGACTCGAAGCGCGAGCCGCTGCCGATGAGTCGGAGCAGCTCGCCGCCGCCGTGCCCGACCAGTCCGGTCAGCGCAGGGGTGCCGATCAAATAGAGGAGGGCGCCGACCAAGGTGGTCCCGATCAGGGCGACGATCGGGTTGTCGGTGCGCGAGGAGACGAACAGACCAATCGCAAGGTAGGCCGAGGCCAGCAGCAGTGTCGCCAGATAGGCCCCGATCACCGGGCCCCAGTCCATCGGCCCGAGGACCGAAACGGTCAGCGGGATCGGCAGCGTCAGCGCCAAGGCAATCGCGACCAGTGCCAGACCCGCGAGGAACTTGCCGAGGACCAGATGCAGGGTCGGCACCGGCAGGGTCATGAGTGTTTCGAGCGTCCCGGCGCGTCGCTCCTCGCTCCAGAGGCGCATGGTCAGGGCGGCGCAGAGAAAGATCAGCAGCACGGGCATCCAGTCGAACAGGGGGCGCGCATCGGCGATGTTGCGCGCAAAGAAGGCATCGACCCAGAAGAAAACGAAGAGCGAGACCGCCAGGAAGGCGCCGATGAAGAGATAGGCGACCGGGGAGCCGAAGAAGGCGCCGAGCTCGCGGCGCGCGACGCGCAGGATGTCAGACATGAGCCACCTCCATCTGCTCCAAGGTCACGGCCCCGAAGAGGTCTTCGAGGTCACGACGCTCGGGTGCGAGCGCGTAGAGGTTCCAGGGTTGTCGGCCGAGTGCCTTCGCGACCACAGGCGCGAGCGCCTGCGGATCCTCAGCGCTCAGGGCGAAATGGCGAAGCCCCGCGTCTCCGTCCCAAGACTCTACGGCCGTGACCCCCTCGATCCGTGCGAGCACCGGCCGCGCCTCCTCTGCCGCGCGGTCGAGCGTGACGAGCAGCCGCTTGGGCCGCCCGATGGCATCCAGCGCGCTGTCGAGCGCCAGTTGTCCGCCGCGCATGATGAGCACCCGGCTGCACACCGCCTCGACCTCCTGCAGGACGTGGGTGGAGATGATCAGGGTCGCGTCCTTGGCCAGCTCGCGGACCAGGCTGCGCATGTGCTGGATCTGCGAGGGGTCCAGGCCGTTGGTCGGCTCGTCCAGGATCAGGATGGCAGGCTCGTGGAGGATCGCCTGGGCGACGCCGACGCGCTGGCGATAGCCGCGCGAGAGGGTGGCGATGGTCGCGGTCGCCTTCGGGCCGAGGTCCGTGCGCTCGATCGCCCGGCGGATGGCTGCGGGACGGCGGTTGTCGGGCATGCCGTGCAGTGCGGCCTGATAGTCCAGGTAGTCGATCACCCGCATCTCGGGATAGAGCGGGCAGTTCTCGGGCAAATAGCCGATGCGCCGTTGCGCCTCGCGCCTCTGCTCGGCGATGTCCAGAGCGTCGATGCGGATCGAGCCGCTGCTCGGCTCCAGATAACCGGTCATCATCTTCATGATGGTGGTCTTGCCGGCCCCGTTGTGGCCGAGCAGACCGACGATCTCGCCGCGGCCGATGTCGAACGACACCTGTTGAACCGCCTTGAGCTCGCCGTAGCTGCGACTCAGCTCGCGAACCTCGATCATGATGTCTCCTGCTGAACCGCGTCCCGGGCACTCGACGTCGGAATCGTCCGGGATCGGGCCTCGGCGATTCCGGGTCCGTCGGAGCGGACGCGGTTCAGGACTTTTTTGTTGGGAATGGAAACCGCGTCGAGGATCGAGCGATTCGCTAACGCCGTGTCCTGTCTCGGGACAAACTCGGCTCATCGGATCTTGGCGCGGTCGAGCGTCCGCCGGGTCTCGGACGCCGTTCGGGCGCGAATTTCACCCGAGGCGGGCTCGGTATGCAAGACCCACGCATTGTTCATCATCCAGGCCGTAGGGTGGACGAGCGAGAGCGAAGTCCACCGAACCCCGCGCTGGCGCTGGTGGACTGCGCCGTGCTTGTCCACCCTACGGCGACCTGGCCGGGTTCATGATCAAGCATTAAGGCGCCTTGAGACGATCGGATCGCGCATGGGCGACCAGCTCGCAGCCGGGATGGGCAAGCGACCGTGCCGCCGTCCGCAGGGTGTCAATCGCCGTCACGCTCCAGGGTGATGACCAGGTCGTCTTCCAGGTCCGGGTCCATGGCGACCTGGACGACGATCGGTGCGCAGCAGACCTGGCAGTCTTCAATGTAGGTCTGGGGAACGGCGCTCAGGTCGATCGTGAGCTCGATCGGGGCGTCGCACCAGGGACAACGGGCGTCGCGGGCCTCAAGTGGATTCATCGGGGGTCGTAATCCGCCGCCAGAGGCGCCCGTCGTTTTTGAGCAGATCGCCCGCCGCGGCCGGGCCCCAGGTCCCGGCGGCATAGTTGGGGAAGTCGCGGGGCGGCATGGCCGCCCAGACGTCCTGGACCGATTCGACGATCTCCCAGCCTTTCTCGACCGTGTCGGCATGTTTGAAGAGCGTGGCGTCGCCGTTCATGCAATCGTAGATGAGTGTCTCGTAACCCGTTGCCGGGGCATTACCGAAGTAGTCGGCGTAGCAGAAATCCATGTTGACCGTGCCCACACGCATCCGCGGCCCCGGGATCTTCGCCCCGAAGCTCATCTGAATGCCTTCGTTCGGCTGGATGCGCAGCACCAGCATGTCCGGGTTCATCTGGGCGGTGTCGGCGTCCTTAAACATGATCTTGGGTGCGCGCTTGAACTGGATGACGACCTCCGTGTATTGCGCCGTCAAGCGTTTGCCGGTGCGCAGATAGAAGGGCACGCCGGCCCAGCGCCAGTTGTCCATCGTCAGCTTGAGTGCGGCGAAGGTCTCCGTACGGGAGTTTGGATCGACGCCTGGAGAAGATCGGTAGGCGGGCACCTTCTCGCCGTTCGGCATCACGCCCTCGCCGTATTGCCCCCGCACTGCATTGGTGAGGACCTGCTCGGGCGTCAAGGGATGGACGGCGTCGAGGACCTTGTTGATCTCGTCGCGCACGGCTTGAGAGTCGAACGAGTTGGGTGGCTCCATCCCGAGAAAACCGAGCAGAACCAAGAGGTGGTTGGGGATCATGTCGCGCAAGGCGCCGGCCGTGTCGTAGTAGGGGCCGCGATGCTCCACGCCGACGGATTCGGCCACGGTGATCTGGACGTGATCGATGTGTTGGCGATTCCAGAGCGGCTCGATGAATCCGTTGGAAAACCGAAAGACCATGATGTTCTGAACGGTTTCTTTGCCTAAATAGTGGTCGATCCGGTAGATCTGGTCCTCGTCCAGGGTCTCGTGGAGCATCCGGTTGAGCGCTTTGGCGCTGTCCAGATCAATCCCGAAGGGCTTCTCGATGATCACCCGCCGCCAGTCGTTCTCGCTCTCCGCCGTCAGCCCGACGGCGCCGAGCAGGCGTGTGATGTCGCCGAAGAGCGAAGGGGGGACAGCGAGGTAGAAGAGATAGTTTCCGTCCGTTCCGCGCTCGGCGTCGATTCCGGACAAACGCTCGCAGAGCGCGATATAGGTCGCCTCCTCCGTAATGTTGCCTGTCATGTAGTGAAGACGCTCGCATAAGCGCGACCAAGTCTCTGCATCCCAAGCGTTTCCGACGTTCCGCTTCACCTCCTCGCCCATCATCGACTGAAAGGTCGCGTCATCCATCTCCATGCGGTCCAACCCGACGACCGCGAAGGTCTCGGGGAGCAGGTTTCCGTGGCACAGATGGAAGAGCGCGGGGATCAGCTTGCGCTTGGTCAGATCGCCCGCGGCACCGAAGATGATCATGGCGTTCGGCGGGGCGGGCGGTGTCGTTTCGGCGGTCAAGCGCTGCGTAGGCAAGGGAGCTCTCCTTTTTGTTCCTCAAGTTAAACCGCGTCCGGAGCGAGATACTCATTTTCGAGCGATCTCGACCTTTAGGCGTCCAAAAGCCTTAGCAGTGACGCGGTTTAAAATATAAATGCTTTAAGATCTTAGACCGCGTCGACTCCAGCGCTCGTGAAGTCCGCCGGGGCTGACCCCACCCAAAAACGTCGCATACCCCGCCGGGCGCGGTCTAACGTTCGGGCTTCTCGTGATGACCGCCGAACTGGTAGCGCATCGCCGAGAGGATCTGATTGGCGAAATCCGCCTCGCCGCGCGAGCTGAAGCGCTCGAAGAGCGCCGTCGTGAGCAGCGGGGCAGGTGTTCCGGTCTCGATCGCGGCGAGGCAGGTCCAGCGGCCCTCGCCCGAGTCCGAGACCCGACCGCCGAACCCTTCGAGCTGCGGGTCTGCACGCAGCGCCGTGGCCGTCAGGTCCAGGAGCCAGGAGGCGACCACGCTGCCACGACGCCAGACCTCGGCGACCTCGCCGACGTCGATACTGTATTGATAATGCTCGGGATTAGCCAGCGGCGCGGTCTCGGCATCCACCGTGTGCTCGTTCAGCCCGACCCCTGCGTGCTTGAGGATGTTGAAGCCCTCCGCATAGGCGGCCATCAGCGCATACTCGATGCCGTTGTGGACCATCTTCACGAAGTGACCCGCACCGTTGGGGCCGCAGTGCAGATAGCCTTGCTCGGAGCGACTGAAGTCGCCGCTGCGACCCGCCGTGCGCTCGATCTCGCCCGGGCCGGGCGAGAGGGCGGCGAAGACGGGATCGAGCCGCTCGACCGCCTCGTCCTCCCCGCCGATCATCAGGCAATAGCCCCGCTCCAGACCCCAGACGCCTCCGCTGGTCCCGCAGTCGACGAAGTGGATCCCCTTCGGTGCGAGGCGCTTCGCGTGGGCGATATCGTCGCGGTAGTTCGAGTTGCCGCCGTCGATGATGGTGTCGCCGGCGGCGAGATGCGGGATCAGGTCGTCGATGACGCGGTCCACGACGGCCGCCGGGACCATGATCCAGACGTTGCGCGGTGCTTCGAGCTTGGCGCAGAGATCGGCCATATCCTTCGCGCCGACGGCGCCTTCGGCGACCAGCGCCGCGACGGCGGCGGGATCCCGATCATAGACGACACACCGATGGCCGGCGCGCATGAGACGGAGCACCATGTTGGCGCCCATTCGGCCGAGCCCGATCATAGCGAGTTGCATGAGGCGTTTCCCCTGTTGGCGGCTGGAGGGTCGGAGATTAAACCGCGCTCGGCGCGGGTTGCGGTATTCGTGGATGGGGTCGACCCCGGCAGAATGAACAACCGTTTGAGTCGGCGCGGTTTAAGCGGCGCGGCCTTCGAGCACCATCAGGCTGCGCTCTGCGACCCGGATCCGCAACCCGGGTGACGGACTCGGATCGGCTCGATCCAGGATCGAGGGCTCGCGGTCGGTGTCGATCGCGACAGTCCAGGACCATCCCGGGATCGGTGGAACCGCGAACTCCAACGGAGCCTTGCCCATGTTGAGCATGATGTGCAACGGCGGCTCCTCGGCGGTAATTCCGGCAAGGGTGAAGGCCAAGGATTGCGCCGCGGGGTCGTCCCACTCCGGTGAGCCGAGTCCGACCCCGTGCCAGGTGATATCCGGCAAGGTCTGGCCGTTTGCGGGCTCGCCGGTCAAGAACCGGCTGCGATGCAGTGTCGGGTGGCGTTGACGAAACGCGATCATACCCCGAACGAAGTCGTGCATCCCGCAGTTGTCCTCGAGCTGGGTCCAGTCGAACCAGGAGATGACGTTGTTCTGGCAGTAACTGTTGTTGTTGCCCTGTTTGCTCTGCAGCACCTCGTCGCCGGACCGCAACATGGGCACGCCTTGGCTCAGCATTAAAATGGCGATGAAGTTACGGGCCTGGCGTCGACGCAGCGCCAGGATCGCCGGATCGCCGGTTGGACCTTCGACACCGCAGTTCCAACTCAGATTGTCGTTGTGTCCGTCGCGATTGTCCTCGCCGTTGGCCTCGTTGTGCTTATGGTTGTAGCTCACCAGGTCCCAGAGGGTGAAGCCGTCGTGGCACGTAATGAAGTTGATGGAGTTGCTCGGCATCCGTCCACGGCTTTGATACATGTCGCTCGAGCCGGTCATGCGGGTTGCCACCTCGGCGACCAGGCCGGAATCGCCCTTCACGAAGCTGCGCATCAGATCGCGATAGCGTCCGTTCCATTCCGCCCACCGAAAGCCGGGGAAGTCGCCGACCTGATACAGGCCGGCCGCGTCCCAGGCCTCGGCGATGATGTGCGAACGACCGAGCGCGGGCGACAGCTCGGTCGCCCAGAGGATCGGCGCGTGATATTGCGGGTGGCCGTCCTCGCCGCGCGCCAGGGCGCTGGCCAGATCGAAACGAAAGCCGTCGACATGCATCTGCCGCACCCAGTAGAGCAGGGCATCGATGAGAAAGCGCGTCACGATCGGATGGTTGCAGTTCACCGTGTTGCCGCACCCGGTGTAGTCGCGATAGAGGCGTCGATCGGAGAAATCCAGGTGATAGAAGACCTCGTTGCCGATCCCTTTGAAGCTGATTGTCGGTCCGTCGGCCCCGCCCTCGGCCGTGTGGTTGAAGACGACATCCAGGATCACGCCGATGCCGGCGCGGTGCAAGGCCTTGACCAGATCGCGGAACTCGTCGCGCGCGCGCGAAGGCTCGAGCGCGAAGCCGGGATGCGGAGCGAAGAAACTGTGTGTGCTGTAGCCCCAGTAGTTTTCCAAGCCCATCGCCGCGGTCTTCGGCGGGACGTCTTGGGGGTCGAAGGCCATGATCGGCATCAGCTCGACATGGGTGATTCCGAGGTCCTGTAGATAAGGGATCTTCTCGATCACGGCACCGAAGGTGCCGGGGTGCGCGACCCCGGACGACGGATGGCGCGTAAAGCCGCCGGCGTGCATCTCGTAGATGACGGCCGCGTTCAGCGGGATGTGCAGGGGCGTGTCGCCCTCCCAGTCGTAGCGGTCGCGCACCACTTGCGCACGGATCGCGGTGGCGACATTGTCGCCGGGGCGAGCGGCGATCTCGCGGTTCCACAGGCGGTCGTCGACGGTGACGGCCCAGGGGTCGAGCAGTGCCTTCTCGCCATCGATTCGACACCCGATCTCGCGGGTGTCGCAGTGACCGTGGATGCGCCAGTTGTAGAAGATTCCCTCGTCTAGACCCTCGACGAAGATGTGCCAGAAGAAGAAGGTTCGATTCACCTGCAGATCCAGCGCGATGATCTCGTAGGGCTCGGGACTGGCGTGCGTCTCGAAGAGCAGCAGCTCGATCTCTTCCGCATAGCGCGAGAAGATACAGAAGTTGACCCCGACGTCCGTTGCACTGGCCCCGGCATGGTCCCAGTTGCCGGGTCGAATCGAGTGTCTCGCTTTCGCCATCCGCGTTCTCCTGACGTGGGGCCATCGGGACGTCCGCCGGATCGAATGATACCGATCGGCACTTAAACCGCGCCGGCTCCAGCGCTCGCTTAGTCTGCCGGGGCCGATCCCATCCAAAAAACATCGTCTATCGCATCGGGCGCGGTTCAACGCCGATCGCTGCCGGGGATCATCTGCTGAATCACGCCCATCGGGTTGACCGCGGGGATCTGGTCGCCGCCGCCGACGATGCCCGAGAGGCGCTCCATGCCGACGCGCATACGCCCCATGTCATCGGCGATGGCCGGCAAGGTGGCGACCTGCTCGCGCATGCCGGAGACGTCTCGGGCGAGCGAGCTCATGTCCTCGCGCATCCGGCCCATGTCGGCCGACATGGATGACATCTCGCCAGCCATCAGCGCGACGCTTGCCGACATGTCGTGCATCAGCTTGACCATGTACAGAAATGCGACGCCGGCGACGAGCGCGGCGGCGAGGATCGCGAGACGCGGCAGGGCAGGGCTTGAATCGCGCGTCATGGCATGCTCCGAGGAATCACCGAGGATCCCGATGATGACATGTCCGGGGATCCGATTGCACGAGCGCAGAATGGATCGTTCGACGGACCCCATCGGATCTCGAGGCGAATTCGCGGCTCCCGAGGCGTCCGCACCGATCGCGGGTGTATGCTTGCCTGTCGATGCCGTAAACGTGAATTGAAAGCCGGACTGTGGGATATTTCAAGCGCCGGTCGGTCGCCGTTGTGCTCGCCCCAAGTCGACCCGACCGAGAACAATAACGCACGAGGCGCGTCCGAGCCCTTCGCCACGCTCGGTGCGTCGACCCGGCGGGCGGCGGCGGGCCGCCGATGCGACCATCGAAGGGTGCCTGAACAGCACCGAGGGACCAGCACCGAGGAGTCTTGACGCATCCCTATGGAATTCAGACATCATCCGACCGATTCGAGCAAGGTCCAGGCTGCGCCCGATGACGCGCGCGATTGGACAGTCGCCGATCTGATCGACTTCGAATACTACTTGGATGCCGACGAGCGCGAGCTGCGCGAGCATCCGTCGGCGCGCAAGCGCCTCGCCGAGCGCGATCGCTCGCTCTATCTCGACGCGATCGCGCCCGAGATCGGCGATCAGCCGCCGCATACCCCGGCGCATCGGCGTCTCAGCCTGCGCCGCTGGCTGGCGGACCGCCGCAATGCGGAGCGCCCCGAGATGCGCGGTATCCTGCCGGGTGCGGCGTTCGGGAGCGCCGAGCGCCTGGTCACCCTGTTGCTTGCGATCCTCGGAGTCCTCGCCGGGATCGGCGTTGCCTCCGCGCTGCTCAGCTACGACGGAACCCGCCCGGTCAGCGTCTCCTGGTATCTTTTTCTGCTCGTCATGGTGCAGTTTCTGCTGGCGGCCTCGGTCGCGACGGCCCTGGCACTGCGTAAGGCCCGTGGTCGAGGCGCCGCTGCGCCGCCCGGCCTCCTCACGCACGTCGTACGCCCGCTCGTCGCCAAGGCCGCGAGCTGGCTTCAGCGCCAACGGATCGGTCATGCCGCGGCCGAGATCCAGGATCAGGCGCGCGCTCGGCAGGGGCTGCTCAAGTCACAATACGCCGTCTACGGTCCGGTCTCCTATCTGCCCTTGTTGATCCCGGCCCAGATCTTCGGGGTTGCGTTCAACGTCGGCGTCATCGTGACGACCATCCTTTTGGAATGGTTCACCGATCTGGCCTTCGGCTGGGGTTCGACGCTGAACGTCCATCCCCAAACGATCTTCGACATGACCCGATTGATCGCGCTGCCCTGGAGTTGGCTGCTCGGCGAGGGTGTCGGCTACCCGAGCCTCGAGCAGGTGGCCGGCTCGCGCATCTTCCTCGAGCACTGGGCAAGCGCCACGCCGACGCTTAAACCGGATCCGGCGCATCTGCGATCCTGGGGCTCCTTCCTGGTCCTGGCCGTGACGACTTACGGGCTTCTGCCCAGGCTGATGCTTTGGGGCGGGTCTGTCTTGGCTCGGCGCCTGATTCTCTCCCGCCTGTCTTTCACCCACAGCCGCACCCAGGCGCTCTATGCCCGCATGCTCTCGCCGCGCCTCGAGACGACGCCGAGCGGGGAACGCGCGGGCGGCGAGCGAGGCACCGAGATGCCGATTCCGGCCGCATCGAGCGCGCGCAGGACCCGCACCTCGGGGACGGACGGCTCGGTCGAGCCGGCGCCGCCGACATCGGCGCGCCCGTGGCGCAATGCGCTGGTTCGGCGTGTCGAGCCGGGGGGCGAGGCGCCGCCGGTGCCCCCGCCCGGCGTTGCCCCCCCTGTCGATACTCCGAAACCGACTCCCGCGCCGGCTCCCCGCGCGGAGCCCGAGCAGCGACCGGCGCAGCCGCGCGAGGACGAGGGGTCCTCGCGGCTTGCGGAAGAAACCGGAGCGGTTGTTGCCGAGGGTGGTGTCGAAGCGCCCGCACCCGGCAGGACCGAGCATGTGACCATGCCGTCGGTTCTCCAGCCCGAGCCGGAACCCGAGCCCGAATCGCCGGCGGTGCCGGCAGAGCCTGCGCCTGCTGCGCCGGTCATCCCCGAGCCCGCACCGGAACCCGAACCGACCCCTGTCCGTGATCGACCGGCATCCGATCCTGCAGAGCCGGCGGTCCCTCCGCGGTCGGTTGCTCGGCTCGAGCCCCGGCCGTGTGCCGAGCCGAAGACGGATGAGACCGCGCAAAGGCCTGCCGAGGCGGAAGCTCGTCCGGTCGAGCGACCTGCTGCGCCCGCGATCCCTGCGACGCCCCCAGCCAAGCCGAAAGAGGCGAAGGCACCACCCGCCGTTTCGAAGGAAACGAAGCTGAAGGGCCCAGAAAAGCCGCCGGCTAAGCCGCCTTCGCAACCCTCGCCTCGGGCGAAGCTCTCGGAGACACCGACACATCCCTCCGCGCCGGTTCCGTCACAGGCGGCCGTTGTTGCTCCGACACCGCCGACGTCGTTGCCCGCGCAAGGCATTCGTTTTGCTCCGGACGCCTGTCTGCTTTTGCTTCACGTCGACGTCGACGACATCCTCGAAGCCGAGGACCGCCCGCGTCTGGAGCAGATGCTGATGCACCTCACCGGGTGGCAGGTTGCGGCGACGGCGACCGTCGGCGCCGGCACCGCGATGACCGACGAGGCGCTCGGCATCCTGGAGCGCGGCGACTGGCAGGCACCGCCGCCCCGGGTCGTCGTGGTCGAGGACGGCTCTCAGCCCCCGATCACGGAGAGCCTGCGCTTCCTGCGCGAGCTGCGCGCCGCGGCTGGGGCCCACGCTCAGATCCTACTCGCCTTGGTCGGCGATCCGACCGACGATGATCGTCTGCCGCCGATGCGTCCCTTCGACTATACGGATTGGCAGCGCAAGATCGATCAGATGGCCGACCCTTATCTGCGACTAGAGATGCTTGCGCCGCCTCACGAGGATGGAGACGACTGATGTCCGGGAAGATTCCAAGACTGGCGATCATGGGGCACCCGAATGCCGGAAAGTCCTCCGTGGTTGCGACCCTCACCGAAAACGATCTGATTCAGATCGATAAACGCGCGGGTACGACGATCGAATCCAACGTCTACCCGGTCATCATCGACGGACGGCCGGTGATCGAATTTATCGATACCCCCGGCTTTCAGAATCCCAACGCGATCCTCGAATGGTTTCAGGCCCAGAGCGGCAAACGCGATCTGGCGCGGGCGTTCGTGGCCGCCCATCGGACGGATCCCCTCTTCACGCACGACTGCGAGCTCCTCGAGCCGGTTGCCGAGGGTGCCGCCATCATCCTGGTGGTCGACGGCTCAAAACGCATCAAGGAAAAGGATCGGGTCGAGATCGAGCTGTTGCGGCTGACCGCACGCCCGCGCATGGCGATTCTGAACAACCTGACCAACAACACGCGCTATATGACCCAGTGGCGCGATGCGCTCTGCAAGGCGTTCAACTCGGTGCGTGACTTCAACGCCCATCGCGCCACCTATGCAGAGCGCGTGCGATTGCTTCAGGCGCTCAAGAGCATCGATCAGCGCTGGGAGCCGCTCGTCGAGGAGGCCATCCATGCGTTCGAGCACGACTGGAACCGGCGTACCGATCAGGCCGTGACCACGATCCTGGATCTGCTCAAGGAGTCGCTCACCTTCAAGGCATCAAAGACGGTCAAGGAGAGCAAGCTGGTCTTTCAGAGCGGACGGGATCGGGTGAAGGACGACGTGATGGCGGCATTCGAGAACGGGCTGCGCCAGCTCGAGGTGAAGGCGCAGGAGCAGATCCGTGCGAATTTTCGCCACCATGTCTGGCACATGCCCCCGGATTCGATCCTCGGCAAGGATCTGCTCTCCGAGGACGTGAATCAGGCGCTGGGGCTCTCCAAACGCCAGCTTGCCTTGGTCGGAATGGCGGCGGGTGCGGCTTCGGGCGCGACCATCGACATCTCGACGGCCGGGCATACCTTCGGTGCCGGCGCCCTGATCGGTGCGGCGACCGGCGGCGTCCTGGGATTCGTCGGCAGCAAGGCGCTGGCCAAGCTCGACATCGAGCGAGCCCCGGGAACGCAGCGTTTTACTGCCGGTCCGGTGCACAACCCACGCTTTCCCTTCGTCCTTCTGGATCGCATCGTGCTGTACAGCGCGCGGGCCATGAACTGGTCGCACGGTCGTCAGGCCGCGGAGGAAGATGCGTCCGATAAGGTCCCCGACAAGGAGATCCGCCGGGCCGGATTTACCGAGGAGCTGCCCGCCGCACAGCAGCGCGATCTGGCGCGATTCTTCAACGCCGCCAGAAAGGGCAAATCCGAGCGCGAGGAGGAGTGTCGCGCCATCATCAGCGACATTCTGCACGGACTGGCGGTGAGCGAGATCGACAGTCGTGCGGATCTTTAAACCGCGCCCGGTGCGGTATGCGTCATTTGGTGGATGGCTTGGCCGCGCCGGCTCCGACGACGGTCGGAGCCGGCGCGGTTTAAAGGATTAAAAATCTTAAATTCTAAACCGCGTCTCACTGGGATCAAGGATATCTCCGAAGCTAAATGAACAATGAAAACTACGCATGTCGCTCTGGACGCGGTTTAAACCGCGTTACGACAAAGATCGGAAAGATCCTTGAGTCCGACACAAGATGACAATGACGCATTTCACGCTGGACGCGGTTTAGGATGAAGGAAGACGAGCTGATCCGGATCGACCGGGCCCACGCCTGGCATCCCTACACCTCGACGATCGATCGCGATCCGGTCTATGCGGTGCGCTCGGCGTCGGGCTGTCGGATCCGGCTCATGGACGGACGCGAGCTGATCGACGGCATGTCCTCCTGGTGGTGCGCCATCCACGGCTACAACCATCCGGTCTTGAATCAGGCGGCGCGCGATCAGCTCGACGCCATGTCGCACATCATGTTCGGCGGGCTCACCCACGAGCCGGCTGTGCGCCTGATCGACACCCTGGTGACCCTGACCCCGGAGCCGCTGCAGCACGTCTTTCTCTGCGACTCGGGATCGGTCTCGGTGGAGGTCGCCATCAAGATGGCCATCCAATACCAGCAGGCCGCCGGACGACCCGAGCGGCATCGGCTCATGACGATCCGCTCTGGCTATCACGGGGATACCCAAGGGGCCATGTCGGTCTGCGATCCCGTGACCGGGATGCACCATCTCTTCAGCCGCGTGTTGCCCGAGCAGATCTTCGCACCGGCGCCCGCGTGCCGATTCGGCGAGCCCTGCCGGCCCGAGCAGATCGCCGAGTTTGCGGATTTGATCGAACGTCATCACGCCGAGCTGGCCGCGGTGATTCTCGAGCCGATCGTGCAGGGTGCCGGGGGCATGCGGTTCTACAGCGCGGACTATCTGGCCGAGGTTCGCCGTCTCTGCGATCGATTCGAGGTGCTCTTGATCGCCGACGAGATCGCGACCGGGTTCGGGCGTACCGGGGCGCTCTTCGCCTGCGAACATGCCGGTATCTCACCGGACATCCTGACACTCGGCAAGGCCCTGACAGGCGGCTATCTCACGCTGGCGGCGACGCTCGCGACCGATCGGGTCGCGCGGACCATTTCCTCGGGCGATCCCGGCGTCTTCATGCACGGCCCGACCTTCATGGGCAATCCGCTTGCCTGCGCCATCGCCAATGCCAGCATCGATCTCCTGCTCGCCTCCGACTGGCGAGCCAACATCGCGCGGATCGAGCGTGGTCTGACTGCCGGACTGGCGAGCTGCCGGGACCTTCCGGGCGTCGCCGATGTGCGCGTGCTCGGCGCGATCGGCGTGGTCGAAATGCGCACGCCCGTGTCCATGCGCGAGATCCAGCGCCGTTTCGTCGCGCGCGGGGTCTGGGTGCGCCCGTTCGGCCGGCTTGTTTATCTGATGCCGCCCTACGTCATCGGCGAGGAGGAGCTTGCAACACTCTGCGCATCGGTCGTCTCCGTCCTCGGCGAGATGGCGGCGGAGTTATCTGGATAGGGCATTACGGCAGATGTGTCGATATCGTTCGTTGTCGTTGTCGTATCGTTGGTCGATTACGACAACGACAACGACAACGAACTTGATTTCGGATGGTCTAGGAATCGCGGCACCGCTTCAATAGACGCCCGGAGAACGGACGGAGGCTTGTTGCTTCGGCCTGCGTTACCGCACAAACGTCCCCACATGCAGTGCAGGGCGATAAAACCGCCCCCGATTCGACATGTTTCAGGAGCCGTCCCATGCAAGAGCGCCCCGTCATCAAGACCGCCATCCCGAAACGCCGCTATCAGGTCGGCAGCCACAGCGCCTCGCTGCTCGGCGAGATCGAGAGCGGCGACGGTCGTCACTACCGCCATATCCTCGCCTTCGTGCCCCAAGGGCAACGCGAGCCGGTCTTTTATGTCTGCGCCGAGCCGAGTCCGGCCGCCGAACGAGACCAAGGGGCCTATCGCCTGCGCATCGTCGGGGAGATCATGTCCGAGGTCGTCGACACCGACGACCGGTGGGGCGATGCGGATGTCTTCTCCGAGCAGGCACTCAAGCTGGGCCAGCAGGCGCTCGGGCTGCAGCAGACCTCCGTCGTGCGACTGATGTGACCCGGGCAAACGCCCTCGGGGTCCATGCGCACCGCGTTGATCACATGCCGGGCAGTGCCCGCGTTCACCGACATCTGCGGCCGGCGGACTCAGAGGGTTTCGACCTTCCTGGGCCTCTCCTCCTCGACTAAGGCCCGACGTCGGCGTCGGCGTCGGACTCGAGGCCGAGGATGAAGTCCCATTGCTCGGGTGTGACCGGCATGACGGAGAGCCGATTGCCGTTGCGCACGAGCGGAAAACCGGCGAGGGCGCCCTCGGCATGCGTCTTGAGCTCGGCGAGCGAGATCGTGCGCTTCAGGTGGCGCACGTATCGGACATCGACCAGATACCAGCGGGGCTTCTCCGGATCGCTCTTGGGGTCGAAGTATTTCGCCTCGGGATCGAAGGCGGTACTGTCCGGATAGGCCTCGCTCGCCACCTCGGCGATCCCGACCACGCCGGGCACCGCGCAGTTGGAGTGATAGAAGAGGATTCGATCACCCGCACGCATGCCATCGCGCATCATATTGCGGGCCTGGTAGTTGCGGACCCCGTCCCAGGGCTCGGTCCCCTCCGGTCGTGCGGCCAGGTCGTCGAGACCGAAGGCGTCCGGTTCGGATTTCATCAGCCAGTAGTTCATCCTGTCGTGTCCTGATTCGGCATCGCGTGACGGGGCTTAAACCGCGTCCAGAGCGAGATGCTCACTTTCGCGTGAGTTCGACGTTTGGTGCATCCGCAGCTTGTAGCGGAGCGCGGTTCAAAACCATCCATTTTTTAATCTCTTAAACCGCGCGGGCTCCAGCGGTCGTCAAATCAGCCGGGGCCGACCCCACCCAAAAACATCGCATACCGCACCGGGCGCGGTTTAAGTGCGTGCCTGCTCCGTTTCGGCGAGCAGATGTTTGAAGTTGGCGAGCCGCCGCGGATCGATCAGGCCCTCCGAGACGGCGTGGTGGATTGCGCAGTCGGGCTCTTGGTCGTGTCGGCAGTCGGCGAACCGGCAGTGTCCGATGTAGGGGCGGAGCTCGCGAAAGCCTTGCTGCAAGACGTCGCGCTCGAGCGGACCTGTGCGGAAGCTGCGCACGCCGGGCGAGTCGATCAAGGCGCCGTCGTCGGCCAAGCGATAGCAGGTCGCCGCCGAGGTGGTATGGCGCCCCAACCCCGTAGCCTTGGAGAGTCGACCGATCTGGATCTCGCGATCCGGCAGCAGGGCCTTCACCAAGGAAGATTTTCCGACGCCGGATTGACCCACCAGAATGCTGGTTTGACCGCGGAGGTGATCAATCAGAGCCACCAGGGTCTCCGGCGTGCGCAGACTGGCCCAGAGGAGGGGATATCCGATGGTCGCGTAATAGGCGAAGCGCTCCTGAAAGGCCGCGCGATCGTCCGTGTCGAGCAGGTCCATTTTATTCGCCAGGATGATGGCCTCGACACCCATGGCCTCCGCCGCGACCAAATACTGATCGATCAGATAGTCGCTCGGCTCGGGTCGCGGCGCGATCAGGATCACCAGACGTGTCAGGTTGGCCGCCAAGGGCTTGTCGCGACCGCCGAAGTCCGGACGACTCAGCACCGTGTGCCGCGGCAGGATGGCCGTGACGACACCTTGATGATTCGCGGTGCGTTGCCAGACCACGCGATCCCCGCAGACCGGATGACCGATGTTCTGACGCGATAGGCAATGGGTGATGTCGCCTTCGACGTCCTCGACCGCCAGATTCGCGCCGTGGCGAACCACCACCCGGCCTTCCAGTGGAAGCGGCTCGCCTTCGATCTCCGACAAGGCGATGTCGATGCGCGAGGCGAGGCGCTGGCGGCGGCGGTCCTGGATGGTTTGGATCCGCTCGATCTGGCGCCCCGAGAGCCGCCGTTTCGTCACCGGCTCAGCGCTCGAACTGGTAGAAGTGATGGTTCAGATAGGCGGCCACGTCCTTGATGTCTTCATCGAACCAGCGCAGCCCGAGCGCGGTCTCGCAGCGTTGGACCTGCCGCTCGAGTCCGTCGGGCGAGGTGACCATGCGTCCGTCGCGCGTATAGATCTCGCTGCCGTGGCAGCTGAGACAGTTCTCTTCGTACAGCGACTCGGCGTTCTCGCTCGGTTGAGTCTGAGCGCTGACCGAGCCGAGGCCGAGAAGCACGGCCGTGCCCGCGCCGAGAAGGATGGACTGGATCTTCATGGATGGGACTCCGGAGGGTTGTTGGAAAACGACAGGGCGATCTCGGTCGTCCGGGGCATCGTGCCCGATTCCGGCAATGTCCAGCCGGGGAGCTGCAAGGGTCGCCAGCAGGCGATAACGCCGCTACCCTAGCCGATCATGGTGTCGACCGCCGAATTTGACCAGGCGGGCGGCTCACCCGTTCACGGATCGCAGGAGAGCAGGCATTTGACCAAGAACGAGAATAATCTGATCTGGCTCGATCTCGAGATGACGGGGCTCGACCCCGCGACCGATCGTATCCTCGAGATCGCCACCATGATCACCGACAGCGATCTTCGCATCCTGGCCGAGGGTCCCGTCGTTGCGATCCATCAGCCCGAGGCCGTTCTTGCCGGCATGGACGCGTGGAATCGCGACCATCACGGCCGCTCCGGCCTGCTCGATCGGGTGCGCGCGAGCACGCAAAGCGTGTCCGACGCCGAATCGGCGACGCTGCGCTTCCTCGCGGATGTCGTCCCGCCGGGCGCCTCGCCCTTGTGCGGAAACAGCATCTGTCAGGACCGCCGCTTCCTCGCGCTCTGGATGCCGAAGCTCGAGGCCTATTGCCACTATCGCAATCTGGACGTGAGCACGCTGAAGATCCTCGCGCAACGCTGGGCGCCCGACGTTGCGAGCGCGTTCAAGAAAGAGTCGCGACACTTGGCCCTCGACGACATCCGCGAGTCCATCGAGGAGCTCAAGCATTATCGCACGCATCTTTTGCGGGAGCTTTAAACCGCGCCCGGTGTTGTATGCGTGATGTGTTGACATGGTTCGGCCGCCTCAGCTCCGGTGACTGTCGAAGCTGGTGCGGTTTAACCGACCCGCTCCAGCGCCCAGCCGACATGCTCCCGAACCAGGGCCTGCGGATGGTCTGCACGGCTGACCAGGGCTTGTTTGACCTCGGGCGACGCCGGGGCGTTGCCGAGGGCGACGGCGATATTGCGCAGCCAACGGATGTGGCCGATGCGACGGATTGCGGAGCCTTGCGTCCGGTCGAGAAAGGTCGTCTCGTCCCAGCCGAAGAGCTCGACGAGCGAGGCCGTATCCAGTCCTTGGCGCGCCTGAAAATCAGGCTCGACGGCGAGCCGTGCGAAGCGATTCCAGGGACAGACCAATTGGCAGTCGTCGCAGCCGTAGATGCGGTTGCCCATCAGGGGGCGCAGCGGCTCGGGGATGGTGCCGGCATGCTCGATCGTCAGGTACGAGATGCACAAGCGGGCATCCAGCTCGTAGGGTGCGACGATCGCGCGGGTCGGACAGACATCGATGCAGGCCCGACAGCGGCCGCAGTGATCGGTCAGCGGGGTGTCGATCGGCAACGCGAGATCGGTGTAGATTTCGCCGAGAAAGAACCATGAGCCGGCCTTGGGGTGGATGAGGTTGGTGTGCTTGCCGATCCAGCCGAGTCCGGCCTTCTCGGCCAGCGGTTTCTCGAGCACGGGTGCGGAGTCGACGAAGACCCGGTAGCCGAAGGGGCCGATTTCGGCGAGGATATGCTCGGCGAGGCGCTGTAGCCGCCGTCTGAGCAGCTTGTGATAGTCGCGACCCAGCGCGTAACGCGAGATAAAGGCGCGCGGCGGATCCTCGAGCGCGGTCTGCATCGCCCGGTGCGACTCGGGCAGATAGTCCATCCGCACCGAGATCACCCGGACCGTGCCGGGCACCAGGTCCGCGGGGCGCGAGCGTTTGACGCCATGGCGGGCCATGTAGTCCATGGTGCCCTGACGGCCCTCGGCGAGCCAGGCCAGCAGACGCGACTCGGCCGACGCCAGATCGGTGTCGGTGATCCCGACCTGCTGGAAGCCGAGCTCCAGACCCCGGTGCTTGATGCGGGCGACAAGCTCTGCGGGCGGTATCATTCGAGGTCGTCGTGTCTCGGCGATTGCGGATTCCGGCAAGAATAGACCGCATTCGAAGCCGACTCGAACGCTTTGTTCGGGAACGGCGCCGTCGACTCAACCCATCGAGCATATCGGGAGCCATGAACGCCGAGCGCCTCACGATACCCTGCCTCATCGACGCGACCCGTCTTCGGAGTCATGTGTCTCGCGTCGTCTGCGATCGATTCCGTGCTGGAGTCTCGAATGCCATCCCCGCCGCGGATTAATCCGATGCCCGACAGCGATCGACTGCCGCATGCGCTCTATCGCGCCGAGCAGGTGCGCAACCTCGACCGGTGCGCGATCGAGCGGCACGGCATCCCGGGCATCGAGCTGATGAACCGGGCCGGCGAGGTCGCCTATCGAGCCCTGCGCAAACGCTGGCCGGACGCGCGTGACCTCACCGTTCTGGTCGGTGTCGGCAACAACGGCGGCGACGGCTATGTGATCGCGCGCTTGGCACGGGCCGAGGGTCTATCCGTGCGCCTGTTGCAGCTCGGGGATCCGCAACGCATCACGGGCGATGCGGCCCTCAGTCGCGCCGGCTGGCGCGACGCGGGCGGGACGATCGAGCCCTATCGTGGATTGCCGCGGCGATCGGATGTCCTGGTCGATGCCGTCTTCGGGACCGGGCTGGAACGTCCGGTCGAGGGGCTCTGGGCCGAGGCCATTCAAGCACTCGACAGCCAGCGCGCGCCGGTGTTGGCCGTCGACATTCCCTCCGGTCTACATGCCGATACCGGGCAGGTCATGGGCGTGGCGGTGCGCGCGGATCTCACCGTCAGCTTCATCGGACTCAAGCAAGGTCTCTTCATCGGGGCCGGGCCGGAGTACTGCGGCGAGATCCGCTTCAGCGCGCTGGCGGTCCCGGCCATGGTCTATTCCAGCGAGGTGGCCTCGGCGCGGCGCATCGACTGGGATCAGCAATCGGGGCGTTTCGGGCGACGCCCCCGCACCGCGCACAAGGGCACCTTCGGACACCTGTTGGTGATCGGCGGCGCACCCGGAATGTCCGGCGCCGTGCGCCTCGCCGGCGAGGCCGCGTTCCGGGCCGGCGCCGGATCGGTCACGATCGCGACGCATCCGGCACATGCCGCTTGGCTGAACCTCTCGCGCCCCGAGCTGATGGTCTCGGCGGTCGAGACGTCGGCGGACCTCGCCCCCCTGATGGCACGGGCCGATGTCGTCGCGATCGGCCCCGGGCTGGGTCGCGAGGCGTGGGGCCGCGATCTCGCGGAGCATGTCCTTGGCCTCGACAGGCCGATGGTCGTCGATGCCGACGCCCTGAATCTCCTCGCCGAGGCGCCGCGGTCGGGGCCGGATTGGGTGCTGACGCCGCATCCGGGGGAGGCGGCACGCCTGCTCGGGACCGGCGTCGCTGCGATCGAGCAGGATCGTCCGGCCGCCGTGCACGCGCTGCAGGGACGCTACGGCGGTGTCGTCGTCCTGAAAGGCGCCGGGACGCTGATCGGGAGCGAGCCTTTACGCCCGCTTGCGGTCTGCAGCGACGGCAACCCCGGGATGGCCACCGCCGGTTCCGGGGATGTACTCACCGGGATCATCGGCGCCTTGCGCGCTCAGGGTCTCGATGCGGAGGACGCCGCTTGCGCCGGCGTTTGTCTGCACGCGGCCGCCGGGGATCGGGCCGCGCGGACGGGCGAGCGCGGGCTCGTTGCGGGCGATATCGTCGCCGCCCTACGCCCGGTGGCCAACCGAGTGCCCGCTGGGCGGGAGGAATCATGATGGAGCAACGGCTGCCCGATCCCGATGCACAGCTGGCCTTCGGAGCACGGCTCGCCGCGCTCTTGCCGCCGCGACTGATCGTCTACCTCGAGGGCGACCTGGGGACCGGAAAGACGACCCTCACCCGCGGCATTCTCGCGGGACTCGGTCATCGCGGCGCCGTGCGCAGCCCGACCTACACCCTGCTCGAACCCTACGAGATCGGGGAGAGGCGTCTCAATCACCTGGATCTCTATCGCCTCGGAGATCCGCAGGAGCTCGAGTATCTGGGCCTGCGCGACCTGCTCGCCGAGGATGCGGTCTGGATGGTGGAGTGGCCCGAACGCGGTCTCGGGATGTTGCCGTCGCCCGACCTGGTGATCGCGATCGAATACGCCGCCGCCGGCCGTCGCCTGCTTCTCTCGGCCCGAACGCCGTCTGGCGAGTCCGTGCTCGAGGGGTTGGTCGGTCTCGGTTGCGCGGACTCGGCGAGCTGCGCATCTCCTGAGAAGTCGGATGTAATCCAATGATGCAACGTGGAAAGCCGTTTCTCGGCATGCTATCTTTCAACGTACGATCGATCGGATCGGGAGCAACCGGAAGGCCGTGCGTGTGAACAGGCTGATCTCGCCGCTTCTTTTTTTGATGCTGCTCGCTGTTTCGGCGCAGGCCGTCTACGCGGAGCAGGCATCGGTGCAGGGTACGCGGGTCTGGACCGATCCGGAAAAGACCCGGTTGGTCTTCGAGACCTCCTCGGCGATCACCCACCGGATCTTTCCGCTGGACGAGCCCGATCGTCTCGTCATCGACCTCGACGATGCACGCATGCAGAGCAATCTGCCGAAGGTCGACCTCGGCGACCCCGTGCTGGTCGGCCTGCGCGGCGGGGTGAGGGGCAGCTCACACCTGCGTATCGTCCTGGATCTCAAGCAAGCTGTCAGGGCCAAGAGCTTTACACTGAGCCCGAACGAGCGCTACGGACATCGGCTGATCATCGACCTGACACCGAAGAATGGTTCGAGCGTGCGGCGTGTCGCGCTTCCATCGTTTCCGAATTCGGCGGTTCGCAAGAGCGGGGCGCGTCGGGCTGACGGTCCTACGATCGTCGTCGCGATCGACGCCGGTCACGGCGGCGAGGATCCCGGTGCCATCGGTGCCGCGGGAACCCTGGAGAAGGACGTCACCCTTGCGATCGCGCGCGAGCTCGCCAAGCTCGTCGAGCGCGAGCCGGGTCTCGAGGCGCTGCTGATCCGCGACGGCGATTATTACGTCGGGCTGCAGGAACGCATCGCGATCGCGCGCGAGCGTCGCGCCGATCTCTTCGTGTCGATCCATGCCGATGCCTTTACCAACGCGACTGCGAGAGGCTCGTCGGTCTACACGCTGTCCTTCAGCGGGGCGAGCAGCGAGGCGGCGAAATGGCTGGCGAGTCGCGAGAACAGCGCGGATCTGATCGGCGGCGTCGATCTCGCGACCAACGATGACCTGCTGGCGACGGTGCTGATGGATATGACGCAGAACGCGACCATCGAGCACAGCACCGAGGCCGCGGCCATGGTTCTCGCCAATCTCGGTCGGTTGGGCGTGGTCCATCGCGGCGACGTGCAGCGAGCGGGGTTTGCCGTTCTCAAGGCGCCGGACGTGCCTTCGGTCCTGGTCGAGGTCGCCTTCATCAGCAACCCCGAAGAAGAGAAGCGACTGCGTGATCGCGGCCATCAGCGGGAGCTCGCCGAGGCGATTATGGCCGGCGTGTCGGGGTACTTCCGCAAGTATCCGCCTCACGGGATGCTCGTCGATGCCTCGTCGCAGGGCGGTGCAGGCGCGCGCGAATACGTCATCGGTCCGGGCGATACCCTCTCCGGGATTGCCAAGCGGCACAGCGTGAGCATCTCGGCCCTGCGCGCCCGCAACGGTCTGAACGACGACATGATCCGGGTAGGGCAAGTGCTGGCGATTCCGGAGGATTCCTGAGGCCGGTTGCGCCGAGTCTTCAGCCGCCTGCCTCCAGCCGTCAGCCGTCAGCCGTCAGTCGTCAGCCTCGCGCTGCAGGCGACGGGCGTGCCGCACCTGTTCGGCATAAGGGCGATTCCCCTGCGGTTACACAGCGTCCGACCTCGACCGTACGTGCGTTCGGAGTCGTGCTGTGCTGATAGCAGGCGGCAGGAGGCAGGAGGCTCCCCTTGCCCGCGCCCCGCGCTTCTGTTCCCATCCGTGCATGTCCAGACCGATCCGGATCCTCTCCAGTCATCTCGTCAATCAGATCGCCGCGGGCGAGGTTGTCGAGCGTCCGGCCGCGGTTGCCAAGGAGTTGATCGAGAACAGTCTCGACGCCGGGTGCACACGGGTGGAGATCGATGTGGAGCGCGGCGGCATCAAGCGGCTGCGCGTGCGCGACGACGGGCGCGGCATCCCGCCGGACGAGCTGGTCTTGGCGCTCTCGCGTCATGCCACCAGCAAGGTCGCCGAGTTGAGCGATCTGGAGGCGGTCGCGACCCTTGGGTTCCGCGGCGAGGCACTGCCGAGCATCGCCTCGGTGAGTCGGCTGCGTCTGATCTCGCGCAGCCGCGACGCGTCCACGGCCCTCGAGGTCACGGTCGGCAGCGACGGGGCCTTGGGGGAGCCGCGGCCGGCCGCACATCCGCCGGGGACCAGCGTGGATGTCCAGGATCTCTTCTACAACACCCCGGCACGCCGTAAGTTTCTGCGCACCGAAAAGACCGAGCTCGGCCATCTGGAGCAGGTGGTGCGGCGCATCGCCTTGGCGCGTCCGGAGATCGCCTTTCAGTTGCGCCACAACGGCAGAACAGTCTACGACCTGCCGGCCGCGGCCGACGCTGCGGGGCAACGCGCCCGTCTCGAGACCTTGCTCGGAAACGCCTTTGCCGAGCAGGCATTGACCCTGGACGAGGAGGCCATCGATCTGCGCCTGCGGGGTTGGGTCGTGCGGCCCGCGTTCTCCCGCAGTCAGGCCGATCAGCAGTTCTTCTACGTCAACGGACGCATGGTCCGCGACAAGCTGGTGAGCCATGCGGTGCGACAGGCCTTCAGCGACCTGCTCCATCACGGCCGGCATCCCGCCTATCTGTTGTTTCTCGAGCTGCCTGCGCGCATGGTCGACTGCAATGTTCATCCGGCCAAGCACGAGGTGCGTTTCCGGGAAGGCCGACAGGTGCACGACTTCATCTTTCGGGTGCTTCAGCGGCGTCTTTCGGCCGGGGTACTCGGCGAGCCGGTGCAAGTCGCCGAGACGCCGAGCACGTTTGCGCCGGGCTCGGCGCCGCGCGGGCACGAGGGGCCGCCGGCCCGTTTCGGGGGCGTTTCGGGCCCCACGCTGCATCTTCCCCTGAGCGTCGGCGACGGACGCGGCGGATATTCCGAACGCTTGCGTGCCGATCTGGCGTTTCAGCAGCCGCCCGCGGGAGCCGGGGACGACGGCACGCTCGAGCGCACAAGCCGCGAGGACGGACAGGCGCATCCGCTCGGTTACGCCGTTGCACAGATCAACGGGGTCTACCTTCTGGCCCAGACACCGGACGGTCTGATCATCGTCGACATCCATGCAGCCCACGAACGCATCGGCTACGAGCGGCTGAAGACGAGCTGGCGCTCCGGCGCCGTGATTCGCCAGCCGCTGTTGGTCCCGGTGCCCGTCTCGGTAGCCCCGCGCGAGGCCGAGCTGATCGCATCCCGGAGAGATGACCTGATCGCGGTGGGTCTGGTCATCGACCGTATCGATGCCGGTACCCTGGTGGTGCGCGAGGTCCCGGCATTGCTGCGGCAAGCCGATCACGAGGGCCTGGTGCGCGATCTTCTCGCGGATCTGGCCGTCCACGGCAGCAGTGCCCGACTCGACGAGGCCGTCAACGCGGTCCTCTCCACCATGGCCTGCCATGGCGCCGTGCGGGCCAATCGACGCCTGACCCTGGAGGAGATGAACGGATTGCTGCGCGACATGGAGCGTGTCGAGCGGATCGATCAATGCAATCACGGCCGTCCGACCTGGATCCGGGTGGGCTACGACGAGCTCGATCGCTGGTTCTCGCGCGGGCGCTGAGTCGGGATACCCATGTGACGGATTCATCCGAAGGCCCCGTGCACGCAGGATCGAGCGACGTGCCCGAGCAACGTCCCCTCGCGATCCTGCTCATGGGCCCGACCGCGTCCGGCAAGACGGATCTGGCCGTGGAGCTGGTGCAGCGCCTGCCGTGCGAGATCGTCAGCGTCGATTCTGCGATGGTGTATCGGGGCATGGATATCGGTACGGCCAAGCCGACGCCCGATGTGCTTGCCCGTGCGCCGCATCGCTTGATCGATATCCTGGATCCCGCCGAGGCCTACTCGACGGCGCGCTTTCGTGATGACGCCCTCGCGGCCATGGCGCAGATCAGCGCGCAGGGCCGGATCCCGCTCTTGGTCGGCGGCACCATGCTCTATTTCAAGGCGCTGCAACAGGGCTTGGCCCGACTTCCGAGCGCGGATCCGCTGCTCCGCCAAGCCTTGTCCGACGAGGCCGCCTTCATCGGCTGGTCCGCGATGCACGCGCGACTGAAGCGGCTGGACCCGCCCGCGGCGGCTCGGATCCACCCCAACGATCCGCAGCGCATTCAGCGTGCGTTGGAGATTCACGCCCTGACGGGCCGGTCGATGAGCGCACTGATCGCCTCGGCCGCCGAGAGCGCCGAGCTGCCGTATCGCCTCCTCAAATTGGTGCGCGCCCCGGCGGATCGCGACGTGCTGCGCGAGCGCATCGCATCGCGCTTCCGCACGATGCTGGAGCAAGGTCTGGTCGATGAGGTCGCGCGTCTGCGCGCACGCGGCGATCTCGCCGCGGACCTCCCGTCGATGCGTTCGGTCGGGTATCGTCAGGTCTGGAGCTATCTCGACGGCGCGCTCGATGCCGAGGCGATGTGCCTGAAAGGCATCGTTGCCTCCAGACAACTCGCCAAGCGCCAGCTCACCTGGCTGCGTGCCGAGACGGCGACCCATTGGCTCGCCGACGATCCGGATCCGCTCGACGCGGCACTGCGTCTGATCGGGATCGTGCGATCAACGTCGCCGCATCCGCGTTGACGCATTTCGATGCGAGTCTTCCGGGTTGAACGCCTGGCGCGTTCCGGTGTCTTCTACCCGTCGGTTTGATCGCGGCGCCGTCCGGCGTTGTCGTCGGATACATGGCACTCTACTTGCTAGCGTTTGTCGTCAACATCGTCAAGGTGTTGCGGCGACGATGCCGATGTGCTTTTTTGCTTCGACAAGGATCGGAGCGATGCGCGGTGGTCTGGTGAAAGTGCAGCTTTTCGACGACACTAAACCGCGTCCGGAGCGACCTGCGTCGTTTTCATCGTGCGTTTGGCTTCGGAGACATCCTCGATCCCGGTGAGACGCGGTTTAAACGAGGCTTTTTCGGCGGGTATGCCTGTCCCGGCTGCTGTCCCGCCTGCTCCATCCCCGGCTTGATCGGCAGCGATCACAGCCGGGCATTTTTGCCGGGCAACACCAGGCGACCACAACAATCGGGCGACCACCACAGTTGGGCGACCACAACAATAAGGAGTCACTCCATGTCTAAAGGCCAAAGCCTCCAAGACCCTTTTCTGAACGCCCTGAGGAAGGAACGCGTCCCCGTGTCCATCTTTCTGGTCAACGGGATCAAATTACAGGGCCAGATCGAGTCCTTCGATCAGTTCGTCGTGTTGTTGAAAAACAACGTCAGCCAGATGATTTACAAGCATGCGATATCGACCGTCGTGCCTGCGCGAAACGTCAAGCTCCCACCGGCCGAAGGGGCGCTGCCCGAGCCGGGCAACACATGATCGAGCTGAAGCGCTGATCGGCCCGCGTACGGACCTTCGTCGCCGCGAAGGAGGTTGCCGTGTTTGAACGCCCGAGCGCCGGCGAGCGCGCTGTTTTGGTGCACCTGGACATCGGCTCGACCGCCGAGCCCGACGAGCGCGAGGAGTTTCGACGCCTGGCGGTCGCCGCGGGCGCCGAGGTTGTCGGCACCCTGGGCGGATCGCGCTCGGCGCCCGATCCGAAGCTTTTCATCGGAACCGGCAAGTGCGACGAGCTGATCGCGCTGGTCGCGGGTACGGGAGCGGAGCTGGTGATCGTCAATCATCCGCTCTCGCCCGGCCAGGAGCGCAACCTCGAGCGCCTCGTGAAATGCCGGGTCGTGGATCGCTCCGGCCTGATTCTCGACATCTTCGCGCAGCGTGCGCGATCCTTCGAAGGCAAGCTGCAGGTCGAGCTTGCGCAGCTCAAGCACATGTCGACCCGGCTGGTGCGCGGATGGACCCACTTGGAGCGCCAGAAAGGCGGCATCGGCCTGCGTGGACCCGGCGAGACGCAGCTCGAGACCGACCGGCGGCTCCTTGCCAAGCGGATGACGGTGCTCGATCGGCGTCTGGACCGCATCCAGGTCCAGCGCGCCCAAGGGCGCAAGGCGCGGGACAAGGCCGAGCTGCCTGTGCTCTCGCTCGTGGGCTACACCAACGCGGGCAAGTCCACGCTCTTCAACCGCTTGACCGAGGCCGGTGTCTTTCAGGCCGATCAGCTCTTCGCGACATTGGATCCGACCTTGCGCCGCCTGACCCTTGCGGACGGTGGCCGGGTGCTCGTCGCCGACACGGTGGGCTTCGTCGGCCGGCTCCCGCATGAATTGGTGGCGGCGTTCCGCTCGACGCTCGAGGAGACGCGCAACGCTTCGCTCTTGCTCCATGTCGTGGAGGCCTCGGCGCCGCATCGGTCCCGTCTCGCGGCCGACGTGGAGCAGGTGCTCGCCGAGATCGGCAGCGACGAGATCCCGCGTCTGGAGGTCTACAACAAGGTCGATCTGCTCCCCGACGAGTCGCCGCGAATCGAACGGGATTCGGCCGGTTTCCCGAGCCGTGTCTGGTTGTCCGCGCACACGGGGGCGGGGGTCGATCTACTCCTTCAGGCGATCTCCGAGTGGTTGGGGCGCGACCGGATTCGCTGCTCGCTGGATCTCGAACCGGATGAAGGGCGCCTGCGTGCCTGGTTATTCGAGCATGCGCAGATCCTCTCGGACGTGCCCAAACCGGCCGGGGGATGGTCCATGGATCTCATCATCGGGCGACCGGATCGGGAGCGTCTCGCGGCCAGAAACACGCGGTTCTCGGAGGACAAAGAGGGTGTTTAAGGCTCGGCCCGATCGATCCCTTTCCCGGTACCCTCATGGCCGGCCGCGCCCGATCGCCCGACGCTGTTTGCCCTCGGCGCCTTGGTTCCCCTAGAATCCGTGATCTTGTCGATCGGGTCTCGATCGCGTCATCGCTTGATATCGTCGCGCTTCGTCGGCACTCTGAAGGGGTGCTTCGGGGCTCAAAGCGTACAGGCCACGGAAAAATCGGTCCGTGCGCCTCTCTCGCATCCCGCTCCTCTGTTTGCGGGAGCGCCTCTCAATCCAACACTCAACAGTCGAATTCGACAGACGGAGAAGCTATGGCCTGGAACGAGCCAGGTGGCGGTAACAAAGACCCTTGGAGCGGCAAGGGCGGCGGTGACCAGGGCCCCCCCGATCTCGACGAGGTCGTGCGGAAGCTCCAGGAGCGCCTAGGTGGTTTGTTCGGCGGGAATAAACCCTCCGGCGGATCGTCCGGCGGTGGCGGCGGCTTCAATCTCCCCGGCGGAGACTTCAGCTCGCGCGCCGTCGGAATCATCGTCGGGATCCTGCTGATCATCTGGCTGGCGACCGGCATCTACATCGTCGAGCCTGCCGAGCGAGGAGTCGTGACGCGCTTCGGTGCTTACGTCGATACCACGGGTCCGGGCCCTCACTGGCATGTCCCTTGGCCATTCGAGACGGTTACCAAGGTCAATGTCGACGAGATCTCGACCTTCAGCCACTCCGCCTCGATGTTGACCCAGGACGAGAACATCGTCGATGTGGAGCTGACCGTTCAGTCCCGCATCCAAGACGCTGCCGACTACCTGTTTCAAGTTGCCGATCCGGATCAGACCCTGCGCGATGCCACCGTCACGGTGGTACGCGTGACCGTGGGCGGGAGCAAGCTCGACTTCGTCATGACGGAAGGTCGCGGCGCCGTTGCCGTCACCATTCAGGAACGCGTTCAGGCGCTGATGGACCAATACCAAACAGGCTTGTTGGTGACGTCGGTGAACATGCAGCCGGCAAAACCGCCGGAGCAGGTCAAGGCGGCCTTCGACGACGCCATCAAGGCGCGTGAGGACAAGGAGCGGCTGGAGAATCAGGCCGAGGCCTACGCCAACGAGGTCCTCCCGCAGGCACGCGGCGAGGCGGCTCGCATCATCGCCGACGCTCGCGCATACCGCGATCAGGTCGTCGCCAGATCCGAAGGTGAGACGGCGCGCTTCACGGCGATCCTCACCGAGTATCTGATGGCACCGGAGGTGACGCGCCAGCGTCTTTACCTGGAAACGATGGAGCAGGTCTTGGGTGATAGCAACAAGGTCATCATCGATGTGGAAAACGGCGGCGACAGCCTTCTCTACCTACCGATCGACCAACTCATCAAGCAGCGTCCGGACACGGCGGCGACCCTGTCGAAGCCCGAGCCATCCGCCCCGGCCATTGCATCGGAGGCTGCCGATCGCCCGCAACGCTCGGTCGACCGTGATCGGAGGGTGCGGCAATGAATAAGCTGAAAACCTTCTTGCCGCTCGGCTTGGCCGGTCTCGTGATCGCGGTCTATGCCTTCACCTTCGTCGTACAGCAGTACGAGGTCGCGATCAAGCTGCGACTTGGTCAGATCATCGGTGACGACTATCAGCCCGGTCTGCATTTCAAGGTGCCGGTCCTGAACAATATCAAGGTGTTCGATCGGCGGATCCAGACAATGGATTCGCGTCCGGAGCGTTTCCTCACGATCGAGAAGAAGGATGTCATCGTCGACTCCTACACCAAATGGCGCATTTCCAACGCCGCGCAATTCTTCCGCTCGACCGGCGGCAGCATTGCACGAACCTCTCGCCTTCTGTCGGAACGCGTCAACACGAGCCTTCGCAACGAGTTCGGCAAGCGCACGATCCAAGAGGTCGTCTCCGACGATCGTCTCGCTCTGATGGCCCTGCTGACCAAGGAGGTGAATGAGAACGCCCAGGATCTCGGGATCGAGGTGGTGGACGTGCGCGTGAAGAAGATCGACCTGCCGCCCGAGGTCAGCGAATCCGTCTACTCGCGGATGCGTGCCGAGCGCGAACGCGTCGCCCGGGATCTTCGGGCGCAAGGCGGGGAGGCGGCGGAACGTATCCGCGCGGATGCCGATCGCCAGCGCACCGTCATCGTCGCCGAAGCCTTTCGAGAGTCCGAGGAGACGCGAGGCGAGGGCGATGCACGGGCCGCTCAGATCTTTGCGAACGCATTCAACCAGGATCGCGAGTTCTACGCCTTCTTCCGGAGCTTGAGTGCCTACCGATCGGCACTCGGGCAGGAACGCGACGTGATGGTTTTGGATCCGGACTCCGACTTCTTCCGATTCTTCCGCGACCCCGCCGGGGAGTAACCCCCTGACCTTCGTGCTTCACCGAACGCCTCGGCTGTCCGAGGCGTTCGCGTATCCGGCGCCGACGCGGTTTAGCGTTGGACAAACGCGCCGACGTCTGAAAAGATGCCCGCCTTTGGCCGGCGTGCCCGCTCAGGGTGCACTCGGATCCGCATTGAGTGTCTCGGGGTCACGCCTTGGTGCATGATGTCTTGGTTGCGCTTGCGCTTGTGTTGGTTATCGAAGGCATTTGGCCTTTTCTGAATCCGGACGGGTTTCGACGCGTCCTCCTTCTGATGGCTGCCGAGGACAAGCGTGCGCTGCGCATCGCCGGCCTCGCCAGTATGCTCGCGGGCGTGGGCCTGCTCTACTTGGTCAACTAAGGCTGATCAACTGGGCTGCTCAACTGGCGGTACCGCGCCCGAGGCGCGCCCATCGAGACTGAAGAATCGGGGCTACAGAACGCATGAACGAGGAACGCTGGCTGTTGCCGGCCGGGATCGACGAGGTACTGCCTGCACAGGCACGCATCATGGAGACCCTGCGGCGCGAGCTGTTGGATCTCTACGCGAGCTGGGGCTACGAGCTCGTCATCCCGCCTTTCATCGATTATCTGGAGTCGCTCTTGACCGGAACCGGTCAGGATCTCGACCTTCAGACCTTCAAGCTGACCGACCAGCTCAGCGGGCGGCTGCTCGGCGTGCGCGCCGACATGACCCCGCAGGTCGCCAGGATCGATGCCCACCACCTCAGACGCGATGCACCGACTCGGTTGTGTTATCTCGGGACGGTTCTGCACACCCGGAGCGACGGATTCGCCGGGACCCGTAGCCCCCTGCAGATCGGGGCCGAGATTTACGGACACTCGGGGATCGAGAGCGATACCGAGATCCTGCGGTTGATCATGCTGACCTTGCGAGCCGCCGGGATCGGGGAAACCTATCTGGACCTGGGGCATGTAGGCATCTATCGCGGTCTCGCGCGTCAAGCCGGATTGTCGCCCGCCGGCGAGCACGCCTTGTTCGACGCGCTCCAGCGCAAAGCGGTTCCGGAGATCGAGACGCTGATCGCGCAGCTCGGCCTCGGCGGTGCCCCGGCGCGCATGTTGTCGGCCTTGGCGGAGCTCAACGGGGCGGACGCGCTCACGCGGGCCGAGACGCTCCTGCGCGAGGCCGATCGCCCGGTTCGCGAGGCCGTCGACTACTTGCGCCGACTCGCCGACGAGCTCGGTCGCTGGCTCCCGGACGTCTCCATCCATTACGATCTGGCGGAGCTGCGCGGTTACCGGTATAAGACGGGGGCGGTTTTTGCTGCCTTTGTCCCCGGCTGGGGGTTGGAGATCGCGCGCGGCGGGCGTTACGACGACATCGGGCGCGTCTTCGGTCGCGCACGACCCGCCGTCGGCTTCAGCACGGATTTGAAGGAGCTGCTGCGTCACGGAAAGCGGTCCGACCCGAATGCACCGGCGATCTGCGCGCCCTGGTCCACGTCGCCGGCATTGCAGGAGGCCGTCGATCGGCTTCGCGCTTCGGGTCGGCGGGTCGTCCATGCGCTGCCCGGGATCGAGCGGGATCTGCGGGATCCGGACTGCCGGCAGATGCTGGTCGAGCGTGACGGGCGTTGGGAACTAGACGATATCCTCGCGGAGTAGATGACTAAAGATGGGCAACAACGTCGTTGTAATCGGCACCCAATGGGGTGATGAAGGCAAAGGTAAGGTGGTGGACCTCCTCACCGACCGTGCATCGGTCGTGGTGCGGTTTCAGGGGGGCCACAATGCCGGGCACACCCTCGTCATCGACGGCGTGAAGACCGTCCTGCATCTGGTTCCCTCCGGCGTGCTGCGCGAAGGCGTGCGCTGCCTGATCGGCAACGGCGTGGTGCTCTCGCCCTCGGCGTTGCAGGAAGAGCTCGCCATGCTCGAGGCCTCGGGCGTGCCGGCCCGCGAGCGCCTCGGCATCAGCGCGGCCTGTCCCCTGATCCTGCCCTACCACATCGCGCTCGATCAGGCGCGCGAGCTCGCTCGCGGAGTCAAGGCGATCGGAACGACCGGCCGAGGGATCGGGCCGGCCTACGAGGACAAGACGGCACGTCGCGGCATCCGCCTCGGCGAGCTTCTCGACACGCAGCGCTTTGCGGAGCGCTTGCGCGAGGTCATGGAGTATCACAACTTCACGCTCGAGCACTACTTCAAGGCACCCACGGTGTCCTACGAGGCGGTCCTCGACGAGTACCTCGGCCACGCCGAGGTCCTGCGGCCACTGGTCATGGATGTGCCCGGCTTTCTGCACGGCTGCCGCGCCGAAGGCAAAGACGTCCTGTTCGAGGGCGCGCAGGGTGCATTGCTCGATATCGACCACGGCACTTACCCCTACGTGACCTCGTCCACGACGACGGCCGGCGGGGCAGCCAGCGGCAGCGGTGTCGGCCCGCGAGATCTGGATTATGTCCTCGGGATCGTCAAGGCCTACACCACGCGTGTCGGCGCAGGCCCGTTCCCGACTGAGCTGTTCGACGACGTCGGAGAGCTTCTCGGCAAGCGGGGCAACGAGTTCGGCGCGACCACCGGTCGCAAGCGGCGTTGCGGTTGGCTCGATATGGTCGCACTCAAACGATCGCTCGCCATCAACAGCGTCACCGGCGTCTGCATCACCAAACTCGACGTACTCGACGGTCTCGAGACCATCAAGATCTGCACGGGCTATGTCCTGGACGGCGATGCCCTCGATTCGCCTCCGATCGGGGCCGACGCCCTCGAGCGTTGCGAGCCTCGCTATATCGAGATCCCGGGCTGGTCCGAGTCGACGGTCGGTACGACCTCTTACGAGGCGTTGCCCGCTGCGGCACGCACGTATCTCGAGACCATCGAGCAGCTGGGCGGGGTCCCGATCGACCTTGTCTCCACGGGTCCGGACCGGGTCGAGACCCTGGTCCGTCGTAACCCCTTCGATGTCTGATGCGCGCCTGACGCTATGGATACTGCCGTCGCGGACCTTTTGATCGAGGGGCTCTGGCTGATGGCCATCGGCCTTGGGATCGTCTTTACCTTCCTGGTGACGCTGGTTGGCCTGCTCATGCTGATGTCGAAGGCCGTGGCGCGCTGGGGTCCCGAGGATGCGCCCCCGGCGACCGGCGTCGCGGCCCATTCGATCGCACCATCCCCGGCAGCAGACGGCGATCGACTGGTTGCGGTCGTCGGCGCGGCGATCCAGGCCTATCGCCGACGCCATCGACCTTGACGCAACGATCGCGCCGTGTCGTGCCGCGACCGGGTTCTTCCGCTAGCCTCCCGCGTCACGTCTTTTTCGTGCCCCGCCGTCTGAGGATGACGGATTCCTGCGTCTGCGGGCCGGCGGCGGGCGCGTGCCATGCCGATCGATCATCACTTAACCCGAGACCGAGTTCCGCATGAAGCCATCCAACCCGCTTGCGATCACCGATGTTGTCCTGCGCGACGCTCACCAATCACTCCTCGCGACGCGTCTGCGCATCGAGGACATGCTCCCTATCGCACCCAAGCTGGACGAGGTCGGCTATTGGTCGATCGAAAGCTGGGGCGGGGCAACCTTCGACGCGTGTATCCGATATCTCGGTGAAGACCCCTGGGAGCGACTGCGCCTGCTCAAGGCCGCGATGCCGAAAACGCCTCAGCAGATGCTGCTGAGAGGACAGAACCTGCTCGGCTATCGGCACTATGCGGACGATCTGGTCGAGACCTTCGTAGAGCGCGCCGCCCTCAACGGAATCGACGTGTTCCGCATCTTCGATGCCATGAACGACGTGCGTAACCTCGAGACCTCCGTGAAGGCCGCCTTGGCGACCGGCAAGCACGCCCAAGGCACCATGTCCTACACGGTCAGCCCGGTGCACGATCTGGAGTACTGGGTCGATATGGGTCGTCGGCTGGAAGATATGGGTTGCCATTCGATCTGCATCAAGGACATGGCCGGCTTGCTCAAACCCTATGTCGCCGAGACCTTGGTGACACGATTGAAGGAGACCTGCAGCGTCCCGATCGCGATGCAGAGCCATGCCACGACCGGAATGAGCACCGGCACGATCCTGAAAGCCGCCGAGGCGGGCATCGACATGGTCGATACCGCCATTTCCTCGATGAGCATGACCTACGGTCATTCGCCGACCGAGTCCGTCGTCGCCATCCTGGAGGATACGGATCGCTCGACCGGGTTGAATCTTCCCCTGCTGGAAGAGATCGCGTCCTATTTCCGCGAGGTACGGAAGAAGTACGCCAAATTCGAAGGCGCGCTCAAGGGGGTGGACTCGCGCATCCTGGTCGCTCAAGTGCCCGGCGGCATGCTCACCAACATGGAGAACCAGCTCCGCGAGCAGGGGGCCACCGACCGTCTCGACGCGGTCCTGATCGAGATCCCCAAGGTCCGAGAAGAGCTGGGGTTTCTCCCGTTGGTCACGCCGACCTCCCAGATCGTCGGCAGCCAGGCCGTCCTCAATGTCCTGATGGGCGAGCGCTACAAGAGCATCACCAACGAGACAGCCGGCGTCCTCAAAGGCGAGTACGGTGCGACCCCGGCCCCGGTCAACGTCGAGCTTCAGCAGCGCGTTCTGGCCGAGGGCGAGGCACCGATCACCTGCCGTCCGGCCGACAACCTCACCCCCGAGCTCGACGTGCTCACCGCAGAGCTGCAACGCCTGGCCGAGGAGCGCTCCCTGACGCTTGCCTCGGATGTCGTGGATGATGTGCTGACCTATGCCCTGTTCCCTCAGGTTGGACTCAAGTTCCTGGAAAATCGCAACAATCCCGGTTTCTTCGAGCCGCCGCCGTGGGATGAGCCGGTACGCCCCGGCTTGGTCGAGTCTGCCGCTGCGCCGGTTGCGGTCCCTCCCGTCGCCGAGCGCTATCGGGTCGAGGTGGACGGTCGCAACTATCACGTCGTCGTCTCTCCCGAGGGCGCCGTGGCCGTGGAGCCGCAGGCGGCCGTTGCGAGCGCCACGTCATCGCCCCCCGCCGCGGGTCGCGACGTGCCGGCCCCGCTTGCGGGCACCGTGGTTGCAGTCAAGGTCAAGCCCGGGCAGGTCATCGCGTCCGGGGAGCTGATCATGCTGCTCGAGGCCATGAAGATGGAGACCGAGGTCCGCTCGCCGCAAGGCGGAACCGTGCTTGCGATCTCGGTGAAGGAGGGCGACAGCCTCCAAGTCGGCCAGACACTGCTGACCCTGGGCTGAGCGGAATGGAGGCGCTTCTCACCCTGTGGCAGTCCACCGGTATCGCCAACGTCACGTGGCGCGAGCTGCTGATGCTCTTCGTCGGTCTCGGTCTCATCTATCTGGCGATCGCCAAACGCTTCGAGCCGCTCCTGCTGCTGCCCATCGGCTTCGGCGCGATCCTCTCGAACATTCCGGTCGCCGGAATGGCGGGGCCGGACGGCATGATCGGGATGATCTATCACGTCGGTGTCGAGACCGGCATTTTCCCTTTGCTGATCTTCCTCGGCGTCGGTGCACTCACCGATTTCAGCGCCTTGATCGCCAGGCCTTCGACACTGCTGCTCGGAGCCGCAGCGCAGTTCGGGATCTTCGCGACGCTGATCGGTGCACTTGCCCTCAACCTGCTGCCCGGGTTCGATTTCAGCCTGGCCGACGCCGCCGCCATCGGCATCATCGGCGGCGCGGACGGGCCGACGGCGATCTTTTTGGCTTCGCGCCTTGCACCCGATCTCCTCGGCGCAATCGCGGTTGCCGCCTATTCCTACATGGCGCTGGTGCCGATCATTCAGCCGCCGATCATGCGCGCCTTGACGACCAAGGCCGAGCGCAGTGTCGTGATGGAGCAGCTGCGGCCGGTCTCGCGCCTGGAGCGGATCCTGTTTCCCTTCGCGGTCCTCTTTCTTTGCGCCCTGCTGTTGCCCTCGGCTGCCCCGCTGATCGGCATGCTCACCTTGGGCAATCTCCTGCGCGAGAGCGGCGTCGTAGAGCGCCTCAGTCGAGCGGCTCAAAACGAGATCATCAACGTCGTCACCATCCTCCTGGGGCTGGCGATCGGGTCCAAGCTCTCCGGCGAACTCTTTCTGACGACGCAGACGTTGGGGATTCTGGTGCTCGGCGCCGTTGCCTTCAGCATCGGTACGGCAGCCGGCGTGATCATGGGCAAGATCATGTGTCGTCTCAGCGGAGGAAAGGTGAATCCCTTGATCGGTGCTGCCGGCGTCTCCGCGGTGCCCATGGCCGCGCGGGTGGTGAACAAGGTCGGGCTGTCCGAGAACCACCACAATTTCCTGCTCATGCACGCTATGGGTCCGAATGTTGCCGGCGTGATCGGCTCGGCGGTCGCCGCAGGCGTGCTGCTCGCTCTCGTGGGCACCTGAGGGTCAGGGTCAGCCGAGCTGCACCGCGGCATAGAGGACGTCAGTCCGGTCGCGGTTTAGGTTGACGTTATGGCCGTAAATACGCTATTTTGGCGCGCTTATGTCGAGTGCACCTCTTGAGCCGATCGACCCATGGCGAGCTTGCCGCCGTGAAATTGCCATCAACGGCGAGGTGCCGTTGAGCCGGATGCGGCGGCTCAACGCTGCCGTCGATGCCCCGGAGGGCGCGGCGCGGCGGATCGATTCGGCGCTCGCGGATTCGGCAATCGGCGACACGGTCGGTTACGAGTTGCAGTTCGGCCGGGATCGGGAAGGCCGGTGTATCGTAACGGGTCGGGTACGCGCCACTCTGCGGCTACTCTGCCAACGCTGTCTCGACCCGCTCGAGGTTCCGGTCGACGCCCGGATCGAGCTCGCCTTGATTCGCCGCGACGAGGATGCGCTCGATCTGCCCGAGCATCTCGACCCTTGGCTGGTGAACGAAGAGCGGCTCGATCCTCTGGATATCCTCGAGGATGAGCTGCTGCTGGCGGTTCCGGTGGTTCCGAGACATCCACGCGGATCCTGCGCGTCGGTGCCGGTCGAGGGTGACGCGGCTTCGGGACAGACAGGGGCTGCGCAGGCGGGATCGGAAACGAGGCGCCGACCCTTCGAGATCTTGTCCGCTCTCAAGCGACCCCGGGGGGAATGATCGTAGGGAGACGATCTCGGTGCACCGTCTCTTGCGCCGAAGCTGCCCGACATTTTTCGTTGATAGTTTTGGTAAACAGATCGCGATTCCGCTCGAGTGGCGGCCGCGCGTTATTCGGAGATTACAGATGGCCGTTCAACAGAATCGAAAAACCCCCTCCAAGCGCGGCATGCGTCGCTCGCACGACGCTTTGAGCAAGCCGACCCTGTCGGTCGACCCCACCAGCGGCGAGACCCACCTTCGCCACCACGTGACGCCCGACGGTTTCTACCGCGGCCGCAAGGTTCTGGACCGCTCTGAGTGACCGTACGCGGTCGCCTCGGAGCCTCGAAAACAGCGCAAGACCGCAGCTCGAACGTTCTCGGGATGGGACCTGTCTCGACAATTGCGCTCGACGCGATGGGCGGCGATCACGGCCCGGGTGTCGTGGTCGCCTCTGCGCTGCGCTTCCTCGCCGCCTCGGATCGAGTCGATCTGATCCTCGTCGGCGACGAGGCGAAGATCGGTCGGCACCTCGGAAGCGCGGATCGGACCCGGCTGAAGATCCGTCCGACGACTCAAGAGGTCGGCATGGACGAGGCGCCTTCCAAGGCCCTACGGGGTAAGAAGGACTCCTCGATGCGCGTCGCCATCGATTTGGTCAAGAGCGGGGAGGCCGACGCCTGCGTCAGCGCGGGCAACACGGGCGCCCTGATGGCGACCGCGCGATTCGTGCTCAAGACCCTGCCGAGTGTCGATCGCCCGGCGATCATCACGGCGGTGCCTTCTCTTCACGGACACACCCACATGCTCGATCTGGGTGCGAACGTCGATTGCACGGCAGAGCATCTCTTTCAGTTCGCGGTCATGGGCAGTGAGTTGGTCACCGCCGTCGAGGGTGTCGCGGCGCCGCGTGTGGCGCTCCTGAACATCGGTCAAGAAGAAATCAAGGGCAACGAGCAGGTCAAGCAGGCGAACGAGCTGCTCCTGCGCAGCGGCTTGAACTATGTCGGCTATGTCGAAGGAGACGGAATCTTTCTCGACGACATCGACGTGGTCGTCGCCGACGGATTCGTCGGGAACGTGGCGCTCAAGTGCAGCGAAGGCGTCGCCAAATTCGTCCGTCACTCGCTGAGCACGCAATTCAAGCGGACCTGGTTCAGCAGGCTTGCCGGGCTTGCCGCGATGCCCATTCTCAAGCAATTCCGGCGCACGATGGATCCCCGTCGCTACAATGGCGCCAGCCTCCTCGGCCTGCGCGGAATCGTGATCAAGAGTCACGGCGGAGCTGACGAGATCGCGTTCGAGAACGCAATCCATATCGCGCTGAAGGAGATTCACGCGAACATCCCCAAGCGGATCGGCGAGCAAGTCGGCCGGCACCTCGACAGCGGACACTACAAGGCGATTGCCTGATGATTTACTCGCGCATCCTGGGGACCGGGAGTCACCTCCCGGCCCGGACGATGACGAATGCCGATCTCGAGGCGATCGTCGACACCACGGCGACCTGGATCTTCGAACGCACCGGCATCGAAAAACGCCATTTGGTGTCCGAAGGGGAAACCTGTTGCGACCTCGCCGAGGTGGCGGCACGTCGAGCGCTGGATGCTGCCGGTCTGCAGCCTTCCGACATCGACCTGATCGTCGTCGCCACCACGACACCGGATCAGTTTTTCCCGAGCACAGCCTGCCTTCTGCAGCAGCGTCTCGGTATTCGCGGTTGCCCCGCCTTCGATCTACAGGCGGTCTGCACGGGTTTCGTCTACGCGGTCAGCGTTGCCGATAAGTTCATCCGCACGGGTGCCGCCACACGGGCACTGGTGGTCGGGGCCGAGGCGCTTTCACGCATCCTCAACTGGGAGGACCGCGGCACCTGCGTGCTCTTCGGAGACGGGGCCGGAGCGGTGGTCTTGGAGGCGGCCGACGAGGCGGGCATCATTTCCACGCATCTGCATGCAGACGGCTCCTACAAGGACTTGCTCCAAGTCCCCGGGGGGCTCGGCAACGGCCATCCCGAAGCCCGATTCATGGAGATGAAGGGGAACGAGGTCTTCCGGGTCGCGGTGACGACGCTCGGGCGCATCGTCGACGAGACCCTGGCGGCGGCCGGTCTGTCCAAGTCCGACATCGACTGGTTGATTCCGCACCAGGCGAACATTCGCATCATTCAGGCAACCGCGCGCAAGCTGGATCTGCCGATGGAGCGCGTCGTGGTCACGGTGGCGGAGCACGGCAATACCTCTGCGGCCTCGATTCCGCTGGCGTTCGATCAAGCGGTGCGTGACGGGCGCATTCAACGTGGCGAGCTCCTCTTGATGGAAGCCTTCGGGGGTGGTTTCACCTGGGGTTCGGTCTTGGTTCGTTACTGATCGGTTTGTTGGCGTTCGATTTGTTGCCGTTCGATTTGTCTTAGGGTCGTTGCCGATAAGGATGACACACATGATTGCCGCTTTCTTCCCCGGCCAAGGCTCCCAATCGATCGGGATGCTCGACGCCCTGGCCGAATCGTATCCGGATGTTCGCAGGACCTTCGATGAGGCGTCGGATGCCTTGGGTTTCGACCTATGGCGTCTGGTTCATGAGGGTCCCAAGGAGGATCTCGATCTCACCAGGAATACTCAACCCGTGATGCTCACCGCCGGTCTCGCGGTCTGGCGCGCTTGGTTGCAGTCCGGCGGACCGGCCGCGGGTATCATGGCGGGTCATAGCCTCGGCGAGTATTCGGCCTTGGTGGCTGCCGGAGCCATGAGCTTTCCCGACGGGGTGCGTCTGGCGGCCGAGCGTGCGCGTTTCATGCAGGAGGCCGTTCCGGCGGGGGAGGGTGCGATGGCCGCCGTCCTGGGTCTGGGCGATACCGACGTCGTGGCACTTTGCGCCGCGCAGTCCGAAGGCGCGGTGCTCGAAGCGGTCAACTTCAACGCACCGGGCCAAGTCGTGATCGCGGGCGAGACCGCGGCCGTGAACCGAGCCCTCGGCGCCGCCAAGGCGGCCGGCGCCAAGCGTGCCGTGACCCTGCCGGTCAGTGTCCCCTCGCATTGCGCATTGATGCGTCCCGCCGCGGAGCGCCTCGCCGAGCGGTTGGCTGCGATCGAGATTCGGGTCCCCGAGGTTGCGGTCCTGCACAATGCCAGCGTAAAGAGCGCCCCCGACACCGCCGCGTTGCGCGATCAATTGGTCCAACAGCTCTATCGCCCGGTCCGGTGGGTGGAGACGGTGCGTGCCGTCGCCGCCGAAGGTCTTCGTATCGCGATCGAGTGCGGTCCCGGCAAGGTGCTGACCGGTCTGAACAAACGAATCGACGACAATCTGACGACACTGCCGGTCTTCGACCCGAAGTCACTCGAAGCGGCACTGGAGGCGATAGCGAATGCTGAACGATGAAATCGCGCTTGTAACGGGCGCCTCGCGCGGGATCGGTCGGTCCATCGCGATGGCGCTGGCCGAGCAAGGTGCCGCCGTGGCCGGAACGGCAACCACGGCGGCCGGTGCACGCTCGATCGAGGACGCCTTGACTCAAGCGGGCTACCGAGGCATCGGCGTCGTGATGGACGTCTCCGATCAAGCCTCGGTCGATGCTGCAATGACGCAGATCACCGAGCGCCTCGGTGCGCCCGGCATTCTCGTGAACAATGCGGGCATTACACGCGACAACCTCCTGATGCGCATGAAGGACGAGGAGTGGGATGCGGTCATCGAGACCAATCTCAGCTCGCTCTACCGCGTGACCAAGGCCTGTTTGCGTGCGATGACGAAGGCACGAAAAGGCCGGATCATCAATATCGCCTCCGTCGTGGGCTCCATGGGCAACGCCGGCCAGACCAACTATGCGGCCGCCAAGGCGGGCATGATGGGCTTCACCAAGGCGTTGGCGCGCGAGGTCGGATCGCGCGCGATCACGGTCAATTGTGTTGCCCCGGGGTTCATCGACACCGACATGACCCGCGACCTGCCCGATGCGCAACGCCAGTCATTGATCGGGAGCATCCCCTTAGCACGCCTGGGACATCCCGAGGAAATTGCAGGCTCCGTGGTCTTTTTGGCCTCTCCCGCAGCAGCTTACATCACCGGCGAGACCCTGCACGTGAACGGCGGCATGCATATGGCATGAAATGCGTTGTTCTCGATATGATTAAGGTCAACTAAATCAGATCCTTGTGCTTTTTGCCGAGGACTGATACGGCTTTCATCGGCCGTCGATTGTCACTAGAATACCGCCTGGTCCAGCGAGGGCCACCTTTATTCATCCGGAGGAATCAGTTCCATGAGCAGCGTTGAAGATCGAGTCCGCAAAATCGTTGTCGAACAACTCGGCGTCAAGGAAGAGGAAGTGACCTCGGAGGCGTCCTTCGTCGACGATCTGGGCGCGGACTCACTCGACACGGTTGAGTTGGTCATGGCCCTCGAAGAAGAGTTCGAAACCGAGATCCCGGACGAGGACGCGGAGAAGATCACCACCGTCCAGCAGGCCATCAACTACATCAACCAACACCAAGCCTAGGCAGGTGTCCGGCACCCGGATCGGGTGCTCCGAGGCTCGAGAGCCGTCGGCCGCAGCTGGAAGCCGGTGCGGCGGCGAGCGTCGAATAGCGCGTTTCGAACGAAAGGGGTAGGCAATGTCAGGCAGAAGGGTCGTGGTCACCGGTTTAGGCCTCGTGGCGCCGGTCGGTTTGGACGTCAAGTCCTCCTGGGACAACATCCTCGCCGGCAAAAGCGGGATCAAACCCATCACCCATTTCGATATCGAGCCGTTCAGCACCCGCTTCGGCGGCCCGATTTACGGCTTCGAGATCAGCGACTATGTCTCTGAGAAAGAAGCTAAAAAGATGGATAAATTCATCCATTACGGTATGGCTGCCGGCTGTCAGGCGATCGCCGACGCAGGGCTCGAGATCGATGACGCCAACCGTCGCCGCATCGGCGTGGCGATCGGATCGGGGATCGGCGGAATCACGGGCATCGAGAACAATTACGAAGCCTACCGCACCAAGGGTCCGCGTCGGATCTCACCCTTCTTTGTGCCCGCCAACATCATCAACATGGTTGCCGGCAATCTCTCGATCAAGTTCGGGCTGAAAGGTCCAAACTACTCGATCGTGTCCGCCTGCAGTACGGCGACGCACAACATCGGAGAGGCGGCGATCATGATCCGCCACGGCTATGTGGACGTCATGATCGCCGGCGGGGCCGAGATGGCCACCTCGCCGGTCGGGCTCGGCGGATTTGCGGCGGCTCGAGCGCTCTCCACGCGCAACGACGCGCCGGAGGCGGCCAGTCGTCCTTTCGATCGCGATCGCGACGGCTTTGTCCTCAGCGACGGTGCAGGGGTCGTGGTGCTCGAAGAGTACGAGCGCGCCAAAGCGCGCGGCGCAACCATCTACGCCGAGCTTGTGGGTGTCGGTATGAACTCCGATGCCTACCATATGACCGCGCCGTCGGAGAACGGCGAAGGCGCCAGCGACTGTATGCTGCTCGCGCTCGCGGACGCAGGTCTCGACAAGGACCAGGTTCACTACATCAACGCGCACGGCACATCGACGCCCGCGGGCGATGCGGCCGAGACCCTGGCCATCAAACGTGCGTTCGGTCAGCGCGCCTACGAGATCCCGGTGAGCTCGACCAAGTCCATGACCGGTCACATGCTCGGTGCCGCCGGCGGGGCAGAGGCGATCTTCACGATCCTCGCCATTCGCGATCAGGTCGCACCGCCCACCATCAACTACGAGACACCGGACCCGGCCTGCGATCTCGATTACGTCCCGAATACCGCCCGAGAGATGCGCATCGATGTCGCGTTGACCAACTCCTTCGGATTCGGCGGAACCAACGGAACCCTCGCTTTCCGGCGGCCCTAGGGTCGGTTTTTGCGTCGGGTTCGACCGCGATTGGGCGGTTCGTCACCACCATCTCCGGTTGCCGAGCCGTCCTACGAGGTCGGCGTCTCGGCGGCAACGGGTGTGCTGCGTGTCTTCACGGATGGGTGCGAGCAGGACCGACTCTCGGTCGGAGATCGCGGCCTGCACTACGGCGACGGTCTATTCGAGACCATCCTGATCCGCGACGGTATGCCTTGTCTGTGGAACCGCCATCTGGCGCGTCTCGCGCTCGGCGCCGATCGGCTCGGTCTCGCGCAGCCCTCTCGATCGATTTTGCGCGAAGAGGCAGCTCGGATATGTGCCGGGCTCGACGACGGGCTTCTGAAGCTGATCGTCACCCGCGGCGTCGGGGGCCGGGGGTATCGCCCTCCCGCCTCGCCGCACCCTCGGCGCATCCTGTTGTCCTATGCATCGTCTCCGAGCCCCGATCCGTCTGCGCAGGGCGGTGTCGTGATCCGATATTGCGCGACCCCTGCGTCCGTGAACCGACGTCTGGCCGGAATCAAGCATCTCAACCGCTTGGATGCGGTGCTCGCCCGGCAGGAATGGGATGACCCGCAGATCGCCGAGGGCCTGATGTGCGACGACGCGGGCGACGTCGTGGGCGGGACCATGACGAATCTCTTTGTGTGGGACGGTGTTGCGCTCGCTACACCCGCGGTGACGCGCAGCGGCCTTGCCGGAACCGTCCGTTCGGTTGCACTCGAGTCGGCCGCGCGCGCCGGGATTGCCTGTGTCGAGCGCCCGATCACGCGCAGGATGATCGAGGAGTCCGTCGGGCTCTTTCTGACCAACGCGCGGATCGGCGTCTGGCCGGTTGTCCGCCTCGAGGAGCAGTCGTTCGACCCCGAACGGCTGCCCGTCGATCTCTTGCATCAGATCCGCCAAGCGGCACAGACACCTGAATGGCCCGATCCATGATTACGCGCGTGTTGCTCGTTTCCCTGCTCGCTGCAGGTGTCCTCGGCGTCGGTCTCTGGCTCGACTACGGCGCTTTTCTGAAGGCGCCGGTACCCTTGCCCGAGGAGAGCACCATCCTGGATATTCCCCGCGGGACCTCGTTGCGCGGATTGGCACGTCGGATGACCGACGAGGGAATTCTGCGACACCCCTACTACTTCATCGCCTTGGCTTACCGACAAGGCGATCAGGCTCGGATCAAGGCCGGTGAGTTCGAGCTGACCGCCGGGATGACCCCGGTCGATGTCCTGGCGCGCATCACCTCCGGCCAGGTCGTTCAACATCCCGTGACGCTGGTCGAGGGGTGGACCTTCCGGGAAGCCGTCGCGGCGATCGAGGCCCAGGATCGTTTCACGGGCACCCTGTCGGATCTTTCCGACGAGGATCTGATGGCCAGCCTCGGGCGACCCGGAGAGCATCCGGAAGGGCGCTTCTTCCCCGACACCTACCGATTCCCGCGCGGCACGCCGCGCCTGACGGTTCTGGAGCGTGCGTTCGATCGCATGGAGCAGATCCTGGCCGAGGAATGGGCGGGGCGCCGCGAAGGGCTCCCGATCGACAGCCCTTACGAGGCCCTGATCCTGGCCTCGATCGTCGAGAAGGAGACGGGCGCGGCACATGAGCGGCCGCAGATCGCGGATGTCTTCGTGCGCCGCCTGCGCAAAGGGATGCGCCTGCAGACCGATCCGACCGTGATCTACGGCATGGGCGATCGTTACGAGGGGCGCATCCGACGCGCCGATCTGCGGGAGGCCACAGCCTACAATACCTATGTGATCGACGGTCTGCCGCCGACACCCATCGCCTTGCCCGGACGGGCCGCTATCCGTGCCGTCCTCAACCCCGCGGACGGGGATAGCCTCTATTTCGTCTCGCGCGGCGACGGCACGCATGTCTTTTCGGCCACGCTCGACGCGCACAACCGAGCGGTTCGCCGCTATATCCTGGGTGAGCCATGAAGGCTTCGACCGCGGTGAATCCGAAGCCGGAGCGAGGCTGTTTCATCACGCTGGAAGGCATCGAGGGTGCTGGAAAGTCGACGCACATCGCGCAGCTCGCGACGCTTCTGTCCTCGCTGGGTCTTCGCGTCGTGACGACGCGCGAGCCCGGAGGGTCGCCGATCGCCGAGCGGATCCGCGCCCTCCTGCTCGATTCGGCCAATACCGGGATGGACGAGACCGCCGAGCTGCTCCTCATGTTTGCGGCACGCGCGGAGCATCTGCGCACGACGATCCGACCTGCGCTGGAATCCGGCGCCTGGGTGCTTTGCGATCGTTTTACGGACGCGACCTACGCCTATCAGGGCGGCGGGCGCGGGTTGAGCTCGGAGCGTATCGGCTTACTCGAGACCCTGGTTCAGGGCGATCTGCGGCCGGATCTGACCCTCCTCTTCGATCTTGCCCCGGCGCTCGGGCTCGCGCGCGCACGCGGTCGCGGGGCCGCCGATCGTTTCGAGTCGGAGACCCTGCACTTCTTCGAAGCGGTACGCGCAGTCTATCTCGAACGGGCGCATGCGAGTCCCGGTCGCTATTGTCTGATCGATGCCGCTGCGCCTTTGAGCGTCGTCGGCGAGCAGGCGGGCCGAGCGTTGCGCGCCCTCGTCGAGACCCGGCGGAGCGAGTCCGCCGATGCGTCCGACGGCGGAGCCGCGATGTGACCGAACCGACACCGCTCCCATTCGACGCCCCTCTGCCGTGGCTGGCCGAGGACTGGACGCGTTTGGATCGAGCCAGGCGAGACGGGCGACTTGCACACGGCCTCTTGTTCAGCGGTCCGCGCGGTATCGGCAAACGCCATCTCGTCGAGTTGCTCGCGCGCTCGATGCTGTGCGGCGCGCCCACGGCCGATGGGCTCGCCTGCGGGCGCTGCGCGGATTGCGCCTTGATCGCCGCGGAGAGCCACCCCGACCTGTTGCGCGTCGGGCCCGACCCGGAGGCGAAATCCGAAGAGATCCCGGTGGCGGCGATCCGCGCGCTCGTGGAACGGGGCGCACTGACACCGAGCCGGGCCGCATGGAAGGTGACCCTCGTGGATCCTGCGGATCATCTCAATGCCGCCGCCGCGAACGCCCTGCTCAAGACCCTCGAGGAACCGCCTGGAGCCGCGCTCATCGTTCTGGTGACGGAACAACCCGGACGCCTGCCGGCGACCATTCGCAGCCGCTGTCGCCAGATCCGCATCCCGACCCCGTCGACGGCGGATGCGCTGGCATGGCTGTCCGGGCGGATCCCGGAAGAGACCGCGGCATTGCGCCTCTGTCTTGCGCATGGCGGGCCGCTGCGAGCATTGAGCGAGCTCGACGAGGCGCGGCTCGCGCAGCGGCGCGAGCGGATCGACGGGTTTCTCGCGATCGCCCGCGGGCAGCGCGACCCGCTCGTGGAGGCGTCGGCTTGGAACGCCCTCGGACCGAGGCTATCCTTGGACTGGTTGGCAGGCTGGCTGGTCGACCTGGTGCGTTTGGGCGCAAGCGAGCATTCGACGCAACTCGACAATCCGGATCAACGCGACGCCCTGCGGGTGCTTGCTCGGAGTCTGGAGCCGACCTCGTTGCATCGGCTCCTGCAACGCGTCCAGCGTGCGCGCGCCTTGGTTGAAACCAGGGCAAACAGCCAACTGGTGCTGGAATCCTTGTCGATCGAATGGCTCCGCGTCGGCGCGGGCCAAGCCATCAGGAGATCTTGACCCATGGCGACACCGGGCGCGTCCACTGGGTCCCTCGCGGGACAGCAGCGTATCCTCAGTTTCGCGATCAAGGACAAGGCTGCGCTCTATGCCGCATTCATGCCCTTCGTCAAGAACGGAGGGCTCTTCATCCCGACGACGAAGCGCTACCAGCTCGGCGACGAGATCTTTCTTCTGCTGCAGTTGATGGAGGAGACCGAGCGTATCCCGGTTGCCGGCAAGGTGGTCTGGGTCACCCCGCCGGGTGCCGAGGGCAGCCGTGCGATCGGGGTCGGCGTGCAGTTCAGCGAGCAGGACAAGGGGATGGCCCGCCGCAAGATCGAGGACTATCTCGTCGGGGCACTCAACTCGGATCGCCCCACACACACCATGTAGGAGAGCCGATGCTCGTCGATTCCCATTGTCATCTCGATCGCGTGGATCTTCGTCGATACGATGGCGACTTTCACGGGCTCATGCAGGCGACCGCCGAGGCAGGGGTCACCCGTATGCTCTGTGTCTCGATCGATTTGGAGCACTATCCGGCCATGCGGCGCCTGGTCGATCCCTTCGATCAGGTCGACGTCTCGGTCGGCGTGCATCCGAACCAGGAGCATGGCGAAGAGCCGACCGTGGAGCGGTTGGTGTCTTTGGCGGCCGATCCGCGAAACGTCGCCATCGGGGAGACGGGACTGGATTATTTCCATCGCAATCTTGATCCGGCCCTTCAGCGCGAACGTTTCCGCGTCCACATTGCAGCGGCACGCGCATGTGGCAAGCCGCTGATTATCCACACGCGCGATGCGCGCGAGGATACGATCGCGATCCTGCGCGAGGAGGGCGCCGATGCCGTCGGCGGGGTGCTGCACTGCTTTACCGAGAATTGGGAGATGGCCAAGGCGGGCATGGATCTGGGTTTCTATGTCTCCTTTTCCGGGATCGTCACCTTCAAAAACGCCGAGGAGCTGCGCGACGTCGCGCGTCGCGTCCCCCTTGATCGCCTTCTTGTCGAGACGGATTCGCCCTACCTTGCGCCCATGCCGCATCGCGGCAAACCCAACGAGCCGAAAATGGTCGCCCATGTCGCGAGCCGAATCGCCGAACTTCGCGGGATGGATCCGGCAGAAATTGCCTCGGTCACGCGGGAGAATTACTTCCGTTTGTTCGCCATCGCTTAAACCGCGCCGACTCCAACGCTCGCCAAGTCTGCCGGGGCCGATCCAACCTTAAAACATCGAATACCGCGCTGGGCGCGGTTTAGGATCAAGACTCCGACTTGCCGTTCGATCCCTTTTTCCCCTCGTCGGGACGCTTCTCACCGCACGGCAGGTATCCGGCCGTCGGCTCGGGATCGCGCTTGAGCGCTTCGCGCACGGTGTCGCAGACGGTCTTGAGCACCTTCACGCGCGCGTAGGGCTTGTCGTTGCCCTCCACCAGGGTCCAGGCCGCGTGCTTGGTGCTGGTGCGCACCACCATCTCGTTGATCGCATCCTTGTACTGGGGCCACTTCTCACGGTTGCGCCAATCCTCGTCCGTGATCTTGTAACGCTTGTAGGGAACATTCTCGCGATCCTTGAACCGCCTGAGCTGCTCGTCCTGACTGATGTGGATCCAGAATTTGAGCAGGATGACGCCACTGTCCACGAGCTGCTCTTCGAAACGATTGATCTCGGAGTAGGCGCGTCTCCATTCGGCATCATCGGCGAAGCCCTCGACCCGCTCCACCAGAACGCGTCCGTACCAGGATCTGTCGTAAAGGGTGATGTAGCCCGCCCGCGGGACATGACGCCAGAAGCGCCAGAGATAGTGATGCGATTTCTCCTCGTCGGTGGGCGCGGCGACCGGGATGGTGCGATAGAGGCGTGCATCGACCGCGGTGGTGATCCTCCTGATCGCGCCGCCTTTACCGCCGGCGTCGACACCCTCGAAGACCAGAACAGTCGATCGCTTCTTGTTGTAGGCGCTCCAAGCCAACTCGTTGATCTCGGTCTGCAGGCGCTTCATCTCGGCCTTGTAGGTGTCCTTGTCCAAGGAAAGCGAGAGATCCAATTGATCGAGAAGCGTAATCTGGGCATTCGCCCCGCTCGGGAGCTCCGGGCTTCCGCTGCTGCTTCTGATGCTGTCCGAGGGGGCCTCGGCCAGCCGCGAGCGGATGGCGTGCAGAAGGGTCTTGCCGACGGTCAAGTCGCGGTATCGCCTGTCCTCGGCCTCGACCAGATACCAGGGGCAGACACCCCGGTCGGTGTGGCGGATGACACGCTCGGCAACCTGCTCGAACGCGGCGTACTGCTCGGAGAACTTGCTCTTGTCCGGGAGCATCTTCCAGCGACTCTTGTCGTCGCGCGAGAGCTCCTTCAGGCGCGCCTTCTGGTCGTCTTCGGACATATGGAACCAGAACTTCAGGATGAGTGCGCCGTCCTGGATGAGCATGCGCTCGAAATCGACGATGCGATTGAGCTCCCCGTCGAGCTCCGCATCGCTGCAATGACCCTGAAAACGATGCTCGATCGGGGTCTGATACCAGCCGCCGAAAAGGATCGAGATCTCCCCGCGGGGCGGCATCGAACGCCAAAAGCGCCAATAGCGCGGACGTGCGCGCTCCTCGTCGGTCTCGTCCCAGAACGCGAAGGTTTGAACGCCGCGTGTATCCAACCATTCGTTCAGCCGATTCACCACCTCGCCTTTACCTGCCGCCTCGACACCCGAGATGAGAACGATCACCGGGATATCGGAGTCCTTCAGATCACGTTGTGCCGAGAGGAGCTCGGTACGCAGCGCCTCCTGCTGCTCCTTGAAGTCGTCCTTGCTGACCGAGCGGCCTACTTTTGTCGATTCGAACATGCGTCATTTCCTCATGATGCGGGATCCACTTCCGCGTCCCGGGTACTCCAGGCGCGAAACGGCCGACTTCGGGGATATGGTCTGCGCATGGGACGGATCGAGCAAGCGTTGTGACGACTTCATTCCAATCGGCGTGTGCCACGCAGTCTCTGCGATGGTAGAGTTCGGTCTGATCCCGATGAAGGATGGAGCGATCCGCACGAGCCTTTGCCATGATCGACTGGACCTTTACCCCCGCCTCTCTTTGGACCTTGATCGGTGTCGTGCTCATCTTGTCCGAGCTCGCGCTGCCCGGCGTGATTGCCGTCTTCTTCGGGATCGCCGCGCTATTGGTCGGACTGCTGCTGTTCCTCGATGTCCCGATCGGTCCGCCGGCACAGATCCTCTTGTTCGGTGTGCTGGGCGCCGCGCTTTTGCTGTTTGCGCGGCATCGCCTCAAGCCCTGGTTCCGCGGGCAGGTGGAGACCGGCGGGAGCGGCAGCGAAGTGCTTCCCGAAGGGACGCGGGCCCGGGCGCAGACCGACTTCGTGCGCGGCGCGGGTGTCGTGTCCCTCAACGGCGTTCGCTGGAACGCCGAGTCCTCTGATCCCATCCATGCGGGCGACCCGGTCTGGCTCACCGGTCGGCGGGGACTCGTTCTGCACGTCAGTGCAGCGCCTCCGAGAACGCCCGAATCCTGAGGCCGGCCGCGAGACACGTCGTGCGGAAAAGGTCGGTTTTTCGGTTCTCGTCTAAACCGCGCCTGCTCCGACAACCGTCCCGTCTACCGGGGCCGACCCCATCCGAAGACAACACATACCGCGACCGGCGCGGTTTAGAGGAGAGACCGAACGATGGATGACATGTACCTCAGCATCAGTACCTTGATTTCGCTCGTCGCGGTGGCGGTGATCGTGATCGCTTTGGCCAAGACGGCGCAGATCGTCCCCCAGCGCTCGGCCTACATCATCGAGCGTCTGGGGCGCTACTCGCGCACCCTGGATGCCGGCTTCCACATCCTGATCCCCTTCGTGGATCGCGTCGCCTACCGACATACCCTGAAGGAGGAGGCGCTCGATGTCCCCAAGCAGCAGTGCATCACCAAGGACAACATCGCCGTGAGCGTGGACGGGGTTCTCTACCTTCAGGTGATCGACCCCCAGTCGGCGAGCTATGGCATCACGGACTATCGCTTCGCGTCCATGAGCCTGGCGCAGACGACGCTGCGCTCCATCATCGGCCAGATCGAGCTGGACAGAACCTTCGAGGAGCGCAGCAGGCTGAACGAAGAGGTCGTCAGCGCCCTCGACGACGCCGCGCAGCCCTGGGGCGTGAAGGTCATGCGCTACGAGATCGCCGACATCGTGATGCCGGGCACCATCACCGACGCACTCGAGCAGCAGATGCGCGCCGAGCGCGAGCGCCGGGCGGTCGTGGCGCGCTCGGAGGGCGAGCGCCAAGAGAAGATCAACATCTCCGAGGGTCAGAAGATCCAGGTCATCAATCTCTCGGAAGCAGAGAAGGAAAAACAGATCAACGAGGCCGAGGGCAAGGCGCGCGAGATTCAGATGCTCGCGGAGGCGACCGCGATCGGGATCGAACGGATCGCCGCGGCCATCGAGAAGCCCGGCGGGAAGGATGCCGTGAGTCTGCGCATCGCCGAGCAGTACGTGCGTGAGTTCGGGCGCATCGCACAGTCGGGAACGACCCTGATCTTGCCCGCGGAGCTCAGCAACATCGGTGCAGCGGTCGCGGGTTTGGCGAAGACGCTACAAACGGTCGATTCGGTCGAGGCGGCCAAACCCTGAGGCATCGAAAAACGGTGGCCGGGGTGCGATTACGAACCCCGGAATCCCGGGCCGAAAGCCTGCGTCTTGGTCTCTTCGCGTCGTTTTCGGTTCCTTCCGACGCGCGGTCAATAGGCGTTTTCGGTGTTGAAGAGCGCGAAAGGCGTCCGGAGAAGGATGTAGATGTCGAAAAGGATCGACCAGTTTTCGATGTAATAGATGTCGTACTCGACGCGCTTATGGATCTTCTCGGGGGTGTCGACCTCGCCCCGCCATCCGTTGACCTGCGCCCATCCGGTGATGCCCGGTTTGACCTTGTGGCGGGCGAAATAGCCGTCCACGACCTGCTCCCACAAACGTTCGTTGGTGTGTGCATTCACCGCGTGAGGGCGCGGACCGACCAGAGACAGCTCGCCGCTTAAGACGTTGAACAGTTGCGGGAGCTCGTCGATGGATGCCTTGCGGATGAACCGTCCGACTCGCGTGATGCGCGAATCGCCCTTGCTGACGACGCGCTTGGCGAGTGGGTCGGACAGGTGGTGATACATCGATCTGAACTTGAAGACATCGATGACCTCGTTGTTGAATCCGTAGCGCTTCTGGCGAAAGAGAACGGGACCGGGACTGTCCAGCCGAATCGCGAGCGCCGTTGCGAGCATCACGGGCGACAAGAGGATCAAGGCGGTACTGGCAACCAGCAGATCCAGCGTCCGCTTGACGATCGCATCCCAATCCGCGACCGGTTTGTCCACGACATCGACAAACGGAACGCCTCCGATGAACGATGAGGCGCGATCGCGAAAGTCCAAACTGGCCGTGTGTGCCGAGAGACGGATATCCACCGGCAGCACCCAGAGCTGTTTGAGAAATTCGAGCAGCCGCCGCTCCGCATTGATCGGTATCGTCACGATCAACATGTCGACGTGGGCAATTCGGGCAAACTCGACCAAGTCGGCGACGCTGCCGAGTTTTGGGTATCCCGCGACGATGGCCGGCGACCGGTCGTTTTTTCGGTCGTCGAAGATCCCGCAGATGCGAATCGCATGGCTTGATTGCTTTTGGATGTCCCGAATCAGATCGGCGGCAGCTTCGCCGCCGCCTACAATGACCGCGCGGTGCTCCAGGCGGCCGGCTCTGGTCCAGCGCCGCAGCAGAAAAGCGAGCGCGAGGCGCATCGTGAGCAGCGCCAACAGCGTCAGGCCGAACCAGAGTCCGAGCCAATCCGGTGGGAGTGCAGGCCTATCATCGAGCAGCAACGGGATCGTCAGGAAAGCGCCGAAGATCACCGAGAGGCTGATGGTGATGCGCGTGAGCTGCGGCAGCAGGGTACGCATCACGGAGACTTGGTAACAGTCCGCCGCCTGAAAAACCAGCGTGACCAGAACAACGCCGAGAAGGATCCCGACAGCGGCGAGGGGGTGGACCGTAAGCTCGCCGGACGCCGAGAGCAGCGTCAGTGTGCCGAGCGATGCAACGGTCACCGCATCGACAACACGGACGACTCCGGTCAAGACGGAGGCGGATATCGTGGATGCCCTGAGGCTTTCTGCAACAGCCAGGGCTTGATCGGAGAGTTTACGGGTCTTTTGGCTCGGGTCGTCGTCCCTGAAAATCCCTTGGTCTTTCGCGCTCGGATCGACCATAGTCACGCGTTTGTGCAACCTCGCGGAGAGTTCTTCCGGAAACATGATCGACCTCGGATCGGGCGATTATCGACTTGATCGAAAGGATGACGCTCCCGATGCAAAGATTGCGCCGGACTCTAAAATCGACGCGCGAGCATTAAACGCTTCGATTGTACACCGCATTTCTCGACTCTAAGCGGCGGTTTTATGACTTAGGGGGACCTCCCGGGCGGCGATACTCATGCCTGAATGGCTGTGCCGATGGCCGTGACGGTTCTTTGCAGTATCCGGGAGCGTCAAAAATCGTCGGAATGTTTCGAAACTGCGTCACTGCTCGATTGTCTCGGGGCTCGGAGCAGGGCAGATCTGCGTCGAACAGACCCTCGTCAGACGCGTAACGTTTCGGCGAGACGATTCGCTTGGGCCTCGACAGCGGCGAAATCTTCCAACACGAGATCGGCATCGCCGCGCCGTGCCGTGCGTTCCAGCGTTTCGATTGCGTCGTCCAACGCCGGTACGCCGCAGTATCGGGTGGCGCCGCGAACCTGATGCGCGTGCTCGGCCAGAGCGCTCCAATCGGCCTCCGCGATGCAGGCACGAAGCGCCTCGATCTCGGCAGGTAATCCCGCCAACAAGACGTCCAGCAGCTCGCGAGCGAGATCGGCATCGCCGCCCGCACTCGCAAGCGCAGCGGCGTCGTCTCGAGCAGGCAAGCCGTCAAAGTTGGAGCCTTGATCCATCATGCGCACCGCCGTCCGAAAAAGTTCACGACCCGCCCGGTACTCTAAGGGCATTCGGCCCGGAACGTCCAGACGGAGACGACCGAGCGCTGTTGCGGCTTGGTCGATGCCCGATGCTGGTGCAGAATGAGCACAGCCAACCCCGTCCCCCCGGCGCGACGCCGATGTGAGCAGAAGATGTCCTATCCAACGATCGAAGACTTCGTCGGCCATACGCCGCTCGTGAGACTCCAGCGTCTTCAGGGCGACACCGGCAACCTCATTTTGGCCAAGCTCGAGGGCAACAATCCCGCCGGGTCGGTCAAAGACAGACCGGCTTTGAACATGATCCGTCGTGCCGAGGAGCGCGGGACCATCAAACCCGGCGATACGCTCATCGAGGCAACGAGCGGCAACACTGGAATCGCGCTCGCCATGGCGGCAGCGATCAAGGGTTATCGGATGGTTCTGATCATGCCCGAGCACATGAGCTTAGAGCGACGCGGCGTCATGCGAAGCTTCGGGGCAGAGATCATCTTGACGCCCAAGTCCGGAAGCATGGAGGCGGCAATCGATCTAGCCAATGCGATGGAGGCCCGCGGGCAGGGGATCCGGCTCGATCAATTCTCGAATCCCGACAATCCGGCCGCTCACTACGAGTCGACGGGTCCGGAGATCTGGCGCGATACCGACGGACAGGTCACGCATTTCGTCAGCGCGATGGGGACGACCGGCACCATCATGGGCACCGGACGGTACCTCAAGGAGCGCAATCCCGCGATCCGGGTCGTGGGCGTCCAACCCGAGGAGGGTTCAAGCATCCCCGGGATTCGACGTTGGCCCGAGGCCTACCTGCCGAAGATCTTCGATCCTGCCGGTGTGGACCGCGTGATCGACGTCTCTCAGGAGCTCGCGGAGCAGACCGCCCGCGCGTTGGCGGCGCGGGAAGGGATCTTCGCCGGGGTCTCCTCCGGTGGTTGTATCGCCGCTGCATTGAGGCTCTCCCGGGAGGTGCGTGATGCAGTCATCGTGGCGATCGTTTGCGACCGCGGCGATCGGTATCTCTCGACCGGGGTCTTTCCGGCCTAGGGCCGACCGCGGTTGTTTCCGTTTATAGCTTGAGTGTCGAGGACGCAGTCCGTGTCGAGAAAACGCAAACCACTTCCGCAGGAGCCTGTCGAGGCCGAGATCGAGGGCCTTACGCACGAGGGTCGCGGATTGGCGCACTTCGACGGCAAGGCGGTCTTTGTCGACGGGGCGCTGGCGGGGGAACGGGTGCGTTTCCGGTACACGCGCATCCAGCGTCGCTTCGACGAAGGTGCCGTCGTCGAGGTGCTGCGAGCGTCGCCGGAGCGCGTGGTGCCCAAATGCAGCCATTTCGGCATCTGCGGGGGTTGCAGCCTGCAGCACATGGAGGCAGGTGCCCAGATTCGCGCCAAGCAGGACAGCCTTGCGGATGTGCTCGCGCGCATCGGGAAGGTGACCCCGCAGACCTGGCTTGAGCCCTTGACGGCGGGCGCCTGGGGGTACCGGCGCAAGGCGCGGCTCGGCGTGCGTTATGTGGCGAAGAAGGGCCGAACCCTCGTGGGTTTTCGCGAGCGGGGCAATGCCTTCATCACCGACATCGGTCGCTGCGAGGTACTTCACCCGAGTGTCGGGGCGCATCTGCAGGCGATCGGGGCCGCCGTGGATGCCTTAAGCATCCGCGAGCAGGTGCCCCAGATCGAGGTGGCGATGGGCGACACACCGCCGGTCTTGGTGTTCCGTGCCTTGAGTCCGCCGAGTGCGGCGGACTTGGGCGTGCTCGAGGCGCTCGGCGAGAGCGAGGGTTTCCATATCTATCTTCAGGAGGCTGGCCCGGAGAGCATCCGGCCGCTGCCCGGTCAGGGGATCGCCCTGCATTACGAGCTGCCCCGCTACGACCTTCGGATCGAGTTCGAGCCGACCGACTTCACCCAGGTCAACCTGGAGCTGAATCGATCGATGCTCGACCAGGCGTTCGCACTCCTGGATGTCCAGGCCGACGAGCGGGTTTTGGACCTCTTCTGCGGCGTTGGCAATTTCACCTTGCCGCTCGCCCGTCAGGCCGAGACGGTGGTCGGGGTGGAAGGCGACGCCGGCTTGGTGGCACGCGCGCAGGCGAACGCCCTCTTGAACAAGATCGGGAACGCACGTTTCTATATGGCTGATCTTTACGGCGCGCTCGATCAGGAGCCCTGGTCGCGCGAGGGTTTCACCAAGGCACTGCTGGATCCGCCCCGCAGCGGCGCGCTCGAGGTGCTCGACTGGCTGCCGCGGCTCGGGGTAGAGAGGGTGCTCTATGTCTCCTGCTATCCGACGACCCTTGCGCGCGACGCCGATCGTCTCGTCAATGGGCTTGGATATCGGCTGGTTTCGGCAGGGGTTATGGATATGTTTCCGCAAACGGCCCATGTGGAGTCGATGGCCCTGTTCGAGCGTTGCTGAATCGCGTCCTCGCCGCGGCATTCGGCGCTGTTGGTTCGGTGCGAGTGTGTGTCCGACCCGCATGGTCGGAGCCGACGCGATTCAGGAATTTTCGGTAGGGTGCATGGGGCATCACCCGGCCGGCGAGCCACCGCATGAATTAGGATCGTCAAGGCTGCCTAACCCTTCGCATGAAGCACGCTTTGCGCGAAGAAGGCGTTGTTCGTCACTCTGGCCATCGTGGCGCGGAGCGCCAAGGGGCATGCGTGGCACCGCAGAGCGGGTGTCACGAGCGAGTGATGTCTTGGGTGGCCGGTCTTACCCGCGAGGCCGCGAAGAAATTGACGAATTCCGGTTCACTTTTAAGCCGCGCCGACGAAAAGGCTTCTGGTCGCTCGCGGCATGCGAGTCCCGATCGTTTTATTGTGTTCACTCCGGGCGCGGTTTATGGGCCTTGAAATCGAGCGTAAATTTCTGGTGAAGAACGCGTCTTGGCGCAATGCCGTCGAGGACCGCAAGCCGATCCTCCAGGGCTATCTGGCGGAGGCGGGGCGGGCTACGGTCCGTGTAAGAACGAAGGGTGATCGCGGATTCCTGACCATCAAGGGCAGGACCACGGGTGTGACCCGCTCCGAATTCGAGTACGAGATCCCGATCGACGACGCTCGGGCCATGCTGGAGACCTTGAGCAGTCTGCCGGTCATCGACAAGGTGCGTCATCGGGTGCGGTGCGGCGGCCATCTCTGGGAGGTCGATGTCTTTGCCGGCGAGAACGCCGGGCTGGTACTCGCCGAGATCGAGCTGGCATCCGAGGACGAGTCCTTCGAGCTGCCGGATTGGGCCGGGGCGGAGGTGTCGGACGATCCGCGCTATTACAACTCGAACCTGGCGCGCCATCCATTCTGCCGTTGGTGAAGCGGGTGCGGTGCAACGAAGATATGTGGTGGCGCTCCAGACACGTCCTGATCGATATCGACCGCCAGGCCCTCGGCCTGTACGAGGGTGCGCGTCGACTGGGCGAGTATCGGATATCGACCGGGCTGAAAGGTGTGGGGGAACAGCACGGTAGCGGCTGTACGCCCCGGGGGCTGCATCGCGTGCGCCTGCGGATCGGCGACCACTGCCCGATCGGGACTGTCTTCCGCGGGCGTCGACCGACCGGCGAGATCTACGACGAGGCGTTCGCCGCGCAGCATCCGGGACGCGATTGGATCCTGACCAGGATCCTCTGGTTGACCGGGTGCGAGTCGGGCCGCAACCGCGGCGGCTGCGTGGATACCCTGCGCCGCTTCATCTACATCCACGGCTGCCCGCAGTCCGAGCCGATGGGTGTCGCGCGCTCGCACGGCTGCATCCGCATGCACGACCCGGAGCTGATCGAGCTCTTCGACCGTACGCCTGCCGGGACGCATGTCCTGTTGTTTGGGACGGGTGAGCCCAAAGCGCGCCCGGTACGGTATGCGTAATTTTTTGGAGTGGCTTGGCCGCGCCGGCTCCGACGACTGTCGGAGCCGGCGCGGTTCAACAGGCGCAAAGGACGCAAAGGACGCAAAGGAAGACAAGAAAATGCGGTGGTTATTTGGGGGCGTCGGATCCACGCCGCCTTCGGCGCGCTCGATAGGCCGCAATCTGCTGCATGATCTGCGGAAACGGCAGATGCTCGAGGGCGCCGAAACGCGCGATGGCGGCGAGGAGCAATTCGCGCACGTCGGCGATCTCGGCGGGGGCCGGGGCCTCGGGATCGAGTGCGACGGCGATTCCCCGCAACCCGCCGATCTGCAGGCGCATCGCCTTTGCATAGGGCAGGGTGCGCTGCTGCTCGCTGGTCTTGAGCGCGAATCTGGCCTGTCGACGCAAGAGGTCGAGTAGGGCGACGCAGGTCTCCTGTGCCTCGTCGGAGCCGCAATGCACGCCCTCGCGCTCGGCAATACAGAACTTCTCGGCCTCCGAGCAGCTGCACTGATTGGTCAGGATGCCTTTCTCGAACGCGCAGTAGCGCTCGTTGATGGCGCGATAGGTTCGACGAAAGGCATCGCTGTCCAAGTGGCTTTCAACTCCCGGAGTCAGTAGGAATCTTGAAGCGCTGAATCAGGCGGCGATCGCGCTTGGTGGGTCGCCCGGAGGTGTCGCCTGCACCGACGCCGGTGTCGCGGCGCTCGCGCACGATCTCTTGGCGTTTAAGTCGACTTGCCTCCTCCTCGCGGTAAAGCAAGGCCGCTTCGGTGGCCGAGCGGCGTTGCTTGCTCAGGCCGAGGACCTCGACGTCCCAGACGAGGCCGCCTTTTTGGATCTCGATACGGTTGCCGATCGCGATCGCCCGTGCCGGTTTGGCGCGCAGCGCGTTGACCTTGATCTTGCCGCCGTTGATGGCCTCGACGGCGAGATGTCGGGTCTTGAAGAAGCGTGCCGCCCAGAGCCACTTATCCAGACGGACGCCTTCCGGCGCGCCGCTACCCTCACTCATCGGGACCTCCGGGGTCACCGCCTTGCGCATCGCCGGGGGCGAGTAAGGGATCGAGCTCGCCGCGGGCATCCAGCATTGCGAGGTCGTCGTAACCGCCGATGTGGAGATCGTCGATGAAGATCTGCGGCACCGTGTGCCGGCGGCTGCGCCGGCGCATGATGGCCATCTGCTCGCGGTCCCGGTCGACCGAGATCTCTTCGAAGTCGACGCCCTTGCGCTGGAGCAAGTGCCGGGCGCGGGAGCAGTAGGGGCAAATCATCGTGGTATAGATAGTGATATGGGGCATCTCGGCCTTCACCTTACAGGCGGTGGACGTTCAACGACGGTTTGGAGATGATGGCGAAGCTTCGCCGTCCGGGGTACCGGCCGTCAACCCGACCTTGAACCTGGAGCAGCATCATCATGTACCGCGACACGCCGCACCCGATCCATCGCAGAGACTATCGTCCGCCCGAGTTTCTGATCGACCATGTCGAGCTCCGATTCGATCTGGATCCGGACCGCACACGGGTCGAGGCGAGCTTGGAGGTGCGCCGGAATCCAGCGGCAACTCGCGGCGACGGCACGCTCAGGCTCCACGGCGAGCAGCTGGATCTGGAGGAGGTGGCGATCGACGGACACAGACTCGCGCCTGCCGAGTACCGGGTGGAACCCGATTCGCTTACGCTGCAGCGGGTTCCGGACCGTTTCCGGCTCGACACCCGTGTGCGCATTCATCCCAACCTCAACACCGCCCTCGAGGGGCTTTACCAGTCCGGCGACATGCTCTGCACCCAGTGCGAGGCGGAGGGTTTCAGGCGCATCACCTATTTTCTGGATCGCCCGGATGTCATGGCCCGCTATCGAACCACGCTCATCGCCGACAAAGGACGCTTCCCGGTACTCCTGTCCAACGGCAACCGGGTCGAGGAGCGCGAGCTCGTGGATGGCCGCCATCTCGTGTCCTGGGAGGACCCGTTTCCCAAGCCCAGTTACCTCTTCGCGCTGATCGCAGGTGATCTGAGCGCGATCGAGGATCGCTTTACGACGGCGTCAGGCCGTGATGTCGTCCTGCAGATCTTCGTCGAGCCGCACAATCTGGACCGATGCGACCACGCGATGCAGTCGCTCAAGAAGGCGATGCGGTGGGACGAGGAGCGGTTCGGTCGGGAATACGATCTCGATGTCTACATGATCGTGGCGGTCAGTCATTTCAACATGGGGGCCATGGAGAACAAGGGCCTCAACGTCTTCAACGACAAGTTCGTGCTGGCCCGCGCCGATACCGCCACGGACGAGGACTTTCAGGGTATCGAGGGCGTCATCGCGCACGAGTATTTCCACAACTGGAGCGGCAACCGCATCACCTGCCGTGACTGGTTTCAGCTCAGCCTCAAGGAAGGCTTCACCGTCTATCGCGATCAGGAGTTCTCGGCCGACGTCGGTTCGCGCGGCGTAAAACGTGTCGCCGACGTACGCCTGCTTCAGGCCCATCAGTTCCCCGAGGACAGCAGCCCGATGGCGCACCCGGTGCGGCCCGATTCCTATTTCGAGATCAACAACTTCTACACCGCGACCGTCTACAACAAGGGCGCCGAGCTGGTGCGGATGCAGGCGACCTTGCTCGGCCCCGAGCTCTTCCGCAAGGCCACCGATCTGTATTTCACGCGGCATGACGGCCAGGCCGTGACGACGGATGATTTCGTCCGTTGCATGGAGGACGTGAGCGGGCGCGACCTCATGCAGTTCCGTCGCTGGTACTCCCAAGCCGGGACGCCGCATCTGCACATCGAGGCCGCCTACGACGCAGAGCGCGCGACCTACAGCCTCCTGATTCGCCAAGCGATCGCGCCGACACCGGGCGAGCCCGACAAGGATCCGCTGCATCTTCCGCTCGCGATCGCCCTGCTGGATCCGCAGGGACGGGAGCTGGCGCTTCGCCTCGAGGGCGAGCCGAACGCAGGGGAGCCGGGAACACGGATCCTTGAGCTGCGCGATTGGGAGACCCGCCTGTGTTTCGTGGATGTTCCCGTTCGCCCCGTGCCCTCGCTGCTGCGTGGATTCTCCGCTCCGGTGCAGCCGAGGTTCGACTACGGCGACGATGACCTGCTCCTTCTCTTGCGTCACGACAGCGACGGTTACTCCCGCTGGAATGCCGCGCGCATCCTGATGCAGCGTGTCCTCTCGACGATGATCGCGGATCCCGAGGCCGAGGTTCCGGGGCGCTTCGTGGAGGCATTTCGCGGCGCCCTCACCGATCCGGAGACCGACAAGGCCCTGCTGGCCGAGGTCCTGACCCTGCCCTCCGAATCGTTTCTCGGAGATCAGATGGAGACCGTCGACGTCGATGGGATTCATCGTGCAAGGAACACGCTTCGAGAGATCCTGGGAGAGCGGCTCGTCGAAGAGCTGTTGAGCGTTTATCGCGACAACGCCGACGTCGAGCGCTATGCACCGACACCCGATGCGATCGGCCGGCGTGCGCTCAAGAACCTTGCCCTGGGATATCTGATGGCTGCGGGAGACGCCCGGGCGCTGACCCTGTGCCGCGCCCAATTCGCGGGTGCCGGAAACATGACCGACGCGATCGCCGCGCTGCGTCTGCTGGTGGATCACGGCGGCGAGGATGGCACCTCTGCCCTCGAGGCGTTCCACCGGCGCTGGTCCAAGGAGCCGTTGGTGATCGACAAATGGTTCAGTGTCCAAGCGACCAGCAGCCGCGCAGGAACCCTGGGCATCGTGACCGGCCTCCTGCAGCACCCGGACTTTTCGCTGCGCAATCCGAATCGGGTACGCAGCCTCGTCGGCGCCTTCTGCACCGCCAATCCGGCCCGCTTCCATGCCCGCGACGGCGGCGGATATCGATTCCTCGCCGACCGAGTCCTGGAGCTGGATCCGCTCAATCCGCAAATCGCGGCGCGGCTGCTCAAGGCGCTCATCCGTTGGCGCCGATACGACGCGGGCCGTCAGGCGCTGATGCGCACCGAGATCGAGCGCATCCTCGCGGCCGAGGAGCTCTCCAGCGATACCTTCGAGGTTGCCTCCAAGGCGTTGGAGGATACGGAGCATCCGGCCCGATGATCCTCGACGGCCCTCGATGGCCTCCGGACGACTCCTTGGGCGATTTCCGGGAGTGACCATCCCGGCCGTGCGGATCACCAACGCTTGCCGGGCGCCTAAAGCCGCCCTTTCTTCTTGGTCCATGCTTTCCCGGACATCATCTTAGAGAAGGACATGATCGGAATCGTCGATCGCTATCTGCTGTCGGAAGCGACCAAGGTCTTCTCCGCAATTGTGGCGATCCTGGTTCTGGTGGTTGCGAGCATGCTTTTTTTGCGCACCCTCGAGGAGGTCAACGTCGGAGCGCTGAGCGCGCATCTGGTGATCAACTTCCTTGCCTTTCAGGTTCTGCGCGATATGCCCAACCTGTTGCCGCCGGCGTTTTTTCTGGCGCTGCTGGTGACCTTGAGCCGATTCTCGCGCGACAGCGAGCTGATTGCGATGAGTGCCTGCGGCATCGGCCCGCGCCGGGTGTTGCGGGCGTTGCTGATCCTTGCCGTGCCGGTCGCTGTGGTCACCGCCGGGATCTCCTTGTTTCTGCAGCCTTGGGCTGCGGCCGGGATCCATCAAATCCGGATGCAACAGAAGGAGCAGGCGGCACAGATCGCGGGCCTTCAACCCGGTCGGTTCTATCTCGAGCAAGGCGGTGAGCTGGTCCTCTATATCGGCGACATCGACCGCCGGCAGTCGCTCGGCGATGTCTTTATCCTCGACCGTCGCGAGGATGTTGCCCGGCTGGTGGTGAGTCGGGGTGGGCAGCATCGCATCGAGGGGGAGACGGGCGACCACATCGTGACCCTATCGAGCGGGCACCGCTTCGACGGCGATCCGGGGTCGGCCGCCTTCATGATCGGGGAGTTCGAGGAATATCGTGTTCGGATCCGGTCGTCCGACGCCGCGCCGGGCGTGATCTCCAAGCGTTCCACCACGCCTTCGCGTGAGCTCTTGGCGTCCCCCGAGACGGCCGACCGCGCGGAGCTCGAGCACCGGCTTGCGGCGCCCCTGGCGATTCTCGTCCTGACTATCGTCGCGATTCCGCTGGTCGCGCTCTCTCCTCGTCAGCGCAGCTCCGGGCGGCTCTTTCTTGCGTTCTTGGCCTATTTCAGCTTCTTCAATCTGCAGCGTCTCGCTGAAAACTGGCTGGCGACGGGGGTCACCCCGGTGTGGTTGACGAGCTTCTGGTACCAGGCCGTGATCCTCGGCATGGTTTATCTGCTCTTGCTCCCCGAGAGTCTTTGGCTCAAGCGTCTGATCGCGCGCCTGTCGGGCGCGTCGAACGGCAGGCTCGGCGCACAGCCCGGTTAGCCGCAGCGCTCACGGACGTCACCGCCTCAGGGTCGCGTCGCCTCCGCGTATGCACGGGCGAGACGCCGGTCCTCGGCAACGAAGTGATCGAAGCACCACTGTTTCACCCACTGCAGGGACTCCTGGCCGAAGGCGTCGCCGTGCTCGCGAACGACTTGTCGGTGCAGCTCGGTCAGCTCCGCCAACTGTAGGCTGTGCTCGCATTTGTGGGTTTGGAAGTCGTCGTAATCGATCGACAGCATGATGGCTTCCTCGCGCTCGAAATGATGCCTCAGGTGGCTCAAGAGTGCCTCGAAACGCGCGAGGGGCTCGCTCTGGGCGGTGTTCTGCTCCAGGCCATCGCCGGTTCTGCCTCGATCATGCCGGGCGCCCGGTTGGCTGGCGAGCAATGCATTCACCAGGGTGACGAGCCGGCGATGGTCCGCGTCCAATGCGGGAATACCCATGCACCATTCGTCCCGCCACATGAGCGGGGTCTGCACCGGCCCCTCGAGTCTCCTCGACGGCTGGTTGTCGCGCGACGCTACCGCCGCCGCGAGCCGATCCGACTGCGCCTGGCCGACGGCCGGCGCCCCGGCAACGTGAGGCGTATCTCGATTCATCATAACCTCCGCGTAACCTCCTCGACTGCGGCCGATGGATTCGAGGGGTTGCTGAAGGGAACCCTATGCGAGGTAGGTACCCTCTCAGCCGAATCCGTATGGCCGTCGTGATCAACATCTCGACCGGAAGGCGACACGCGCATGTTCCGATCTCCTCGCCCGGCGCGCTCGGTAAAAGGCCCACCCCTCGACAGCCCCACGAGTGCGGTCGACACCATAAAGCGGGATGCCGGGGTCGATCCTTATCCTGAATCAATTCGACAATGGGTTTCCGCGCTCTGCTCGAACCGTTCGGCTGCGGTGCCGCCGCGTGGTTGGAAACCGTTCGGCAAGACGTCCGGCATCGGATTTTCAGCACACGCGTTTTGCTGAAACCAACTCACCGCACCTCGCGGCCCCGGCGCATCAAGATCCCCGCAATCACGACCGCCAGCGTGACGACCGCGACGATGATGGTCGCCAGGGCGTTGATCTGCGGGGAGACCCCCATGCGCACGCTCGAATAGATGACCATCGGCAACGTCGTCGAGCCGGGCCCCGCGACGAAACTGGCGATGACCAGATCGTCGAGCGAGAGCGTGAAGGCGAGCAGCCAGCCCGAGAACAGGGCGGGCGCGATCAGCGGGAGTGTGATCGTCAGATAGACGCGCAGCGGGCGGGCGCCCAGATCCATGGCCGCCTCCTCGAGCGAGCGGTCCATCTGGGAGAGGCGCGCGCGCACCACCACGGCCACATAGGCCATGCTGAAGGTGACATGGGCGATCGTGATGGTCGTAAAGCCGCGACCGCCGGGCCAGCCGATCGTTTGTTGCATCGCGACGAAGAGCAGCAGCAGCGAAAGCCCGATGATGACGTCCGGCATCACCAGCGGTGCGGTGAGCAGCAGCTCGAATCCGGTGCGTCCGCGAAAGTTGCGATGGCGCACCAGGGCGTTGGCCGCAAGGGTCCCGAGCACGACCGCCAGGGTCGCGTTCACGGCGGCGATACGCACGCTCAACCAGGCGGCATCGAGCAGTTGCCGGTTGCGCAAGAGCTCGCCATACCATTTGGTCGAGAATCCGGTCCAGACGGTCACCAAGCGCGACTCGTTGAACGAATAGATGATCAGCAGCAAGATCGGCACGTACAAAAAGGCATAACCGAAGGCGAGCAGGGTCAGCAATGGCCAGCGTCGGCGCCTCATGGACGGCTTCCCTCCATGCGCTGCTGCAGACGCTGCATCATCACGAAGGGAACGACCAGCAGCGCAAGCAGCAGGATCGCCAGCGCCGAGGCGAGCGGCCAATCCTTGTTGGAGAAGAACTCGCTCCAGAGCAGCTTGCCGACCATGAGGCTCTCGGGTCCGCCGAGCAGATCCGGGATCACGAACTCCCCCACCACCGGTATAAACACGAGCATGCTCCCGGCGACGATACCGGCCATCGAGAGCGGCAGCGTGACCCGCAGGAAGGCCCGCATGGGACGGCAGCCCAGATCCGCGGCGGCCTCGAGCAGGCTCGGGTCGAGACGCGTGAGATTGGCGTAAAGCGGCAGGATCATAAAGGGCAGATAGGAGTAGACCACCCCGATATAGACGGCCGTCTGGGTATGCAGGATCGCCAACGGGGTGTCGATCAGGCCTAGCCAGATCAGCGCATCGTTGAGGAGCCCGTTGGGCTTGAGGATCCCGATCCAGGCGTAGACGCGGATCAGGAACGAGGTCCAGAAGGGCAGGACGATCAGCATCAGCAGGGTAATCCGCCAGCGCTCGGGGGCGGTTGCGATGGCATAAGCCATCGGGTAGCCGAGGAGCAGACAGAGCAGGGTGCAGATGACGGCGACTTGGAGCGAGTTGAGCAGGGCGCTCAGATAGAGGTCGTCCTGCGCAACCATCATGAAGTTGCGCAGATTGATCTCGATGCGCAGCAAACCTTCGTCGACCCACTGCCAGAGCGCGGTGTAGGGCGGCTGAGCGAGCGCAGGCTCCGCCAGACTGATCTGCAGCACGATGGCGAAGGGCAGCAGGAAGAAGAGCCCCAGCCACAGGTAGGGGATGCCGATGTTGACCAGTCGACTCATGCGACGGTGGCGGACGGATGCGCTGGGAAGCGGTGCGGGCATGGTGCTGCTCGGTTGCGGTCCGATCTCGGACCGGGGCGGCTACTCGGTCAAGACGACGCCGCTGGTCGGCGACCACTCGATGGCGACCTCTTGCTCCCAGGTCAGGGCCTGCTCGGTGCGCGGTTGGACATTGGTCAGCGTCATCTCGACCAAGGCCCCGTCGCCGACGCGGATGCGATAGATGGATACGTCTCCGAGATAGGCGATGTCCTCCACCCGGCCCTTGAGCTGATTGACGCCGTCGTCTCTGAAGTCCGCACAGAGCCGCATCTTCTCGGGTCTTACCGCGACCGTGACCGGGGTGCCGAGCACCATCGGATGGAAGGCACGCATGCGCATGGGTCGGCCGACCCGGGTCTCGACCAGGACCTGATTGCCTTCGGTCGCAACCACCTTGCCCTCGAACAGGTTGATCGAGCCGATGAACTCGGCCACCAGACGACAGGTCGGGAACTCGTAGATGGCGGTCGGGGTGTCGACCTGCATGATCTGACCGGCATCCATGACCGCGATGCGCGTGGACATGGTCATGGCCTCTTCCTGATCGTGCGTGACGGTCACGAAGGTGATGCCGAGACGCTCCTGCAGGTTGACCAGCTCGAACTGAGTGTTTTCGCGAAGCCGCTTGTCGAGCGCACCGAGCGGCTCGTCGAGCAGCAGGAGCTTCGGGTGCTTGGCCAGACTGCGGGCGAGCGCAACGCGCTGGCGCTGTCCGCCCGAGAGCTGATCGGGCCGACGCTTACGCAGCTCGGTGATCTTCAGCAGATCCAGCATCTCGCCGACACGTTCGCCACGCTCGCGCCTCGGCATCCGATCCTGCTTGAGCCCGAACTCCACGTTCTGCTCCACGCTCATGTGCGGGAAGAGGGCGTAGGACTGGAACATCATGTTCACCGGCCGCGAATAGGCCGGGACATCCGTGACATCCACCCCGTCGATGTAGATGCGTCCGGCGCTCGGATACTCGAGCCCCGCGAGCATGCGCAGCAGCGTGGACTTGCCGCAGCCCGAGCTTCCGAGCAGCGAGAAGAACTCGCCCTGGAAGATCTCGAGACTGACGTCGTCTACGGCATAGACGTCACCGAACTTTTTGGTGACCCGGTCGATGCGCAGATAGGGAACTGCCTTGGGATCCTGCCAAGGCTCAAGCGAGCGCCGCTCGGCGAGCGTAGCCATCGGCGAGATCCCCGATCCAGCTCAGCGGTTCGCCTTGAGGCGCGTCCAGAGACGGTTCAGATCCCGGATCTCACGATCGCTGCGCTCGGACGGCACGAACAGACGCTCCTTGACCTCGGTCGGCGGATAGATGGCCGGATCCTCCCGAACCGCGTCGTCCAACAGCGGCGTGGCGGCAAGGTTGGGGTTGGCATAGTAGACCTCGTTGGAGACCGCGGCGATGGCGGCGGGCTGCAACATGTAGGCGATGAAGGCATGCGCCGCGGCCGGATTGGGCGCGTCCTTCGGGATCGCCATGACGTCGGTCCAGACCGCCGCGCCTTCGCGCGGAATGACATAGTCGATGACCACGCCTTTGCCTGCCTCTTCGGCGCGCGACTGCGCCTGAAAGACATCGCCGGAGTAGCCCATGGCGACACACAGATCGCCGTTGGCCAGATCGCTCATGTACTGGGAGGAGTGGAAGTAGCGCACATGCGGATGGATCGCCTTGATCAACGCCGAGGCGGCGTCGAGATCGTCCTTGTCGAGACTGTTCGGATCCTTGCCCAGGTAGGCGAGGGCGGCGGAGTAGACCTCGGTGGGGTCGTCCAGCAAACTGATCCCGCAATCGCCGAGCTTGGATGCCGTCTCGGGATCGAAGACCAGTGCCCAGGTGTCCAGGTCGGCGGTCTCGCCCAAGGCGGCCTGGATCTTGTCGCGATTGATGCCCAAGCCCGAGGTTCCCCACATGTAGGGCACCAGGTGGGCGTTGTCCGGATCGATGTTCGCCAGCTGGCTCATGATCGCCGGGTCGAGTCGGTCCAAACCCGGGAGCTTGGACGTGTCCAGCGGCAGGTAGAGGTCGGCCTTGATGTGACGTGCGGCGAAGGGGCGCGCGGTCGGAAAGACCAGATCGTAGCCGCTGCTCCCGGCGAAGAGCTTCGCCTCGAGGACCTCGTTTGAATCGTAGACATCCAGGCGCGGCTTGATGCCGGTCTCGGATTCGAACCCGGAGAGCGTGTCCTCGGCGACGTAGTCGCTCCAGTTGTAGAGATGGAGGGTCTCGTCCGCGAGGGTGACCGGCGAAATCATCGGTACGGCGAGTGCGGAAACAAACAAAAAGGCGGTGGAAGTCCGTTGCATACAGTCCCCGGGGGAATGACGTTGGGGGTGAGCCGAAGATCGGCCTCGACAGGGCTGCAATGCTACTTCAGATTGAAGCGGTATGCGTCGTTTGTTGGATCGGCTTGGCCGCGCGAGCTCCGACGACTGTCGGAGCTGGCGCGGTTTAGACGCGCGTCGAATCACCCTCGACAGACAGAGCGTGCAATTCGATTCGCAAACCGGATCCGTAGCGTCCGGTCGCCTCGTCCTTCGCCTTCTGTACAGCGGTCACGATCGAAAGTGCTTGAAGGACATCGCCTTGGGATAGATCTCGCGCGTCTCGACGGTAACTGTCGATGCTCCTCAAGAAGCCTTCGACCAATCTCGCGACATCCTCGTAAGAGCGGGTATCCGGGTGGAGCGGGATGTCGACGTCAAAGGTGTTGCGGATTGCTCGAGTCTGCTGCAGATGCATGACGGTTTCTCCTGCTTGTCGACATGGAAGGGGAAGGTCGGGATGTCTCGTTCGGTCTGCCTGGCTCGTTCTGCCGAGATCCGCATGCGGGGTTCGTCGGCATCAGTCATGGACAAGGCTTGGACAAGGGCGGTCACAGTCCCACCTTGCGCTGAACCCAATATGCGCTCTGCGGACCGTTTCGCCACCGCCGGCGGGTTTCTACTCAACGCTTCTCTCCCTGATGAACCGATATTGACCAACTTTCATAGTCGACATTAGGCGCGTTTTTGGCGCTTGTCAAGGCTAAAACATAAACAAAATATGAACAACAACCCCAAGCTTAGGATCACGAGGAGATCGCATTGACCGACCAGGACGCTGCCTTACCGGGTCACACCTACCGCATCGGCGCCGTATCGCGGCTGACCGGGGTTCCCGCCGATACGCTGCGCGTCTGGGAGCGTCGCTACAGCGTCGTCTCGCCGCTTCGGTCGGAATCGGGTACCCGCCTTTACGGGCCCGACGATGTGAGTCGATTGACCCTCATCAAGCGGTTGGTCGACCGGGGCGATGCGATCAGCAGTGTCGCGAACCTCAGCCTCGATCAACTGCGCGAGCGAATCCGCGGAACGGACCTCCCCGAGACGACCGGCGCGCCGGAGCGCCCGTGCCGCGTATTAGTGATCGGCTCTTCGCTCGCCGAGCGCTTCAGGCGCGAGAACCCGATCTCGGGGGACATCGAAATCGTGGGGCTCTTCGGGTCGCGCCGGGCGTTTCTCGCGGCGGAGCCGCCGCCGCCGACACCGGATGTGGCCGTGATCGAGTACCCCACGATCCAAGGCGACCAAGTGCGCGAGATCGGCGAGCTGGTCGCAAAGTCCGGCGCTGCCCGCGCGATCCTCGTCTACAGCTTCGCAACGCGCTCGACCATCGAGCGGCTCGATGCCCGAAGAATGATCCCCAAGCGCGCGCCGGTCGAGCTGCATGAGCTGCGGCACTGGTGCGCGGGCGAATTTGGGAGGGCGCCCGCCCGGGGCAGCGAGGAGCCTGCTCTGGACCTGTCCTTGCCGATCCCGCAGCGACACTTCACCGACGCGGATCTGCTTCGGATCGCCGCCGCCTCGCCGAGCGTGCGCTGCGAGTGCCCGCATCACCTCGTCGATCTGGTGCTCTCCCTGAATGCCTTCGAGAGCTACAGCGCCGAATGCGAGGATCGCAACGCGGAGGATGCAGCACTGCACGCCTATCTGCATGCGGCGACTGCGCAGGCGCGGTCCATGATGGAGGTTGCACTTGCGCGCGTGGTGGCGGCCGAGGGGATCGAGCTCGCCAACCCGGACGGAGAAATCTGAATCCGATAGCCCGATAGCGCTAAGATAGCGGTTTCGTCCGCGGGTCGAGCCACCCGCGTATCCGATATCAACACGACCGCTTCGGATTCAGAGCCATGATCTCCCTGCTCGACTACGGCGCCGGAAATGTGCGGAGCATCCGCAACGCCATCCACTCCTTGGGCTTCTCGCTGACCGAGATCGAGAAGCCGGCGGATATTCTCAAGGCGGAGCGGCTGATCTTCCCCGGCGTCGGTTCCTTCGGGGCGGCGATGCAGCGTCTGCATGCGCTGGGCTATCTCGAGCCCTTGCGCGAGTATCTCGCCGCGGGGCGACCCTATCTGGGGATCTGCATCGGCCTGCAGGCACTCTTCGAAGGCAGCGACGAGTCCCCCGGCGTGCCCGGGCTCGGGATCATTCCGGGGCGGATACGACGCTTCGACGCGGGCGCACTCGCCGTTCCGCACATGGGATGGAACGACGTGCGCGTCGAGCGCGACTCCCCCTTGTTCGCCGACTACGCCGGAGAGAAGCTCTACTTCGTGCATTCCTACTATGCCGAACCCACCGCCGAGAATCGGGACTGGCAGCTCGCCAAGACCGACTACGGTCGGTCGTTTCTCAGCGCGGTGGAGCGAGGACGGATCTCCGCGGTTCAGTTTCACCCCGAGAAGAGCGCAAGCGCCGGGTTGCGGCTGCTGCGACGCTTTCTCGGCGGCGAGGATCGCCCGCTCCCCGAGACGACCCCCTCCGTCGATCGCAGTCCGACGCATCTGGCCAAGCGCATCATCGCCTGTCTGGACGTGCGCACCAACGATGCCGGTGATCTGGTCGTGACCAAAGGCGATCAGTACGACGTGCGCGAGGCCGGCGAGGTCCGCAATCTCGGCAAGCCGGTTGCGCTGGCCCAGCGCTATTACGAGGAGGGCGCCGACGAGATCACCTTCCTCAACATCACCGCCTTCCGTGACTTCCCCTTGGAGGATCAGCCGATGCTGGAGATCCTCGAGCGCACCTCGGAGCGCGTTTTCGTTCCGCTCACCATCGGCGGGGGAATCCGTGCCTTTCGCGATGCCCGCGGGAAGGACTATTCCGCATTGGACGTCGCCGACGCCTATTTCCGCTCCGGTGCCGATAAGATCTCGATCGGCTCGGATGCGGTCGAGGCCGTCGAAGGCTATCGGCAACGAGGAGCCAAAGACGGCAGCACGGCCATCGAGCAGATCGCCCGGGTCTACGGCAACCAGGCCGTGGTCATCTCCATCGACCCGCGTCGCGTCTATGTCCGCACGCCCGAGGAGACGCCCCATTACACCGTCGAGACCGCTGTGCCGGGACCCGATGGCGAGCGCTACTGTTGGTTTCAATGCACGATCAAGGGCGGACGCGAGGGTCGCGACGTCGATGCCGTGGAGCTTGCGCGGGTCTGCGAGATCCTGGGAGCAGGCGAGATCCTGCTCAACTCGATCGACCGCGACGGCACGGGCGCGGGCTTCGATCTCGAGCTGATTCATGCCGTCAGATCGGCCGTCGGTATCCCGGTGATCGCCTCGAGCGGCGCAGGCTGTGTCGAGCACTTTGCGGAGGTGTTTGACGCGACCGATGTCGAAGCCGCGCTGGCCGCGGGGATCTTTCACCGGCGCGAGGTGCCGATTCAGGCCGTCAAGGCCTATCTCCTCGCCCGGGGGATCGAGATCCGAGCCTGATGGGAAGGGGGCAGCACACCCCGATGGCCCGGACAATCTCGCATCTCTTTCTCTGCGTTGCGATGACCGTCCTGTTCGGTTGCGCCATGCCGGGGCAGGCACCCGGCCCGACATCCGATCGCGGCTCGGAGCGGAACGGCGGCCTGATCTCGGGCTCGACCCGCCCCCCGCAAGGTATGAGCCGAGACGACTGGCTGAGCAGGATCGCGGCCTGTCATCTCCTGCGTGTCGGACAGAATCTCGACGTCGCCGTGACCGATTCGGCGGTGATCGCCGCCGCCGACAAGTACGGCTTTCGGGTGGATGCGATCATCGATCGATCCAACCAGCTGGTCGTGGAGTACGGATCGCGCGGGCCGGCACTGCTCGCCTTCGCGACCGAATCCTGTCGGCAAGTCTCGGAAGCCACCGGCGTGACATCGACCCTGGTGCGGTTCGAGCCGGACGGGACCCTGAGGATGAATTGGCTGCGCATCGACGGTGCCGAGATCGCGGACGGATTCGCAGAGCAGACCATCGGCGAGTTGCGCCGACAACGTGCCGTCGGCCTGGTGATCAACAGCCCCGGCGGCTCGGTCTTCGAGGCGCGCAAGCTCGGACGCTACCTGCGCACCATGGGTCTGCGCACTGCCGTCGATCAGGCCTGTACCTCGGCCTGCATCGATGTGCTCGCGGGAGGCGCCGAACGCTACGTGACGCCCGATGCGACGCTGGGGATCCATCAAAGCAAGGTCCCGAGACGCTTCAGTAGCCACGAGGGCGGACAGCGCTATGTCGCCGACGCCTTCCTCTATCTTCGCGAGATGGGCATCGATCCCGATGTCGCCATCGCCGCCGCCTCCGTACCCAACAACAAGATCCTTCTGATCTCGCTTTCCGATGCGCTGCAGACCGGCCTGATCACGGACGTCATCGAGCGCGTGGAGTAGAGTTCGCGACTTCAATGCGCTGGATCAAAAAAAACATCTGGATCAAAGCCTTCTATTGATCTCCAATAGTAACGATTTACAGAATTATGAAATTTAATAGATCATAATTCCGTAAAATTAGCGGAGTCTTCTGAGCGGAGCGGGTCGATGCTCGCGAGCGCCGGACGCGAATGGTTTCGGGGCTCGCGTCACAAGCACGGTCACCGCGTTCGGTTCATCATGCGGTCTTCGTCCGCGCCGTCCGACCTTTGCCTGATTCGAGCTGTTTATGGCATCCATCTTCACCGCTGTCGGTTTCATGGCCGCTCTTGGTCTGCTGCTCGCCACGATCTTGATCCTGGCGAATCGACGGCTTTACGTCTACGAAGACCCGCGCATCGATCAGGTCGAAGACCTGCTGCCGCGCGCGAATTGCGGTGCCTGCGGGACTGCGGGCTGTCGCCCGTTCGCCGAGATGCTGGTCAAGGGCGAGATCGCGCCCGGTCGATGCACCGTGAACTCGCCCGCGACGAACAAACTCATCGCCGATTTTCTCGGCGTCGCGCTCGGCGCCGACGAGAAGCGGGTCGCACGGCTTGCATGCTCCGGGGGGGCACACGTCGCCTTCCTGCGGGCCTCTTACGGCGGCCTGGAATCCTGTCGCGCAGCCGCCTTGGTCTCCGGCGGCGGCAAGGGCTGCTCCTGGGGCTGTCTCGGGATGGGCGATTGTGCCGAGGTCTGCGACTTCGATGCGATCCGACTCGATCGTCACGGCCTGCCGATCGTCGATACCGCCAAGTGCACCGCCTGCGGTGATTGCGTCACCGTCTGTCCGAAGGATCTCTTCAGTCTGCATGCGATCAGTCACCGCCTCTGGGTCGCCTGCAAGAACCTGGACCCGGGAGACGAGGGCGAGCATGAATGCGATGTCGTCTGCACCGCGTGCGGGCGCTGCGCTCAGGATTCGCCCGAGGGTTTGATCGAGATTCGCGACAACCTGGCCGTCGTGGATTACACCAAGAACGCGCTCGCCTCGAAGGTCGCGATCGAGCGCTGCCCGACCGGCGCCATTGTTTGGCTCGAACCCGACGGTCGGATCATCAAAGGGAAGGACGCCAGAAAGGTGGTCCGCAAAGAGGCATTGCCGTTGGCTTGACGCCTCGGCCGGTATGACATCCGCCGCAACCGCTGCGCCCCGGAATCGGTCGTTCGAAGAATCGAAGCATCCACCCTGTCGTGCCCTCGAGCGCCGGCTTATCGCCGACGGCCGGGCCACCGGGTCAACCACAGAGAAGCCCCATGTTCGGAAAGCCTATGTTCGGAAATAAGGACGAGAAACAGGTCAAGTATCCCGGCACACGGATGGCGATGGACGGCAATACCGCCGTCATCATGTGCGAGCGCGAAGCCTCGGACGCCGCCGGCGCCTATCCCATTACGCCCTCCACACAGATGGGCGAGTATTGGGCCGAGGAGGTCGCGAAAGGCCATCTCAACGTGTCGGGAAACCCGCTGATCTTCGTCGAGCCCGAATCCGAGCATGCCGCGGCGGCCGTCACCGCCGGCATGTCCATGACCGGCCTGCGTGCGGTCAACTTCTCCTCTGCTCAGGGTGTGGCCTTCATGCACGAGTCGCTCTATGCGGCCGTCGGCAAGCGTCTGCCCTACGTGCTCAATATCGGCGCGCGTGCGATCACCAAGTCCAGTCTGAACGTCCATTGCGCTCACGACGACTACCACTGCATCGACGACACCGGATTCACCCAGGTCTACGGCAAAAGCGCCCAAGAGGCGGCGGATCTGAATCTGATCGCCCGCAAGATCGCCGAGCTGACCCTCACCCCCGCCGCGGTCGGCCAGGACGGCTTTCTGACCACCCATCTGATCGAGCCGCTGCTCGTGCCCGAGCGTGAGCTGATCGCCGAGTTCTGCGGCCGCCCGGACGACATCATCGCGTGTCCGACGCCGGCCCAAAAGCTCGTTTACGGACCGACTCGCCGCCGCGTTCCCATGGTTTGGGACGTCGACAACCCGGTGACGTCGGGCTCCGTGCAGAACCAAGACGCCTACATGCAGGCGGTCGCCGCACAGCGCCCGTACTTTTTCGATCACATCGAGCCGATTGCCGAGCAGGTCATGGATGAGTTCCATGCACTGACCGGGCGGCGCTATCAGCGCGTCAGCGGGTATCGCACGGAGGATGCCGACTACCTCATCCTCGGCCAAGGCAGCATGATCACCCAGGCCGAGGCGGTTGCGGATTATCTGCGCGAGACCCGCAAGCTCAAGATCGGCATCGTCAACCTCACCATGTATCGCCCCTTCCCGGGCGATCTCGTCGGGCAGATGCTCAAGGGCAGGAAGGGCGTGGCCGTGCTCGAGCGCACCGACCAGCCGCTGGCCGAAGACCTTCCCGTCATGCGCGAGATCCGAGCGGCCCTGACCAAGTGTCTGGAAAACGGCAGTATGGAGAAGGGCGAGCGCCTGCCCTATCCGGACTACGCCGTCTACCGTCAGGGCGATATGCCGCGGCTCTATTCGGGCTGCTACGGTCTGGGCTCGCGGGATCTTCAGCCCGAGGGCCTGATCGCGGCGATCGAGAACATGCTCCCCGGTGCCGCGCAACGTAAATTCTTCTACCTGTCGGTCGACTTCATCCGCAAACCCTTTGATCCGAAGGACGAGATCCGCATCCAAGCCCTCAAGGACGCCTATCCGCACATCGGCGAGCTCGCCCTGCGCGGCAGCGAAAACCCCAACCTCCTGCCCAAGGGCGCCATCACGGTGCGCATGCACTCGGTCGGCGGCTGGGGCGCGGTCACGACAGGCAAGAACCTGGCGATGACCCTATACGATCTGCTCGGCTTCGACATCCGCGCCAACCCCAAGTACGGCTCGGAGAAGAAGGGGCAACCGACCACCTACTTCCTCTCCGCCGCACCCGAGCCGATCCGGCTCAACTGCGAGTACACCTATGTCGACGTGGTGTTGAGCCCGGATCCGAACGTCTTCACGCACTCCAATCCGCTCGCCGGGTTGGATCGGGGAGGGCGCTTCATCGTCCAGTCGAGCCTCGACAACCCCGAGCAGGTCTGGGCCAGCTTCCCGCCGGCCGCGCGCAAATACATCGTCGAGCACGAGATCCGCGTCTACTACATCGACGGCTTCAAGATCGCCCGCGAAGAGGCATCCGATCCGGAGCTGCAGATCCGGATGCAGGGCAACACCTTCCAAGGCGCCTTCTTTGCCGCATCGCCGCTGATGGAGCGCGCCGGGCTCGACGAGGCCGGACTCTTCGCCGCCATGGAGGAGCAGATCCGTCATAAGTTCGGCGCCAAGGGCGAGCGCGTCGTGCAGGACAACCTGCGCATCGTGCGCCGCGGTTTCGACGAGATCGTCGAGATCGTCGACAAACCCATGATCAGCGGCCAGCTGCTGCCGCGTAAGGAGGTCGGTCTCCCGGTCATGCTCAAGCAGTTGCCCGAAGGCGACGGCGGCGTGACCGACGTGCATCGCTTCTGGGAGCAGACCGGCGCCTTCTACGCCAGCGGTCGCGGCAGCGACAATCTGGCCGATCCGCACATGGCCCTGTCGCTGATGCCCGCCTCCAGCGGCGTCTATCGCGACATGACGCAGATCCGCTTCACCTACCCCAAGTACGTGCCCGAGAACTGCACCGCCTGCGGCAACTGCTTCTCGGTCTGCCCCGACAGCGCCATCCCGGGCCTGGTCAACTCGGTCTCCGACATCTTCGCCGCCGCCATCGCACGGGTGGAGCGCGGCATGCCCACCCAGCATCTGCGTCGCGAGACCCGCAACGTCGAGAAACGTCTGCGCAAGCTCATCGACGCGGCCGGCGATTCGCCCGACATGCGCGCGTTGATGGACCAAGCAGTCCTGGAGACCCTGGCCGCCTATCAAGGCGAGCCCGAGCACAAGGCCGTAGTGGAGCAGGAGTTCGGCCTCATGATGCAGGCCCTCGGCGACTATCAATTCGCCGTGACCAAGCCCTATTGGAGCAACCGCGAGAAGAAGCAAAAGGGTAGCGGCGGACTCTTCAGCATCACCGTCAATCCCTATACCTGCAAGGGCTGCAACGAGTGTATCGAGGTCTGCGACGACGGCGCCCTCGTCTCCGAGCCCCAGACGACGCAGACGATCGAAGAGATGCGCGCCAAGTGGGACTTCTGGCTCGATCTGCCGACCACGGCTCCGGACTTCATCCGCATCGATGATCTGGACGACAAGATCGGCGCACTCGAGACCTTGCTGCTGGACAAGTCCAACTATCAGGCGATGGTCTCGGGCGACGGCTCCTGTATGGGCTGCGGCGAGAAGACCGTGATCCACCTCTTCACGGCCACCGTCGCCGCGCTGATGCAGACCCGCGTGAAGCGCCACCTCGCCGAGATCGACGACCTGATCAATCGGCTCGAGACCCATGTGCGGCTTAAGCTGGCGGCCAAGATCGACCTGACCAACAGCGCCGCCATCAGCAAAGCGGTCAACGCGCACAAGGACGCGGATCTGCGCCTGTCGGATCTGTCGGCCGAGCTGGATCAGGATCGCAGCGCCGAGCCCGTCGATCCCGAGTGGCTGACCTGGGTGACCGGTGTGCTCGACAAACTCCGGCACCTCAAGGCCCAGTACACCGCCGCCCAGCCGCGCTCGGCCATGGGCATCGTCAACGCCACCGGCTGCTCCTCGGTCTGGGGTGCGACCTTCCCCTTCAACCCGTATCCCTTCCCCTGGTCGAACCACCTCTTCCAGGACTCGCCCTCGATGGCGCTCGGTCTCTTCGAAGGCCACATGCGCAAGATGGGCGAGGGCTTCAAGGCGATCCGCATGGCGCGCCTGGAGCTCGAGCGCGGCTACAATCCGGCCGAGCACGGCGAGGCCCTGACCTATTTCGGCTGGAAGGACTTCTCCGACGAGGAATGGCTGCTCTGTCCCCCGGTCGTCGCGGTCGGCGGCGACGGGGCTATGTACGACATCGGCTTCCAGAACCTCTCGCGTGCGCTCATGTCCGGCCATCCGGTGAAGATCATGGTGCTCGACACCCAGGTCTACTCCAACACGGGTGGTCAGTCCTGCACCTCCGGCTTCATCGGCCAGGTCGCGGACATGGCCCCCTACGGCAAGGTCGGCAAGGGCAAGACCGAGATCCGCAAGGAGATGGGGCTGATCGGCATGGCCCATCGCACCAGCTTCGTGCTCAACGGTGCGGCCGCCAACCTCACGCACCTGCTCGAAGGCTTCATCGACGGACTCAATGCCCGTCACCCGGCGCTGTTCAACATCTACACCAGTTGTCAGCCCGAGCACGGCATCGGTGACGAGATGTCCACGCACCAAAGCCGCATGGCGATCGAGTCGCGTGCCTATCCGTTGTTCCGGTTCGACCCGGATGCCGGCACCAGCTTCGAGGAATGCTGCTCCATCGAGGGCAACCCGAGCATCGACCAGGATTGGATCAACTGGACGCTGAAGTACACCGACGAGAAGGGCGAGCCGGCCGAGATGACCGTCCCCTTTACCTTTGCGGACTTCGCGATGACCGAGGGGCGCTTCCGCAAGCACTTCCGCAAGGCCCCGCCCGAGACCTGGAACGACTCCATGATCCCCATGGCCGAGTTCCTGGAGATGGACGAGGACGCGCGCGTCGGACACTTCCCCTACGTCTGGGGCGTGGACGCCAAGAACCGCTTGATGCGCGTCCTGGTCTCCCAAGAACTGGTCGAGTCCTGCGAAGAGCGTCGCGCCTTCTGGACGCAGCTGCGCGGGATCTGCGGACACCTCAACAAGGTCGACGTCGAGCAGGTACGCAACCAGGCCAAGGCCGAGATGGCGCAGAAGCTCACCAGTAGCCTACTCGCCATGGCGGGCGGCGACGCGGGGGCGCTGGCGACCTTGGCGGGCGGCGGCAACGGCAACGGTGCCGCGGCAGCCGGCGGCAACGGCGCCGGCAACGGCAACGGGGCGTCCGACTGGGAGGCGGTCTGGGTCGAAACACCCGAGTGCACCGCCTGCGACGAGTGCATCACGATCAATCCCAAGATCTTCAAGTACAACGGCGAGAAGAAGGTCGAGGTGATCGATCCCAAGGGCGGCTCCTATCAGGACATCGTCAAGGCCGCCGAGAAGTGCACAGCCGGCTGCATCCACCCCGGGACGCCGTGGAATCCGGCCGAGGCGGGACTCGATAAGCTGCTCAAGCGGGCGGCGAAGTACCAGTAGGCTCACCACGACGCGCAATCGCATCGGACCCGTCGGGCCCGATGCGGTGCGCGATCCCGATCCCAACCCAACACAGCAGTCACGCATGGGTCTTTTCAGTCTCTTCCAGCGCCATCGCACCTTCGACCACGGCATCTACCCGGTCGAGCACAAGGAGCTGACGGCGGACAAGCCGATCCGGCGGCTCCCCTTCGCGCCCGAGCTGGTCATCCCGCTCGCCCAACATAAGGGGGCGCCGGCCGTTCCTCTGGTCAAGGTCGGCCAGGAGGTCGTCCGCGGCGAGCCGATCGCCCGCGCCGAAGGTTTCGTGTCGGTGCCCATGCATGCCCCTGCGACCGGGGTGATCCGGGCGATCGCACTGACGCCCACCGCCGACGGCCCCAAGACCTCGGCCATCTTTCTCAAGGTCTACGAGGCCGCAAGCCAAGAGGTCCTCTATGACCTGGAGCGCGACCTCGACGCCATGACGCCCGAGGAGATCGTCGCGGCCGTGCAGGATGCAGGGCTGGTCGGACTCGGGGGCGCGGCCTTCCCGAGCCACGTCAAGATGAAGCCCCCGGCGGGCAAGCTCATCGAGACGGTCGTCGTCAACGGCTGCGAGTGCGAGCCCTATCTGACTTGCGACCATCGGATCATGCTCGAGCAGAGCGATGCCTTGATTCGCGGCATCAAGCTCGCGCTCAAGGCGACGGGCGCCAAGCGGGCGATCATCGGTGTGGAGGACAACAAGCTCGATGCGGTCGCCCATCTACGAGCGGTCATCCCGAAGGATCTTCCCATCACCGCGGAAGCCGTGGAGACGAAGTATCCGCAGGGCGCGGAGAAGATGCTCATCAAGAGCCTTCTGCGCAAAGAGGTTCCGGTCGGTGGTCTGCCGGCCGACATCGGTGTCGCGGTCTACAACGTCGGAACACTCGCCCAAATGGGCGATCTCTTGCCGCAGGGCAGGGGACTGATCGAGCGCGTCGTCACCGTGAGCGGTCCGGCGGTATCCAATCCGGGCAACTTCATGGTCCCGATCGGCACACCCTTGCGGTTCCTGCTCGGACAGGTCGGGCTCGCAGAGGATCGCGTCGGCGAGGTCATCCTCGGCGGTCCCATGATGGGCATGGCCGTCGCCTCGCTCGATGTGCCGGTGACCAAGGCCGTCTCGGGTGTCGTCGCCCTGGAACGGGAGGACCCGGATCTGGACCGGCGCAAGGTCTACCCCTGCATCAAGTGCGCCGAATGTCTCAAGGCCTGTCCGGTCTCGCTCAATCCGTCGATGCTCGGCGAGCTCGCGCTGGCCCGCCAATACGATCGCATGGCCGAGGAATTCAACCTGGATCAATGCTTCGAATGCGGCTGCTGCGCCTATGTGTGCCCATCCAACATCCCGCTGACGCAGTATTTCCGGATCGCCAAATCGATCAATCGAGATCGCAATGCCTAAACCCATCGAAATCAGAACCTCCCCGCATTTGAAGCGGGCGCTCAGCGTCGACCGCATCATGCGCAATGTGGTCTTTGCGCTGCTGCCGATCTGCGCCTTCGCGGTCTTTCAATTCGGGCTGAGCGCCCTGCTCCTGATCCTCACCACCACCGGTGCGGCAATCGCGACCGAGTGGTTTTTCGCGCGGGCGAGCGGGCGGGGCAACACCGTCTCGGATTGGTCGGTCGTCATCACCGGCATCCTGCTTGCGTTGACCTTGCCTCCCGGCTTCCCGCTCTGGATGGCGGCGGTCGCGGCCTTCGTCGGCGTGGCCTTGGGCAAGGCGCTCTTCGGCGGGCTGGGCTACAACGTCATGAATCCGGCCTTGGTCGGACGCGCCTTCGTGCAGGCGGCCTTCCCGGTCGCGATCACGACCTGGACGCCGGCGTTCGCGCCCGGCCGCTTTACCGAGGTCATCCCCTCGACCTTCACGCTGCCCTTCATGCAGCCGATCCCGGTCAAGGATTGGGTCGCGGCTCTGCAGCTCGATGCCTGGACCGGCGCCACGCCGCTCGCGTTGCAGAAGTTCCAGCAGATCGAGCCATCCGTTACCGATGTCTTCACCGGGATGATCGCGGGCTCCGCCGGCGAGACCTCCGCGCTCTTGATCCTGATCTGCGGACTCTGGCTTGCCTTCAAACGCATGCTGGACTGGCGCATCCCCGTCGCCGTGATGGCTGGTGCCGCACTCACGGCGCTGCCGTTTTGGCTCATGGACAGCAGCCTCTATCCGAGCCCCTGGTTCGTGCTCTTCTCGGGCGGACTCATGCTCGGGGCCTGGTTCATGGCGAGCGACATGGTCGCCTCGCCGGTCACCACCAGCGGCGTCATCCTCTACGGGCTCTTCATCGGCATCGTGACGGTTGTCATCCGACTGTTCGGCGGGCTCGTGGAGGGCGTGATGTACGCGATCCTGCTCGCCAATGCAGCCGGACCCTTGATCTCGAGCTGGACACAGCCACGGGTCTACGGTGCGCTCAAAAAGACGCGGGAGGCGGAATAGCCGATGAGTATCAAGGTCGAGCTTCAAACACAATCACAACCGGGCCCCGGTACACAGGTCGCACCGAGCTGGCCGATGTTGCGCACCCTGGCCGGCATCGCGATCCTCTCGGGCCTCTTGGTGGTCCTCGTCTATCAGGCGACCAAGCCCATCATTACCGAGAACGAGCGGATCCTGACCGAGCAGGCGGTCTTCGAAGTCCTGCCGGGCGCCGTTTCGAAGGTCGATTTCGTGCTGACCGAGCAAGGTTTGGCTCCGGCGGGCGAGGGGGCCGTCGGCATGGCCGTGTTCGTCGGTTTCGGGGCCGATGCAGAGCTGCGGGGCGTGGCCTTCCCGGGCGCGGCGCGGGGCTATCAGGACGTGATCCAGTTCCTCTTCGGCTACGATCCCGCTTGCGAATGTATCGTCGGCAGCAAGGTCTTGCGATCGACCGAGACACCGGGGCTGGGGGACAAGATCGACACGGATCCGGTCTTTCTCGAGAACTTCGTTGCGCTCGACGCCAGCCTGAACCCCGCGGGCACCGCCTTGGCCAATCCGATTGTCCTGGTCGCGCACGGCACCAAGACCGCACCCTGGCAGATCGACGGCATCTCGGGCGCGACCATCTCCGGCAAGGCGATGGCACGTGCGGCCAACGACGCCGCGGAGCGATTCGTGCCGAGCATTCGCAGGGATCTCGCCAAGCTCGCCGCGGCAGCGCCGTGATCAGAACCCTCTTCGCGCAACGAGGCACGACCCATGGCTGAATTGCCCAATCCGCAAGAAAACCTGAGCCTGGATACCTTCCTGAGGGGGCTCTGGACCGAGAATCCGGTCTTCGCGATGCTGCTCGGCATGTGTCCGGTGCTGGCCGTCACCAACTCGACCATGAACGCCATCGCGATGGGGCTGGCCACGACCTTCGTGCTGGTGTGCTCGAGCCTGTTGATCTCGCTGCTGCGCAACTGGATCCCCAAACAGGTCCGCATCGCCAGCTACATCATCATCATCGCGACCTTCGTCACCATCGTCGACTACGGGATTCAGGCGATCAGCCTCGAGCTCTACGCCGCACTCGGTGCCTTCATTCAGCTGATCGTGGTGAACTGCGTCATCCTCGGGCGCGCCGAGGCCTATGCCTCGAAACAGCGACTGCATACGACGCTCGTCAACAGTCTCGGGATGGGCGCGGGATTCACCATCGCACTGCTCGCACTCGGCACCGTTCGGGAGATCCTCGGCAGCGGAAGCATTCTCGGTGTCGCGCTGTTCGGAGAGGGCTTCCAACCCTGGGTCGTGATGATTCTTCCGCCGGGCGGCTTCTTCGTGCTCGGGGCGTGGTTGCTGCTCTTCAACTGGCTACGTCTGCGCAAGGAACGCAAGGTCATGGAACAATCCGGAGTCGCCGCAAATGCAGGATGAATCGCTCTACTTCATCTTTCTGAATGCCGCTGTCGTCAACAACTTCGTCTTGGCGCTCTTTCTCGGCATTTGCCCGTTCCTCGGTGTCTCGGCGAAAAAAGACACCGCCTGGAACATGGGGCTGGCGGTCATCTTCGTGATGCTGGTGAGCTCCATGAGCGCCTACGGGATCAATTGGCTCTTGACCGAGCTGGATCTGCTCTTCCTGCGGCTCATCTGCTATATCGCGGTGATCGCCTCGGCGGTGCAATTGGTCGAGATGTTCGTCAAGCGCTACAGCCCCGCGCTGTTTCGCTCGCTCGGTATCTTCCTGCCCTTGATCACAACCAACTGCGCCATCCTGGGTCTCGCGCTCTTTCAAACCGCGAAGGAATACGACTTCATACAGAGTCTGATCTATGCGCTCGGCGCGGGGGCCGGCTTTATGCTGGCCTTGATGCTGATGGCCGGGCTGCGCGAGAAGCTCGAGCTCGCCCGCGTACCCAGCGTCAGCCAGGGCGCGGCCATGAGCCTCATGCTGGCGGGACTTCTCTCGCTCGCCTTCATGGGCTTCGCCGGGCTCGGAGGCTCGCATGGTTAAGGTGCTCTCGGCCTCGCTGGTCATCTTTGCGGTGCTCGCGGCGTGGGTCCTGGTGGAACGCATCTATGCCGGCTTCGCCGCCCGTCATCCGGAGCTCGGACCCTTCCGACGCAACGACGGCGGCTGTTCATGCGGCAGCGGGAGTTGCGAACGGCGGTGATTGTCAATCGCCGGGCCGATTCGGGCCTGAGACCGAAAGCGGGCATTTTTCAGCTTCTTCGTCGCGGATGCGACGGCGAATCATCACATCCATCTCGTCTCGGCTCCGATGGGGCCGACAAAGTTATAAGGAGCAGCTAAACCATGAGTGAAGCCCCGGCCGATTTGGGCCCGACGACTCAGGCGTTCATCAAGGATTCCAGGCGAATCACACCCGAGAGATCCGAAGAGGTCCGCCACATCACCCTTCAGGTGGCCGATCCGGCTTTTCAATTCGTCGAAGGTCAAAGCATCGGCGTGATCGTTCCCGGCCCGCATCCGTTCGGCAATCCGTACCATATCCGGCGTTATTCGATTGCAAACGCACGCAGTCTTCCGGTCGACACCGGGGTCGAGATCGATCTTCTGGTACGCCGCTGCTTCTACATCGACGAGGTCAGCGGAGAGCGCTATCCGGGCATCGCCTCGAACTATCTTTGCGACGCGAAGACGGGCGCCGCATTGACGATCAACGGCCCCTATCTGAGTCCCTTCAAGATGCCGTTGGACAATCGCGCCAACCTGCTCATGATCGGGACCGGGACCGGCATCGCACCTTTCCGTGCCTTCGCGCAGCTGATTTACGAGCGGCGCGGCGATTGGAAGGGGCAGGTTCGGCTCTATTACGGTGGCCGCAGCGGGCTGGATCTCATGTACACCAACGACGAGAGCACCGATCTCGCCAACTATTACGACGAGAAGACCTTCAAGGCGTTCCGGGCCCTCGGCACGCGCCCCTTGATGACGTCCTCGCAAGCCTTGGAGCGCGGTCTATCCGACAACGCCGAGGATGCGTTGCAGCTCATCAAAGAACCCGACACGCATGTCTTCCTGTCTGGACTGGGCAAGATTGCAGCGGTGTTCGATAAGGTGATGGCGGATCGGGTTGGATCGTCCGAGGAGTGGACGGCGATCAAGCAAAAGATGATCGACGAGGGACATTGGTCCGAGCTGATTTACGATTGATCTCGGGGATTGACCGACCGGTCCGTAGGGCGGACAAGCGAAAGCGCAGTCCTCCGAACCCAGCGCCGGCGCTGGTGGGCTGCGCTTTCGCTTGTCCACCCTACGGATCTTGTTCGGCTTAAGGCGTTCGTCCAGCCTTCGGGTTCTTTTGGGCGTTGGTGCGGGGTGGATGGGTTTCGCTGCGCTCTACCGACTCATCCTACGCGGCTCAGCTCGGCGGGTTGCGAGGCGGTTTCGCGGGATCGGGCGTACGCGAGAAGGTGTTGAGGTCCAAGCTGACCCGGACCTGCGTTTGCGGCTTGGGGCCCTCCGGGCGCGTTCCGATCCACAGCGCCACCAAGCCCAGAATGCCCGCGACGGACAGCGACAACACGGGGCCCGGAGCGGCAAGCCCGTACCAGACCGACCAGCTGATCGCCATGCTGCCGATCGCCGCGGTCTTGCCGGTTCGGCACATCTCGCCGCGCTCCAGAAACCCACGAATCGATTCTCCGAACCGTGGATGCTCGACGAGGAAGCGCACGCGCTTGGGCGAGCTTCGCAGCCACAGCCAGGTCGCACAGATCCAAAAAACCGTAGTCGGCATGAGCGGCAAGACCAACCCCAAAAAGCCCAATCCGAAGCACAGCCAGGCCAACAGGTTGTAAAAACGGCGGCGGCTCCGGCCTACGCTTGCGACAAGAGGATCTTGCTCGGGAATATTGCCGTGCATCTGGAGCTCCAGGCTGAGAATCGACTTCCGACGGGACACCGAGGTTCGACGGCCCGAATCCGGGGCGCTTCACCGAGGGCTCCGCACCATCCGGAAGGACCCCTGAACGGCCCAACGGGCTGCGAGACGGCAAAGTATAGCGGCTCTCGCCGGATCCGCCCATCGGCCGCAAGCGGAAGAGATGACCGACCGATGCCGCGACAACCAAGCGGCGGCGCCGATCGTCTCGGGAGCCGTTCACCCCGGGCGCGAAGCAGGGTCTCTCGACCGCCGTATCAAGGCGTGGGCGAGACGGAAATCCCGCGCGCCGCGAGCCACTGAGTATCGAGCTCCCATTCAACGGACTCGACCTGCGGCTGCGCCAGCATCAGACCCTGGGCGCGCTTCTGGTGATCGATCAGCTCCTGTTGGGCGGCGATCATCTCTGGATCATTGTCCGCCTTGTTGGTCAGATTCGGGTGGATAATGGCGAGGAAACGGTACGCCGGCACGTCGAAGGAGCGCGGCGTCGAGATCGTCGCGACCCCGTTCTCGAACGAGACGACCCGGAACCGATACGGATAGGACGAGACCAGCGGATCGGCCTCCAACACCTGATCGAGCTCCCAAACCTGCGGCTTCCAAGCCGAGCCGATCCAAACCGCCAAGGCACCGATCACGATGATGCCGATTACGATACTGTAGATACGGGTGAAACGATCCATCCGGTGGCTGACTCCTGAATGTGTTGCGTGAATGGCCGGGGTACCGAAGATATCCCCGTCAGAAGCTCGCAGCTTGCCTGGATGCCGACAATTCTCCCATGAAAAACGTCAATCACTCCTTTTCCTGTCCCAACGTCGCCGAACCTGTGCCATTCTTGGAAACGATGCATTTCACTCGGGACCCGGTTTAGAGGCAGTTTCGTCACATGCAGCACAGAGACAGACAGTCGTTGGTTGCGGGTATCTCGAGCCTGGCGCAGCAGGTCTACGAGAGCGTGGCACCGAACCAACAAGAAGAGGCAATGACCCAGCGGCTCAATCCACTGCTCGACGCCTTCTTGCTCGAATCTCAGCCGATCGAGGCGGTCGAGGCGACCGTACTGATCGCCGACATCCGCGGCTTCACGTCGCTGACCGAATCCCAACCCCCTGAAACCATCATCAGACTGCTCAATCGGTACTTCGCGCGAATGGTGCAGCTGGTCCATCATCACGGGGGCGTCGTCGACAAGTTCATGGGCGATGCCGTCATGGCGCTCTTCGGCGCACCGCTGCGTCGCGACGACCACCTCCAGTGCGCACTCTCCTGTGCGGTCGAAATGCAGCAGGCGATGCTCGAGCTCAACCGCGAAAGCCAAATCATCGGAGAGCCCAGCATCTACGCCGGTATCGCCGTCAACAGCGGCAGCGTCATGGCGGGCAGCTTCGGTTCGAGGGTCTACAACGAGTACACCGTGATCGGCGACACGGTTAATCTGACCGCGCGGATGGAGGGCTACAGCTTGCGCGGGCAGGTACTGCTCAGCGACGCCAGCTACGCCTCCGCCCGCGATTACATCGATATCGGCAGCGCCAACTCGCTCTTCGTAAAGGGCAAGGTCCGCGAGATTACGCTCTACGAGCTGCTCGCCGTCAACGCTCCTCGGCGCCTGACGGTTCCGCAGGTCGAGGTTCGTCGCTCGCCTCGCGTCCTGGTGGACTTTCCGATCGCCTTCCGCCGGGTCGAGTCCAAATGCATCCTGGAGCAACGCTTCATGGGCAAGGCGAATGATCTGAGCTATTTCGGGATGAACGCCGATCTACCCCTGATTCTGCCGCCCTACTCGGAGGTGATCCTCACCTTCGTGCCTGAATTCGGTGCCGATCCGGCCACCGAGGTCTATGCGCGGGTCCTGCGAACCCACCCGAGCGAAGGACTCCACCGCACCAACCTCGAGTTCACGACCATTGACTCCCCCGGACATCGGCTCGTGAAACGCTATGTCGACCAGCTCCTCTGGAGACGCTGATCGACACGAAGGTCGACACGAAGGCCGACACCGGGGCCGTCCGTCCCGCGACCGTCGCGCGGCCCGCGGTCCCATGAACCCGGGCCTCGTTGCCGACGGTCTCGTCCTGGTGCATGCCTTCTTCATCGTGTTCGTTGCACTCGGCGGGCTCTTGGTCTTGCGCTGGCCGAGCCTGGCCTACCTGCATCTGCCCTGTCTGCTCTGGGGCATCGCCATCGAGCTCGGCGGTTTCATCTGCCCGCTCACGCCGCTCGAGATCCAGTGGCGACTTGCAGCAGGCGAGGGCAGCTACACCGGCGGTTTCATCGACCACTACGTCATGCCTGCGATCTACCCTGCGGGCCTGACCCGCGGGATCCAGATCCTGCTCGGACTGGCCCTGCTGATCGGCAACGGACTCCTCTACGGATACCTCCTGCACAAGCACAGTCGCCGCAGCATCCGACGCCCTTAGGTTGCAGTAGCGAGCAAAGCGCCCGCTCACCACTCACTCACCCCTGACCCTTCCGAGATGCGACAAGAGCTGTCGCGCCATGAGTGCACTCTAGGTCCATCGCGCACGGCTCCCGAGCGAACACGTCTCGGGTCGCGGCGAGCGCGACTTCCCCGAACAACGGACCGGAGTCCAAGGATCATGACGACTCGCCAGCCCTCCAACCCCGCTTTCCCGTGTGACATCGCCTTCCCGCGCCACTATCTGCGCATCGGCATCCTGGACACGCCGCTGCAGACGTCGACCGGCGTCCGCTCCTCGGAGCCGCTGCCCTACCAATGGTCGTGCCATGTCCAGACCGAGAGCGGCCTCATCGACCAGTTCGGATTCCTCGATACCCGAGGGCTCGACCCGCGATCCGAGTTGGTTGAAACCCTGCTCGCCGTCATCGCACGTACGGGAGCAATTCTGGTGCCCTCGGCCCGCGAGACGGCGCTCCTGCATGGATTACAGCACAGTCGTGCCGATTCGACAGGGGCACTCGCCGATGCCCTGAGTCGACTTGTGGAGGTCGATCGATTCGCGGATCGGCGACAGCGACCCGCTGCACCCGGGTCCGTTTCGGGGGACGACCCGGCGGGGTCGGTCATCTGGCCGGACGATGCCTCCGAGTCCCCTCTCGATCTGCGCGACGATCGGGCGGCCCAGGTCGCTTACCTCGAGCTCATCGATGCCCGCACGCAGAACATCCGTCGGCGCCAGCTCGTCCGTGCGCTGGTTCGATTCGGGGACCTCGAGCTCTCGCGGCTGGTCTGCGCCTTCGCCGAGCACACGGGTGCCGACCCGGTCTCGATTGCACCGGGTCCGATGCTCAATTGATCGGGCATTGACGAAAACCACCAGGCGGGTCTAAATCCGCCTGTAAGAACCATCGGAGTGCAGCTCATGCCTAGTCGATCGGATGCGTCAGCAGGGCACGAATGCCGACCTGCTCGGCAATGGTCAGTGTGCGGCGGATCGCATCGCGCAGCATCGCAAGGCCGATGCCGCGGCCCTGGTCAGCGCGCGACACGGCCAGCCGGGCCAGGATGACGACGGGCATCGGATGCTGGCCCAGTCCCTGACGGACCCGCTGCGGGGTGTCGAGGCAGTCGATCTGGCCGACGGTCAGGCTGTAGTAGCCGATGACCCGATCCGGATCCGCCACGACGAAGGTGTTGGCCGAGCCGCGCGCGCGCCTGAGGGGCATGACGCACGAGCCAGATGTCGAGTGCCGGTTTACCGCAGTCGAAGGTGTCGATCCGATGGACATGCTTGATCTGCCGAGGTCGGGGTCGGATGGTCCATGTTGGTACGTTCGACCCACGTGATCCAATCGACACGTACATAAATTTACATAATATACATTATGCGAAATCAAGGACAAGGACCGGGGGCGTCCGGACCCGCTCCGTGACAGGACGGATTGGTCCGATGCAGAGCTGTTGGCCGAAGGCTTCGCGGCCAATCCGACCAAGCCCCGGGCGCTGCAACAGCGCCTGAGTTGCTTGTCGATTACAGCTCGCGCGTCGCCAGAAACCGCACGTCGGGCCAACGCTCTTGGGCTAGGTCCAGGTTGACGCGAGTCGGCGCCAAATAGACCAGCTGGTCGTCGCCGTCCAGGGCAAGGTTCTCGTAGTTTTTTTCCTTGAACTGCTCGAGACGTTTCGAGTCCTCGCAAACGACCCAGCGCGCGGTCTTGACGCTGGCGGGCTCGAACAGTGCCTCGACGCCGTACTCGTCCTTCAACCTATAGGCGGCGACATCGAATTGCAGGATGCCGACGGCGCCCAGGATCATGTCGTTGTTCTTGAGCGGCCTGAACACCTGGGTCGCGCCTTCTTCGGAAAGCTGAACCACGCCCTTCTGCAAGGCCTTCATGCGCAGCGGGTCCTTGAGCACGACGCGGCGGAACAGCTCCGGGGCGAAGTACGGAATACCGCCGTATTTCAGCTCCTCGCCCTCGGTGAAGGTATCGCCGATCTGAATGGTGCCGTGATTGTGCAGCCCGATGATGTCGCCGGGCCAAGCCTCTTCGACGTGGCGACGCTCGTCGGCCTGGAAGGTGATGGCATTGGCGACCTGAATGGTCTTGCCGATGCGCACGTGCCGCATCTTCATGCCCTTCTTGTAGCTTCCCGAGCAGACCCGCAGAAAGGCCACTCGGTCGCGGTGCGCCGGGTCCATGTTCGCCTGGATCTTGAAGACGAAGCCGGTAAAGGGCTCTTCGGCGGGATCCACCGGGCGTTGCAGTGTCTGGCGCGCACGCGGCGGCGGCGCGTAAGTGACGAAGGCATCGAGCAGCTCGCGCACACCGAAGTTGTTGATTGCCGAACCGAAGAAGACAGGGGTCTGCCGACCGGCGATGTAGGCCTCGAGGTCGAGCGGATAGCTCGCGCCTTGGACCAGCTCCATCTCGATGCGCAGCTCGTCGGCCTGATCGCCGAGGACATCGTCCATCCGCGGATTGTCGATCCCTTGGATGATCTCGCCTTCGGTGATGCGCCCTCCGTGCTGGGCGCTGAAGAGATGGGTGCGGTCGAAGCGCAGGTCGTAGACGCCTTTGAAGCGCTTGCCCATCCCGATCGGCCAGGTCACGGGCGCGCATTGGATCTTGAGGATCTCCTCGACCTCGTCGAGAACCTCGATGGCGTCGCGGCCCTCGCGATCCAACTTGTTGATAAACGTCAGGATCGGCGTGTCGCGCAGGCGACAGACCTCCATCAGCTTGATGGTCCGCTCCTCGACGCCTTTAGCCACGTCGATCACCATCAGTGCCGAGTCGACGGCAGTCAACGTCCGGTAGGTGTCCTCGGAGAAGTCCTGGTGTCCGGGTGTGTCGAGCAGGTTGACGATGCTCTCGCCATAGGGAAACTGCATGACCGAGGAGGTCACGGAGATGCCGCGTTCCTTCTCCAGCTCCATCCAATCGGAGGTGGCGTGACGCGCGGCCTTGCGCCCCTTGACCGTCCCTGCGAGCTGGATGGCGCCCCCGAACAGCAAAAGCTTCTCGGTCAGGGTGGTCTTGCCGGCGTCCGGGTGAGAGATGATGGCGAAGGTGCGACGCCGATTGAGTTGTTCTTGGAGCTCGCTCATGTGGGATTCGTGCGGCCTGGGCTGCGTGCGACTAAACCGCGGAATTATAGACTCGAACGGGCCGCCGTTCACCTAAACCGCGTCCACGCGCCTTCGCGCTTCAGCCGAACGCTCCGGTCGGTATACTGTCGGGCGCGAGGCACACGCCACGACGCAGCACCATCACCCGAAACAGACGATTCGAGTCCTTCAGCCGATGCAAGAAGCCCGTTCGACGATGCACAGCGCACGCAAGGAGTCCGCCCTCCCCCTCGCCCTTCGCCTCAGGGCCATGACCGAGCGGGATGTCGAGAGCGTCTGCGCAGCGGATCGCGCGGCGTACGAGTATCCGTGGACTGAGGGCATCTTTCGAGACTGCCTGCGGGTCGGTTACTCCTGCTGGGTGGGCGAGATCGAGGGGAAGATCGTCGCCCATGCCGCGATGGCGGTCGCCGTGGGCGAGTGTCACATCCTCAATCTCTGCATCCATCCCGATTGGCAAGGCCGAGGACTCGGGCGCCGCCTGCTCCGCCATCTAATGACCTTCGCGCGCACGCGACGCGCGGACAGCGCCTTCCTGGAGGTGCGTGCATCCAACAGTCGTGCCCGCGCGCTCTATGCTTCCGAGGGATTCTGCGAGATCGGTCAGCGACCCGGCTATTACCCCGCCACCAAGGGACGCGAGGACGCGGTCGTGCTGGCGCGCGCACTGTAGGTTGCGCCGACGCCGGTAAGCACGCAGCCACCGAGCCCTGCGCGCAAGCCTTGGTGGACTGCGCCGCGCTTGCCCACCCTGCCCCTTCGATCATCGGCTCAGCGCCGTGGCCGGGTTCATGCGCACGCAAGGTCTGTCGCCGGGATGATCGCCCGTCCCGCTCGCCTCAACCCGTCAGCATCCCCTTGATGGTGAAAAACAGCATCGCCGCCATGAACGCGGACGCGGGCACCGTCACGACCCAAGCGGCGACGATCTTCAGCACCTGCGAGCGTTTCACCAGCTCATGGCGATAGACCTTGCGTAGGCTTTGGCGCTCGAGCTTGGAGAAATGGGCCGGGTCCATGCTGCGTTTGGCTTTGCGTTTGAGCTCGCGCAGCATGCGCCCCTTCTCGTCGATCGATGCCTTGGCAAACTTCGCCAGAAAGGCGTCGATGGCGGCTTGATCGCCCTCCGGGTGATGCGACTTGATGGTCTCGAGCATCCTGGCGTATTGGCTCTTGAGGTATTCACGCAGAAAACCCACGCCGAAGACCGCGCCGACGGCCACATGCGTCGTGCTGACCGGTAGCCCCAGTTGGCTGGCGAGGATGACGGTGAGGGTCGCCGCCATGGCGATGCAATAGGCTCGCATCTGGTCGAGCTCGGTGATCTCGGAGCCGACCGTGCGAATCACCCTTGGTCCGTAAAGCCAGAGCCCGACCGCGATCCCGAGCGCACCCACGATCATCACCCACAATGGGACCGGCGCCGCAGCCGTGATCGTGCCGCTGCCCGATCCGACGACCTCGACGATCGCGGCCAGCGGTCCGACGGCGTTGGCGACGTCGTTCGAACCGTGGGCGAAGCTCAGCAAGGCCGCTGCAAAGATCAAAGGCACCGTGAAAAGCCGATTGACACCCGCCTTGGAGTTCCCGATCAGCCGTGCCTGACGATCGATGATCGGGCGTGCGCCCCAGAAAACCAAAATCGCGAGAACGAGACCGACGCCTAGGGCCTGGACGATGCTCACGCTCCAGATCCGATTGAGCCCCTTGATCATCAGGTAGGTGCCGAAGGCGAACGCCATGGCAGCGACCAGATAGGGCACAGCCCGACGCGACGAGGCGATCAAGTCGGTCCGATAGGTGATGCTGCGTTTGATCAGATACAGAAAGCCGGCCCCGATCGCCCCGCCCATGAGGGGCGAGACCACCCAGCTCGCGACGATCTTTGCCACGGTGTCCCAGTCGGCGATGCCAAGCCCGCTCGAGGCGATCCCGGCGCCCAGCACGGCACCGACGATCGAATGCGTCGTCGATACCGGGGCACCCATAACGGTCGCGATATTGAGCCAAACCGCGGCGGCCAAGAGCGCTGCCATCATGATCCAGACGAAGGTGTCGGCACTCTGGATGAGGTTCGGATCGATGATGCCGCTGCGGATGGTCCCGACCACCTCGCCGCCCGCGATAATCGCCCCGGCCGCCTCGAAGATGGCCGCGATGATCAGCGCACCGCCCAAGGTCAATGCCCTGGAGCCGACCGCCGGACCGACGTTGTTGGCGACATCGTTCGCGCCGATGTTCATCGCCATGTAGCCGCCGATCATGGCGGCAATCACGATGAAGAGGCTGCCGCCGTGCGTCGCATCGATCCTGACGACGGTGTAGAGCATGACCCCGATGATGAAGAGCAAGCCGATACCGAGGCGAAAGAGCTGCGCCCGACCTTTTTTGGTCGCCTTCTCCAGCTCGTTGAGGTGTGTTAGCTCCATATCCGATCCGCATGCCGATGAGTCGCGGGGTATTGTTCCAGAAACACAACCGTAACCCAATCGTCATGATCATGCGTAAGCGAGGATCCTGCACTCGGATGGACGGCGGTGCTCACGCGGATCCCGAGATCGGCACCATAAGGGTGCGCAAAATGCCGACCTGATCCGGATCATGCCGAGGTCGATTCGCTTGAAAGCACTCGAAAACAACGGTCAATCCGGCAGCGTTTCGGGCTATAGTTGACGCCGTTACTCGGCTCCCGCCTCGCTTCGGGCTGCGCCAGCCGCCGAGTCGGAGTAAGGCGCAGCTCGGCCGCGTTGCCGGCCTCCTCTACCCACCAATCCGGGAAAGCTCGATGTCGCAAAAGCTCATGGTAACCCTCGACGGCAACGAGGCCGTGGCCTACGTTGCCCACCTGACCAACGAGGTCATCGCCATCTATCCCATTACCCCGTCCTCCAATATGGGCGAATGGGCGGACGAGTGGTCGTCGCTCGGCATTCCTAATCTTTGGGGCACGATCCCCGATGTCGTTGAGATGCAAAGCGAGGCCGGTGCGGCCGGTGCGATCCACGGGGCACTGCAGGGCGGCTCGCTGGCGACGACCTTCACGGCCTCGCAGGGTCTGCTGCTGATGATCCCGAACATGTACAAGATTGCCGGCGAGCTCAGCCCGACGGTCTTTCATGTCTCGGCGCGCTCGCTGGCGGCTCAGGGCCTGTCGATCTTCGGCGACCATTCCGACGTCATGGCCTGTCGCGCCACCGGCTATGCGATGTTCTGCTCGGCCTCCGTCCAAGAAGCCATGGATTTCGCGCTGATCGCCCAGGCCGCGACCCTGGAAAGCCGCGTCCCCTTCCTGCACTTCTTCGATGGGTTCAGAACCTCGCACGAGGTCACCAAGATCGAGCAGGTCTCGCACGAGACCATCCGCGCCTTGATCGACGAGAAGCTGGTCACGGCCTGCCGTGCGCGCGCACTCAACCCGGACCACCCCGTGATCCGCGGCACCTCGCAGAACCCGGACGTCTATTTCCAGGGACGCGAAACGGTCAACCCTTACTACGCCGAGGTTCCCGGCATCGTGCAGCGCACCATGGACCGCTTCGCCGCACTCACGGGCCGTCAATACGGGCTCTTCGAGTATGTGGGCGCGCCCGATGCGGAGCGCGTTATCCTGCTGATGGGCTCCGGAATCGGGGCCGCGCAGGAGGCGGTCGAGCATCTCGTAGACGACGGGGAAAAGGTCGGTCTGATCAAGATCCGGCTCTACCGCCCCTTCGATGCAGGCGCCCTCCTCTCGGCCATCCCGGTCACCGCAACGCGACTCGCCGTGTTGGATCGCTGCAAGGAGCCGGGAGCCGACGGCGAGCCGCTGTATAAAGACGTCGTGACCGCGTTGGCCCAAGCCTTCGCCGATGGCCGTGTCGCCAACATGCCGCGCGTCGTCGGCGGCCGCTACGGACTCTCGTCCAAAGAGTTCACCCCGGCCATGGTCAAGGGCGTCTTCGACGAGCTGTCCGCGCCAAAGCCCAAGAACCCCTTCACGGTCGGCATCATCGACGACGTCGGCCACACCAGCCTGGCCTGGGATCCGGACTTCAAGCCGGCGGCGATGGCGGGCGTCACCGCCTGCGTCTTCTTCGGCCTGGGCTCGGACGGCACCGTCTCGGCCAACAAGAACTCGATCAAGATCATCAGCGAAGAGACGCCCAACTTCGGCCAAGGCTACTTCGAGTACGACTCCAAGAAGGCCGGTGCCGTCACCATCAGCCACCTGCGCTTCGGCCCCAAACCGATCAACAGCACCTACCTGATCGGGGAGAACGAAGCGAGCTTCGTCGCCTGTCATCAGCCGACCTTCCTCACCCGTTACGACATGCTCGATCACGCGCGTCCGGGTGCCGTGTTCCTCCTGAACTCGCACACCCCGCCCGATCGGATCTGGGACGAGCTGCCCCGCAAGATGCAGCAGGCGATCATCGACAAGGGTCTCGACTTCTACGTGATCGACGCCTACGGGATCGCAGGCGCCACCGGCATGGGCCGGCGCATCAACACCATCATGCAGACCTGCTTCTTCGCCATCTCGGGCATCCTGCCCAAGGACGAGGCGATCGCGCACATCAAGCATGCGGTCAAGAAGACCTACGGTAAGAAGGGTCAGAGTCTTTTGGATCGCAACTACAAGGCGATCGATGCCGCACTCGCCGGGCTGCATCAGGTCAGCGTCCCGACGCAGGTGACCAGTGCCTTCGAGCGCCCGCCCGTGGTGCCGGTCTCGGCACCCGATTTCGTGCGCAACGTGACCGCGACCCTGATCGCCGGAAAAGGGAACAGTCTCCCGGTCAGCCTGATGCCGGCCGACGGCACCTGGCCGACCGGCACCACGCGCTACGAGAAACGGAACATCGCGCTCGAGCTGCCGAAATGGGAAGAGGACCTCTGCACCCATTGCGGCAAATGCCCGCTGGTCTGCCCCCATGCCGCGATCCGCGCCAAGGTCTACCCGGCCGCGCTCACGGACACCGCACCGGCGAGCTTTCAGCACGTGCAGATCAAGGGCAAGGACTTCCCTGCCGATCATCACATCACCTACCAGGTCGCCCCGGACGACTGCACCGGCTGCGGTCTCTGCGTGGATGTCTGCCCGATCCGCGACCGCAAGGATCCCAACCGCAAGGCACTGAACATGGTCCCGGCCGAGCAGACGCATGCCGCCGAGCAGGCCAATTGGGACTTCTTCCTGACCCTACCGGAATACGATCGCACCAAGCTCGACAACACCAAGATCAAGCACGCCATGATGCTCGAGCCGCTCTTCGAGTTTTCCGGCGCCTGCGTGGGCTGCGGCGAGACCCCCTACGTCAAGCTCGCCACCCAGCTGTTCGGCGACCGCATGCTGATCGGCAACGCCACCGGCTGCTCCTCGATCTACGGCGGCAACCTCCCCACGACGCCCTACACCACCAACCCCCAGGGTCGCGGGCCTGCTTGGACCAACTCGCTGTTCGAAGACAACGCCGAGTTCGGTCTGGGTCTGCGGCTCGCCGTGGATAAGCAGGCCGCCCATGCTCGCGAGATCATCAAGCGGCTCGCACCCAAGATCGGCGAGGATCGCGCCGAAGGCCTGCTCACGGCCGACCAATCCGACGAGGCCGGCATCTTCGAGCAGCGCGAGCGCGTGATTGCCTTGAAGGAAAAGCTGAAGGTCATCAAGGATCTGGACGCACGCACCCTGGAAGGCATCTGCGACCAGGTCGTCAAACGCAGCGTCTGGATCATCGGCGGCGACGGCTGGGCCTACGACATCGGCTACGGCGGCGTGGATCATGTCCTCGCCAGCGGGCGCAATGTGAACCTCTTGATCCTGGATACCGAGGTCTATTCAAACACCGGCGGCCAGACCTCCAAGGCGACCCCGATGGGCGCGGTCGCCAAGTTCTCCGCCGCCGGCAAACCGACCTTCAAGAAGGATCTCGCCATGATGGCGATGGCCTACGAGAACGTCTACGTGGCCCAGGTCGCCTTCGGCGCCAAGGACGTCCAAACGGTACGTGCCTTCATCGAGGCCGAATCATTCGACGGTCCGTCGGTCATCATCTGCTACTCGCCGTGCATCGCGCACGGCGTGGATCTGTCCAAAAACCTGCGTCAGCAGGACATGGCGGTCAACTCGGGGCATTGGGGCCTGTTCAGGTTCGACCCGCGTCGGCTCGCCACGGGCGAGAATCCGTTGCACATCGACAGCAAGCCGCCGAGCGTCCCCTATCGCGACTTCGTGTCGTCCGAGACCCGCTTCAGCGTCCTCACCCGCACCCATCCGGAGGCCGCCGAGCGCTATCTACAGCTCGCCCAAAAGCACGTCCAGACGCGCTTTACGCTCTACGAGCAGCTGGCGCACTTAGCCGTGCAAAAGGCACCTGCGCCGTCCGCAAAAGAGCCGACACCGAAAGCGTCTTAAATCGCGCCCGGTGAGATATGCGTCGTGTATTGGATTGGATTAGCCACGCCGGTTCCGACAACTGTCGGAGCCGGCGCGGTTTAAGGAATGAAGAGAGATTTGTTTTAAACCGCGTCTCCACAAAGGTCGGACAGATCCTTAAGCCAGACACAACATGACAATGACGCATTTCACTCTGGACGCGGTTTAGATGTTCACCGGGAGCCGCGTATCGCGCGAGCGGGGCATCATGCCCCCGCCGCAACCGAGGCGGAACGCCCCGGCCCTTGTCGCGACCAGTCCCCTCGATCACCGACGGGTGACCCCTTATTCTTTGCCGGAGCAATCGCTATGGATCTCACCACCAACTATCTCGGGCTGACGATCAAGAATCCGCTGGTTCCTTCCGCCTCGCCGCTGTCCAAGAGTGTGGCCATCGCGCGCGAGCTCGAAGACCACGGTGCGGCGGCCATCATCATGTGGTCACTCTTCGAGGAGGCCGTCACCGCCGAATCCGAGAGCATGGTGCGCTTTCTGCACCACCAGGACATCGGCTTCGGCGAGGCCGAGAGCGGCTTTCTGCCCGCCCATCATGACTTCGAAGGCGCACTCGAGCGCTATCTGGAGAACATCCGCAAGCTCAAGGACGCACTGGACATCCCGGTCATCGCCAGCCTCAACGGCGTCACGCCCGGCGGCTGGATCAAGCACGCAACCGAGCTGCAACAAGCCGGGGCCGACGCCCTCGAGCTCAACGTCTACTATGTCGCCGGCGATGTGACCCAAACCGGACTCCAGGTCGAAGAGCGTTACCTCGACCTCCTGCGCGCGCTGCGCGGGCACATCCAGATCCCGATCAACATGAAGCTCTCCCCGAGCTTCAGCTCCATCGGCAACTTCGTCGGCCAGGTCGCGGCGGCAGGCGCCAACGGAGTGGCTCTCTTCAATCGTTTCTACCAGCCCGACATCAACATCGACAGCCTGCGTCTTCAATCGAGCCTGCACCCCTCGACCTCCGCCGAGGCCCTGCTCGCCATGCGCTGGATCGCGATCCTCTACGGGCGCTTCGACGGCCTCTCGCTCGGCGCGACCGGCGGCGTACACACCTCCGCGGACGCTATCAAGCTCCTGCTCGCAGGCGCCGACGTGGTGCACCTGTGCAGCGCGCTCCTCGGCAAAGGACCGGCTTACACCGCGCAGATCCTCGCGGGGATCCAAGACTGGATGGAGGAGCAGGGATTCGAGTCCGTGGACGACTTCCGCGGTCGCGTCAGCGCCATCTCGGTCCCCAACCCGGCCGAGCTCGAGCGCGCCAACTACGTCAACATCCTGGACAGCTACAGCTTCTCGCCGGGTGTGATGGTTTAGCCAAGCCGGCTTCACGCGAGACTCGTGACACCCGCTCCGCGGTGTCACGCATGTCCCATGGCGCTCTGCGCCACGTACGACGATGGCCGGAGTCAGCAGCAAATCCAGACAAGGAACAAGGGTCGGCTGCGATTGGTCTATCATTGAGCCCGAATATCAAGAGATTCATCTTGCCCGGAGACGCCGATGCCGCACCGACCACGCACCGATCGACAGGGTCCGTTTCACGTCGACCAACTCCGCGAGGGCGATCGCTACGAGCTCGCCAGCGGCCACCCCATCTATTGCGCCCCATCCGGACGCGAGCATGCCGCAACGAATCTGATCGGCGCAGCAGCGCTGGAGACCGACCCGGATGTCGAGTGGGCGGGTGTCGATGCCGGTTTTACCCCGGATTCTGGGACGTTGCGCGCACCCGATGTAGCGATCGGCCCCGCCGGCTCGGAACGGGGCTGGATAGCAGGTGCGCCGCCCTTGGCGGTCGAGTATGCCGGGCGCGGACAGGACGAGCAGGAGTTGCAGGACAAGATCGCGGAGCTGCTGCAGAGCGGCACCCAACAGGTCTGGGTCGTGCGTCTGATCGGTCCGCGGCGGGTCGAGATCTATCGGCCCGGCGAGACGATGCGCCTGGTCGGTCCCGGCGAGATCCTGAGTGCACCGGGTCTGCTGCGTAACCCGGTCCCGATCGAGGCGCTCTACGACCGCGATGCCGCCCACCGCGCGACGCTGCGTAATCTCCTGCAACGCGAGGGTTATGAAAGTCTGGACGCCGTGCGCCAAGCGGGAGTCACGCAAGGCATCGCCGAGTCGATCCTCGCCCTGCTCGCCGAGCGTGGGCTTGTCGTCGACTCACCGTCACGCGAACGCATCCTCGGCGAGCAGGATCCCGGGCAGTTGAGACGTTGGCTCGTCGCCGCGACGCAGGTCCAGGAAACGCATAGGCTGTTCGATTAGCCAACATTCGGGAGCCAGTGTGGACCCCTGCTTCCCCGGGGATCGTCGACTTGCAGTCGACTTCTTCCCGGCACCGGTATCGGCATCGGTATCGTCTACCGCTGGCCTGACGGCCGCGGGGTCGACTGCAAGTCGACGATCCCGGGAAACCGCCTGAAGGCGCCGCCCTACCCGATTGGGTTTCACACCCCTGAACCCCGAACCCGAATCACCCATCCGCATCGAGAAACCGCTCGACCGGTACGCACTTGGGCACGAGCCGACCGCTCGGACCCGGCAACATGAGTACCACCTGACGGCTCTGCTCCGGCCCATAACTCACATGAATCGGCATGTCGCTGCCGTAGAAGTACAGCCGATCGAACGGCGTCTCGGCGACGACCCAGCGTGCGACCTCCAACATATCCTCGTCCTCGACCAGAAAATCCACCGCGGCACCCAGTCGCGAACAGATGGGATGACCCAGCCGATTGCGCTCGTGCGCGGCGTGCTGGTCGCGCTTCGGATCGATCCGCCCCGGAATCGCCTTCGCCAGCGGCGCGGAGCAGAAACCATAGGTCAGGCGGATCATCCCGAAGTAGTCGATCACCGGATCCAGGACCTGCGTGGCCAGATCGCATAGCGCCGTATAGGTCTCGGGTTGCTCGGGACGGTTGGCCAGCCCAGTGGCGGCCTGCGTCTCGCCGCATTCGATCAATTGACGGTAGGTGAGAGCACGCCCGCACGGCGCGTCCGCCTCGGGGATCGTCCGCGAGCGCACCAGTGCGTTGTCCGCGATCGTCCAACGCTGTCGCTCCAGCAACGCATCAAAAGCACCCGGCGCCGGCCCATAGCCCGACGCCGGCAAGAGGCCGAGCGCATCGAGCGCCTCGTCGAACGCAAGCTGCTCCGGATACCCGTCGCATTCCTCGTTGATGTAGCGTGATTTGCGATAGAGATACGGCGGCTCGAAGTCGTCGCCGTAGGCGAAATAATCGATATCCTGCTCCCGCAGCTTGATCTTCACCCGCTCGACCATCCGAGGCAGCACCCGCCCATCGAAATCGTCGTACCGCATCAGGCTCAGCTTGCCCGAGCCGATGTGGATCTTCACCAAATCCGCCTCGCGGATATCGCCGTAGAGCATCGACGCGGCGCCCACATAAACCCGCAAGAGCGCCGGGAGCTGCTCGACCAATCGGCTATGCAGTTGCAGCGAGGCGCCCGAATCGAGCCAGCCCAGCCCATGCTCAGCGGCCGATCGGCAGGCGTCGGCGATCGCTTCGGTGTCGGCGATCCGAAAGAGCTGCGTGCGACCGGCCTCCAACGCGGCCGGATAGTCTCCGAAGAACGCCTTGATGTCGCGCTGCAACCCCGCGTCGAGATGCTTGTAGGCACGCCGTCGACTGAACTGCTGAAGCGCGAAATAGACCTCCAGGTCTGAGATGCGCGCCTGCTCGGCCTCCGCCAGCGCGGCCTCCGCGCCATCCGGTCCCTTCTGCATGGCGAGGAAGCGCAGCGCTTTGCCGAGACTGCCGAAACCCTCGATCAGGGGCAGCAGATCATCGACCTCGCTCTTATCCGGCGTGCGTCCCAGACGCAGCCAGATCTCCCAAAGGCGCTCCAACGGCTCGCGGTACGCAGCATAGCGTTCAGCTGCCCGATCGCGCCGAGCCGGCCGCTCACGCGGGGGCGGCGCCGGGCGCGTGCTCGGCATCCGGAGCCGATTGCTCCTGCGGCTATAGCGCTCCACCAGAAAGCGCTGCTCCGCGTCCTTGTCGCGGAACACATAGAGCACGCCCGGCGCGACCGGGATCGGCTCCTCGTCCAGCACCTGCTCCAGATACGTCTTGATCTCGGACTGGGTGTAATAGCGCTGAAAAGTGCCGCGCTGCGTCATCACACCGTCGCGAAACCGCTCCCCGCGCGGGTCGTTTTGGTTGGTCAGCATGACCGACACCACCAACAGCCGCTCGGCGAGCGACCAGGCCCGGGTCAAGGCCACCAGCCGCTCGTCGAAGTCTTCGATGACGTTGATCACGAAACCGAGATTGACGATATCGGCCGCGGCGATCGGCTCGTCCGGCGCGAAATAGGGATCCCATCCGGAGGCGGTCAGCCCGTTCTCGCGCAAGCCGCGCACGTCGTCGCCGCGTCCGCAGCCGTAGTCGAACAGCCGATAGCGGCCATCCAAGAAGCCATGCCGCGCGAGTGTCTGCACCGGCGCCGAGAAACCGTAGCGGACCATCGCGGTGCGGTGTCGCGCCGCCCCCCAATCGAGCGCACCGCCGAGTCCCGCGACGTCGCGAGATAAGACGCTGCCCTCCCCCGTCCCGGTCGCCGCCTGGTCGGCGTCGGCGGCTTCGCCTGCAACACCGTCGAGATTGCCGATCGGGACCAGCGCGTGCCCTTCGATCCGGTACCCGGCATCCGCGACCAGCGCCTCCCACTGACGCCGATAGCCGATGCGTTTGGGATCATCGAACAGCCCGATCGATTCGGCTTGCTCGGTCAGGGCGACATACTCTGCACGACCTGGATAATCGCCCGGCAGCAAAAGCTCCTTGCGATGCAGGATGGGCGGATTCAGCGAGTCTTCGTAAGTGCGATAGCCCGTCTCCCCTGTTGTGCGATCCACACGCCAGCTCTCCTTGAGCGCCGGGAAGGGGGTCTCGAAAAAATCCGGATAATTCAGAAAGGCCACCTCGGAGCCGTCCTCGGCAACGCGCACGACATTGAATGCGGGCTCGACCGACGCCCGAAGCATCTCCAAGGCCGCGTCCACGCCGCTCGTCAACGCGGGCTCGGCGCTGTCGAGCAGCGTTCGATGCAGGTAACGCCGCCCCGCGACCGCCTTTCCGGAACCCATCGGTTCGTCAGTCCCCCGTGCTCATCAACGGATCCGTCTCGGGAGCCGGCCAGTGGATCTCCAGACCATCGACCACGCCGACAGAGGTCTGTCCTTCCAAAGCCTGCACGTCCGGCTTCCCGTAAGCGCCGTCCGCACCGAGCCGATAAATGGTCAGCACGCGATCCGTCGGGTGCAGCAGCCAGTATTCGCGCACGCCTTGACGCTCGTAGAGTGCCCGCTTACGGACCTGATCATGGACCGCGCTCGACGGCGAGAGGATCTCGACGATCCAATCCGGAGCCCCGCGGCACCCCTTCACGTCGAGCTTGTGCGGATCGCAGATCACGGCGAGATCCGGCTGCACCACCGTGTCGACCCGAGCGTCGGACTCGTCGTGCTTCGGCAGACGCACGTCGAAGGGGGCGACATAGACCCGACAGCCGCTGCCCGCGAGCTTGGGGTGAATCTGCGCGGCCAGTTCGACGACAAACTCCTGATGCATTCGCGTCGGCGCTGGCGCCATCGCGAATGCTTCACCGTCGATCAGCTCCCAGCGTTCGTCCTCGGGCCAAAGACAATAATCACCGTAGGTGAAAGAACCGGTTTTGAGTGCGGCTCGAGGCATGACAGTTTCTCCGTTTAAACAGCATCGGCACCGGACGACCTTGATCATAACGCCGACCGGCAGGCTGGACGAGCGAGAGCGACTTGGAACACAATCGCATCGCAGCCACCGGCTCAGGATTGATCACAACGCGAACGCGACCGATCGCGCGTGTCGACCCCGGCGCTCGAGCCGTCTCTCGGCGACTCCCCACCACACCGGAACAGACGACAGAGTCTGATATTTTGACGACTCGCGAGGGGTTTTCGGAGAACAACGACGTTGCTGGATCCGAAGGGCACATCGGCCAAAACCCTACCCGGCTCGGCCGTACAGACGCTCGGCACCCTGATCAAGGTGGTGATCGTCGCCATCCTCGTCAGCCTGACACTCACCGTGCTGATACTTCTTCACGCGGGGCGTATCCAGGACGAGACCGCTGCGGAGGCATCCTTGCGGCAACTCGACGGGCTGCTCCTCATGACCAGTCGTCATCTCGCCAACCACGTCAAAGATTATGCCGCGTGGGATGAAGCCATCGAGCGCGTGCTCGTTGCGCGCGACACGGGTTGGTGGGACGACAACCCCGGTCAGTATGCGCTCTCGACATTCAATCTCTCCCTTACCCTCGCAGCGGACGGCAGTAACCGGGTCTATTTCATCTCGCTGCCCGATGGAACACGACGCGAGCCATCCGACCTCACCCTGGCCCCCTCCACGACGGCATTGTTGGACAAGGAGCGGCGCAGTCCCGCCTACACGGCTCTGCAACCCGCGACGACGGGACTGATCGAGCTGAACGGAACGGTGTATTTGGCGGCCACGAGCCGATTCCTCGACCAGGATGATTTCGCACCGCCAGCCGAGGCCACCGGCGCCGTCATGCTCTTTGCGCTCGCACTTGATGAGAAGGTTCTTCCAGTGCTCGGCGACATCATGGGGGTACGACTTGTTCGCGATGCGGCAGCCGAATCCGGCAAGGCTCGCATGCCGCTCACGCTCGTCGACGGGACACCTGCTGGAGTCCTGACGTGGACCCCGTCGGCGCCGGGCCGATCCATGATCGCAAGCGTCCTGCCCATTGCACTGCTGGCCTTCTCGAGCGTCGCCGGCCTGACCCTGGTCTTCGCCTTTCGCGCACGCAGCCTCGCCCGGCGCTTGTCCGCGGACGAAACCGAGCGACGCGAGCTGTCGCAGCGCTACGAATCCATCCTCGAGACCGCCGGCGACGGCATTTTCGGCATCGATCGCGACGGGCGGATCCTGTTCGTCAATCCCGCGGCGGCGACCATGCTCGGCCACACCCGCGCAGACATTCAAGGACAAGACGCCACCCGCTTATTCCCGTTCCGAGCCGACGCTGGACCCGCCGAACGGGCCGACGACGCAGTCCTGCTGCGCGCACTGAGAAGCGGCCGCTCCGAGGTCTCGGATAGCGAGTGTTTTCTCCGCCGCGACGGCAGTAGATTCCCCGTCGAATATGCCGTCACGCCCATGCTGCTCGACGGCACCCCGACCGGCGCGGTCGTCGTCTTCCGCGACATCACCAAACGGCGGCAGACCGAAGAGGAGATGCTCTATCGGGCCAACTTCGACGCCGTCACCGGCCTGCCCAACCGCAACCTCCTTCTCGAACGCCTGAATCAGGAGCTGAAACGTGCCCGCCGCGAGTCCACGCGTGTCGGGATCCTCTTCATCGACCTGGACGACTTCAAACAGGTGAACGACTCGCTCGGACACGACGCGGGCGATCTCCTGCTGCGCCAAGTGGCCGAGCGTCTACGGCAGTCCATACGCGACACCGACACCGTCGCGCGTTTCGCCGGGGACGAGCTCGTCGTCGTTGCAGCACAGATCGCGGACTGCGCGTTCTTGGAAACGGTCGCCGAGAAGCTGCTCCAGGTCCTGCGCGAACCCTTCGAGATCGCAGATCAACCCGTGCGCATCGGCGGCAGCATCGGAATCGCCATGTTCCCCGACCACGGCGACGATGCAAAGGCGCTGCTCAACCGGGCCGATCTTGCCATGTACCAGGCCAAGGCTGCCGGGCGTGGAACCTATCGGTTAGCATCGACCGACTGAGCCGAGCTCGACGAGGTGATCCAGAGGCGTCAGCCCGTGCTCATGCTCCGATCGGTCACTGGAGCCTGCCGGCTCAACAATGCGCCACTTTCCCGGTAAGCCACCTGAGCAATTCCTGCCGGCGCTCCATCCCCAAGCGCTCGATCCGGGCCATGATCTCGTCCATGCTCATCTGATCGTAGTGACCGTTAAGTGCGTCGGCGAGCGGTGCGAGTGCGGCATGCTCTTCCGGCGACAGGGCCTCGGGCGGGTTCTGCAGATCCTTCAAGAATGCCTCTGTCCGATGTTTGTCGAGCGTCCCGATCTCCTCGATTCCGGGAAGACCGCGGCGCCAGGTCTCGATGCGCGCCCGCCGCGCCTCACCCTCGAGTGCTGCGATCCGCTGCGCCAGCATCTCCAGGAGTTGCTCGACCAACTCACGGTCTTCGCTTGACAGGTAGCCGGGCGCCGCATTGAGCTCGGGCTCGATCCGAGCGCAGCCATCACGGGAGAGTGTCGGGATCGTGTTCGTGAGTGCGCGACGCGGGCCCATCCATTCGTCGGAGCGCCGACGCGCGGCATCGATGCGTTCGGCGCCGAGCGCCTGATACACCGAGGCCAAATCCCAGGCGGGATCGATCTCACGCGCGGCAAGCTCCTCCGCCAGGGCCGCCGACTGGTGCTCGATCTGCTGAGCGAGGATCTCGGCCAGCCGCTCCGGGGACATATCGCCGGATTCCCAGGCCCCGAGATCGGCCGCGATCCGCTGGAGCTGAAACGCCAGCTCGCTCACTTCGGATTCATCGCGCGTGCCGATGAAGATCTCGCGCAGTCGATTTACCCGCGCGAGCGCCTCCTGCAGCGCGCTTTGGGTCTTCGGGACGGCCGCAAAGAGGGCACCGAGTAGAGACCGCTGGCGATCGAGCGCCTCCCGCAGCCGCTGCTGACGGTCCTGGATTGCCTTCACGCGCGCGCGAATCTCATCCTCGCTCAAGGCCGATCGCGCGCCGTCAAGCGCATCGATCAAGGCGTCGCCCTTCGCGATCCCGTCGTGCAACTCACGCACGGGCGTCGACTCCGTGGGCGCGGGCTGTCGCGGATAATCATCACTCTCGTCCAAGGTCAGCTTGAAGTGCTGGCGTTTCTCGACCTGCATGATCGAGCGCTGGGCCTGCTCTTCGAGCGCGACCGCCTCGGAGGTGAAGCCAAGCCGGGTCAGACTCTTGGTCGCCTTCTCGATTCGACCTCGGAAAGACACCACATCGGCGGCGTTGTGACAGCCCTGGCGCGGAATCCAGTCAGCAAGACGCTCGGCCACCAGCTCGCGCACGATCGCCAACTGTTTCTCGCAGTCCACCCCGAAAGACTCGGGCCAACAGGCGGCCCCCTCGACCTCTTCGCGTCGTCGCAACAGCAACAGGGCATGGCGCAACAGCTCGTCTACATTGTTCTGACGCTCGGCGCGCTCGATATTCTTCTCCCACTCGTCGAGCTCGACGCGGAAGTGGTGCAGCTTCGTCTGTGCATTCGTGGATTTGTCGCGCAGATACCGATAGGTGCCTTCCAACACCTCGGGCATCGGGTCGACGCGCTGCATCTGCTCGGCCTCGTGCGCAAGCGCGACCAGCGCCCGGTAGCTCGGCTCGGACTCCCAGCGGTTCAGCAAGGTGCGCCAGCGGCCTTCGCCGTCCTCGGAGAGAAAGCGCAGAGATGTCTTGCGAAGAACCGCAGGATCGAAGGCGTGCTTCCCACGCTGAGTCGGGAAGGCATCGCTGAGCCAGTCGGCCGACGCGATCATCTGTCCACCCTGCTCGAGGCGGCGCGGCGGATGAGCGCCGCCGATCAGCAGCCCCAGCATCAGGCCCGCCGAGGCGGTATTCAGACCGTATGGCGGGGCAATCAAGGCTTGATAGGAGGCCCCGAGGGTTCGCGTGGGATCAATCAGATGCGCCGACTGCAGCTCGTCGAAGACCGCCTTAACCGCTGGGTTCACGGGATCCGTAAGCTTCCCCGTCGGCGCAAGCGCTCGCCAACTCCGGGCCAGCACCTCTCCGACCCGATTCTGCATCCTCTTCTGCTGCGCCTGCACCCAAGTTCCGTCGACCTGACGCGCGATCAGGCTGCGCGTGAGTTGAGCAGCATCCGCAGGACCACCTCCGGCGCTTGTTGCAAAGCCGTCGAATGGAAAGGGAATCGTGCGCGTATAGATCTGCGCGAAGATCCGCTCGCCCACCGCCTTCAGCCGACCGTCCGGAACGTCTTCGAATCCCGCGACCCAGTAGCTTCGCTCCTTGATCGCCTCCTGCACCGACGCCTTCAGGGCAGCACGACCCCGCTGGGTTTCCTCCGGCAAGAACCGGCGAAAACGCTCGCGCTCCTCGCCCGAGACCTGCTCGTCGAAGAGATAGAGGCGCTTGAGCGCGTCTGCGATGACCTGCTTCGGATCCGCGATCCCGACAACCCAGATCGGTGCGGCGGACTGTTTGATCCGCATCAACTCGGCTTGAAATGTGTTCGAAACCGTTTCGTCCACCGCAGCCGGATCATCATCCGCGTGGATGTAGAGATAGACCACCCGTCCGCGCGCATCCTTCGGCGAGGCGGCCGCTTGCCAGTCATGGAAGGCCGTCTTGACGATATTCGGTAGGGTGAGCAGGTTGGCGATCTGGGCCTCGAAGAACCATTCGGAGGTGGAGATGCCCTGATTCAGCCCGAAATCGGTCGGGATGTCGCCGATCTCGGCGTCCTTCGCGGCACGCCCGACGAACAGCTCGCGCACCGCCTCGGTGCCGATGGCGGCCGTGCGGTGACGCACCCATTGCTGAAACTGGCCACGCGTCGAGGCATCGGCGATTAGCTCGTATTGCCCGAGATCGCCGTTCCACTCCAATGCACCCAGCTCGTCGCCCAGCCGGCCCACAGCCGTCAGAAGGGTTTCGGCATCCAACGCCGTGGCCTCGGACAAAAGCGCATCGGCCTGCTCGCGCGTTTGTTTGCCGACGCGGGTCTTCTCCAGAATCGCGACACCGGCCAGCGTCAATTCGTCCGCAGCACCCAGATGGCTCTGGAACTTCTCCAGCAGCAGCTGCAGGGTCTCGGCGACGGTCGAGCCAGTCTCGTGCTCGGCAGCGATCATCTCCGGGAGCATGCTGCGCAGCACCAGCTCACCGGCGCTGACCTGACGCAGACGTCCGCCGACGAGCGCGTCCTCCTCGCCGATACGGTCGATCACATCCTTGATGAAGGTCAGTGCCGAACGCTGTTGCACGATGTCGCGCTGACGCGTGAGGAACCAGGTCGCCAGCGGATGCAGCGGCCAACAGCCTTTCGCGATGACCTGCTCGAAGCGTGCAGGGTCGTTCCACACCGGATACTGGTCGAATCCGGGCAAGGCGCGGGACATCCGCAGCCAGCTCGTGTGCTGCGCCGCATCCGCACCCGCCCGACGCCAGACATCCGTCAGAGCGCCCTCGTCCTTACCGATCATGTGCGCGAAGATGGTTTCGAGATTAGTTGAGAGATAGAGCTTCTCGGCCGTGTCGAATCGTGTGATGTAGCGTTGCAGTTGACGCAGATCCGCACTGCCGAAACGCTTCAGATACGCTTTCAACTCGTATTGGATCAGCCCGACGAAACGCACCCGATTACTGTTGTCCTGGACGCCTTGAAAGATCTGCTGCAGGGCCGCGTCGCCCGCGAGCTGCGGCTTTTCGGCTGCATATTCGAGATAGCGTCCGAATTCGTCGAAGAGGATCAGAACGCTCGAAAATGCCCCGTCCGCGCCGCAATAGACCTCGCAGAGCGTATTGATCAGCTCTTGGGCCGATTCCTGCCCGATGACCGGAATAGCGGCGCCGTTCGCGTCCGTATAGAGGGCGTCGACCTGCGTGTAGATGGCCTCGTCGTTGTTCCGCAGCCGCGTCAGGATCTCCTCGCGCTTCAGGCCGGGGCAATGACGCGCGAAGGCTTCGGCACGGATGTCGAAATTACGCTCGACGAATTGCTCGGCTGTTTGAAAACGCGGCGACAGATCGCGGATTGCGCCAGGATCCACACCGTAGCGAACCAACTGGGCAAAGACCGCCTGAATCAGCGCGTTGCCCAGATGGAACCCGGCCATACCATCGAGACAGAGTACTAGAACCGGCTTGCGCAGCTGCGCGATCCGCTCCGTGACCCGCCGCCCGATCTCTGCGTCGGCTTGTGTCAGGTTCGCGACGATTTTCCCAGGGGTTGCGCCCTGCGGCTCGCCGAGCAAACAGGCGATCGCTGTCGAGAGGTGGGATTTTCCGGTGCCGTAGCCGGCGACGGCCAGGGCATAGGGATTGTGCTCTTCGCCGCGCAGCCCCCCTATGATCGAATCCAAGAGATCCGCAACGACGCTTGCCGTGTCTTTTAGCCGGTAGCCGCGCTCGATGCCGTCCAGCTCGGCCTCGGCCGCACCGTGATAGCGAGGGCCGTGAAACACAAAGGCGTTCGCGGCCTGCTGGGCTTGCGGCCAGCGATCCTGCACCCACCGCAACTGTACCGCACCTTCGAAGAACCGCTCATCATTGAATCGAACCAGACTTCCGATCTTCACCGTCTTCTCCCTTATGAAATCCATATCAGAGCGATAGACTACCGCTCGACTAAACCGCGTCCAGAGCGACATGCGTCATTTTCATGTTGTATTCGGCCTTGGGGATTTCACCGACCTTGGCGGAGACGCGGTTGAAAATTCTATATTTTTTAAAATCTTAAACCGCGCTAGCTCGAAAAATCGTGGAGTCTGTCGAGGCCGATCCCACCCAGAAACGTCACATACCGCGCTGGGCGCGGTTTAAACCAATTCACTATAGAGGCGATCGATCACCTGCCCCGTCTTCACCAGCCTAAGCAACACCACGCTCCCAGTGTAGCGGTCAAGCTGCGCGAGGTGTTGGTCCGCCAGCCAATCGAGCCACACCGCCGTCTGAGCACCATCCCAACCCAACAACGACAGCAGACGTGTTTCGCTCGCGAGCTCATCGAAGCTCATCTGCTCGACATCGCTGTAGGCTTCGTCCCAGATCAACCACAAAAAGACCGCATACGCAGGATAGAAGACGATCTCGGCCGGGGCCGACTCGCGCCTGAAGAAGGGTTCGCCCGCGGCAGTCTTCGAGCTGCTCAGGATTGCAGCGTCGGCAAAGCTCGTATCTGCGCTGTACATGCGCGCCACCAGACCCGCCAGCGACTTCAGATATTGCTTCGCGCCATGTCGCTCGGATAGCAGTCTCAGATAGGCGTCAAGATCGAAGCGCTCTCCCAAACGAAACCGTCCCTCCGCGAACATGACGAACCAGGGATCGGCAACGCCCGTCGCCGGAGCCGCGCGACCAAGCCGGCGTGACAGCAGCAGATGCGCGAGCCACATCGTCAGTGGCTCGCTCAGAAAGGCATCCTCCCGGGAGACCATCTCACCGAGCGGTGTACGCGTAAGCTTCCAGACGCCCGTCGATTTCTCGGCGCTCAACAGCCCCATGCCCCGCGTGAAATGGATCATCGGCTCCACCTTACCGGTCTTCTTCCCGTTCGGAATCCCGGTCTCGTCGCTGATCTCCTCGACGGTGCCGGAGCCGCCACGTCCGGCGAATGCCAGGAGCTGGCCCAACAGACGCCGATCCGGCAGGAAGGTTTGCGGGAAGTTGAGGGGAAGTGGCTTCATGCTGAGAATCTCCTTTTGAAACAGAGCATCGCAATCAAAGGCGCGTTCAATATGTCCTTTTTAAGCGCCTTGACCCGAGCCATCTCGCGAACTGCTCGACACCGAACAAGTCGATGACGACCTCGCGCCGGACATCGTCGGGCAAGTTGGTATACCAAGGTCCGGGGGAAAGCAGGCGCGCAAGAGGATCGGCCATGCTTGCCACAAGATCACGAATCGTTTCAACCCGGCGGACCGCATCGGCCAGCCGTTCGGGTTCGGGTGGGTTGCTGATGGCGAGCCCGTCAAAGCCCGCGACGGCACGCCGATCCGGAAACAACTTCAGCAGAACCCGCTCGTATGCACTGCCCCCGCAGTGCCACCAGAGCATCTCTCCATCGACCTCGATCAGAGGCGCATCCTCCGGGGCATAGCCAAGCCCCGACAGGACATGGCGCGCAAAGGCGCGACGGGTCGGTGCGCGTCGCGAGCCGTACCGAAAGGTTTCCGCTGAACCGCCGGATCGAGCCGACTTCAGCAGGATCTCGCTCGAGTCTCCGACAAGCGTCCAGCGCTGGCCGCCGAAGTCGATCGTCCCGGACATGCCATCTACGCCCTGCACGTGCGCGATGACCTCGCCGGTCGATGCATCCACGACCGGGCGTCCGGTCCGATCCGCATCAATATTGCCGTGAAAAGCGCCCATGCCGGAACCGAAGCGGTTACTCCAATCATCGCCGAGACTCAGCGCGTCTCGTGTCGCCACCAAGTGCTCGCCTCGGCAGAGGTGATCGAGGATGCGCTCGGGCTTTCCGGAATCGCATGCCGTGTCGGGCCAGACCGATCGCGCCAAATCGATCAAGTCGCTGCGTGAACGACGTTGTTTCGGATGCTGTGCAATGAAGCTGGCGCACTGCTGTACATAAACCGACCAGCGCCGAACCTCATGCCCTTCATCGAGAATGCCCTCTCGGGCGTTGGCAAGCAAACTGCCGAAGGCGGCTTGCTCTATACCGTCGCGCGCAATCGGAAGAATGCGGGTGATCCCGGTCCGACGCCCTGCCCGTCCGACACGCTGCAGCAATGCGCCTGTATTCGGCGGCGGCCCGACGAGTACGACCGCATCGACATTACCGATATCGACCCCCACCTCAAGCGTCGTAGTCGCAACCAGCACAGCATCGCGCGCGACGGAAAACTGCGTTTCGGCGCGCTCGCGGGCCACGCGCTCCAAGCTGCCGTGATGCGCAAGAACCTGCATGGCGCGTCGCTTCGTCAGAGCAGCGCCCAACGCAACCGAGAGCTCGTCGCACAGCCGACGGGTGGGCACAAACACCAGGAGCTTGCGACAGATCTCGCCCGTGTCCTCCGACCTGCGCAAGACCTGCCAGATCAGGTCGACCAAGGCTGCCGAGGCTGTCTTGCCGAGGATAATGGCGATGCGATCGCGAATCTGCGAAGCAGTGGATCCAGGCTCGAGCGTCCTCCAAACGTCGTCATCCGGCTCGAAGATCTGCATCGTTCTCGAGCCCGGTACGGAGAGCGCCCGCGCATCGGCGCCGAGCAACCGGCGCGCGAGCCGATCGGGTGCGGAGACCGTTGCACTTCCGCCGCAAACCTGCAGTGCGCTCGTCGACGTCAACCCCTGTTGGACCGCAAATCGGCGTAGGCGACCCAATCGCTCCAGCAGCCAGATCAGTTGATCGCCGCGCGCGGTGTCGTCGAAGAGATGCACCTCGTCGATGAAGACCGCTTCCACGCTTGCAAGTAGGTGATCGACGGTTCGACCCTCATGCTTCACGCTGTCGCGAACCAACATCGAATCGAACGATTCAGGCGTGGTGATCAAAACAGCCGGCCTGCGCTGCTTGTCGCGATGGTCGCTGGTCTGACGCCCACAGTCCCAGCCGAGATCCGCGAGCGGGACCGCAAGTCGGCTGAAAAGGTCGTTGACCAGGGCCCGTGTCGGGGCAACGACAAGCAGGCGAATGCGCGGCTTCGACGCCGTCGGCAGCAGACGCAGTCTCGCGACCAAGGGCGCACACAAGGCTTCGGTCTTGCCCGATGCCGTCGCGGCGGCCACAAGCAGGCTGTGTCCGGACATGATGGGTTCGATCGCCTGGCGCTGAATCTCGGTCAATGCCTGAAAGCGCCGCCCGAAGAAGGCACGGCCCACCGGACCCAATCGCTCCACCAGGATGCGATCGGACGGCACCGGGGCTGGCCTCTCGGAATCCTTCAACATGGCTGCAGCGCCTCAACGCCCTTGAACGCAAAGCAGGTCAAGGGATTCCAGAGCGCTTCGAAGGAAGTAACGGGGCACCGGATTCGGTTGTTTCCGATAGGTCTCGATTAAACGGTCGGCCAGTTCCCGGGCCGAAGTCCAGGTTCGTCCGGTCAGCGCATCGGGATATGCCTGACCATACAAGGTCAGCACCTTCGTCATGAGCTCGCGCAATCCCTCGTCGCTCGGACCGGGAGCAATGATGTGCTGGTCGAGGGCTCCCACCGTCTCCGGGATATTGGTGGATGCATCGTGTTCGGGATCGACGTCAAAACCGGCGGGGGCCGAGGCAAAGGCCAACACCAAGGGCAAGCGTTGGCTGCGCAGCCGCCTCAATGCCTCCAACAGCTCACGCCGTCGCTCGCGCAGTCGGGCCTGCTGCTGGCCGCGCCGGGCCGTCGTGGCGTACTCGACATCCAACTCGTCCAGAATGACAACAAGACCTCGGACCCCGGTCACTGCGCAGAGCTGCGTCCAATTGAACAGCAAATCGGTGAAGCGCGCCGCGCGATCGGCAACCGAGCGCGCCCGCAATGCCGGCAGCCGGATGCCCCTGTGACCCAGATACTCCAGACGGTAAACGGCATTGCTTGCCGGCATGGCGAGCGCCAGGTAATCCTCGATGACTTGCATGGTATCGAACTCATCGAAAGCCATGCTCGGGATTTGATCGAAGACAGAGGCAAGGGTCGTTGCACCCAGATGGCCAAGACGCTCGAGATCACCCTTTCTTCGCGCAACGGCAAGATGGCTCGCCAACCCCGCGGCAAGATGGTCGCCAGGGAAGCGGATCGCAGCCGTCACGGCTTCAAGCAACTGCATGGGATCGCTCAAGGTCACGCCGACGCCGTCCATCACGACGTTGGATACAGCGAAACCGTGACGCACTGCGGTCGCCGTCAAGAGGGTCAGTAGATGCGTCTTTCCCTGGCCCCACGCACCCTCGACCATCATGAAGACAGGATGGTGGGCCTGCGCCTGCTCCAGGCTCCTCTCGAATCGGCTCGACACCTCAGCGAGCCCGACGCTGAGATGATCGACATGCGATTCCAGGACCTGACCCAGACGCAGCGCCACGATGGCCCTGCGTGCGTCGATCGTCTCGGATGTCAACGCAGACCGCGCCGCTACGGCGGCGACGGGTATGGAGCTGCGCGGCAGGGCGCTCTCGGCCCGACGCTGCACGCCTTCGCCGTCCGACAACGGCACAGAGGTGCGCGATTCCTTTGGGTTTGGGTTTGGCTTAGCGGGCTGCGATCGTGTCTTAGCGGGCTCCGATCGTGTCATAGCGGGCTGCGATCGCGTCTTAGCGGGCTGCGATCGTGTCGCACTCACCGGCGGTAATAACTTGCCGGGTTGCGTGCGCGGTGCTCTCGTGGAACCAGGAGGGGACACCGGCGCGGACTTCGGTGTCGTCGGCGTCACCGGAACGGGTAACGGCAGACCATCAGGGCCAATTCCCGTCAGGAGAGACAGGGGAATCAGATCCATCATGTAGCCAAAATCCACCATTGCGGTTGGACCTTCCGGATACAGACGCACAATCGAGCCACGTCCGAAATCCCGATGGAAGACGGCATCCCCGACGTTCACGGCTCGTTGTCCTCCTGCGCATCGGCCGATCTCAGGTCGTTGAAATGGCCTTGATAGCGCGAAGCGAGCTCGGTTTCCGAAACAAGGCGCTCGCCCTCGCGGCTCTGAAAGTCCAGCAGCGACACCCAGCTCTTCACATAAAGCCGCCTGGCGTCGACCTCGAGATTGCGCTCCGAGGCAACCTGCGCCAGCAAGGCCGCGTTCTGACTTTGAAGCGTGCGGTCGAACTGCACCCCGAGCGCCTGCTCGCCCACGCCGATCAACCGCACCCCGATGGCGGCCAGCAGTTGCTCCTGACGATCCAAACGGTCGAGAGGAAGCTGCGCCGCAAAATCGTTGCCCTCGTCGAATCCGGCGCCGACGACCGTCAGCCTCTGCTGTAGGGCCGGATAGCGACCCAGTTCGTTGAGGATGTCCGGCACGGCCGAGAAGATCCCGAGCATCGGCACCCCACCGGGCACCCCGTTCGGGAGATCCACTAGCACGCGCATTGCGGAGAGGACGCGCAGCAGCGCCCTGCCTCGCGCGGTAAACAAGGTTTCGACCTCGTCGAAAAGCAAGACAACCCCATAAACGCCGGCTTCCCGTGCGAAACGAATCATCGAGAGCAGCAGGTTGCGGCCGAGTTCGCCTTTCGCTGCTCCGGTCAGCGTTCCAAGCCTCAGGGTCAGGCGCTCGTCTTTCGTCAAGGTGTCGACATCACCCTGCAGCCATCGCAGCGCGGCGTCGCCTGCCACGGCCGTGTCGGCATCCCATTCGGCCCTTAGTGCCTCGAACATCACGCGACCGAACGCATTCTCCGGATGCTGCCCCTCGCGAACCTGGCGCAACCAAGCCGCAAAAGCAGCATCCGGGTTGGACACCTGATGCTCCTTCATCTGCAAACGCTTGCGGCTGACAATGCGTTTCAGAAGCGAACGGATCCCGGCAGTGGGCTCATCGCCGGGCAGTTGCAGCTGACGGGCGAACGCCCGATAGAGATCCAGAGGGTTGTCGAGACTGGTTCCGGGACCACAAGCGATATAGGCGACAGCAAAATTTTCGTCGAGCGCCCGAGTCCCGAGCGACATCAAGAAATGGGTCTTGCCGCCGCCATACGGCGCTAGAGCCAGCTTGAAGTGAGCATACCGACGGCATAGGTCCTGGAGATACAGCGCCGCCAAGCGATCGAGCCAGCCATCGATGCCGACCGAATAGGCCGGAATGACTTGGCGCGCACTGCCGAGCTCGGTCGGCGCTTTCCCTTCGGTTGCCAGCACGGCCCAGAGCTGCAATGCCTCGCTTCTTTCCAGTTGACTCTCAGACACGGCGATTCGCCTCCCGCGCAACCGCCGCAGCGGCAAACTTCACGAACTCACGCACCGACCCTTCGAAAATCGATTCGGCATAGGTCTGGGCTGCTCCGCTGAACTTCTCCTGCAGGCGCGGAATCCGTTCAGCAGGAACTCCGGCTTGACGACCGATCTCGATGATTCCTGAGCCTAGCTGCAGGAAAAAATCCGTTTCCCGCGGGGACGGTCGGGTCAGCTCGTCCAGACTGACCCAGACGGCTCGCGGATTACCAAGCGGCGCACCGTCCGCATCCCGGATATCGACGCGCACCCGCTCGATGCGTTGACTTAATGCCTCCAAGCGTTCGCGCGCCAATTCGATAAAATCCTCGACGACGGCGTAATGGATCGAGACACCCCGGAAAGAGCCGACGGCCATGTGGTCGACAAAGTTGCGCAGGTTTGCAAGATGTCCCTGTTGAACGATCGAAAATCGCGAGCCGAACGAATGTCCGCGCTCGGTCTCGTCGAACAACAACACCAACCCGGGATATCCGAGCGCCCACGGCAGCGACAAGAGCGATCGCAGCCAAACCGCGGCGTTGCGTCGACCGAGCTTGCCGATCGGTTTCGGTAGATGAGGATGATCCCGATAGAGCGCACCGAGTCTAACCGCGTAGCCGGAATCGGCGCGCAACAGCGAAGCCAGTGCCTCGGCTAGAGCTGAAAAAGCGCCCGCCGAGGCGTCGGCTCTCGCGAAAGCGTAGACGAGATTGCGATAGTCCGGGCTCAGGCCGGAATGGGTGCGCACGGCATGCAGCCGGTCGTCGACGTCATCACTCTGCATCAGAGCTTGCCTGATCACGCCGCTCACGCCCTTCGCGTGTATCGGATCACCGTTCGTCACGGGCGCGACCATGGCTTCGGCGATCATGCGATAGGTGTCCTGGAGGGACTTGAATGGCGACTGCCCCATACGGCAATCCACATACGCGGTCACGTAGCCGCTGCGACGCGCAACCTCGCCGATCGTCTGCAGAAAATGCGTTTTCCCGCGGCCATACTGACCGTAAACAAACTGCAGCTCGCATCCGCCGCCGGCCAAGAACGGCAGTGTTTCGCGGCTCAGGTGATCGGTGTATCCATCCAGGCCCACGGCCAAATCATAAGCCGACGGCGCGTCCGGTGGCGTCCCGACGCTCGCGAGATGAGCCAAAATCTCGATCGGCTCCATTAGCCTTCGCGCTTCTCGATCCAGAGGACGGCGATGCGATGACTCGTCCCGTCTTGCGCATCCAGATTCGGTAACATCAGGGTCTTGCCTTGACTGATCGTCGCCATATTCGGGGTTTGCGTGCGCAGCAGCTCATCACCGCAGCGCCAGCCGTCGCGACCGAAGCGAGCCAGTTCATACAGGAACTGAGTCAGCGGGTAGTCCTTAAACGTCCGACCATCCGGCTTATTCAAGAAGGCTTCGGAGCGACCGTGTCGGGCGAGAACAACGAAAGGATAGAGGGCTCGGACGGCAACGCGCCCGTCTTCAGCATGTCCCATTGTCTTCGCCAATCGCAGCGCATCCTTCAACGTCTGGAAAAAGACCTCGCGCGGCATGGCATCGCGTTCAAGTCCGGTCGTCCGCTCTTGGATCAGCTCGAAGAGTGCTGCGCCATTCGCCTCGCTCAGAGTCTCGAAGCGTTCGCTTCCCAGCGCCAGTAGGACCGACCGCCCCTTGTAGGAGATCTTGAAGGGGCCGACATGATCGTAGTCAGAAAAGCGCTTGTGCGGAAACTCATGCTCCCGTGCGGCCTTCAATAGGTCCTCGCGCCGCGACGCCAGTGCCTTCTCGAGTCGCAGCCGGACGCCTTCCGCCTCTTCTTTCAAATCATTGGCCAGGGACGAGAGATCGAGATGAGCACATGCCTTGATTGCCTCCTCGAATGCATCGGCGAGATCTCCGACCGGCAGTGCCTGCTCGGATGACAGCGGCTTGAGCGCGCGCGATAAGGCGTCCACCGTCTTCTTCTGTGCTGCGAAACTGATCAATCAAAACCTCCGCGCAGAGCAATCTGCTCTGGATCTTGTGAACAAGGCCGACTCCGGGCACGATTCAATGTTCTCCTGTCGCCCCGAACACATCGTCCAAGCATTGCGCGTCCAGAATCAGCAGCGCCCATTGTTCCAACTGATCCGGGCGCGCGCTGCGGATCCGCGCTTCGATCTCGGGCGGGACCTGGCCGAAACGTTGCTGGACCAAGGCGTGCAGCAGCTTGGCTTGACCTTGGCCGATGCCCTGCTCGGTGCCCTGCTCGATGCCTTGCTCGATGCCTTTTTGTTGCGCCATCCGCTCGATGCTGCTCAAGTAATGCATGTGCTTTTCCTCGTCGAATTGCTGGACTTCGGACCACAACTGCTGCTCCAGTCCCTCCGGCAGCGTCAGTACCCAGTCGATGAACCGGAACAACTCAAGAATATCCTGGCGGGCGAAACCGCGCCGGTAGAGGCTGCGGATCAGTCCTAGCTTGGCCTGATATCGATCGGCTGGCGATCGGGCGGTCTCCCGGGCACTGAGGTGGGCCAGGGTGACGACGGCAAAGGGGTTGGCCGAGGATTCCAGTTCCGTGCGACGTGTCCGATAAGCGGCCAAGCTGACCAAGGGAAACCGCAGACCCATGCGGCAACCCCATCGCGCATAGCCAAACTCGCCGTGTTTGCGCCGACTCGGTTCACCCAGCACCGCCAGACTCACCACCGGCTTGGCATAGCGATCATAGAGCCGGTAATTGTAGACAAACATGCGCTGAGCGAAATCCGCTTGGTTACGCCCCTGGACTTCGACATGCACCAGCAGCCAGTCCTCTTCTCCCTCCAGACTGGTGACACGGATCAGTGAGTCGGCCCAGCGACGACCGAGTTTCGCATCGCGGACCACCTTTTGCAGTTCCTTGTCGAGCAGGCTGTAACCGTGCGTCCAGTCGATGCCGGCATGTGCGTCGGGGAAGAAGAAGGCCAGAAAATCCGGAAAATAGCGCTCCAGGACTGTCTTCCACGGGGAGTCGTAATCCGCATGGTCGTGGCTTCTCAGGGCCGGGGCGCTCATGACATGCTCTCTCGCAGAAGACAGTGAAACCCGTCGCGGAGCGCCGACGCCCCCGGGATAGACGACTTGCAGTCGTCCTCTTCCGCCCACGAGACGCCCTGCGGGGTCGAGTTCAACTTAAAGCACCTCAGGCACCTTGCCCAAACTCCCGGCTTTCCAGCGCCGTCACCTTCACCAACACCGGTTTCGTCTGAAGCCCACCGCTCGATGTCAGCACCCCGCCCAGCGACCAACATTGACCTTTGGTCAGCTTCGCGAGACGTTGGCTCCATTCGGCTTTGGAATCGCCGGTGGCTTGGCTCAGTAGAACGGCGAAACGGTCGATCTCGGTGTCGGCGGGCTTGAAGAAGAGCTTATGGCCGGCCTGGAAGAGGCGATCGCGTTGTTCTTGGTTGAATTGGCTCGTGGTCTGGGTAGCTAGAATCAGGGAAAGACCGAATTTTCGGCCCTCGCGCAGCATTTTATCGATGGGTGAATCGCTGCGATGATCCAGGTTCTGGATCTCGTCGAGCACGACCGGGATGGGCCGATACTGGCTCCCCGTGCTGGTTGCGTAGTCGTAGAGATCCCAGAGCGTGAACTCGGTGACGAGACGCTGGATGTCGCGCGCCAGTCCCTTGAGCTGAAGCACATGGACCCAGGCATCGGGCGAGGCGAGCATCTCGGCCCAAGCCGAGTCTGCACCCTCGTGGAACGGCTCGGATTTGATCAGGGGCTCCAGCTTGTTGGCCAGGCTCTCGCCGTACTGACCATCCCCGCGCAGTGCGTCCAAGAGCTTAGGCAGCGAGAAGGCGCTGGAGCTGGTGATGCCGGCGTCGATCACCCGTACCAGCGCGGACTGTTGTTGATCGCCCATGGTCTCGAAGACCGAGGTAAAAATGCTCGAAACCCGCGTGGCGACATCGTAAGGCTTCTCGTCGACGGCCGGTAACGATGGGTCGATGACCTGGCGTTGGCGTCGAAAGGGATTCAGCGGCAGCTTCTCGGTGAAGACGAAATGGTTCCGTGGCTTAGCAATCGCCGTGAAGCGCTCTTCGACCTGATTCGGCAGGAAACCGTCGGTGTAATCGACGATGAGCGAGCGTAACCCCTGAGCCGCCATCTCGGCGAGCAGGCATTGAATGCCGTAGGTCTTGCCCGATCCGGAGGCGCCGAAGGCCAGCAGGTGCCGATTCTGAAGACGCGGATCCCCGTAATGCCAATAGACCGGCTCCCCGTTGACCCGGGTGCCGATCAGGATCTTCTCCGGAACCGGGTCGGTCGCAGGCGGTGGGCTCTTGAGTATTGGATCGACCTTGACCGTAACCGTCGATGTCACCTGATTCGACATCACGGCCGGCCCCTGCGATTCATCCAGCGGTTCGTCTGCCACCTTCCGCTCGATATCGCAGCCCCCGTCGTTCGATGCACCCTGGAGGATCACCCTGGCCTCACGACCGTATCGAAACGCGTCGACCGGCGGCACCTTCACTGTGGGCTTCAACGGCTCCATGCGTCGGACCACATGCCCCTTCCCCGACTCCTTCGGGTTCCCGGGATCCCCCGTCGGCGCGGGTTCAGTCTCCCCTTCACCGGCCTTCCGCCCGAACAGCGGCCAGCGCATGATCCGCCGAACGACACCACTCGAGGCATCGGGAACCGTTTCCGCGGTATCGGATCCCTCGAGCGCGGTTGTCGGAGCGTCCGACGCACCGGGCTTCGCGGACGCGCGACCCGCCTTCTCGCCCGGCATCACAACCCGCGTGTCCTCGTCGCGCGAGCCCGGCGGAATCACTGCCCGCCGCACCACACGAATCGGCGTCTCGGTGACGGAAGTGTCCGCGCCTTCCGTCTCGGGCAAGGATGCCGAGACCCCCTCGCGCGCAACGGACAACCGATCCGCGGCATCTCCCTGCACGTCCTCCGCACGCTTGGCCGCCGAACGAATGGCAATCCGCGGCTCGCCCAAGGCGACCGAGCCCTGCGGCGTATCCGCCCCGAATAGTGCGGTCAGACCCTCATGGCCGAGCGCCACATGCCAGACCGCGAAATCATCCGGCACAGCGAAGGGTGCCCCGACGACGCCGACGGGCAGTTTCATCGGCGTCATCACCGCTTCCGGACCCGCCTCGTTGGTCCAGAAGGTGAAGATGGCGCCCTGCCAGGTCATCTCGTAATAGCCCTCGGCGAGATTCTCCAAGGCGCGATCGAGCTTGCACCACTCCACCTCGGAGAGATTCACGACCGCGCGCGAGGTCACCGCCCGTTGCAGTTGCGCCCACCAATAGCGACGGTCGAAGCTCACCCGCCGCAGATCGTCGCGATTCGGCGCCAACAACGGCATCAGGTGCGCCAGGCCCTCCTGGACTTGGTCGCTCGCCTTGATCAAATGCGCGGGGTTGTGTTGCGCGAACTTGCACTCGATCACCACCGCGTGCAGCAGCGGCAAATCGTCCTCGCGCGGGATCAGGGACAACTGCAACAGATCCGGACGATGAGTCACCTCGCTGCCGGCGAACCAATGCAACAGCGAATCCACCGGCAACAACTGCGACATGGCTGCCGGCGGAACCGCCAACGCGCGCCGAATCGCCGCGAAGCCGACCACCTCGCGCACCCGCTCGCCGTCGCCGACGACCGCCCGCAGCGCCGAGAGGCCGATGACCTCCTCGGCCTCGTTGACCACCTTCGCGGCCATGCCGTCCAGGGCGCCGCCGACCTGATACGGCATCAGATCAGGCAACTGCCCCCGCACCAGACCGGCCAGTTGCATGAGCGTGTCCTGTTCGGTGGAGATGGAGAGATTCAGCTCGCCGTAGTCGCCCAGACCGGAGGTGAAGCCGACGATCTTGCGGCGCTCGTCTCCCTCGCCCACCCGCAACAGCCGTTTGTCGACGAAGGGATCGATGCATGCGACGCATTGCGCCTTCGCATGCAGCGCCTCGATCACACCCTGCCAAGGCGCGTAGTCGATCTGGCCGAAGATCAGTTGATCCTTGTGCGGATTCAGATCGTTGCGCAAACGCGCCGAGAGATCAGCATGGCCGATTTGCATTCGTAGCCGCCGATTGCTTAGCAGACTTTGCCGGCGCCAGATTTTTTGAGTGCGCCTTGAGGCATGACGATCTACCCGACCGCAATCGATGTAATATAGACGCTTTCCAGCACCCATAATCCTCAGCTTAGTGAATTTCAATCTGGATCCTTGGCGAAAATTCGCTGGGATTCAGCGCAGCTAATTGCGAACGGACACGCTGGCGGAGCTCGACAGCGGGCTGCAGGACAAATTCCTCATAATCCGCTTGATCAGGGTTCAGCATGTATAATCGAGACAAAGCACGCGCTAATCGCTCGACGGCTTTTACATCCCTGGTGTCGCCTTTCAAAATGGGCGCTTCACCATATGGAAATATGCTGAAACTCTCCGTTCTGAGCTGGTGCGCATACTCACCAAAGACGTCAGCCTTAATGCCAGGTCCTTGCGCGAAGTGACTAATGCTGATACGTGGGATCTCCCAACCTGCAATGATTCCGTGAAATCGGTCTATCAAGGCGTCGTCATGGAACATGTCCGGCAATTGCCGGATGAAATCTGCTCTCGACGGCTGTCCGTGATAGTCTAGATCAATATTGGCTAGAATCATAAGACCGCATTCACTAGTGACCTTATCCTGCCCGATCGTATAATGCCCGGATTCCAGATAGTCTTTTAGCTTTGAATGAATTTCACTTTCGCCCTTGAATTCGATCGATTGCCCTTCGTCGAGCACGAGCACATCGAAACGAGCTATTAGCCCTTCCTCTTTGGTGTTCATATTCTTGAACAATTGAGCGCGCGTAAGCGCTCCCCCACTGTTTAACCAGACATGACGACTCAAGTTCGAGAATACGAATGATTTTCCGGTCCCCTTAGGCGCCAACTCCATCATGTTCAGATTCTTCTGCACCAACGGCAGAAGCCGGAGAACCATTTGCCGACGCTGCGACACCGAGTATGAGTCGGGCTCATATCCCATCGTTCGTATCAGAACAGCCAACCACTCCTCGGTGGAAAACTCCTTGCGCGCGTCAATAATCGCTTGCAATCGAACTTGTCCCGATTGCATCGGGCGAAACTCGATTAATTCGATAACATTTGGCCCCTTGCTTTCTTGCCTCAATTGTAACCGCCCCGCTCCCCATTGCCCTCCGCTAAGGAGGGCAGAATGCTCTTCTAGCAGTACGTTGCTGGCCTCGGCTCGACTCTCGTCGAGACACGGGATGGTGACGAAACGTTTGCCCTGCTTGATATCCACACGCACATCGAAGCGATCCAGCAAAACAACTGAATCACCGTTAATAATTCGATTCTTGATGACCTCTTTCTCGCTCTTCGTTGGCAAGTGTTGACGCATGAAGCTGGTAATATCATTGAAGACTGCATCATCAGACTTATCGGGACGTTGATATCGCGAAACCAACCACTCCTCGACGAATGTCGTTATGGTTCTCGTCTCGCGAATACGCAGATTTCGGACGCGCTCCTTATCGATCGTCAGATCACCAAGTAATTCGACGATTTTTCGATCTAGATTCGTATTAATTGCCATGCTTATTTTGGATATCGTTATAGATCAAAAGAGTCATCAAATTCATTGGCGGCTTCAGTCCTCTCCATGAGATGTCCAGCCAAATCAAGATCAAGGCTAAATGAGATTCGATGATAACCCTCAGAGCGTCCGTTCGTATAGCGTAGATCGAATGAAACCTGCGTCCGGCCCTGCTGCTCGATGTTGGATCGGAGATTGAACACAATCTCTTGGTTCTTAGCGTGCGGTTCAAGTCGCGCGATCACTGGACTTTCACCAATGAACGGGGTCTTTGCCACGACTTTGAGGTTGAAGAATGTCTCGCGGTTCGTGTTCGAGAGAGAGAGCCTTACATACCACCCTTGGGTCGCGGCAGGGCAATGCGTCTCCACAGACGTAAGTTGGAGGCCAAATACGGCGCCCTGATTTCCTGGCAGGATCAAAATGAAGGGTATCAAGACCTCCTCGGGCGTGAGTCCGCCGTGCAGCAGCGTAGCGGTCGATCCGAACGCGACCCGACTATAGGGAATGAGGTAACCCGTAGCCCTGGAGATAACATATGCGAAGTCCTTGGACTCCGTTTCGGGCGCCGTCTCGATCCGAAGTAAGCGGCGCTCGACCGCCTGTGTTCCGGGTAGCGGAGTAGCGAGCCGCGATATCTTGGTAGCGCCATGATCCGCCGTGATCAGGATCGCGGACTGCTTGTGATAGCGCGCCGCGTCAATTTGCCATTGTGCGATCAACTCTGCGGTTTGCTTGCCAACCGTTCGCACGCGTTCACGATGATGGCGATAATCAGTGCATTGATGTAGGTCGTCATCTACCCGATTGTCTAGACAGACCAACAGACGGGTCGCCGGTCGCAGAGACTGTCTAAACTCCTTCCAACTCCTGACGATTTGCAAACTATCGGCCTCCACGTAGGCGCCGAAGCGTTCCAATAGAGCTTTCTCGTAATCGGTTACCTGATTGACGGGCTCGTTTCCGGTCAGGACACCAATCTTCCCCACTTCCGTGATCGTTGGCAGAGGCGCGAACAGTGGTTTGATAACCGGAGTTGCTTGATCGACTAGGCACTGGCGCAATTCCAACTCCATCAGATCGAGATGGATGGCGCTCAACGCATCGATTACGCAGAGGATCACGACATGATCGGACGCCAGCAACTCTTCGACGGTGCGTGCCACCTGCCTCCAGTCATAGTCGGACTGGATAATACGATGTTGCTCCCTGACAACCCATCTTGCAAAATCCTGGCAAATCCTATCGTCTGGCTCGTCCAGTCGATCGAACGCGCCACGCGCGTAATGGAAATAGCGTTCACTCCAGCGCAGGACATCCTTGACCGCGGCGTTCAAAGGCAGTGGATCGCAATGCTTGTGATCCAAATATTCACGCAATCGTACCGCGAGATCATGCGCCATCTCGTTGTTTAACTGGCGCAACGCCAGGATGAGTGGCTCACTCGCGATCGCGGGATTCTGCTCGAACAGCATCTGTAAAGCATCTATCAACCCTGGCCAATCTTGCAGAACATAATCCGCGAGCCGCTCAACCGGCATTCCCCCCTTGTGTGTTCGTCGCTCGGCGAGCACCAATAGGTGATACAAATAGACCGGAAAAGGGGCCGCGTCCTCTTCCATGATCGGGAGGGTTGGGAGTTGTCGTGCTAGCGCCTGTGAGCATAAACGCGGAGGTAGAGCAGTCGCCGGTGACAAATCGTCACGCAAGGACAACGCCTCTAAGCGATCACGAATGCACGCACGCGCCAGGACTAGACACACCGCATCTGGATCATGTGAGGCATCGAAGAAAAGTCCGAGAACCTCATCCGCCCGGACCAATCCCAAGTTAGTGAAGCGCTCCTTCAAGCGCTCTCGGATCTCGGCTTGGGTTAGGATTTCTCTGACATCGGGCGCAAGCGCGCACAATACCCGGAGCATGGTCGCAAGATCGGGTGCGCCCGCGAGTCTTGAATCGAGTTGACCCAAGAGTCGATCTACCGCGTCACCTGTAGGTAAGACCCTAAGGGCTTCTGCGCTGCTCTCGACGGCAAGCAGGGCTACTGCCATTGCGTCGGTCAACCACAGCGGAATCGCGCAACCGAGGCGCTCGCGCAACAGAGATCGAGGCGAGATTCGGTCGACCTGCAATCCTGGTTGGCCCTCCAGATTCGCGAAGCGCCGGAAAATGCCCGAAGGCATTCGGATGATCAGCGGCTCGGTCTGCGGCGTGCGCAACGTTCGGCTGATACGTTCACGCATGGCGTGGATCTCCCTCACATCAGGCGAGTTGAACGATTCCTCATCCGATACGGGTGGGCATCCGAGATCGTCGACAATAATGCGTACGGCGATCGCCATCTTCAGCGGGTGGACTCAAGATCGGAGACAGATTGGCTAATCTGCGTGATCTTGGCGTATAACTCTCGCATTATCTTGTCCGGTCCCAGATTGACGCCATAATGCTCGATGAGGATGGACAGGCCGCGCCTGAAACCGTGCTCGGGGCATAGGTCATCCATCACGGCCGATACCTCGTAGCCGCTCAGGCTAGTTCCAACGATGGACGTGACATTCTGGTCAATCGATGCATCTTCCTCTGTCGGTTTAGCAGCCTGCTCCAACCGCCTCTCTAGATCGCCACTCAAACGACCGATCTCAATATCGCTGCATTGATCCAGTGATTTTCCGATGATGGCGGATGCTATCTCGGAAAGTGCTGCCTGATCATGCGGGTCGGGGCCGTCAAGGATTTTTGCGATCCGATCGTTGCCTGTCTTCGCGAGATTCTCGATGATGCGCTGCTTCTGATCTGGCTTCTGCAAAATCGGGATAACCACCTGGCGCACGGTTGCGACGCGTTCGTCTTGGATTCGTTCGACCTCATCCAGAATGTCGCGCAGGATGGGGATTATTTCCTCGATATCGGCCGCACCATGGACGAGCGACAAGAGGCTGTCCGCGACCTCTTGTGCATCAGTGCCAGGTTGCCTGAGAGTATCAAACAGAGTTCGAGCCTTGACGCCCAGTCTCGGAGAGTTACAAACGGTATCCGGAAGATCGCGGTAGTACTTTCGCAATGCCGACAGGGCCTCACGCGCCTGCTCTTCCGTATCCAGTGCGCTGACCTGCGGCAACCTCATCACCCGATGCAATGCCTCAAGTACGAGGAGCTGTCGAGGCTTGAAGGTGTCAAACCGCAGCCTGCTCGTCTTGTCAGTGACCGAACTGAACGCACTCCAGAGATGAGACTCAAATGATTCGGACGACTTGCCTACCCATTTTAAGCGACTCGCATCCTTGCGGATAGCGACGGCCACGAAAATCGGAATGACTGTTAGCGGTATACCGTAAGGCGGCAACATCAGAACTGTGCGCAGCTCGGCGACATCACTAGTCTTACGCCGTTTATCAAGTAGGCGATCCCGGATGAGCATCAGAACATCACGAACCGGCCCGTCAAGCTCCTCGGGCGTCTTCATAGCCCAGCTATCGGGGCGCTCCTGCAGGATGGCGTTCGTGTAGACCCCGAGTGTGCCGTCAATTAAGGCTGCCAACTCGCTGCTCTCGCTGTTTTCACCAAGCAAATCATTGCGCAAATTCACAGGCAACTCTTCAAAATTCAGGATATTGCGCAGCAATGTATCAATGCGATTGATCCTGCGCTCTCCCGGATTGTAAAGCCGGTTGGCATTCATCGCACGAACCTGGATCTCTTTCGGATATAAGGCCTGCACTTGGCTCGCGATGTAATCCGTGAATCCATGCCAACTGGCAAGTTGGACATGCTCGTCCGGATCACCGATCCGTTTGATGACGACCTCGCCACGTTCCAGCGCGGCGCGACCCATACGCTCATGAATCTCGGAGCGTAGCAGACGGCGGGTCTTGTCTAACTCGTTGCGCAAACGCCGCACGACACCCTCTCCCGTAGCCTGCTGCTTTAATAGGGAAGTCACGACAATATAGCGTCGGATCGGGTCAACTAGTTCCGCTAGTCCCCGCTTAGGAATCCACACATAGGTCGGTACAGTGGGATCCGACAATACATCGCAGGCGCGGACGACCGATTCGAATTGACGGGCATCTTCGAGCGCAAGAAATAGGACCAGTGCAGAGATTCGCGGATCGGTCGGCGTCGGCGCATGGCCGCCCGCAAACTCCCCGATGAGTCGTACCTGAAACGAACGCACAATACCGGCGGGTGAAGGATCGAGGTCGATGTCTCCACACTGTGGAAACAACTCCTGGCGCAGTTCGGCGTGATTCTGCAGATAACTGATGAGCGGGATCTTGCGCAGCTGTTTCAAATCCTGCTCGATCAACGGTTCGATCTGAGTTCCGCTTTCCGATTCCAACTCCCAGACAGGAACATCTGTTTCACGGCGCCAGATCAACCCTGCGCGCTGTAATTGCTCCAACTCTTGTTTAAGTGCTACAGTCTCAGACGCGGTGTCATAGAGCGCAGCTCCCAAAAATGCGTCAGTGGGCTGAAACTGTTCGCCTAATACCCTAGCCAATAGCAAGAGCGATAGGATATCTCGCTTAATACCATCCCCGTTCGGAAACCCCTGCGACACAGTCGCAACCCCATGTTGATAGGCGTCGGCAAGACCAGGGTATTCCTCAAAGATATCTTTTTCGTAGACCTTAAGCAGTTCCGGCAATCGAACAAGCTCGGAACCATAAAGTGCGTCGAGATCGACATCACGCTCAAGGGCGGTTCCGGCGGTCACCGCATCTAGATTAGCGTAGAAGGTGAAGACGGTGCGGTTCGCCTGGGAATAGACGCCATGAGCCGCAATTGCAAAGAGTCCGGCCGCTGTGAGCGGATGCAAGGGATAGCAGCCGATCACGATCTGCTTGATATCCGTGATCAAATTGTAGAACAGCGGCATGGCTGCACATGCTTGTGCGAGTGCCTCAGCCCGGGCATGAGATTGTAGTAGTTGCGTATCTCCTAATGAGGTACGCGCAACCAACGCGCTCAAAAGATGATAGCCTTCAGCCTCCGAGCTTTTCAACGCAACCGGCAAACTGCTGAAGCGTCCCTCAATGGTCTCCAGGCGGTTCTTGACATCCAAACCCGCTTGCGTACTTGAACCGTATTCACGCAACGAACGATGTGTTAGAGCGATAAAGATCGTATGCCCACTTGCTGGTGCACAGACACTCTCTACGAATTTTTGGAGATCGAATATCTCCTTAACTGGATGACGCTCCGGTTGATTGACTAAGTAACGGTTCAAAAACTAGTTAAACATTTTAACAAGCGAACCCATTTGGATCGACGAGGTAGTTCCAATTGTCCGTTCACGCAATCGT
>NZ_AFWV01000012.1 GCF_000223985.1 Thiocapsa marina 5811
CAGTTCGACATCTTTGCTGTCAGGACTGTCGGTTGTCGATGGCGGCTTAGGCATGTTACTAACTTACCGCCCCAAGGGATTGTTTGGCAAGCTGACCTGAACAGTTACAAACTGATTTCGCGCAATTTAGAATTCACTGAGATCCGGGAGGCCAGTCTACCGGCCCTCGCTTTGCTCTTCTTGGCAGGTAGAGATGGATTGGGAAACAGGTATAGACAGCACTTGTTCTATGAGGCTCAGTTGAACGATGGCCCGCCTTCCCCAAGCGACTCTCTCGTTATTGTTACAAAGCTCGGGTAGCTGAGACCTTGCTCCAGCCCCATTATGCTTTGCTCAATACATACCTTAGTAACGATTCACTAACAAGTAACGCATTTTATCTCAGGCGTTTTCTATAAAAAGAGCGTTACCGACTTGAAAAGGAGCCGACCTGCTGCGAGCATCGCTCCCGACGATCCGAACGGGAGTGGTCGCTCTATGAACGAATTTCCGGGCTACGGCGCAGCGCACGAGGAGACGATGCGGATGTTCTCGCGCACCTTGGACGAGGACCATCGCCGCCGCTATGCGGCGATCGAGGCGCTGAAGATCGGTTTCGGCGGCATCGCCTACGTGGCGCGCGTGCTGGGGATGAGTCGACGCACGCTCTACACCGGGATTCGCGAGTTGGAACAGTTGCGCGAGGACGACCCGGACCATCCGCAGCGCCCGAGCGGCGATGCCAAGCGGGTACGCCGCCGCGGCGGCGGCCGTCCGCCGATCACCGAACGCAACCCGCAGCTGGAATCGACGCTGCATGAGGTGCTCGATGCCCACAGTGCCGGCAGTCCAACCGACGAGCGGGTGCGTTGGACCGATCTCAAACCGCTGCAGTTGGCGCATCGCCTGGTCGAGCGCGGGTTCGAGATCAGTCGCAACACGGCCGCCGCGTTGCTGGATCGGGCCGGTTTTCGCCGCCGTGCGCTGCGCAAGGAGTTGATCACCGGCGTGGTCGACCCGACGGCGCGCGAGGAGCAGTTCCGCCACATCGCCGCGCTGCGCCGCCTGGCGCGGCGGCGCGGCATTCCGGTGTTCAGTATCGACACCAAGAAGAAGGAGCTGCTCGGCACCCTGTCGCGGCCCGGCCAGTGTTACACCACCGCACCGCAAACGGTCTTCGATCACGACTTCCGCCACCTCGCCGACGGCATCCTGGTGCCGCACGGGGTCTACGACGTGCGCGCCAACGTCGGCTTCATCACGCTCGGGACCTCGCGCGAAACCAGCGCCTTCGTCTGCGACGCGATCGCCTTGGCCTGGACGGTGCTGTTCCGGGCGATGTATCCCAACGCGACCGAGGTGGTGTTGCTGTGCGACTGCGGCGGTGCCAATGCCGCACGCTCGCTGCGCTTCAAGGAAGACCTGATCGAGCTGGCCACGCGCTTGGGGGTGCGTCTGCGCATCGCGCACTATCCCCCTTACACCTCCAAGTGGAACCCCATCGAACACCGCCTGTTCAGCCAGGTCGAGCGCGCCTGGAGCGGCGTCATGCTGGACAGTCCCGAGACGGCGCTGCGCACCGTCGAGCAGACACGCACCCAGACGGGACTGAGCGTGACCGCGCGTATTCTCGATGCGACCTACGAGATCGGCCGCACGTGCTCCGATACCTTCCGCGACGTCAAGGATCGCTTCATTCGCCATGATCGCGTGAACGGACAATGGAACTACCTCGTCGATCCGAATGGGTTCGCTTATTAAAATGTTTAACTTGTTTTTGAACCGTTACTTATCCCCTTCTTCGCCTCTACCACAGTAGAACGTGAGTGGTATGTCGGAGGCCCAAGTCGACCTTCGCTCGCGATGTAACTGTTGGACATTTACTTGGTCTACCATCATCTGTGCTGCATCGTCCAGATCGTGTTCACAAATACCTATTACCCAGCACGAAATTCTGATCTCTTCTGCGGTTTTACCATCGTCCGAAAACGCTACTTCTACAGTGCCTCCTTTAACTTTCTCACAGCTCATCGATGTTCCGCCGGCGCTGCACTTAAACCCGCGATTCTCCAGTTCTGCTTGGATCTCTTCCCGGGACATGGTGATGTCTATACCGATAACTGAGATCGGAGAACCATATACACAAAAACTGACAGCAATACTGGCAACAATCCACATTGCGATAATTGGCGCCTTGAGGCTGCTCTTCGGATTCATTTGGCCTACCTCTGTTGCGTAGAGTGAGTTGATCGATCCACTAATACAGGACCCTGATAGGGCAGATGAGCGAATCTTGGAAATCTGTAACGCGATAACGTCGGAGAGAACACCGCGCCGTCGGCGAGACCGCCGTGCTCGATGACCGGCAAGGGAACCTCGACCTCGCGTCAAATGGCAGCGAAAAGAAACCAACACCCGGCAACAGCCGCGACGACCGCAACCAGGTCAGCCGTCAGCGCTGCCGCCAGGGTGTGGCGAATCCGCCGGATCCGTACGGCGCCGAAATAGACCGCGAGCACGTAGAAGGTGGTCTCGGTCGAGCCCTGTAGGGTCGAGACGAGATAGCCGACATAGCTGTCCGGGCCGATGGCGGGGTCGTTGATGATGGAGGCCATGACGCCATAGGCGCCGGAGCCCGATAGCGGGCGGAGCAGGGCCATCGGCAGGGCCTCGGCAGGCAGGCCGACCCTTGAGGTTAGGCCTCCGATCAGGTTGACCAGGACGTCCATTGCACCGCTCGCGCGGAACATGGCGACCGCGACCAGGATCGCGACCAGATAGGGAATGATCCGCAGCGCGACCTGAAAGCCCTCTTGCGCCCCTTCCACGAAGACCTCGTAGACACGCACGCCGCGCAGCACGCCGAACAGTAGGAATCCCAGCATCAGCGAGGGCACGATCCAGGGCGAGACGCGGTCGCCCCAGAGGATCGCCGCCGGGATGAGCGCAACTACGCCGCCTAAGGCCAGGATCGAGACCCAGACGGGATAGGCGCCGGAGTCCGCGGGTAGATCGGCGGGCGGATCGGTGTCGGCCGGGGTGTTCTCGACCCTTGTGCTTGCCAAGCTCGGTGCGCTCGCCTCGGGCGGTCCGAGCGGGGCGAAGCGCTGATAGAAGCGGGCCGCGATAATGGCGGCGATGGTCGCGCACAGGGTTGCGAAGAGTGTCGTCGGCAGGATCCCGGCCGGATCGCTCGACCCCGCGGCGGCACGTAGCGCGATCACGCCGGTCGGCAGCAGGGTGACGCTCGAGGTGTTGATGGCGAGGAAGAGCGCCATCGAGTTGGTTGCCGTGCCGGGTCGCGTATTGAGTTTGTCGAGCTCCTGCATCGCGCGGATGCCGAAGGGCGTCGCGGCGTTGCCGAGCCCGAGCGCGTTGGCCGACATGTTCAGGATCATGGCGCCCATCGCCGGATGGTCGGGCGGGACCTCCGGAAAGAGCCGCGTCATCAGCGGGCGGATCAGGCGCGCAATGACGACGAGCATCCCGCCGGCCTCCGCGACCTTCATCAGCCCGAGAAAGAGCGTCATCACCCCGACCAGGCCGATGGCCAACTCCACTGCGCCGCTCGCCGCCGCCAGCATCTCGCTCGACAGCACCGCCATCGGCGTCTGTGCGCCCTCCACCACGGGCAGGGTCAGCTCGCGCCAGGCGGTGGCGAGAAAGCCGATCAGGACGATGCCGAAGAAGATTCCGTTCATGTGAACCGCGTCATGTGCGACATGTGTTGGTTTGGGGTTGGGATTGATGTCGCCGCATCCTGCAACCTCGCTCGGTGACGCGGTTTAGAGATTTCGGGTTCTTTAGGCGATTTCCGGGAATCAACATCCCACTGCGAAGGCGATTCGGCCGGAAGTGCCGCCAACGGTCGTCACGAAGCGGCGACACCCCCCGGGATAGACGACTTGCAGTCGTCCTCTTCGGCCGGCCCGACAGCCCTAGAGCGTCGGGTAGAGTTCGACCCGCCGGCATTCACGACGCCTGGAAAAGGACGACTGCAAGTCGTCTATCCCAGGGAGCGCTGCTTCTACGAAACGCGTTTCGGATGGTACCTCGCAGGCGGCGACGGGGCGTGCAGGAATTGCCGAAATCAGCGGGCGGTTCGGAATCGAAGGGAGGGGCGAGTCGTCGAAATCCCAATATTTTGCATTGTGAAAACAAATATCGACGACTATTCGCCGAGCGATCCTATCTCAATTTACTGTTTTTATTATCATATTTCTCGCGCGCGAGAAACATTCCGTATTGTGAAATCGATTACCTATTGCGGAATCTCCCCCTCGTTTCTAGTTTGCACCCAGCGCCGCGGCGCATGTCATCCCGGCCGACGCGACAACCGACCAGAAACGACGAGAAACGAGGAGAGACACCATGACCGCATCTGCGACGACGACACCCGACTTCTGCAACGGCGTGCTGCACTTTTCCAACCTGCCGCCCGACTTCGAGCGCCTCGGCGCGCGCCCGGCGATCGCCGAAGGCGCCCACCGGATCGAGGAGGTCGACGCGGCGGCGGTCTATCAGACCCGGTTGATGGCCGATGCCCTGCGCTACACCACGCTTCAGCTCTGTGCCTCGAAAGAGTCCGGGCATCCGGGCGGCTTCGCCAGCTCGGCCGATGCCTACGCCGCACTGGTGATGCTCGGGCACACCAACATCCTCACCGAGGTCGGTCACCACGCGCCGGGCTTCTACAGCGCCATGTTCCTGGACGGCTCGCTGGAGGCGATGGGCATCAGCGACATGCATCAGCTCCAGACGCGCTTCCGCGAGCGCGACGGGCTGCTCGGTCACCTTTCGGGTGCCATCCCCGGTCTGCTCGCCCCGGCCGGTCCGCTGGGCCAAGGTCAGCACTTCGCGATGGCCGCGGCCTATCTGCATCGCGAGACGCTATTCCCCGTGACGATCGGCGACGGTGGCCTGGGCGAGCCCTACATCCTCTCGGCCTTCAAGCACTTCCATACCGCTTATCCGGAGGTCACGAACTTCCTGCCGGTGCTGGTGTGGAACGGGTTCAGTCAGGAGCATCACTCGATGGTCTCGTTGATGGACAACGAGAGGATGCTCGCTTACTGGCGTGCGCACGACTTCGGACGGGTGATCCTGATCGATGCGAAGGACTACGACGATGCCGGGCAGGAGGGCGATTACGTGGACAGCACGCTCTTCGGCGATCCCGCCCGTTCGGCCTTTACCCGCGCCGTGCTCGACGGCATGCGCGAGGCCGAGGCGTCCGCGCTCGGCGGCACCATGACCTGCTTCATCGTCAAGCAGCTCAAGGGCGCGGGCGTCCATGCCACGGGTGCGAAGTCGCACAATCTCTATCCGGGCGACAACGCGACCAAGCCGAACATCGCCGCAGCACTGGAGCGCGGCGCGCTGGCCCCCGAGGCCTGGGCCTTGGTGCGGACCAACATGCAGCGCGCCGGCGGCGGGCCGGCCGGCGAGACCGCGGTGACCGAGTCGGAGCGCGTGCCGAGCGACATCGGGACCTTGCCGACCCGCGCATTCGCGGTCGGTGAAAAGGCGGTGCCGGCCAGCGCCATGGCCGAGATGGTGGCCGAGCTGGGTCGGCGCGATCCGCTCTTCGTGGTGACCAACGCCGACGGCAACGAGGCGTCCAACATGAAGGCGATCAACGAAGCGCTGAAGATCCGCCATCCCACCGAGGACGGTCTCTACAACCAGTCCCCGACCGGTCAGGTTTACGAGCCGTTGAGCGAGGACGCCTGCGCCGGCTTCGCTGCGGGGCTGGCGCTGTTCGGCGGGCGCTCGCTCTGGTTGTCCTACGAGAGCTTCGCGATCAACGGCTGGCCGATCGTGCAGACGGTGGGCCAGGCGATGGCAGAGTTGCGTCGCAAGACGCCGGCCCTCGTGACCATGTTCACGGCCGGTGCGCTGGAGCAGGGTCGCAACGGTTGGACCCATCAGCGCCCGGAGATCGAGAACTACATCGGCGGTCAGATGCGCAACGGCAACGTCTATCTGCTCTATCCGGCGGACGCCAACCAGATGCAGGCGGCCTATGGCTGGGCGACCGAGCAGTTCAACAAGTGCATCAGCATCGTCGCATCCAAGTCGGCACTGCCGGTCTACTCGACCCCGGACCAGGCGCGCGAGGCGATCGAGCAGGGTGCCGTCTGTCTCGCCGATTCAGGGCAAGGCGCGTCCGGCACGGTGGTCTTCGCGCTGACCGGCGACATGGTCGCGCTGCCGGTCTTTGCCGCAAAGGAGACCTTGGAGGCTGCGGGCTATCGGGTGCGCGTTGTCGCCGTGGTCAACCCGCGTCGGCTCTACCGTCCGGGTGATGTGGCCTGGCGCCATTCGGCCGAGCCGGACGATCGATTCATGTCCGATGCCGATTTCCAGACGCTCTTCGATGGCGACGCCCTGATCGGCGTGAGCGGCGGCGGGACGGTGGCCCTGGAGCCGGTGCTCCTGCGCAGTCGAGCCGCCGCGCGCGATCTGTTCGGTTGGCAGCGCGGCGAAACCACGGCAAGCCCGGCCGAGATCATGGCCTTCAACGGCATCACCGCCGAGTCGCTCGACCGTCGTGCCCGCGACCTGATCGCCGGCGCGGCCTGAGCGAACCGCGACGAGTCGAACCGCAAAGGCGCGAAGGGCGCAAAGAGACAGTTCGTGAGGGCGCGTCGACACTGAACCGGCTGTCGGCATCCTCCCGAAAGGGCGATTCCAATCACCCAAACCCTTCGCGCCCTTTGCGCCTCCGCGGTTCAAAATATTTCTTTTAATCTCTTAAACCGCGCCAATAGCGACAGTCATCGGTACCGCCGAAGTCGATCCAATCCTAAAGACATCACATACCGCGCCGGGCGCGGTTTAATTCGAGTGCCCCCGTGTCATGCGCCACCAACCCAACACCAAGATCATCGTCATCGACGACGACCCGACCGGGTCCCAAACCGTCCACGGCTGTCTGCTGCTCACGCGCTGGGATCCGGACACCCTGATCGAGGCGTTCAACGATGCCTCGCCACTCTTTTTCGTCCTGAGCAACACCCGCGGCATGGACGCCGCGGAGGCGGCGCGGGTGACGCGCGAGATCTGTGTGAACCTGCGCTCGGCGATGGATCGGCTCGCCGGGGACGGCCGGGCGATCCAGCCGCTGATCGTCAGCCGCTCCGACTCCACGCTGCGGGGTCATTATCCGGTGGAGACCGATGTGATCGCCGAGGAGCTTGGCCCCTTCGATGCCCACTTCCTGGTGCCTGCCTTTTTCGAGGGCGGGCGGATCACCCGCGACGGGGTCCACTATCTGATGGTCGACGGGGTGCCGGTGCCGGTCAACGAGACCGAGTTCGCGCGTGACTCGGTGTTCGGGTTCAGCCACGCCTTTCTGCCCGATTATGTGGAGGAGAAGACCGGCGGGCGCATCGCGGCGCAGGCCGTCGAGCGTTTCGGTCTGGAGGATGTCCGTGGCGACTTGGGCCCGCGGCTGCGTGACTTGACCGGGAACGTCTGCGGCGTGGTGGACGCCGAGCGCCAGTCGGATCTCGACAGCTTCGCCCGTCAAGTCTTGACCGCGGCGGGCGAGGGCAAGCGCTTTCTGTTTCGCAGCGCGGCGAGCGTGCTCACCGCGCTGGCCGAGCTCCCGCCCCAGCCGGTTGCCCCGTCGGCCATGTCGACCTATGTCCGAGACGGGCGACCGGGCGTGGTCCTGATGGGATCTCATGTCGAGAAGTCGACCCGACAGCTTCGGCATCTCATCGATCACACGGATGTCATCCCAATCGAGATTGATCTGGACCGTTTGTTCGCCGACGAGGATGCACTGCTGAGGGATCTCCTCGGTCGGCTCGAGACCGCGCAGCAGGAGGGGCGCGGCGTCGTCCTCTTTACCAGCAGGGGCGAGAGACAATTCCCGAGCACGGCCGAGCGGCTCGCCTTCGGAGAGCGGGTCTCCGGCTTTCTGGTCAAGATCGTGTGGAATCTGCCGCCGGGGATCGGCTTCCTCATCAGCAAGGGCGGCATCACCTCCAACGACACCCTGAGCCGGGGGCTGGCACTGCGCACCGCACGCGTCCTCGGACAGATCCGTCCCGGCTGCTCGGTGGTGCGCTGTCCGGAGGATCATCCGCGCTATCCGGATCTGCCGGTGGTGATCTTTCCGGGCAATGTGGGCGGGGACGAGGCGCTGGCGGAGGCGTACCGGATCCTCGCCCACTCTAAACCGCGTCCGGCGTGACCCGCGATGGGTTCGCAGGATTGCGTTCTCGCAGCGGTTTCCGGACCCCGGCGCCGACGCGGTTTAGAGGATTAAGACGGCATTTGTGTTGGTTTGACGGGCTGTTTCGGTGCCGACCATACTCATTGGTGTCATCAAGATGATCCGGGGTCAACCGATGTCGAGACCGCAACCCTCTGTGCCGGACGATGATCGCGCGTCCTATCCTGCCTACGACGACGACCTGGTCGGGTGGGCTGCGGCGAATGCCGCCTTACTTCGGGCAGGTCGTCTTGCGCAGGTGGATGCCCTGCACCTTGCCGAGGAGCTGGAGGATTTGGGAAAGAGCGAGCGTCGGTCCCTGACGAGCCATCTGGGCGATCTGATGCTGCATCTTCTGAAATGGCAGTTTCAGCCCGGGTTACGTGGCCCAAGTTGGCGGCTCTCGGTCAACACTGCCCGAGCGGCGGCTGCCGAGATCCTCGACGATAGCCCGAGTCTACGCCCGGCCTTGCAGGCTCTCGTCGACAAGGCTTACCCGCTCGCACGTCGCAACGCGATCGCCGAAACGGGGCTTCCCGAGGCGACATTTCCGAACGACTGTCCCTACGCGATCGACAACTTGCTTGACGATGGCTTTTGGCCGGAGACCTAAATCTCCGGGTTCAATAGCACGGTCACCTCAATCCGGCGTCCGCGAGGCCTCGACAAGCTTGATGTGCCAGAGGCTCGGCCAATTCTTTCCGGTCACCAAAAGCGTGCCCGGCTCGCCGGTGTAGGCCACGCCGTTGAGAACGTGCGGGTAGACGAGTCGCGTCGGGTTTGGATTCAGCCCGGAGAGATCGACCCAGCCGTTGACGGCACCCGTCTCGGCTGAAAAGCGCACCAGGTAGTCGGTTTGCCAGACATTGGCAACGATATCGCCGTCGATGTATTCGAGCTCATTGAGAAAGCCGACCTCGCCATAGCCATCTCGCACCACGATGCGGCGTTCGGCCTCGAATGTCTCCGGATCAAGGAATTCCACGCCTGCCGAGCCGTCGCTGACGATCAGATGCTCGCCGTCCGTGGTCATGCCCCATCCCTGGCGCGGATAATGGAAACGTTCGATCGGCGAAAGGTCGTGGGGACGGTAGACGAAGCCCGTGTTTGAGATGTAGGTGAGTTGATAGAGCCGGTCCTTCAGGGCTACGGCGCCCTCGCCGAAGTAACGTGCTTCGAGCTCGCGGACGCTCTTCACTTCGCCGGTGGCCAGGTCCCATTTCTTGAGCCGAGAGCGACCGTACTTGCCGGTGCCCTCGTACAAGAAGCCGTTATGCACGAACAAGGCCTCGGTGTAGTCGGCGGTGTCGTGCGAATAGGTCTGTTGGATCTCGTAGCGATAGACGGGAATCCCGGATTGCCCATAGATCCGCGCATGGCCGACCTGGGGTGCCTCGCCATCGTGCAAGATGGGCAACGGATCAGCGGCGCCCACGGACATCCACAGCAACGTCGCCGTGGCAAGCAGCAGGACGGGGTGACTCGACTTCATCGGTCTTGACTCCTGATGGATGTTACATTCGTTCGCGATAGCCCTGGTCATTACCGGCATGGCGATCGGCCGTTCGACAAGAACCGGCGCGAGCGATACCGGGGGAGCCCGCACTATAACCGCACCGTCGAATTCACAGCGAAGTACGATGAGGTCTCTTTCAACCCCGACTATCCATGCGAGCGGTTGTCCACCTTCGAGCCGATGGTGCGACGTCTCTTGATGAAACAATGGTCTCCTCCGGCGGCGGCGCTCAAGTCGCCGAGCGTCTGAGGGCCGGCCGCGGACACCTGGAGATGGTCTCGGCCCGTGCCGTGTCTCCCGAGTTGGCGGGGGTCCGTCCAGCGTGCCCGCGGCGGCTGCCGAGATCCTCGAAGATCGTCCGAGCCCGCGCCTGCCTGTCCGCCCTCGTCGGCAACGCTTACCGTCATAGAATCCCTTGCAGAATCCCCCGCATTCGTTATATTGCTGCGCAGCAGCATAGACGCGAGCCGATCTCGCCCCGTTTCCTTGGCCGCTTCGCCGGCCGCTCCAGAGGCAAACCGATGCTTCGAAAGATCCTGATCGCCAATCGCGGCGAGATCGCGGTGCGTGTGATTCGTGCCTGTGCCGAGATGGGCATCCGCTCGGCGGCTATCTACTCGGACGCCGACCGCCATTCGCTCCATGTAAAGAAGGCCGACGAGGCCTACTGCCTGGGCAGCGATCCGCTGGCCGGCTATCTCAACGTCCACAATATCGTGAACCTCGCGGTCGCGACCGGTTGCGACGCCGTCCATCCGGGCTACGGATTTTTGTCTGAAAACCCGGAGCTGGCGCGTGCCTGCGTGCGACGTGGTCTGACCTTCATCGGTCCGACCGCAGAGGTCATCGCCCGCATGGGCGACAAGACCGAGGCGCGGATGGCGATGCAGAAGGCCGGCGTCCCGGTGACGCCAGGCAGCCCCGGCAATCTCGAAAACCTGGACGCCGCGCTGCGCTGTGCCGAGGAGATCGGCTATCCGGTGATGCTCAAGGCAACCTCGGGCGGCGGCGGGCGCGGCATCCGTCGTTGCGACGATGCCCGGGCGCTCCGCCAGAACTACGAACGCGTCATCTCGGAGGCCACCAAGGCATTCGGACGTGCCGAGGTCTTTCTCGAGCGCTGCGTGGTCAACCCGCGCCACATCGAGGTGCAGATCCTGGGGGATCACCACGGCAACTGCGTGCACTTGTTCGAGCGCGACTGCTCCATCCAGCGGCGCAACCAGAAGCTGATCGAGATCGCACCCTCGCCGCAGCTCGACGAGGCGCAGCGCCAATACGTGAACGGGCTGGCCGTACTCGCGGCGCGGGCCGTGGGCTACACCAATGCGGGCACCGTCGAATTCTTGCTGGACGACGACGGGCGTTTCTATTTCATGGAGATGAACACCCGCATCCAGGTCGAGCACACCATCACCGAAACCATCACGGGCGTGGACTTGGTCGAGGAGCAGATCCGCGTCGCGGCAGGCTTTCCGTTGCGCTTCAAGCAGCATGAGATCGGTCGTCGCGGTTACGCGATTCAGTTTCGCGTCAACGCGGAAGACCCGAAAAACAACTTCCTGCCCAGCTTCGGGCGCATCTCGCGCTATTACGCCCCGGGCGGTCCGGGCGTGCGCACCGACGGCGCCATCTATACCGGCTACACCGTCCCGCCGCATTATGATTCGATGTTGGCCAAGGTCATCGTCTGGGCGCTGAATTGGGACGACGTGGTGAACCGCAGTCACCGGGCGCTGCGCGACATGGGGCTCTATGGCGTGAAGACAACGATCCCGTTCTATCAAGAGATCCTGCGGCATCCGGATTTTCGCTCCGGACATTTCAATACCGGATTCTTGGAGGCGCATCCGGAGCTTCTGAACTACTCGACCAAGCGCCGCCGCGAAGACATCGCCGCCGCCCTCGCCGCCGCCGTCGCGGCGCATGCGGGTCTCTAGCCCGGGCCGGTCCCGAACAGCATCCAAACCCGAGAGCACCGACATCATGCAATGGTCAGAGATCGTCGCGGATCCCACGCTCAAGGATTTGCCGTACAAGATCGAGACGAACGAATACGGGCAGATCGTCATGTCGCCGCACAAACGCATCCATGCCATTTGGCAAGGCGAGATCGAATGGAGATTGCGCCACTGTCTACCGAACGGGCGCGCCGCGCCGGAGTTTGCGATCGACACCCCTTCGGGGACCAAGGCACCGGATGTCGTCTGGTATTCGAAGGACCGTGAAGCGGACTTGTTGGCGGATCAGCGCCTGGCGCCGGAGATCTGTGTCGAGGTGCTCTCGGGCAGCAATACCGATGGGGAGCTGGCGATCAAGCGTGCGCTCTACTTCGAGGCAGGCGCCCTGGAGGTCTGGCTGTGCAACGACACAGGCGCACTGCGCTTCTATACACCTGGTGGAGAGCAGGCGCATTCCGGACTGGCGCCGGATTTTCCGCGACAGTTGGCCTGACGGGTCTCCATTGCCCGCTTCAATGATTGCCTCGATTGACGAGACCTAAAACCATGCCAAAGATCAACATCACGGATGTCATTCTGCGCGATGCCCATCAGTCCCTCATCGCGACGCGTATGCGCACCGAGGACATGCTGCCGATCTGTCCGAAGCTGGACGCGATCGGCTACTGGTCGCTGGAATGCTGGGGCGGCGCGACCTTCGATGCCTGCGTGCGCTTCCTCAAGGAAGATCCCTGGGAGCGTCTGCGCAAGCTCCGCGAGGCGCTGCCGAAGACCCGCTTGCAGATGCTGCTGCGGGGTCAGAATCTGCTCGGTTACCGGCATTACTCGGACGACGTGGTGCGCGCCTTCGTCAAGCGCTCGGCCGAGAACGGCATGGATGTCTTTCGCATCTTCGACGCCTTGAACGATCTGCGTAATCTCAAGACGGCAATCGAGGCGACCAAGGCCGCCGGCAAGCATGCGCAGGGCACGATCTGCTATACGGTCAGTCCGGTTCACGACGTCCCCGGTTTCGTCCGGATGGGCAAGGAGCTGGCTGCAATGGGGTGCGACTCCATCGCCGTCAAGGATATGGCCGGATTGCTCACGCCTTTTGTCACCGCCGACCTGGTCAAGGCCCTGAAGGACAGCGTCGATCTGCCGCTGCACCTTCACTCGCACGCGACCTCGGGCCTGGCCGACATGTGCCATCTGAAGGCAATCGAGAACGGCTGCGACACCATCGATACCGCCATCTCGTCGATGGCCGGCGGGACCTCCCATCCGCCGACCGAGAGCATGGTCGCCGCGCTGCGAGGCACCCCGTACGACACCGGCCTGGATCTCGAAGCGATCCAGGAGGTCGGCATGTATTTCTATCAGGTGCGCAAGAAGTACCACCAGTTCGAGAGCGACTACACGGGTGTGGACACCCGGGTCCAGGTCAATCAGGTGCCGGGCGGCATGATCTCCAACCTGGCCAACCAGTTGAAGGAGCAGAACGCACTGGACCGGATGAGTGCGGTGCTCGAGGAGATCCCGTGCGTGCGCGAGGACCTGGGCTATCCTCCGCTGGTCACTCCGACCTCTCAGATCGTCGGGACGCAAGCGGTGCTCAACGTCCTGACCGAGAAGCGCTACCAGACCATCACCAACGAGGTGAAACTGTATCTTCAGGGTCGCTACGGTCGTGCCCCGGCGGCTGTCAATCCGACGCTGCAACAGCAGGCGATCGGCGGAGAGGAGTTGGTCGAGTGTCGACCCGCCGACCTGCTGAAACCCGAGCTCAAACGTCTCGTCGATGAGATCGGCGCGGTGGCGACATCCGAGGAAGATACTCTTACCTACGCCATGTTCCCGGAGATCGGTCGCGCCTTCCTCGAGCACCGTGCCGCCGGGACACTGCATCCGGAGCCGCTGGAGCCGCCGCCGAGCGCCGCCGGTGCTCAGGCCGCACCGACCGAGTTCAATATCGCCGTGCATGGCGAGACCTATCACGTCAAGGTGACGGGCGCGGGTCACAAGGGTCTCGCCGAGCGCCACTTCTATCTCGACATCGACGGAATCCCCGAAGAGGTGCTTGTCGAGACGCTCGACGAGGTCGTCCTGACCGGCGGTGCGGAAGGTGCCGTGAAGAAGGCGATCGCGGGTAAACGGCCGAAGCCGACCCAGCCCGGTCATGTGACCACCTCGATGCCGGGCAACATCGTCGATGTGCTGGTCAAGGAGGGCGAGACGGTGACGGCCGGTCAGTCGGTTTTGGTCACCGAGGCGATGAAGATGGAGACCGAGATCCAGGCGCCGATCGGCGGAATCGTGACGGGGATCTTCGTCAGCAAGGGCGATGCGGTGAATCCCGACGAGGTCTTGCTCGAGATCAGCGGGGCTTAAACCGCGTCCGTCAGGGTATGCCGCGTCGGGAGGAATCGGTCGGGTTGGCTGATTCCATGTTTGTCGGAGTCGACGCGGTTTAAGGTGATCTTGAAAATGATTCACCCGGGAAATGATTTACCGGCGTGTGGAGCCGAATCTATTCGCCCTGACTGTCTCTACAGGTGTTGCGGGCATGCGCAGTCGGGATGCCGACTCATTGAAAGCGCCTAAGTGCTTTTGGTCGTGGGTCTACCAGACCAACTCGCCGGCGTCGTGGGCCGAAGCAACCGCACGTCCGCGAGGCTCGTCGATGCCCAATGCGACAACCAGAGCGATAGCGAACAACACCACACAAAACAGGATCGCAGTCTGCAGGCCCACAAGGACCTGCAGGAGTCCGATCGCAAGCAGGCCGAACATCCCGGCCAGTTTCATGGACAGGCCCCAGAAGCCGAAAAGCTCGCCCGCGCGCGATAGCGGCGAAAAGAGTCCGACCAAGGTTCGGGTGGCGGACTGACAGGCGCCTAGGCTTAGCCCCGCGACACAACCGACCACCAGAAAGATGTATTGCGCCGGCCAATCGCGCCCCAGGACGTCGTGCGCCAATTCGCTCAGGAGCGGCGTGAGATAGATGAGTGCGATCGCCAGCATCCACATCACCAAGGTGATCACATAGGTCCGCAGTGCCCCGAGCCGGTCTTGGATGAATCCGAATCCGAGCGCGCCCACGGCCGCGGTGATCTGCACCAGGACGAACATCAGCGTGCGGACCGACTCGTCCCAGCCGATCACCTGAGCCCCGTAGATAAAGGCGTAGGCGATGATGATGTAGATGCCGCTCATCGAGAAGAAGACCGACACGAAGAGCACGCCCAGGTCGCGATGGGTGCGCAGACGGGTCAGCGTCTGGCGGACCCTTGCGATGCCCATTCGCATGAGGCCGGTTCCGGGCGGCAGGGCGCGCGCCCGACCGCGTTCCTGAACCCAGAGAAAGGTCGGAATGGCCGCGATCAGGAAGAAGGCGGCGGCCCAAGGACCGACCCAACGAATACGCTCGAAATTCTCGGCGCTGACATCGCCGAGGACGAGGAGCACGAAGACCGCCGAGACCATGCCGCCGACATAGCCCAACGCCCAGCCGAATCCGGAGATCTTGCCTAGATCCTCGGGCGGACCCAATCCGGGCAGAAAACTCGCGATGAAGGCCTCGCCGATCGAGTAGGCGAAGTTGGAGACGATCAGAAGCGCCACGCCGAGCAGGGCATAGCCGGGCGCGACGAAATACAGCGCAGCCGTCGCGACCACGGTCAGCAGATAGCTTGCAAAGAGAAAGCGCTTCTTGCTCGCCGTGTAATCCATGATGGCGCCGGCCACCGGGGAGCAGACCACCACCAACAGATAGCTCGTGGAGAGCGCCAGGCTCCAAAGCAGATTGCCGAGGCGATAATCCGGCGCATCGCCGACGATGATCCGCGTGAAGAGGTCGCCGAAGACGACCGTGATGATGAGCAAGGTATAGGCCTGGTTGGCGAAGTCGAACATCGCCCAACCGAAGATCTCGCGTTTGGGTGCGCGGATGCGTGTCGTCATGTCGGCCCTTGATGGATTGGTGTTCTCGGGGGCGCATGCGGTGCGAGCCGGGTCATGAGTTGTAGACAAACGAGCCCTACCACCATCAACCCGGCCACGACCAGCAGTGATCCGTCGAAGGTCCCGCTGATCTCGGCGACCTCGCCGGCGAGCACGGGACCGAGAATCTGGGCGATCCCGTAACCGAGGGTCAAGCGCGCCATGATCTGTGCCGGATGCGCGGGATAGCGTACCCCGACCATGGTCAGGACCAAGGAGACGATCCCGATGAAGGTGAAGCCGAACAGGACGGCGCTGATGATCGCGGCGAGGAGTGATCCGCTCGCGACCGGCAGGACGATCCCGACGATCTGCAAACCGTAGGCGATCTGGAGCGTGCGCAAATATCCCAAACGACGGGCGATACGGTCCCAGAGGATCGGCGCCGGGATCGCGGCCACGCCGACCATGAGCCACATCCAATCGCCCATGCCCTGCAGGAGCGGCTGCTGCTCGGTGATCAACACGGTGAAGGTTGCGTTGATGACATAGCCGAAACCCGCGCAGACATAGGCGCCCTGGAGCAGCCACAACCAGGATGCGCGGGGTTCGGGCGAGGCGTCGAGGTGTCGGGGCGTGAGCTGTTGCCCGCGATCGGGCGTCGGCAAACCCATCCAAGCCGGTATCAAGAGCGCGGCTCCGACCAGGGTTAGGGCGAGCCACTGACCTTGCCAGGACCAGACGAGACCCGCGCCCGCAACCACCAGCACCCCGACCACGATACCCAAACCGATCCCGCTGAAATGCACCCCGAGCTCGCTGCGATGATCATGTCGGATCAGCCAGTTGAGGATCAGGCCGGACCCCAGCATCAACCCCGCTGCGCTGCTCAGCCCGGCCAGATAGCGGCTGACGCCCCAGAGGATCGGCGACTCCCCCATTGCCATCATCAGGGTCGTGATCACGGCCAAGAGCAGGCCGGCGCGATAGAGCCTGTCCTTGATCCGAAGATCCTTGAGTCGACTCACGATCAAGACCCCCGACAGATAGCCGAGATAGTTCCAGCCGGCCAACCAGCCGGCGAGTGCCTCGCCCATCCCCGTCTCGGTTTGCAGAACCGCGATCATCGGCGTGTAGGCGAAGCGTGCGACCCCCAAGGTCAGGATCAGGGCGCAGACCCCGGATGCCAGAACGCTCCAGTGGCTTGGTTGATGATCGGGACGGTTCACGCGTCGTGGCGCCCCGGACAGTCCCGAACGACATCCGCGACGAGGCGCGAGCGCCAGAGGTAAACCGCGACCGTCAGACTCAGCATCAGCGAGACCAAAAGCGGCTCGTCGATCGCATCGCGCAGCGGCAGGCTCGCGTCCGTCAGACGCAGGAGCAGAATGCCGACATACATGAGGATCGACAGAGTGAGGATTTCGCGTGCACGCCGCCAGATTCGGCGCACCCAGTCCGGACAGGGCCGGCGCCGTCGGAACCCCGCGACCATGACGAGCGCTGCGGGGACATCGGCCAAGGTGAACTCAGGCTTCACGAGAGTGCGCAGCACTTCGATCTCCTCCCCGGTCGTCGGCAAGAAGGTGATCCCGAGGAGTAGCAGATGTCGCACCAGGAAGACCAGCGTCAGCCACAGCAGGACCGGGGTCTTCAGGAGCAGGTCGTCGTCGTAGCGAAAGCTGGCGTAGCCCGGTCGACCCCGGAGAGGCGACACGCTCATCGCGCCTCCGCGGAGACGACGGATCGCGCTCCCCCGGGAACGCCATAGGACGCGGGCCGGCAGGGGGATGCGCTCAAGGCGACGGCGCCTGGTCGAGCTGTGCGTAGATACAGTTCAATGCGGGCGTATTCTTGTCGGTCGGGAAGAATCCGTTGATGTCGGTTGCATAGGTCGTTCGGTCGATCCGGCCGTAATACAGCTTGCTGGTCTCGTCGAGGAAATAGTCGTTGTCGTCGCCATTGCTGACGTTGATGACGTAGTTCAGGGGCTGATTGCCGAGTGACAGATGTCCGCAGGCACTGGCGATCTGATTGTAGAACCCCTCGACACCCGGCTTCTCGATCAGGCTATCCGGTGCAACCAGGTCACCGCCGCAGCCCGATAGCGCCAGCATGACGACGCCGGTCACGGCCAGTGTGGTCGGCATGCGTTTGTGCTCGAGTGTTTGCATCATTCGTTCTCCTCGGGTTGACACGGATTCATTTATCGACTCCAGCGTGGGTCGAACACATCGGGCTGAAACGCGCGATATTGCGCGACACCGTACGCCAAGTGATGCACGGATTGAAGAAAATTCAGCTCGGCCCAGGCGTCGAGGGGCCAGCCGGTACGGTCTCCGCGTTTGTCGAGCATGAGATCGGAGAATGTCTCGTCAAACGCGTCGGGGTCTCCCCAAACGAGATGTAGGCGTTTGATGACATGTGGGAACCTCTCCTCCAAAACGCAGAGCATGGCGGTCGCTCCTCAATGATGCGGATCGCTCGCGGGGAGCGACTTCCGTAGCTTCGATCCAAGACCCGGGCGCCGCCCCGAGCTCCGGCCATCCGAGTTGAAGATCCGGTGTCCGAATCTTCTGCCTATGCCGCCGGTCGTCGTGTTCGTACGAGCGGTGGTCTCGACTCCGATGAAGCATTCTGCGAGCCAAACCAAAACTCGCGTCTAACTGGCCGAACCCGCAAAGAATACCCCCTCGCTGTCGAGTCGCGAGACAAGCTCGCCGGACAAGGACCGTGCCAATGTGACCCGAATGGTCAAGCGCGTGCGCCGCGCCCGAGATCCGGCTCGGGCGCCCCGACGGTGTCCCGGATGTCTCACTCGTCGGCGATCGAGACGTTCTTACCGGCCGCCGTGAGCTCGGCGGTTTTCACGTCGATATAGTCGAACGGGCTGTCGGGGTAACGCTCGTAGTGGCGGCCGGCGACATACTCCAAGACGCCGCCGAAATGGTAGCGGTAGAGCATGCTTTCGATGCGGGCGATCTCGCGTCCCCGGTCGAAGAGCACGATGCTCGGCGTGTATTGGATACCCAAAGACTCCGCGAGTGCCTTGGGTGTGGTCGCATTGCCCATGGGGTCGATGATGGCTGTCTCCGATCGCGTGTCGAGACGCACGAGGGTCAGACCCTTCAGGATTTCGCGGATCTCGGGATCGGCCAAATGGCCGTCGTGCAGCGCATCGCAGGCCACGCAGGCAACATCCTCGAACAAGAGCGCGAGGGGGCGGTCTGCGACCGCGGCGAGATCGTCGATCGACTGAATCTGCGGATGCTCTCGGAAGCTGTAGACCTCGGTCGGGCGTTTGGCGGCGGCATAATCGTTCAGGGTCTGCTCGAGGTAGGCGCGCTCGTGCACATAGTCGAGGACGACCTTGAAATCATCGAGGTTGCGATAGCCGCTGACGCGCGCGACCGGTCGGTTGGATGCGTCCAGAAAGACGACGGTCGGGGTGAAGCGCACCTGATAGAGCTCCGCGAGCTCCTTTTCCGACATCGACATCTCCTCGGTCACCGCGACTTCGCGATCGCCCTTCGTGTTCAGGGCGATGACGTCGAAATGCTCCTGGATGAAGTCGCGATAGGGCGCCGTGGCGAAGTTCTCCTGAATCATCTTGTAGCAGTAGGGGCAGCCGTTCATCTCCATGACGAGGATGACGTGCTTGCCGGATTCGGCGGCCTCGCCGACGTCCTCGGGAAGGTCGAGAAAACTCTCTTTGAACCAGCTCGGATGGCCGAGCATCTTGGCGCCCGTGACCTGGCCGGGCGGGGTCTGGTCCTGCGCGATTGCGGGGATTGCGCAGAGGGCCGCAAGCAGCGCGCAAAGAGGCAGAAGCCTTGTCGGGGATTGCGGTGTCGTGCCGAACATCGAAAGCGTCTCCTGTAGGGTGCGGTCGGTTGTGGATCCTAACCGGGAGGGTGTTGCCGGGAAAGGCTCGTTCAAGGCGTGTGCTCGGGATATTTCCCGCGACGGTGTCGGTGCGCAAGCGCCGTTGACAGCGCTGCGGCAGCTCGCTAAATTCGCGGCCTCTTGAGGGGAGTAGTCGCCCTTGCCTCGTGACCTTCGTCATGGGCAAGGGGCGCGTGTCAACACACTTGGCGGTGACGCCATGGCACGCGCGGCCGGTCGGCTTGACGAGACCTTGGGTGCGGTGTCATGTCCGGCGAGGGGTCGGGCGTGTGGTGCCGTGTCCTCGGTTTTCTCGCCCGACCCCTAGAGACACGACCTCATGCGTCACATTCCCACGCCGTTTTCCCGCCCGAGCCGTCTCGTCGCCGCGTTCCGAACCCTTTGCGCCGCAGCCATGCCTTTGGCCGCGCATCGACCGGTGTGCGGCGAGAGTCGCTGCATGCGAGGGGCATCGCGATGAGCGATCTTGCCCTGTCCGGGCTCGCCGGGTGGCTTTGGGCCGCGGTCACGACCTTCGGCGTGATCTTTCTGGCCGAGTTGGGCGACAAATCCCAGTTGGTCTGTATGACCTTGGCGGCCCGTCATCGTCGATGGCCCGTCTTGATCGGGGCGGTGGCGGCCTTCGTCGTTTTGAACAGCCTCGCCGTCGTTTTCGGCGTGGGGCTCGCACAGTGGATCCCCGAGCGCGCACTGGCGGGCGTCGTCGCTATCTTGTTCGCCGTCTTCGGGGTGCTCGCGTTGCGCGCCGAAGAGGCCGACGAGGACGCGCCGGAGCGCAGCTGGAGCCACAACGGCATTGTCATGGCGACCTTCTCGATGATCTTTCTTGCCGAGATGGGCGACAAGACCCAACTGGCGGTCGCCGGCTTGGCGGTCACCTTGCCGCCCGTTGCGGTTTGGACCGGCGCCACGCTGGCTTTGGCATTGACCTCCGCTCTGGGTGTTTGGGTCGGATGCCGCCTGTTGCAGGTCATGCCGCTGCATCGACTCCATCAGCTGAGCGGTGTGGTGTTTTTGATTCTCGCAGGGATCGCGCTGACACGGGTGTTCTGATTTAGCCTCCAGCCGCCGTCCAGCGGCGCGAAGCGGCGCTCCCCCGGGATCGACGACTTGCAGTCGTCTTCTTCAGACGACCCGACGACCCGGGCGCGTCGGGTGGAGCGCGATCCCGCCGGCACCCGGGGCGCTTGGAAGAAGACGACTAAAAGTCGTCTATCCTGGGGCGTGTCGGGAGATCCTTTCCGGAAATCACCACAAAAGAGGACCGATCGAGGTTCCGAGCAGCAATACGGACGATGCCGCGACCGTGATCAGAATGTTGTCGTCGATCGGGCCGATCTCGTAGCGCTCGATCCAGGTCGCCACGATCGCCGAGATCAGGCCCCAGACCGGGATGGCGGGCTCGGCGAGTCCTCCGATGATCCAGCCCATGGGCGCGCAGACGATCAGCATGAAGAGATTGCCGATCGGACTCTTGGAGCGACGGCGTACCAGCAGATTGCGCGCGATCCCCGTGACCCCGTCGCCGAAGGCCATATAGAGCGCGGGGAGGATGGCGAGCCAGGGATTGTCGAGCAGCCACCACAGCAGCGCGACCGACAGGGCCCACATCAGGGCAAACTTCACGTCGTTGCGGTTCTCGTCGGTTTGGAACCAGTAGAACCGAAGACCGGTGGCATGGGCCCCAAGCGTCAGCAGTGTCAGCAGGAGTCCGCAGATCAACGGATACCAGGGGCTGTCGAAGACCAAGGGGACCATCAAGGACCCGACGCCCCCGGCCAGCATATGTACGATCTTGCGGTTGTAATAGACGGCCCGTATCGGCTCCATGCCCCTGGCGACCATGGCCCGGTAAGGGATGCGGGTCGCGAAAAGGACCGCGAGGACGTAGAGGCTGAGGCCGGCGGCCCAAAGTAATTGGTCAAGCTCGACAACAGGGCTCATGGCAGGCGTCTTTCCGTCGACCGATCATACCGAGAGTGTATCCGAGGTCGGTCCGTAGGCGTGAGGCGCCGAGTCGCCGTATCGAGTCTCTGCGCCGATCCTCTGGCAAGGCGGTACGAGACGTTATATTGTATCCAACGGCTTGACGATGGCCGATCCAACGAGGGCAATTCGCCGATGCTGCGCCGCCTCCTTTTCGTTCTGCTCATGTTTCCCTTCTTCTCCCTCGCCCGCGCGGCCGACGGCCTGCCGGTCTTCGTCACCGTGGCCCCGCTGGAGACCTTCGTGTCGCGCATCGGCGGCGAGCATGTCCGCGTCGATGCCCTGGTGCGGCCCGGCCAAGACCCGCATGCCTACGAACCGACCGCGCGCCAGATCGCGGCCCTGGCTGATGCCGAGCTCTACGTGCGTGTCGGTCTCGGTTTCGAGGATGCCTGGGTGCCGCGCCTGCTGGCGGCAAATCCCGGCATGCGGGTGCTCGATGCCCGAGACGGCCTCGAGGTGCGTCCCGCGGACAAGGCGCACGACCACGGCGATCGGGGTCACGACCATGATCACGGCGACGTCGACCCTCACGTCTGGACGAGCCCCGCGCGCGTGAAGATCATGGGCGCGCGGATCCGCGATGCGCTGGCCGATCTGGCCCCGGAATACGCCGCGGACTTCGCCGCCAACTACGATCGATTCGCCGCCGACCTGGATACGCTCGACGCCGAGATTCGCGCCCGACTTGCCGGGATGGAGAACCGCCGATTCATGGTCTATCACCCGGCCTGGGGCTACTTCGCCGAGGACTACGCTCTGGAGCAGGTCGCGATCGAGCACGAAGGTAAGGAGCCCGGCGCACGTGCCTTGACCGCCATGATCGAGCAGGCTCGGCGGGAGGGTATTCGGGTCATCTTCGTGCAGCCTCAACTCAACCCGGCGTCCGCCGAGCAGGTTGCGCGGTCGATCGACGGGCAGGTCGCGGCGATCGACCCCTTGTCGGGCGACTATTTCGAAAACCTGCGACAGGTTGCCGCTCTCATTGCCGGGGACGGCGCGCCATGAGCGCAGGCTGCGCCGAGACGCGTGTGGATTCGCGGAAACAACCCGTCATCGCGATCCGCGATCTCGGCTTCTCCTACGGCGAGTCGCCTGTCCTCGAGGATGTGGATCTGGAGATCCTCGACGGCGAGTTCGTCGGTCTGGTCGGCCCGAATGCCGGCGGCAAGAGCACGCTCCTTCGGCTGGTGCTCGGACTCCTGGAGCCGCAGCGGGGGAGCATTCAGGTTCTCGGGCAGGCGCCGCGCCAGGCGGTACGACGCGTCGGCTACGTGCCGCAATTTCCCACCTTTCCACGGGACTTTCCGATCTCGGTGGAGCAGGTGGTCCTGACCGGACGGCTCGGATTCGGACCGATGCTCGGTTGGTACCGCGCGAGCGACCGCGCCGCGGCGCGTCACGCGCTTGCCGAGGTCGAGGCGTTGGATCTGGCGAATCGGCGCATCGGTACCCTCTCGGGCGGTCAGCTGCAACGCGTTCTGCTGGCCCGCGCATTGGTCGCCGAACCGCTGATCTTGATCCTCGACGAGCCCACGGCGAACATCGACCAACGGATGGAGGGCGATATCTTCGACTTGCTCGCACGGCTCAACGCGCGGCTGACCATCCTGGTCGTCTCGCACGATATCGCCTTCATCTCGGGCTACGTGGGTCGGGTCGCCTGTCTCAACCGCACCCTGGTCTGCCATACGACGAAACGCGTGGACGGGAACCTGATCCATCAGCTCTACGGCGACAACGTCCGACAGGTCGCACACGCGGGATCCGGGCATGGACACGCCCACCACCTTGGTCACCAGGGGCACTGATCCGATGCAGGAGTTCTTTCAGGCGCTCGGCCAATACACCTTCCTGCAGACCGCCCTGCTGGCCGGGCTGTTTGCAAGCCTCGGATGCGGCGTGATCGGCACCTTCGTGGTGGTCAAGCGCATCGCCTTCATGGCCGGCGGGATCGCCCACTCGGTCCTGGGCGGCATGGGCGCGGCGCTCTATTTCGGTGTCGATCCGCTGCTCGGCGCGCTCGCCGCCGCCGTGCTCTCGGCCTTGCTGATCGGTTTGGTGCGGCTTGCCTGGAACGCGCAAGAGGACACCCTGATCGGCGCGCTCTGGGCGATCGGCATGGCCATCGGGATCCTCTTTATCGCGAAGACAACGGGTTACACGACCGATCTCATGAGCTTTCTGTTCGGCAACATCCTGCTGGTGCCCCGCCGCGAGCTTTGGTTCATGGCCGGCCTCGATCTGGTTCTTCTGGTCACGGTCATGCTCTTCTACCGACAGTTGCTTGCCGTGACCTTCGACGAAGAGTTCGCCCGATTGCGCGGCGTGCCGGTCGCCTTCTTTTATCTTCTGCTGCTCTGCTTGGTGGCGGTGACCGTGGTCTTGCTGATCCAGGTCGTCGGCCTGATCCTGGTGATCGCGTTGCTGACACTTCCTGCGGCCATCGCCGGGCATTACGTCCATTCGCTCGGCGGTATGATGCTGATCGCGACGCTGCTCGGAGGGTTCTTCACCTCTGCGGGCTTGGCGCTCTCCTATGGGCCGGACCTGCCCGCGGGGGCGACGATGATCCTGCTGGCCGGGAGCGTCTATGTGGTTTCCGCCGTTCTCAGCCGCGTCCTTGCGCGGCGCCGAGTGCGGCGACGTGCACTGGTGGCGAGGGAGGCGGGAGGATAAGCGGATGACGTCGATTGCCGAGAAAACAGTGCTCGATCGCGCCGATTCCCTCTGTCGGGCCCGCGGTGTGAGGCTCACCGCCCAGCGCCGCCGAGTCCTCGCGATCCTGTGCGCGTCGGCCCGTCCCTTGGGTGCTTACGAGATCCTCGACGCCATGCGCGAAGGTTCCCGTGCGCTGGCGCCGCCGACGGTCTATCGCGCGCTCGACTTTCTGCTCGAGCAGGGTTTGGTGCACAAGCTCGAAAGCCTGCATGCCTTCGTCGGATGCAATCACCCGGAGCACCCGCATTCGAGTCAGTTTCTCATCTGCAACAGCTGCGGCGAGGTCACCGAGCTCGAGGACGAGGCGATCGCACGCAGCCTCGGCTCCGCGGCCAGCATGAGCGGTTTTCAACCGCAGCGGCGGGTTGTGGAAGTGATCGGGACCTGTGCGGGGTGCGCCCAAAAAGGGCGTTGAGTGAGGAGTCGTAAACCCATCGAACGACGACAACGACGACAGCGCTAAACGTGTTGGCCTCGCTCGTAAGGCGGCCATCCAAACCATTCGTCGCTCGTGACATCCGCTCTGCGGTGTCACGCACGCCCCTGGCGCTCTGCGGCACGTGCCACGATGGCCGGAGTTTCGGGAAAGCCAACGTGTCGATGGACGCGTTTAACGCTTTGGTGAACTGTTCCTAGCCATAGAGCAGACAATATGAATCGAAACCACACCACCTATGTCGCCTCCTTGGCCGCAGTCATGATGTGTCTCGCCGTCGCGAGTGCCCCGGCCGAAGACACCGGACAGCGTCGTCAGGGCGCCCATGTCCACGGGATGGCCCACATGACGCTTGCCGCCGAGGGCGACGAGGTCCTCGTCGAGCTGACCAGTCCAGCGGCCAGCCTGATCGGTTTCGAACGTGCACCGCGAACCGACGACGAACGTGCCATCATCGCGATGGCCAAGAAAAACCTAGAGGCCGGCGATGCCATGATCCGCCTCAACATCGAGGCCGGTTGCCGGCTGGAGAGTGCCGAGATCGATGCCGCGTTCGCCGATCCCGGCTACAGCGCCGGGGCGGAGCACGATCACGACTCCGATCACGGGAAGGACGGGCACGCGGACTTCCATGTCGTCTACAGCTTCGCCTGCGACAGACCCGAAGCGCTTGGCTCGGCCGCGCTCGGACTCTTCTCCGGCTTTCCGGCCCTGGAGCGCGTCCTGTTTCAGTACGTGACCGCGGAGGGGCAGGGTGGGGCGGAGCTGACCCCGCGTAACCCCGTCGTGACCTTCGTGCCGCTCTAAACCGCGCCCGGTGTTGCGCCGGACGGTTTCAGGTGCGGCGAGACGCTGCGCGACAAACGCTGCTGGAGTCGGCGCGGTTTAGGTGAGAGAGATTCTTAATCATCGAGCGAAGCGTTTTGTGCTGCGTCGGCTCCGGGATTTCGGCGTTGGTTCGTCTGTCCTTTCGGGCAAAAGGAAAGCTCCGACCCCGCGTGCCGCGTATCCTCTCCAACGGCTCCAGATAGCTGGTCACAGCCTTGCGCGTACGCTCGGCGAGGCGTTTGCCGGAAAGCGCCTTCAAGTCGCGCTCCCCATGACGGACATTCCATCGCACGGCGGTGTCCTGGCCCTGGACCCCCTTTTTTCGAGCTAGATCAATGAGCCGCTCCCGAAAACGATCGACTGCGCTCGCGGTTGTTGTGTGCGCGTCTCCCATCTGCTAGCGTCTTCCCGCCGGGTGCCGTGTATGAGGAGGGTGTATACGAATCGCGATGCTGTGCGAGTCGGCCGGGCATCGGCTAGGCAGAATCTGTCCCGACTGAGATAGACAGATTCTGCCTAATCAACTCTTGACCTACAAACTACTGCATGAAGCTAGAACCACAAGTCACCGGCAACATAGGAATGTACTACGCATGCTACATGCTGTCCCGGATGGGTTGGAACGTGATGCCCACCGCGAGAAATGCTAGAGGCATCGATATCATCGCTTACAACAAAACAGGAACCGAATTTATTGGTGTCCAGGTTAAGACCCTTACCAAAAGAAATCCGGTACCGCTCGGGACTAGCCTCGAAAAGGTCATGGGAGATTACTGGCTGATAATCAATAACGTATCCGCCGAGCCTGTTTCGTTTGTTCTCGTGCCAGAAGAAGTCAAGAGTCTTGCCCATCGAGGCGAGAAGGATGGTCGCGTATCATTTTGGCTTCAGCCGTCCGCTTACGACACCCCGGATTTCAAGGAGGCTTGGCATAGGATCGGTTTCGGCCATGGGGCATCTTAATAAACAACCATTTGCTCGGCGAGCGAGCCTCATCTACCCATGGCAAGATTTCAATGGAGCGCCCTGAACAAGCAACAAGTCGGCGCATTTGCTGAGTATTTTGTGAAAATGGAATTCACGATGTACGGATTCCAGGTCTACGGTACGGAAGTTGACGACCGCGGAATCGATTTCGTCGCAAGGTACGATTCAGGGCCGTTCATCGAAATACAAGTCAAGTCTTTGCGTCAATCCGGTTACGTGTTCATGCGCAAGGACAAGTTTCTATTGAGGGAAGAGCTTCATCTCGCACTCGCGCTTCTTAACGACGGACTTGAGCCAGCACTGTACCTTATACCCTCAGAGACGTGGAATCAGGAAAATGGGATTTTCGTCAATCGAGTGTACGAGAACAAAAAGTCCAAACCAGAATGGGGAATCAATGTGTCCGCGAAGAATCTCTCATCACTGGAAGCGTACAGGTTTGAACATGCAATTCAGCGTCTCGTCCAGCAAACGGCTAACTAGCGCGCCAGCCCGACGCCTCGGAGCAGCCTTCGCTTCGCTCAGGCTGCTCCGAGGCGCGGGCTGCGCTCAACGTTAGACGCCTTCCACTGATGCGCGAATCGGTTTGTTCGGAGGAAAAATGAAAATCGTTCATATTCTATTTCTGTCTTGGGTCACGTTTTTATTTTCAACTTTCCCGCAATTATCTTTAGCCTCCCCTTCCGGGCAGAAGATTGTTACGGCAGCTCAAGTCAACGGAACTTGGCGAGATAGGAGCAGCACCTTCAAAGTCTGGGCACTAGGAAAGCAGCGGCTTCAGGTAGAATTTTTTGGAATATATGAATACAGGACAGCGGCAGGACCAGACGCCAACACGGGATACGGTAGCGGAATAGCATTCATAGAGGAGGATACAGCCGTCTTTAAGCCGGAGGAAGGCGAAGAGGATTGCACGATTATAATGACATTTGGAGAGGAGAAACTGGTAGTGAGGCAAGAGGGAACTTGTCCATTTGGGCACAACGTAACAGCGACTGGTAAATACAAAAAGGTAAGTAGCCAGAGGCCGAAGTTCGGGGAAGGATGAAGCGGAGCAAATGGGAGATAGAAGATGGTCGAGTTTCGGGGACAAAGTTCGCAGAGTTCCAGAGTTCAGAGTTCCGTGGACAGTGTATCTAACTCCGGAAGCTCGCACGGATAAATGAAGAGGAAGAAATCGCCTAACACGCCCATCAAGCCGAGGCCATACTGCGCATCGAACTCAGAGCAATCCTGTAGTGTTGTCAGAGCGCAGTATGGCCCGTCTTATGGGTGACGTTCGGCAACAAGATCCATGGCATCTCCCGAAAAGAAACATCTTGAAGGCATTCTCAAGCCTGTCCTGAAGAATCATGGTTTCAGGAAGTCTGGGGCCACATGGCATCGTGATGTGGGGAATTGCATTCAAGCGCGTAGGGTGCGGTGAGGGACGAACCGCACCTTCCATCGGAGGAGCCGTGACGCCATCGATCGGTGGCGCGAGGGGATGCCTTTCGGAGCAGGATCACGACGGCGGTGGCGACCGCGATCTGCTGCGCGAGCATTGACGTTGGGTCTGACTGGGATGCGGGCGATCGGATCGCGATCGCCGGGTCTCGGTCGGGTCCAAAAGCGGCCTGTCCAAAAGGAGAAAAACAAGGATGGATCTGTACCTCGACCACCGGGCCGTGGAGCGTCTCGGTCAGCGATACTGGCTTTGACCGCCGGCCTGAGCCGGCTTCTCAGGTACGTGATCTCGGCGAGACCCGCGTCCTTGGCTCGGAGAGGAACGACCTTCGAGAAGGTGTCCTCTGCGATGACGCTAAAACGTCTAAACGTCTTAGTGGCATCTATGAACAGTCCGTCCGTTCGCTCGACACTTTATCGGGAGCCTGCGCGACATCAGGTACTCCGGCTCAAGGCCGCGAGCGCCCGTCGCAGTCTGTCGGAGATCGTCAACGACGCCATTCGTAAGGCTTTGCGCGAGGAGCAGGAGAACCCGGCGGCCTTTGCCGAACGCGTCGGCGCGGGGTTCGGCGGAGGAGCGGTGCGGACCATCCCGTTATCTTTGTATCAACAGCCGGAATATGAACAACGCCCTGAGCGCTCGACACGGCGCCGTGAACGCTCCGCCGTTGCGAGCGACTTTTCAGAGTAATTTCACGAGCGCGGCGATGGCCGCGACCTGGGCGAGCATCAGCGGGACGATCCACTTGAGCAGATCGAGTTTGGTGCGGGTGATTTCGCCACGGACCTGCTCGATCTCCTTGAGCAGACGCAACTCGGTTGTTTGTAGATCGGCACGGATTTGCTCGATGTCCGCCTTGAGCTCGGCGCGTAATTGCTCGATGTCCGCCTTAAGCTCGGCGCGTAATTGTTCGATGTCTTTCTTTAATCGGAGCTCGGTCTCGCGCAGCCCAGCCCGGACTTGCTCGATTTCCTTTTGCAGCCGCAACTCAGACTCGCGCACATGTCCCTGCGTGGCGAGGTCCGGGAGATGGGGATAACGCTCTTCGAGACGTTCGAACGCCTCGGCGATGACGCGCGCGCGGGCGCGATCGTCGGGTGCGCTGGTCAGTGCGTCATAGAGGGCGACACTTGAGCTCATGGGATGATTCTGTTGATCCGCTTGCCATGACTATGCCACCCGGTGTACGTGCCGGCAAGGCGGCGGTTTAACGGATTCGACACTTGTTTGGCCGTTCGCGCTCAGATGGCGCCGGCGCGCCACAGAACACGGCCGATGACCCGTACTTGCCTCTGCCGAGGAGATCATCCGCGGGCTTCGGGTCGGGGTTCAGGGTCTGGTCTTGCCTCTTGCCAAGACCAGACCCTGTTCCCTCCTAATGGGTATTTCTGAGCGGTAGCAGTCGTGCCATTCGAGCCTGGTCCGTTTTTTCACGTTTCTCGCTTCGACGCCGTCTTCCTTTCTCGTCCTTAGTTTCCAAGCGGAGCTTGGTCACTCGGTTCGAGAAGCTCTGCTTTCCTGGTCCCTCTTTAGCCAGAAGTCAGGCTCGGTCCTTCGCGGGCTGTGGCTCCCGAACAGGATCGATTGGAGGCGGTTCAGCGGAGATCCCGACCGCGTTTGCCATCAAGGCCGCCCGCATCCGCCGATCAAGCGATGGATGGCGCTTTTTGAGGAAATAGCTCGAGATGTCCGTATCGATGAGGTAACGGATCATGTCGACCAGTCTTCCAGCGGGTTGCGTGGCACCTCGACCGGATTCCACCGTTCCGACAGAAAATCTGCGGGCAGGGGCGCCTCGTCCAGCAGGCTGAACAGCGATTGCAGCCCGTCGGAATTGGGGCCAGCCGCCTTGGGGGTCAGGATGATCTCGCCGGTTGTCTCATCCTTGCGGATCCATACCTCGGCCGCGGCGAGCTCGAACCCCGGAGGAAGCTGCACTGTCTGTCGGTGTTTTGTGGAGCGGATCTTGGCGGTTGCAATCATTGAGCCTTGAAGCCGTGATCGAGCACTGCCGCGTGATTCCGGTGAAGGCGTCAACTGAAACATCCCCACTCCGAGTATCCTTGACCCAGACATCCAAGGACCGCTCTGTAAAATTCGTCTGGGGAGTTGGCACATGACCCTCTCGGTTGGGACGTTGGGATCCCGGGGGAACCTTGGGGAACCCGGGGGGAACCCGTCTCCGGTCATCGCGATCCGTGATCTGGCCTTCCGATGGCGACGCGGGGCGCCGGTCGTTCTTGGTATCGAGCGCCTCGAGATCGCGCGGGGCGAGCGTGTCTTCATCGAGGGACCGAGCGGCAGCGGCAAGACCACGCTGTTGAGTCTTCTGGCCGGCGTGGTCAAGGCCGAGCAGGGGAGCCTGCGCATCCTCGGGCAGCCGCTGGAGCGCATGGGTGCCGTTAAGCGCGATCATTTCCGGGCCGACCATGTCGGCTATGTCTTTCAGATGTTCAATCTGATCCCTTATCTGTCGCTGGTCGAGAACGTGACCTTGCCGTGTCGCTTTTCGCGGCTACGTCGCGCGCGTGTGCTCGAGCGCATCGACTGCGGCGGGCGTCCTACGCGGTGTCTGGAGGAGGAGGCGTTGCGCCTGCTCGACCATCTCGACATGGCCGAGCCCGCGCGCTCGAAGCGGTCCGTGACCGAGCTCTCGGTCGGGCAGCAGCAGCGTGTCGCCGCGGCGCGTGCGCTCATGGGCTCCCCCGAGATCCTGATCGCCGACGAGCCGACCTCCGCGCTCGATTCGGACCGCCGCGAAGCCTTTATCCGATTGTTGTTTCGGGAATGTGCCGAGACCCGGATGACCTTGATCTTCGTGAGTCACGATGCGGCGCTCGAGCCCTTGTTCGATCGCACCGTGCGTCTCGCCGAGATCAATCGCGCCCTTGGCTCGAAGCCGTTCGGCGACTGAGCGATCCGAGCCTCGGGTTGGGCTTGGGGCCCGTCGCCAAGCCTGTCCGCTCACGGGTAGGGTGCGGTGACGAAGGAACCGCACCGTGCGACGACGGGACCGCACATCGGTGCGGGTCCTTCGTCACCACACCCTACATCGCTAAAGCTTGAGGCCCATCACCAAGCCTGCCGTGAAGGATGCCGCACTCGTCAGGTTGCCGCCGATGAAGTCGAAGAAGGCGCCTGCATTGACCCCGAGCCAGTCGACCCAGCCGTCGTAGTGGACCTCGAGGCCGGACCAGTTCACGTCCAGGATGCCGACATACTGCAAGGCAAAGACCCCGAGCAGGAGCAGCCCGACGACAAACAGCACGAGCTTGAAGGCCATCTTCAGCGCGAATCCGAGCGCCAGCCCGACCATGAAGGAGAACCCGAGCTTCAGGAAGAAGGTCTCGTTGAAGAGTCCGGCGGAGTCCGCCGGTGCGGTGTCTACTGCGAGATGATCCATCGGGTCTGTCGGCAACGAGGCGGAAGAAGGTCGGGTCGGCGCGCGTCGGCAAGCCGCTATTGCAGCACGGCAGACGAGTCGAGACCCCTCGTTGTCGCCATCGAGTATCGATACGACAACGACGACAACGTGCTCGGAATCTCTGCACCGCTCCGCTAGTGTATACCGAGCGCCCGCGGATGTTTCGGCGCATTGCACGCCCCGCGCCCGCGGGGCCGCGGTGGGCCTGACCTGCCCCGATGCGGGCGGCGGGTGCGCTTCGGCCGTCCTTCGCGCACAATGAGCGCCGTTCACACTAGGTTCACCGTTGCATGGAGCTCGACGTGACCACAAGCGCCCTCACACCCGGCCTGATGCTTGTCCACGGCAACCGCCCCGAAGATCTGCGCGATCTTCTGGTGGAATGGATGGCGCGGTATCCGTTGGCCCCGCTCGAGAACGAGATCGTTCTGGTGCAGAGCAACGGCATTGCGCAGTGGCTGAAGCTTGCGCTCGCTGCCGATGCCGATCCGGGCTCGGGGGCGTGTGCCGCGGGCGAGCGGGGCCTCGGGATCGCCGCGGCACTCGAGATCTCGCTGCCGGCGCGTTTCCTCTGGCGTGTCTACCGGGCGGTGCTCGGCGCCGACGCGGTCCCGGAGATCTCGCCCTTCGATAAGTCCCGTCTGGTCTGGCGCCTGATGCGGCTCCTGCCCGAGCTGTTGGCGCAGCCGGAGTACCTGCCGCTGCGGCGCTTTCTGCAGACAGATGCCGACCTGCGCAAACGCTTTCAGCTTGCCGAACGTCTGGCGGATCTCTACGACCAGTATCAGGTCTACCGCGCCGACTGGCTTGCCGCCTGGGGCAACGGCGAGGACGTGCTGATCGAGGCACGCGGAGCCCGCGTCCCTCTGCCCGAAGAGCAGCGCTGGCAGTCGGGACTCTGGCGTGCCTTGCGGGCGGATGTGACGGCCGAGGCCGTGAAGGCGGGCGGCGAGGGCAGGGCGCAGTGGGCCGGGATCGGTCGCGCGGGCGTCCACGAGGCATTCCTGCGCCGAGTATCCGACTTCCCGGAAGATGTGCACCCGCTCGGCCTGCCGCGTCGGGTCATGGTCTTCGGGATCTCCAGTCTGCCGCGTCAATCCCTGGAGGTTCTGGCCGGGATGGCGCGCTGGAGCCAGGTCCTCATGTGCGTCCACAACCCCTGCGAGCACCACTGGGCCGACATCGTCGCCGACAAGGATCTGCTGCGCGCCGAGCGCAGCCGTCAGCGCCGCCGCGGCGGCATGCCGAGGGATCTCTCCGAGGAGGACATGCATCTGCACGCACAGCCGCTGCTTGCGGCCTGGGGCAAGCAAGGCCGCGACTTCATCGGCTTGCTCGACGAGCACGACGACGAGGCGGCTCGGGAGGGCTATTTCGCGCGATTCAAGGCCATCGGCCAGCGGATCGACCTGTTCGATTCATCGGGAGAGGCCGGCTCGCTGCTCGCACAGCTCCAGGACGACATCCGCGATCTGCGTCCGCTCAAGGAGACACGTACGCATTGGCCTGAGGTGCCTTCGTCGGGCGATAACTCGATCCGCTTTCACATCGCCCACAGTCCCCAGCGTGAGGTCGAGATCCTGCACGACGTCCTGCTCGCGGCCTTCAATACCGATGCGACCCTGACCCCGCGCGACATCATCGTCATGGTGCCGGACATCGACACCTACGCGCCGCACATCCAGGCCGTGTTCGGTCTGATCGATCGCGACGACCCGCGCTACATCCCCTACAGCGTCGCGGATCAGGGACAGCGTGCGACCGAGCCCTTGATCGCTGCTCTGGAGAAGCTGCTGGAGCTGCCTCGATCGCGTCTTGCGGTCAGCGACGTGCTCGATCTGCTCGAAGCCCCGGCCCTGCGCCGGCGTTTCGGCGTCGCGGAGGCCGACCTTCCGAGGCTCCACCGCTGGATCCGTGGCGCCAACATCCGCTGGGGCCTGCACGCCGAGCAACGCGCGAGCCTGGATCTGCCGACCCGGCCCGACGCGCAGGCCCAACACACCTGGCTGTTCGGTCTGCGCCGGATGCTGCTCGGCTATGCGGTCGGCACCGCCGACGACGACGGCGCATGGCAGGGGATCGAGCCGTTCGAGGAGATCGGCGGTCTCGATGCGGTCCTTCTCGGTCCGCTCGTGCAACTGGTCGATCGTCTGGATGCGACCTGGCGGACCCTCTGCGAGCCCGCGACCGTCGCCGACTGGTGCACGCGTCTGCGCACGCTGATGGCGGATTTCTTCGACGCCGCCGACAACGGCGAGGCCTTCACCCTCATGCAGCTCGACACCGCCCTGCAAGGCTGGCAGGAGGCGTGCGACGAGGCCGCGCTTGCCGAGGAGCTGCCCCTCTCGGTCGTCGGCGACTATTGGCTCTCGCAGCTCGACGACGGCGGTCTGTCGCAACGCTTCTTCGCCGGCGCGGTCACCTTCGCGACACTGATGCCGATGCGGGCCATTCCCTTCCGCCACGTCTGCCTGCTCGGCATGAACGACGGTGACTACCCGCGCACCCGAATCCCGATGGACTTCGACCTCATGGGGCGCGACTACAGACCCGGCGATCGCTCGCGGCGCGAGGACGACCGCTATCTCTTTCTCGAAGCGTTGCTCTCGGCGCGGGACCATCTGCATATCTCCTGGGTCGGGCGCAGCATTACCGACAACGGCGTGCGGCCGCCCTCGGTGCTGGTCGCCCAGCTGCGCGATCACCTTGCCGCGGGTTGGCGGCTGGCGCGCGACACCGCGGAGCCCGAGGATGCCTCGTCGATCGATCCGGGTCAGGCCCTCTTGAACGCGCTCACGCTCGAGCATCCGCTTCAGCCGTTCAGCCCGGACTATTTCCCGCAGAACCCGGAGCGCGCACCCTTCTTCACCTATGCCCGCGAGTGGCGCCCCCTCGATGCCGCGCAACCGCGTCGCCCGGATGCCGCGACGCAAGTGCCGGCGACCGCATTGCCGCCGCTGACACGCGACGAGCCGCTCGCGCTTCGCGATCTCGTCGACCTCCTCAAATCCCCGGTGAAGGCATTCTTCCGTCAGCGGCTCGGCGTCCTCTTCGAATCCGACGATCCGACGAGCGAGGATCAGGAGCCCTTCACGCTCGAGCCGCTCGCCCGCTGGCAGCTGCAAGACGAGCTGATCCGGATCCAAGCGCAGGCACTGGCGCGCGGCGAGCCGATCGTCGCGGCGCGCGAGACCCGGCTCGAGCGGGTCCGCCGACGTGGGGATCTCGCGCCCGGTGGCTTCGGCGAGGCCGTCGCAGCGGATCTGGTCGCACCGATGGACGATCTCTTCGTGCGCTACCAAACCGCCCTTGACCGATGGCCAAACCCGAGCGAGGACGAAGAAGAGATCCGGGTTCAAGCCGATCTCTCGGAGCCCGTGCCCGAGCTGGCGGACTGGATCGGCGGCATTCGCACCGACGCCGAGGGCCTTCGAGGACGTGTGCTCATCGAGGCGAGCGACCTGGTCAAGAACGGCCACTACCGCGGCGAGAAGCTCATCCGTCACTGGGTCGCGCATCTGGCCCTGCATCTGGCCGGAGGACCCCTCACCACGCTGGTTCTGAGCAAGGTTCGCGACGTCGAGCTCAAGCCACTGCCGGTCGAGCATGCGAAGGCGCATCTGACCGCACTCCTGGCGGCCTGGCAGGAGGGCATGTGCCGCCCGCTCCCGCTGGCGGCGAAGACCGCGCTCGAGTGGCTCAAGGCCGGCGACGCGTCGAAGGCCCGTACGACCTACGAGGGTGGCTACATGAATACGGGTGAGGTCGCGACCGATCCCTATCTCGCGCGCGCCTACCCGGACTTCGACGCACTCTGCGCGAGCGGTGAATTCACCCGGCTGGCCGAGCGCCTGCTGCGCCCGCTCTATACCGCGATGCATGCCGACGACAAGAAGAAGCCGGACCGGCCCGCCGTACCGCAAGCGACCGGAGCCGCCGCATGAGTCACGCAAACGGCCGAACAACAACGACGGTGATGTCCGATCAGGCGAAGATCGAACCGATCTCTCGTCGGGCCGAGGCTCGACCCACATGGTCAGATTCGCTGGATCCGCTGCGCTTTCCGCTCTGCGGCAGCCGCCTGATCGAGGCCAGTGCCGGCACCGGCAAGACCTTCACCATCGCGACACTCTATGTCCGCTTGGTGCTCGGCCACGGGGTGCCGCACGACACATCGGATGGCGCGCCCCGAGCCGCACCGGAGACAGAACCCCGAGCCTTTACCCCGCCCGAGATCCTGGTCGTCACCTTTACCGATGCCGCTACGCGCGAGCTGCGCGACCGCATCCGCGCGCGCCTGGCCGAGGCCGCGACGGTCTTCCGTGCCGAGCCGGAGGGCATCGCCGCGCGCCCCGCGGGGGAGGATCCGCTGCACGACCTGCGCGCCGACTATCGGCCCGAACAGTGGCCGGCCTGCGCACGCAAGCTCCAGCTGGCCGCCGAATGGATGGACGAGGCCGCCGTCTCGACGATCCACGGCTGGTGCAATCGGATGCTGCGCGAGCACGCCTTCGACAGCGACAGCCACTTCACCCAGACCTTGGAGACCGATCAGAGCGATCTGCTCGCCGAGGTGGTGCGCGACTATTGGCGGACCTTCATGATCCCGCTCGATGCCGAGTCGGTCGCCGAGATGCGTCAGTGGTGGTCGGGTCCGGAGGCGCTGCAAGGGTCCATCCGACCGCTCGTGGAGCATGCCGATCGACTCGACCCCGCGGCGGAGCCGGCCGTCGCACTCGAGACCGTCCGCAAGGAAAAGGCGGATCGTCTCGCCGAGCTCAAGGCACCTTGGGCGAGCTGGGCGGACGAGCTTGAGGCGCTTCTGGATGACGCGGTCGACAACAAGCGCGCCAAGCTGCAAAAACGTTTCTACAGCAGCTGGTTGAATGCGCTACGGGACTGGGCTGCCGACCCCGCCGCCGAGTCGCTCGATCTCAAGGCCGGCTGGGAGCGTCTCACGCCCGCGGGTCTTGCCGATGCCTGGGCGAAGGGCGAACAGCCTCCCGCTCATCCCGGACTTCAGGCGATCGCCGACCTCAAACCCGCACTGGCCGATCTGCCCATCCCACGCTCGGCCCTCCTGCGCCACGCGGCACGCTGGGTCGCCGAACGCTTTGCCGCCGAGCAAACCCGCCGCGCCCAAATGGGCTTCAACGACCTGCTGACGCGCCTCGATGCCGCCCTGCAAGGCCCCAACGGCGAGCGCCTTGCCGAGATCATCCGGCGCCAGTTCCCCGTCGCCTTGATCGACGAGTTCCAAGACACCGACCCGGTGCAGTACCGCATCTTCGATGCCGTTTACCGGGTCGCGGCGAACGACCCCGCGACCGCGCTCGTCCTCATCGGCGACCCCAAGCAGGCGATCTATGCCTTTCGCGGGGCGGACATCTACACCTATCTCGCCGCCCGCCGGGACTGCGCGGGCCGCCTTTACACCCTGAAGCGCAACTACCGCTCCACCCCGGAGATGGTCGCCGCGACCAACCGCTGCTTCGAGGTGGCGGAGAACCGCGAGACCGGGGCCGGCGCATTCCTCTTCCGAAGCGACAACGACAACGACAACGACAACGATACGATTGCAGGGACCCGGGCGGACAATCCGGTGCCCTTTATCACGGCGGACGCGAAAGGGCGCAAGGACACGCTGCAGATCGACGGCGAACCGCTGCCGGCGCTCACCGCCTGCTGGCTGCCGCCGAATGTCCCCGGCAAGGCGCTGAGCAAGGACGCCTATCGCACTCGGATCGCCGAGGTGTGTGCCGCCGAAATGGTGCGGCTGCTCAACCTCGGGCAGACCGGGCACGCGGCCTTCGTCGGCGACGGTGCACCCAAGCCGCTGCGCCCGGCGCATCTGGCCGTGTTGGTCAACACCGGCAACGAAGCGACGATCATCCGCCGCGCCCTGGCCCGACGCGGCGTGCGCAGCGTCTATCTCTCCGATCGGGACTCGGTCTACCAAAGCCCGCAGGCCGGCGAGCTGCAACAGTGGCTGGCCGCCTGTGCCGAGCCCGACGACGCGGGCCTGCTGCGCGCCGCGCTGGCGACCGCCACGCTCGGCCTGAGCTGGTCGGAGCTCGATCGTCTCAATCACGACGAGATCGCCTGGGAGTCGCGCGTGCTCCAGTTCCGCGCCTATCGCGACACCTGGCGCCGGCAAGGCGTCCTGCCGATGCTGCGTCGCCTGCTCAACGATTTCGAGGTCCCGGCGCGGCTGCTTGCATCCGAGTCGAGGCCGGGGTCGGACTCGGGGTTCGACGGCGAGCGCATCCTCACCGATCTGCTCCATCTGGCCGAGCTGCTGCAACAGGCCAGTGTCCTGCTCGACGGCGAGCATGCGCTGATCCGCCATCTCGCCGAGCAGTGCCGGGATGCGGGCCGCGGCGCGGGTGGCGATGCCCGCCAGATCCGTCTCGAGAGCGATGCCGATTTGGTGCAGGTGGTGACGGTGCACAAATCCAAGGGGCTTGAGTACCCGTTGGTCTTCCTGCCGTTCGCGGCCGATCATCGGCAGGCCAGCAAAGACGACCTCCCGCTCAAATGGCACGACGCGCAGGGCCGGCTGCAGCTCGGCCTCTGTGCAGATGAGGAGATCCTGAAACGGGCCGACCACGAGCGTCTGGGCGAGGATCTGCGCAAGCTCTATGTCGCCCTGACCCGTGCCCGCCATGCCACTTGGGTGGGCCTTGCGCCGCTGGCGGATCTCGAGCGCGGTGCCTTCGGGTATCTGCTGGGCGGCGACGCCGTCCTTGCGCCCGATGGCCTGGCGCAGGCACTCGAGGACCTGCGCGGCGACTGTGCGTCGATTGCCGTGGTCGAGGCGTTCGAGCCTTCTCCCGATGCCCCGGCCGATGCATCACGGGACCGCTTCGTCCCGGCCGGTCCGCCGCGCGGTCTCGGGCCGGCGCGCACATCGGCCCGGGTCGTGCGCGAGCCCTGGTGGATCGCCAGCTATTCGGCCCTGCGCACCGCCGCCGACGATGCCCCGGAGCGGCCCGTGATCCCTGCCGATGGGCCTCCCCATACGCCCGCCGATACCCCGACAGAGGATCGATTTCGGGAGATGCAGGCCACGCAGACGGCCGCCACGGGCGCCGAGCTGTCCGCTTCGATATCGAGCAAGGACACAAGCGATCGACTGCCCGCCGCCGGAACCATCCACGCCTTCCCCCGCGGGCCGGAGGCCGGCACCTTCCTCCACGATCTCCTGGAATGGGCCGCCGCCCCGAGCTTCGCCGAGACCGCCGCCGATCCGGTGCGACTGCGCGACACCGTCGCTCGCCGGTGCCAGGTGCGCGGCTGGTCCCGATGGATCGATCCGCTCACGCACTGGCTGGAGTCCTTCCTGAAAACGCCGTTGCCGGTGCCCGCGATGGGCGCGCTTCCGGCCACCGCCTTGCGTCTCGTCGACCTGACCGGCGCCGTGCCCGAGATGGAGTTCTGGCTCGCCGCACACCGCGCCGACACGCGCGAGATCGACCGGCTGGTCTGCATCTACACCCTCGATGGCGCGCCCCGTCCGACGCTCCAAGCCAATATCCTCAACGGCATGCTCAAGGGTTTCATGGACCTGGTCTTCGAGCACGAGGGCCGTTACTACATGGCCGATTACAAATCCAACTGGCTCGGCCCGGACGCCGCCGCCTACACCCCGGAGGCCATGCGCGCCGAGATCCTGCATGCGCGCTACGAGCTCCAATACGTTCTCTATCTCTTCGCGCTGCATCGGCTGCTGAAGGCCCGCTTGCCGGACTATGACTACGACCGCCATGTCGGCGGTGCCGTCTATCTCTTCCTGCGCGGCATCGAGTCGCCGAGCAGGGGGCTGCACACCGAGCGTCCGCCGCGCGAGCTGATCGAGGCATTGGATCGTTGCTTTGCGCGCAAGGCGGAGGAGGGAAGCGCATGAGCAAGGATCCGAGCATGCGAGCCGCAAAGGCTGAAGTGCAGCAAATGGACACACTCCTCGCACGCTGGGCAGAGCACGACTGGCTGCGTGCGCTCGATGTCGCCTTCGCCGATTTTCTCCGCCGCGAGGTGCCGGATGCGCCCTCGTTGCTGATCCTTGCCGCGGCGCTGGCCAGCCATCAGCTCGGTCGCGGCCACGCCTGTCTCGATCTGGAGGCGACGCTGAAGGATCCGACCTTCGCACTGTCCTTGCCCCCCGAGGGTGCCGACACCGCGGAGACGGACACCCCGCCGCACCCCGCAGAAGTGCTGGGCGGACTGACACTGCACGACTGGCAGGCAGCGCTCGACCATCTCGATCTGGTCGGTCGAGGCGTCGGCGACACACCGCTGGTCCTGAACGGCCCGCGCCTCTATCTGCGCCGCTATTGGCGCTACGAGCAGGCCGTGCGGGCCGGTATAGACGACCGCTCGGCGCGTTCGCAAGCGCTTCAGAGTGCCCTGCCGATTGCGGTGATGCGCCCGGTGCTCGAGCGTCTCTTCCCGCCCGCCCGGACATCGGACCAAACGGCGGACTGGCAGAAGCTCGCCTGCGCGCTCGCCGCCCGCAGCGCCTTCAGTATCATCACCGGTGGTCCCGGTACCGGAAAGACCACGACGGTGGTCCGACTCCTGGCACTGCTGCAGGCCCTTGCGCTCGTCGAGCCGCCACCGGACCAGGCCGGTGTTCGACGGCCGCAGCGCGCACTGCGTATCCGCCTGGCGGCACCCACCGGCAAGGCCGCGGCCCGCCTGAACGAGTCCATCGCAGCCGCGGTCGCAAACCTGCCGCTCGCCGACCTGACGAACGGCGAGGCCGTGCGCGCCGCTATCCCCGTCACCGTGAGCACGCTCCACCGCCTGCTCGGCAGTCGCCCCGACACCCGCCGCCTGCGCCACCATGCCGGCAACCCGCTGGCGCTCGATGTGCTGGTCATCGACGAGGCATCCATGGTCGATCTGGAGATGATGGCCGCCGTCCTCGACGCCCTGCCGGCGAATGCACGTCTCATCCTGCTCGGCGACAAGGACCAGCTCGCCTCGGTCGAGGCCGGTGCCGTACTGGGGGAGTTGTGCGGTCGTGCACGCGAAGGCCACTACACCCCGAGCACCCGGGACTGGCTGGAGCGCGCGACCGGCGAGCATATCCCCTCGGGCCTCGTCGATCCCGAAGGCACTGCGCTTGATCAGTCGGTCGTCATGCTTCGACATAGCCACCGGTTCTCGGCCGACAGCGGTATCGGTCAACTCGCCGAAGCGGTCAATGCAGGCGATCCGGACAAGGTCCGCGCCATCTGGACGCGCGGCTATGCCGACCTCGCCATGGTCGCGCTTAACGGCACCGAGGATGCGGCCTTCCGGTCCCTGGTGATCGAGGGTGCCGCGGCCTCGTCGGTCGATCCGCAGGGCCGCGATGCAGGGCAGTGCTCGCAGGCCGACGCCCGAACCCCCCGACAGGGTTACCGCCACTACCTCGAGACCGTGCGGGCAGGCCAACCCGCATGCGACGCCGACCCATCCGCCTACGATGCCTGGGCCCGCGCCGTCCTGAAGGCTCACGGCGCCTTCCAATGTCTCTGCGCAGTGCGGCGCGGACCTTGGGGTGTCGAGGGGCTCAATCAGCGCATTGCCGATCTGCTGCACGACGCGGGGCTCATCCCGGCCAGCAGCGGCTGGTATCTCGGCCGCCCCGTCTTGATCACCCGCAACGACTACGGCCTAGGGCTCATGAACGGCGACATCGGTATCACCTTGACCCGCCCCGCACCCGGCGAGCGAGACCGGACGCTCCGCGTCGCCTTCCCCGCCGGCGACGGCCAGGACGGCATCAAATGGATCCTCCCCAGTCGCCTCCAGGCGGTCGAGACCGTCTACGCGCTCACCGTCCACAAATCCCAGGGATCCGAATTCAGCCATGCCGCGCTTGTTCTGCCCGAGACACTCAGCCCCATCCTCACGCGCGAGCTGCTCTACACCGGCATCACCCGCGCACGTGCCCACCTGACCTTGGTGCAGCCAGGCGGGGATCAGGCGCTGGAACAGGCCGTGCTGAGGCGGGTGCTGCGGGCGAGCGGGTTGATGGGGCAGGGATGATCACAGTCCCGATGTGACATATTCACCCTAAAAGTCCCAGAAACGGACTAGGCTTATACGCAACGGGCACTGAACAGGACCGTCGATTCGGGTCATTGAAGCACCCGGATCGGCGCTGGACGCAACGGCTTCACCCTGGAAGGCGCCCGGATTCGGAGCGAGCGCCCACTCGGCACCACAACGACAACGACAACGCTGCATGCGCCCGCATTGGCCAAGGGCCACGACCACGGACTCGTTCCGTGTCGAGGCCGATCCAACCAATCGGAGCCGATGACCATGAAGCGAACCCACCTCATCAGCGCCGGCGCGCTGATGCATTCACTGCTCGGAGTCTGTTGCCTCGCGCCCGTGACGGGTGCAGCGGTCGACGTGTCCGAGATCGAGCTACGACGCCTCTTTGATCCGACCGAGACCGAGCTTGCGGCCGAGTCCAGCGGACGGATCTATATCTACGAAGGATTACGTGACATCGACGTGCGGCGCGCAATGGACGAAGAGTTCGATCGTGTCGAGCACATGATGTTCATCCGGACCCGGAAGACGGAAGACACCGGCGCGCTTGTAAAAGACCCGGAGACCGGCGTGGTTGCAACGGAAGACGACGGCTGCTGAGCAGGGCCGAATCACCGATCTCTTGCCAGCTCGAGGCGCTGCGATGCAACGACGAAACCTGATCAAAGGCGGTCTGGCGACCGCCCCCTGGGTCGCCATGACCGCCATCGGTTTGCAACCCGAAGCGGTCATGGCGGCTTGGCCGAAGGCCGCCTTTTACCTCGAGGACCTCTCCGAGGCCGAGCGGCTGCTTTTTGCCGATACCCCCGTCGAGGATTCGGATCGGATCGCCGTGACCGCGCCGGACATCGCCGAGAACGGCCGCGTGGTTCCGGTTCAGGTCGTGATCGATCTCCCCGATCCGAAGACCCTGACATTGCTTTCCGACGGCAATCCGTTCCCCTTGTTGGCGCGCGCTCGATTCACGCCTGATGTCGAGCCCACCCTATCGGTTCGAGTCAAGATGGGCCAGAGCGCCACTCTCATCGCGCTGGTCGAGTCCGATGGCAGGCTCTATCGAGCCACGCGGGCCGTCAAAGTCACCGCGGGCGGATGTGGCGGGTAGGGCAAACGCCAAACTCGGCGAATGCGATACAGAGCGATGGAGGTAGGCAGTCATGCGTGCTGATCTCGGTAGGATTCGAGCAAAACTCAAGGACGGCGCGATCCTGGTCAAGGTGATCTTGAATCACCCCATGGAGACCGGAAGCCGCAAGGATCCCGCCACCGGCGAGCTCATCCCGCGCCATTTCATCCGTGAGGTGGTCTGCGAGCACAACGGCAAGCCGGTGCTGACCCTCGACTGGGGCTGGGGCATCTCGACGAATCCCTTCCTGTCATTCGTCGTCAAACAGGGGGAGACGGGCGATACCTTGACCGTTCGCTGGACGGACAACCAGCAGATCACGGGCGCGCTCGAGACCGTCGTCAATTGATCTCGATCGACCTGCCCGGAAGCTGTCATCTCATGGCAACCCGGGCGAGGACGCCGGAGGATAGTATCTACGCTCAAGGTTTCATCCATTCTCGGAGGTCTCCATGCGTAGCCCGTTCCTCGTCTTTACACTCGCGTCGATCGTCGCTGCACCGGTGTCGGGCGCCTGCCCCGACGGATCCTCGGTCCCGACAAGGGTCGACTTCATCGGGATGCCGCCGCCGGTCACCGCCGCGGAGAAGGCCGACGTCTACACGCGTGCGACCATGCGGATGACCTGCTCCGATGGCGTCAGCAGCGAGCACCCGCTGGTCTATCGCTCGATCTTCGCCACCACCGACCGGGTCGGCGACTCGGTGGTGGGCGGCCTCTGGAACGCGGCCGGCGAGCCGATCACCGACCGGGACGGACCCTTGGCCTCCGACAGCCCGGACGGAACCTCTCTGATGCAGATCGAGGGGTTAGTTGTTCCCGGCTCCAGCGGCAATCCGCTGGCGATGGTGACCCAGTTCGAGTATCGCGGGCTCCCGCCGAACGACGGCATCAGCAGCGGATCCTTTTGGTCCAAATTACCCGCCGCCATGGGCCTCACTCTGCTCGATCAGGACAAGGAGACGGGACTGCTGGCGGCGAAAGCGTATCGAACGATCGATTTCTCCGACGTGAAAGGGGGATGGATCCACTGCGGTTCCACGCTCTCCGCTTGGAACACCCATGTCGGATCGGAAGAGTACGAGCCGGACGCCAAGGTCCGCGGCGGAGGGAACAAGGCCGAGGGCTCGGACGACAAGACCGACATTGCGAGCTTCAGCCGCGAGTACTTCGGCGACCCGGATACGGCCAACCCGTATCATTACGGGCTGGTTCCCGAGGTGAGCGTGGCGCCGGACGGGTCCGCCGCCGTCGTCAAGCACTATGCCCCGGGGCGCTACGCCCGGGAAATGCTGATGCTGGCCGAAGACGATCGAACCGCGATCGGCGGCGACGACGGCAAGAACACAGGGCTCTTCATGTTCGTGGCCGACCGGGCGGGTGATCTGTCCGCGGGGACCCTCTATGCCGCCAAGGTCACCGCGGCCGGCGATGCCGACGGCGACCGCTTCAACCTGGACTGGGTCCGGCTCGGCCATGCCGCCGATGCCGAGATCAAGGCGCTGGTGGATGCCGGCATCCGGTTCACCGACATCTTCGATGTCGCCGAGTCCGACCCGGGCGACCCGAGTTATACCAAGGTCGTCACCTACACGGGCAACGAATGGCTCAAGCTCAAGCAAAGCGGCAAATTCGATACCGAGAAGGCTGCTGCCTTCCTGGAGACCCGTCGCTATGCCGCCCTGATGGGCGCCACGACTGAATTCTCCAAGATGGAATACATCGCCTACAACAAGGCGGACAAGACCTTCTACATCGTCATCTCCCGTGTCGAGGCGGGTATGGCCGACGATCTGGGGGATCTTCGGATGGCCCGGAACGACGGCGGCATGATCCTCGAGATGCCCACGGCCCGTGCTCGCCGAGATGTCGGCGGAAGCCCGGTCGAGAGTGATTTCGTCGGCGTCGGTCTGGCCCCGATCCCCGAGCTTGTGGGCGGCTGGCTCGGCAAGGACGTCACGGACGCCGAGGGCAACGCCTGCAGCCAAGACAAGATCTGCGGTCCGGACAACATCGTCTATGTCGATTCCATCCGCACCCTCTTGATCGGTGAGGACACGGGTCGGCGCAACAACAACTACCTCTGGGCCTTTAACCTCGACACGCGTGCGCTCTCGCGCATCCTCTCGGTGCCGATGGCCGCCGAGGTGACCGGCCTGACCGTGCCCGACTACAACGGCCATGCCTATATCATGGCCAACTTCCAGCACCCGGGCGATGACGACATCAAGGACTATACCGGGGCCGACAAGGCCGAGGTCCTCCGCCAGATCGACGACAAGTGGGGCCAACGCAAGAAGGCGGCGATCGGCTATATCGGCACGGCCGACGGCGCTCTACCCCGTCTTCCGTCTGGCGACTGACGAGGCAAGCGCTCGACGCATTTCACTCTGGACGCGGTTTAATCGACGATCGCGACCCGACGTTCGACCGGCCGATCCGGGAGTCGACTCCACTCGGCCATCGATCCGTCGTAGAGCCGCACGTGCGGATTCCCCAGAATCTCGCTGAGGACGAACCAGCCGAGGCTCGAGTTGTGGCCGGTGTTGCAGAAGGCGATCTGCGGGGCATCCGGGTCGACCTCGGCCAAGGCCATCAGCTCGCGCAACGCCTCGGGCGAGCGCAAGTTGCCGCCGTTGTCGACGGTCAGCCACTCCAAGGGCAGATTGCGGGCCCCCGTCAGCGTACCCGGCTGCGTCGTTTTGCCGTTCCTGGTGATGCCGAGAAACTCGTCGGTTCGGCGATAGTCGACCAGGGAAATACCATCGGCCGCGGCCTTTGCGACGTCGGCGTGGTCCGGAAGCATTTCGGGGCGCAGCCGGGCGTCGAAGTCCTTCGCCACGGGCGTTACGGCGCCCGTTTGCAGGGCGCGGGAGTCTTCCTTCGCGTAGCCGAGGGTGCCGCCATCCAGGATCGAGACCCGATCCTGGCCCAAGAGTTTGAAGGTCCAATAGATCCGGGTGGCGGCCGCCATGCTTTTTGCATCCTCGCCCAAGGGAGCGATGACCACATGGGTGGCCCGGTCGATCCCGAGCCCGCCGACGAGCCGCTCGAGCTGCTCGATGCTCGGCAGCATCCCGGGCACGCCGGCCTTCTTGATCCGCCAGCCAGCCTCGACATAGTCGGTATGGACCGCGCAGGGGATGTGACCCTGCGAATACTCCGACCGTGACTCGCCGTCGATCTTCAGACTGCGGATGTCCAGAACGCGCACATCCTCCCGACAGGCGTTCTCGGCCGTCCAGGCCGCATCGACCAGAGCCCCGGGGGTTGTTGCCGAGGCCGACCCCAGCCAAGACGCCAGGAAAACCAGAGTGAAGACATGTTTCATCATCCTATCCTCCGCGACTGTTTGAACAAGCCGTCCGAGCGGGATGCTCGGGCTTACATGTTCAATAGCAGCCTGGCGGACACGACGGGCGACCATGAGGCGACGATTCGACGATGAATTGACGACGCCGGATCAATTCGAGCAGGTCGAGTCTATACTGCTTTGAAACCAATGACTTCGGACAGAGACGATGATCGACATCATGCCCCGCCACGCGCTTTCCGTCATGATCCTCTGGCTCGCCACCGTCACGGCGGGCTCGGCCGGCGACTTCGAGGACGCGGCCCTGAGGCACATCGACTATCCGGATTGGTTCAAGGAGAGTTTCCTGGATCTGCGCGACGATCTCGGCGAGGCCCGCACTGACGGGAAACTCGGACTGATGGTGCTGTTCACGACCGAAGGCTGTTCGTACTGCGCGGAATTCATCCGCAGGAGTTTGGGAGACGATGCGATTGCCGAAACCCTGAGATCCGGCTTCGACGCCGTCGGTCTGGAAATCTTCAGCGACGCGGAGATGATCGCCCCGGACGGCATCGAGATGCGGGTCAAGGCGTTCGCCGAGCGCGAGGGTGCAGGCTTTGCACCGACCTTGCTCTTCTATGGAGAGGGCGGCGAGCGCTTGTACCGAGCGGTGGGCTATCAGGACCCCGAGCGATTCCGGATGCTGCTGGACTATCTGATCGGCGGCCGATATCGGCAAGAGTCCTTTCGCGACTATCTCGCGGTTAGAGCGACGTCGTCCGAGGCGGCGCCATCGTCCTACCGACTCAAGCCCGATCCGCTTTTCGCCTCGCCCCCTTACGCACTGGATCGCAGCCGTATCCCGGCCCAGCACCCCTTGTTGGTGATCTTCGAAAGCGACGATTGTGCCGGTTGCGCCTCCTTTCATCGCGAGGTCTTGGCGCTGCCCGAGGTTCGCGCGCCGATGGCGGATTTCGAGGTGGTGCGGCTCGATGCCGGGGACGATACAACACCGGTCCTCAGGCCCGACGGCATACGGACGACGCCGATGGATTGGTATGCCGAAACCGGGATGTCGGACCTACCGGCCCTGCTTTTTTTCGACGAGAACGGTCGGGAGGTCCTGCGCACCGATGCCCTGGTCCTGCGCCAGCGCATGATGAACTCGCTCATGTATACCTTGGAGCGCGCCTACGAGAAGCAGTGGAGCTATCAGCGGTTTGCACGCTCGAAGGCGCTCGAGCGGATGCAGCCGTGAGGCGGCCCTCTGGGAGGGGGATAGCTCGGAGGGCTCCTCTTCCGTCGCACCGAGCAAGAATCCGCACGCGGCTAAACCGCGCCCAGCGCGGTATGTGATGTTGTTGGATGGGATCGGTCTCGGCAGACGCGACGATCGTCGGAGCTGGCGCGGTTTAGGATGCCTGCAGGGCATCGCGACGTCGCGATGAGGTCGATCGGCGGACTTGCCGTCAGCGCCTCGTCCTTCTCATTCCCGGCCGGGGGTATCTCATTCCTGACAGGAATATCCGAGCGCGAGCAATCCTTCCTCGAGATCGTCCGAGACCATCGGGTGCGCGAGCAGATAGGCGGCGGCCCTCACGGAGTAGTCGCCGATCGCATCGTCCACGGCCGTCTCCCATTCCTCGACGTCGTAGTCTCCGCGACCGACCCACATGAGTGCGACCAGCTCGGCGCGCTGGCGCTGGCTCATCTCGCCGATGGCCTCGGTCATCGCCTGCACGCTGTAGTCATCGCTGTGGTCGGCCAGGACCTGCAAGGCCCAGTCCTCCGTCGGGCTGGACGGGGTATCCGGAAGGACCACCTCCTCCTTTGATTGGAACTCCCGCGCCATCTCGATGATGGCGCAGATCGCGTCCAAGGGGATGTGCAGCACGATTCGGTTTCTCCGCCTGAAGGCCACCCGTCGAATGGCCGAGAGGCTCAGCGCATGGCGAGACTCGGTTTCTCTCGGGCGGCGATCCAATGGTCCCGCATGATCCAGTAGTCCGGCGGGATATCCCGACACGAGAGTACACCCAGGACACGATTCTCGGCCAGCACGGGCAAATGGCGAAACCCGTTCTCGGACATAATGCCGAGACCCTCGACCAGCGACACCCCGGGCTCGACGGAGATCGGCCGTTCGGTCATTACGGCCGACAGAAGGACATCAACCGGCTGAAGTCGCTTGGCTACCACGCGGTTGAGTAGATCGCGCTCGGTGAAGAGCCCGACCAGTTTCCCCGCGTCCACGACGGGGATTGCGCCGACGCGATGTGCAGCCATCAGCTCGGCGGCTTCCTGGACCGAGGACTGCGGACCGAGACTGATCGTCTCCTGAGACCTCACGAGCTCTCCGACGTTCAGATAACGCATGATCGATCTCCTCGCTTCTTGGTGTCTTCTTGTTGGCCGAGGTCCGGTAGCGATGCGCTCCGGCAGAGCTTACGATTGGCGACGCGAGCGTTTGAGCCAGGCATCGCCCCCCGGGAGACGCGTCTTTAAACCGAGCGTCTTGCTAAAGTATAGATGGTCATCGAAAGGTAACAAGTTGTCGCGGGCGAAGCATGAGGCGACGGGTTTGTCGAGCGCGGCGGAGGAGTCCATCATGAAAACGATTCGAGAATCCGATTGGAAGGTCTTCAAGCAGGTTCGAGAAACCGCCCTGCAGCGGTTCTGTCAGCATGTTCTCGACGACGTCGACGCCATCAACCGCGACGCGGGACTGACCGCGCACGAGCGCTACCTCAAGGTCTACGAGCTGATCCATGCGCGTGACCGCAAGCTGGGCGCGGCCTTCGACGGACTTTCGCGATCGGACGCCGCTTTCCGGCTGATGCTCATACGCACCCTCGGGCTTGTCAGCGAGGAGGATCTGGCCCGGTTCAGTCCAGAGCTTCAACAAAGCAGCATCCCGATGGAATGATGAGGATCAGGTAGGTTCGGAAACGTCCGGTTGGGCGTCGAGTCTGAGTCGCCCATTCAGGGCTTGAAACGGTTGGGGATCCTTATCCCGGGGCGTTGCCCCGGGCTGGCGCCAATCGCACCGTCGGCGCTCCGGGCGAACCGCTGCGCGAGGGATTGCGGCCGTTGCGGACCGCCGGACTGATACTCCGCATGCGGCATCACTCCCGACGCGATGCGTTCACAATGTCCTGCGCGATGGCCTCCCCGCTGGACCACGCGGCCTCGACCCGCGGGCCGAGGCACCAGTCTCCGCCCGCGTAGAGGGTGCCGGATGTGTCGCGGGCGAAGGGGCGATCAAGCGGCACGCAGACGCGGGCATGGCGCCAGCGGTGGGCGACGGCGTATCGAACGGCGGCCGGATCCGTGCCGAGGCGGTCGCACAGCATAGGCAGCATGAGCGTGACGAGTGCGTCGGAGGTCAGCTCCAGATTTGCAGTGCTCCAGGCCGTGCTCGCCTGGGCGACCCAGCACGCCGGCGCGTGCCGCCCCGGTTTGCTGCTGTCCTGCGCGATCCAGGCCAGCGGGTGTTCGGGATCGGTGCGGGTGATGAAGGGTCGCGGGGCAGCGTGGTCGAAGGCGGCCATCAAGGTCAGGCACGGATCCAGGCGCACCGCGGCGACCTCGCGGGAGATCGGGTGATCGCTTCCGAGGAGGTCGGCCAATTGCGGCGCAGGAACGGTGACGACGACCCGGTCGAAGTCCGCCTCCTCCTCGGGAAGGCTCACCGTCCAGCCGCGACCTGCTCGGCGCAGTGCCGTCACTTGGATGCCCCGGCGGATATCCAAGCCCCGACCGAGATGTTTGGCCAGTCCGGTCATGCCCGGCGTCCCCACGACATGCGGCCGGTCCGTTCGTTGCGCACCGTCGTTCCAGAGTGCCGCGGCACCGTCGCCCCGAGCCTGTTTCAACACCGCCTGGAAATCCGTGGAGCTCGCGGTGACGTATTGCGCGCCGTGATCGAATTGCAGACCATCCGGGGTCCGCCGGGTCGCCAGTCGCCCGCCGATCCCTCGGCCCTTGTCGAAGACCACCGGCGCGCAGCCCGCATCGGCGAGGCGCCGCGCACAGGCCAGACCCGCCATGCCGGCACCGACGACTGCGATGCGCTCTGTCCGTGCCATCATCCTGGATCCCCGTTGTCCGCGCGACGCACAACGCCCCGCAATTTCCGAGGCCTTTCGAGCTTAAACCGCGCCGGCTCGGACAGTTGTCGGAGCCGGCGCGGCCAAGCCAATCCAACAAACAACGCATACCGCGCCGGGCGCGGTTTAAAAGAGTGCGGTGAGATCGAGCGTCCGCCGGACATCGGGAACAAGCGGCAAGGCGATCGCGGACAGGTCGTCTGCAGTGCGGATCTCCGAGTACCCGTCCGCGGTCGGCTGCCGATAGATCGCAAGCCGGCGGCCTGCGAGATCGACGAGCCAGACCTCCGGGATCCCGGCACGCGCATAGCGGGGGAGCTTGACCTCGCGATCATAGGCCAGGCTGCTGTCGGCGACCTCGACCAACAAGAGCACGTCGGCCGGTCCCGGGTGTCCGTTGCGATAATAGTCCGCGCGCGGGCGCAGCAAGGCGATGTCGGGCAGCGGCTCGCTGTGATCGTCGAGCCACACGGGATCCTGCACCGCGACGATCGCATCCCGACCGAGGTTTTCTTTCATGAGGTTAGCCAGGAGCTTCACGGTACCGGCGTGCGGATGTCCAATCGGCGGCATCTCGACAATCTCCCCGTCGATCAATTCGGTGCGCAGATCCGGTCCGAGGATGCCGGTTTCGCCCATGCGGTGGTAGTCCGTGACCGAGACGCGAAAGACGCGAGCAAGCGAGGATGCCCGGCGGGGTGCGGTTGCGCTCGTGATCATATCGGGACCTCGCGTCTTCGCATGTCAAGGGTCGTCATGTGGTCAACATAGCGGCCCGGAAAGACCGCTGCAAGGCGAGCTCGGATCTCCTCCGGGGGCGTTCCGACGCCTCAGGCGCTGCGCAGCCGCGTCACCTTGACCAGCGCCACCGCGGTCAGCGGAAGAACGAAGCCGATGATCAGGGCGGCGATCATCAAGTCTCCCAACTGGCTGTAATCCTCGGGCACGCTCACGACGCCGCTGATCGGATCCTTGACCTCGCGGGTGACGAGGAAGATCTCGTTGAGATACTTGGTGCCCAACTGGCTCGCCGACAGCGCCAGATTGCTGAAGGAGGCCATGACGGCGAAGAAGGTGGCCTTGAGGTTATCCGGGGCCGAGTTGGCGATCCAGGCGAGCATGGGCACCATGGCGACCTGGCCCAGGGGCGACTCCAGCGCCGTGTCCACGATGGCGATGAATCGGGCATCGACGATGCCGCCGGTGACGGCGGCCGTCCAGTGATGCAGCCCGAAGTACATGCCGACGATGGGCAGGTAGAAGACGCTGGTGAGCAGGGTCAGGAAGACCACGACATGGGCGATGGAGTGCTCGGCCATGAAGCGCCGGAAGATGAAGAGACCCGCCAGTGCCAGCGTGCTGCCGATCAGCGAGAGCACGGACAGGAACTGCTGGTCGAAGGCGAGCTCGTCGATCATCCACCAGGTCTGGCCGGCACCCGGTCCGGGCATGGCGCGGAAGACGAAGATGATGATGGCCGTACCCAAGAGATAGAGCCGCGCCTCGGCGTCCAGGACCCGCATCAATCGGGTCATCAGGAAGACGACAATCGCCATGGAGCCGACGAAGATGATCTCCTGGTTGAAGGGCACATCCGTGAGTCCCATGCCCAGCGTGAAGACCACGAAGGCCAGGCTACCCCCGAGGATCCACCAGTTCGGCTTGGTGATCTGGGCGGGTCGTTCCAGTCTTGCTCTGGCGTCGGTTTCGTCCAAGCCTTTGGCGACGAGCCGACGCAGGTCGCGGCGTTTGATGACGCTCGCCAGGGCGACGCCGAGTACCGAGATCACCGGAATCGCCAAGGCCATCTCGTAGATCAGGATATAGGTCGCGACCTTCTCGGCCTCCGACATGGCCTCGACCCCCGCAAAGAGGTAGATGTTGGCCAGCGACACGAGCACCCCGCCGCCGATGATGGCGATCCGTCCCAGCGTCTGCATCGTGGTATGCATCAGCTTGAGCCGCGCACGATCGATCGGGTGGCCGTCGGCGTCGACCCGCGGGACCGCCTCCACCGTCATGGCATCCGCAACCACGTCCTGAATGACGTAGCCCGTGGGCGCAAGCAGCGCGGCAAGCACATACCAGGCTTCGACCGGCATGACGGCGTCCATCGCCGCGCGTTCCGCCAGCAGGCCGATCATGATCAGCAAGCTCGCCGAAAGCATGGCGGCGCCGAGATAGACTAACCCGGCCTTATGGCGCCAGATCAGATCCACCAGATGCCCCAGGGGCATCTTGAGCACCCAGGGGATCCCCGCCCAGAAGGCCAGTGCCGCCAGGAAGGAGGCGGGTAGACCGAGATAGTCCTTGACGAAGAAGGTGCCGACGATCGCGGTCAGGCCCTGGATGCCGTAGGCCACGTAGATCATCAAGGGGGGCAGATACGAGAGCCGCATCTCGCGCCCGATCTCGAGAATGTTGCGGTCGAGCCAATGGCCGATTGCGGCGATGAATCCGCGTTGATCCCGGCCTCCGGTATGCCGGCTGCGAATGGCGGTCACGTGTGCGCTCTCATGGTCGACAAAGGCCCGAAGGGTACGCCATCGTCTGCGCCGAGGCGAGCGACCGGCCGCAATGTGCCGCCCTCGCGTATCGAGGGTACGGCGGCCTGTCGGGCCCTTGTCGCGGCACGTCCCCGGCCCTACTCGTTACTCGAGCGGTCGGGGCGCGGGGCGCAGTGCGCCGCGGCGTACGGGTGAGACTGCGGAGCGGTTGTCACGAGTCTCTCCGACCTCGGTGGCCGATGCGTTGAACGAGGCCGCCCGTCGAGGCGGATCGCTTCGTCCGGAACGGATGTTCGAGGCTACACTCGGATCGCGGCACAGGGGCCGCGCATCCGTCGACATGACGACGCTATTCGGGGATCGGTGCGAGCCGGATCTCTTCCGGCGGACCCTGATCGCCACGGGCAGAGCAAAGGAGCATGAACATGCTGATCGGGGTCACGCGCGAGATCAAAGCCCATGAGCATCGTGTCGGCATGACGCCCGAAGCCGTCGCCGAGGCGGTCCATCGGGGCCATCAGGTGCTTGTCGAGACCGCCGCGGGGGACGGGATGGGCGCGTCCGACGACGTCTACCGGGCCGCGGGTGCGCAGATCTGCGCGACGGCCGAGGAGGTCTTTGCCGGGGCCGAGTTGTTGGTCAAGGTGAAGGAGCCCCAACCGCAAGAGCGGGCCTGGCTGCGTCCGGGGCAGGTTTTGTTCTCGTATCTGCATCTCGCGCCGGATGCCGATCAGACGCGCGATCTGGTCGCCTCCGGTGCGGTCTGTATCGCCTACGAGACGGTCACCGATGCACTCGGTGGCCTGCCGCTCCTGCGGCCGATGAGCCAGGTCGCTGGAAGACTCGCGATCCAGGCCGGCGCGACGGCTCTGGAGGCCGTGCACGGCGGGCGCGGTGTGCTGCTCGGCGGCGTCCCCGGCGTAGCGCCCGGTCGGGTGCTGATCCTGGGTGGCGGGGTCGTCGGCTTCAACGCTGCTCAGATGGCCGTAGGCTTGCAGGCGGACGTGACTATCATGGATCGCAATCCGGCCGTGCTGGACCGCTTGGCGGCACACTTCGAGTCGCGCGCTCGGGTTGTTTACTCCAATCGGGCGACCCTTGGCAGTGCGCTCCGAGAGGCGGACTTGGTGGTCGGTGCGGTCTTGATTCCGGGTGCGACGGCGCCGCACCTCGTCACCCGGGCGATGCTCGGGGAGATGCGCCGCGGGGCCGTCATGGTCGATGTCTCGATCGATCAAGGGGGTTGCTTCGAGACCTCGCGTGCGACGACGCATGCTCAGCCGACCTATGTCGTCGACGGCATCCTTCACTACTGTGTCGCGAACATCCCGGGCGCGGTGCCGCACACCTCGACCTACGCCTTGAACAACGCCACGTTGCCCTACGTACTGGCGTTGGCCGACAAGGGTTGGCGTGCGGCCCTGAGGGACGATCCGCATCTTCTCGACGGACTCAATGTGTGCGAGGGGCAGGTCACCCACGCCGCGGTGGCCGAGGCACTCGGCTATCGCGTCGTGCCGGCTTCGCAGGTGCTGTGACCCCCAACGGCCGGCATCGGTCCGACGGGTACCGAGCAGACCGATGCCGGCGTCTTGCGGAGCTGTGGCGCCCTGAGTATTGTCTTGCAGCAGAGCGCTTTGCGAGACCCGTCGCGCAGATCTTTGCCCGGCGCGCGGCCCGATCGGCTAGCTGCCGGATCGGGCGACGGGCCGGAGCATCGAATCGGCACGCCGCGTCGGACGCCCGACGCGAACGTATGCTCAAGCGATCCCTTCAGGCCCTAGCCGTGCTCACGCGCTTGGACAGGATGGCGCCGCGCATTCCGATCAGGACCAGGGTGCTGGCCAGGAAGGCAGCCACGGCGGTGCCGATCATCATGGCCATCGGTTTGTCTTGCGCGTTGGCGATGCCGAAGGTCTCCCCGATCGGGGCGAGGATGGCGACATTCTCCGGCGCGGCCAGGATGTAGGTGCAGAAGGCCAGGAAGGCACCGAAGAAGATGAATTTCCAATCCATGTGCAGGCCGGCGAGCAGGGTCGCGAGGCCGAGCAGGTAGAGCAGCACCAGCAGGTACTTCTGATCGTCGAGTGCGGCGCGCACGCCGTTAGTGTGCAGCAACCACAGTAGGCCGATCACGATCCCCCAGTGCAGGACCTGCTTCAAGGTATAGAAGAGATAGGACTGATCGCGGACATAGGCCTGTCCGAAACCCGAGAGCAAGGAGATGAAGGCGACGACCGGGACGAAGGTCTCCCAGTAAGGTATGGTTCCGGCTGCATCGTCTCGGGTCAGTGCAATCAAAACGACCGCGGCGACATAGAGGATGACCGACGGCAAGAGTGCCATCATCAACGAGCCTTGGTCGGTGCTTTTGGTTTTTTTCGCTGTCTCCGTCGAGACAGCGTCTTTGGATTTGAACATGGCGAACCCTCCTTTCGGGTCAGTGTGCGAGTGATCGACGCATCCCCCGGTCAGGAGGTTCGTCGAATTTGTCAAGCAACCGGATATTAACCCTTACTTTCGATGAGTGTTAAGGGAATTTCAGCAGGATTTTTCGACGCCGCCGGACGATTTCGGCCTTCTCCGAGCGCGCCTGTCGGACGAATCGATCCCGGCGGGCCGGCTCCGCGCGGGTGTACGAGTCGGCGAGACAGGCGGCTTGGCCGAGCCGAGAGATTACGCCCGAATCCCGCCATCTCGCGGCTCGCGACGGCCGTCGTGGTTGTGTCTGACCTGGCGACGACCGCGGCTCGCGTCGCTGATTCGGCCGCGCCGCATCGGGCGCGATCGAGCATTCTCGGCCTCCTCGGTCTCGTGGTCCTGCTCGCCGGCGGCTGTGCTTCCGCGCCGTCCCCCCCGTCGAAGCCGCTCGATGCCTGCGCCATCTTCAAAGAGCGCCCGAGCTGGTACAAGGCGACGAAAAAGGCGGAGCGCAAGTGGGGGACACCGATTGCGGTCCAGTTGGCGATCATCCAGGCCGAGTCGAGCTTCCGGCACGACGCGCGGCCGCCGGGACGCGTCTCCAGCGCCTACGGCTACTCGCAGGCAATCGACGGGACCTGGGACTGGTACCGTGAGCAGACCGGTCATCGGCGTGCGAAGCGGACCAATTTCGATCATGCCGTGGACTTCGTCGGCTGGTATACGAACGTCAGCCATCGCACGTTGGGGATTCCCAAGTCGGACGGTTATCGTCAGTACCTCGCCTATCACGAGGGTCATCGCGGCTTCCAGCGCGGGACCTATCGAAAGAAGGACTGGCTGGTGCGCGTTGCGCGCCGTGTGGATCAGCAAGCAAAGACCTACGGGGCTCAGCTGCGCTCCTGTCGTCGGTGAGCCGTATCGCCCCGCATGTGGGTCGGACTTGAGTCCGAAACCGCCAAGTCCGACGGCTGCGCGACCCTGTCGGGCTGAAGCCTGCCACCCGTTCCCTCCCCCCGGGGTCCCCCGGTCCCCCAAACCCCCAGCCGCGAGAGCCGGGGCACTTTACCTCCGGCCGCCTGCGCACTAGAGTTGCCCGGACACGCCGTCGTCGTTGACCACAGGAGCGTTGTCATGCTCGGTTCTACCCCTCGCGTCTTTACGGGTCTCGTCGCGGGTCTGTTGGCCGCGTTCTTGTGGACGGGCTGGCCGACGCCGAACGAAGCGGCCGAAGGCGGCGAGCGCAGCATCCTCCTGACCCCGGGCATGGACTATTTCGGGGGGGATTACGAGACGCTGAAAGGGGTCGATCTCGAAGCCTGTCGCGACGCCTGTCTCGACGACACCCGCTGCCGTGCCTTCACCTTCAACAGCAAGGCGGGGTGGTGTTTCCTGAAGGAATCCGCCTCCGACGCGCGCCCCTTCCCGGACGCCGTTTCAGGTCGTGTGCGGATCGGCCAGGCGACCCTGCCGCCCGAGGATCTCGCCGCGACGCGCAGTGCGGAGCTGCGTTTCCTCCCGCGCGGCGAGCTGGATGCCGCCCGCAAGCTCGCGGCCCGCATCGCCGAGGCCCCGCCCCGCGATCAGGCGCCCGCGTCATTGGCCGCCGAGGCCGGGCGGGTTGCCGAGAACAATCCCCAGCGTGCGGCGGACCTCTACGCCGCGGCCCTTCGCCTCGCGCCCGACGAGCGAGCCCTCTGGCTCGATCTCGCGCGCGCGGCGAAGGCGGCCGAACCCTCCGACTGGCAGGCGCGGCAAGCCCTCGAGAGGGATGCCACCGCGGCGGCCGTCAACGCCTATTGGCGATCCGCAGCGGTTTCCGAGCGCGCCGATGCCTTGGTGGTCCTCTCGCGAGCCCTCGCAGAGCGCGACGATTGGCGGCCCGCGATCCGTTCCTTGCGCGCCTCGCTCGCGCTGGTCGAGGACGCCTCCGTGCGCGCCGAATACGACCGTCTGATCGGCGAGCACGGTTTCCGCGTCACCGGACACGAGGTTGACTCGGACGCCGCGAGTCCCCGCATCTGTCTGCAATTCAGCGATCCGCTGGCACGCGACCGCGGCCGGCTCGCCGACTTCGTGCGGGTGACCGACCGGACCGATCTTCCCATCGAGGTCGAGGCCCGCCAGATCTGTATCGACGGCGTCGAGCACGGCGCGCGCTACGGTATCCAGGTCCGCGCCGGACTCCCGGCGGCGGATGGGGAGACGCTCGCCAAGACTTCGGATCTGGAGATCTTCGTGCGCGACCGCGCGCCCATGGTCCGCTTCCTCGGGCGTGCCTACGTGCTGCCCGCGGGCGGCGATCCGGCGATCCCGGTCGTCTCGGTGAACACGGATCGAGTCGACGCGGCGGTCTATCGTATCGGTGACCGCGCCCTGGGCTCGGCGGTCGCGAGCGGGCGGTTCCGCCAGCAGCTCTCCACCTGGGACGCGAACCAGATCGCCGATCGCTCCGGGGAGGCGATCTGGAGCGGCTACATCGAGGTCAAACCCCCGGTTGAGAGCAGGCTCAATCGCGAGGTGACCACCTCGGTGCCGGTCGGCGATCTGGTCGAGGATCTGCGGCCCGGCGTCTATGCCATGACCGCCACGCCACACAATGCCATGCAGGAGCCCGAGGCGCTCGCGACCCAGTGGTTCCTGGTCTCGGATCTCGGGCTTGCGACCTTCTCGGGCAACGATGGCCTGCACGCCCTGGTCCGCTCGCTCTCGAGCGCCGATGCGGTCGCCGGCACGACGCTGCGCCTGGTCGCGCTCAACGACGACATCCTGGGCGAGACGACCACCGACGCCGACGGCCATGCCCGCTTCGAGCCCGGTCTGCTGCGCGGCACCGGCGGCAATGCGCCCGCGGTTCTCATCGCCGAGGGTCCGGACGGGGACTATGGCTTTCTCGACCTGACCCAGACACCTTTTGATCTCAGCGACCGCGGCGTGACGGGTCGACCAGCTCCGCAGCCGTTGGATGTCTATCTGGTCACCGAGCGCGGCGCCTACCGTCCCGGCGAGACCGTTCAGCTCACCGCCCTGGTGCGCGATGCCAAGGCCGACGCCGTCTCGGATCTGCCGATCACCTTCATCTTCAAGCGCCCGGACGGGGTCGAACACGGCCGTCTCCTGGCGCAGGATCAGGGCCTCGGCGGCTATCGGGCGACCCTGGACTTAAGCCGCGTCGCCATGCGCGGCACCTGGCGCGCGGCGACCTACAGCGATCCCAAGGCCCCGCCCTTGGCCGAGGTCACCTTCCTGGTCGAGGACTTCGAGCCCGAGCGCCTCGCCTTCGAGCTGGAGAGCCCGGTCAAGACGCTGGATCCGGAAGACCTGCCCGTGATTGCCCTGGACGCCCGCTTCCTCTTCGGCGCACCCGCCGCGGGTGTCGCCGTCGAGGGCGAGGTTCAGGTCAAGCCCGCGCAGGGCCTCGCCGCGTTTCCCGGGTTCCGATTCGGCCTGGCGAGCGAGCCGGTCGAGCCGGTCGGCCAACCGCTTCCAACCACCCGGACCGACGACCAAGGCAAGGCCGAGATCGCCCTGCAACTGCCCGATCTTCCGCCGACCAGTCGACCGCTCGAAGCCGATCTGCGCGTGCGTCTCATCGAGGGCAGCGGGCGCCCGGTCGAGCGCAGCCTGACCCTGCCGATCGCGACCCGCCAGCCCCGCATCGGCGTGAAGCCCCTGTTCGAGGACGCGGTGGAGGAGGGCGGCAACGCCGGTTTCGAGATCATCCTGATCGATGCCGCCGGCGATTCCGGCGGCCAACGCCGGCCGACCGAAGGGTTACGCTGGACGCTCTCGCGCCTGACCACCGACTTCCAATGGTACGAGTCCGACGGCAGCTGGAAATACGAGCCGATCGTCTCGACCCAACGCGTCGCCTCCGGCACCCTGGAGCCGAGCCAGGTCGACGCCGCGACCGGTGTCGCGCGCATCGAGGCGCGGGTGGAATGGGGCGGCTATCGTCTGCGTGTCGAAGGCCCGGACGGGACGGCCATGCCCGTGGATCTCGACTTCGAGGCCGGCTGGTACGTCGCCCCGCGCGCCGTCGACACCCCGGATCTGCTCAAGGTCTCGCTCGATAAGGCCGAGTATCGGATCGGCGAGACGCTCAAGGCCCGCATCGAGCCACGCTTCCCGGGCGTCGCCCTGGTGATGGTCATCGACGACCGGCTGATTGACATGCGCACCGTTGAGGTCCCCGAGAGTGGTACGACGGTCGAGCTGCCCGTCACTCGCGCCTGGGGTCCGGGCGCCTATGTGACGGCCGCGCTCTACCGCCCCATGGATCTGAAGGCCCGGCGCATGCCCGGACGTGCGATCGGGCTGACCTGGGCCGGTGTGGATCCAGGTGACCGCCGACTTCATGTAAAGCTCGGCCTTGATCCGGCCGCGGGCGTCATCCGCCCGCGCCAACCGCTCGAGATCCCGATCCAGGTCGCCAACGCCCCGGCCGGCGAGCCGGTCTACGTGACCCTGGCCGCGGTCGATCTCGGGATCCTGAACCTCACGCGCTATCAATCGCCCGCGCCGGACCGTTGGTACTTCGGTCAGCGCCGTCTCGGGATGGAGGTCCGCGACCTCTACGGCCAGCTCATCGACCGTATGCAGGGTGTGCCCGGCACGGTGCGCTCCGGCGGCGACGGCGCCATGATCCGGCTCGAAGGTCCGCCGCCCACCGAGGATCTGGTCGCCTTCCAATCCGAGATCATCCGTCTCGACGCCCAAGGCCGGGCCACCGTCGCCTTCGACATCCCGGACTTCAACGGCACCCTGCGGGTCATGGCGATGGCCTGGTCCAAGCAAGGCGTCGGACATGCGGTCGAGGATGTCCTGGTGCGCGATCCGGTCGTGATGATGGCGAGCCTGCCGCGCTTCCTCGCGCCCGAGGACCGCTCGCGCCTGCTGCTCGAGCTGACCCATGTCGACGGTCCGGCGGGCGAGGTCACACTGTCGGTCGCGACCGAAGGCGGACATGTCCGCATCCCCGCCGATCAGACCGAGCGGACATTGAGCTTGGCGCAGGGCGGACGTGCCGCCGTGCAGATCCCCATCGAAGCCATCTCGGTCGGCGACGAGACCCTGAATCTGGTCCTGCGCACCCCCGACGGCCCAGTCTCCACACGGGCATTGACCAAGACCCTGCGGATCCCGGTCCGCTCCAACGCTCCCTTGGTCTCGCGCAACGCGGTCGTGGATCTGGCCCCGGGCGGGGAGCTGCGTCTCGACGCCTCGGCCTGGTCAGAGATGCTGCCCGGCACCGGAGCGCTCGCCGTCTCCATCACGGGCGCCGGACCGCTCGACGTCGCCGGCCTGGTCACGGGCCTGGATCGCTACCCTTACGGCTGCACAGAGCAGCTCACCAGCCGCGCACTGCCCATGCTCTATCTCAACGAGGTGGCGACCGCCATCGGTCTCGGGACCGACACCGAGATCAAGGAACGCGTGCGCGAGGCGATCGGCGAGGTGCTGGCCAACCAGGCCTCGAACGGGAGCTTCGGGCTCTGGGGCACGGGCGGCGACGACGGCTGGCTCGATGCCTATGTCGCGGACTTCCTCACCCGTGCCCGCGAGCAAGGCTACGCCGTGCCGGATCGCGCCTTCGACATGGCGCTGGACAACCTGCGCAACCGGCTCGCCTATGTGCCGGACTTCAGCAGCGGCGGCGAGGACATCGCCTACGCGCTCTACGTCCTCGCCCGCAACGGCCGCGCCGCCATCGGCGACCTGCGCTATTACGCCGAGACCAAGCTCGACGCCTTCTCCACACCCATGGCCAAGGCCCAGCTTGCCGCGGCACTGGCCCTCATGGGCGACCGCCCGCGTGCCGATACCGTCTTCCGCGCTGCGGTCGCGATGCTGGAGACGGGCGACGACGAGGGGGCCTGGCGGTCCGACTACGGCTCGGACCTGCGCGACGGCGCGGCGGTGCTGACCCTCGCCGCCGAGAGCGCGACCGGCGCGGTCGACCTACAGGCCCTCGCCAGACGCCTGGAACAAGGCTGGGTCGATGCGGCGGACACCAGCACGCAGGACGACGCCTGGCTGCTGCTCGCCGCACGCGCCCTCATGCAGGGTGCCGACAAACCGCAACTGACCCTGTCGGGCGAGCCCTGGAGCGGCCCCTGGTTCAGCCGACTCGACGCCGACACCGCCGCCGCCTTGCCGCTGATTGTCGGGAACGCGGGCCAACGCCCGCTCGATGCCTTGGTCAGCGTCGGCGGCGTGCCGCTCACACCCGAGCCCGCGGGCGGCGACGGCTACCGGATCGAGCGCGCCTACTACGACCTGGACGGCCGCCGCATCGACCCCTCCGCCGTCACCCAAGGCGATCGCATGGTCGCCGTCATCACCGTCAGCGCCGACGCCCAGCGTCAGGCCCGACTCATCGTCGACGACCCCCTCCCCGCCGGCTTCGAGATCGACAACCCCAGCCTCATCAAGGCCGGCGACATCGCCGACATCGCCTGGCTGGGCCTCGAAGAAACCGCCGAGCATCTCGAATTCCGCGCCGACCGTTTCGTCGCCGCCGTCGACCGAGGCCCGAAGGCCCCGACCCGATTCCAGCTCGCCTACCGGCTGCGCGCCGTCTCGCCGGGCGTCTTCGCCCACCCCGCCGCCACGGTCGAGGATATGTACCGCCCGCAACGGCGGGCTTGGACGGAGACGGGGAGGGTAGAGGTTGCGCTGCCGGTGCGCTGAGCGAGCGATGCGCCCTTGATCAGAAGATCGCTCCAGGCCCGTAGGGTGGACGAGCGAGAGCGAAGTCCACCAAACTCACCGCCGGCGCTGGTGGACTGCGCTACGCTTGTCCACCCTACAGCGCTTGTCCACTCTGGAGCTTTTTCCATGAGCGATTACCAAGCATACGAAGACGCATGCGAAAAGATCCGCGCCGAGAACGCAATTCTGTTGACGGAGTTCGTGGCTTGGCTCGAGGCGTCCGGCCTGTCCGAGAGGGTCGTCAAGAAGCATCGTGAAAATATCGCTTTCTATATCAATGATTACCTGCTTTACGATGACGCGCTCGAGGCCAGAGACGGCGTGGACGCTATCAGTTGGTTTCTCGGCGACTGGTTTATCAGGAAGGCCATGTGGTCAAGCCAAGCCAGCATTAAGGAGAATGCAGCAAGCCTCAAAAAGTTCTACGCCTTCATGCATGAGAAAGGCTTGGTCAGTGCGGACGATCTGGTCGAGTTGAAGCAGATCGTCAAGGAAGGGATGCCGGATTGGTTGGACGCCATGAGGGACTACAACAACGCCGGGATCGATGATTCTTGGTGAGCTCGACGTCAGCCTGCGGGCGGCTTGAACTGCCCTGAGAGTGCGCCCCGCGTGGCGGGTCGGGACGCTTGCAAGCCCGCCGATTGCCGCGACGCGGCGGCCCCCGGATAGACGACTTGCAGTCGTCCTCTTCCGTCGCCCTAGCGGCCGGTATGGTCGCTACGCATCGAATGCATCGTGTCGGACGTTTTCTTTCGGTGAATGCTGGTTGGGCCTATGTAAAATAGCGTGACACTGACCGATAGGGCGCTGTTGTTACGTTTGCGGATCGTCCGCCCGACGGTCGCTTGCAGCCGTTGGGGAAACGCGCCGGACCGGACATCGACATGGACGCCGATCGGCTACTCGGGCGGGTTTGCCCGTCCGACAAGGCCGATCTTCCGGCCAACGCCGCCATCGATGCAGCGCGCGCCGAATGCATGACGGAACGCGTTCTTTGCGGCGTCTCCCGTGCAGTGGGTCGGTACCACGTGGGCGACGTCGAGGGCCTGCATCGCGCGAATCGCCCGGTCGATCCCCGCTGCGTCCGAGTACATCAGGTGAAACCCCCCGATGGCCCAATCGATCTTCTTCCCCAACAGGTGCGAGGCGTGCTCGACGATCCGCTCCATCCCGGGATGCGCGCAGCCGCTGATGGCTGCCGTGACCCCGTCGGCCTCGATCACCATCGCGTGCTCGGGCGGGTCGCTGTCGAGCATGCCGGTTGAAAAGACGCCGGGCGCAAGCTCGGCAGGATCCGCCCCGACGACAAGCAGCTCGCCGCAGAGGCCATGAAGATCCTTGATCAGATGCTTGGAAAAGCCTTCGTGTACGACGACGGTCGCCCGTGGATTCACCTCCAAGACGGAGTCCAACCCACCCATGTGGTCCCAATGCGGATGTGAGAGAAAGAGCAGATCGACTGATTCCGGGGCGATGTCGAGCGCGGCCATGTTCGCCAGCAAGACGCGGCCGTTGCTGCCTGTATCGAACAGGATCGTCCGGTCTGCGACCTGAATCAGGGCTGCGAAGCCCCAAAGGCTCGTCAGGCCCGGGACGCCGGGATAATTATCGAACAGGATCGTCATGCAAGAAGGGTCGGTCATCGGTCGTTTCCTCGGGTCTCCCGAGCCCTGGCTCGGTTCGCCCGTGCTGGTGCGGGTCGATGTTGCGAGAAAGCCGGCGGGTCAAGGCCCCGGAGAGCGGTGCAAGACCGACACTCGGCATCGAGGGGCGCTGATGTCGACTTCGCCGCACTTTAGTGCCCGACTCACCCGCTACACATTGATGATTGGCCATCTCCGGCAAATAATCAGCCGACAACGACCAAGGGTGTGCGCGATGTGCGAACCGCGGCGATTCGAAGGCGTCGCCCGGCGCCCGTGCGTTGTTCGAGAGTCTCGGTTGATTCATGCGTGCCGCACGCGATGCTGCCGAGCGTGACGACGCTTCGATCGGCGTCTTCGGCGTATAACGGTGTCTCGCATCGACCAAGCAGAAGGAAAGCCCGTGGTCTCAGGACAATCCGATCCCCGCAATCCGCCCCTCTCGGTCATGGCGTTGTTCCCGTTTCTCCTGATCACCTTCGGGCTGACATGGGGGATTCTGGCGCTGTTCATCTTCCTGCCGCAGCCCATGACGAGGCTCTTCGGTGCGCTGACCGGCCAGCATCCGCTGTTCTTCTTGGCGGTCTATGCCCCGGCGATCGCGGCCTTCGTCCTCGTCACGCACGCCGGTGGCCTTGCGGGACTCAAGCGTTTTCTCTCCCGTTTTCTGCTGTGGCGCACATCCTTTGGCTGGTACGGTTTTCTCCTGGTCGGCATTCCGCTGGTCTTCTATGCCGGTGCGGCGGTGCAGGGTAGGCCCTTGACAGGCGCCTTGTCGTTCGATTCGCCGGGCGCGCTTTCAACGGCGATCTTGCTCATGGCCGTGAAGGGGCCGGTCGAGGAATTCGGCTGGCGCGGGTTGGCGCTGCCGCTCCTGCAGCGCAAGCTCGCCCCGCTCTGGGCCGCGCTGATCCTCGGGGTCATTTGGGGATTCTGGCACCTGCCGGCGTTCCTCTTGAGCGGGACACCGCAAGGGGACTGGGCGTTCGCACCCTTCTTCCTGGGTGCGGTGGCCATCAGCGTCATCGTGACGCCGATGTTCAATGCATCGGCCGGCAGCATCCTTCTGCCGGCGGTGTTTCACTTCCAGCTGATCAATCCCGTTTGGCCGGACGCGCAGCCCTACGATACCGTCTTCCTCCTCGTGGTTGCGGTCCTTGTGGTCTGGGTGTACCGCAAGGAGATGCTGCGTCGGGATGCGGCCGTGACCGACGTGATCCCCGGTTCGCGCGGCGCCGAGACGGTCCGGTCGCTCGGATGATCCCGAGCGACGCATTCCGGTTCGCCTGAAGGTGTGGTCCAGCCTGCGGAAGGGCCGACGAGCGGATGACGCTTCGTTCGTCTGCGCGGTATCGGCGCTCGGGAGGGCCTGTCGGGAGGGAAGGGCCGCGCAGCAGGTCCTATGCGCGACGCCGCCATGAGCGAGCCCGAGCAGACGATGACACCTTTGACTTCGGCGTCCATGCAGTCCCAAACCCGACGGATGCCGAGGCTCGGGCGGGACCGAAATCGCCGGATCGGGATTTGGTTTGCGCTCTTGCTGCTGCTCCCGAGTCCCTCGACGGCATGGACCGTATCATCCGTGCCGATCGCGTTCAGCGTCCTGCCCGAGCATGTGCAAAGCTGGGAGGCGGCCGCTGCCTTGATCGGGAGCGATCATCTGCCGCCGGCCCGCGTCGACATTCATCTCGGCCATCAGCCAGGTGCACGCTGGTTCGTCGCGGCGCCGCTCGGCCGCGACCTCGTCCCGCCGCTTGCCTCGTCGGGGCCGATCCTGAGCCTGAATGTCGCCAACTTGGATCTGGTGGAACTGGCCTATGTCGCCTCCGACGGTCGGCTGGCATCGCCGCGCCTTCGCACGGGCGACACCCTGGCCCTGGGGCAGCGCGACGTGATCGGCGCAACCTTGGCCTTCCGACTCGACCCCGATCTGGTCTCCGATCACGCGTTGCTGCTGCGGGTGCTGACGATCGGACAACTCAGCCTCGTGCCGCGTCTAACGGATGCTGCGAGCTTCCAGCTTGCTCAAGCCCGAAGCCTGCTGACGGGTGGAATGTTGGCGGCGTTGGCCTGGCTGTTTGCGCTGCTGATGTTGTTCGCGGGAGTGGCGACCGGCGACCGGCGTTTTCTTGCCTTCGTGATGCTCAGCGTGCCGTTCGGCGTGACCGGGCTTGCGAGCATCGGTCAATTGGCCTATTTCCTGCCGTCTGTTCCGGCTTGGATAACCGGCCGCGTTTCCAGCGCCTTGGGGTATTTGGTGACCGCGGCACTGATCTTCTCGTTTTATCTCATCGTCCGGCCGCCGCCGTCACCCTGGGGATTGCGCCGCTTCTGGTTCACCGTGGCTTGGTTCGCCCTGCTGTTGTCGCCGATCGGTTTGACCGATCTGCACCCCTCGATCGCCTGGCTCAACAACAGCGCGCAACTCGCCTTCATCGCCTTCGTCCTGATCTATGGGCCGTTGCAGTGGCGAGGAACCTCGGCACTCGGGCGCATCGCCTTGGCGTATCTGCTCGCGACCTGCGCGACAGGCATCGCGGTGGTGGCCAGAACCTGGTTCCCGGGGCTGGCAAGCCTTGCGGTGGCTTATTTCTGGCCGATCAACCTCGTGATGCAGTCATTGATGCTGATCGCGGTCCTGACGGTCAGCGGTCGTCTGCTGGCCGAGGTGCCGGAGCAGACGCGACGCTTGGAAGGGGCGCGGCAGGCTCGGTTGCGCCTCGCTGCCTTGGCGCGAAAGTTCAGCGGCTTGTTGAAAGTGGTGTCGCACGAGATTCGCAACCCGGCATCCTCGGTGCGCTTCGTTGCCACGAATCTGCGCCGCGGCGTGCTCAGTCCCGAAGATGCAGCGGCCGATCTGATCCGGATCTCCAATCAGCTCTCCGACATCGTGCGAGGTATCCAGCGGCAGCGCGACGCCTTTACGGACGGCACCGCAGCGGATTACACCTACGACCTGCACGAGAAGGTGGCCCAGGTGCAGGGCGCCTTGGCCGGGCGCATCGACCCCGCCAGGCTGGACCTCGAGGTGCGCGCCGAATCGGGCGCGGTGACCCATCTCGTTGATGCCTCGCGGCTGGTGCTGGTGCTGACCAACCTGCTCGACAATGCCTTCAAATACGGCGGCCGGGGGCGCGTGCGCATGAGCCTGTCGAGCACGCCCGAGCGGCTGGAGCTGGAGGTCGTGGACCAGGGGCAGGGCATCGCCCCGTCGGATGCCGAGCGGATCTTCGATCAGTTCTGGCGCGATCCGCGGCACGGCCACATCCCAGGGTGGGGCTTGGGGCTCTGGGCGAGTCGCAGCGCAGTAGAGTCGCTCGGCGGCAGCATGGAGTATTTCCCCCGGAGTCCGCAGGGTGCCGGGTTTCGGGTGCTGGTGACGCGTCTTCGCGGCGCCGATTCGCGCGCCTTGGCTTAACAGAGGGACTCATGTCGCGACAACCCGATGCACCGGAACCAATCGATCCGCCCAAGCGCGTCCTCGTGGTGGAGGACGATGCCGTCGGCGGTCCTCAGTTGGCGCGTTTTCTGGAGAGTTTCGGGTATCGGGTCGATTTGGTCACCGGCGAGGACGCGGCGCGCGCGCGCATGGCGGCTTGCCGATTCGATGCGGTCGTCCTGGACCTGACGCTGGCCGACGGCGACGGCTATTCACTGCTCGAGGCATTACGTGCCGGCGATCCGCTGTTGCCCATCGTCTGCACGTCCGGTCGTTGCGATCTCGACGCCCGCGTAAAAGGGTTGCGCTCGGGCTTCGATCATTATCTCACCAAGCCCTTCGAGCCCGAGGAGTTGGAGGCGTTGCTGGCGCGGGAGCTGTGCCGTTACGCCCATCGCGCGAGGGCGGCGGAGGAGGGCCTGTCCGCGCCGATGGACAATCGCTGGGCCATCCACGAGGAGGCACGCACCCTGGTTCTCGACGATCGGCTCGTCATCCCCTTGACCGAGACGGAGCTGAGGTTCGTCTGCCTGCTCCGCGGTCAGGCGCCCGAGGCCGTGAGCCGCGCCGCGGTCATCGCCGGACTCGGGCATCGCGAAAGCTATTATTCGAGCGCCCGTCTGCACACCAGTGTCTCGCGCCTGAGGCGGAAGATTGCTCAAGCGACCGACCAGCCCGCACCGTTCGACAGTGTCTACGGCGCCGGCTATGTCTGGGGGCGATCCCGCTGAAGGGCGACGCCCCGGCCATCACGCCCGGCCGTCAATTGTCAGAATGTTGTTAGAAGTCGCGGCCGACGGGCTCCGTATAATCCGCAGGTGTTGCAGGGTTTGCGGTTCGCCTTCGGTGAAACGGCGCTGGATTGCCGGTGCGGCGTTCGAGTATCCCTTCTCGTCGCTGGCCGTCATTCCGCCCCCACGGCGCATCGATCCGCTTGTCCGTCTCGCCCCGCAGCATGACCCCGCGGCAGGCGCGGCTCTGCGTTCCCCCACTGTTTGAGCCTCGTCTGCCTCGGCCTTCGGTCCGCGGCCCCGTCGTCCGGCCGACTACACGATCTCAAGAGGATGCGGGAGAGCCCTATGGCCAAGCACGCAGCACGATCAGTCCCCCGACAATCAGCGCTCGGGGGCGCCGACCCGACGAATACGTTCAAACGGAACCCTCCGCAACGCCTGCGGCCGTCACTGCCTCTGGCGCTGACCCTGGCCTTCCTCTTGCCGATGCTGTTGACCTCATGCAAGGACGGGGACGGGTCGTCGTCGGATCCGAGCAATCCGACCAATCCGAGCGACCCCGACCCGCGCCTTCCGGCGGAGCCGGGCGCGCGACGGGCGATCAGCCTGAGAGGCTTCACCCCGCGCTTTCCGGCGGACTGCGAGCAAACCTCGGCGTTGCCGTCCGAGCAGGGCGGTCTGTGCCTGTTGGTCAGCACCAAACCGGGAGGCAGTGGTGAGTTCTACGTCCGTCCGGTCAAGGAAAGGGGCACCGGCGCGCCCCAGAGCGGCATCCTGGTTTCGCCCAACCTGGTGCTTAGCCTAGCGCCCGGCGCCTATGAGATCTTCAAGTCCACCGGGATCGACGCCCAGAATCCGGCCAAGGTGACCGTGCGCGACGGGCGGGTGACGCGGGTCAAGACCATGACCTTGTCCGTCCCCTCCAAACCGGATTGGCCGTACACCACGCGCACCTCGACCCGGACCTATAAGATTCAGCGCTTCCAAGCGTTGCCCGGCACCAACAACGGCGGATGCGCGGCGGAATTCATTAAAGCTGGTTTTCATTCCTACCTGCCGGGCAATTTCGTCGTCGTTCCCACCACGGATAGCGAGCAGTCGAGCCCGACCTGCGAAATCGGCGGCACCACCTTCAATGCGGTCTCCGGTCAGGGCTATACGATCGGCACCCAAGACATCGGCGCGCAGTTCCTGAGCGAGTTGGAGACCTACGTTCATCGCAATGGCGTCAGCGCGCTGACGGCGATGTCACCGGCCATGCACGGCATTACCCGGATGGGCTGGCTCGATCTGTGGAGGTTGCATCAAGGGATCGCCAACCCGGATGAGACCGCGCATCCGGCGCTGGCCTTCTACGGACCCGGCAATTACACCTACATCGTCCCCTTCAGGTTTCGCTACAACGGAAAGGTCTGCGGTGTTTCGCTGGCGCAGGGCGGACTTCCCGAGTCAGACCTGTTGACCGACTGTACCTTCGCAAAAAGTCGGCTGACCGGTTTCAAGGTCAACAAGGGCACCTATTTCACCTACCACAACCTCTACGGAATGTCGGGCATTTCCGCCAATGCGATCGGCCACGGTTTCGAGGTCGAGAACGTCAACTTCAAGTTGCCACGAGGGTATTGACATGAAACGCCAACTTCTGATTTGCCTCGCGGCATCTTCGCTATGCGGATTGAGCACCTCTTCAAGCGCCGCGGGTTTCGCGACCTGGAATGCCAACAGTGGTGGTTTCTCCTACTCGATCGTCAACCTCAGCGGGACGACCTGCTATCTGACCGCCTATGGCGCGACGCCGAACCCGGACGCGCCTTCCGAATCTCCGGCCTATTCCACAGGATGGAACGGTGCGAGCAGCGAAGACAATTCGTACGGCTTCTTCAATAACGGATTCTCAGACAAAACCAGTGCGTACGGCAGTGTGGTTTTCTACGGCAGCGACTCGCCGATGCAGAAGATCTACCAAGTCACGGGTAATGCCGACGATCCAACGTCTTGGACTGCAAAATCCCCGATGAACTATCCCTACTCACCGGAACCCTTAGCAATTGGCCAGAGTCTTTCTGTTTTTGAACCCACGATCCAAATGGGAAGCCAGCCGAACCCCGCCGCAGCCGGCGATAGTTGGTCGATCTGCTGTGGTGAGTTTGCTGCCTGCAGTGGTCCCAATCCCCACAATACCATCGTGATGGCTAACCTGGCCTCGGCCGGCGACAGTCTGGGCTCCGGGTTGCTGTACGATGCCGACGATTACTTCGTGTCCAATGCCCTGATCAACCCGCCTGCGCCTGGTTCCTGCGATCCGGCCGATACCGAGGGCAATGCCTGCGGCATGGGCTTTGTCAGCAGCGAGGAGAAGGTCTTCAACCTGAATCAGAATTCGGCCGAAGGGAATTATCAGGCGACCGGCGGACTCTGGTGGGGCGTAGAGAATCCGAATACACAGGCCAGTTTAAGTCTGGTGCCGGCCATGTTTCCGGTCAATCTGGCCGCCTACACTCAGGCTCAGGAGGAGAACAACAACGGCAATACCCAGTACCAGTCCTTCATCTATGGCGGCCATTTGACGTTTGCCATTGGGGATCCCTTCGTCATCAGCAGTTTTGCCGCGAAGACCCTCTGGTATCTCGCCACGACGGCGACCTTTTCTCTGAATGACAATACCTTCAGCGAGGCTGGCATCGGCATCAATCAGTTCAGCGAAGCCGTTAACGGCGGTCTGTTTCCGCCAACCAGCTACGCTGCCGCTTTTACCAATGGATTGATGACCTCGACGGCGCAGGCGGGCTATGCCGTCAACCAGGCGATCGAGGCCGCCAGCCAAGCCAATGAACATGAGTCCTTCTGGGGCAAAGTCTTTTCAGCGCTGTTCAATGTGACCATGACGGCGATCGACATCGGGACCACGGTGGCGACCGGAGGGGCAAGCGAAGCGGCCCAGGTCGGGATTCAGACCGCCGTCACTACCGCTACCGGTGGATTGCAACAGCCGGTGGATAATGCGATTACCAACGCCTTCACCAGCAACACCACCCCGGGTCAGCCGACGACCCAGAACGCGCCTCTGGCCTACAACAGCACCTTTGCCTCGTCGAATCTGCTCGGTTTGATGTTGGCCGATTTCTATGTGCAGTACCAAGTCAACGCCTTTGCCGGCACGACCGCCTCCAACCCGTATCCCCTGTGGTCCAATGCGGCGATGTACACTGCAAGGCCTAACGCTGCCGGATCCTGCAATACCTTGTCAGTGTCATACAACTTGTTTGCACAAAACGTCGAGTGTTGGGATGCCACCTCTGAAACTTATGTTGAACAGCCAACGACGGCAACGTACACCAACGTTTGCGGGAACGTGAGTAACGGCAGTTGCGGCAGTGTTACGGATAGTCAATTGAACATCTGGGACGCTGTTATGACCGGATCCACTGTCGGCGCCGACGCTAACGGCATGCTACAGATTCAGAATCCTTCAACCTGGAGCTTCCAGCCGCCGACTTTGATCAGTGATTCGTCGGTCTTTTCGATAACGACCAACTTCAATCTGAATACCGGAACGCTGACACTCGCGGAATGGATCTCGGCCTCTCCTGTTCCGACTACCCAACCCACTATTCTGCCGTGGACAGGCCCCTTTTACTTTCCCCAATGTTCTGAACGCCCGACCTACACACCTATTGTCTCCTACGATCCGACAACGGGGATTCTATCGACGACGGACTGGGTCGCCGGTTGTGCTGAAAACCCGGAAGTTCAGACTGGAACAGCCTCCGCATCATTGAATATGGCAAGCTGCGCGAAGGGTTCAGCAGTGCAATTCACTGGTTACGGAATGGAGTCTGGCCCGCCCCCTGTGGGACCTTATACCGTGTCCTTGGATTGCGTCGACCCGAATCCGACGGTATCGACTGAAGTCGTCTTGAACTACAACCAGTGCGTCAGCGACCAGAACGCGACCGGCGGTGTCGTGGCAATGAACATGGGTGTCGAGCCAGCCCTGGCCTGTGTCTGCATGCCGAGCTATTTGATTTCGGGCTCGACGACGGAAGGACTCGTCACGGGTTACTACTCGACCGGTAACAAGACCGAGGGCAGCGCTTGCTTCTCGACGAGCGCATCCGCTAATGGAGCCATCGCCGCGATGATGGCGGGCGATTAAGCCCGGTCCGTCGCCCCTTGAGTGGCACCGGCATCGGTACGGCGGAGGAAAGCGACCGGCGCTGTCGGAGCCGCATCCTACACCGTGATCCTTCGGAAGAGTCGAGCCGGCGCTCCGCCGGCTCACGCGTTCCGAGTGCCGAGAATGGTGTACGTAGACCGCGCCGGCTCCGACAGTTGTCGGAGCCGGCACGGTTAAGCCAATCCAATAAACAACGCATATAGCACCGGGCGCGGTTTAAACATTGACTGGTGCCGAGCCAAGACATCAATCGTTTTGATCCGGACGTTCGCGTTCGGCGTTAATCGTTTCGCAGCTCAGGTCCGTCCTCGCGGCTGATCGTGTCCGACCCGGATACGCTCCAACTGCGTCCATGCATCCAGGATACAGGCGACCGACCAGGCTTGCGCCGGACAGGCGCGCGGGTGGTGCGGCGGGTCGCCGTCGAAGATCTCGCTCACGGTACCTAGTGCGTAGGGTGCGGTGAGGAACGAACCGCACCTCGACTGGACCGTCCATCGGTGCGGTTCGTTCCTCACCACACCCTACGACATGTCGTCTTCATCGAGGCACCCGACCGCGCCCTCGATGAGCGACGGCCTCGCCGTGCCCTGGCCGGACCGTACATCGGTGCGGTTCGTTCCTCACCACACCCTACGTCGCTTTTTCCTTCAGGTGTCGTCGTCATTTCCGAATCAATGACTTCTCGCTGATGGATTGAACGCGAAAAAACAATAAAGGTTCGGCCGGGAGTGCCCATACGCTCTTGCGTAGGCGTTCGGCGGTTTGCCGATGCTCGACAGAGGAGTGAAACCTTGGAAGCATTGCTGGAATTCCTTACCCGGTTCTTGACGCAGTTTCAATCGCCGACCCTGGCGTTCCTGATCGGCGGCATATTGATCGCCGCGCTCGGCACCAAGCTCGAAATCCCCGATGCCATCTACAAGTTCGTTGTTTTCATGCTGCTGATGCGTGTCGGGCTCGACGGCGGCATGTCGATCCGCGAGGCAAACCTCGCCGATATGCTGCTGCCGGCCTTCTTTGCGATCCTGATCGGCATCGTCATCGTCCTCATCGGTCGCTTCACGCTGGCCCTCTTGCCGAGCGTCCGGACGGAAGACGGTATCGCAACAGCGGGCCTGTTCGGTGCCGTGAGTGGATCGACCCTGGCTGCGGCCATCGTCGTGATGGAGAGCGAGGGCATTGCCTACGAGCATTGGGCGCCTGCGCTCTATCCCTTTATGGATATCCCCGCGTTGGTGATGGCAATCGTTCTTGCGAACCTCTATTTGAGACGAAGAGACGGCTCATCGGAAAAGGTGAGGATCTGGCCGATCGTTAAAGAAAGCCTGCAGGGATCGGCGCTTTCCGCACTCTTGCTCGGTATCGCGATCGGCTTATTTACCCGACCCGAGAATGTCTTTGAAGGCTTCTACGATCCCTTGTTCAAAGGTCTGCTCTCGGTGCTGATGTTGGTGATGGGTATGGAAGCCTATACCCGGCTCAATGAGTTGCGCCGCGTCGCACATTGGTACGCGGTCTATGCCGCGGTCGCGCCGTTGGTGCACGGCCTGATTGCGTTCGGGCTTGGCTATATCGCCCATGTCCTGACGGGCTTCAGTCCCGGCGGCGTGGTGCTGCTGGCCGTCATCGCCGGCTCCAGCTCGGACATCTCCGGGCCGCCGACCTTACGCGCCGGCATCCCGACCGCGAACCCGTCCGCCTATGTCGGTGCCTCGACGAGTGTCGGCACGCCGGTTGCCATCGCCATCGGCATACCGCTCTACATCGGTCTAGCCCAGGCGGTATTCGGAATCTAAACGTCCCGGCGCAGGCCCGCCGGCGGTGGGCCGCCAAGCGCAAAAGCGTTCGTGCCGCCGGGATGTCGCACGAATTGTCGGCCCTGAACCCACGCCAAAAACGACTGGAGGTCATCCGTCATGGCACAGCAAGCGACCAAGCTCGTGGTCATCACCGAAAAGGTGCTCCTGAGAGACATCGTCAAGATCGTCGAGACGAGCGCCGCGACCGGCTATACGGTCATGGCTGCCGGCGGCAAGGGCAGCCGCAACACGCGCTCCTCGGGTCAACCGGCCGTCTCCGACACCTTCTCCAACGTCAAGCTCGAGATCATCACCGCGAGCGAAGAGGTTGCGCGCGAGATCGCCGCCAAGATCGCCGAGAAATACTTCGACAACTTCTCCGGCATCGCCTATCTCGACGAGATCGAGGTTCTCTACGCGCACCAACTCTAATCGTCACGTCACCGGCCGGCAGCGGCCGTCGATCGAGGCAAGGATGCCCCACGTCACCGTTGAGGCGAGCTCGACGGTCGGGTCTTCACGCTCTGTCCGGATTCGAGGAGCGAGCGCATCGGCCACTCCCATGACGGGCATGTGTCGGCGACTCGCGTCCTTTGCAGGCTGCTAGTGGAGGGCGTTGGCTGGCCACCTTTCCATGTGCCTGCGCATCACGTCTTTGACCGCATCCGGTACGTTTTGGAAGGCCGCTTGGCGCATGCCGTCGGCTAGGAAACCCGGCATGTCGTACGGCAGCCGCCGGCTCATTTTCTCGAACGTTCGCTCCATAAGCTCGGGGTCGAGCGAGCGGGTTGCGGCAATGCCGGCGTTGAGATTGATGACGCGCCAAGGACGCCATGCGTCACCACGGTCCTCGTCCAGTTGTAACCTCGTCGATGCTGCCTCGATCACCTCTTCCATGAGGCCGCACAACGATCGTAGGTCATCGGCCGCGCTCGTGGCGTTTACGATCATGCCGAAGCCGTCGGCGGTGCCCTCGAGGTTGTCGATGGTCGCGCCGCGGCGAGCAACCCAACCCCCCATCGAGGCAAACATGCGCGCAACCGTGTCTCTTCTGTCCATGATCTCGACCTTCCGTACCAGAAAGGCGAGACGGTCAAGCAGATTCAGCCCGTAGTCGCAGAACTCCTGCAGTTGTTCCTGATCCAGGTGCGCCGCTCCGCTTTCCAAGGCACCGGCGACCGGGAAGAAGTCCGCCAAGGCCCGCGCTAAATTGATCGGGCCGGACGGATCCTCCATGATGACCTGTGCCTCCTCGCTCCTGGCAAGCACCGCCTGCGTGACGTCCAACGCGAGGTCGGAGATGACATCGTTCTCGATCACAAGGGGTTTCGTCGACAAGAGGGATCACCTGCTGGCTTGAGTGGACCGGAATGCAGTGTCTACAGCCCGTTGGAGCGAGACATTTTTACTGGCTTTACGCAGTTCGGGATGACTGGGCGCTCCTTCAACCTAAACTGCGCCCAGAGCGAACTGCTGACTTTCGGGTCGGTTCGACGTTCGGCGCATCCACAGCCCTTTGCAGTGACGCGGTTGAGATCCGGCCGTTGAACGCTTCGTGCTTCATGCAGGGTCTCGGCGGACTTCACGATCGCGCTCGAGTCCGCCTCTTGCCCGGGCAGATGGTCCGAAGCGAGCAGCTAAGTCTGCTCCGTCCCCGAGGCACCTATCGACAATCAGCTATCCCAAGGACGCGTATCATCGATTGGTCCAACGGCCGACACGCCGTTAACCTAACATTTCGCTGACCCTTCGCACACACCGAGCGAGCGTGTGTTCGTTCTTCATATCAGACGGACGAGTCGTCATGATGGAACGCCTGCATCCTGTCCTGCCCTTCCTGCGCTGGTTCCCGATGACTCGGGAGGGCCTGCGCGACGACCTGATTGCCGGAATCACGGTGGCGTTGGTGTTGCTGCCGCAGTCGATGGCCTATGCCCAGTTGGCGGGTTTGCCTGTCGTGTATGGGCTCTACGCCTCCTTTGTGCCCGTCATCATCGCCTCGATGTGGGGCTCGTCGAGTCAACTGCATACCGGCCCGGTCGCGATGCTCTCGCTGATGTCGGCGGCGGCGATTATTCCCTTCGCGACGCCGGGAAGCGCGAGCTTCGTCGAGCTCTCGATCATGCTGGCCTTCATGGTCGGAGTGCTGCGTCTCGCACTGGGTCTGTTTAAGCTCGGGTCCATCGTCAATCTGCTCTCGAGCCCCGTTGTCGTGGGCTTCACGAATGCCGCGGCACTCATCATCGGACTCTCGCAGCTCAGCAAGATCATCGGCGTGCCTTTTCCTCGGTCGGACCTCTATCTCGCGGATCTCTGGCGCGTTGTGCAGCAGATCGGCGAGACACACTGGCCGACACTCGTGTTCGCGCTGGCGGCCTTTCTGCTGATCAATGCGCTCAAACGGGTCTCTCCCCGCCTCCCCGGTGTCTTGATCGCCGTGCTCGCAACGACGGCCGTCTCTGCGATGATCGGCTTCGAGCACAAGGCCACCGTCGGGATCGAGCAGATCCAAGACGTGCGGGCAGTGGAGACGATCGAGGCTTACAGCCAGACCGAGATGCGCATCACGGCCCTCACTGCCTTGATCGCGGAGCGCAGCCGCGAGGCCGCCCGACTCGAGCAGGAGGGCGGGATGGACGCCATCAAGCGCGCCGCGGAGCTCTCGGCGTCGGTGCGTCTCTTCCACTACGAGCTGGATCAGTCGCGGTCACACAACAATGCGCGCCGCATCGCTCTGCATGCGATCCGTTTGGAAGGCTCGCCGATCCCGGATGGGCCGATGCTCCTCTTCGCCAAAGGCCAGGTCCCCGAGGGACTCGCGCGTGACGGTCGGGTCTGGCATTTCGTCGAGACCCACGACGGAACAGTGACGCTGTCCTCGGGCGGGGCCGTGGTCGGTGCCATTCCCGAGGGGCTACCGCAATTCGCCGTGCCGGAGGTGCACTGGGACCTGATCCTCGCGCTGCTTCCGGCGGCGATCGTGATGGCCCTGATCGGTTTCATGGAGGCAACCTCCATCTCCAAGGCCATCGCCACCACGACAGGCGAGCGGATCAACGCCAGCAAAGAGCTCGTCGGGCAGGGTCTGGCGAACATCGTCGGGAGCTTCTTCAGCTCCTACACGGTTAGCGGATCCTTCTCGCGATCGGCCGTCGCGGCCAAGACAGGGGCCAAGACCGGCCTCTTCGCCGTGATCAGCGCCCTGGCGGTGATGGTCGTTCTGCTCTTCTTCACCTCCTACCTCTACAGCCTGCCGCAGTCCGTGCTGGCGGTCATCGTGATGATGGCTGTCTTCGGCCTGATCCGAGTCGCGCCCCTGGTCCACGCCTGGAAGGTCGACCGCGGCGGCGCGATCGTCGGCATCGTGACCTTCGCGGCAACCCTCGTCATGGCCCCGGCGATCGCCAACGGCATCCTCCTCGGCATCGTCCTGACGGTGCTGCTCTACCTCATCAAGAGCATGCGTCCGCGTGCGGAGATCGTCGCACGCAAACCCGACGGAACCCTCGGCGGCATCAAGGCGCACAATCTCGTTCCGGTCAGCGAGACGGTGGTGCCGGTCCGCTTCGACGGCTCGTTGACCTTCTCGACCGTTGCGTACTTCGAGGATATCGTGCTGGAGGCCATCGCCGATTTTCCGAAGACCAAGGTGATCCTGATCATCGGCAGCGGAATCAACGAGATCGATGCATCCGGCGAGGAAAAGGTCAACGAAGTCGCAAAGCAGCTGCGGGACGCCGGTATCGGGCTCTACTTCAGCGGGCTGAAGCATCAGGTGATGTCGGTCTTCGAGAAAACCGGAATCGTCGAGGGGGTCGGACGGGATCACTTCTTCCCGAACAAGGAGCACGCGCTGAAGGTCTTGCTCGAGAGATATGAGAACCCCTCGGAACCGCAAAGCACGTGACGGCACACATGGGGCCGCGGGCATTTCTTGAGCACCTGACGGAAATTTTTCGGCGAGAGGCGTTCGACGACGCCCTCTAGGATGGTCTCGGACGCCAGTTCCGTGCGCTGAGCTGCCGCGTTGAAAAAGCGCGGGGTCTCGGCGGCGCTGAACAGAGTGTCAACATCACCGCGGAAGGCGAACGGGTCATCATCACGCCGATCCGCGACGAACGACCGACCCTTGAACAACGCCTGGCCTGCTTCGATCCCGAGCGCCACGGCGGCGAAGCCATGTCCGCCGAGACGGCCCTCGGTGCCGAACAGTGTTGAACCTAAACCGCGTCCAGAGCGAGATGCTCACTTTCGAGTGAGCTCGACGTTTGGTGCATCAACGGCCCTTAACGTGGACGCGGTTTAAAATGATTTATTTTTTAATCTCTTAAACCGCGCCGTCTCCAGCGGTCGTCAAAAACTGCCGGGGCCGATTCCATCCAAAAACATCGCATACCGCACTGGGCGCGGTTTAGATCCGGCAGTTGACCGCTTCGTGCTTCATGCAAGGTCTTGACGACCATGACAATCGCATGCGTCTGACGGCTCGCCGGCCGGGTGAAGGCCGCTACGACCCCTGGAGCACGCCCCGCGCGGCGCCCGACTGTGTTGCAACGCGTTGTCGTAGAAACACTACGACGCCTCGTCGCGCCTTGTCGGACACCGCGCGGGACGCACTCCAGGGGCCGTTCAACTGCCGGATCTAGGTTGAAAGCCGCCAAAGCCCGGGCGCCGAACCGCCAGGACGCCATCTGGATCGACTGCAACCCCCGGCGTGGACAGGAGCTGCGGGATGTTCACCCCTTGCTGGTGCTCTCGCCCAAGGTCTTCAACGAACGGACCTCGCTGGTCATCGGCCTGCCCATGACCACCGCCGCCTATAACGCCGACAACCCTTTTGCCGTAGCGGTCGGGGGGCGCAAGGCCGGCCAAACCAGTTACGTTCTCTGCCACCAGCCCAAATCCTTCGACTGGCGTCTGCGCAGCGGCGCACCGCATCCGATGAAACGCATCCCGGATGCCCGCTTTGCCGAGGTGCTGGCCGTTCTCAACCAGATCGTGCAACTGGCTTGAATACGCACACGCGATCCGCGAGACCCATGTGCTTCTTGTCGTCGGCGTAACCCAAGGAGATCGAATTCTCCGCGAATCGTCTTGGCCGTCACGCAATCTCGTCGATCGGCGCGGCCTCGGTTCCCTGATCCAACCCGCTCCAGGGCGTGACGTCTTTGCGATAGCGGCGCATCACCAGATTCGCGATCAAACCCGTCCAGCCGGTTTGGTGTGCGGCACCCAGACCCTCGCCGGTCTCGCCGTGGAAATACTCGTAAAAGCTCAGCAGGTCGCGCCAGTGGACATCGTCGTGCAGGTGTCCCTCGCGCACCAGGGCCGGGGGCGGGGTGCCGTTCGGCGGGCGGTAGAGATCGACCAGGCGCTCGGCGATCAGGGTGGCGATCTCGGCGAGGTTGAGTCGTTGGCCGTCCTTGCAGGCGACCGGGACCTGAAAACCGGGCCCGAGAAAGCGGTGGTACTTCTCCAGTGCCTGCACGAGCGAGTAGTTGGTCGGCAGCCAGATCGGACCGCGCCAGTTGGAATTGCCGCCGAACAGGGGTGAGTTCGACTCGCCGGGCACGTATTCCATCAGCGCATCGCCGATGCCCGGGATGCGGCCCAGATGGGTCCGGGTTGCGTGGATTCGGCTGACACTGCGGATTCCGAAGGGCGAGAGGAACTGCTCCTCGTCGAGCAGGCGCTCCAGGATCCGCGGCAGCATGGTGTGATCGACCAAGGCGAGCAGGTGCTCGCCCCGATCGTTTTCCCAATCCGGACAGAGACAGACGGTGCTCCCCCGGAAGAGTCCGCCTTTGTGGGCGCTCAGCAGGTCGGCGAAGCGCGGCGCGTTGGCGAGGAGCCGCCGGTCGACGATCTCGGTGGCGAAGAGCGGGATGAGGCCGACCCAGGAGTAGACCTCGATGCGGTGACCGACCCCGTCCGGGGTGACCAGCAGATCCATGAAGAAGCCTTTCTCCTCGTCCCAGAGCGAGGGCATCCCGGTCTCCGGATTGCCGGCGATCGCCTCGCCGATGGCGAGGAACTGCTTGTAGCAGTGGATCGCCATCGGTTCGTAGTTGCGGTCCTTGGCGCAGAGCTCGAGGGCGATCACGGTCATGTCGAGACTGAACATGGCCATCCAGCCGGTCGCATCCGCCTGCTTGAGGCTATGGCCGGGCGGCAACGTCCGCGAGCGGTCGTAAACGGAGATGTTGTCCAGCCCGAGGAAGCCGCCTTCGAAGAGATTGTGTCCGTCGGCGTCCTTGCGGTTGATCCACCAGGCGAGGTTGAGCAGGAGCTTGTGGAAGACGCGTTCGAGAAAATCCAGGTCGCCCGTGCCGCGCTGGACCCGCTCGGCGCGGAACACCTTGAGCGCGCCTTGGGCATGAACGGGCGGGTTGGCGTCGTCGAACCCCCACTCGTAGGCCGGGATCTGACCGTTCGGGTGCAGATAGCGATCCGAGAGCATCAGCTCGATCTGATGCTTGGCGAAGTCGACGTCCAGCAGGGCCAGGGCCGGGCAGTGATAGGCCAGATCCCAGGCGGCGAACCAGGGATACTCCCAGGCATCGGGCATGGAGATGATGTCGTGCGCCTTGAGATGTCGCCAATGGCGGTTGCGGCCCTGCCGTCGGGACTCGGGCGGCGGGAGCTGATCGCCGTCGAGCCAGCGTTCGACGTCGTAGTGATAGAACTGCTGGGTCCAGACCATGCCGGCGAGCGCTTGGCGGAGGATGCGGTGGTCCGTCGCGCTCGCCTCGGGAAGGAGATCGTCGTAGAAGACGGTGGTTTCGGATTGGCGGATGGAGAGCGTGCGCTCGCTGCGCGCGAACGGTGCGTCGAGCGGCTCGGCGCTGAGCACCAGATCGACCATGGCGTGCTGTTGCGGACCGACGCTCCAGTGGCCCCAGGGGGCGCACTTGGTGCCCGTGAGCGCAGGGTTGACTGCTGCCGTGTCGCCTTGAATCACGCGACGGTGAAAGGCGTCCTTGACGTAGGGTGAAGGGTTGGGACTGCCCCAGAGCAGCTCGGCGTTGGAGAGGTTCTCGGTGAAGAGCCGCTCGGCGGGATGGGTGCCGTAGAGGTGGTAGGTGCCGAGCGTCGGGTGCTGCGCCTCGACCGCCCAAGCGGCGCCGTTCGGGGCGGTTGCCGCCCGCAGAACGGGAGGCTCCGTTCCCTCGTCCCATGACCAGGTGTTGCGAAACCAGAGGGTCGGCAAGAGATGGATCTCGGCGACATCCGGGCCGCGATTCTTGAGATAGATGCGGATATGGATCTCGCGCGGCCCGGCCTTCGAATAGAAGACATCGACGTCCCAATACCGCTGCTCGTCGAAACAGCCGGTGTCGGTGAGCAGGTAGGGCGGATCCTCGCGGGAGCGTCGGGCGTTCTCCTCGATCAGCTCGCGGTAGGGGAATGGCGCCTGCGGATACTTGTAGAGATAGCGCAGGTAGCTCGCCGTGGGCAGCGCATCGCGATAGAACCAGCACTCCTTCACGTCCTCGCCGCGATTGCCCTGCGGTCCGGTGAGCCCGAAGGCGCGTTCCTTCAGAAAGGGGTCGCGCCCGTTCCAGAGGGCGATGGCAAAGCAGAGTCGCTGCTCGCGATCGCAGATGCCGCCGAGCCCGTCCTCGCTCCATCGGTAGGCGCGCGAGCGGGCCTGCTCGTGGGTGAAGTCGTCCCAGGCGGTGCCGTTCGGGCTATAGTCCTCGCGCACCGTTCCCCAAGCGCGCTCGGCGAGATACGGCCCCCAGAGGCGCCAGTCGGCACTCCCGCGGCGCGTGGCTTCCAGACGTTCGCGCTCGGCGTTGATCGGCGTGTCGCTCACGAGAATCTCCTTAAACCGCGTCCAGAGTGAAATGCGTGGTGTTCATGTTGTGTCGGGCTCCGGGACGTTGACGACCTTTGTGGTGACGCGGCTAAAAATTTAATATTTTTTAAGACTTTAAAGCGCGCCGGCTCCCACGCTTGTCGGAGCTGGCGCGGCCATGCCGATCCAACAAACGACGCATACCGCACCGTGCGCGGTTTAAGTTGCGGTTGACCCTTTCCCGACGCGGATGCGCTCCAGCCGCGTCCAGGCATCCAGGATACAGGCGACCGACCAGGCTTGCGCCGGACAGCCGCGCGGCCGGTGAGGCGGGTCGCCGTCGAAGATCTCGGCGACGGTGCCGACCCCGCCGTCCCGAAGGTGATCGGGGATCGGGTCGAGCCGTGCTTGCGCCGCCGCCGCATCGCCGGTTACCCGATATTCCGCGAGGGCATAGTGCCCCAGCAGCCAGGCCCAGACCGTGCCTTGATGGTAGGCCGCATCGCGATGCCGGACATCCCCTTCGTAACGACCCCGATACTCCGGGTCTTCTTGCGCCAAGGAGCGCAGGCCGAAGGGACAGAGTAGATGGCGTGCGCAGACCTCGACCACAGAGGCCCGGGCGGGCGGGTCGAGCGACGAGTGGGTCAGGCTGACCGCGAAGATCTGATTCGGGCGAATTCTCGAGTCGTTGCCGTCCGGGCCATCGATGACATCGTAGAGGCCCGTGCCGTCCGGACGCAGGAATCGGGTGAAGCCGGTCTGCGCTCGATCCGCCGCCCTGCGATAGGGCTGTGGATCGCGCCCGAGGCGCTCGGCGAAGTCGGCCATGACCCGCAGCCCGTGATACCAGAGTGCATTGATCTCCACCGGTTTGCCGATCCTCGGGGTCACCACCCAATCGTCGACCTTCGCATCCATCCAGGTGAGCTGCACACCCGGCTCGCCGGCGCGGATCAGGCCGTCGCTCGGATCCATGCCGATCCCGTAGCGCGTTCCCTCGCGGTAGTGTGCGACGATCGACTCCAGGATCGGGAACACCCGGGCGAGTGCGGCGAGATCGTCGGATGCCTCGATGTAGGCGCGCCAGGCGTCGATGGACCAGAGTGCGGCATCGACCGTATTGTAGACGGGGGTCTCGCCTGCGCCGGGGAAGCGATTCGGCAGCATGCCGCGATCGACGAAACCCGCGAAGGTCTCGAGGATCCGCCTGGCGATCTCGGGTCGGCCGGTCGCGAGCGTCAGCCCGGGCAGGGCGATCATGGTGTCGCGACCCCAATCCCCGAACCAGGGGTAGCCGGCCACGACGGACATCCCGGCGGGCCGCGGCTGGCGAGCGGACGCGGTGCCGATCGGCCGCTCGATCAGGAAGCTGTCGGCGGCGAGGATGAGCTGCTCGATCCAGGCGGGGACGTCCGGGATCTGGTTGAGATGTGTCCGTGCGGTCCGAACGAGCGCGCGATCCTGCTGGCGGAATCGCTCGAATGCCTGCTCGGGATCCGGCGCGACGCCGGTCTCGGTCTCGGGTGCGACCGTCGCCGACACACCGCGCCATGCCGTCGTGCTCAGTGACAGCTCGGCGAAACCGACACGCAACAGGTCTTGTCGATCCGGCAGACCGCGTTCGCGCTCGATCGGCAAGTCGAAGCGCTCGATCCAGGCGCGGTCGATCCGCATGCGTGCGCCGAAGGCCATCAGGTGGATGTCGTGTCCGTCGGCGCATCGGGCCGTCAAGCGCGCGTCGCCGTCGAGGGTCAGGATCGGATCGAAATCGCCCCTGTGCCCGATGTGGTGATGGTCGCGATCGGCGAGGAGCAGGGCGATGCGCAGGCGCGGTGCCGCGTCCGTGCGGCCTTGGACGAGCCGATAGACCGACCAGACGCTGTCCTCGCCCGGCGGCATCCAGATGCGTTGCTCGACCAAGAGATCGCCGCAAGCCCAGCTCCAAACCGGCATACGCCCGTCGAGCCGAAAGGAGTCGATCAGCGAATGACCGTCCGGCTCGACGCAACCGTCGGCCCAGCGGTTGGTGAAGAGGGGCCAATGTCGCTCCCCGTCGATCAGGGTCGCGTCCAGCTTCGCGACCTGCAGCCGACGACCGAGCGGCGGATCGATCGTTGCGGTCAGGAGCCCGTGGTAGCCGCGGGTCAGGCTGCCGGCAACGGTGCCTGCGGCATAGCCGCCGCGGCCGTTGGTGATCCACCACTCATGGTGCTCGGCTCGGTCCAGTTCGGCTGAGGGTTTGGTCATGGGAGAACGCTCGGTTTGTTCGACAGGGTGTCGGAAGGGTTGCAAATCCGGCACTCTAGTCCAGAATTGCAAAAATGATTCCCCGCCATCTTGCGACACCTCTCGAGCATCGACTCAGCCGGTTTCCGGCTGTCGCCTTGCTCGGTCCTCGCCAGGTCGGCAAGACGACCTTGGCGATGTCGTGCCGCGCGGCCGACGATGCACTCTACCTGGATCTGGAGAATCCGGCCGATCTCGACAAGCTTTCGGATCCTCGGGGCTACCTCGAGGGGCGTCGCGGCCGTTTGACGATCATCGACGAGCGAACGTCAAGAAGCGCCTCGTCAAATCGCCCAAGGTGTACGTGCGCGACAGCGGGCTGGTCCACACCCTGTTGCGATTGGACACGCTCGACGACCTGCTCGGACACCCGGTCGCCGGCATGAGCTGGGAGGGGTTCGTCATCGAAACCCTGTTGAGGGCCGCGCCCGAACGAACCCAAGCGAGCTTCTACAGAACCGCAACCGGGGTGGAAATGGACCTGGTGCTCGAACTGCCGGGTAACCGGCTCTGGGCCGTCGAGATCAAACGCGGCCTAGCGCCCAAGACCGAGCCGGGCACGCGTACGGCCCTCGAAGACCTGAAGCCCGACCGAGCCTTTCTGGTCTACTCCGGTGATGAACGCTACCCGAGAGGTGGCGGAATCGAGACGATCGGGTTACGCCAATTGGCGCAAGAGCTGGCAATGCTGGACGCGGCGTGAGGCGCGATGGTCATTCGGTGTTGCCGAGCATCGCGCTCGATGTCCGGAGGCGTTCACTCCCGGCTAAACAGCGTCACCCGCGTGGGTCAAAGATATAGCGCTCGGAGCGCATCGGAATCGACGATGTGCAGATGTATTCGGTCGTCGCCGTCGTCGCACGCGGCGGCAAAGGCATCTCTGATTCCACCCGCATCCCCGGTCGAGAGTCCGTCCAAGCCGATCACCAGCCTGAACCGATTCATGCGTGCGTCATCGCGGTCGATCCGTCCCGACAGTGTCCACGCGTGAATGCCGCGATTCACGTCCTCGACGGACACGCCTTCGACCACATGGATCAGCAGTCGCCCTCCGATCGCGATCCGCCGAACGCTGCCGCCGCACGGCAGCGCCGGCCCCTCTCGCATCTCGACCCGCTCGAAGACCGCGTCCGGGCAGGTGCAGCCGAGCGTTCCGCGAACGAAACGCTCGAGCTCCGCACGTGCCGGACCCGACCCATCAGGGACGGATGTAGACATAACCCTGCGATTGCAGCTCCCCGATCCGGGTCACCCCACCCTGACTCACCTCGACGAATCCGGGCAGCAGCTCGTCGAGCTCCAGGTTGAACCCCTTGAGCGTGTTGCCGCACATCTCGAAGGCGACGCCCTGCTCTTGCAGCGACGCCACGCCGGAGCTCACCCTCTCCGTCGCTTCGATCTCGTTCAAGGCGTTGATCGCCGGCCCGTGCACGACCAGAACCATGTTGACGTTCTCGGGCCCACCGACCCCGTCGATATGATTCTGCATGTTGTTCAGCACGAAAGCCGCGCGATCCGGCTCCGAGAGGTGGTAGACGACATTAAGCTTTTCCGCCGCAACAGCAGCAGACGAGATGCCGATCAGTGCAACCAGCAAGGCAACAATCCGGACAGTCTTCATCATGCAATCCTCCTCTGTATCATTGTTATTCGAGTCGTGACGGCCAAGTCTCTCGGCTGTCGCGTCACCGCTCGATCAGGGTCGAGTCCTGTTTAGTCACGGTTTAGAAACCACTTAGCCATTCCGGTTCATTCTCCACTCTCCCCGACCCCTCTCCCGCGAGAGGCGAGGGGCTAAGATGGATCGCTTTTTATTGAACGGTTGCTTGCTTTTTCTCCTCTACACCTCGATCGCGTCAACGCCGTCGTCTCGGAGATCTCAAGGCGTCCGGTTCTCCACTCAACCGCACAGCAACCCCCGAGACGCGATCGAGTCTTAAAGCTCCTGCGACGCAAAATCCGCCAACCGCGACCGCTCCCCGCGCATCAGCGTGATGTGTCCGCTGTGCGGCCACTGCTTGAAACGGTCCACCACGTAGGTCAGGCCGGAGGTGGTCTCGGTCAAGTATGGCGTATCGATCTGGCTGATGTTTCCGAGACACACGAACTTGGTGCCCGGGCCGGAGCGGGTGATGAGGGTCTTCATCTGCTTGGCGGTGAGGTTCTGCGCCTCGTCCAGGATGATGTATTTGTTCAGGAAGGTACGCCCGCGCATGAAGTTGAGCGAGGAGATGCGGATCCGGTTGCGGATCAGATCGTTGGTCGCCGCGCGGCCCCATTCGCCGCCCTCGGGCTTGGTGAGCACCTCGAGGTTGTCCATGAGCGCACCCATCCAGGGCGTCATCTTCTCCTCCTCGGTGCCGGGCAGGAACCCGATGTCCTCGCCGACCGGGACCGTCACCCGTGTCATGATGATCTCGCGGTAGAGGTTACGGTCCAGCACCTGGGCGAGACCCGCGGCCAGTGCAAGGAGCGTCTTGCCGGTCCCTGCGGCCCCGAGCAGGGTGACGAAATCCAGGTCCGGATCCATCAGCATGTTGAGCGCGAAGTTCTGCTCGCGGTTGCGCGCCGTGATGCCCCAGACCCCGTGGCGTTGCAGTCGATAGTCGTCGACCAGCTCGATGACGGCCTCGGTCTCGCTGGGCTTCTCGCGTACGATCGCCTCGAAGGCGCCGTCCTCGCCCAGAGCGAGACATTCGGCGGGATACCAGTCCGCGATGTCCGGCCCGGAGACGCGATAGAGCGTGCGACCCTCCTCCTTCCAGGCAGCGAGCGACTTCTCGTGGTGCTCCCAGAAATCCTCCGGGAGTGCCTCCAATCCCGTGTAGAGCAGGTTGACGTCGTCGAGGACCTGGTCGTTGGAGTAGTCCTCCGCCGGGATGCCGAGCACCGCCGCCTTGATGCGCAGGTTGATGTCTTTGGAGACGATAATGACCTGACGATCGGTCCGTCGCTTGCTCAACGCCTGTGCGGTGCCCAGGATGTTGTTGTCCGCTCCGCTGCCCGGCAGCGAGGCCGGCAGCTTCAGATCGAGCGGCTCGGTTTGAAAGAAAAGCCGTCCGGTGGACGGCTGCGCGATGCCGCCGCCGGCCGAGACCGGGCCGATCAGAAGGCCCGCGTCGATCTCGTCCTTGTCCGCGTCGGACATGAGCTGATCGAGAAACCGACTGACCTGGCGGACGTTGCGCGCGACCTCGGACAAGCCCTTCTTTCCGTGATCGAGCTCTTCGAGCACGATCATGGGCAGGAAGATGTCGTGCTCCTGGAAACGAAAGATCGCAGTGGGGTCGTGCATCAGCACGTTGGTGTCCAGAACGAAGAGGCAGGTCTTGTCGTTTTCGCGTTTGATCATGGGCATCGGCTACCGGAGCGCCGCACCGGAGCACTCGGCAGCGGCGATCGATCGGGTGGAGGAGGGGATTTGCGTCTCTCGGCGGGGCCGATCGAGAGGGGATCGACACAGACGCGTGCGTCGATCCCGTCTCGCTCCGGGGTGCCGCGACCTCCGCGCGGGTGGACGCGGCACCGCGAAGCGCGACCTAGCCGGCCTTGAGTCGTTGCGCCGCGGTGAGCACGGCGGCCACGTGGTCCTTGACCTTGACCCCGCGCCATTCCTCGCGCAGCACGCCTTCGGCATCGATCAGGAAGGTACTGCGCTCGACCCCGAGGCTCTCTTTGCCGTACATCTTCTTCATCTTGATGACATCGAATGCCTTACAGAGCGTTTCGTCCTTGTCCGAGAGCAGATCGAAGGGGAAGGATTGCTTGGCCTTGAAGTTGTCCTGGGCCTTGATGCCGTCGCGCGAGGCGCCGAGGATCTGCGTATCGGCCGCCGCGAAGGCGTCCGCCGCATCGCGAAAATCCTGGCCTTCCTGCGTACAGCCGGGCGTGCTGGCCTTGGGGTAGAAATAGAGGACGAGGTTCTTGCCGCGGTAGTCCGAGAGCTTCACGCTCTTCTCGCCCGTGGCGGGCAGCTCGATATCCGGAATGGTTTCGCCGATCGCGACGCTCATGCTGGGTACCTCCACTCTCGAGTGATGATGGTGTGCGGTGGATTTGGTGGCGGCCCGCGGCGTTTTATACCGGCCTCGATCCTGGAACCCGCCGAATTCTGCGCCGGCGCTGGTGGACTGCGCTGCGCTTGTCCACCCTACAGCGCTTGTCCACCCTCGCGCACGGCCCTTCGTACCGCCCGGCGCACCTTTTCAGCCGGTCGGACTCAGCCCTTGATCGGCTCGAGCACCGCGTCGAGGTTCAGCCCGTCGCAGTAATCCATGAACTCCTCGCGCAGACCGGCGATGTGCATGTCCGACGGGATACCGACCGTCATGTGTACCGCGAACATGGTGGTCCCGGTGTGGGCCGCGGCGTAGGTGGAGGTCGACATATCCTCAATGTTGATCTTGCGCTCGGAAAAGAAGCCGGCGAGGTTGTTGACGATCCCGGGATGGTCCATCGAGATCACGTCGACCGCGTACGGAAGCAGATTTCGGCCGGTGGCGCGTTCGCCGGTGCGCTTGGAGATGATCGTCATCCCGAGCTGGCGCTCGAGCTCCGGGAGGGCATTTTCGATCTTGGCCAACGTGTTCCATTTGCCTTCGACCAAGAGGATCGCCGCAAACTCGCCGCCGAGGACCGTCATGCGGCTGTCCTCGATATTGCAACCGTGCTCGAGCACGGTTTTGGAAATCTGGTTGACGATACCCGGGTGGTCTTCGCCGAGTGCCGAGATCACGAGGTAGGTCTTCTGCTTGGTCATATCCTTGCCGAGGTTTGCGGGTTACGAGTACCGCTCGGAGTGTAGCATGGGCCATCGGACCCCTGCATAGGGCTGGCGGGCGGCGCGCCGGCGCGGTTTGCGGGCCGGCGCGCAATGGCGCCCGATCTCATGTCCGTGGAGGGCATTCCCTTCGATGCGCCGCGCCAATAGGAGATCTCCCGCCTCGAGCGCGCCGATCGCTCGGGATGCGTTTGGAGCGAGAATCGCGGCCGGCGCGTGTCGTCAGGACGGCGACCCGCTCCGCGAATCGTCCGAAGGTGCCTGCAGGGGGTACCAGGTATCGTCGCGCGCGGCCGGCAAGAGATCGCGTCTCAGCTGCTTGAGTGCCTCCGAGGTCCGCGCGGCCCCGCCTGCGCCGAAGGGGTCCTCGGAGTCGAGCACGTCGCCGAGCTCCGCGTCGATCTGATCCGGATCCTCGCCCGCCTCCATGCGACGGATCGCCTCCGCCATCCCGTCGCCGAGCTTCAGACCCGTCGCCTCGAACAGCTTGCGCATGGTCTGCGCCGCCTGCTTCGGGTCGTCCTGATCGAGATTCTCCAGCTCCCCGGCCATCGAGGCGAAGGCGTTCATCAACTTCGCCTCGTCCAGACCGGCGGGCAGATCGTCCGCCTCCGCGTCCTCGCCGTCTTGCCCACGCTGGCGGCTGATCGCAAACAGGCTCGCCTGCCGACCCAGCTCCGGCCGCCCGCAGCGCGGACATGCTGGGCGCGTCTCGGTATCGACCCGGCGCGAGAAGAAGTTGAAGATGGCATGGCAGTCGGGGCAGTAAAACTCGTAGACCGGCATGGTGTTGTCTCCGTCGAATGGCTCGGCGCATTCTATACCGAGCGCGCTTGTGTTTTACGCCGCATTGCGCGCCCCGCGCACGCCGGAGGGGCCGGCGCAGCGCCCGAATCCTCGCGTCCCGAAGCGACGCACGCGATCCCGGTGTATCGGGACTTTTATCGGAGAGAATCGAAGCCCCGATGTCCATCGTCGAGAAGAGTGACAGGTTGTATTCCCTGCTGATTGCGCTGACGCTATGCCTTTCGGCCGCAGTCGCGACATCAACGTCCGCCGCTCCCCAAGCCGTGCATCTCGGCGAGCGCGCCAACTTCGATTACCCCAAGGTGCCCAACGACCATCGACATCTGCGGCGTTTGGTGAACAACGCCTTCAGCTACCTCGATCCGGCACACCGGATCATCGACCCGGTATCCGGTTATCCGGTCGAGGGTTGGAATCAGGAGCCGGCTAAAGGGCTCTTTCTTCGCTCGTTCACCCAGCTCACGGCGATCGGCGCCTGGATCGAGCTGCTGGCCAACATCGCGGCAGGCCAGGCCGACAATCCCTACATCTCGCGCGACGCCGCCTTGGACGGGCTCGCGCTCGCGGTGGCGACACTCGGCGCCGATCAGCGCGATCCCGACCTTGCCGCGAAGGGGTTGCTTTCGAATTTCATGGGGTTCGACGGCGGGCAGCGCCGTGGCCCACTGCTGGAATCCATCGAGCGACGCCGCTTCACCGACACCTTCGGCGAGCGCGACGGGCAGGCGATCTGGCAGGCCCTCCTGGAGAAGGGGTGGCTGCACGAGGAAGACAACGGCCGAAACGGCAGGATCCTCCGTCGCGAAGGCTACGGGGCGCTCCATTTCGACGGGGCGCTTGAACCCTATGCCGATCCGGCTCGGCAAGCCGCCATCATGGGGCTCCTCGATCAACGCGTCGTCACCATCATCTTCGGCGACAACGCCAACCTGACGGCCGCCTTGGCGAGAGCGATCGGCGCGCTCCTGCAGCCCGAGATCCGAGACGTGCCGCAGGTCGTCGCCCTACGGGATGCGATGGAGCGTTTCATCGAGGCCCAAAAAGAAGGCTATGCCCATCTGTTCGACCCGCAGACCGGGACCTTCATGTTCGGCTGGGACGCGACGTCGGATCGGTTCGTCGGTTGGGAGGACGGTCGGGGGAACCGGGTCACCGGGCAGATGAACTATTTCATCAACGAGTTCCGCGGACCCTTGATATTCACCGTGCTGCGCTACGGACTGCCGGTCGCGGCGATCCGCAACGCCGGATTCAAGATCAAACCCTACCGACTGTCCGACGGACGCGACACCTATGCTCTGGCCGCCTGGGACGGGTCGGCCTTCCAATTGCTCGGGCTCTCGCTCTTCATGCAGGAGCTCCGCAACCCGGCCTGGCGGAGCGCTCTGGAAACACTCGTCGACATCGAGCTTGATTTCTCGACCCGGCATAAGCTGCCCGGACTCCTCTCGGAGGCCTACAGCGGCCGCGGGACCGAATACACCGGTCTGATCGGGATCGGCGACCTCGCGGTGACCGAATCTCCGCTCGACACGCAGGCCCCATCGCTCTACAGCCTCGGCGTTGCCTACGGGATCGCACCCGAGCAGGTGAATGGGTTTCTGCAGACCGAGTGGGCGCGCATCTCGAGCCTCTTCACCGATCACGGTCCGTGGGAAGGTTGGAACACGGCCACCGACACAGTGATCCCCTACCAGACGACCGTCCACACCCTGTCGCTGATTCTCGGGGGAATCAACACCGCACACGAGAACATGCGTCGCTATCTCGACGCGAAGAACCTCTCCGGCCCGCTCGAAGCGCTCTACACGCCCGGGCAGAGGATCGACCTCCTGGCCGCCGAGAACCGGATCATCCCCTGGACCGCGCAGGAGGAGCCGATCGCCTTCGCGCGCGAGGCGGGGACACCCCGTTTCGCGTCGACGATCAAGGGCAGCGGAGGGCTCGCGTTCGTTCTCCCGGCAGGCCAAGGGGTGAGCCTCTCGAACGGCACGCTGTCGATCCGGCTCACCTCCGAGACCGAGATCGAGGATGCCGTCATCGCCTTCAAGCGCGCGACCGACGACACCCATCCGCCGCCTGCGATTCCCATCGAGATCTTCGCACGCGTTCCAAAGGCCGAAGACAGCACGATCGAGGTCGTCCTCCCTGCAACGCCGGCCCTGCAGGGGATCTCGGAGGTCTCGCTGACCTTCCGCAGCCACGAGCAACCGGCACGGGTTGATCTTGCGATTAGAGCGTTCGATTTTGTGCCTTTCGAGGTTGCGCTGGAGCCCTGATCGCGCGGGGGGTCTCGCTCGTGAGGCCGGCCACCCGAAACTTCGGTCGCTCGTGACACCCGCTCTGCGGTGTCACGCATGCCCCTGGCGCTCCGCGCCACGTGCCAGGATGGCCGGAGTTACGAGCAAGGCCTGCGCGGGGCTCACCATGGCCTGTTTGGGTTGTTGGTCGATTTCTTCCCTTCAATGAGGCCCGGCGAACTCGCCGGGGAAATGCCTCGCTGGCTTGCGCGGCCTCGGCCTGGACCTTGGCGCTTCAATGAGGCCCCGGCAGATTCGCCGGGGAAATCGTTTGCCAGGCTCGGGATCTTCTGCGGATCGTCGTAGGCTTCAACGAGGCCCCGGCAAATTCGCCGGGGAAATTCGGCGTCTCGGGCGTCGGCTACGCGGTAAGTGTCAAGGTAGTTGTCGCATCAATCATGTCATGTTTGCGTCGGCCTTCTCCTGGTCGCGAGGGGGTTTTCCCGGGTTGAGCAAGACCGAAGCGGGCGGCGTCCAATTGCGGGTGGATCCGGACCAGCGCGTCGGGTTGTCGTCTCTGGCGGCTCGATAGAGCGCGTCGCGCCGTGCCAGCAGGTCGCCATCCTCGCCGCGATGGCGCTGTGCCGGGGTGACGAACTTCAGCGCGCTGTGCAGGTGGATGGTGTTGTACCAGGCGGTGAATGTCGTCATCCAGCGTCGTGCCGCCTCGACGTCGTCGAAGGGATCGGAGGGGAAGTCCGGGCGGCCCTTGACGGTGTTGAACAGCGACTCCGAATAGGGGTTGTCGTTGCTCACGGCCGGGCGACTGAAGGACGGTACGACCCCGAGGCGTTGGAGCATCACCAGCATGGTGGCGCCTTTCATCGGCGAGCCGTTGTCCGAGTGCAGGACCAGTGTGCCCGGGTGCACGCCTTCACGCAGGTAAGCCTTCTGGAAGACGCCGGCGGCGTGCGCGGCGGACTCCTGCGGGTAGACCTCCCAGCCGACGATCTTGCGGCTGTAGACATCCATGATCAGGTACAGATAGAAGAACATCCCCTGCACGGTACTGGCCAGGTAGGTGATGTCCCAGCTCCAAACCCGATTCGGCCCGGTCGCCTCCAACGGCTGCGGGCGCACCCGTGCCGGCGCCTTGACGCGACCGCGGCGGGCGAGCTGCCCGGCGGCGCGCAGTACGCGGTAGAAGGTCGACTCGGATCCCAGGTAGCAGCCCTCGTCGGCCAGCGCCGGGACGATCTGATGCGGGCTCAAGCTCGCGAACCGGGGCGCGTTGGCGGCCGTCAGGACGGCTTCTCGCTCGTGGGGCGAGAGCCGATTGGCCGGGGTGCGCACCGCGCCTTCGGTCCGGTGCTCGCGCGTGCGCCCATCGCCGCCGATCGCGCCGTCGCGACGCCAGCGCTGCAGGGTGCGCTCGGACAGCCCCACGGCGGCGCAGGCGCGACTCAGGCGGGCGCCCTCGGCACAGGCTTGCTCGATGTACTCGCTCACTTGTACGCGCCGCTCATAGGTGAGCGAGCGTCCTCTGGCTCCTCCCAGATCGCCCGGACTTTTTTTTGGAGTACCAGCAACGTGGCGGCTTCGGCCAAGGCCCGGTCCTTGCGCTGCAACTCCCGACCCAGGCGCAGGATCTCCGCCTGCTCGGCGCGCCGCTCGGCCCGCTCGGTCTTGCTCGCCAAGGGCGCATTGGCGTGCTGGCAGGTCGCGCGCCACGCGCTGATCTGCTCGGCGAACAGACCCTTGCGTCGACAGTACGCGCCCAGCTCCAACTCGTTGAGGGTGGCGGTCTCCACCACCACGGCAAACTTCTCCTCGCTGTCGAGCGTGGCGTCAGGTACCGTCGATGCCCGCGGTCGACGGGCCCGACCCAGCGCCTCGCGCCGCCAGCCGTAGAGGGTGTCGCGCGGGATGCCGGTTTGCGCGGCCAACTGCGGCACGCCGACGTTGTTGGGCGGCAGCAGCTTCGTCAGGATGCTGTCTTTCAGCTCACTCGAATAGGTCGTCTTGTCGGTCGCCTTGTCATGCCTCGGGGCGCTTGCGTCGCGCCCTCCGGGGTCAGCCGTTCAGTCGCCCTACGGGCTCCTTCCCGGCTGACCCCGGAGGGCGCAAAGCCCCGGGTCGGTGATGCCCCATCCTCCCACACACTCTCCCAAAGGGAGGCGACATCTATCCTGACACCTGGGGTACGAGGGCGTCGTCTGGCTTCAATGAGGCCCCGGCAAATTCGCCGGGGAAATCAATTGATTCTGATCCGATAGCGATAGCCGCAAACCCTGCTTCAATGAGGCCCCGGCAAATTCGCCGGGGAAATCCAAAAAATCCAGGGCGAATTGGCGCTCGCCCAAGAGGGCTTCAATGAGGCCCCGGCAAATTCGCCGGGGAAATCATCACCGGGAAACCCTGGGGCGCGCCAACGAAGCCGCGCTTCAATGAGGCCCCGGCAGATTCGCCGGGGAAATTAGCGCGCCCTCGGCGAGACTCTGCCGGGTACATGCCTGCTTCAATGAGGCCCCGGCAGATTCGCCGAGGAAATCGAGCCAGGTATAGGCGAAAATCATCAGCGCCGAAATGCTTCAATGAGGCCCCGGCAGATTCGCCGGGGAAATGAATGGTAGGCTGGAGGCTACGACACCATCTCAGCAGCTTCAATGAGGCCCCGGCAGATTCGCCGGGGAAATGCGAGCTGTCGTTCACCCCGATGGGCGCGGACCACCGCTTCAATGAGGCCCCGGCAGATTCGCCGGGGAAATAATCGCCGACGATCAACCGCCGACCAGAGGTCGTCGGCTTCAATGAGGCCCCGGCAGATTCGCCGGGGAAATCTCTCTCTCAAAACCGCACAGCAATAGGGATCCCACTGCTTCAATGAGGCCCCGGCAGATTCGCCGGGGAAATGACGGTCACGCTGTTGCGCAGCAGCGTCATGGCATCGTCGCTTCAATGAGGCCCCGGCAGATTCGCCGGGGAAATGACACCAAGCTCGCTTTGGTCCTGCACGCCGAGGAGCTTCAATGAGGCCCCGGCAGATTCGCCGGGGAAATGTGTTGTCTGCGCGATCCGGCGCCTCGGCGCCTTCCGCAGCTTCAATGAGGCCCCGGCAGATTCGCCGGGGAAATGGTTTCGATCGCCTCCGGAACGGCCTACATCAGCGGGCTTCAATGAGGCCCCGGCAGATTCGCCGGGGAAATGGTTTCGATCGCCTCCGGAACGGCCTACATCAGCGGGCTTCAATGAGGCCCCGGCAGATTCGCCGGGGAAATGTCGATAGCCTGTCGTCTTTGGAGCCGATTATCTGGGCTTCAATGAGGCCCCGGCAGATTCGCCGGGGAAATTCCGCGACTGGGGCGCGCATGAATTTATCCGCAAGGCTTCAATGAGGCCCCGGCAGATTCGCCGGGGAAATCGGCTTTCTCGACGGCTCAATTCGCGTACTGGTCTCGCTTCAATGAGGCCCCGGCAGATTCGCCGGGGAAATTCTATGACGAGGCGATGGCCGATACCGACCTGGACGTGCTTCAATGAGGCCCCGGCAGATTCGCCGGGGAAATCTCGCCGCGCTACGCAACGCCGACCGACCCCTGTCCGCGCTTCAATGAGGCCCCGGCAGATTCGCCGGGGAAATCGCGCTGCGACAGGCCGAGAGGCTGGCGGAGCAGGAGGTGCTTCAATGAGGCCCCGGCAGATTCGCCGGGGAAATACGACGGCGTTTGGGATACGGATTGCGGCAACCGCTTCGCTTCAATGAGGCCCCGGCAGATTCGCCGGGGAAATCCGGTGGTGCGTGTGCTCTCGATGCAGATGGTCTATCCGCTTCAATGAGGCCCCGGCAGATTCGCCGGGGAAATGGCACCGCCGGCAGCCCGTTTCCTGGGCGGGCTGCGGGGGATTTTGCGAGCAGTGATGCTGCTCCGGTAGCCTGCCAACATCAGAGGTGATACTTCGAGTCAGCATTGTAGTCGATCACACTGGTTTTTAAAGAGCTATGTTCTGCGAGCGCTGCCGGGATTTTAGGTGCTATCGGAGCGCTCTCGTGCTCGCGGCAGGATCTCCGTCGAAGTCAGGGCTCGCGGTCTGCCGATGCGTTTCCCTGTATCCGTGCCGTGTCGCCCGATATGCTCAGACAATGACTGGCTCATGCTCGATCGGCGTGAAGCTGGTCTTGCCGAGGCTAACAACCCTGGGTGAGACATTCTCCGCGTGACCGAAGTCGAGGAGTAATATGTGGTCTTCGGTGTGGTGGATGATGCCATCGAGCAAAGCGACCAGCTCCGCGTGCTGTTTGGGTGTCAACCGACACTGGAAGACCGACAGTTGCATCCATTCGCCGAAACCTTTCATGAGCTTAAAGACGCGTCTCCAGCGTTTCTGGTCCGAGATGTCGTAGGCGACGATGTAGAGCCGTTGGTCCATGTTATGCGGACTCCGTCAACGTGGCGTGAAGTTGGGGTAATCATCGAGCTCGCCGAGAATATGCCGTGCGAGCAGTCGGGCTTGGACCTCCAGCAGACGTCGGTAGCTGAGCCGGTAGCCTAAGACCGGATGGGTAACCTCCTGAGCAAGCCGGCGCTCGAACGTCCCGATGAATCGCTTTCGGCCATCGTTTGTCAACGAAACGCTGCCTGCTGCTTGGATGAAATCCGTGGGCCGGACTTCGCCGTTGTTGATCGCCTGGATCACCGCGGAATCGGCGAGCAGCGGTCGAAAGGGTTCCATCAGATCCAATGCCAATGTAGGGCGGCCGTAGCGTGGTTGGTGATAAAACCCAAGGTAAGGATCGAAGCCGACCGCAGACAAGGTGACGGTCCAAGTGCGTGCCAGCAATCCGTAAGCGTATGAGAGCAAAGCATTGACGGGATCCGTCGGTGGTCGACGGTTGCGGGTCCGGAAGTCGAAGGTGAGTACCGAGGCATCGCCGGGCGGTCTGATGAGATTCGAAAGCGCCCCGAAATAACGGGCCGCACCGCTGCCCTCGACGCCCAACAACTCGGAGAGGTCTGCCGCGCGACGTGTCCTCTTGACGTCCCCGTTGAGCGATTCCAGCAGTGCTTCCGGGGCTCCGCCTTCGGTCTTCCAGTTGCGGCGCAGCATGGTTCGCGCGTTTCGTAGCTTTCCTTCGACAAGTCCCTTGGCGAATCGAAGACAAAAGGACTCATCGTCGGCCGACCTGAATTGGGCGCGGCGAAGCTCGACGTTTTTGTGCCCGGTCCCGATCGTGTGGCCCATGAACCAACCGCCGTGGCTGTGCCAAGTGATCGGGACGTTGCGGCGCATCAGCTCCTGCATCGTTGGCGTGGTCACGTAGACGTTTCCGAAGAGTGCGAGCTGAGAGACGTCCATCAGACGCACGCTCTGGACCTTCTTGTCGTCGATAGAGACCTCCAGTTGCTCTCCGGATTTCGAAACCTTGGCGTGGAACGCCTGGACGTAAAGCGGCATCGCGGTGTCCAGGCCGACGGCCAGTGGTCGCGGGGCAATGTCGATACCCCGGAAGAAGTTGATCTCGTCCGGCAGACAGATGCCAACAAGAGAACATCGAGGACACTTCGGGCTGTCTTCCAACGGCAGGGGGATCCGGCCGCCGGCCGCGACGAAGCGCAACCCGTCGATGGTCCGCTTGGTCAAGGCGCGCAACTCTTCGTCCAGCGCGATCCGGACACGCTCGCGGCTCGCGGCGTAATAGAGGATGCCTTCTTCGCAGGTGTAGCCGTGCTCCTCCAGGATCATGCCCTGGACGCAGATCTGAACACGCTCGGGGTCGTAGGCGCCGTGGCTCACATGCGGGCGCTTGCCGCGCTTGTAGTCGACCGGCGTAACGACCCTGCCTTCGCCCTCGATCAGGTCCATACGCGCGATCAGCCCGAGGCGGTTGGACGACAAGGTAATGGAGCGGGCGTGGATTTTTTCGTCCGGCTCGGCCTGGTCCGCTTCCGGGAGTGTGCCGCTGCCCTTGTCGACCTTGCGATGGACGTAGCGCCCTTCGACCGTGTCGGCGGAGTCGTCCCACTCGCCCTGGACCCACTCCAGATAGGCCAAGCGCGGGCAGTAGCAAAATTCGTTGATCATTCGCGCTGGTAATAGCGGGACATCTCGGACCATCTCCGGGAAAGGCAGCTCAAGCTCTCCTTGCTGGGGGATCGAATCATTCGACATGGCATGGTCCCTCCATCCTCGATCGTCATCTCGGCGAATGTGTCGGCCAACGCAAGCGTGGCCAACGACCCTCGGAGTGTTGCATACGATGCGTGGCGTGCTACGCTTTGTGATACGAAATGTAACCCGGAACGAAAGACATGGGCGCACTCAGTCTGCGTCTCCCCGACGATCTTGAGCAAAGGCTCAACCGCGAAGCGGAGTTGGCGGGACGGCCGCGTTCGGAGGTGATCCGAGAAGCCGTCATGCAGTTCATCGCACAGCGCGAGCGCGAGCGCTTCATGGCCGAGTACGTGGCGGAGGCCAAAGCCGGATACAGCGATCCGGCGCTGCGCCTCGAGGCGCTTGAGATAGTCGAAGAAGCCATGCCGCTGGACAACGAGGCCCTCGACCGCGCGGAGGGGCCGAAGCCGGACGATGCGTCGTCGAACGGCGACTCCGGCGAGCCCTGGTGGCGATGATGCGCCGCGGTGAGGTCTGGGTCGCGAACCTTAACCCGCCACGCGGGCGAGAGATCGGGAAGATCAGGCCCGTCCTCGTCATGCAGAGCGACGAGCTGAATGCCGCGACAACCCCGATGGTCGTGTGTCTGCCGCTGACCAGCCAGGTTTACCCCGGCTTTCGGCGTTGGCGCGTCACCCTCCCGGCCCGCGACCGGCTCTTGAAACCCTGCCAAGTCATCACGGATCAGCCCCGCACGATCGACCGCGAGCGCTTCGGCGACGGGCCGCTGACTGCGCTGACCGATGAGGAGATGGCGGAGGTGGAGCGCGGGTTGCGGGCTGTTTTGGGGATGTGGTGAACCTCTGGGCATCCCTCGGCGCTCCGATGGTTAGGTTTCCGCCTGAAAGAGTCCAAGCCCGAAATGACTGCCGTATCCAATGCAGAGTGGACCTCGCACAGGCACGGCGAAACGCAAGCTGAGCGCGAAGCCGCAGTCGACCGGTGGCGCAGGGCCGTTGCGACGGGTGCGGACGAAATGCCGGAAGAACGCCCATCGAGGGCTAGCCACTTCTGGCTCGATCCCCGAACCTTGTTCGTCGTCGGAAAGCATCCGGATGACGGGTCTGCCACGACTCCAGGGGTCCATGCGCTCGATCTCGACCTGTTGTTTGATGCCTCGGGACAGCAGCTCCGACCGAATTTGTTCTTCCAGGCTGTTTCTTCCGCTCCGTTTGGTGAAACGAGGTGCGACGAAGGGCGTCAGGCTCACCCATTGCGTCGCACCTCCCGCCGGGCCGATCACATGCTCCATTCGCTCGCCGTATTCGCCTGTCAGCCCGCGGAGATCCGCGAGATTGCCAGCGGCTGCCAGTGCGATCTTGAGCCGGCCTACACCGCCTTTCATGTCGGTGTTGCGAACCCCGCGAATCGCGGACTGCGCGATCCAGTCAAGCCCCATGGGTGCCCAGATGAGGATGTGCTCCAGGTGTTGATCACCGTCCAGATCGAGCGGCAGGATGTGTGCGTGCCGATGAGCGCCCCTGAGCGGCCGACCCTCGGCATCGCAGCCTGAGATGACCGGAGAGTAGCCGGCAATACGCTTGATCCGTCCGCCAAGTGCTCGGTGCAGCAACTCTGCCTGCGGGAGCACCCGCGTGACGGCTGGCAGCGCATGATCGTTGCCGCTGTCGGTGGCGAGGGATAAGAGCATGGCCTCGACCGACGGTGCTTCGCGAGCGGATTGGCGGGGGCCGGGCGCACCCGATTCGAGCATGTCCGAGAGCCGCCAGTAGAAGACCCGTTGGCTTCCCGGCGGCTGACTCCAGCCGTGACTTCGCAGCCAATTCGTATCGGCTTGAAGACACGCGATGAGGTCGGCGGGGTAGGGCAAGGTGGCCCTTGCCTGCTTGGTCAGCAGTGCCTTGGTCGGCTTCTTCCCGGCTGGCGGCTGAAGAGGCTCCAGGAGGCGAGCGGTGACTTCAGCGCGCCAACGATCGAATTCCGACGATCTCTGGGCCGCCATCACCGGCACTTGTTCCCAGCCGATCCCCGGATTGGACAGGGCGTCTGTCGGAAGGCAATTGGGTAAAGGACAGGCATCCTCGACCCTGGCGAGCTTGGCTTCAGTCCAACTTTCGGATCGGCCGAGATATCCGAGTCGTTCGGTAAGCGCTGCTAGCAGGGTCGACTCCTCGTCGGTCAGGTCGACATCCCAGGTGACCGCGACTGTCTGGTCTCCGAGCTGCGCCCAGGTATCGAAGACCAATGCCGTCTTCTCGCGTCCCTTGTCGATGGTGGCCAACGGCATGTAGTGCCGGGAGTGCGCCCCGACGGCTCGTGGGATGGCATAGCTGGGAAGAACATCGGCGAGCTTGAGAATCAGCGAACGCGCCAGCGGCGGTGGCTGGCTCTCCATCGGCTTGCAGAGATCGCCTTCCCAACCGAGTGAGTTGTAGCCGCAAGCCAACAAGGCTCGAAGCAGCCGCCACGGCGATGGAGGCCATTCGATCTGGCCTTCGTTGACATGATGGCCGCTCGGTGTGGTGTGATAACGCCCGCCGGGGAAGCGGATCAGCAGCGTGGGCATTCCATGCTCCTTTAGTCTTCAGTTTCTGCCTCGGTTTGCGCGTCGCGCTTCGGCACGATCTCATCGCCGTAGCTGGCTTTGGTTACTTCCATCGGTGGACTGCAGGCCGCAATCGCCTCTTTAAGCTCGGGCTCGATCTCGGCCAGCTTGGGCAACACGAAGTTCACCGGATTGATCGCAACGACGTGCTCGGTTGCGATGGTGAGATCGCAGGCGGTTCGCAGACGCAGCCCGGCGTCCAGGAGCGCTCTGAGTTTGTAGAGTGCCAGCAGGATCAAAAGTCTCTGAGCTGTGCCCTCGAGTCCGAAACCACGAATCTGAGCGAGGTCGAGGTTGACGTACAGGGTGAGCCGATCGGCAGTGAATTCGTCTCGTGCGAACGGGACGTTTCCAAATCCGACTTTGGTATCGCCTTGAGGGTTGACGTGATCGTTCTTCACTCCGCCCGATGCGGCGATCTGCACGCCATCGGCCTCGATGAAGGCGGAGAGGCTGCGCGCGACGCGCAGGCGTCCTCCTGCCAAGTCCTTCTTGGCCAGGAACACGCCATGGAGGAGGCAGCCGACGTCGAACTGAAGCAGCACGCCGGCGAGCTTTCGCCGGTTGACTGGGCCGGTTTCCATGACGCCGAGCGCCTCTTTCAACATCGACAAGAATGTCTTGCTCGACTCCTCCAGCAGGTAAGGGCTGTTGAGTCGATGCGACTCCAGAATCGTATCGGTCAGGAAGCTGCCATCGGATCGTTCGATCCGGACGTGGGATAGACCGCGGAGCGCTTGCTTGACGTCTTGCTCCGCCTCGTCCCAGGCCATCATCTCCAGGCGGTTCGCCATGCTCTGGGCGCTTTCAACCAGGAGCGAATCACCCTTCGATGTCCGGAACGTCGAGGCACCTAACCCCGGGAACCCGGTTGGCTGGAAGCGGTGGCCAAGTAACGGTTTGAGTGGAATCGCGAACAATAGGCGGTGGCTGTTATTGAGAGCGGCGAGATCGATTGCCATGGGTCAGTCCTCCTTGGTCGAGTCAATCGTCGGGTCGAGCCGACACAGATAACGGGTTGCGGTTGATGGCGAGATCGGGAAGGCGAGTGCGGCGGCCCAGCGCCGAGCCGTCGCGGCCGGGATGCTGGTCGAGCGGACCGCCGCTCTGATCCCGACCGAATGGAGCCGACGCAGTGCGAGCTGCAGTGCAGTCGCTGCATCACCATTGGCGAGCCGACGGAAGATCGCGGGATCGGTCCGGATTTCGATCTTAGTTGTCCCTCCGCTCACCCGGAGCGGCTCAGGCAACAGGGCGAGCCGCAGGACGAGCCAAGCGTCGTCGGGGATATCGTCGCTGATCGAATCGGAGGCGGGTCGGGAAAGGCCGACGGGTTCGCGCTGCCACTGCACTGGATTCAGGGCCATCAGCGCGCGAGCGAGGGCCATGGTTCGGTCGAGATCAATCGCGTCGCTACAGATTGCCGCCAGGTCGGGACTCAGTGCCGCAGCACGATAAGCCGCGCGCAGCGGCAATCGGCGCTGACCGTGCCGGGCTGCTTCGATCAGGCGACGTTCGACCAGTGCGAGCGCATCGTCGATGCCGATTCGCCCCCGCATAACCCGCTCCGGTCCCGCCAGCAGGTGCGTCTGTCCGCCGCTGCCGGCTTGGGCGAAGCGCTGCGGATTCCTTTGATCCAGCGGAAGCCAATGCCGGCGGACGCTGTTCCACCAAGGCGCGTCCGCTCCCTCGAAGCCGCCCTGTTGCAGCGCGAGTGCAACCGCGAGCCGAATCTCAGGCCGGCCGTCATCGGCGGCGGCGACCCAAGCCGGCCGCAGCCTGGGGATCGGACCGGCCTTGAAGCCACTCCCGTTGATTTGAACCGCTTCGATTCCAACCAGCGCCAAGAGTACACGCTGCCAGCGCATTGCCTCGGTCGGGTGCTGCGTGACGGCGAGTAGAGCGTCGCCGAGTTGGCGCTCGGCCTGCTTGAGTTGGCCGCTCGCGTTCTTGGAGCGCGCCTCCCGGCGAATCCGGACGAGCCATCCGTCCAGGTCGTCGAGGCATTCGATCCGTGACTCGGCATGCTCGGGGACACTGAAGCGACCCAACGGGACGGCGAGGTTTGATTGTCCATTTCGCTCGATATAACCGTACCGTTGGAAGCTGCTGATGCCTCTGGCGGTGCCAAGCCGCGCGATCGCGCGGGCAAGGTCCAACGGGGCGTTTGACGCGTGCGCGCCGATCTGGGAGCGGCCCTCTGCGAGCACTCGCTGCAACTCAGGCAATCGGAACGGTTGGCACCAGAGCGGCATCCATTGCTCTCCGCGGGCGCTCTCGTCGGATCCGGAGGCGCTCGCGTAGCCTGCGGCTTGAGCATCGACGGCAAAAGGTGCGGCGGCGCGGATCCCCTTCTTTGAGCCGAGCCTCCGAGTGGCATGCGCAGTGAAGAGGATCGAACCCTCCAGCATCAACAAAAAGTCGAGCGGATTGAGGAGGCTATTCCCGTCCGGCCCGTTGTCGTTGTTTGCGCCTCCGGCCGTTCCCGGCAGGTATTGTCCGACCGCGCAACCGGTTTGCGAGCCGGTTACTGGTTCCCCCCAAAGGGCACCGCGAATCCATTGTTCCGTTCCTTCTCGGTGTGTTCCCCGTGTTGAAGTGAGGTCGAAGATGTCACCAAGCCGTTGGAGAAAATTGTTTGTAAAATCCAAGCGTCCGTCGTTTCCGCCTGTTCCCAACAGCGAAGGAAACATGGCGCTGTCATCGTCAGAGAGAACCATCGCGGCGTCGATCCAGTCCCGGTGTGGACCACGCCAGGATCGACGGATGGCGGGAATAAGCTCGGCCTTGCATCGCTTGAAACGTCGCTCTGCCGCCGCAAGACGTTGCTTGTAATCAGCCGACGATCTGAGAGCTTCTCTCGCCGTCCGGCCGAGGCCCTTGGCCTTTGATTCAGCTTTGATTAGGCGGACGGATTGATCTGCATCGATCAGATCGTCTAGCAGATCTCTTGCGGCCTTGATGCCATCGCGCAGCTTGGAGAGACGCGGCGCTGTTGATTGTTCTACGGGGTGCAGACCGGCATCCTTCACGGAGTAGAACCCGGAACCTTTGTTCCAGGGCGAGAGCATCGGGGTTGGCTCGTAACCGGTCAGAAAGAAGCTGTTCAGCTCTTCCGCATCCAGCGTCGTCGACAATCTGAAGGTATCCCCATCCCACCATCCACGAGCCGACGCATCAGCCTGCTCCGCAACCAACCGCAGGATCCCAATCGCCTTCAGATAGTGGGCCAGCGGCGTGGGGGCGCAGCCGCCCAATCGGTGGATGTGGATCATGACTGCCTCTCCTTGGCGAAGCGCCCGAGCCAAACCTGAATCAGCGGTTGCCAGCTTGCCCGATCGGCTTCCTTGAGCGCAGCGAGATAGGCTCGGGTCTCGTCGCCCGGGTCCGGTGTTGGATCCATCGCGGGCAGTTCCAGTCTCCGCAGCAACTCGGCGATCAGCACGCGTGTGGTTCTGCCGTTGAAGTCTTCAAAGGGATGGATGGAGAGTAGCCTGCCCTCGGCGAACGCGAGCAGCTCCGGAATGCGGTCGTCCGATGGACCGGTCAGTGCAGAGAAGCGGGCCTGGAGATCCTGACAGTAATCGCGCATCAAAATTGGAACTTGGGGGAAACTCGGGGCCTGGTGGTCGCTGACCCGAACGTCGACGCGTCGCCAGCGTCCGGCGATCTCCGGGGTGAGATCCATGCAGATGCCGGCGTGCAGATCACGCAAAAAGTCCTCGTCGAGCGATCGTTCGGCGAGGTCGTCCTCCGCGATCGATTCCTCCATGCGCTCGACATTTCGGGCGAGATATGGCGCAAGCTGGGTGTAGCTCAGAACGCCCAGGGTCGTGTTCACATAGCGCGTTGCTCCATGAGGCGCTGTAGTTCTTCCTCCAGCATCTTCTCGTCCACCGGTTCGCCCTCGAAGGCCATGCTGCGGGCGACTTTCCGCGGGATTCGGCTCAGCCGAATCCGACGTCTCTCCTCCGGCGCCAGCTTCCGCCAGTCGGCGACGATCTGTTTCCAGTCGGTCTCTCCCATGAGGTTTCTCCAGCAAGGGGTCTTGTGTGGATAGTTGTGATGCGCGCTGGTCCGCCGCCCTAAGGATGGCCTCCAACCAGGCGAGTGTGAAGGGGCCGTGTCGGTCGAGAAGTCCGAGTACCCGGTCGGTCCAAGCCGCGCCGGTCGTGGGGCTGATGCCGGCCGCGGATGGAGCCAGATCAATGATGGTCTCCGGCAGCTCATGGGGTGTTCCGTCCATCGCGCAGAGCGGGACGGCCGGCAGGCGCTCGCCGTGACGGATACCGCGGATGCGCAGCACCGAATCGTTCGCGCTTTGGTCGGACTTCGCCGCATGCCAGGCCATACGTAGCTTGCCGTGGTGAGCGCAGACCAGATAGGCGAGGAGGTCGAAGTCCTGTGCGTCGAGTGCCAGGATCTCGTCTTCCAACGGCGTAGAGGGTGGCGGCTGCTGGCGCTGCAGCGATTGCCGCGGCGCACGCAAAACGGCCTGCTCGATCAGCTCGGTCCAGGGCCCGAGCAGGGCAGGATGTGTCGGGTTACGACGCTGCAGCACGCCGAACAGCGCGAGCGTGCTGGCTAGCTCGTGGCGGAATCCGGGTCTTCGCGAGCCGTCCGGCATCCGGTAAAGATTGGACCTCTTAAGCCAGGCCGCTTGGGGCGCTTTTGCGAGGTCGTCACGGCCTGCCTGCGGCGGGTCACCCTGAATCGAGCCGCGAAACGCGAGATGGACCTTGCCTCCGTCGTGCCAGCGGCCCGCAAGGCCAATGATGTCGGCGATCATGGGGGCAAGGATTCGAGCGATCGATCGCGCAAGCTCGCCTGTCTCGCGGCCATGGGTGGCAATGGTTTTCCAGTCGTAGGCGGACAAAGACTCGTCGTCTTGAGTCTCATCGGCCTGTTCGTCCAATGGTGCTGGATCGGATGAAACCGGCATCACCGGTCCGCTGTCGGGCCAAAAGCCTCGTGTTGGTTCATAACCGCCGCTGTCGGCCGCGACCAGTAGTGTCTGTCCGGGGTAGAGGTCGTTGCGCTTGGCGATGCGCCAGGCGCCGTCTTGGAAATCCCAAACCCATGCGCGTTTACCCGGCAAAAATGCGTCCGATTTGGGTTTAAGCAGCCAGTCGCGGGCCTTCAGAAAAGGCACTGCGCAAAGTGCATCTCGACCTGGTCTGATGTCGGCGGACGGTGCCCGTGTTTTCGGGTCGATCTCGGCCCAGAAGACATGCAGATCGCGCTCGTCTCCGGAGCGGATGAATCGGCTGATATCAATGTCGGCGCCGGATAGGTCTGGTGTCGTATCGAATAACTCGTCCAGCTCATGTCGCAGCAGAAGATGGGTGGGTTCGTAAGGGTAAAGTTCCGGAAGCAGATCGGGGTGGGTTTCTTCGAAACGCTCCAACGAGAGCGGCGAGACCTGGGGCGACCCATCGCTGCTTCCGGCGGCGAGCTGTCGCAGCGCATCTTCGGCGGCGGTGACGGCCGGCTCGTCGTAAGGTAGGGTCGTCTTCAGGGATTCGATCTTGACGATGAGAACCTGCCCGGTCCCGCCCCAGCGAGCGCAGCGGCCGAAGCGCTGAATGAGATTGGGCCAAGGCGCCGACTCGGTGACCAACAAACCGGACGAGATATCCACGCCGGCCTCTATCACTTGAGTTGTCACGATGATGCGATCGTTGTGTGGACCGCAGGCTGCACGGTTGAGGAAGTCAGTCTTCCAAACGCTGCGCTCATGAGCTCTGAAGCGGCTGTGGATCAGGCGTCGGTCGGTTCCCTCGAGCGAAGGGTCTTTCGTCAGCGCCTCCCAGACCTCGACGGCGCGGTCGACGGTGTTCATGACGACCAGGGTTGGCCCTGCCTCGCCGCCTCCGCTTTCCATATGGCGGTCGCGGATCTTTCCAGCCAGCGCCTTTACATTTGAGACCGTCTCTTGCGCGAAGGGCTTGAAGACGTCGTCCCAAAGGCTGCCCGTGCGGGCCTCGGCAGGTATCGCCGTGGCTCCGATGTCCCTCATCAGGACTTGTGTATCCGGACTCTTGGCCAACCACTCCGGCTGAAGCGTAGCGCTCATCCACCAGGTCCGGCAGGGGCGGATGGATTTTCCCGCAGCAAAGTCGGTGTCGCGGAATGCTTGAAGCTGCGCGGATGTGGCCAACCCGACGTCCATCAACTGAGCCTCGTCCATGACCCAGAGCGTATCTTGACCCAGAAGCCCGAACTCCATGGGCCAGCGTGCACGGGGGGCACCGTACCCGCGGTTTAGCGCTCGCGAAAGCAACATGTCCTGGGTGCCGATAATGACCGCAAAATGCTCCGGATACAGATGCCAGGCCCCGGGATCGCTGCCGCCCATGAGTGTGTGGACGCCGACCTTGCCGACGTGACCACTGCTGCCATCCCAGAGTAAGTCGAGTCGTTGAAGTGCGGCGCGGATTTCGTCCCCGGTCTGCTCGACGAGAACGCGCATCGGTAAGCACCAAACGAGACGTCGGGGCCACTCGTCGGCGTTGTGATGAACACGATGCCAGAGCCAGCAGCCGACAACTCCGTAGGTCTTACCGAATCCGGTCGGAACCCGCAATGTCTGGTTGCTGCATTGGTGTTCCTTTGCCAGTCGCTGCTGCCAATCCCAAGGCATACAGTCGCCTGTCAGCTCCTGAAAAAAAGCGTCATAGCTCATGCGCAGGGCTCCATTTCGCATGAATTGTCGATGTCGAGTCCTGAAACCGGTCGCCGGCCGTTACCGGATCGTGCTCAGGCTTGCCAAGCATAACCCCGTTCTCGCTGAAACCCGTCATGGTGCGCGTTGTCCATTTTCGATTGTCTTCCTTGCCGGACGGCGGAGCACTGCTCCGCGACAGACCCGATGGCCGCGGTGACTACGCTGTGTCCTCGGGAATAGTCACTGGTTGCGGCACTGCGACACCTTACCCCGCGCGGTGACTCACTACGTGAGCCTGTCGCGATCAACTTTTCGTCGACGCGAAAGGCATCCGGTCGAGGCTCCCTGAGACGGTAATTTGCCTTCCTCCGGAGCGGATCGATCCAAGTGAGAACCGACTCACCCTCTGGCGGGCCGACGCGCCCTGCTCAGACCTTTTGTTCTGTCCGGCGCCGAGCTTGTCTTCAGGGGCATAGGCCATGTTGTGCAGCTGGTGTCGAGCGGCGCGGATTAGGGTCGCCGGGCGGGAGCCTTAACCTGTCGTTGTCCGAAAGGTCCGTGAACAGCCTCCAGCAAGGGTGAACCCATGCATAGGGCCGGATGCCTCCGGTCATGGCAGACATCGTGTCCGGTGCTCGGAATTCGTGCGGCGCCTTGAACCGCGTAGACTTGAGCGAGCGATCATTCATCCGTCCCCGGAGGCATCGATGCTCGGAGCGTTGCTGGAGCCGCTGAAAGGCGAGGGGGTCTGCCTGAGGCCGTTTGTGTCCGCCGACGCGGAGGCATTCGTCGGGGCGGCGCGCGAGTCCGCGCGCTCGGTCGGGCGCTGGATGTCCTGGTGCCACGAGGATTTCAGCGTCGACGAGGCGCGTGCCTGGTTTGCGATCTGCGCGGCGGAGCTTGCCGCCGGCTCGGCGGTGGAGCTGGGGATCTTCGCGGCGGATGGCGACGAGGTGCTCGGGGGCATCGGGCTGAATCATCTCATCGTCGAGCATAAGCTGTGCAACCTGGGGTATTGGGTGCGTGCTTCGCGGCAGCGTGAGGGGGTTGCGACACGCGCCGTGCGCACGTTGGCGAGGTTCGGCTTTGCGGAGCTGGGGCTGATGCGGATCGAGATCGTCGTTGCCGAGGGGAATCTGTCGAGTGCCGGTGTCGCGCGCAAAGCGGGGGCGTTGTGCGAGGGGTTGATACGCAACCGGCTGGTCGTCGGTGGTGTCTCGGTGCCGGCCTGGATGTTTTCGATGGTGCCTGAAGCCTTTGGTCCTCCGCAATGATCGATCGGGTCCGCCGCGCGTCGGTTGCGGCTCTGACGCTCTTGTTGGCCGTCTCGGCGCTGTCGGTGCCGGCGGCTCAGGATGTCGTTCCGATCCGTGCGGGCGATAGTCTCTGGAAGATCGCGGATCGGATCGCGACCGAGGCGGGGTTCAGTCGCGATCAGGTGATGCTGGCCCTGTTGGAGTCGAATCCGGATGCCTTCTCGCCCGCGTGCAACGTCAACGGGGTTCTGCGCGTCGGTGCGGTGCTCGAGGTGCCTTCGGCGGAGCGCATCGGTGCGGTGGATGCGGCGACGGCGCGTCGGAGCATCGAGCGTCAGGCGCGTGAATGGGAGGAGCATCGCCGTCGCGGGCGCGCGCTCGAGTGTCCGGCGGTCGTCCAGCCTTTCGCGCAGGGGTCGCCTGCACCTGTGCCCGCCGAGGGGACGCGATATGCGGATGGGGCGGCGCAGGGGGATGCGCCCGGCGCGCCGGATCGGTCTTCCGCGCCGTCACCGTCGCCCTTGCCGACGGAATCAGCACTCTCCGCGGCGGGTCCGGACCCAACCCAGGCACAGGATGGCGTTGCGGCGGGGCCCGCGTCCACGACAGAAACGGCACCATCGATCGAACCCGCTCAAACCCGCGACGACATCTGCCCTTGTCCGCCGGATCCGGACGGGGCCGCGCCGCCGGATGAGGCTGGATCGGCGCTATCGCCTCTTGGCGAGTCCGCCCGCGTCGTCGGCGAGGAGGCGCCGTCGCACTTGCCCGAGGGCCCGCAAGCGCCGTTCTGGCTCCTGGCCCCGCTGGTGCTCGCCCTCTTGGCGATGTCGCTGGTCCGGCGCAGGCCGCGCGCTGCAGCGCCGCTGCTCGCCCCATCCGGCGCGGCGGCCGTCGCGGGTGCCGGCCCGCCCCGGGATGCCGCGGCCTTGCCGCCCCGGCGTGTACCCTTTCTGTTCGCCTTGAAGGACGGCGATCTCGTCTTTTTGGTCCTGGCGGCGCTGGCCGGACTCCTCGGCGCGCTGGTCACGGTGGTGTTTCGCGAGGGGATCCATGGTCTGGAATGGCTTCTCGTGGACCACAGCGGCAGCCTGGTCGTCATGGCGCTGGGTCTTCCGCCTTGGCAGCGTTTGCTTCTGCCGGCGGTCGGGGGCTTGGTGGCCGGCTTGATCCTGGAGCAGATCGGCGGGCGGCTGCGCGGGCGGACGACCACCGATTATATGGAGGCGGTCGCGGTCGGCGACGGCTGGATCAGTGTCCGTCAAAGCCTGGTGAAGTCGGCCTCGTCGCTGGTCACTGTGGCCTCGGGTGGCTCGATCGGGCGCGAGGGTGCGATGGTGCAGCTCTCCGCGATGGTTGCCTCGACCATCGGGCGGGTGGCGCACTTCCCGCGGGATCGTCTGCGTCTGCTGGTGGCGGCCGGGGCGGCGGCGGGTCTGGCCGCGGCCTACAACGCGCCGATTGCGGCGACCTTGTTCGTCGCGGAGATCGTGCTGGGCTCCATCGCGATTCAGCACATCGGTCCGCTGATCGTCGCCGCGGTGATTGCGAGCGTGACGGTCCACGACATTATGGGGTACGCGCCCATTTACGAGATCCCGGCGTTTACCCTGGTGAGCGACTGGGAGCTCGGTCTGTATCTGCTGCTGGGTCTCGTCGCGGGCCATATGGCGCCGATCTTTCTGGGTCTGTTGGGGCATTCCCATCGGGTCTTCGCCCGCCTGCCGATGCCGCTGTCCGCTCGGATGGCGCTCGGCGGGCTCATTGTCGGGGCCATCTCGATGTACGAGCCCGCGGTTTGGGGCAACGGCTACAGCGTCGTCAACACGGTGCTCCACGAGCCCTGGGTCTGGCAGGCGCTTTTGACCGTCATGGTGCTGAAGATGATCGCGACCGCGGCGACGCACGGCTCGGGTGCGGTCGGCGGGGCCTTCACGCCGACGCTCTTCGTCGGTGCGTTGCTCGGTGTGCTCTTCGGCACTGCCGTGCACGCCGTCCTGCCGGTCGGCACCGGACCGCCGAGCGCCTACGCGGTGGTCGGCATGGGGGCGATGCTCGCGGCGACGACGCATGCCCCTTTGATGTCTATCCTGATGGTCTTCGAGATGACGATGGACTACGAGATCGTCCTGCCGCTGATGCTCGCCGTGGTGACCGCCCATTACACCGTGCGGCGGTACGTGGATGTGGCGCCGATGTATGCCGAGTCGTTGCTGCCGCGCGAAGCGGATGGGGGTAGTCGATGAGGTGGCCCGCCGTGTCGGCCCGGGTTTCGGATGACGCGGCGCTCATCTCGCTGACGCACTGCCGGGCCTCTGGGCGCGGAGCGCCAATCGATGCGTGACACCGCCGGAGGGGTGTCACGAGTATCTTGATGAATTGAATTCGATCACCTAAACCGCGTCGACTCCAAGGCGTGTTGATTGGCGCGAGCCCGACGCTGGCCAAAAACCCCGCAGATTAAGCCGGACGCGGTTTAGAGCAGGTCACCACCAAGGACCCCAGCCGCCCCAAGAGTCCCAATCCATCGAGGCCATTTCGTTTTCCTCGGCGATCTCCTGCTGGATGCCGAGCTTGCGATAGCGGTCGTAGGCCGACTCGGTGCCCACATACAGGCACTGGCAGTCGGTCGCGTCGGCCCAAACGAAGCGCAGCGCGCCGTCCGGACCCGTGGTGCGGGTGAGCGTGCGTTGGGGCAGCGCCGTGACCTTTGCCATCTGGTCCGGCGTCTTGGCAAACTGCATTTGAAACCCGGCGGCGGCCAACATCCGCTCCGTGCTCTGGGCCTCCGATTGCTGGATCGCGGTGCATCCGCTCAAGGTGAGCAGTGCGGAGATTGCCAGAACCCCGCTTGTCGCAACGATGCTGGTTCTTAAGAAACCGCTTCTGTATGTTTTCATTCTCTGACCAATGCTCCTTGTCGATGACACGTGAGCTCCCCGGCGGCGGGGAGACGGCGAGCCGTTGTCCGCAACGAAGAGAACAACGATGCTTTGAATACCGCCGATGCCTGGATGGGAAGGGCTTCGGCAGGCCATCGACGCTAGTCCTGGAGGTCGCTTCTTGTCAATCGCGATGAAGACCCGGCGAATTGACGAGATGCAGCTTCGGCTTGCTGTCGGTGAGACTGATGGAGACGCTGAAGGGTTGTATGACTGCGGACAGCTCGCCGTTGAGCAGCGAGTCCCGCATCTCGAGATCCGCGAAGAGGACGAGCGGACCGGCGCTGAGGCGTGCATTCCAGAGATGGATGCTCTCGTCGCGCAGCCGGACCCGGGCCGTGCCCTCGACGTCGGGGACGGTGAGCAGGCGTGCGAGCCAGTCACGCTCGCGGGCCCCGGCGATGAAGAGTCGGGCCAGCAGGCCGGTGTCGCGCATGCCGAGCGTCAAGCGGGATTCGAGCGCGAGCGGCTCGGTCCAGACCAAGCGGGCCTCGTCGAGCTGCAGCTGCGCCCACCAGTCGGCGGTCTCGCTGCCGTCGGGCTCGGTGAGCGTCATCCCGTCGAGCCGGATGCGCGAGCCGGACGCATCGAAGGTCATGGACGCGATGTCGCCCTCGCGCAGCCGGGCCTCCAGCACGAGGTTCCCGCCGAGCTCTTGGGTGTCCATGCGGATGCGTGTGTCGTGGCTTTGCAGGTTGATCTCGCCGTCGGCGTCTTGACCCTCGAGATTGAACACCATACTCAGGTCTGCGCTGCCGGAGAGCAGCGCGAGGCCGGCGTCTTTCGGAAGGTAGCGGTTGTAGACGGAGAGGTCTCCCAGCTTGGCCTCCGGCAGGCTGATGCGGGTGGTGACGTTGCGGGCCGGCTGGGCGCCGGTGGCCCGCTTCAGGCTGGGCGTGCGGCTCTCGAGGCTGAGGCCCTGTCCCTCGATATAGCTCTCGGAGCCATCTTGGAGACCCAGCGAGAAAGCGGGCAATGTGAGACTCAGCGCGGCGCCGGGATCGCGGGCACGGCCGTCGGTCTCGAGGCTCAGCCGGCCGTTGCCCTGCGCGCGATAATCCAGGAAGTCGACCTGGAGTGGACTGGCGTCGATCCGCACTCGGCTGCCGGGCGCAAGCGTCTCCTGGCCAAAGATCAGGTCGGCATCGATCCGCCCTGCACCGCGCATCCGCACGCCGTGCTCGCGCGGCAGAAAGTTGTCCAGAAAGCCGAGCTGGGTGACGTGCCCGTCGAGCGTGATCCGGCCCTGCAGGGCTCGGTTGGGCTTGGACGTCGCGTCGAGCCAGTCGGTGAAGCGGGCTTGCTCTAGGTTCAGAATGGTGCGCAGTCGCTCGTTGCCGATATCGCCGCCGGCCTGCAGCTCGAGGCGCGAGCCGGAGAGGTCGAGCGTGCTGCCGTTCAGATCTGCGCCCTTCAGCGCGAGGTCGAGGCGCAATCCGCCCTCCACGGGCTTCTCGAAGAGCTCGCCTCGGATGTCCTCCCCGGTGAGCTGCAGCGCCCCGCTGGCCCGCTGGGCGTCGAGCCGAACCGAGCCCTCGCTCGTGGCGCGGCCGCCGCGTAATCGAAAGGGTGCCTGTTCCGGGAGATAGCGGTTGAGTACGCCGACATCGGGCATCCGGGCGCCGTCCCAGCGCACGTCCACGCGGGCGGCATCGGCCGAGATGTCCGTCAAGGCGTGGCCGGACGGCGCGGGTGTTTCGATGTCCAGTGCGATGCGTGCCGAATCGAGCAAAGGGCGGGGCTCGTCCCGGTGCCGCAGACTGGCCTCGGTGAAGCGGGTCTCCAGCATCAGCGTCTCGCCCGCGTCGCTGTCCTGCCACCGGGCATCGAGCGCCCCGGCACCGCCGATCTGGAAGTCCAGAAGGCCGACGCTCAGCGCGCCGGCCTCCACCGCGAGGCGGCTGCCGCTCGCCGGGGTGCCGTCGAGGATGTTCAGCTCGGTGAGGAGGGTGCCGCTGCCGTCGAGTCGAATGCCGCGGCCGCCCAGGGTATTGCCGAGGAAGGCGTCGAAGAAACCCAGGTGGTTGATCTCGCCGGAGACCAGGAGCCGCCCGTCGACGGGAAGTGGCTCGGGGCGACGGACCATGGCCCGCAACTCGGCGATGGGTCGGGTGAGCCGGAAGGTGGCCTCGTCGAGACTGAATCGGGTGATCAAGGGTGCGGACGTTTGCGCTCGGGCATCGGCGAGCGCTTCCAGGCGCAGCCGGGTGCCCGAAAGGTCGAGTGTCTGCTCGGCCGGGTTCAGGGCGTTGATCCGCAGGTCGAGGTTGAGCTTGCCCTCGACGTCGGTGTCCAGCAGGGTGAGTCGGACGTCGTCGCCATACAGGTCGAGCGCGCCGTGGAGCCGGTCGTCCTCCCACGTGAGGACGGCATCGAGTCCAGCCAGTCCGCCGCGCAGGGCCACCGGGGTGCCGGGCGGGAGATAGCGCGAGAACACGGCGATATCCGGGACGACGGCGGATGTCCACGTCAGCGTGGTCTGCTCGGGGAGGTCCGGAGGTTGGAGCAGATCGGCCCCGGCGATGCGAGACTCCAGGCGAAAGGCGCGGCTGTCGAGGAATCGGGCGTCCTCGTCCGGGTCGCGCATCTCCACGTCGGTGAGATCGACGCCGAGGACGGTCTCGGTTTGTCCCGCCGCGTTGGAGACGACCTGAAGCTCGACGCGGCCGGCGCCGGCGAGTCGGTAGAGGCTGTCGTCGCCGATCCGGCTCGATGCGCCGTTGGCAGCGGCTTCCGAGTCCGCGCCGGGATCCAAGCCGACACCGAGCGAGGGCGAGTCGAGCCGCACTCGGCTGCCGGGTTCCAGGTGGCCCCGATCGATCGACAGCTCGGCGGTGAGGTCGCCATGCCCGGACAGGCTCAACCAGGGGATGTCTTGCAGATAGTCGTTGAAGAGATCCCAGGCATCGGCCTTCGCCGAGAGATCCAGATCGCCGGAGATGAAGCGCAGGATTTGCGCGCCGGGATTGTCGGCGAGGGAGAGCGGTAAGAGCTGCATGCGTGCACCGATCGCCAGATCGCGCGATAAGGTCGCCTCGTCGCGCAGCACGCTGGCCTTGTTCAGGTCGAAACGCAGGCTCTCGATGCCGATGTGATCGTGGCGCAACCCGGCACCTTCAATCGCCAGGTTGCCGTCGCCCTCCAGCCGGTAAGCGCCGAAGCGCAGCGAGCGGATGCCTTCGGCATCGAGGCGCAGGACCCGAAGCTCTCGGTGCAGGAGCGCGGGCAGCTCCAGTTGCACGGCCGCTTGATGCAGGGCGAGGGCGACGGGCCAGTGAGGGTCGTCGCGCGCGATGCGCAAGTCCCGGAGCCCGAGCTGTCCGCTCGGGCGAAGGCGTGCCGACTCCCAGGCGATGCTCAGGCCGATGTAATCGGAAAGGCGCTCCTGAAACCAACGGCTGTTCAGCAGTGGATGGACCGAGAGCGCTAGCGCCGCCGTCAACCCGAGGATGATCGCCGAGACGAGGAGCGCCCTGCGTCTTGTCGATCGGGGCGAGCCCACGCGCTGGTTCTTTGCTGCGGACAATCGATTAGGGCTCGGGGAAGAACGTCTCGTCGATCAGCAGCTCGCGATCGATCTCGTCGAAACGACCCTCGCGCATGAGGTCGGTGGTGTGCTCCAACCATTGGTAGAAGTCCTTTTCGTAGAGTGGCATCGACATGGGCGGATCATCGGCAGAGCGAGACAAGCCCCGAGTTTAACCTAAGAACCGGCGGTTGAACGGCCCTTGGAATGCGTCGCGCGCTTGACGCCGCTCGATCACACCGCCTAGCCTTGGCCTAAACCGCGTCCAGAGCGAGATGCTCGCTTTCGCGCGATCTCGACCTTTGGTGTATCGACGGCCATCAGCGGGGGCGCGGTTTATAATTTTATATTTTTTAATACCTTAAACCGCGCAGGCTCCGGCAATAATCGGAGCCGGCGCGGCCAAGCCAGTCCGACACACGACGCATACCGCACTGGGCGCGGTTTAGCTCCGATGTCCGCCGATGACCGAGGTCGAGACCTTGACGAAAGCCGTGCCGCTTGTCTTTTTTGCGCCGCGCCACATCCGACACGAGGTCGGCCGATGAGCATCGTCGCCGTCGTCGGCAACAAAGGCGGCACGGGCAAGACCACCTTGTCCTTGAATCTTGCGGCGGGTCTGGCGCGGCGGGGATCGGTCGTCATCGTCGATGCCGATCCGCAGCAGTCCGCCTATCAATGGCGCCTGACCGGGAACGAGAACGCCGCGCTGCCCGCCGTAGTGGCTGCGGCCTTCGGGCTCGAGAAGACGGTCCGGGCCCTGCGCGATGTCCATGACCATGTGGTCATCGACTGTCCTCCGTCCATCAAGGCACCGCAGACCGAGCACGCACTGCGCCTCGCCGACCATGCGCTGATCCCGCTCCAGCCTTCGCCGATGGACCTCTGGGCAACCAGCCATCTCGCCCGCGTCATCGAAAAGCTGCGCCCCGAGAACCCGCGACTGCGCGCCTTGATCGTGATGAGCCAGATGGAGCCGCGCACGACCCTCTCGCGCCTGATGCCCGAGGCTGTCGCCGAGCTGGACCTGCCGGTCGCCCGAACGTCCCTGCAGCGCCGCTCCATCCATCGTCTCTGCGTGCTCGAGGGGCGCAGCGTCTTCCAAGCCGGCCGTCGCGGTGCCGCCGCGGCGACCGAGATCAACGACCTGATTGCGGAGATCTTCGACCATGACGACCCCGACCAAAACCACCCGTAACACCGCCCGCACCGAGCGCCGCTTGGTGGATTCCATCCGTAAGGCCAAGAGCGACACGGGCCAGCCGGGCGATGCCGAGCCGGCGAGCACGCAAGCCTCCGGGGCTGCGACGGCATCGGCCCCGGCGAGGCGTGCAAAGGCCACCGGGGCGGGTGCCGCCGCGCGGCCGGTTGCGCCCAAGCCTGCGGCTTCCGCGGCTGCCGCTGAATCATCGGTGGGGGGGTATCAGAGTCGGCGGAGGGTTTGGCCGGATTGAATCGGGGCCTTTTACGCGGGGGACGGGTTTCTTTGCGCTCCGTCCGAAACGGTTCGGCGTTCTCGGAGCGCTGAGAATGGGTTTTGCTGCGCTTACCCATCCGTCCCGCGGTGCTCGGCGCTCGAAGAGCGCAACCGACGTGAATGGCCGTCGGGATCGATGAAGAGGACGACTGCAAGTCGTCGGTCCGGGGTGCGGCCGCTTCGCGCCGATTGCCCGCGGTGGACGACGGGCTCCCGAAAAGCAAAAACATCCTGAACCGCGTCTCGCCGTCGTGATCGAGTGAGCGCGAGGCTCCGCCCGACGCCAACCGACACATCAACCGCCGGACGCGGTTCAGTAGCGGACGCGGTTCAGTGGACCGTGCAGACCATACAGGGGTCGAAGGAGCGCACGATGTGTTGCACGGCGATCGGTGTGGTCTCGCCCGGTCGGACCTCGGCCCCGACGAGTGCTTGCTCAAGCGCGCCCGGGACACCGGCGGTGTCGCGCGGGGAGAAGTTCCAGGTAGTAGGGGCGATGATCTGGTAGTTGAGGATGCGACCGCGACGGATCGCGAGCCAGTGGCCCAGGCTGCCGCGGGCCGCCTCGACCAGCCCCACGCCGCTCGCCTCGTCCGGGATCGCGGTCTGCCCGCAGAACGGCTCGCCCGGCACGATCGCCTTGACCCAGTCCTCCATCGCCATCAGGACACGCGCGATCTCGAGCAGTCGCGCGATGACGCGGTTGCTCACGTTCCCGCCGGACTCGGCGACCAGGTCGCGGATCAGCGGATGGCCGTCGATGAGCTGACGGGCCAATGCGCCGACCTCGAGCACCTCGCCGGCGAGTCGGGGGGCCTTGCACCAGCTGTAGGCGCGCGCTTTTTCGGCATCCGGGATGGTCACGCCGTCGGCGGGATGCAGCGCATCCACGCCGACCATCCAACTGTGGCTCATGTCTTCTGCGATCGTGGCGAGGTCCAGCGGCTGCGGGCCATTGTCGGACCAGAGCCCGGATCGGAAGAGTCGGGTGCCCCCGCCCGGGTAAGCCCCGTAGCTCATGAAGCGATCGGTCGCGCGCCCCAGTTCAGCCAAGCCCAGGTCGTCCGCTATCCGCAGGAAGCGGCGCAGATCGCCTCGGCCCGGGTCGCGTGCTGACCAGGCGTCGAGCGCGCGCGCACTGTCCATGGCGACAACGCTCTCCAAGGGATCGCCGAAGGTCTCGCGCTCCAGGAAATGTCTGAAGGCGGCGAGGATGGCGAGCAGGCGGATGCGCTCCTGCGCTTGGACCGGCTTGGCCGTGCCGCCGGGTTGCAGACTCAAGCTGTGCGGCCATTTGCCGGCGAGCAGACCCATGATGTGCATGAAGTGCGCGCGCGCAGGCAGGACCACTCCCGCTGCCGAGCCGCTTAGGGCGCGGAAGCGCGCCTCGGTGTCCGCATACCAAGGGCGGTCGGCATAGACGGGACGCGCAAAGTCCGGCATGAAGAACAGATAGAAGTGGGTCAGATGGTCGGCCAGGTTCTCGCAGGCGAGGACCAGATTGGTGGCGAGCTCGCCGTTCGGCGGCATGGCAACACCGGCCGCGTCCGCCAGCGCATAGGCCGCGGCCATCGACTGAGAGACCGAGCAGATCCCGCAGATCCGCGGCGTGATCACCAGGGTGTCGCGCGGGTCCTTGCCCTGGAGGATCTGCTCGAATCCGCGATAGAGGGGCGAGTTGACGCGGGCCTCCCGCACACGCCCGTCGGCGACCTCGAGCTGAACCTCCAGGTCGCCCTCGACGCGGTTGAACGGGCCCAAGGTGAGTGTGCTCATTCGGGGGAGTACCGCGGGCGTCCAGCCTCCCGACTCCGGCCTCCGGCCCACAGGCTCGAGCCCCGAGTGTCCGACCATGGGCCGGTTGGCTGGTGCGGGGCATGGGAGCCGCACGACTGCAAAGGGAAAGAGTCTGTTTCGATCGTCATACTGGCTTCCCTTGCGGATGAGTGTCGAGGCGGATCCAGGCTGCGGAGATGTCTTGCGTTGGAAAAGTCGGTGGCTAATGGCTAATGGCTAATGGCTGGGGGCTGGGGGCTGGTGACTCCTCCGGTCACCGCAACTTTGTCGGCCGAATCGTCGGCGGCACCGCGATATGGTCCGACACGGCGTTCTTGCGCAGTCGCTCCGGTGTTGCGGCCTTGGCCAGCGAGGAGAGCGCGACGAACCAGGCCTTGGGCATGTCGGTCGGCAGGCCGATCGGGATGCCGGCCAGGCTGGGTGTCTCCGCAAAGGCATGGCCCGGCTCTTCGAACTCGGGCGAGGTGCAGTTGATGCAGGCATAGCCGCCGCGCGTGCAGGAGCCCGAGCCGTTCCAGAGCCGGGTGTTGCAGTCGGCGTGGGCCTGGGTGCCGAGACAGCCCAGATGCTCCATGAGACAGCCGAGATCCGACGGTGTGCGGGCGCTCGCTTTGTATTCGTAGAATTCGTTGCGCGGGCAGCCGTGATGGACCAGTTGGTCCGCGTACATCCGGGGGCGGGCGTAGGCATCCAGGTCTTGGGTCGTCAGTCCCTCCAAGGCGATCGCCATGAGGGTCTCGGTGACCCAGTCGGGATGGGTCGGACAGCCGGCGACATTGATCACCGGGAGACCGGCCCCGGAGCGATAGTCGGAACCGAGCAGACCGCCGGGGTAGGTCCCTTCGAACTGGAGCCCGCAGGCATCCGTGGGGTTCGAGCCGCCGGCGGTCACGCCCCCGAAAGCGGCGCAGGTGCCGATCGCGAGGCAGTAGTGCGCTCGCGCGGCCAGACGCCTCACCCAGTCGATCATGGGTGTCCGGGTGCCGGCGAAACGGTGAAAGGCGCCGGTGCCGTTCGGTCCGCGCAGGAGCGCGCCTTCGATGCAGAGCAGGTCCAGCGCCGTTTCGCCCGCCTCGACGCGGGCGAGCAGATCGAGTACCTCGCCGCCGCTTGCCTCGCTCAGCGATGGATGCCAGAGGATCCGGATCCCGGCGCCGGCGAGTGTCTCGAACAGCCCCGGGGCCTCGGCGGCGAGCAGCGAGAGGGTGCAGCCGCCGCAGCCTCCGGATTGGAGCCATAGCAGGTTCATCGTGAACCGCGTCCGGTGTTGCGCATGAAGACGTTGGGGCTTGCGTCGCGTCGCGGATTCGGGACGCCTCGGCGGTGACGCGGTTCAGTGAATTTACGGGGCATCTTGGCTGGGGCCTGTTTCGGGCAGCACGTCGCGACTCAGCGGCAGTTCCAGGCGGAATTCGGCACCGCCATCCGGGTGGTTTTCGGCGGTCAGGTTGCCCCGGTGGTCGGCGATGATGCTGTAGCTGATGGAGAGTCCCAGGCCGGTCCCTTGACCGACGGGTTTGGTCGTGAAGAAGGGGTCGAAGATGCGGCTCAGATCCTGCTCGTCGATGCCGGGGCCGTTGTCCCGGACGCTCAGCCACGCGTTTGTCTCCTCCTGTCCGGCGCTGATGGTCAGTCGCGGTGTCTGCGTGTTGTCCCGCATCGCGTCGAGTGCGTTTTGGACCAGGTTCATGAGGACTTGATGGATCTGCCCCGGATGTCCCTGGATCGTCAAGGTGTCGGGGAGGTCGAGCGTCGTCTCGATCTCCCTGCGTTCGCCCTTGGTCACCCAATGCACCGCCGTGCGGATCAGGTGGACGAGATCGAACCGGGTGGATTCGCCCTGCTGGCCGGATGAGAAACAGCGCAGATCCTGCACCAGGTCGCGGACGCGCTCCGCGCCCTCGAGCGTGCCCTTGATCAGCGGATCGAGATCCGCCAGCAGCCTCTCGATACGCAGCTCCGCCTTGAGTGCCTGCAGCTCGGTGGAGGGTCCGGAGGCGTCGACCGCCGCGCAATAGCGCAGCAGCCGCTCGCGATAACGCGAGAGGGCATGCACGTTGCCGTAGACGAAGCTGATGGGGTTGTTCAGCTCGTGCGCGACGCCGGCGACGAGCCGGCCGAGCGAGGCCATCTTCTCGGCATTGACCAAGCGGCCTTGGGCGCGCTTGAGGTCGTCGTGCGCCTGGGCCAGGTCGCGATAGGCGCGGCGCAGCTCGCCGACCGGACGACCGATCAGGACCATGCCGACCAGACGTCCGCGGTGGTCGTACCGCGAGGTGCAGTTGACCGCGAGCGGGATCTCCTCGTCGACGCCCTTGAGCGCGAGCTCGCAGTCGTGGATGGCCTCGGCGCGGATCTGTTGGGCGAAGCTGCTGGCCATGGCCAGACAGTGCTCGGCGAGCAGCGCCAGGAAGGGGCGCCCGCGCAGGTCGGCCTCGCTCCAACCCGTCAATGTTTCCAATGCGCGGTTGACCTGTTGGATGCGACCCTGGACGTCGCAGACGATCAGGACATCCGTCATGGAGGCCAGCACGCTCGCGATGAAGTGCTGGGCATCCTCCAGCGCGCTGTTCTTCTCTTCGAGCGCGCTTTGATGCCGGATCAGGTCCGCGTAGGTCTCGTCCATCTTGCGGATGACGTGGATCCAGGTCGCCTCCGCCGTCGGCTCGGGGCAATCGCCGTGCTGTGCGATGCCCGCGGGACGAGGGTCGGCGGGGCGGTGGTCGGCTTGGGTGGATGCGCGCGTCATGTCGTGCTGTCCGCTGCGAGGTCGAGGACAAGCATAGGCGATTTCGGGCGGCGGATTTCACGGAAACGGCAAGGGTTGCCGGACGGCGCAGACCTGGCGGCTGGGGCCGATGCCACGGGCGGGTCCTCGGCCTCAGCGGATCGGTCTCGGCTTGGTCGCACACGGACGAGCGATGTGCGAGCCCGCCGAGCCTAAAACGGTTGGTGATCGGCGCGCCGTCGGACGGGTCCGACGGCGCGTTTCGGTCAGGCGTAGGCCGGTGCGAAAGCGGCGGCCGGATCGGACACGGGTCCCGTGTCGGACCAATAGGGCGAGAGCTTGCGCAGCTTGGCGACGATCGGCGGCACGGCCTCGATGACGCGGTCGATCTCCTCCATGCGGTTGTAGCGCGAGAGCGAGAAGCGCGTCGTGCCGTGGGCGGCGGTGAAGGGGATGCCCATGGCACGCATTACATGCGAGGGCTCGAGCGAGCCGGAGGTGCAGGCGGAGCCGCTCGAGGCGGCGATGCCGAGCTTGTTGAGCAGCAGCAGGATTGCCTCGCCCTCGATGTATTCAAAGGCGATGTTGCTGGTGTTGGGCAGGCGGTTGGTCGGGTCGCCCGTCACGAAGCAATTGGGGACAGCCGCGAGGATGCCGCGCTCGAGCCGGTCGCGCATGGCCCGGACGGTGGTCTTCTCGTCGTCCATATGCTCCATCGCCATCTCGCACGCCTTGCCGAGCCCGACGATCGAGGCGCTGTTCTCGGTGCCGGCACGCCGGCCGCGTTCCTGATGCCCGCCGCGCAGCAAGGGGCGAAAGCGCGTGTTGCGCCTCAGATAGAGGACACCGATACCCTTGGGCGCATGCAGCTTGTGTCCGGAGAGCGAGAGCATGTCGATCGCGGTGTCCTTCAGATCGATGGGGAGCTTGCCGACCGCCTGGACCGCATCCGTATGAAAGAGCACTCCGGCCGATTTCGCCAGTTCCGCCATCTCCTGCACCGGGAAGAGTGTGCCGGATTCGTTGTTTGCCCACATCACCGAGACGATCGCGACGCGATCCGAAAGCAGGTCCATGTACTGCTGGATATCGAGCCGACCTTTGCCGTCGACCGGAAGGTAATGGACCTTGTAGCCCTCGGTCTCCAGGTGCTGACAGAGCGCGAGGATCGCCGGATGCTCCACGACCGTGGTGATGATCTCCTTGCGCTCCGGCTGGGCCTTGAGGGCGGAGAGGATCGCGGTGGAATCCGACTCGGTCCCGCAGGAGGTGAAGACGATTTCGGAGTCCTGCGCGGCGCCGAGCAAGGCCTGGACCTGCTGCCGAGCCTGCTTGATGGCGTGACCGACCCGGTTGCCGTAGGCATGGATCGAGGAGGCATTGCCGAACTGCTCGGTGAAGAAGGGCAGCATGGCCTCGACCACCTCGGGCGCGACCATGGTGGTGGCGTTGTTGTCGAGATAGATGCCTTGGGTGTCGGGTGGAGTGGTCATGGGATGATGGCCTCTTTAAAAGGCTAAGGGCTAAGGGCTAAGGGCTAAAAGCTAAAAGCTAAAAGCACTTAGGCGCTTTTGCGCATCGCTTTGGCAGGCAGCACCCGCACGAACTCGCCGAGATCCTCGACGATGCGCTGTTGGATCCCGTCGAGCGTGGTCGATGCCATCTGGCACCCCACGCAGGCGCCGGTCATGTTCACGTAGACGTTCTTGCCGTCGATATCGATCAGCTCCACATCGCCGTGGTCGCGCTGCAGATTCGGTCGGATCGCCTCGATGGAGCGCTCGATGCGGCGGATCCGCTCCAGGTTGCCCAGCTTGCGCCCGCCTTCGGGCGATGCCGCCTCGGGTGCCTTGGCGTAAGGGTCGAACGCCTTGCCCTGCTCGGCGAGGACGCGGCTCAGGATGGCCTCGACACCCTCGTGACAGGCCGAGCAGCCGCCGCCCGCCTTGGTGTAGTTCGCCACCTCTTCGACGGTGGAGAGACCGTTGGAGCGGATGGTGTTTTCGATCAGGACCGCATCGACCGCGAAACACTTGCACACCAAGGCGCCTTCCTCGTGATCGTCCTTCCACTCCTCGCCGCGATAGTTGGCGATCGCCGCCTGCAGCGCCTCGCGACCCATCACGGAGCAGTGCATCTTCTCGGCCGGCAGTCCGTCGAGATAGTCGGCAATGTCCTGATTCGTGACCTCGAGTGCCTCGTTGAGCGTCATGCCCTTGATGATCTCGGTCAGCGCCGAGCTCGAGGCGATGGCCGAGCCGCAGCCGAAGGTCTGGAAGCCGGCATCGAGGATCACCTCGCTCTGCGGATCGACCTTGAGGGTCAGGCGCAGGGCATCGCCGCAGGACAGGGAGCCGACGTCACCCGTCGCATTGGCATCCGCGACCGCGCCCGCATTGCGGGGATTGAAGAAGTGCTCCTGAACCTTTTCCGAGTAATCCCACATGGCGTGTCTCCGGTTAGCGTTGCGATGAGCGAGTGAATCGGGACGCAGGCTCAGGCCGTGGCTTGAGTCTTGCGTCTGTGTTGGCGACTCATTCAGCAAACCGTGTGCCACGCTGGAAATTTCAGCTATCTTATTGATTTGCTGATTTTTGAGAGGGTTCCGTTGCCCTTCGATGTCGGCTCTCGAACGACATCCGCGTGCGGCGGGTCGTGAATCCCACAACATATGTCAGCAACAGGAGTCTTTGATGGATCTCAGTGAACTGGAGCTTGGTCAGTTGGGCCCGGGCGACCTGGTCTACGCCGCCGCGGACATCTACAACGACGGCGGTATCCCGGATCTCGCCGAGGATGCCTTGATCGCGGCGGCCGGGACCCGCGGCGTTATTCTCAACATCGGACACCTCGAAGAGGACCCCGAGCGGGAGCTCTATCTGGTGCGGTTCGAAGGGGCGGATGCCGAGCTCGGGCCGCCGGCGGGCTGTTGGCCCGAGGAGCTCGGCACGGTGTCGCAGCGCGTGCCGGCCGAGGCGGGCTGAGCGCGGCGGGGTCTTGGGCGCGGTTGGTGCGAGCTCAGCCCTCGAGCTCGACCGCTGTGACGAATCCGGGCGGCTTGATTGCAAGCACGGAACAGTCCACCTGCTGCAGGATGGCCTCGGCCGTGTTGCCCATCAGCAAGCCGGGGATCCCGCCGCGACCGACCGTGCCCATCACGACAAGATCGGCGCCGAGCTTGCGCGCGAGCGTCGGGATCTTGCGTCTTGCCTCTCCGCGTAGAAGGTGTGTTTTCGGTTTCAGAAAGTCCATCTCGGACTCCTGTTCGGCTCATGGTGCGGTGCGGCACCTTGGACGGTTGAATCATCCCGGGTAAGTGGGAGTGCGCAGATCGACCAGCGTCGTGGTATCCCCCGGGAGGTCGCGGATGACAGGCTCAAGCGTAGTCTGTTGCGTGTCGGGGCTGGGGCGACTGTAGGGGCAACTTAAGTCGCCCCTTGTGCCCATGCAGGTCCATGGACTTCAAGATGTTTCGGCCGTCACCGGCTCGAGTCGATGATAGCCCTTCTCAAGCGGACGGCGAGATCCGGGTGGTCGGTAAAGGCCCCGTCGACGCGCTGGTCGACGAGGGCGAAGTGCAGCAGCGCCTCGAAGTCCCGGAAGCCCTCGGGGAGTGCGTCGCGGCGAAGGGTGTAGGGGTGGACCAGGAGTCCGGCGGCATGGGCGTCGGCGACCAGAGGCGTGGTGCGATGGGCGCCGGTGTCGTCCAGGCCCTGATGGATCTGTCCGATCCAGGGGCCGATGCCGCGGGCATACTCGGCGACGGCTGCCAGCCCCTCGGGGGTGCGCATCCGCTCGAAGTCGACCGGCAGATCCGGCGACCAGTCGTTCTCGCCGATCAGTTGGATCAAGGGGATCCGCGTGCCGATCTCCGCGTGCAGGCGTTTGAGCGTGTCGGGCTCGAAACACTGGATGTAGATGTCATCCTCCGGGCCACGATAGCCGGCTCGATCCAGCGTGCGCATCAGGACGGGCACTGGATCCTGTCCCTCGGCGATGTGCCATGCCGGGTGTTTCAACTCCACGTAGATTCCCGCGATCCGCCCGGTCGATCGGTTCAGACCGTGGATCAGGCTCAGCTCCTCCTCGAGGGTGTGGATTCGGAACAGGTCGGCCTCGGGCGGAAACCGCGCGGGAAAGACCGGTTGGCCGGTGGCGGGATCCAGCCGTTCGTGCAGGCGCAGACTGCGGATCTCGGCCAGGCTGAAATCGATCGCATACCAGCGCCCGTCGGCACGCGCGCGGTCGGGGAAGCGCCGAGCGACATCGGTAACACCTTCCAGATACAGATCATGAAGGACGATCGCCTGACCATCGCGGGTGAGAACCACATCCTGCTCCAGAAAGTCCGCACCCATCGCGTGCGCCATCGCTTTGGCCGCCAGGGTGTGCTCGGGCAGGTATGCGGAGGCGCCGCGGTGGGCGATGATGATCGGCGCACGTGCCGGGCCCGGCTCGGTGTTGAACGTGGCGGCTGGGGTCGGTGTCATCGCGATGGCCATCGGCAAGAGGAAACGGAGGATTCGGCGCAGCATCGGGTTGGTCTCCGACAGTGGCGCGTGCCGGCGAGACTCGGCGTCTTGACCGTCGCGGAAGGTGGCGGCTAACCTCGTTTCGGCAGGCATTCTTCGCAACCGCGGCCTTCTTGGTGCGTGGCGCAGAGCGCCACGGTGCATGCGTGACACTGCGGAGCGGGCGTCACGGTGCCTTCGCCCTTCAGGATTGCCTTTCCGATGGTCGTCACGCCCTATGGGATCGCCGGCGTGGTGGCCTTGGCGCTGCCCATCCTGTTGGTCGGGTGGCGGGATCTCGGGTTTGGGGTCGATCAACACGGATAATACGGGAGGGCCGCCGATCAGTGTGGTTCGATGAATCCATCGGCATCCCTCGGGATTGCGCCAAGAGGCTTCAGCAATGAGTGGTTGTTGCGACAACAGTTGTTCCATCGACGCCTTGCGTGAACGGCAACGCGGAACGCTGTACATGGTGCTCGGCATCAATGCCGTCATGTTCTTCGTCATCGCGGCGGGTGCGCTTTACGGCAACTCGACTGCGCTGCTGGCTGACAGCCTCGACAATCTCGGCGACGCCTTGACCTATGGTCTGAGCCTATACGCCGTTTCCAGGGGCGCGGTCGTCAAGGCGAAGGTCGCGCTCTTCAAGGGCGCTCTGATCCTCCTGGCCGCGTGCGTCGTGGCAGCCCAGATTGCCTACAAGCTGGTGGTGCCGAGCGTCCCTCTCTTCGAGGTGATGGGCCTGTTTAGTCTTCTCGGCCTCGCTGCAAACTCGCTCTGTCTGTACCTGCTTTGGCGGCATCGCCACGACGACGTGAATATGAGCTCCGTGTGGGAGTGCTCGCGAAACGACATCGCATCGAATCTGTCCGTGTTTGTCGCGGCCGGTGTTGTCTGTGTGACCGGTTCGGGCTGGGCCGATCTCGTCGTCGCACTCGGACTCGTCTGGCTTTTGTTTCGCTCCGCGATTCGAGTCATCTCGTCGGCCATGGCAGAGCTGCGCGGGGCAGCCTAAACCGCGCCCGCCACGGTATGCGATCTACTCGGCGTTTGCGACAAAGCTCAGGACATTGCCGTTGATGCAGTAGCGCTTGCCCGAGGGCGGCGGGCCGTCGTCGAAGACATGGCCCAGGTGGATGCCCGAGCTTGCACTGCGGACCTCGACCCTGCGCATACCGTGCGTAGTGTCCTCGTGCAGTGTGATCGCGCCTTCGACCGGGTTGAAGAAGCTCGGCCAGCCGGTGCCGCTCTCGAACTTGGTGTCGCTGCGGAAGAGGGGGGCGCCGGTGATGGGATCCACGAACACGCCCGGACGTTTTTCGTCGAGATGCGAACCCGTGAATGCCGGTTCGGTGCCCTGCTCGAAGGCGATGCGCTGTTGCTCGGGGGTGAGGATCTGAAAGCCGAGCCATGTCCAGAAACGCTCCTCGTCGCCCTTGTAGCCCGTGTATCGCGAGACCTCCTTGCCCTTCTCGAAGAGCACGATGGTCGGCGTGGCGAACAGGGTCTTCTCCAACGTCCAGCCCTCGGGAGGGTTGGGATTGAAGGTGGCTGCGATGGGCACCTCGGCCTGCCAGTCGTCCAGCACCTCGGCGCGGAAGCGCTCGCAGAACGGGCAGTCCGGCGCCTCGAACATGATCAGCTGCCGATCGAAATCGAGTTGATCCGCGGCTAGCGGAGTCGGTTTCGCCTTGGCGGGTTCGCCGGGAAAGGCCACGCCCGTGCCGCCGAGGCCGCAATAGCCATTCGGGTTCTTCTTCAGATAGTCCTGGTGATACTCCTCTCCGCGATTGTAGTTGCGCAGCGGAGCGATCTCCGTGGTGATGGGGCCGTAGCCGGCCGCGGTCAGGGCCTGCTGATAGCGTGCGCGGGTGCTCTGCGCCACCGCGTCCTGGGTGTCGCTGACCGTGTAGATGGCGCTGCGATAGTTGCTTCCGACGTCATTGCCCTGACGGTCACCCTGCGTGGGGTCGTGATTCTCCCAGAAGCGCTTCAGGACGGTCTCGAGGCTCACCCGGTCGGGGTCGAAGCTCACCTTGATGACCTCCGCATGATTGCGCAGATCGCTCTTGCCGCGCAGGCGCGTCGTCTCCAACCCGAGCACGTCCTCGTAGCCCGCGATCTCGACGTCGCCGCCGGCATAGCCTGCCTCGACGTCGACGACGCCGGGGATCTCGGACATCCGCTTCTCCGCACCCCAAAAGCAGCCCATGCCGAGCACGATCGACTCCGTGCCCGCCAGCGCGGTCAATGGTGCGGTCATCAGGATGCCGGCCAAGAGGATGCGTGTGACTGACCTCATTCTATAACTCTCGATGGTTTGTCTGGTTTGGTAGTTAGACCGGGGTCGACACGGAAATCCTTCATGAACGAGCCATCGCCCTTCAAAACGGCGTGTGCGGTGTCGCCGGTCGCGAATGCAATGAGGTGCGGGCTCCGGCGCGGGCGAAGACGATCTGCGGGCGGGGCCCTACAACAAAAAGGTACAACAAAAAGGGGTCGGGCTCGGGGCTAAGCTCAATCGGTGTCGCGTGCGGAGGATCATCCAAGTGGCGGCCACTTTGTCATAATGGGGCTTCGCCACCGGAGCGCCGTTGAGGGACAGCCCAAGGGGCGGGCCGGCCAAAGTGATAACCCTGGGCGTAGTCCACGCCGAGCATGCGCAGGCGTGCAACCACGGCCTCGCTGTGGGCGTATTCCGCGACGGTGGAGATGCCCAGGGTGTGGCCCATGCGGTTGATCGCCTCCACCAGGATCCGGTCGCTGGCGTTCTCGGCGATGTTGCGGACGAAGCCGCCGTCGATCTTCAGATAATCCACCGGCAGCAGGCGCAGATAGTGAAAGGACGACAGCCCACTGCCGAAATCGTCCAGTGCCAGCTGGCAGCCGCGCGCTTTCAGCGCGGTCATCAGATCGAGCGCGCGGTCGAGGTTCTGGATGCCGGCGGTCTCGGTGATCTCGAAGCAGATGCGCTCCGGGGCCATGCCGGATGCATCGATCTGCCCTTCGATGTAGGCCAGCAGGGTTTCGTCGCTCAGTGAGCTACCCGAGAGATTGATCGCGATGCGCGCCCCCGGGGCTTCCGGTTCCGAGCCATGATCATGCAGGGCCCGGGCGATGACCCAGCGGTCGATCTCGTCCATCAGACCGAAGCGCTCGGCGGCGCCGATGAACCCGGGGGCTAGCACCGGTTCGCCCTCTCCATCCTCGGGTACGACGCGCAACAGCGCCTCGTAGTGCACCGGGGGTGTTTCGGGCGAGCCGAGGCTTACAATGGGCTGGTAGTAGAGCCTCAAGCGGCCCTGCTCCAGGGCATTGCGCACGCCGGCGGCATTCAGCATGTCATTGTGGTGGGACGCGGTCTGTCCGTTCTCGCTGCGATACAGGTGGTAGCGGTTGCGACCCGTCTGCTTGGCGATGTAGCAGGCGATGTCGGCCTCCGCGAGGATGGTGGCTGTGTCGGCGGTCTTGGGATGGATCTCGGCAACGCCCATGCTCAGGCCCGTTCGGTAGCTGCGCCCGCCCCACTGGAAGCGAAGCGCGCGCACCCGCTCGACGATCCGTCGGGCGATCGGTTCGGCGAGGGTCAGTGGGCAGTCGAAGAGCAGGAGCCCCAACTCGTCTCCGCCGATTCGGGCCAAGCTGTCGCGCTCGCGAATCATGGTCGAAAGCAACCGGGCGATCTGCTTGAGCAGCTCGTCCCCCGCCGCGTGCCCGGCGGTGTCGTTGATCACCTTGAACTGATCCAGGTCCATGTAGCAGAAGGAGTGATACAGGCTGCCCGCCTTCGACTCGGCCAACGCCGCCTGCAGGCGGCGCTCCAGCTCCGCTCGGTTGTGCAGGCCGGTCAGGGGATCGTGGCTGGCGTCCTAGGCCAGCCGATCGGTGAGGTGCCGCCGCTCGGTGATGTCCTGAATGGTCCCGATCATGGCGACGGGGCACCCGTCGTCGTCCAACTCCAGCTCCCCGCGGCCGAGTACCCAGCGTTCCGTCCCGTCTATGGGCCGGACGATCCGGTACTCGCGGGCGAAGGGCTGACGCGCGGCCATGACGGCGTCACTCAGATAGCGCGCCATCTCCACGCGCTGTTCGGGGTGGACGAGCGCGAGCCAGCCTTCGGTGTCTCTGGGGTAGCCGTCATCGATCCCGAAGATCCGATCGAGCTGTGCGGAGCTCATCCACCGATCGGCACGGGGGTCGAAACGGTAGGATCCCAGGCCGGCCACCTCCTGGGATTTGCGCAGGAAATACTCGCTCTCGCGCAGGGCCTGCTCGACCCGTCGCCGATCCGTCACGTCGACGCCGATAGACTGGTACTCGCAAGGGCGGCCCGCGTCATCGAACAGCGCGAAGTCGTGCCATAGATGCCATCGCGGCTCGCCGTCGAACCCGCGGGTCTCATGCTCGTACTGGCACTCGGGGGTCGCCGGGGCCATCGTTGACAGCTGATCCATGACCCGGGTCCGATCCTCGGCAGCGAGGAAATCGATGAAGCGCCGGCCGATCAGGTCTTCGGGGAGGGCCCCGAAAAAACGGGCATAAGCCGCGTTCACGTAGGTGAGGGTCGTGTCGGGCAGGAATCCGCAGATCAGGTCCGGCTGATTCTGCACCAACCGCCGGAACCAGGTCGCGGGGAGGTCGGGTTGATGGCTGGCGCGGAGACGGGCATCGAGGTCCGAGCTGGCCGGATGATCCGCGCTTAAGTTCGCCTCCGAGCGTGACGAGGAGGTCGGAGGTTGCGTGGGTGCAGCCACCTCTTCCTGCAGGACCCGGCCCGCGGAGCTGGCTGAAGGCGCGCCCGGTCCCCGGATCGTGGCTTCGGGCGTGCTCGGGTCCCCCGCGTCTTGCGAGCGTTGTTCTTGCGAAGGCCGCGTCTCCGCGGTCAACGCCTTCTCGACGCCGTTGCGCATGGTCCCTGCGTCCTCGACTCTGGTGAAAGAGCGGTCATTCCCGCAGTCTAGTCCCGAGCGACTGGATCACCCGACGCCCTTGCACCGGTCATGCGTCGAACCAGCGTCGACGGTATGCCGGCCCGCGGGTGCAGGCCGGGTGTGGCTCGGTGCATGGCGCGCGACGGAAAGGAAAATTCGAACGGGCCTCGCGGCGCCGTGCGGCGTCCTACAGCGACCTCAGTCGGCAGGCTAGACAGGTACTAAATCCCTGTCAAGGCTCGCGGAGAGCGCGATGCGGGGTTGCACCGGGAGTCAATCCCGTTTCCGCCGCTGGCGTCTCGTCCGATCGGCACTCAGGGTGCTTCGGCGCCGTCGGCCGTGAATCGCACTTGGACGTCACGAGGCTTCGCGAAGTGCGGAGCAGAGGTGACCAGGAGCCTTGCTCCGGCGCGGACATAGTCCTCGGCGCTGCCGGCATGAACCCCGCCGGCAGCGGCGACTAGGGCCGCCGAACCCGCGGCGGCCAGTGCCGCGACGACCTCGGCAACCCCGTCAGGCGTGAACTTCTCCAGCTGCAGGACATCGCAATCGGCCCAGGCGAGGGCCTCCGCGTGCGTGCTCACCTCGACCACGACGCGCTTCTCAGGACACATTCGACGCAGCCGCGCGAGCGTTTCCTTCGGGTCTTCCCGATCGAGGAACAACCGATGCTCGGCAAAGACCAGAAGCGTTTCCGAGAGGCCGAGCCGATGCATCACCGCGCCGCCGGCGCGGAACGCCTTGGTCGTCAGTCGGCGGGTGCCGGGGGTGTTCTTGCGCGTTCCGGCCACCAGGGCGTGCGGGTCCGCGCGCCGGGCGCTTGCGACGATCTCGGCTGCACTGCTCGCCACCCCGGAGGACCATTCCATGAGGGTCTGTGCGGTCTTCCAGGCGCGGTGGAGGGCGCCGGCCGTCCCGGTTGCCTCCAGCAAGAGCGTGCCCGTTTCCGCCGGAGTACCGGACGGGGTCCGGACCTTGGCCTCCGCTCCGCAGAGGGTGAGGAGGCGTGCGGCCTCCTCGCTGCAGCAGACTGTCATCGGGTCACGCGCGAAGAATCGGATCGTCCCCGGTTGGTTCTCGATCCCCAGAGACTCGGTGGTGAGATCGCCGAAGCGCACATCCTCGTCGAGCAGTTGTTGCAGGGCGTGATCGTCGAGCGCGCACGGCAGGGTGTTTGTCATGATGGTCTTCCTTCTGATCGACCCATGGTTTGTTTCGGTGTGTCGCGCTGTTGCGGACCCCGATGTGACGTCCGGCTTAAACCGCGCCCCGCGCGGTATGCCTCGTGTGTTGAATTGGCTTGGCCGCGCCGGCTCCGATCGTTGTTGGAGGCGGTGCGGTTTAAGGTATTCAAAAATATAAAATTCTAAACCGCGTCTCCGCTAAGAGCCCTGGATGCACTCAACATCGAGCTAACGCTGACGTGAGCATCCCGCTCTGGACGCGGTTTAGTCACCCAGCAGGGCCACGGCCTTGATCTGCGCCCACATCGCCTTGCCGCGGGCGACGCCCAGATGATCCAGCGAGCGGCGGGTAATGCGCGCGATCAGCGGCGTGCCGCCGGCATCCAGACGCACCAGACAATGGCCCGGGGTGTCGGCGTCGGCGATCTCGACCACGGTGGCGGGCAGGAGGTTGGCGATGCTGGTACCGGTGGCGCGCTCGAGGGCGAGGCTGACGTCGCGGGCATGCACACGCAGACGCAGACGGTGGCCGACGGGCTCCTTGCGCTGAGCGACGACGACGTTGCCGCCGGGGAAGTCCAGGCGCGACAGGTGATAGTTCTCGTCGTGGGATGCTACGACGGCCTCGATGACGACGCCGGCATCCTCGGAGAAGGCGGTCGGCAGATCCAGCCGTGCGAGGGTCTCCTTGAGCGGGCCGCTCGCGAGGACGCGACCGCCGTCCATGACCACCAGATGATCGGCCAGGCGCGCGACCTCGTCCGGGGCATGGCTGACGTAGAGCACCGGGATAGCCAGCTCGTCGTGCAGACGCTCCAGGTAGGGAAGGATCTCCTGCTTGCGTGCGATGTCCAGGGCGGCAAGCGGCTCGTCCATGAGGAGCACCCGCGGACTGACCGCCAAGGCACGCGCGATGGCGACCCGTTGGCGTTCGCCGCCCGAGAGGCGATCCGGCTTGCGGGTCAAGAGATGATCGATGCCCAAGAGCGCGATCGCCTGGTCGAGACTCACCCGATCCTCGGCCCCGACCGACGAAGGGGCGCGCTTCTGCCCGTACCGCAGGTTCCCCATCACCGTGAGATGCGGGAAGAGGCTGGCCTCCTGGAAGACATAGCCGAGCGAGCGGCGGTGTGTCGGCACCCAGGTGTTCGCGTCTTGCCAGATCTCGCCGCGGAAGACGAGCCGACCCTCGGGGGCTCGGACCAGGCCGGCGATACAGCGCAGAAGGGTCGTCTTGCCGGAGCCCGAGTGCCCGAACAGACCGGTGACCCCGCGACCGGGGAGCTCCAAGTCCACCGTCAGGTTGAAGCCCGGCCATTCGATGGCGAAGCGTGCGTTGATCGGTTCCATGGTGTTCTCAGGTGTTCTTCTGGTTCGGGCGCCACAGATAAAGCGCGAGCAGGACCAGGAAGGAGAAGATCAGCATGATGGCGGCGAGCCGGTGAGCGTCGCCGTATTCCATCGCCTCGACGTGGTCGTAGATCTGGACCGAGGCCACCCGGGTGACGCCGGGGATGTTGCCGCCGATCATCAGCACCACGCCGAACTCGCCGACCGTGTGGGCAAAGGTCAGGATCCCGGCGGTGACGAAGCCGGGTGCCGCCAGCGGCAAGGCGACGGTGAAGAAGGTGTCCAGCGGCGAGGCGCGCAAGGTGGCCGCCACCTCCAACGGCCGGTTGCCGATCGCCTCGAAGGCGTTCTGCACCGGCTGCACCATGAAGGGTAGGGAATAGAAGACCGAGGCGACCACCAGCCCCCAGAAGGTGAAGGGCAGCACGCCGAGGCCCAGCGCCTGGGTCAACTGGCCGACCGGCCCGTTCGGCCCCATCGTCACCAAGAGATAGAAGCCCAGCACGGACGGCGGCAGGACCAAGGGCAGGGCGACCACGGCCCCGACCGGTCCCTTCAGGCGCGAGCGGGTGCGGGCCAGCCACCACGCCACGGGCGTGCCCACAATGAAGAGGATCAAGGTGACCACGCCCGCGAGGCGCAGGGTGAGCCAGATCGATTGCAGGTCGGTTTCACTTAACAGCATTGCATGATCCGATCAGAGAAGATGACCGCCTCCAAGGTGCGGAGGCGAAATAGTCCGACCCGCACCGGGAGGCGGAGCTCGGCCCCGCCAAGGCCGATCAAGCCGTCCGGGGCTGCGGATCAGGGATCCGGCGACGAACCCCTGACCGGCGCGCGTGCTCAGATCTCGTAGCCGAACGACTTGATGATGGCGCGCGCCTCGTCCTCCTTGAGGTACTCCATCAGTGCGCCGACCGCTGGCTTGTCTTTCCCCGGCGACAGAACGACCGCATCCTGGCGGATCGGCTTATGCAGTGTGCCCGGAATCATCCAGGCGGATCCGCCAGTGATCTTGCCCTTCTCCATGACCTGGGAGAGCGCGACGAACCCCAAATCGGCATTGCCGGTGCTGACGAACTGGTAGGTTTGTGCGATGTTCTCGCCGGTCACGAGCTTCGGTTCCACCTGCTCCAGCAACCCCAGCCCGGTCAAGACCTCGATCGCTGCGGCACCGTAGGGCGCGGTCTTGGGGTTCGCGATGGCCACCTTGTTGAAGTCTCCCGACTTCAGCACGGTGCCGTCGCTGTCGACAAACTCGGGCTTCGACGACCAGAGCACCAGCGACCCGACGGCATAGGTGAACTGGGTCCCCGAGATCGCGGCCCCCTCGTCGACCAGTTTGGTCGGGGTGGTGTCGTCGGCGGCGATGAACGCCTCGAAGGGTGCACCGTTTTTGATCTGCGCGTAAAACTTGCCTGTCGAGCCATAGGCGGCCTTGACCACATGGCCGGTCTCCTTCTCGAATGCAGCGGCGATTTCCTTCATCGGCGCGGTGAAGTTGGCGGCCACCGCGACTTGGATGTCGTCGGCGAGCGCGGGAACGCAGGCGGCGGCCAGCAGCACGCCGGCGAGGATGGATCGAATCGTCTTCATCAAGGGTCTCCGGATTCTAAAGTGCGTGTCCTGCGTCATATCCGCTTGGATATAACGCAGAACCCGTTCAACATGCGCTTCGGCGGCTGCTCAGTCCTTGACGGCCAGGATGACGTGAGGTGCCTTCACGAGCGCGCAGGCACGCCCTCCCTCGGCGATTCCGAGATCCTTGGCGCTTTCCATGGTGATGATGGCGGCCAGGCGGGCGCCGCCGTCGAGGGCGAGGACCACCTCGGTGTTGACGGCCCCGTCGATCACGCGCTCGACCGTTCCGCACAACCGATTGCGGGCCGATGTCTTCAGCCCGCCGTCCTCGGTCGCCAGGATCACGAACGACGCCTTGATCAAGGCGTAGGCCTCGACGCCGGGGGCGAGCCCGAGCGACTGGACGCTGTCGTTGGTGATGATGGCGACCAGCGGCGTGCCCCCGACGTCGAGTGTCACCTCCGCATTCACTGCGCCCGGCGTGACGGCGGTGACGACTCCGCGCAGGTTGTTTCTGGCACTGACCTTCATATTCAAAGCTCCGATCAAGGTGTGAAAGCGATCGAAATCGCGGATGCCCTCGCGCAGTCGCGCAAGGAATCTTTTGTGCTCCCGCTCGGCCGTCTCGTAGACGGCGATCAAACGTCGGCCCTCGTCCGTGAGTGCCGTGCCCCCGCCGTGGCGTCCGCCGGTGCGTCGTTGCACCAGCGGCTGCGGAGACAGGTTGTTCATCGCATCCACTGCGTCCCAGGCGTGTTTGTATGACATGCCCATCCCCTTGGCCGCCTGCGAGATCGACCCCGTTACACCGATTCGGCGCAGCAGCTCGATACGCCCCCGACCGACGAAACCTTGGTCGTTGCGGTCGAGCCAGAGCGAGGCTGCGGTGTCGATACGGTCGTCGGGCGTCTTTGTCATGGTCTTTGCGGAACCGTCCGGCTAATGTCGTTATATTCACTTCAGTATAACGACTAGCGGAAGAGCACAAAGCATGCCGAAGTTGCGCGAGGTCGGTCTGCGGGGGTTGCCCTTGTCGCTGCCTCGTATCCAAGCCGGGCTCGCCGTCGGATCGATTTCAGCGCGGCATCCGCTCGTCGATGCTCAGTGCGCAGGTTGCCGCGTCCTCCTCACCGAGCGGCTCGAGACGACGATAAACAAGCCAGCGCCCGTCATGTAGACGCCAGGCACTGAGAGACTCGCTGTAGGCGACGGCGAGGTAGTAGTCCTCGTCGTCGTCGGAGCGAACATCAAGCCTCCTGTAATCAAAGGCTTGGAAGCATGGGATGTCGTTCCCGTCATGGCCGACGACCCTCCGAGCGGCGATCTCGTGATCTCGGAACACCCGGAAAGAGCGGGGCGCTACGACAAGATCGAGCCAAACCGGGCACAAGTCTTCTCGCCAGGATGGCCGGCACTCGCGCGCCGACCCGCGTTCGCCGGAGGCGGGTCGATGTCCATAGATACAAGGCGCATTCGTCATGGTGCTGGCTCCTTCCGTTCAGTGAATCGCCATTTGAAACCGGGGTCCTTTTCGCGGTCTTTGCGTCCGCGCTCTGTTGTGGTTGCGACAATCGGCCCGCTCTGGGTGCAAACCCTACATGCGAAGCGGTATTGTGCCTCGGCGACTCGGATACGAAGCGGGGAGAGCCGCCGCGCCATCACCCGAGACAGGATTTCGTCTTGCCCGCGGGTCGCCGGCCCCTCGGTCAGCCCAAGATCCGTTCGTAGCTGCGTCGCAGCAGGTCAAGCTCGACCGGCGGAAGGCCTCTCGCTTGGGTCAGATCGATAAAGCTGCCGCCGCTTGCATCTGCCGTCTCGAACGGAGGATCGATACTCGTAAACCGGGCGAGAAAGACCTGTGTGCGCTCGTCCCCGGCGGTCACCTCGCAACGAAACCCCGGCTCCATCTCCAGACTGCCGCTCGGAAGGCCGAGGCGGGCCTCGGCGTCGCGCAGGACCAGCGCCGGGTGTGTCACGACCTTCGGCGGGATGGCGCCGCTCTCCTCGACGACGGCCTCGTCCGGCAGGGCTTCGAAACCGCAGACGCCGCCGTAGGGCAGTCTCAGGAAGCGGGTTCGCGCGCTGGTGGACTGTTTGTGATACATGATCAGACGCGGAGTCATCACGGATCCCCATTTACGTTGAGTTCGGCGAGGCGCCGGGGGTCGGTCGTGCAACAGGTCACGCTGCCCTAGCAAACACCGCGCCGTATCGCCTCGACGCCGGTGCGTGTGGCAGACAAGCCGTTTCCGTTCGCTCGGGAGGGCGATGATCCGAAATCCGCAAGATGCGGGTGGCGGTTTCGGTCCCGTCACAATTCCTTCATCACGCCGAGCGCACGCGTCACGCATACTCTCGCCGCACGCTGTCCCACTCCCGTTGCTGATCTGATCTTGCAGGATCGTGTTCTTCGCTCCCCGCCCTTTGGTTTCTTCCGCCGCGACCGTCGTCAATGACGGCCAATCGCGGTCATGGGCAATCGCCGGCGTTGTTCTTCTGCTCCTGGTCGCCGGTTTACGGTTGATCGGTCTGGACCATCTGCCGGTCTGGCACGACGAGGTGTTCACGCTGGTCCGGGTCTTCGGTCACCCTGCGGGGCTCTGGGAGACCCTGTTCAGTGGCCGGCTATTGACTCCCGACGAGGTCTTGGTGTTTCAGCGGCCCGATCTCTCGAAGGGCTGGGGAGACACACTGCGCGCACTGGCAGAGCATCCCGAGCACGCGCCTCTGTACTACCTGCTGGGTCGCGTGACCGCCATGCTGCCGCTCGATCCGGTGACGGCGCTGCGCGGGACCTCCGCCGTGTTCGGAATTCTGCTGCCGTTCGGGGCATTCTGGTTGATGCGCGAGCTCTTCGGGCGTGGGCCGGTGCCCTGGGTAGCGGCTGCCCTTGTCGCGTTCTCGCCGCTGCACTTCCTCTACGCCCAGGAAGCCCGTCAGTACGCGCTCTGGACACTCCTGGTGCTGGCCTCCAGCGCGTCTCTACAGCGCGCCTTGGATCGAAACCGGGCTCGCGACTGGTGGCTTTACGGGCTGATGATCACACTCGGTCTCTACAGTCATCTGTTGTTCGTGCTCATGCTCCCGGTCCATGCGGCCTACATCTGGCTCGGGGGCGCGCGATCTTCCGATTTGCGCGGGCGCATGCAGGATCTTCCGGTCCGATCCTGGCTCTTGGCTGTCGGCGTGGCCGCGTTTTTGTTCCTGCCCTGGATCATCGTTTTGGTCGCGGGCTTCGGGGCCACGGTCGGTCATACCGAGTGGATGGACCGAGCGGTGGGTGCGCAACGCAACCTGCTCGCATGGGGCGGCCACATCGTGCGTGCCTTCCTGGATGTGAGCCCGCAGCCGCAACCGCCGCTTGTCTCGATGGTGTTGATTGTTCCGGTCATCGCGGGCTTGGTCGTCTACCTGGTCCGCGCGCCGCGTCCCCGACTCTGGCTGCTCGTGCTGATCGCTCTGGCGTATCTCGGCGTTGTTCTCGGCCCGGACCTGCTGCTGGGCGGAAGCCGTTCGCTGCACGTGCGCTACGGCTTGCCGGCAGTGCTTGCCGTGCAGTTGATGATGGCCTGGGTCGTCGGCTCGGCGCTGGCCCGCACCGACATGCTTCGACCCCTTGCCGCGGCCGTTCTGGCGGTCGCGATGGTCTTCGGGAGCTACTCCCAGTGGCGAATCCTGAGCGCCGAGACCTGGTGGAGCAAGCACTTCAGCGCCTGGAATCCGGAGGTTGCGCGGACGGTGAACGCACTCGAGAGGCCGCTGGTTGTGGTCAGTCCGAGCGGTGTCGCTGCCGGTGAGCTGATCTCGCTGGCGTATCGGCTCGGGGACCATGTCCGGATTCGAGGGCATGATTCCGACGGTAAAGCCGTGACGCGTCTCGACGGATTCGGTGGTCTGGTTCTGCTGCTGCCGAGCGAGGAGCTGAGGGCGTCCGTCGGGCCCGATGCCCTGCCGGAGCCGATCGCGGGGACATGGCAATGGTTTTTGGTGCGTCCGTCCGGCAAGCGCTGATGGACGTCGACGAAGACCTGGATTGATCCCGACGCATGCCTCGCGAGCCGGTGGCGTCGGTGCGCTCGGGCATGCATCTCGTAGGCTCCAGCTCCGTTGCGGCGGTCGCGCGTGGCGTGCAGTGGTCTATTGCCGGCAAGTGCGCCATGAGTGCGTCACGGCGCCCGAGCGGCAACAAAAAAGGGGCTAGGCTTTTGGCCTAACCCCTTGTTTTTATTTGGTACCGAGGGCCGGACTCGAACCGGCATGGGATCGCTCCCGTCAGATTTTGAGTCTGATGCGTCTACCAATTTCGCCACCCCGGCAACGCAGCTGTGCAGTATACCCGCTGTCCGTGATCATGGGTACCCCGGCAGCGATGCGCGTGGAGGCTCCCGGGTCGGGTATGCTCGCGGCGGCGCCGAGCGGGTCGATCCTCGCGGCGCGGATCAGCGTTCGTCGAAACCGGCAAGCCGATAGAGCCGATTGGCCTCGTCGAGATCCTTCTCCACCCCGTGGCCTTGCTCGTACATCATGGCGAGCGTGGTCAAGGAGCCGACCAGACCCTGCTCGGCGGCCTTCTTGAACCAATGCACGGCCTTTTCGGGATTCTTGTCGGTGCACTCGCCCTCCATATACATGAAGGCGAGTCCGTGCTGGGCGAGGGCGAGGCCGGCCTCCGCGGCGCGCTTCATGGACGTGTAGGCGAGCAGCGGGTTGGGCAGCATGCCGAGCCCGTTTTGGGCCATGATGGCGACGCGATACTGGGCGTCCGGGATGCCCTGTTCGGCGAGCGGGGAGAGGAGGCCTGCCGCGCGCGAGAATTGTTTGTATTCGAAGGCGGTAATGCCGCTCGACAGGGCCATGTCAAGGTCGCTGATCTCTTCGGTCATGGAGGGTTCCTCGTCGTGATGGTGTCGGTAAATGCGGGGGCGGCTCCGCGACGGTGTGTCCTTCTCAGGCCGGGTGCATCGGCAGGCCGACGAAGTCGATCCAGCGCCGGAGCAGCGCCTCGTCGGACGCGGCGACGGCGAGTCTGGGAGACAGGCTGAGGTCGGTCGCCTGCGCGGCGCCCCGATCGGCGTAGAGCCGCGACGCGGCGCCCGCCTCGGAGGCGATCAGATGCCCCGCGGCATAGTCCCAGAGCTTTTGACCCCCGTGCAGATAGAGTTGGTAGCGGCCGGCGGCCAACCAGCACCAGTCGAGCGCGACCGACCCCAGGTTTCTTTGAGAACGAAAGCCGCCGGGCCGAAAGAGTGCGGGAATGCGCTCGGGCGGGAGACGTTTCATGTCGATCATCGCCAGGCAATCGCCGAGGTTCGGGCCCGGGGCGAAGGGGCGGATGGGCTCGCCGTTCAGCGTTGCACCGCCTCCGCGCACGGCGCAGAAACACTCGTCGCGGACCGGGTCGAAGATGACGCCCAGCATCGCTTGCCCGCGCTCGACGAAGGCCAACGAGATCGAAAAGCCCGGGAAGCCGCTGGCGTAGTTGCCGGTACCGTCGAGCGGATCCAGGATCCAGACGCCCGTGTCGGCCTCGGCGAGGAGGCGGCGTTGATCCTCCGCGGTCATCTCCTCGCCCAACAGCGGCGTGTCCGGAAACACCCGTGCGATGGCCTCGGCGATCCGTGCCTGGGTGGCGAAATCCGCCGCGGTAACCAGGCTGCCGTCGGCCTTGCGCTCGGCGAGGATGCTGTGAAAGCGAGGCATAATCTCGGTCGCTGCGGCTTCGCGCAGGATCTCGCCGATCAGAATCGGGTCGGGTGTCATCTTGGATCTCTGGTTGGATCTCTGGTTGGATCGGTGGTCATCCGATTGTTCCGGGCCGTCGCCCGATACAGTCCTTGAGGGCACAGGTGAGGCGGCGGCGGGGAAGATGCAACCGCACGCGCTGCTGTCCGGCCGCCGCGACACGGCGCTCGCTGAACGTTGCGAGCGCGCGGCGACACCATGCACCGGTCGGATGATTGCAGTCGCGCACGTTGCTGCGGAGGTCGAATCGGCCGAATTGAGTTAATCTTGGGGGCTTGTAAACAATCCGGAATCCTGGACCAGGAGTGCGTCGATGCCACTACAACCCGTCATCCTTTCCGGCGGCTCGGGAACGCGGCTTTGGCCGCTCTCGCGCGAGGCGTATCCGAAGCAGTTTTTGGCGCTCACCAGCGAGCACACCATGCTTCAGGAAACGGTGCGTCGGCTCGACGGTCTCGACGAGGAGCATCCGCGTCAGGCGGTCGGCCAGATCGATCCCATCGTGGTCTGCAACGAGTCGCACCGATTCCTGGTCGCCGAGCAACTTCGCGTGATGGGGCGACGTCCGGCCGAGATCATCCTCGAACCGAAGGGCCGCAATACCGCACCGGCGCTCACCCTCGCGGCGCTCGCGGCGATCCGCGGCGGGAGCGATCCGGTTTTGCTGGTGATGCCGGCCGACCATACCATTCGCAACGAGGTCGGATTCCGGTCTGCCGTGGCCGATGCCTGCGTGATCGCGCGCGAAGGCGCCGTGGTGACCTTCGGGATCGTTCCGAGCAAACCCGAGACGGGTTACGGCTATATCCGACAGGGTCGGAATTTTGAGGTCGAGGGGCTGTCCGGAAGCGCTTTCCTGCTCAACGGATTCGTCGAAAAGCCGGATGTCGAGACCGCCGAGGACTATCTGGAGTCCGGCCAATACCTCTGGAACAGCGGTATTTTCGTCCTGCGCGCATCGCTCTGGTTGGGGTTGATCGAGCGATTCCGCCCGGACATCGCCCTGGCGGTGGCGAACGCCTTCGATGCGGCCGCGCACGACGGAGACTTTCTCCGTCTGGATGCCGAGCACTTCGGCGCCTGTCCCGGCGACTCCATCGATTACGCCGTGATGGAGCCCCTCGCCCGGGACACCGGGGGTGCCAATCCGCCCGCCGTCGTCGTGCCTTTGGATGTCGGCTGGTCCGACGTCGGCGCCTGGTCGGCGCTCTGGGAGGTGCGCGATCAGGACGCGGCCGGCAATGTGCTCGACGGCGATGCCTTCGTCCACGACGCCCGCAACAATCTCCTGATCGCCCACCACCGGATGCTGGCCGCCGTGGGGGTGGAAGACTTGATCGTGGTCGAGACCCCGGATGCGGTCCTGGTCGTGTCCAAAGAGCACGCGCAGGACGTCAAGGCGGTGACACAGTTCCTGCAGCATGAGCAGCGCAACGAGTACCGCCACCACCAGCGGGTCCATCGCCCCTGGGGCTCCTACGAGGCGATCGGGCAGGGGCCGCGCTATCAGGTGAAGCGGCTGATCGTAAAACCGGGCGAATCGCTGTCGCTGCAGATGCACCATCACCGTGCCGAGCATTGGATCGTCGTCTCCGGGACCGCGCGTGTGACCTGCGAGGAGAAGTCGTTTCTGCTCACCGAGAATCAGTCGACCTACATCCCGGTCGGATCCTCGCACCGGCTGGAGAATCCGGGCACCATCATGCTTGAGCTGATCGAGGTCCAGTCCGGGGGCTATCTCGGCGAGGACGACATCGTGCGTTTCGAGGATCGCTACAACCGCGGGGCGAAGGAGACGCACTGATTGTCGGCAGGAGGGCCGGAGGGCTCTCGATCGGAGAGCCGTCCGACCCGCGTGCCTCCGAGATAGTCGACTCGAGAACACGTGTCTTGAAAACCGGGGCGAGGACGCCCCGGCTCCTGTAGAATCGCGGGTTTTTCCGAGCGGACCTTCACAGCCATGGGATTCAAATGCGGGATCGTCGGCCTGCCCAACGTCGGCAAGTCGACCCTCTTCAATGCCCTGACCAAGGCGACGATCGCGGCGGAGAATTACCCCTTCTGCACGATCGATCCGAACGTGGGCGTGGTGCCCCTGCCGGATCCTCGCCTCGATGTCCTTGCCGCCATCGTCAAGCCCCAGCGGGTGATTCCGACAACCATGCAGTTCGTGGACATCGCCGGCTTGGTCGCCGGTGCGTCCAAGGGCGAGGGGCTCGGCAACAAGTTCCTCGCCAACATTCGCGAGACCGATGCCATCGCCCATGTGGTGCGCTGTTTCGAGAACGACGACGTGGTGCATGTGGCCGGACGTGTCGATCCGCTGGACGACATCGAGGTCATCAACACCGAGCTCGCCCTCGCGGATCTGGAGTCGGTGACCAAGGCGCTGGATCGCGCCGAGCGCATGGTCAAGACGGGCGACAAGAAGATCCTGGCACGCAAGGCCGTGCTCGAGCAGATCCGCGATCAGCTCGACGCGGGCAAGCCGGTCCGCGCGATGGGTTTGGATGCGGAGGCGTTGCGCGAGGTCCGCGATCTCTTCCTGCTCACGGCCAAGCCGACCCTCTACATCGCCAACGTCGCCGAAGACGGCTTCGTCGACAATCCGATCCTGGATAAGGTCGTCGCGCTCGCGGGGGAGGAGGGGGCCGAGGTCGTACCCGTCTGCGCCGCCATCGAGGCCGAGATCTTCGATCTGGAGGATCAGGAGCGCGACGAGTTCCTCGCCGAGCTCGGACTGACCGAGCCGGGTCTGAACCGCGTCGTGCGCGCCGGCTATCGCTTGCTGGGTCTCGAAACCTATTTCACCGCCGGCGAGAAAGAGGTCCGCGCCTGGACCATCCCGGCCGGCGTGCGCGCCCCGCAGGCCGCTGCCGTCATCCACACCGATTTCGAGCGCGGCTTCATCCGCGCCGAGGTCATCGCCTACGACGACTTCGTTGCCTGCAAGGGCGAGCAGGGCGCCAAAGAGGCGGGGAAGCTGCGTTCCGAAGGCAAGGAGTACATCGTCAAGGACGGCGACGTCGTCCACTTCAGATTCAACGTGTAGCGAGGCTTTGCGTCAGGCCGACGGGTCATTCCGAGAGGGTACACCAACTGCTTAAGGGCATCGCCTCTCTCGAGGTTGACGGAAGCGAGCCCGGAACGTATGATTCTGCGTCTTGTTTGGCTACGTAGCTCAGTTGGTTAGAGCATCGCACTCATAATGCGAGGGTCCCCTGTTCGAGTCAGGGCGTAGCCACCAGATTCTCGAAAGGACAAGAGCAACCGGCCTTGAGCCGGTTTTTGCCTGTCTGACCTCCGCCCATGTCTGGGCTAGCGGCGATTCAGGAACACCCTGAACACCTTTTGCCGTTGCCGGTCGATCACCCGTCAACAGCGACCGCCGATGCGGTCGACAGGCAGCGATTCCCTTGCTTCGAGTCAACCACGTGCGCCAACCAGCCCTCATCGCCAAGACTCCACCGTACGCCTCCGGCGTCTCGTGGTCGGCGTGCGCGTCGGTCGGCGGCTGCCTGTTCCGCATACACCGCAAACCCGACCCAACGCGCGCAGCGAATAGGTCCTCCGACAGCGGTCATCGCCGTTTCGGAATGCCCACAACGCGCGGATTCTGATCGACTGACCGGCCTTACCCCGTCAGTCGATCCGGCGGGGAGCAGCAAGACCGGACACCCAAAGTCCCTTTCCAGCACGTCCTCCCCGCCAGTGTCCGGCATGGCCGCCGTCGGCCGTGTCATCGTGCGCCGCCCAACGCGCGGCAGGAGGAGCCATGACGATCAAGCAGGTCATCACCGAGGGCGACAAGCCGGTCAAGGTCTGGACCGAGGAGCTGGACGAGCGTTCGCGCACGCAGCTGGTCAACCTCTCCAAGCTGCCCTTCATCCATCGTCACGTCGCGGCCATGCCGGACGTGCACGCCGGCATTGGCGCGACCATCGGCAGCGTCATCGCCACCGACCGGGCGATCATCCCGGCTGCCGTGGGTGTCGATATCGGCTGCGGCATGGCCGCCGCGCGCACCTCGCTCGGCGCCGAACAGATCGACGAGCGGGCGCTGAAGAAGGTCTTCGACCAGATCAGCCGCGACGTGCCGGTGGGGCGTTCCCAGCACCGTGACGAGCGCGCGCTGACAGAGGCGGCCACCCCCTTCGCCGCGCCGCTCGACGCGCTGACCGAGAAGCACCCGCAGCTGCTCAAGGCCTTCGGGCGCTTCTCCAACTGGGTCAACCAGATCGGCACCCTGGGCGGCGGCAATCATTTCATCGAGGTCTGCCTCGACGAGTCCGGGCGCGTCTGGGTCATGCTGCACTCGGGCAGCCGCGGCATCGGCAATGCCATCGGCCATTACTTCATCGAGCTGGCGCGGCGCGACATGGAGCGCTGGATGATCCAGCTCCCCGATCGGGATCTCGCCTACCTGCCGGAGGGCTCCGAGCACTTCGACGACTACGTGGCCGCGGTCTCCTGGGCGCAGGCCTATGCGCGGGAGAATCGCGAGCAGATGATGGCTCTGGTGCTGGCGGCGCTCGCCCGGCATCTGCCGGCTTTCTCGGTCACCGAGGCGGTGGTGAACTGTCATCACAACTACGTCGAGCGCGAGCACCACTTCGGGTCGAACGTCTGGGTCACCCGCAAGGGCGCGATTCGGGCGCGGGAAGGCGATCTCGGCATCATCCCCGGCAGCATGGGCGCGCGCAGCTACATCGTACGCGGCAAGGGCAATCCCGAGAGTTTCTCCTCCTGTGCCCATGGCGCCGGGCGCCGGATGAGCCGCACCGCGGCCGAGAAACTGTTCACACCGGCGGATCTGGCGGCTCAGACCCAAGGGGTGATCTGTCGCAAGGACAAAGGTGTGCTCGACGAGATTCCGGGTGCCTACAAGGACATCGACCAGGTCATGGCCAACCAGGCGGACCTGGTCGAGGTGGTGCATACGCTCAAACAGGTCGTGTGCGTGAAGGGCTGAGAGCAGCATGACGATCGAGGCCGACTAAACCGGAATCGACCCGCGACGGTGCACCGAGAGCGCGGCACACCTCTCGGCGGCGACGCGCGTAATCAGTCATGCCGCGAGCGACGGGAGTACCCAGGTGGGCCGTACCGGCAACCGCCCCGTCTCACGCCCAGGCGCCAGCCCGGTGCCGACCAGCACGGCGTCGAGGCCCGCACCCAGGGCGCCCGCGATGTCGGTCGCAAGCTGATCTCCGAGCATAACCGGCCGGGACGCACCGAGCCGCCGACAGGCCACATCGAAGATCGCGCGGCTCGGCTTGCCCAGGCGCGTGAAGCCGATGCCCCGCTCGGGCCAGCGCTCGCGGATAACCGCTTCCAGCATCGCGGCCAACGCCCCTGCCGTGAGCGCGACCCGCCCGGGGCGCACCGGATACATCAGATCGGGGTTGCAGAGCAGCAACCGCAGCGGCGCGCCGGCATCGAGGCGGCGCACCAGCAGACTCAGCGCGAGATCCAGGTGATCGGGCCAGCACAGGTCCTGCTGATCGGCGACGATGAGGGCCTCGGCGTCGACATCCCCCTCGAAGGGCACGACGATGGCGCCCGCCCGCTCGGCATAGCGGCGCGATCCCTCCGGCCCCAGCACCAGGGCGCGCACCCCGCGGAGATTGCCGGCCACGCCGGGATCGGCCAACAGCGCACCCGAGGTCAGGATGCGCTCGGGCGGGATCGCCAACCCCACCGCGGCGAATCCTCGGCTCAGCGTCTCGGGGAGCCGGCTGGCGGCGTTGGTAACCACCAACCACGGGCAACCGTCGCGGTCCAGGTCAGCGAGCAGCGCGGCCGCCCCCGGCAAGGCGCGCTCCCCATCGAGCAGCACCCCGTAGGCATCGAGCAGGAAGCCATCGTAGCGACGACGCAGCGCCGCCAGGTCGGTCAGCAGAGCGTCCGGCGTCATCTGGACTCCTCGGGGAAGGGGGTTTGTACTGCATCACAAACCTGCGAGGAACGCCACGCTGCGACGGCCTCGCCTGTTGCCGTCATGCGGACGAAGGACGTCGATGCCGTGCCTCGGAATCGAGACAGGACAGCGCGACCAGGCGGACCGAGGTGTCTTCAGGATCGAGGCGTTCTACGGCCTCGCGCAACCCATGCGAAGACTCCGAGGGACTCATTGCGATCCTCCAAACTCGGCAGCGAACGGCCCGAAGAACGCCCGCTCCGATGACCCGTCGGTGACGGCGAACACGACCTCGGCGAAGGCACCTGCGTGCTCGCGCAGTGCCGCGTGGAAGATCGCCGCGATCCGCGCCGGGTCGTTGCCGTAGGTACCGCATCCCCACGCCCCCAGAACCACGGCCTCGTATCCGAAGGCACGCGCGACGGCCAACACCCGACGGATCCGGCTCTCCATCATCCTCGCCGAGACATCGACCCCCAGAGTGGGCGCATAGGGCGCCGCGCAGGTGATGACGCTCAGGAGCCAAGGACGCTCCAGCGGCGTACCGTCATCCGTGCGGAACACCGGCACGTCCGGGGAGAGGATCGCCCAATCGGTGGAATCCGGCAGTGGGCGAGCCTGGTGGTGCGCATACATCGGATCCCCCTGCAGGGTGGCGTAGAGGGCGCTGGAGCGGCACAGCACGCTCTCCTGTCCGCGGTTGCCCTGGAGAAAGCCGCCGCCCGGCTCGATGCCGTTGGCGAAGTTCAGCGCCAGCACCCGCCGCCCCTGCTCGTTCAGCCGCCGGGCCGCGGCCAACGTGGTCTCGTTGGCGACCTGGATCCGCGTGGTCGGAAAGACCGGCGATTGCGGTCCCGGCAAGACCGCATCCGGCGGCAGGCTGCGCTTGGCGGCGACGGCCGCTTGGACGGCAACCCGCCAATCGACCGCGCGACCGGCCGCATCCGTATAGAGACCGGTGTCGAGTGCCGTCACGGTTGCCTTGCCCCACGCCGCGGTCTGCTGACGGGAGATCGCCCGTAAGCGCGCGCTCGTCTCGGCGTGTTCCCGGCTATCCAGGGCCGGCAGCACCTGAAGGCGCGGTGCCGGGCGCGACGGCTCGTCACGGTGCCTGTCGCCGTCTTCGGTACGGCCGGACTGCATGTTTCTGTCGCGATAGAGGCGCTCCTTCAAGTCGCGCGGGGTCTGGCGCGTGCGATGCTGCTCGCACTCCCTATCGAGGTCCTCGGCCAGCGCTCGAAGCGCGGGATGATCGGGCCCGTAGGCGCGAATCGCCGCGGCGCCTTCGCGCAGATGCGCTCGCGCTTGCTTGAGATCGCCCGCGCGGTTGGCGGCGGTTGCTGCAAGGCGGGCCCGGCTCGCGAGCATCTCCCCGACCCGTTGCTCGACGGCACGATCATGCGGCTGTGCCTTGCGTCGGGCGCTGTCGACCCAGGTCCAATCGAAGCCGCTCTGCGCCAAGGACGCATCCCCGTCGCTCACCCGGACCTGCATCGTGCAGTCGGAGTCTTGCGCGCCGGCCGGGAAACGCACCGCCACCAGCAGATCGAGCACCTGGCCGCTCACCAGATCGCCGGGCTGAATGGTCAGGCTCCGCTCCCCGAGCGTGCTCGACCAGGGCCCGAGCACCTCCACCTGCAGATCGGACGCCCACTCGAGCTGGATCCGCGGCGCGGCGTAGACGACCTCGAGCGCATCGCCCAACTCGCGATCCAGGACGGCCGCAATCGAATCGGCCCGGGCAATGTCGTGGAAGGCGCCGCCCCCGGCATCGGCCAAGGCACCGAGCAGGACCTCGTCGTAGTCGTCGCCGACCCCGAAGGTGCCGGTGACGACACCAAGCCGACGCAGCTCGGCGGCGTGGTGCGCCAGGATCGCGGGATCGACGATGCCGTGGTTCGCCTGGCCATCACTCAGCAGAAAGCACCGATGCAGGCGCTCGTCCCCGTCCGCGCGCCCGATCAGCCCGCATCCGGTCAACCAACCCCCGGCCAGATCGGTTTGGCCGCGCGGCCCGACCCCGTTCAAGACCCGCGCCGCAGCAGCTTGCGCCTCGTGCGCCGGACACAACGGCAGCAGAGTGTCGACCTGCTCGTCGAACACCACCAGCGCAACACGGTCTTCGGACCCGAGACGCGCGATGGACGCCTGCGCCGCACTCCGGGCATGCGCCAATTTCACCCCGCCCATGGATCCGGAGCGATCGAGCACCAGCGCCAGATCGATCGGCAGACGTGCGTCGACCGCACGCGGGACGCGCAGTCGCAGATGCAGATACCGCCGACTGCTCCCGAGGCGCCGGATCAAGCGCCGGTCGGTGGCCAACTCCAGACCGAGTCGTCCCGAACGCGCGGCACCTGTGCCCGGCTCGGCCATCTGGTCGTCCTCGCGGGCCACGGCAAAGACACACAGATGCACCGGATGCCCGTCCTTGACCAGCGCACCGCCCGCCAGACCGGGACCGAAGAGCCGCCAGTCCTCGCCCTCCCCGAGGGCCGCGAAGCGCTCGACATCGGCAGCGCCGACGGCATCGAGCCACGCCCGCGGGTCCGTCACGGCGGTGCCGATGCCGCCTGCATCGTCGGCATCCAGCGCATCGAGCGCATAGCTCTCCACAAGCGTGCCCAGAACCGCGGCAAGGGTCACGGGACTGTCGAACAGGTCGAGACCCACCACGCGGCCATTCACCGCAAACAGCGCCCCGCATTGGCTCGGCTGCGGCGTAAAAGCGTTGCGATAGGCGTCGAGCAATCCGCGCCGAGACGCATAGATGTCCGCCGCCGCCCCGGTGGCAGAGGCGACCCCGAAGCGCCGCGACTTCTCGGCGATGTCGCGCCAGACCGCCCCCTGATCGCTCTCGCGCGATCCACGCCGACGCAGCGAGCTGGTCACGTCGGTCGCCTTGCGCGCACGTCCGGTCGCAAAGTGCGCGCGGCGTGCACTGGCGAACGCGGTCGATTGGGCATGCCAGCGACCCTGTTCGACACAGGAGACCGGAATCGTGATGGTGAGGTGTGCGGGGGCGAGGATCGTGAGATTGAGGATGCGGTTCTGCTTGGCGCCGATCAGCTCCTCGCCATCGAGCAGCAGCACGGGACGATCCCCGTCGTTGACGAAGCACAGCTCCGGCACCGACCCCGACGCGGAAACCTCGGTCACGCGAGCCGTCCCGTCGGCCAGGGCCGCATCGAGCAATCGGTAGTCCGGCTCGGCTACGCCGTCGGCCAAGAGCGGGAACAGGGTCAGCTGACCGTGCTGCATCGGCGATCCGATGGTCACGCGGGACAAGCATTCGGCGATGACGGACATCCTGTGGTCTCCTTGAAGTGTCGCGGCCGGCGCACGCCGTTGATCGCGCGCCGGTGTCCTGGTGTCCCGGTTCAGACCTCGCCGATGAACAGCCGCTTGGCCTGTTCCAGCAATGCGTCGAGCCGGCGTTGATCGGCGCGGGCCAAGGGCCGGCGCACATGTAATTCGATATCCGGATGCACGGTGATCCTCTCCCAGGTGCTGCGGGTCGGCGTCTTGGGAGCGGCCGCCGAATCGGTCCCTTGCGTGGGTGGCGTCTCCGGAATCGCCTCGACCTGTCTCGCTTGGGCCATCACCCGGCGGACATAATCGGCGGCCGAACGCGGTTCGCCTTGAACCTCGCCCTCCAACTCGGCGAGTGCTCGCGCGACGCCGGCCGCATCGAGTCCGGCCAGCCGCGTCTTGATCAGGGCCAGCGGCTGGTGGGCATCCTGCAGGCCGCGGATCAGTCGAAGCCGATCCAGGTGCTCCCGGCTGTAGCTCGACGCCGGACCCCGGCCATTGGGCGACGGCAGCAGCCCTTCCGCGAGGTAGTAGCGGATCGTCCGCACGGGGACGTCGGCGGCGCGGCTCAGGCTGTTGATGTCCAGGGTCTCGTTCATGCGAGCTAATATAGACAGTGACAGTGTTACTGTCAAAATAGCCATGCCGAGATATCGAGAAGCCAAGCCATGCAGGTTGAAGAATCCGCAGACCCCTCGATACAAGGATGAGCGCTGCCATCGCGCCTGTTGAAACCCGAAGCACGACGACCTGTCTGAGCCTGCTCCGATCCGTGCCTGACGAACGGCCGGCGTGATTCGATCGCGTCGTCCAGCCGGTCTGCGTCATCCCGCTATCACATCTAAACCGCGCCGACTCCAGCGCTCGTCGAGTCTGCCGGGGCCGATCCCATTCAAAAACATCGCATACCGCGCTGGGCGCGGTTTAGGAGAATGCTCCCCATGAAACCCTGGAATCCGCGTTTGCTGCTGGTCGCCGGCTTGTGCCTGCTCGCAGCCCTCCCCGCGCTTGCGGAGTCCGAACCCGCCGCCGACAGCCTCTACAGCTTCCATGCACCCAGCCGCGACGGGATCGGCAAGACCTATTTCGGCCGCGAGATCTCACAGGTCATGGGTCACCAGGGCGCCGCTTGGCTAGAGCGAAGGACCCGTGTCGTCGAGGAGCAGCCCGACCGGGTGGTCGCGGGCATGGGGCTCGCGCCCGATGCGCAGGTCGCCGACATCGGCGCCGGGACCGGCTATTTCACTTTCCGCATCGCCGAGGCCGTCCCCACCGGTCGCGTCTACGCGGTTGACGTGCAACCGGAGATGCTTGATGTCCTGCACAAGCGTATCGAGCGACGCGCGATCACCAACGTGACCCCAGTTCTCGGCACGGAGGATGATCCCAAGCTACCGGCGGATAGCGTCGATGCCGTGCTGCTCGTGGATGCCTACCATGAGTTCGCCCATCCCTTCGAGATGATGCAGGGCATCCGCAGCGCACTGCGACCGGGCGGCCGGGTGTTCCTGATCGAGTACCGTGGCGAGGATCCTAGGATCCCGATCAAGCCGCTGCACAAGATGACCCAAGCACAGGCGATCACCGAGCTCGAAGCGGTCGGGCTGCGCTGGATCGAGACCCTCGACATCCTGCCCACGCAGCATTTCATGGTGTTCGAGAAACCTGCCGAGGGCTGATCCCGTGCATCAGGTCGACCGCATCATCGAAGCCCCCGCCGGCGTCGCCTGGCGGATCTTGACCGACACGCGTGAATGGCCGTGCTGGGGGCCCGACCTCTGGAGCAAGCCACACGCGGCATCCTATTGCGTTGCAACGTCTTGCCGTAGAACCGCGTCCCCTCAAAGGTTGGAAACATCCTCGCGCCCGAGACAACATGAAAATGGCTCATTTCGCTCTGGACGCGGTTTAGGGCCGCTGTCCGATGATGTGTATTCCGTTCCTTGATCCGTCCTTCTCGACCGTCGAAAGCCGCATCGCGGAGTGTAGGTCTCTCGACCGACGCGATGGACTCGGCGCCCGCCGGGTTCATTGCGGTCTCGTCGCCCCGGCCCACAGCCGCGACGGACGCCGTTGCCACGTTTCGATGTAACGAAACGTTATCGGAGCCGAAGTCTCGTAACGGGCTTGCGGGTACGGACGCGTCGCTCGGCCTGCCCTGAGATGTCGTAAGTTTCTGAATAAAAAATCGTTTATCTGTCCTTCAGTGAGTTGGCACGGTGGCTGCATTATGAGGGTCAAGCCGGTGCAGATGACTGCGCGGCTCCCGAGTCAGCAATCCACAATCCGGAGACAAACCATGACCAAGTCGACCCTCGCCATCGCCGCCTCCTTCTTCGCGACCATTGCCTTTGCGTCCACAGCCATCGCCGATGACGTCTATCACGGCTTGGCCCTGGACAACGCCGACCTGTTCGACGGCCACCGGGCCGGGGGGAACGTCCTCGGGGTGCAGCCCGGCGTCGGGGACCGCCACGACATCTATGCCGGACTCGCCGACGGCAACAGTGACCTTTTCAGCCGTATCGACGCGACTCCGGGCAGCGGTTCACGCCCGGACATCTACCAAGGCTTCGAGGGCAGCGCCGACCTGAGCTACTGATGCCGGAGCAGGACAGCCGGCCCCGGATCCCGACGCGCTCCGGGCGCCCGGCGCCAACGATCCTCAATCCATGTACATCCTGAAATTCGACATCTTGGAGGTCATCCATGACAACCGCTTCGCATACCTACGGCACCGAACACGCGCGCACAACATCGCTGGATCTCACGGCCAACAGTCACTGGCTTTTGCGAATCGGGTTCGCCTCCGTGTTTCTCTTCCACGGGGTCGGCAAGCTCGTTGCCCCGGCGGCCTTTGCCGCGATGATGGGACTGCCTTATCTGGTTGCCGTCCTGGTCGCGCTGGCCGAGGTCGGCGGCGGTCTCGCCGTGCTCGTCGGCGGGCTGGTGCGACGTGACTGGCTGACACGCCTCGGCGCAGGCGTGACGATCCCGGTCCTGATCGGGGCCATCGCGATGGTCCATTGGGGGCAGTGGAGTTTCGCCCCTTCGGAAACACATCCGATGGGCGGGATGGAGTTCCAGGTCGTGCTCCTGCTGATGGCGATCTGGTTCGTGGCGACCGGGAACAGCCGCAGCCGTTGAGGCGGCGCGCTCTGCGAGCACGGATGCTGGTTGCGGTCGATCGGCAGCGCGGTGAAGCAGCCGGGTTTGAGGAGGCCCCACCTCGTCCCCGCGGGTGCGCGGCGTGGAGGCCCCGGCGGATCTGATCAGCCCCGGCATGCGCGGGCGGATCCAGACCCGGGTCGGCCTCTGGCGGCCCTTCGAGATCACCCTGTGGGAGCCCGAGAACGTCTGGGCCTGGCCTGTCGCCGCCGTCAAGGCAACGGGTGCATCGCGTCGACCCGCTGGGTCCCGGACGCTGTCGCGTGACTTTCGAGATCCCGCGCTGGGCACCCTTCTACGGGTTGGCCGGACACCCAAAGTCCCTTTCCAGCACGTCCTCCTCGCCGGTGTCCGGCATGGCCGCCGTCAGCCGAGCCATCGTGCGCCGCCCAATGCGCCGCAGGAGGAGCCATGACGATCAAGCAGGTCATCACCGAGGGCGACAAGCCGGTCAAGGTCTGGACCGAGAAACACCCGCAGCTGCTCAAGGCCTTCGGACGCTTCTCCAACTGGATCAACCAGATCGGCACCTTGGGCGGCGGCAATCATTTCATCGAGGTCTGCCTCGACGAGTCCGGGCGCGTGTGGGTCATGCTGCACTCGGGCAGCCGCGGCATCGGCAATGCCATCGGCCATGACTTCATCGATCACAACTACGTCGAACGCGAGCACCATTTCGGGTCGAACGTCTGGGTGACCCGCAAGGGTGCGATCCGGGCGCGGGAAGGGGATCTCGGCATCATCCCGGGCAGTATGGGCGCGCGCAGCTACATCGTGCGCGGCAAGGGCAATCCCGAGAGTTTCTCCTCCTGTGCCCATGGCGCCGGGCGCTGGATGAGCCGCACCGCGGCCGAGAAGCAGTTCACGCCGGCGGATCTGGCGGCTCAGACCCAAGGGGTGATCTGTCGCAAGGACAAAGGTGTGCTCGACGAGATTCCGGGTGCCTACAAGGACATCGACCAGGTCATGGCCAACCAGGCGGATCTGGTCGAGGTGGTGCATACGCTCAATCAGTTCGTGTGCGTGAAGGGTTGAGCGCGTAATCGAGGTCGCTTCTGTAGCGGGAGAATCGGTTTACTCCAGAACGACCCGCGCATTCAGCGGCTGGATCGGCCGGTTGTTCGGGTGGCCCATCGCCCGCGCGAACTTGACGAGCTGCCCGTGCGATGCGCTCACCGGATGTTTCATGACCAGCCAGGTCACGCCCTCGCTGCAGGGCGGCGTGGTCAGGGAGCCGTCGAAGCGGTAGTAGGCTCGATCGGCGGGAAGCAGCGCCTCGGCGGAGGCCTTGCTCGCGAGGTGAGCCGTATGGCCCTGCGCCCGGGGCATGGCGGCCCACGGCGTGGCGAGGGCGAGGTTCTCGGGGCCTTCTTCGAACATGACTGCGATGACCGCGAGATTGCCCTCGGCGTCCGCGTGCACCAGATGCGCCTCCATCGGGAACTCGTGGCCGTCGATGTGGTTTTCGCTCGGGGTGTGGAAGTGGAACTGCTTCAGGGTGAACTCGCGCCCGTCCAGCGTGATGGTGCTGCCGGCGTCGTAGTCCACCTGGATGGTGTGTCCGTTGTTGACCTCGTCATGCCCGCCCGGCTTGTAGTGGAAGCCGATCCGAGGCAGATCGGCCTCGACACGGTCCGTAATGTCGATCGGAGTCTGGGCACGGCCTGTCTTGCAGGCCGTGAAATGCGGGTCGATCTCGCCCCAATGCTCCGGACCGTGGGTGCCCGAGTAGCCCCAGTGCGTGCCTTCGTCCGCAGAGGTCAACCCGGCTCCGATGAGCCCGCTGCCGAGGACTAAGGTCAAGGTCGCAAAAGTCGTGCGCTTCATCGTCTGTCTCGTTTGCAAGAATGAATCGGGTACCGGACGGTTCTCCGAGGGCCGGCTTGGAGGGCGTCGGCACTGATCGGCTCGACGATGTTGCAGAGCATAACGGTCTAGCCACCCGAAAAGCGATGCTCGGCTGAGGCTTGGAGGTGCCTGAGCAGGTGGTGGCGGGGCCTTGGCGCCGGCTGTCTTGATCTAGGTCAAGGATACGGCGATGCGCCCTCGCCAGACTTGCGGCGCCTTGTTCGACCCCAACGATCGTTACGGTTCCATCGGGATCGACAAGGGCACCTTGATCCCGATTCGATTCAGAGGCTCCCATGCACTGCAACCAATGCGAACAGACCTACCGTAAGACCGGCTGCGTCACCTCCCCCGGGATGTGCGGCAAAGACGCCGACGTCCAGTCCCTGCAGGAGATGCTGCTCTACGGTCTGAAGGGGATGGCCGCTTATGCCCATCACGCGCGGCGTTTGGGGAAGTCCGACGAGAGCGTTTCCGCTTTCATCGAGGAGGCGCTCTTTGCGACCATGACCAACGTGAATTTCGACGTGCAGAGCCTGCTCGAATTCTGTCTGGAATGCGGACGGATGAATCTGCGGGTGATGCAGATGCTCGACGAGGGTCATGTCGAGGCCTTCGGCAAACCGGCGCCGACCAAGGTGATGGAAGGCACGCAGGCCGGGCGCGGGATCCTCGTCACGGGCCATGATCTGGCCGACCTGCGGGACCTGCTCATGCAGATCGAAGGCACCGACATCAAGGTCTATACGCACGGCGAGATGCTGCCTGCGCACATGTATCCATTCTTTCAAAATCATCCGAACCTGGTCGGTCATTACGGCGGTGCCTGGCAGAATCAGAAGCGCGAGTTTGCGGCCTTTCCCGGCCCGGTGGTGGCGACCACCAACTGCGTCCTGATCCCGCCCCAGAGCTACAAGGGCCGACTGTTCACGACCCGCGGCACGGCTGTGCCCGGCGGTCAGTGCATCCGCGACGGCGACTACACTGCGGTTCTTGCCGAGGCGCTGCGATGCGAGCCCTGCGAGGAGCAAATCTCCGGCGAGTCGACCGTCGGGTTTCACCGCACGGTGCTGCTCGATCACGCGCAGACGATCGTCGATGCCGTAAAGGCCGGACAGATCAGCCGCTTCTTCGTGATCGGCGGATGCGACGGGGCGGATCCGGGCCGCAACTATTTCAGCGACTACGCGCAGGGCACGCCCGATGATTCGTTCATCCTGACCCTGGGTTGCGGCAAGTATCGGATCCGCGACCATGAGTACGGCGAGCACCTAGGCTTCCCGCGTCTGATGGACATGGGTCAGTGCAACGACGCCTACGGGGCCATTGCGGTGGCGTCCGCCCTGGCCGAGGCGTTCGAGTGCAGCGTCAACGAGCTGCCGCTGACCTTGGTGATTAGTTGGTTCGAGCAGAAGGCCGTCGCCGTTCTGCTCACCCTGCTCAGCCTCGGGGTCAAGGGCATCACGCTGGGTCCGAACGCGCCCGCATTCGTCTCGCCGAACGTCTTCGCAATCCTGCAGGAGCGGTTCGATCTGCGCTTGAGCGGGAACGATGCCGCAGGGGATCTGCGGCTCGCGATGAGCGCTTAAGCCGCTTTCGGAGCGATCGAGCGCATTCGAGGTCGCGCTCGCTCGCAGGACCGCGGCCGCGTCGGTCTCGACGCGGTTTGAAGCGACGTGCGGTGTCCTCGGCGGTCTCGGACCCTCGGGGGCACCGCGTCTCGCTTGGCCGGGCGGCGGAGCCCGGGTATCCGCACATCGGATCGGTGAAGGTCCGGCGATGGTTTATCCTGTCTTGATTGCGGTGCTCGCACTCGTCGAGGGAGGGTAGGAACATGGATCTCGGGCGGCGATCTCGGCGCTTCTTCAAGGTCCCTTCGTTGAATACGCTGCGGCTTCGTCCTTACGGCGACAGCCTTGTCACGCCGGCCGTTGCCGTCTGGCTCGGTTTCGCCTGGACCATCATTCTTCTGATGGCCAGCATCGAAGGCATCGTCTGGGGCTTCGTCGGGGCCTCGATCGTGCCGCAGGCCGCGGCCTGGCTCCGGCCGGTCGCCGGTCTCTTCATGTTCGTGCTCATGTTCGCGATCATCTGGATCGTCGACGCCTCCCTGATCATGTCGGAGCGTCCGAGCCGTGCCCGGGGAGCACTCGGGGGCGCTGTTCGGGACGAGCCGGCCGGGGGTGCACGCTGGTTCTTCGGGCTGCTGGTCCGGGTGCTGATCGTGGCGGTCTCTCTCTATGTGACCGCGCCCTTTCTGGCCAAGCTGATCCGTGCCGACGACATCGAGAGCTATCACCAGCGCCTGGTCGAGCAGTATTACGCCCGCCGGGATGCGGCCTTTCAGGCGCAGGTCGCCGTGCGTGCCCAAGAGATCGAGGCCCGTTACGGTGGACTGATCGCTCCTTTGGAGGAGGAGATCGAGCGTCTGAGTCGTTCGCTCGATGCCGAGCGGCAACGCCGCGACGGCATCACAGCCGAGTACACCCCCGAGATCACGGTGCTGCGCACCGAGCTGGCCGCCGCACAGGAGCGCCTCGGCGACGAGATCCACGGACGCGGCGACCGTCCGGAGGGCTATGGTCCGGAGGCGCGCAAATGGGATGCGCGGGTGAAGACGCTGGTCGCCGAGTTGGCCGAGAAGCAGGCCGAGATCGATCGGCGCATCGCCGAGGTCGCGCAGACGATCGCGGACCAGGAAGGGCGCCTGCGTGCGCGCACGGACGAGCTCCAACGTCTGCGCTTCGAGCAGCAGGAGCGCATGGATCGCATCCGGGCCGAGGTGGCCGCCGCGCAGCCCGAGGAGCTGCCGCCGCGGTTGACCTTCGCGGCGCGCTCCAAGGCCTTGCAGGCACTGCGCGAGAGCCCGGACGAGGCGGGCGTGCCGCATTTCGAGACGGTCGATGGTTTCGCTCAGGCGGCGCTGGCGATCCTCTTCTTCTCGCTGATCGCGCTGAAGTTGTTCGAGCCGGCCGCGGTGCGGGCCTATTTCAGCGAAGCCCTGCAGTTCCAGTATCGAAAATACCTCGACGGCGCACTGTCCGGGATCCCCGGCTTCGCCTGTCCGGAGGATCCGGCGCAGCGTCTGAGTCCGGTCGACTTCGCGCGTCTGTGGCGGGCCTACGAGCGCGATCCGGAGGGTCACTTCGCCGAGCAGGAGGCGCGATTGGCGGCCGCCGAGCCGATGCGCATGCGGCTGGCCGAGGAGTCGTTCGCCGAGACGCTTGTCGCGCGTCGTCGCGAGAATCTCGATGAGGAGCTGGATCTAGCGCGCCGCCGCCGCGAGGTCGAGGTGGCGGCCTACGAGAACGAGCAGCGTCTGCGTGCCGGAGAGCTGCGTGCCCAGTTGGCCGACGAGACACGCGCCAAACATCACCATCGGCGCGCCGAGCTCGAGCACGAGCTGCAACAGGCGCGCGAGTCCTGGACATTGCAGAAGGCCCACGACGAGGAGGACCTGCGCGAGCGCATGGCCGCCTTCGAGCGCTCCATCGAGCTGGCCCGCGAGGACCGACGGCTGCGCGAGAAGGAGATGGAGATCCGCCGCGCTCAGCGCGAGGAGGAGCTGCGTCAGGCCGATGTGCAGCGGCTTCATCGTCATCGCGTCGAGGTCGCGGAGCTCGAGGCCCGGCGCCGCCGCGAGGACCGTTCGGCGCGACTTGCGGGGATGCGCGACGAGCTGACTCGTCTGCGCGAGCTGGAGACGCGCGACACCAACGAGGCCGCGACCCTGCGCGAGGCCGGCTATCGGCTGAAGGATGTAATCGAGACATTGGGCGGGAAGATGACCGCGGCCGAGAGCGCGCTGGCATCCGCCCGCACGCGGACGGCCGAGTTGACCCGGATCGCGGATGGCCGCAACGAGGCCGTCGCAGAGAGCGCTCGGTCCTCCGGCGGTGGCTTCTGGTCGCGCACGGCGCGGCCCGATGACGGGAAGAGTCCTCGCGAGGCGAGGCGGGAGATGAAGTCGCTCGAGAAGTGGCTGCGTGAAGAGGGCGAGCGCCTCGCCGGCATGCGTGACGAGCGACGTGCCTTGGAGTTGCGTCGGATCACGCACGAGGATCAACTCCGCGCCGTCGAGGAGCGGCTTTCGGGGATCCGCTCGCGCATCCTTTTCCACGAGGACGCGATCGGCGCACTGCTGACCCGGGAGTCGTCGGCGCCGGAGCATGTCTTACCGAGCGATCAGCCGAGCCACTAAACCGCGTCCGGAGCGACATGCGTCTATCTCATGTGGTGTCGGGGTCAAGGATTCTTCCGACCTTTTTGGAGGCGCGGTTTAAAATCGAATATTTTTTAATACCTTAAACCGCGCCGGTTGGGACGACCGTCGGAGCCGGCGCGGTCGATCCACTCCAACACATTGCACCTACCGCATCGGGCGCGGTTCAACCACACGAGATCCCCGTTTCGACATCCATGACGACCCTCGACAGCTACGACCAGATCCCCTACGAGAGCTTCGCGATCCCGGAGACGCATCCGGACTATCTGGCGACGCTCGGTCGGTTGCTCGGTCTCACCACGGCCGATCCGGAGCGTTGCCGGGTGTTGGAGCTGGGCGCGGCGAGCGGCGGGAATCTGATCCCCATGGCCTTTCATCTGCCCTGGAGCGAATTCGTCGGGGTCGAGCTCTCCGCCGAGCAGGCCCGGCGCGGTCAGGCCATGATCGCCGAGTTGGGGCTCTCCAATCTGCGTCTGCTTCATCAAGATATCCTCGATGTCGACGAAACGCAGGCCCCGTTCGACTTCATCCTGGTCCACGGTGTCTATTCCTGGGTCCCGGATGCGGTGAAGGAGCACATCCTGCACCTCTGCGGTCGGCTCCTGAGCGCGCGCGGGATCGCCTATGTCAGCTACAACGTGCTGCCGGGTTGGCGTCAGCGCGGCATGTTGCGCGACATGCTCCTGTTTCACTGCCGCGGCGCGAGCGCGCCGGGCGAGCGTTTGAGCCGCGCGCGCGATCTGCTCGACCGGCTCGCGCGCGGTGTCTCGGCCAAGCACCCGGACGGGCAGCCGCGGCCCGAGGCGGAGACACTGAGACGCGAGGTCGAGTATCTGCGCACCGCCCGCCCGAGCTACCTCTACCACGAGTATCTGGAGGAGACCAACAGCCCGGAGCTGTTCAGCGACGTGATGGCGCGGGCGCGCCGACACGGGCTCGCCTTTCTTGCCGAGTCCAAGCTGCATACCATGTTCGCCTCCACCCTCGGGCCGGCGGCCGAGGCTGCGCTCGACGGGCTCGGCGATCAGGTCGTGCAGGAGCAGTACATGGATTTCCTGCGACTGCGGGCCTTTCGGCAGACCCTCTTCGTGCGCGCAGACGCGCGGCCCTGTCTGGAGATCGATCTGGAGCGACTCTACGACTTCTCGGTCCATGCCGATCTAACCCCCTTGCAGCGGGTCCATCTGAATCGCGTGAAGCGTCAGGACTACGCCACGGCGGACGGCGCCCGTCTGCAGGTCGAGCATCCATTGACCAAGGCCCTTTTGGAAGGCCTGGCGATGGTGTATCCGAATGCCGTCCCCTTAGGTCCGCTCTTGGATGCGGCCGCGAAAGAGGTCGCCGGGGCCGGCGGACGGCGCTACGCGGATGAGCGGGATGCCTGTTTGGGCGAGCTCTTCAACCTCTACATCTCACAGGGGATCGGCCTGACCGGACGCGCGGCGCGCTGGCCGCACGAGGTCGGCGCATGGCCTCGGGCCACGCCCTTGGCACGCGCTCAGGCGGCATCCGGGGAGGGGCATGTCGCGAGCGTGCGCCACCGCAGTCTCGGGCTCGACGCCTTGTCTGCCCGGCTGCTCATGCTGCTCGACGGCACGCGTGATCTGAACGCCTTGTCGACGGATCTCGCGGCCGAGATCCGAACCGACCCTGCGTTGGCCACGGCGTCCGGATCGCCGGGCGCGGCCGAGGGCCGATCCGAGCAGATCGCACCGGCCAGTCTCGAGCGTCTGCTCGGCATCTTCGCGCGGGCGGGACTGCTTGTTGCGGACGCGCAGCCCCGCGATTCCGAGCCCGGCGTGATGAATGGCAATGACTGCTCCACTGGCCCGTCCGAGTAAGACCGGTTTGCCGATCCGCGGCGTCGCGGTGCTCGCCGTCATCCTGCTTGTGTCGGCGGGTGGTCGAGCGGGATGGGATGCCCTGATCGAGACCGCGCCGCCGCTGCTTGTCAATCCGACCTGTAGGGTGGACGAGCGGGAGCGAAGTCCACCGAACCCCGCGCCGGCGTTGGTGGACTGCGCTGCGCTTGTCCACCCTACGGCGCTTGTCCACCCTACGGGTCTTGTCCACCCGACGGCGCTTGGTCGCCCGGCCGAGCCGATCGGCGACGTGGCCGGGGGTGCGAGCAACACCGACATCCGGATCTCCGCCTCGACCCTGATGCTGGATCGCGACGGGCGTCTGCTGCGCGCCTTCACGGTCGCCGATGGACGCTGGCGTCTGCCGGTCGATCTGGATACGGTCGATCCGACCTATCTGGCGATGCTCCTGGCCTACGAGGATCGCCGGTTCGCGTCGCATCCCGGTGTCGATGCGCTCGCCCTGGTGCGCGCCGGCTGGCAGCTCCTGAGCCAGGGAGGTATCCGCTCGGGCGGCTCGACCCTGACCATGCAACTGGCGCGTCTGCTGGAGACGCGCTCGACGCGCAATGCTGGCGGCAAGCTCAGGCAGATCCGCACCGCGCTCTGGCTGGAGCGACGGCTCGATAAAGACGCCATCCTGGAGACCTACCTGACCCTCGCCCCCTACGGCGGCAATCTCGAAGGTGTGCGCTCGGCCTCGCTCGCATGGCTCGGCAAGGAGCCGCGCCGTCTCACGCCCGCCGAGGCCGCGTTGCTCGTCGCCTTGCCCCAATCGCCCGAGACACGCCGGCCGGATCGCCACCCCGAGGCTGCACGTCGGGCGCGCGATCGGGTGCTCGAGCATGTGCGGCTGGCCGGGGTCATCGACGCGGAACAGGCCGCGAGGGCCCGTGCCGAGCTCGTCCCGACCGCCCGCTTGGACGCACCGATGCTGGCGGCGCATCTCACGGACCGCCTCCGGCGCGCGCACCCCGAGCGCCCTGTCCATCGCCTGACCTTGGATGCCGGGTTGCAGGAGCGGCTCGAGCCGCTCGCGAGCGCACGCGCCGCAGCGCTGGGGCCGCGGGTCTCGGTGGGGATCCTGGTCGCCGATCACGGGCGCGGGGAGATCCTGGCCAGCGTGGGTTCAGCGGGTCTTTTCGAGACGGCACGTCAGGGTCATGTCGACATGACCCGTGCGGTGCGTTCCCCGGGCTCGGCGCTCAAGCCGCTCATCTACGGGCTGGCCTTCGAGGACGGTCGGGCCCATCCCGAGAGTCTCATCGAGGACCGCCCGAGCGCCTTCGGCGGCTATGTCCCGGCGAACTTCGATCTGGGTTTTCAGGGGACCGTCACGGTGCGGCGAGCGTTGCAGCTCTCGCTCAACATCCCGGCGGTGAAGCTGCTCGATGCGGTCGGACCGGCCCGTCTGGTCGCACGCATGCGCCGAGCCGGTGCGCATCCGGTGCTTCCCGATCTCTCGCCGCCCGGGCTCGCGGTCGGGCTGGGCGGCGTCGGCGTGACCTTGACGGATCTCGTCGGCATCTATGCGGCGATCGCGCGGGGCGGTCGTGCGGTGATCTTGCGCGATACCCTCGAGGAGGCGGGCGCGGATCCCGGATGGGTCGGTGCCGCCGGCAGCCCCGCGGAGACCCGGGCGCCCGTGCTCGAGGGGCGTGCGGCCTGGTATGTCGCCTCGATCCTTGCAGGTGCACCGGCACCGACCAACAGCGCGCCGGGTGCGCTCGCCTTCAAGACCGGGACATCCTACGGTTACCGCGATGCCTGGGCGATCGGGTTCGACGGGCGCCATGTGGCCGGCGTTTGGGTCGGTCGTCCCGACGGCGCGCCCGTGCCGGGACTCGCCGGGATCGATGCCGCCGCTCCCGTGCTGGTCGAGGTCTTCGCGCGTCTCGGGCCGATGACCCCGCTGCCTCCGGCGCCACGCGGGATCCTGAGCACGACCTCGGCGGAGCTACCGCCGCCGCTGCGCCGCGTTCAGGATCCGCGCGCGGCCTCGCGCGGTGGTGCCGACGCGCCGCAGATCGCCTATCCGCCCGAGGGTGCGCGTGTGGAGCTGGGTCTCGACCAAGATCGGGTCGCCGATCTGGTCTTGCGGGTCCGCGACGGTGTGCCGCCCTTCACCTGGTTCGTCGACGGTGCCCCTGTCGTGCGCGAGCCTTACGCCCGAACCGCCCGTTGGATGCCCGACGGTCCGGGGTACGTCACCATCTCGGTCGTCGATGCCCGCGGCGGTTCATCGAGGGTGAACGTCTTTATACAATGATCGGATATCCCTTTTTCGCGGATGAGCATCGCCCTTGCGGGGTGCTGGCGTTCAGCACGATTCACCATCACACTTCCAGACGCGTGCAGGACGGAAAATGTGTCGAGACCGTTCGTTGTCGTTGTCGTGTTCGTCATCGAGCATCGATACGATCACGATCACGATCACGACAACGACAGCCCAATTGATATCGGACGGTCTAGAAATCTCTGCACTGCAATCACTCGTCGAGGTTGGCGCCAATCCCGGAGCCCGTCATCATGTCTCAAACGCTTTACGATCAGGATTTGTACGACTGGTCCATGCAGACCGCCCGCCTGTTGCGAGAAGGGCGCTATGCCGAGATCGACACGCTGCATCTCGCGGAGGAAGTGGAGTCGATGGGCAAGAGTGAGCGCCGAGCCTTGGAGCATCGTCTCGTGGTGTTGCTCGTTCATCTCCTGAAATGGGAGTACCAACCGGAACAACGCTCGAAGAGCTGGCAGCGGACCCTGACCGAGCAGCGCAAGCAGGTCGCCAAGCTCCTGGACGACAGCCCGAGCCTGAAGCCCCGGCTGACGGATCTGCTCGTCGATGCCTACGACAGCGCCGTTCGCTGGGCCGCCGATGAAACGGGGAAGGACGAGAGCGATTTCCCGCGGGATTGTCCCTATGGCGTGGCGCAGGTCCTCGATCCTGCATTCTTCTCGGGCTCCGACACAACCGATGCGCGCCGACGTGTCTGACGCCTCCGCGCCACGACGCACCACGGCCCTGCTCTGGGTCATCGCCGGCCTGCTGCTCGTCGGCGTTGTCGCGGTGGCCGTCTACAAGGCCTGGCCTCTGCTGAACCCGACGCTGGTCGAGGTTGCACCGCTTGATCCGAGCTGCGACCTGCGCGCCGGACCCTGCGATGCGCGGCTTGCCGGCGGGGGCAGGGTGCGCTTCGGGATCGAGCCACGGAGCATCCCGGTTGTCACGCCGCTGCGGCTCGCGGTGGAGACGACCGGCTTGAATGTCCGCGCGGTGGAGGTCGATTTCGCGGGTGTCGACATGAACATGGGGTACAACCGGACCGCTCTGGCGTCGGTCGGTCCGGGCGTCTACGAAGGGCAGGGGACCTTGCCGGTGTGCGTGCGGGCGCGCATGGACTGGGAGGCGCGGGTGCTGGTCCACACGCCCGAGGGGATCTTGGCGGCGCCGTTTCGCTTCGAGACGCGTAGGGATTGAATCGCGTTCGGGGTGTCATGAGTCGTTCGCGTGCGGGACTGGCCTGGTCGCCATCACAGGCGGTTGGAGACGCGATTCAAGCGTTTTTTCGTTTTTTCGTTTTTTGGATCGGCACGGTCAAAATAAGACGGTGTCCGGACGACTCGATACCCGTCGGTTGTGCCGACGATAGAAAGCACAACTTGCGACGACGGTTGGCTGTGCCTTGCACGGCTCGGCAAGACCTGCATCGCCGGGGTGAGATTGCGAACCCTGGCAGGGCGCCGACGCCGGGGATGCCGGGGATGCCGGGGTTCGCTCTGCTCACCTCAGCCTACCCGTAGATCACGGTGTTCACCTTGTTTCTTGATCGTTACGACCGGTCTCGATAGCGGCGGGTCAGGTCTCCGTAGGCGTCGATGCGGCGGTCGCGCAGGAAGGGCCAGAGTCGGCGGACTTGCTCGGTGCGCGCCGGGTCGATCTGCGCAAGCAGGATCTGCGGATTCTGATCGCCGGCCTGTGCGAGCACCTCGCCTTGGGGGCCGCAGACGAAGGAATGACCCCAAAACCGCGCGCCGGCCGTCGCGCCACTCGGGTCGGGCTCGAATCCGACACGATTGCAGGCCGCGACGGGCAGTGCGTTCGCGATCGCATGGCTGCGCTGGATTCCGACCCATGCCTCGCACTGGCGCACCTGCTCGTCCGGTCCGTCGTTGGGGTCCCAGCCGATCGCGGTCGGATAGAGCAGGATTTCCGCCCCTGCCAACGCCATCAGACGGGCGGCCTCCGGATACCATTGATCCCAACACACCAAGACGCCCAAGCGCCCGACCGAGGTGTCGATCGGCTCGAAGCCGAGGTCGCCGGGCGTGAAATAAAACTTCTCGTAGTAGCCCGGATCCTCCGGGATGTGCATCTTGCGATAGACGCCGGCGAGCCGTCCGTCGCTGTCCAAAACCACGGCGGTGTTGTGATAGAGCCCCGGGGCGCGACGCTCGAAGAGCGAGGCGACGATGACCACGCCGAGCTCGCCCGCCAGCGTGCCGAGGCGTGCGGTGCTCGGGCCGGGAATCGGCTCGGCGAGATCGAATCTGGCCGGGTCTTCGGTCTGGCAGAAATAAGCGCTGTTGTGCAGCTCCTGGAGCAGGACGAGGCGCGCACCGCCCGCGACGGCCTCGATGATTGCGCGCTCGCAGGCGTCGAGATTTGCCGCGGCGCTTCCGTGATCGGTTTCCTGCACGAGTGCGATGGTAAAAGGGGACCCCGACATGACGCGAACCTCCGAGAATGATGGATCCAGGTGTTTGGGAACGATTCAGAAAACGAAACATGTCGGCCGGGGTGAGCTGATTGATCGCGGCGAGCCCTGCTTGGATCAATCGAGCGGCTGCACGGATGCAAAGGTCGCGGCCTGCCCGAGATATCGCCCCTCTTCATCGATCAGGTTCCACACGACGGCCCCATCGATGCGAAATCGGCGGCCGCTCGAGGACACCCGTACCCCGCTGTAATCGTCGATAAAGCCGTGGGCGGTGACCCGCGCGAGCAGGCGTGCACGCTCCTCCCGATCCGGTGCCTCTGCGGTCAGGCGCGAGGGCATCCGTGTCAGCTGCTCCCAGTCGAGCTCGAACAGATCCAGGACCCTTCGGTTGCCGTAGGTCAGGATCGGATCCGGGTCGGCCGTGTGCGACAGAAGCGCGAAGGGCGCCTCGAACAGGCGCCGAGCGGCCTCGCGCTCGTCCAGGCCGGGGTCGATGAGATCGCGCCCCGTGAGGTGTCGATAGCTCGTGCGCAGCAGCCGGGAATGGTCGCGGAGGAAGTCATTGGACCGGTCGGGGTAGGGGAAGGACATGACCTGATCATCCTGTCGTCATTCGAAGGGGCAGGCTCACCTTTTGAGCCTCCGCCCTGTTAGTCTCTGCGGGATTCGGGGCCGGCAATCGGACCCCTCTGTTTTCGGACCTGCGATCGCGCATGGCCAATTTCCAGACCCATCTCAACGGCGGCATCTTCGTGAGCGTCGCGACGGTGCTCGGTTTACACGGCGCCGGACTGGTCGAGCAGGGTGCAACGCTCGGCTATTTTGCACTGGGTGTCGCCGGGAGTCTCCTTCCGGACATCGATGCCGATGCCTCCAAGCCGGTGCGTGCCTTCTTCAATGTGCTCGGGGTTGCGGTCGCCTTCGCCATGACGCTCCCGCTGATCGGCAAGTTTCTTCCGCTGGAGGTCGCGCTGATCTGGGTCGGCGTCTTTCTCTGCGTGCGCTACCTGATCATCGAGATCTTCACCCGTGCGACGGTCCACCGCGGTATCTGGCATTCCTGGCTCGGGATCGCCGCGGCGGCGCTGGCGACCGTCAACATCGCCCATTGGACGATGGACCGGTCCGCGGAGTCGGCCTGGATCGCCGGCCTCATGGTCGGGATCGGCTACCTCACCCATCTTGTCCTGGACGAACTTTACAGCGTCGATCTCCTGAACAGTCGGGTCAAGCGTTCTTTCGGGACCGCGCTCAAACCTTTCAGTCTGACCGATCCTCGGAGCAGTCTCGGGATGCTGGCCGTCGTCGTCGCGCTGGCGTGGTTTTCACCCGCGCTCGATTGGGGATTGCTTTGGGCCGACGGTCTGCCCGGGGTGGCTGTCGACGCTGCCGATCGTTTGGTGGAGGCGTTCGGGGAGATGGTCGACGGCACCGGTCTGCTGCTGCAGTCCCTGATCGATTGGATCCGCACGGGGGCGGCACACCTTTGAGCGTCGCGCGATCATCGGGTGGTTCGCATCGGCTTGTTGGCTCCCGTGCTCGCGAGTAGCATCTCCCGGGGCTCGGCAAGGTGTCGAGACCTCTGTCCTTGACCGACGATCGAGGTGTCTCAGCGATGAAATATTATCTCGGAGCCGTGTGTGTCCTGATGGGGGCCTGGTTGGTTTATCAGGCGCTGGCCCACCGACGCGCAGTGATCGGGGCACGCGAGCGCGCCGCCGCGCGGAACCAGGAGCCGAAAATGCACCGGCACCTGGACGGCATGCGGCTCGCGTTGGCGCCCCTCTACGTCATGAGCATCCTGCTCACCGGCATCGTGTTGGCCGGCATCTGGTTCGTGGTCGACCGGGAGCGGGTCTTCTCGGTCCTCGACATCCTCGGTTTTCTGTTGGCTCTCGGGGCCTACGCCTTTTGGATGTCCATGCGAATCCAATACAGCCCGATCGGGCTCGAGTCGAAGCAGACCGAATGAGCGCCCTCTGATGTGTGTTGCGGTTCGGGTCTCGGGCGCGCCGCAGTCCGTCCGAGATCGACCCGCCGACGGCTCTTGCCGGGATGTCCGCGATGAAGAAGATCCTGATTCCGATCCTCGTTCTTGCCCTCGCCGTCGGCGGTTATCTCCTGTACCGCGGCGAGCGCACCCCTGAGCACGACCCGGGTCGTCTCACGCTGTACGGCAATATCGACGTGCGCCTGGTCAACCTGGCCTTCGAGGTCAGCGGACGGATCAACGCCATGCCGATTGCCGAGGGTGCTCGGGTGGAGGCCGGACAGGTGTTGGCGGCGCTGGATGCTCGGCGCCTCGAGCTGGCCCGCGAGATCGCGCGCGCGCAGGTCGCGGCGCAGCGTTCCGAGCTCGAGAAGCTCATCGCGGGTCCGCGTCCAGAAGAGATCGAGAAGCTGCGTGCCGACGCGGAGGCCGCGCGGACCGAGGCCGCCAACGCCGAACGGCATGCCGAACGGACCAAGGGGTTGGCCGATCGCAAGATGGCCTCGCCGCAGGAGTACGATGACGCGCGCACCGCCGCGGAGGCCGCGCAAGCGCGGGCCGGCGCCGCACGGGCCGCCTTGGATCTGGCGCTGGCGGGCAGCCGCGCCGAGGATATTGCACGGGCCCGGGCCAACCTGGCCGCGCTGGAGGGCGACCTCGCCGAGGCCGAGCTGAACCTGGCCTACGCGCGGCTCGTCGCGCCGGCCACGGGGGTGGTCCAGAACAGGATCCTCGAGCCCGGCGACATGGCCTCGCCCGAGCGCCCGGTCTACACCATCGCCATGAACGAGCCGCTGTGGGCGCGGGTCTATCTCGCCGAGCCCGATCTGGGGCGCGTGCGACAGGGTCAGCCCGCACAGGTCTTCAGCGACAGCTTCCCGGGGAAGGCCTATTCGGGATGGCTCGGGTACATCTCGCCGAGCGCCGAGTTCACGCCCAAGACGGTCCAGACCACCGAGCTGCGCGCCGATCTGGTCTATCAGGCCCGCGTCTATGTCTGCAATCCGGCGGGCGAGCTGCGCCAGGGGATGCCTGTGACGGTCGAGATCGACCTGACGCGCGCGCCGCTGCCCTCGCCCGGTTGCCCGCCCGCGACGGATTCCGCGACGTCCGACGGTGCGGCCGCCGAGGGGGCCGCACCCGCCGCGCCGCCGGCTGCCGAGCCGTCTACGTCCGAGCCAGGGTCCGTGTCGGGCCATGCCGAGTCGTCGGGGGCGCCGGACGCACCGGATGCGTCGATCCGATCGGACCGGCCCTGAGCGCCGGCCGCCGCGGACACCCGCCATGCCCGTCTGCCCGCTGCGTGCCCTCGACGTTCACAAGAGCTTCAGCGCGGGTGCCCGCAGCCTGTGCGCGCTGGACGGCGTCAGCCTCGAATTGAGGCCCGGTGTGGTCACCGGGCTGATCGGTCCGGACGGCGCGGGCAAGACCACCTTCATGCGCCTGGCGGCGGGTCTGCTCGTGCCCGACGCGGGTCGCATCCAGGTCTTGGGTCTGGATGCGAGCGCCGATTCGCTCGCGGTCCAGTCCAGGATCGGGTACATGCCGCAACGCTTCGGGCTCTACGAGGACCTGAGTGTCCGCGAGAACCTCGACCTCTACGCCGACCTACAAGGCGTGTCCGTCGCCGAGCGTCCTGCCCGGCACGAACGCCTGATGGAGATGACGGGGCTCGGCCCGTTCGGGACCCGTCTGGCCGGACAGCTCTCGGGCGGGATGAAGCAGAAGCTGGGCCTGGCCTGCACGCTCGTGAATCCGCCCCACCTGCTCCTGCTCGACGAGCCGACGGTGGGGGTCGATCCGGTCTCGCGCCGGGAGCTGTGGGCGATCGTCGATCGACTGGTGGCCGAGGAGGGGATGAGCCTGCTGCTCTCCACCGCTTATCTCGACGAGGCGCAACGCTGTGCCGATGTCGTCCTCATCCATCAGGGGCGCGTCATCGATCAGGGGCCGCCGGCCCGGTTCAGCGCACCGCTGCGCGGGCGGACCTTCCATGTCACGGGCGCGCCCGACGGGCGGCGGCGTCTTCAGGCGCGCCTGGCCGCACGCCCCGGGGTGCTGGATGCCGTCCTGCAGGGCGATGCGGTGCGCGTGGTCATGGCCGAAGGCATCCAGCCCGCGGCCGACGCCTCCGAGGAGTCGGTCCGATGGGAACCGGTGGAGCCGCGCTTCGCGGATGGCTTCGTCGCCTTGCTGAGCCAGGGTCGCGACCGGATCGCGCTGCCCGAGATTGCGGCGGTGTCCCGGGCATCGGGCGATGCGATCGTCACGGAGGGGCTCACCCGTCGGTTCGGCGACTTCGTCGCGGTGGATCGCCTGAGCGTGGCGGTGCATGCCGGGGAGGTGTTCGGCCTGCTCGGCGCCAACGGCGCGGGAAAGACGACGACCTTTCGGATGCTCTGCGGCCTGCTGCCGCCGAGCGAAGGACGGGCGCGGGTGGCCGGGGTGGATCTGCGGCATGCGCCGGCCGAGGCGCGCGCGCGCATCGGCTACATGTCGCAGCGCTTCTCGCTCTATACCAATCTCTCGGCCACGCAGAATCTCGATTTCTTCGCTCGGGCCTATGGACTGCGCGGCGCGCGTGCTCGCGATCGGGTCGCCTGGGCGCTGGATGCCTTCGGGCTCGCGCAGCTCGCCGGGGCGGAGAGCGGATCCCTGCCGTTGGGTTACAAACAGCGACTGGCGATGGCTGCCGCACTCATGCACGAGCCGGACATCCTCTTCCTCGACGAGCCGACCTCCGGTGTGGATCCGCTCGCCCGTCGGGAGTTCTGGTCGCGGATCAACGCCCTCGCCGAGGGCGGCGTCACCGTCCTGGTGACCACGCACTTCATGGAAGAGGCCGAGTATTGCGATCGTCTGGCCGTCATGGCCGCGGGCGAGGTCTTGGCGCTGGGCACCCCGGCCGAGATCAAGGCCCGGGCGGCGACGCCCGAGGTGCCGCGACCGGACCTCGAGCAGGCCTTCATCACCCTGATCGAGGCGCATGCCTGACATGCGCACCCGGCCACGAACCCTGCGTCTGCGCGGCTTGCTGCGCAAGGAGTCGTTGCAGATCCTGCGCGATCCATCCAGTCTCGCGATCGCCTTCGTATTGCCGGTCTTCTTGCTGCTGCTCTTCGGCTACGGGGTGTCTTTGGACTCCAAGCATGTCCCGATCGGTCTGGTGATCGAGCAGCCGAGTGCCGAGGCCGCATCCTTCGTCGGGGCCTTTCGGCAGTCGGTCTACTTCGTGCCCCGTCTCTATCCGTCACTTCAGGACGGGCGTGCCGCCTTGCGAAACCATGACGTGAACGGGATCGTCGTGCTCGACGGGGATTTCGCCCAACGGCTCAAAGGCGATCGCGACGCGCCGATCCAGGTCGTCGTCAGCGGCACGGACGCCAACTCGGCGCGACTGCTCGAGGGCTATGTGCAAGGGGTCTGGTCGAGCTGGCTGCAACGCGAGGCGCAGGCGCGCCGGATCCCGCTGCCGGTGGCCGTCGAGCCGGTGATCCGTATTTGGTTCAATCCGGAGCTGGCCAGTCGCAACTATCTCGTCCCGGGGTTGCTGGTGGTCAACATGACCCTGGTCGGCGCCTTGTTGACCGCCCTGGTCTTCGCGCGCGAATGGGAGCGCGGCACCTTGGAGGCGCTGATGGTCACGCCCGTGACCATCGAGGAGATCCTGATCGGGAAGTTGCTGCCCTATTTCGTCCTGGGGATGGGCGGGATGGTGCTGTCCGTGATCATGGCCCTGTTTCTCTTCGAGGTGCCGATGCGCGGGTCCTTCTGGGTCCTGGCGGTCTGCTCGACCCTCTTCCTGCTGGCCGCGCTGGGCATGGGCCTGCTGATCTCGATCGTGACGCGCAATCAATTCGTCGCCGGGATGATCGCCATCCTGGCGACCTTCCTGCCGGCCTTTCTGCTCTCGGGTTTCCTCTTCGATATCGGCAGCATGCCGCCCCTGGTGCAGGCGATCACCCACATCGTCGCCGCGCGCTATTTCGTGGCCATCCTGCAGAGCCTCTTCCTCGCCGGGGATATCTGGACGCTGATCCTGCCCAACGCCGCGGCGCTCGCCCTGATGGCGGCCTTCTTCCTCGGGCTGAGCCGCCGTCTGCTGCGCAAGCGGCTCGAGTAGTCGCCATGCTCGCCCGGATCCTCGCGCTGGCCGTCAAGGAGTTTCTTGTTCTGTTCAAGGACAAGCGCAGCCGTCTGGTGGTCGTGGTACCGCCGCTGATCCAGTTGCTGGTGTTCGGCTATGCGGCGTCCTTCGATCTGAACGATATTGCCTATGCGCTCTACGATCGCGACGGGGGCTATGCGGCGCGTGATCTGGCGGCGCGCTTCGAGGGCTCGCCGAGCTTTCGCTCGGTCGGTCGCATCACGCGGCAAGGGCAGATCGCCGAGTGGATCGATGCGCGCAAGGTGTTGCTGGTCATCCAGATCGGGCCGCGCTTCACGGCCGATCTGCTGGCGGGCACGCCCGCCCCGGTGCAGATCCTGATCGACGGGCGCAACTCCAACAGCGCGCAGATCGTTCAGAACGACGTGAGCCGGATCATCGCGGACTTCAATCGGGATTGGACGGCCGCCCGAGGCCTGCAGGGCATGCCCGTGAATCTGATCACGCGGGCCTGGTACAACCCCAACCTCGAGAGTCGCTGGTTCTTCGTCTCCGGGTTGGTCGGACTCCTGACGCTGGTCGTGACCATGATGGTGACGGCCCTTTCGGTGGCGCGCGAGCGCGAGCAAGGCACCTTCGATCAACTGCTGGTGACGCCCTTGCGGCCGCTCGAGATCCTCATCGGCAAGGCGACGCCGGGCCTGGTGATCGGTGTCCTGGAGGCGTCCTTGGTCGTGACCATTGCGGTGTTCTGGTTCGGCGTGCCCTTGGTCGGCGGTCTCGGCGTGCTCTATACCGGGATTCTGCTGTTCGTGCTGGCGGCCGTCGGGGTCGGGCTCATGATCTCCTCCTTGGCGGCGACACTCCAGCAGGCGCTGCTGGGCGCCTTCCTCTTTTTGGTCCCGGCGGTGATCCTCTCGGGTTTCGCCACGCCCATCGCGAACATGCCCGAGGCGGTGCAGATCCTCACCCTCGGCGACCCGCTGCGGTATTACCTGGTCATCCTGCGCAGCGTCTTTCTCGAAGGGGCCGGGTTCGAGCTCCTGATCGACCAGATGTGGCCGTTGGCGGTGATCGCCGTTCTAACGCTCGCCGCGGCCGGGTGGTTGTTCAGACATCGCATGACCTGAGGATGCCCGCGAGCTGTCCGGCGGCGGGCCATGCGGCTCGAGCGGTCCGATCGCGCCCTTGTGCAGACGATACTGATGGCTGGTGACCCGGCGTCTGAAACGGGCGTCGTGCGAGATCAGGATCAGCGCCTGCGGGAGGGTGTCCAGGATCGTCGCCAGGCGTTCCCCGGTCGCCTCGTCCAACCCGTTCCCGGGTTCGTCGAGCAAGAGGACATCCGGCTCCATCGCCAGGACGGTCGCGAGGCTCACCAGACGTTTCTCGCCGCCGGAGAGCTTGTGCGTCACGCGATCACGCAGGTGCGACAAGCCCAGGCGTACAAGCGTGCGATCCACGATCTCCAGGACCTCGGCCTTGGACTTGCCCTGGTTGAGCGGTCCGAAGGCGATGTCCTCGGCCACCGTCGGACAAAAGAGTTGGTCGTCCGGATCTTGGAAGACCAGCCCGGCGCGCCGTCGAACCTCATGGAAATCACGCTCGTGTCTGCGCGGCGTGCCGAATGCGACAACCGTACCGGCTTGCGGGTGCAGCAGTCCGACCATGATGTGCAGGAGCGTGCTCTTGCCGGCGCCGTTGGGACCGGTCAAGGCGATGCGCTCGCCCGCGTCGAGCGTCAGGCTCAGTCCGTCCAGGACCGGCGGCCGGCCGGGATAGGCGAAGCGGATCCCGGTCAGCTCAAACAGCGGCGGCATAGGTCAGATCCATGATCAGCAGTCCCGTGCAGGCGACGGCGGTAAGCCCGGCAAAGAGCGCGTCGGATCGGCCGTAGGCAAAGTCGTCGAGCAGATGAAAACGACCCTCGAACCCGCGGCAGCGCATCGCCGCAAGGATGCGCTCGGAGCGCTCGAGGCTGCGCACCAGTAGCATTCCCACGAGATAGCCGATGCTGCGGTAGGTGTGCAGGCTGTTCGCCGGCCGAAAACCGCGCGCCCGCATGGCGGTGCGCAGGCGGGCATATTCCTCGCCGATGACGCCGATGTAACGCACCGTAAAGAAGAGCAGCTGGACCAGGTTTGACGGCATCCGCAGGCGCGCCAAGGCGTGTCCGAGCGTGACCGCATCCAGGCTGCCGACCAGGGCCAAGAGGACGAGGACGACGGCGTTGGCCTTGAGCAGGATCTCGACGGCCTTGATCAGTCCCTCGGCGCTTGCGGTGAATCCGCCCCATTCGAGGATCGGCGTGCCCGGCACGGTCAAGGGCAGCAGCACGAGGATCATCAGCATGAAGCCGTCCATCGCGGCTATCCGTTGCAGGGTCGGGCGGGCCGGCAGGCGCGCCGCGAGCATCACCGAGAGGGCCAGACCCAGCGCAGTGAAGAGTGTCGCGAGACCGGATAGCGAGACCACGACCAAGGCGAACAGGGCGGCTGCGATGATGCGCAGACGCGGGTCGAGCGTTCGGAGCGAGCCGTGCCCGGCCCGATCCGACAAGGCGTCGAGGATGTGCATGTTGACCTCGGCGGGGACGCCCGTCTCGGTGGTTGCGGTTCGGCCGAAGACGGATCGGGCTGCGCCGTCGTGGCGCGCGCCGGAGCCGCGTTCCGGGCGAGCAGTCTAATTGAACCGCCCCGGCACCATCAATGTCGTCCGCTTGTGCGCTTGCACAAAACCTACCCCGCTGGCAGATTGGCGCGATGACTGCTCATCGCTTGCCAACTGCCGGACCGCTCGCTTTGAACCCGCCGCCTCTGGAGCACGGCGGGCGTCTGCGCGAGGCCGCCGCGCGTTACCGCATCCCCTTTCAGGATTGGTTGGATCTCTCGACCGGCATCAATCCCGATGGCTGGCCCGTACCCGAGGTGCCCGGTGCCGCATGGGCGCGGCTGCCCGAAGAGGATGACGGATTGGAAGAGACCGCCGCGCGGTGTTACGGCGTGCCTGCGCTTCTCCCGGTTGCCGGCTCTCAGGCTGCGATCCAGACCTTGCCCGAGCTGCGAGTGCCCGGACGTGTCGGGGTGCCGGCGGTCGGCTATCAAGAGCATGCGCAAGCATGGCAACGCGCCGGGCACACCTTGGCCCCCCTGGCCGACGGAGTGCCGGGCGGGGACCGCGGCGCGGGTCTCGACGACCTCGATGTCCTGGTCGTGATCAATCCGAACAATCCGACGGGCAGACGCTGGCCGGTGAGCACCTTGCTCGATTGGCACGCGCGGCTCGCCGCACGCGGCGGCTGGCTTCTCGTGGACGAGGCATTCATGGATACGACCCCGCGGCACAGCCTCGCCCCTTACACCGACCGACAGGGTTTGATCGTCCTGCGGTCGTTGGGCAAATTCTACGGGCTCGCCGGGGTGCGTGTCGGGTTCGTGCTCGGCACGGCCGATCTGCGCGAGGCGCTGCGTTCGCGCCTCGGACCCTGGGCACTGAGCGGCCCGGCCCGCCATGTCGCGCGGCTTGCCTTGAGCGATTCGCCATGGCAGGAGGCGACCCGCGCCTCGTTGCGCCGGGCCTCGGTCCGGCTTGCCGCTCTGCTGTCCGATTATGGCCTCGTGCCGACGGGCGGAACCGATCTGTTTCAATGGATCTGCACGGCGGAAGCTCCGGCCATCCAGGATCGACTGGCACGGCAGGGCATCTGGGTGCGGCGATTCGACGCACCCGCGAGTCTTCGTTTCGGACTGCCGGGTGCCGAGGCGGGTTGGGCGCGGCTCGAGTCGGGGCTGCGGTGTCTGGCTTCGGATGTGCCGGGGGATGGGCCGGGGGATGTGCTCCGGCAAACAGCCGGCGCGACCGCCGGCATTCGGCCCTTCTCGTCGGTTGCCCCGCCGCTCGCCCCGGCTCCCGTCCCCGTCCCCGGAGATCCGAGATGACCGCGGCGACCCTCATGGTCCAAGGCACGACCTCGGACGCGGGCAAGAGTGTCCTGGTGGCCGGCCTCTGCCGCTGCTTCAGCCGGAGCGGTATGAAGGTCGCTCCGTTCAAGCCGCAGAACATGGCCCTGAACAGTGCCGTGACCGCGGACGGCGGCGAGATCGGCCGGGCCCAGGCGGTACAGGCGCAGGCCTGCGGGCTTGCGCCGAGCGTCGATATGAATCCGGTGCTGCTCAAGCCCAATTCGGACCGCGGTGCTCAGGTCATCATCCAGGGCCGGGCCGTCGGCAACATGGACGCCGTCGCCTATCACGACTACAAGCGTATCGCCCGCGCGGCCGTGCTGGAGTCACATGCCCGGCTCGGCGCGTCCTTCGAACGGATCGTCGTGGAGGGCGCGGGCAGTCCGGCCGAGATCAATCTGCGCGAGCACGACATCGCGAACATGGGGTTCGCCGAGGCGGTGGACTGTCCGGTCATCCTGATCGCGGACATCGATCGCGGCGGGGTCTTTGCGCACCTGGTCGGCACGCTGGCGTTGCTCGCGCCGAGCGAGCGGGCGAGGGTGGTCGGATTCGTCATCAATCGCTTCCGAGGCGATCCTGCGCTCCTGAAGCCGGGTCTGGACTGGCTCGAGCACGAGACCGGCAAGCCGGTGCTCGGCGTCTTGCCCTACCTGCACGGGCTTCATCTGGAGGCCGAGGACGCCGTCGCCGTGCGCCAGACGGATAAACCGAGCGACGCCCTGCGGGTGATCGTCCCGCGGCTGCCGCGCATCAGCAACCACACCGACCTCGACCCACTGCGGCTCCATCCTCGGGTCGACCTGCGCTATGTCTTCGCCGGGGAGGTTCCGCCGCCCGCGGATCTCATCATCCTGCCCGGATCAAAGTCGGTGCGCTCGGATCTGGATTGGTTGCGCCGCGAGGGCTGGGAGCCCGTGATCGCGCGGCATCTGCGCTATGGCGGCCGGGTGATCGGGATCTGCGGCGGCTTTCAGATGCTCGGCACTCGGATCCTGGATCCGTCCGGTCTCGAAGGGGATCCGGGCGAGGGGCCGGGTCTTGGTTTGTTGGATGTGGAGACCCGGCTTGCGCCCGAGAAGACGCTGGCCAACGTCTGCGGTCGGCTCCGGATGGAGGACGCCGCCGTGACGGGATACGAGATCCATGCCGGCCGGACGACCGGTCCGGCGCTTGAGCATCCGGCCGTGCTCCTGGACGACGTGAAGGGCGAGCGTCCGGACGGTGCGATTTCGGATGACGGACGGATCTTGGGGACCTATCTGCACGGACTCTTCGAGTCGCCTCCCGCGGCTGCGGCCCTCCTGCGTTGGGCCGGTCTAACCGTGCACGAGACCCCGGACTATCGTGCCGTCCGCGAGGCGGCCCTGGAGCGTTTGGCCGACAGCATCGAGCAGCATCTCGACCTCCGACACCTCGAGCAGATCCTTTGCGGCTGGGTGCCGGGCAGAGGGACTGGAGCCCCTTGAAACCGGGCTGGCTGAGCGTTCCCGCGGCGCGTCGCAATCACCCATGGGGGCAGCACACATCCGGTGACACTTGCGGCCATTACGAACGGTCAGGCCCGATCGGCGACGTCGGTTCAGGTCGGCTCGGTGCAGCACGAATGGATATTGCGCTGCCTGTCGATCCGGTGATCGCGATCGCGCGGGGCACCCGTGTCGTGCTCGTCGAGATCGATTCGGAAGGCGGTGCACTTGCCGTCCCGGGAGAGGGAGAGGGAGCGGCACAGGACGTGGAACGCAACCTACACGCTGTCGCGCAGTGCCTGAAGGACCTCGAAGACGACATCGACCTTCAATTGGAGATCCTGCGACTGCGGGGTTCTGCTTCCCGGACAGGTTCGAACGGTCTCGCCCCGGGGAGCCGACGGATCTGCGGCGAGGATACGTCGTGCGGGTTCATCCATCAACTCGACAAGCACGGCCTGGACATCGCATTGAGCGCCGGCCGCCACGCGGCCGAGCGTGCCAAGCTTGCAGGGGTCGGGCGTCTCATTGCCATGGCCCCGTCGTTGTGCACGGCGGCCGCCTGGCAGCTCCCGAGAGCGGGTGCGGATGCAGGGTATGCGGCGCTCCGCTTGCCCTGTCCCGATCGGTCTCTCCCAGATGCCCTCGCACACGTTGACTTCTATGACGCCTTGCGTTGCCGCGGTCGATCCGAGATCGCTGCATTGGTCGGCGTTGCGATTGCGGCGGCCCAGATGGGCATCCCGTTCTGTCTACCCGATTCTGCGGGCGGTGTCGCGGCGGAGGCGGCGGTCGGATTGAACCCCGGCGTGCGCGCTTGGCTCGGGTGAACGCGGCGACGGCCGCTTCGCACGTGACCTCGCCGCGATACGATCGGCGATCGGGAACGGCAGGTAATAGACGAAGCTCGACACCAGCGCCAGTCCGGCCAGGCTCAGGATGTACCAAGGCCACGGGCCGAGAAGATCCATCAGGGAGGCTTGCTCGGGCTTGCTGCAGAGGAAGAGATAGTTCGTCCCCAACCAGAGATTGATCGGGGCAACAACGGCCACGACGAGCAGCAAGGCAGCGAGCGATTTGAAGATGGACGAGAGTCTCGGTCTAAAGCGATAGACCAAGGTGGCATAAAGGACGCCGACGATGACGAGTCCATGCCCGATGAAAAAAGCAATGAAGGTCGGGTCCGGAAATCCCCTCTCCAGATCCGGCGTCAAGAGTGCCTGCAGGGTCCCGCCCCACGCCCAGAAATAGACGATCTCGTAGGCGGAATACGACCGCGCCGCGAGGGTCCATGCCGTCAGCAGAACCGACAGTCCGCAAAGATGCAGCGGCAGCAGGCTGCTCAGGAGCCGATCGTAGTGGTTCGCCAGTAGCCAGATATGGACGCCTTCCTGCAGGATCAAAAGGGCTGCAATCGCGAGCCCGATTCCATATCGAGTCCTGGTGCGGGTTGCTCTGCGCACCGACAGCGGCAGCCCGATCCCGGCCGCGGCGATCAACAGTATGCCGATCACGTGCGCCGAACCGAAAAGGACGAGTGGGTCCGTCGTGCTCATCGATCTTCTCCTGCTCTGTCGCCGTACCCGTTCGCGGGCCGGCCGATACTTGGATCTCCGGGCGTCTCTCTTCGTTCGTGATCCGTCGGTTTCGGATAATAGCCCACCGATTGAATCAATCTGACGCTTTTGATCGACGAAAAACACCGGACGAATGCGGTGAGCTTTACGCGCAAAAGCGTATTCGTCTCGATCCCCCTGGCGACTCTTCGAGCACCGACACTCGAATAACCCCGTCCGGACCGATGAATTCGCGTCTCCACGAATTGAAACGGATTCATTTTCAACAGATCCACCGTATTCGATTTTACTAATATGGTGGAATAACAAAATGAAAAATCTTGATAAAATTATTTTGTCGGACTCTTGACACCATTCCTGTCGACACTACATCCTAATCCTGTCAATAATGACGATAGGTAACAACGACTAAAACGATCGATATTTCCACTCGGTTGATCGCGGGTCGGACCCCTGCGTAATCGCCTCGCTAGGTCAGAAGCCGTTCTTTGCCCTGTCGATGCGTTGAATACATCTTGGACACGTGACAAAAACACTATCGGCGCTGTTCAGAAGACGCCAATAACGAGGTGGAGACAACAATGTCTGACATTGTAGATCACAGCAGAAGGCAGTTTCTGTCGTTCGCAGGTAAAGCCGGCTTAACGACCTTCGTCGCGCAAGCGGTCGGAATCAATCTCGGGATGGTCGATATCGTTCGGGCGCAGACGGGTAAGCGCGGTGTCGAGCCTTTCCGGTTTGCGATCATCAGCGACTCGCATCTGTATAGCATGCCGGATCATAAATTCGACCAGCAGCTCGCCGATGCGGTTGCGCAGGTCAATGCGATGACGCCACTGCCGGACTTCGTGCTTTACGGCGGCGACGTTGCCCAAAACGGAACTGAAGATCAATTGGTCAAGGGGAGCAAGATCCTCAAAGATCTGAAGATGCCCTTGAAGATCATTCCGGGCGAGCACGACTGGTATCTCGACATGGGCGACGCTTGGCGCGGCCTCTTCGGCGACGAGACCTGGTCGTTCAATCACAAAGGTGTGCATTTTATCGGCCTCAACTCAATCCTGGTTCGCGATTTCTGGACCGGAGCGGGAATGACGCCCCTCGAGCGTATGACCGTCATGGAGATGCTCGAAAGCCCGATCCCGGGTCCATGGGGTGTGCATGAGAAGCAGCTCGAGTGGCTGGCCAACGACGTGAAGGACCTTGCTCCGGATACGCCGATCGTGGTCTTCACCCACTCCCCGCTTTGGGATTACTACCCTCGCTGGAACTTCCAAACCTCCGACGCTCCGGAGATCCGCGAGATCCTCTCGAAGTTCGACAACGTCATGTCCTACCACGGTCATGTCCATCAAACCCTATTCAATCGGATCGGGAACATGAGCTCGGTTGCCGCATTGAGCACCTCTTGGCCGTGGCCCTATCCGCCGGTCGAGCTGGCTTTCCCCGAGACGCGTATGAACCGAGCGGATCCCTCGATCGCGACCGACGGTATGGGCACGCAGATCATCGATCTCAGCGGATCTTTCGAGGGTCTGGTGCAGTACCAACCGTTCGAGGACTCGCTGACGCCGTTCATGAGAGACGGATTCAAGGTCTAAGGGGGAGCGATGATGACGAACAAGATGCTGAAGATCGAACGACTCTTGGCCGTGTCGGCCCTCGCCGGGGTTATCGCTGCCGGGACCAGTTGGGCCCGTGCGCCGTTCACCGATGAAGAGCTCGCGGAGCAAAAGGCCGCTTTGGTGGAATCGATTGCTCTCGGGTATGACCTCTGGCACGGCAGCCGGGCCGATATGACGACCAACGGGCTGGCCTGCGGTAATTGCCACCCGGATACGGCCGCGTCCAATCCCCAGACCTTTCCGAAATACATGACCATGTACGGCAAGGTCATTCCTTTCCGTGAAATGGTGAATTGGTGTATCGAGAATCCGCAAGCAGGGACGCGGCTCGACGTCGATGGCGACGATATGACCGCGATGGAGGCCTACGCCTTCTATCTGCATCGCGGTAAGGAAATCACCCCCGGTCTGGCAAGCGAGCAAACCACGCCTATCGTCGTGGAATACGGCACCGGTTTCGCGCGAACACCGACCGGTATCGGCGTCGATACCAAGCCGTAACGCTTTTCGAAGCAAGGGCTCACCGGCAGGCTCCCTTTGCGGGGCGCCTGCCAATGGATTACGGGCACTGTCGACAATTTTAAATCGGTTGTCGGCAGATCGTCGGTCGCGAGGCTTCGAGGCTGTCATCGATGATGCTGGGTAGAGCGGCATTCCTTTTCCTGATTCTCCAGGGAGTCTTCGTTGGCCCGGGCCTTGCCGAACAGCGCTGCGACACCGGCCGCTATCCGCTGTCGTCACCGACGGAACGGTTCAGCGACAACGGCGACGGCACCGTCACGGATGCCGCCGCCCAGTTGATGTGGATGCGGTGCGCCGCGGGACAAACCTGGTCCGGCGGGACCTGCGTCGGTGAAGCGGCCGCCTACGACTGGCAGGGAGCGCAGGAGCATGCAGTCGCGACGAGCGCGAGCGGAGGACAGTTCTTCAACGACTGGCGCGTGCCGAAGCTGCGCGAGCTGGCGATGATTGCGGAGAGACAGTGCGAGAACCCTCGCATCAATCTGACGATTTTTCCCGAAACACCGCCGATCGTCTTCTGGACCGAGTCGTTGCGTCCGGGCGAGGGCTTCGAGACGTTCGCCTACGCACTGAGCTTCGGGCCGGAGGGCGTCCTGCATACGGCCAAAAGCGAGCGGCATGCGGTGCGGCTCGTGCGGACGGCACCATGATCGCCCTGGTGGTCCATCGAGCCTGGAGTACCGCGGTGAGGAGGGTGCGGTCCGGAGACCTGTTTTCCCCGTGGGGGCGGACGTGAGCGGAAAAGATGCCGGTGTCGATCGGCATCGCCGGGGCTTCGTAGCGGCCGGCGGGGTCTTGTTGGCGTTGTCGCATGTCGGATTACTCGCCTCTGCGCGGGCGTCGATCCGGCAGCTTCCCGACCTGTTCTCCGCCACGACGATCGACGACGCTCTCGCCATTCTGGGCAGCGTCGGGGCCGACGAGCATGCCGTCGAGTTGACCTTGCCCGGCGTTGTCGAGGACGGGGCGGTGGTTCCCGTAAGGGTGTCGAGCACGCTCGAGGGCGTCGAGGAGATCTATCTGCTGGTCGCGAGCAATCCGTATCCGGTCGCGGTTCGCTTCGAGATCCCGAGCGGGACCGAGCCGTTCGTCTCGGTACGCCTGAAGTTGGCGCAGACCGGTTCGGTCTACGCCGTCGTCAGAACCCGCGACGGGCTCTATTCCAGGGTCGCGGAGACTCGGGTCACGGTCGGCGGATGCGTTTGATGATGCCTTTGATCGGGGGCTGCTCCGCGAGAGGACAGTCTTTCGGGTTACGGGACCAGAGTGAAACAGGCCATGGCAGATCCGATACGAATCCGCGCGAAGAGCAACGACGGTATCACCGAGGTCATGCTCTTGATGCTGCACCCGATGGAGACGGGACTGGGAGTGGACGCATCGGGTCGAGGGCGTCGCGCGCATTACATCCGCGACGTCGAGGTCAATCTCGGCGATCGGACGCTGTTGCGGGCACGTTTGAGTATCGCCGTTTCGAGGGATCCCTTGATCGCGTTTCGATTCAAGGGGGGCTCGAAGGGCGATCGCATCAACGTTCTTTGGACCGACAACCTTGGCGAGCGAGGAGCAGGATCGGCCTCGATCGCTTGACCGTCGCTACCGGATCGTAGCGCCGGGCGAATATCCGATCGCCTGTGTGTCCGTGTCTGCGATCGGTAGAAGACCAGGCGCGAAGGGCTCTGCGGCAAAGAGAACCCTTTGCAGCCTTCATTAGACCACCAAGCCTTAAATTAACCATCAAACGAGGATACGCACGATGAGCCAATGCAATCGCCGGACGTTTATCGTTCAACTTGTTGCGGGTAGCTCGGCGCTCGCTTTCGGACGCTTGAGCGTTGCCGACGAGGCGAAGAAGATCCTGACCGAAGACGACGCCTACGCGAAGTCGATGGGCTTCCGATTGGATACGACGCAGGTCGACCAGGCCAAATACCCAAAGCATACGGTCGAGCAGAAATGCAGCGAGTGTCAGTTGTTCTCGGGAGAGCCGGGTGAGCCGCTCGGACCCTGCTCCTTTTTCGGAAAACGCTTGGTTCCGGTCGATGGCTGGTGCCGAAACTTCAAACCGAACGGTGCCGCCTAGTCCGGCAAGTCGGCGGACGAGCACGACGACGGGGCGGCGCAACGACACCGATCCCGTCGCAGCGGACTGGATCGGCGCGACAGGTCCGCACACCGCATCCAGCGCCGAGAGCGATTGGATCGGAGCCAGGAGTCAGGTGCCGGGGCAATGACCGCGCAACCACGCCACTAAAACAAAGCCGGTCGTCCGGTGCGCCGGACGCAGGGCACGAGCATTGGAGGTCACAGCGATGAGGTGTCCCGCAGGCACTTCGGAGCAAGCGCGAGTGCATGTCGTGCACCGGCGCATGCAACGGATCGACCGGCAAAAGGCCATCGGCGCTTTGCCGTCCTCAACCCTCGGCAGTCATATTCAGTCGCATCGAGACTCGGGCCGCAGAGGCGCGACATGGATGATGGCGGGTCTGATGTTGTTCGGCTCCCTCGGTCTCGTCGGTTGCGATCGCACCGAGAGCGTGCAGTGGGGCCCACGCGGAACCTCGGCGATTCACATCGACAGACCAAGTCGATTGCAGGCGGAGGCCGACCTCCACGGCATCCCCGCGCCGGAGCCGCGCGATCCGCCGGACCCGGCGATACCGCTCGCGACGGAGGTCAACGAGAACGTTCAGGTGCTCACCGACCTGGACGCGCTCGAGTTCGCACGTCTGATGCAGGCCATGTCGACCTGGATCGCCCCGGAGCAGGGCTGCGAATACTGCCACAACACCGAGAACCTGGCCTCGGACGAAAAATACACGAAGGTGGTCTCGCGTCAGATGCTGCGCATGACCCGGGACATCAATTCAAATTGGAAGTCGCATGTGGCGGGAACGGGAGTCACCTGTTGGACCTGTCATCGCGGCCAGGCGGTCCCGTCCGAGATCTGGTTTACCAACCTCGGGCCGACCACGCCTTCAGCCGGCATCTCCGGCAACAAGGCGGGTCAGAATACGGCAGGCGTGCAGGCGATCGGCAACGCATCGCTCCCGTTCGATCCCTTGACACCCTTTCTGGAAGGCGACACGCAGGTCTCCGTCCAAGGCACGACGGCACTGCCGTCGGACAATCGAAATTCGATCAAGAAGGCCGAGTGGACCTACGCCCTGATGATGTACATGTCCAACTCGTTGGGCGTGAACTGTACCTATTGTCACCAAACCCGAGCGATGGGGGTTTGGGAGCAGAGCACGCCCCAGCGGGTGACTGCATGGCACGGCATTCGGATGGTGCGCGATCTCAATGGAGACTACCTCAATCCACTGAAGACATTGTATCCCCCCGAGCGACTGGGTGCGACCGGCGATGCTCCCAAGGTGGCTTGCGACACCTGCCATAAGGGAGCGTTCAAACCGCTTCTCGGCGTCAGCATGCTCGGAGACTATCCCGAGTTGGCCGGATATCGGACGCAACGACCGGGAGTCGTGCCGGAGGACGATTTAGCGCCGGCGTTTGCGGAACAGGGTGTGGAAAGTTCGCTGGTTGCGGCACTGGAGGACACGCAGCCGGAGGCGCAGGAGGGTGTGGCGGAGGTTGCGACGGAATCCGTCTCCACGGCGGTATCACCGATTGCCGATGTCGAAATTTTTTTGCGGCGGCGAGCACCTCGAAGTCTTGGCTCCGAGGCGGTATCGCCGATTGCCGATGTCGAAACGGTCGCGGACGCGGACGCGGAATCAGGTCACGAGGTTGATACCCTATCAGCGCCGATACCGGAAGTCGCGGCCCTACAGGCCGACGAGCCGGAGGTGATCGATACGCCAACGTCCGCAGGGGACGCCGGACTTGCCGAAGCGGAACGCTCCGCGTTGCTCCAAGAACTGGAGACCGTTCGCGCGCAGCGCGACGCCGCTACGACCGATGCCGAGGCGCGGATTGCCGCGTTGCAGCAACAGCTCGCGGTGGTGCGCGCCCAACGTGATGCCGTTTCAGCCGAGGCCGAGGGGCAGATCGCCAAGCTGTCCGATGAACGGTCCGCGGCTCTGCGGGCCGCCGGGGCGAGGCTCGACCAAGAGCGCACCGCGTTGCAGCAACAGCTCGCGGTGGTGCGCGCCCAGCGTGATGCCGTTTCAGCCGAGGCCGAGGGGCAGATCGCCAAGCTATCCGATGAACGGGCCGCGGCGCTGCGGGCCGCCGGGGCGAGGCTCGACCAAGAGCGGACCGCGCTGCAGCAACAGCTCGCGGTGGTGCGCGACCAGCGCGATGCCGTTTCAGCCGAGGCCGAGGGGCAGATCGCCAAGCTGTCCGATGAACGTGTTGCGGCGCTGCGGGCCGCCGGGGCGAGGCTCGATCAGGAGCGCACCGCCTTGCAACAACAGCTCGCGGTGGTTCGCGGTCAGCGCGATGCGGTCGCGGTCGATGCCGAGGCGATGGTCGCAGAGCTGTCCGATGAACGGGCCGCGACTCTGCGGGCCGCCGGGGCGAGGCTCGATCAGGAGCGGACCGCCTTGCAACAACAGCTTGCGGTGGTTCGCGGGCAGCGCGATGCGGTTGCAGCCGATGCCGAGGCGCAGATCGCCGATCTGGCCGAAGATCACGCGAGGATGCTGCAGGCGGCCGGTGCGAGACTCGATCAGGAGCGCATTGCCCTGCGGCAGCAGCTCGGCGTGGTCCGCGGGCAGCGCGACGCCGCCTTGGCGGACACCGAATCCGAGTCGCAGATCGCTGCGTTGACGCAGGAATTGGATGCCTTGCGGGCGACGCTGACCGAGGCGGATGCCGCCGCCGCGGATCTGCGTGCACAGATGCAGGCTGCAGTGGCCGCGCATGTGCGAGAGCTGGCTGAAGCCGAGGGGTCGATCGCGCGGATACGGACGCTGTACGAGGGTGCGGCCGAGGTCGGCGGACGAATCACCCCGGAGGGAATTCTAGTCAATCTCGGTGGGGAGGAGCTTCGGTTCCCGAGCGGCAGCGCCATCCTGCCGGCCGGCGCTCTGCCGATGCTCGACCGAATCGCCGAGATGCTTGCGGCGAGATCCGACCTGAAGGCAAAGATCGCCGGGCACACCGACAGCCAGGGCAATCCCGAGATCAATCAGACCTTGTCTCGGCAGCGTGCGGAATCGGTCATGCAGGCCCTGATCGATCGCGGGGTCGACCCGGGCCGACTCAGTACCGAGGGCTATGGTGCCGAGCGACCGATCGCCGACAACGCGACCGATCGGGGGCGTCGCGAGAATCGTCGCGTCGAGATCGTGATGATCGAGCAGACCGAAGGTGGATCGGTCAGCAACCCCACCGAAAGCTGAGCGGATCTGTCGGCGGGCGCGGACGTTATACCGAGCACCGCCGCGGTGAAACCGCGCCCAGCGCGGTATGCGATGTTTTTGGATGGGATCGGCCCCGGCAGACGTGACGACCGTTGGAGCCGGCGCGGTTTTAAGCAGGCTTGGTGATCCGCCAACATTGGTGGATCCGTGGGTTGCGGGCAAAGTCGCGAGGGATGGTCTCGCGGCTGATGTCCTGGATCTCGAGATCCGCCAGATCGTCGGCGTACAACCGAAACCGGCGCAAGTTGTTCGAGAATATCAGCAGACCACCCGGCTCGAGCAGCCGGGTGGTCGCTCGAATCAGGCCGACATGGTCGCGCTGAATGTCGAGTGTGTCCGTCATCCGCTTGGAGGTCGAGAAGCTGGGCGGGTCCAGAAAGATCAGATCGAATCGGCGCCTGCCGGCGGCCTCGTCCAGCCATTGCAGACAGTCCGCCTGCACCAGCTCCTGGCGCTGCATCGGGACATCGTTCAGCGCGAGATTGTCGCGCGCCCAGTCCAGATAGGTCCGAGACATGTCTACCGTCGTGGTGCGCGTCGCGCCGCCTTTCGCGGCATAGACGGTTGCCGTTCCCGTGTAGGCAAAGAGGTTCAGAAAGCTCCGGCCCTCGGCCAGCTCGCCGATCATGCGGCGAATGTCGCGATGGTCCAGGAAGAGCCCGGTGTCCAGATAGTCCTCGAAATTGACCAGGAATCTGAACCCCCCCTCCTTGACCGCGTGAAAGCGGCGCGTTTCGGCGAGCCGCTCGTACTGGGCGGTGCCCTTCTGAGGCCGGCGGATCTTGAAGAACATCCGCGACTCGGGGACCTCGAGCACCTCCGGGATCACGCTCAAGGCCTCGCGCAACCTGTGTCGGGCGCGTTTGGGGTCGACGCTCGTCGGCGCGGCATACTCCTGCACATGCACCCAGCGTTGCGGCGCGTCGCCTTCGGGCTCGCCTTCGTAGATATCGACGGCGACCGCGTACTCGGGCAGATCCGCGTCGTAGGCCCGAAAGCAGTCGATCTGCTCCTTGCGGCGCCATTTCCCGAGCGCCTTGAGATTCTTCGTCAGCCGGTTGGCGAGCATGGTCGCGCCGTCGCTACGCTCGGTCGGCGCGAGCGTGCGCGGCCGATTGGCCACGAAATCGCTCGACTCGATGCGAAAATGCAGCAGCTGACACTCGATCGGGCCGTTGTAGAGATGGTGGATCCGGTGTGCGCGCAGGCCCATGTGCTTGCCGAGGTCCGGGCTGCCGGTAAAAAGCGCGGCGCGCCAGCCCTCGAAGCGTTCCTTGAGCACCGAGCCGAGGCGTGCATGCAGAGCCGGCAGCTCGGCCTCGGAGCCGAGCCGCTCGCCGTAGGGCGGGTTGACCACCACGAGACCGCGGTCGTCGTCGCGACCCGGCCGGCAGTCGGCCAGCTCGCGGCGCTCGAAGTGCGCAAGCCCTGCCAGTCCGGCCCGCGCCAGGTCTTCGATCGCGATGCGGATGGCGCGCGGATCCTGATCGTAGCCGCGCAGCGAGCCGAGACGTTGCAGGCCGGCGCTGCGCCGGATCTCGGCCTCGTCGAGCAGTCGCTGCCAGGCGGCCGCGTCGTGCTGCAACCAACCCATAAACCCGAAGCGCTCGCGCAATAGCCCCGGCGCGATGTCGGCCGCGATCAATGCGCCTTCGATGACGAGTGTCCCGGAGCCGCACATGGGATCGAGCAAGGCGCCGCCCTCGGCCGCGATGTCCGGCCAACCCGCGCGCAGCAGGATGGCCGCCGCGAGATTCTCCTTCAGCGGCGCCGAGGTCCCCTCGCTGCGGTAGCCGCGCCGGTGCAGGGACGTTCCGGACAGATCGATGCTGACCGATGCCTGATCCTGATGGACATAGACATGGATCCGAAGGTCCGGTGACTCGGGATCGACGCTCGGTCGATAACCCAGAAGACGGGTGAACCGATCGGCGATCGCATCCTTCACGCGCAAGGCGGCGAACTGCCCGTGGCTGACGCCGTTCACGACACCGTCGAGCTGGATGGCGAAGGTGCTTTCGGGCGAGAGATGCTCCTCCCAATGGATCCTCTCCGCCCCGGCGTAGAGTTCGTCCGGTCCGGTGGCCGGAAACTGTGCGAGCGGCAGCAGGATGCGATTGGCGACGCGCGACCAGAGACATGCCCGATAGGCGTCCTGAATCTCGCCGACGAACCGTGCCCCCCCGCGTGCCTCGACCGCCCCTTGCAGGCCGAGTCTGGCCAGCTCCTCCGCGAGTAGACTCCCCATGTGCTTGGGCGCGGAGGCGAAGAAGGTGTGCTGGGGCATCTTGGGCGGTGGGTCGTCAGGGGATCGGGCCACGCAGTATATACCGGTCGCCCGGCAGTCCCGCTTCGGTTCTCCCGAGCATCCGTGAGCCTGAATCCGGCATTCAGAACCGCAAAGGCGCAAAGGGTGCAAAGTAAAACAAGAATTTGCAATCGGAATGACGTTTATCCCTCGGGTGAATAGTGTCATTCAAGCGCGGCATTGAACGCCTTTGCGACCTTTGCGCCTTTGCGTTTCAACTCTTTTTACGGTGAGAGGTCTTTAGCCCCCGGCTCGGCGGGGGCGACGCACACCCGCGACGGGTGTCGCCCGCGTCGGATCCTCCGGCCAGGCGTGTTTGGGATAGCGTCCGCGCAGCTCCTTGCGGACCTCGGCGTAACCCCGCGCCCAGAAGCCGGCGAGGTCTTGGGTCACCTGGATCGGGCGACGTGCGGGCGAGAGCAGGTGCAGCAGCAGCGGGACGCGTCCGCGAGCGATGCGCGGGGTCTCGGCGAGGCCGAAGAGCTCCTGCAGTTGGACCGCGAGGACCGGGGTCTCGCCGGAACAATAGTCGATCGCGCGCTCGCGTCCTGCCGGCGTCTCGATCCGGGTCGGTGCCTCGGCATCGAGGCGTTGTCGCTGACCCCAGTCCAGTTGCGCGGCGAGGATCGGCATGAGGTCGAGCTTTTGGGTCTGGGCGAGTCGCGACATCCCGCTCAGATAGGGTGCCAGCCAAGCGTGGAGATCCGCACGCAGCCTCTCGGGCGAAAGATCCGGCCAGCCGCCGTCGGGCTCGAGTCGACGCATCAGGTCGACTCGAGCGCTGAATTGAAGCGCGGCATCGCTCCACGTCAGGGCTTGATCGAATCGCGCGGCGATCTGCTCGAGCAGGAGGCCGGCGACATCGTCCGTCGCCTCCAAGGGTACAGGCTGCGCACGCAGGGTGATCGACTCCAGACGCTCGACGGCTCGGGCGGCCACAGCCTCGCGCTGGGCGTCCCAGGACAGGCGACGGCTCACCTCGATCCGATCTGCGAAACGCTCGCGGATCTCGGGCTCGGCGATGGGCAGTGCGGACTGGATCCGGCCGTCCGCGCCTGCGGCGTCGAGGCTGGCGATGACCAGAAAGGGATGGATCGCCAAGGCGTCGTCCTGCGGCAAGAGCGCGCCCGATCCGCCGGCCAGACGATAGCGTCCGTCGGTGCCCTCGCGCCGCTGTGCGATGCGCTCGGGGTAGGCGAGGGCCAACAGCTGCGCGGCCGAGCGGGCGGATCCGGGGCTGGCGGATCCGGTTCGGGCGTTGCGCGTCAGCCGCTGTAGCTGTTGCGAGACCCGATCGACAGCGGCGAGCCGACGCGCGTCCGCGCCGGGCACCGGGCGCCGCTCCCGCCAGGCATGCAGGGCTTGCAGACGCAGCCCCAGATCGACGGGCCGGCGTTGTCCGGGCGTGTCGAGCAGCGGGTCGCGCTCGGTGATCAGCGCGCACAGATCGGCGGCCTCGCCACGACTCGACTCGGCGGCGCCCAGCAGCATGACGGCCAGTCGCGGATGGACCGGCAGCTCCGCCATCCGTCGGCCGAGCGGGGTGATGACGCCGCGTGCATCCAGGGCGCCGAGGCGTGTCAGGAGTGCGGCGGCGGACTCCCATGCCGGGCAGGTCGGCGGATCGACCCAGCGCAGCTCGGCGGGATCCGCCACGCCCCAGAGGCGCAGCTCCAGGACGAGCGCGGCCAGATCGGCCTGGAGGATCTCGGGCGTGCGGCGCTCGGGTCGCCCTTGCTCCTGCGCGCGGGTCCAGAGCCGATAACAGACACCCGGACCCAGCCGTCCGGCGCGCCCGGTGCGCTGCTCGGCGGAGGCGCGCGCGATGGGCTCGGTCACCAGACGCGTCAGCCCGGAGCCCGGGTCGAAGCGCGGCTTGCGGGTCAGGCCGCTGTCGATCACCACCTGGATCCCCGGGATGGTCAGGCTGGTCTCGGCGATATCGGTGGCGACCAGCACGCGGCGGTCCGATCCCCTGTTCGGGATCAGCGCCTTCTCCTGCTCCTCGCTCGGCAGGCTGCCGTGCAGCGGCAGGATCCGGGTTCGCCCGTCCACCCGCTCGCGTAGCCGGGCAACACAGCGATTGATCTCGCCCGTGCCGGGGAGGAATGCCAGAATGTCGCCCGAATGCCCGGCCAGTGCGGCGCTCACGGCGGAGACCACCGATGCGACGGCATCCGGACCGGGTGCGCGATCGGCATAATGGACCTCGACGGGGAAGCTGCGTCCCTCGCCGCGGATGACGGCGGCACCGCCCAGGACCTCGGCCAGCGGCTCGGCCTCGAGGGTCGCGGACATCAGCAGCAGGCGCAGATCCGGGCGAAGACCCGCGACGAGATCCAACGCGAGTGCGAGACCCAGGTCCGATTGCAGGCTGCGCTCGTGAAACTCGTCGAACACCAGGAGTCCGACCCCTTCGAGCGTCGGATCGGACTGGATGCGTCGGGTCAGGATGCCCTCGGTGATGACCTCGATGCGGCTGCGCGGGCCGATTCGGCGCTCGAAGCGGATCTGATAGCCGACCCGCTCGCCGAGCGGCTCGTCCAGGAGCGCGGCCATGCGCGCGGCGATCATGCGTGCCGCCGGCCGGCGGGGTTGAAGCATGAGGATGCGGCCGGCGCCGAGCCAGTCGTCGTCGAGCAACGCGAGCGGGACGCGCGTGGATTTACCCGAGCCGGTCGGTGCTTGGAGGACCGCGTGGCCGATCCGCAGCGCCGCACGCAGATCCTCCAGAACAGGCTCGATGGGCAGCGTCGGCATCGGTGGGTTCGGGTCCCGAGTCGGGTTCGGAGTCATTGGCCTCGTCGGGTGGATCCAGTAGGGTCGAGAAGGCAGGGCCGAGAAGGCCCGACCTTTGCTTTTTATGCGTTCAACTGGTCCGTTTAGAAAAAACTGCGGACGTGTCGCTGTCGATCTGCGGCGCACGGCGCCGAGCGGGCGTCGGCGTCGCCGAGCCGCACACGCAGCCGAGTGACATTTTCGACCTTATCGGACCCTGAGCGAAACAACACCGGAGAGGATCGACGTGCCGATCACATGCCTGCTTGAATCGGCCTTCAAATGGCTCTTCCTCGGCAGTCTCGTGCTGCTCGCGGTGAGCTATTGGCAGAAGGACGACCTTCCCGCGCCCGAGACCTTCGATCGCGGCAGGCTCCAGGCCCCGATTCAGACGCCGACGGATCGCGAGCCCTTCACCGTGCGGGTGCGCGATCAGGAGTACAGGATCGAGCCGAAAGCGGAGTACGTGCTCGACGGGGTCGTGGTCAGCTACAGCAATGCCGACGCGATCAAGAACATCTGGCATCACAAGAGCTGGAAGGATTTCCTCAACCTGCGGGATCTCTGCGTCGTTTGGGGCGAGAATGTGGCGTCGGGTGTCTATCGCGACATGCGCTTTCGCAACGATAGCTGGACCTGTTGGGCCTCCTGGTCGGATCCCGCCGTCACCGCCAGGTTCAAGTCGAACGCGCTCTCCAACAATCATCTGCTCACGGATGACCGTTCCGTCAAGGCGGCCCTGATGTCCGCCGAGCCGGGGGATCAGATCCGATTCAAGGGCGTCCTGGCCGAGTATGTGAATGCCGGAAACGGCTATGCACGCGGGACCAGTCTGACACGCGAGGATACCGGCAACGGCGCCTGCGAGACCATCTATCTCGATGAGTTCGAGGTGCTCCACAAGGCCAATCTGAGTGTCCGCCGGCTCTTCGGGTTTGCGACCTGGATGGCCGTCATCACGGGCATCGGTTTCTTGATCATGCTGCCGATCGCACCCGTGCGGGTGCGGCGACGGATCTAAAGCCGAAACCCGGTCTCGCGCCCGCAGGCGTGGCTGATCGGTGCGGTCGGGTGGACAAGCGCCGTAGGGTGGACAAGCGTAGCGCAGTCCACCAACGCCGGCGCGAAACTCGGTGGACTTCGCTCTCGCTCGTCCACCCTACGCTTCGGTGCCGTTCGGGTTACTCGGCGGCGGCAGTCTCTTCGGCCGCTTCGGGTGCCGGCGGCGCCTTGGGGCGCGGGCGCGTGATCAGCTGCTCGTCGAGCAGGATCTTTTCCTTGTCTTCGCCGTGGAGCCATTGCTTTCCCTTGGCCTGCACGGCATAGCGACCGGATTTCTTCTGATAGATCCGATACTCGGCGGTCTTCTTGACTTCGTTCATCATGGTTCTCTTCTGTTGTCTGGCGGGTGTTTCGGGCAGGGCCATCACGCAAAGGCGCTGTGGGCCGTTCCTGTCGGACGTGCTAAACCGCGCCCCCGTGCGGAATGTGTCATGTCTCGAAGCTGGCGCGGTATAAACCATTAAAAAATTAAATCTTAAACCGCGTCTCACCGAGATCGAGGCGATCTCCGAAGGCATACACAAAATGAAAATGACGCATGTCGCTCTGGACGCGGTTTAATCGTCCTGCTCGATGTCGCGCGGGTTGCCGAACCGCTCCGGGGGGTCGCGCTGGATCTCGACGCGGAATTGGGCGATCAAGGCGGCCATGGCGGCAAGCGCCGCGAGCACGGGCGCGAGGAAGGTCAGGAGCGCGGCGACGCCCACGCCCGCCGTCAAGGGGATCTCCACCAACGCCTCTCCACTCGGGCGGCGGATGATGAGCCGGCGGACGTTGCCCTCCTGGATCAGCTCCTTCACCTTCTCGACCAGTGCGCTGCCCATCACGGTAATCTCCTCGGTCGTGCCGCGTCCGCTTCGGTTGCCGGTCTTGTCGTTTCGCATGGTCGAGATCCTGCGGGCCTGTTTGGCCCGGCATCCTAGCGGGTTCGGACCGGTTCGTCACTTCTTGAATCGTTGCTCAAGGTGTGGGTCCGGGTGCGGGCGGCTGCCGGCGATACCAGTCGGCGAGCTCGCTCCCCGTCATGGGTTTGCCCAGATAGAACCCCTGGGCCTGGTCGCAGCCGAGGTCGCGTACGCAGGTCAGCTCCGCTTCGGTCTCGATGCCGATGGCGGTGACCTTGATCTGCATGGCGCGGCCGAGACGCACGATGGTTTCCATCATGGCGGGGGCGTGCGGTCTGTCGTCCAGGCGGTGCAGCAGGGTCCGGTTGATCTCCAGACTGTCCAGCGACAGGTCCTCGATCTCGCCGAGGCAGGAGGGCCCGAGTCCGAAGTCGTCCAGCACGACATGCACCCCCAGCGCATGCAGCTTCGCCAAGAGTTGGCGCGATGCGGACCTGTCCCGCAACAGCGTGGCCTCGCCCACGGCAAGCGACATCAGGGACGGATCCACCCCGCCGCTCAAAAGGGCGTCGGTGAGCTGGCGGAGAAAGGATCGATGGCGGAACTGACGTGCCGAGACGTTCACCGTCACGGCGATCGGCGGTAATCCCGCGTCCAGCCAGGCGCGGTGTTGGCGACAGGCCTCGCGCAGAACCCAGGCACCGACGTCGTGGATGAGTCCGATCGATTCGGCGATCGGCAGGAAGACCGAGGGTGCGATCTCGCCGCCGCCGGGTTGCGGCCATCGCAACAAGGCCTCGACCCCGACGACGGCGCCGCTGCCCAGATCGAGAACCGGCTGGTAGAGGAGTCGAAACCCGTTGCCGGACACGGCATCCCGCAGCCCGTCTTGCAGGACCGTGACCGCTCGCGACTGGCGGTCGAGTGCTGCGGAGAAGAATTGAAACTGCCCCGGACTGACCTGCTTGGCATGGTACATGGCCAGATCCGCGCCCTTGATCAGGGCGTCGATCGTCGCGCCGTCGTCCGGGTAGAGACTGATCCCGATGCTGGGCGGACAGGTCACCTCCCGATCCGCGATCGGGTAGGGGCGCGAGAGCGCGTCGATGGCCGTTCGGGCGGCGGTCGCCGCGTCGTCGTCGTCGAGGATGTTGTCCAAGACGATCAGGAACTCGTCTCCGCCGAGTCGGGTGATCAAGTCCCCGGCGCGGAAGCACGCGCGCAGCCGTTGGGCGGTTTGCCGCAGCACCTCGTCGCCGACGCTATGTCCGAATTCATCGTTGACCGCCTTGAACGCATCCAGGTCCACGAACAAGACCGCGAGGCGTCGGCCCGAACGCCCGGCGCCGGCAAGCATCTGCGTGGCCATCGGGTCGAGCAAGCTGCGCGTCGGCAGCTCGGTCAGCGGATCGAGCTGGGCCCGTCGGATCGCCTTGTCCTCGGATTCCTTGCGTCGGGTGATGTCCTGGTGAACGATCAGGATCCGGTCGAACCGGCCTTCGGTATCCGGGATCGGCTCCAGACGGCAGGCAAACCAGCGGTAGTCGTCCTTCTTGCTCCGTCGGCGGTAGTGGACCTCCCGCGGCGTGACCCCGCCGGCGGCGAAGCGGGCGAAATCGGCGCGGACACGCTCGCGGTCGTCCGGATGCAATCGGGCCAGCCAAGCGTCCAGGCTCCGCGGCGACGCGGAAACCTCGGCCTTTCCCGGCGGCGCTTGCTCGGCCGGCGGGGTGACGATGGCACCGGTGCGCGGATTCCACTCCAGAAAGCCGACCTCGGCGATCCCCGCGACCCAACTCAAACGGGCCCGTGTGTCGCGCAGGCTCTGCTCGCCCTCCTTGGTCGCCGTGATGTCGCTCAGGGTGGCCCGCCAGTGGCCTTGATGGCCCGTCCGATGCGGCTCGAGACAGACGTCGAGCCGGACCCAGCAGGGTGGACCCTGCGCCCGTTGGAGCCGCAGCTCGCAGGTTTGCGGCTCGCGTGTGGTCGTGAGCCGATGGCGGCACCGGTAGAGGATGTCTTGATCCTTCGGGAGGATGAATCGGGTCAGGGGACGGCCGGCCAGATTGACGCGCGGGGTCTCGAGCAGCGTGGCGGCCGCGAGGTTGGCCTCTTGGATCGTGCCCGTGTCGGTCAGGGTGATGTAGCCGATCGGCGCCAGGTCGTAGAGATCGAAGTAGCGTGACCGGCTGATCTCCAACGCCTCTTGGGTGCGCAGCAGCTCGTCGTTCTGCAGCTCGAGCTCGATCTGATGGACGCGAAGCTCCTGGATCAGGCGTTCGGCCTCGACGGGCGCGAGTGCGCCGGGCGCTTGGCCGTCCGACGCGGACAGGCGCTCCTCGGCGCGTCGACGCAAGCGCGCAAAGGTCTCCGGCGGCGTGGAGGCGGATTTGTTCGACGGCATGTCGGTCTCGCCGCTGTCTTCGGGATCATGCGGGTCGGTCATCGGCCGGGCCTCGGGTCTACGGCGGAGGATTCAGTCGGCTCGGCGTCCGCGGGGGGGGGGGGGGGCTGTCGTGACGTCCTCCAAGGCGAGCAGGATCATGCCGGGCCGATCTGCGCCTGAGTCGATTCTCCGGGCGTTGAGCCGCAGCGAGCGCGGCCCGATCTCCGGAAAATCCTGCTCCAAGGCAAAGTCCTCGAAGCTGCCGCCGCGGGTCTGGATTGTCCGCAGCAGATCGCGCAGTGCCGGGATGTCCCAGCGCCCGTGGCTCAGCGCGAACAGGTGCCGGTGTCGTGTGTCCGCCTCCTCCAGACGGAAGTGGCGGTAGAAGGCGCGGTTGGCCGAGAAGACCCGCAGGTCCCCATCCAGAACGAGCATGGGCTCGCGGACCGCATCGACGATTGCCTCCGCGAACACACCGGCCGCACGGACCTCGTCTTCGCTGCGTTTGCGATCGGAGATATCGACGAATGTGATCACCGCGCCCTCGATGACGTTCTCCAGGGTGCGATAGGGTCCCATCCGCATCAGGAACCAGCCTCCTTGCCGGGTTTGAACCTCATGCTCGCGGAGCATCAAGTCGCTCAGAACGGCCCGCAGATCTTCCGTGAGATCCGTGTAGTCGACCAGGTTGGAGACGATGTCGCCGACCGGTCGGCCGACGTCGCTCTGGATGAGCTTGATCAGCCGGGTCGCCGTCGGGGTGAAGCGGGTGATCCGCAGCTGATGGTCGACGAACAGGGTCGCCACCCCCGTTCCGGCGAGCAGGTTGTTCATGTCGTTGTTGGCGCGCGAGAGATCGGCGACCTTGGTCTGGAGCTCGGCGTTCACGGTGGCGAGCTCCTCGTTGACCGATTGCAGCTCCTCTTTGGAAGTCTCGAGCTCCTCGTTGGTCGATTGGATCTCCTCGTTGACCGACTGCATCTCCTCGTTGGTGGATTTCAGCTCTTCGTTGGAGGTCTCCATCTCTTCGAGGGTGGATTGCAGGTATTCCTCCTTCGCGCGCAGCTCGATCTCCAACTCGGCGATGCGCGGGTTCTCGTCGTCCGCATTGCCGGTGCCGCGGGCGGTCGGCGCGGTCGTCGTCGGCGCCGCGGCCGGCTTGGCCGCTTCGATGACGACCAGATAGACATCCGAGAGCAGGCTCCCCTCGCCAAGCCCCGTCTCCGGACGGACCGTCAGATCGATGCTCTGGAAGTCGCCGTTGGTCTTGACCCGGACCCCGGGGCGACGGACCGGCTCGCGGTGCGTCACGGCGCGGTGCAGCGCGGTCGTCAGATCGCGTTGCAAGCCATCGCGTGCCATTGCGAGGATGTTCATGGCGGCATCGCCCGCGGCGGGCTCCAGGTACATCCCGGTGCGTCCGTAGATGTGGAGGATATCGCCGCGGCCGTTGACGAGGATGCCCGCCGCTGCGCAGTGGCGCAGCAGGGCCTGTTCAGTGAGTGCGCGCAGATCGAGCTTGCCCTGCTGCGGGTCAGGCGACGTCGGCGGCTCGTTCGGCGCGCGGCGCGTCTGAAGCCGGGCGGGAAGCCAGTCGCCGGGCATGCCCGTGCGCAACAAGGTGCCGCGCGGTCGCTCTTGACGCGTGTAGATCTTCCATTTGCGGTTGAGCGGGGTGAACAGGGTCGGAAGCTCGCCGGTGGTCTCCGAGGTGCCCAGAAAGAGCACGCCGTCCGGATTCAGAGCGGTGTGAAAGAGCGTGATGAGGCGCGCTTGCAGACCGGCGTTGAGATAGATCAACAGGTTGCGACAACTGATGAGATCCATCTTGGAGAAGGGTGGATCCTGCACCAGGTTCTGCTCGGAGAACACCAACAGATCACGGACCGTCTTTCGAATGCGGTAGCCCCCCTGCTCGTCCTCCGAGAAGAATCGCGCCAGCCGTGCGGCCGGGACATCGGCCGCGATGCTGGCCGGATAGAGCCCGGTACGGGCCCGCTCGATGGCGCGCGGATCGATGTCGGTCGCGAAGATCTGCACCTTGAAATTCTGTTTGAGGATGTCCATGCGCTCGCACAGCAGGATGGCGATGGAGTAGGCCTCCTCGCCGGTGGAGCAACCGCAGACCCAGATTCGGATCGCCGCATCCGGTGTCTTGCGGGCAAATAGATCCGGAATGGCCTCGTGCTCGAGGGCGGCGAAGGCTTCGGGGTCGCGGAAAAAGCCGGTGACGCCGATCAGCAGATCCCCGAACAAGGCGTCGAGCTCCGTGGGATCCCGCCGCAGGTAGCCGACATAATCCTCGTGTCGATCGATCCGATGCAGCGCCATGCGCCGCTCGATCCGGCGCAGCAGGGTCGTCTCCTTGTACTCCGAGAAGTCATGGTGGATTCGGTCGCGCAGCAGGACGCAGATCTTCGCCAGACTGTTCGTCCCCGGCTCCGCCGACGGGGCAACCGGCCCGGCGGGCTTTGCGTATGCGCGCGCCGCATAGGCTATGAGGTGCGCCGGCATCTCGGCCGGAGGCAGGACGTAATCGGCCTGTCCGCTGGCGATCAGGCTGCGCGGCATGCCGTCGTACGCCGCTGTAGCGGGGGCCTGCGCAATGACCAGGCCGCCTTCGCCCTTGATCGCCCGCGCGCCCAGCGTGCCGTCGCTGCCGGTCCCCGAGAGGACGACGCAGATCGCGCGCTCGTGCTGGTCCTGCGCAAGGGAGCGGAAGAAGAAATCGATCGGCAGGCGCAGCCCGCGCGGCGCCGTGGGCTCGAGCAAGCGCAGGGTGCCGTTGAGCAGTGCCATGTCGTGGCTGGGCGGGATGATGTAGGCGCAGTCCGGCTCGACCTGCATGCCGTCCTGGACCTCTTGGACCCGCATCCGGGTATAGCGCTTGACCAGCTCGGTCAGGATGCTCTTGTGATCCGGCGCGAGATGCTGCACCAGCACGAAGGCCATCCCGGTCTCGACATCGCGCGGAATCGCCGAGAAGAAGGTTTCGAACGCGGCCAAGCCGCCGGCGGAGGCGCCGATGCCGACGATGGGGAAGGCCGGCGGAGCTGCCCCATCGGGCCTTGGCCCTCCGGTAGACATCTCTTCGGTTGCATCGGCGGTATCGGCCGGCATCGGTGTCGCTGGCGCCGGCAGAAGACCCGCGGGCTCGGTTGGGTCGATCGTCGCAGATGTCTCATCCATGGTCTGCGTCGGCACGACGGGCGCAGCCGTGGTGTCCTCGTCGTGGTTCCGCGTCGTCGTTTCGGCCATTGCGTGTCTCCGCCCGCTATGACTGCCCGGCGAATCCCTCTGCCGAAAGCTGGTGCGTCGTTCTATGTCGCCGGGCGGCATGACCCCGTATCCACCGCGATGGATCAAGCCGTTTGCCGGCGTTGCCCGGGGATTCGGCCGCAGCTGCGTGCCGGTCACGGTTTGCGTCAGCCTGTCCGCGGGGGCCGGCGCCGCCGGCCGATCTGTTGCCTCTCTACTACGGAACCGCGTCCGGAGCGAGATGCTCGCTTTCGAGTGAGCTCGATCTTTGATCCATCCTTGGCCTTTCGCGGGGGCGCGGTTTAAGTATAGGGCAAACCGCCGGCGGATCCGCGGTGATTAAAGAGAGGCGCCGCGCCGAAGGCGAGCTGCCGACAATCGACTCGGGTGACGTTTCTCGGGGTCCGTTCAGGGCGGGCTCGCCCACAAGGGCCCTTCCTCCATCGCCGCGATCTGCTCGCGCAGCTGAAGGATGTGATCCTCCCAAAAACGCGGTGCGCCGAACCACGGAAAGGCGGCGGGGAAGGCCGGATCCTCCCAGCGCCGGGCGAGCCAGGCGGCGTAGTGGATGATGCGCAGGGTCCGCAGCGCCTCGATCAGATGAAGCTCGCGGTAGTCGAGCTCGAAGAAGTCCTCGTAGCCGGCCAGAACGTCGGCGAGTTGTCCGCTCATCTCCTCGCGATCGCCCGAGAGCAGCATCCAGAGATCCTGGATGGCCGGGCCCATGCGCGCGTCGTCGAAGTCGACGAAGTGCGGGCCGGCGTCGGTCCAGAGCATGTTGCCGCGATGACAGTCGCCGTGCAGTCGGATCAAGGCCGGCGAGCCGGCGCGATCGTAGCAGGCGCGCACGCCGTCGAGTGCCTGCGCGACGACGCTCGTGTAGGCGGGAAGCAGGTCCTTCGGGATCCAGTCGTGCTCCAACAGAAAGGCCCGCGGCTCCTCGCCGAAGGTGTCGATGTCGAGCGTCGGACGGTGCGCGAAGGGCTCCAGTGCGCCGATGGCATGGATGCGCCCGAGCAGACGGCCGAGCCACTCGAGGACGCTCGGGTCGTCGAGCTCGGGCGTGCGACCGCCGCGCCGAGGCGTGAGCGAGAAGCGGTGGCCGCCATAGTCGTGCAGCGTGCGGCCGTCGATGATCGACGGCGGCACCGCCGGGATCTCGTGCTCGGCCAGCGTTCGGGTAAAGCTGTGCTCCTCCAAGATGGCCGCGTCGCTCCAACGTCCCGGACGGTAGAACTTCGCGATGAGCGGCTGCGCATCCTCGATTCCGATCTGATAGACACGATTCTCGTAACTGTTGAGTGCGAGCATGCGCCCGTCGGTCGGCAGCCCGAGGCTCTCGATCGCGGTCAGTACGAGATCCGGGCTGAGATCGGCGTAAGGGGTGGGATTGGGGGTTACCATGCTTCGATTCTAACCCGTCCGGGCATGCGCAGTCCGGATGCCTCCTCTCGGCAATCGCCTCAGTGAGACGCGGGAGCACCATCATCATGAATCGACATCCGACACGGCTCGGCTTCTGGCCTGCCGCTCTGCTCATCCTGCTGAGCGCATCCTCCGTCCGGGCCGAGACGTTGCGCTTCTTCGCGGCGGGCGATCTGCCGTATTTCGACGCAGAGACCGAGCAGCTTCGCGATCTTTTCGACTCCGCGGAGGCCGAAGGGACGCCCTTCCTGATCCATGTGGGCGATATCAAGTCCGGCAGCGCCCCCTGCACGGACGACAACCTCGAGGCGGTTGCCGATCTGTTCAGGTCCGAGGCCGTGCCCGTCGTTTACACCCCGGGAGACAACGAATGGACCGATTGTCATCGCGAGCGCGCCGGCGCAGCCGATCCGCGGGAGCGGCTGGCGCGGGTGCGCGAGGTCTTCTACGGGGATCCGAGCGTGCTGCGGCTCGATCGACTGGATGTCGTCCGCGGCGAGGGTGCCGACGCGAGCGCGTATCCGGAGAACTACGCCTTCATGCGCGACGGTGTCCTCTTCGTCACGGTCCATGTCGTCGGCAGCAACAACGGTTATGCGCCCGATGACCCGGCCGCGGTCGCCGAATTCGAGGCGCGCGATGCGGCGAACCTGCGTTTTCTGCGCCGGGCCACCGCGCTGGCACGCGAGCGCGACGCGACCGCGATGGTCATCGTCTTTCACGCGAATCCGCAATTGGAGAAGGCCCGGCCGGCGCGCGGATTCGTTCGCTTGCGGCGCGCGCTCGTCGAGCTGATGGGTGCCTATCCCGGACCCGTGCTCGCGATCCACGGCGACACCCATCGCTTCAAGCACGATCGACCCCTGATCGACCCCGCGACGGGCGTGCCCTTCGAGCGCTTCGTGCGTGCCGAGGTCCCGGGCTCGCCCGTGGTCGGCGGGCTCTGGATCAGCGTCGACCCGCAGGCCGAGGAGCCGTTCGGGGTCAGCGAGATGTACCCGATTTCGCGGGATTCGTTGATGCAGTAGCGCGGCGCCCCCGTGATCGGTAAAGCAGGCGATGGACAGGAATGGATCGGGATTTCTGCGATCGTTGAACCTACTCTTGCTCGAGGGTCGGGTTTAGAGTGTTGTCGTCCTCGGTCAAGCCGATACAAGAGGAGGTTTGCGATGAATACCATCAGGATCGAGTTGCCCGATAGCCTGTTGCTGGCCACCGGCCAGTCGCGAGCGGAGTTTGTTCGTGAGGCGACGCTGACGCTTGCGGCAAACCTGTTCGAGCAGGGTCGTATCTCGTCCGGCAAGGGGGCGGAGATCTGTGGGCTTTCACGTGCGGATTTCATGCTTGAGATGGGCAAGCGTGGCATCCCGATTGTTCAGTTGGACGAGGGGGACTTGAGTCGCGAGTTCGAAGATGTCTGATCCGCGACCTGTTGTCGCGGATGCCGGGCCTCTGATCGTTCTCGCAGCGATCGGGCAGATCGGCTTGTTAGGCGAACTTTATGGCCGGGTGCTGGTGCCGGAGGCGGTCTTTACGGAGGTCACGATCGCCGGATTCGATCGGCCCGGGTCGGCCGAGCTGGGGGCAGCGTCTTGGGTCGTGCGAACGCCGGTCGCTCCTCAGCCGGACCTCCTTCTTCGGCGGGGTCTGGGTTTGGGTGAAAGCGAAGCGATCACGCTTGCTTTCCGCAATGATGCTCGGCTCCTGCTTCTCGACGACCGGAGAGCCAGGCAGATTGCGGAGCTGGCTTACGGGTTGAGGGTCAAGGGCGCGGCAGGGATCTTGGTGGAGTCCAAGAAACGCGGATTGATCGCGTCGATCGCGACACCGCTGGAACAGATGCGAATCGCCGGATATTTCTTGGGCCAGCCCGTCATCGACCGAGCTCTTCTTGAAGCCGGCGAGGGGGGGTCTTCGTGACTCAACCGGCGTGGCACGATCGAGGGCCGTGATTCGGCACCATGCTGCGCCGCCGCAATTGAGTTTGATCAGCCCGGCGTTTATCCTTCGCGATTCGTTTTTGTTTCGAGGCCGGAGCCATGGGTGCCAAGACCCTCTACGCTAAACTTTGGGACGAGCATGTCGTCCATCTCGACGAGAACGGCACGGCCCTGCTTTACATCGACCGCCAGCTCGTGCATGAGGTGACCTCGCCGCAGGCCTTCGAAGGCTTGCGTCTGGCGGGTCGGCGTCCGTGGCGGGTTGCGGCGAATCTGGCCGTGCCGGATCACAACGTCCCCACGCGCGATCTCGCGGCCGGCATCACGGATCCGGTCTCCAAGATCCAGGTCGAGACGCTCGACAGCAACTGCGCCGAGTTCGGGATCACCGAGTTTCGGATGTCCGATCCGCGCCAAGGCGTGGTGCACGTGATCGGCCCGGAGCAGGGCTTTACCCTGCCGGGCACGACCGTCGTCTGCGGCGACTCCCACACCTCGACCCACGGCGCCTTCGGTGCGCTCGCGTTCGGGATCGGCACCTCCGAGGTCGAGCATGTGCTCGCGACCCAGTGCCTGATCCAACGCAAGTCCAAGACGCTCCTGATCAGCATCGACGGACAGGTCGGTCCGGGCGTGACCGCCAAGGATATCGTGCTTGCCATCATCGGCGAGATCGGTACGGCCGGCGGGACGGGCTCGGTGATCGAGTTCGCCGGCGACGCCATCCGCGCGCTCTCGATGGAAGGGCGCATGACCGTCTGCAATATGGCCATCGAGGCCGGCGCGCGGGCGGGACTGATCGGGGTCGACGAGAAGACGGTCGAGTACCTGCGCGGCCGTCCCTATGCCCCGACGGGCGAGCTCTTCGAGCAGGGCGCCGCCCATTGGCGCACCCTGGTCAGCGATGCGGATGCCCATTTCGATCGCGTGGTCCGGATGGATGCGGCGAAGATCCAGCCGCAGGTCACCTGGGGGACCTCGCCCGAGATGGTGGTCCCGATCGGCGGCGCCGTTCCTGATCCGCAGGACGAGCAGGACCCGGTGCGGGCCGAGGGGATCCGCCGCGCGCTCGACTACATGGGGCTCGAGCCCGGCACCGCGATTCGGGACATCCGCCCGGACAAGGTCTTCATCGGCTCCTGCACCAATTCGCGAATCGAGGATCTGCGCGCAGCCGCCGAGGTCGTCAAGGGCCGCAAGGTCGCCGACGGGATTCAACTGGCGCTGGTCGTGCCCGGTTCCGGCCTGGTCAAGGCGCAGGCCGAGTCCGAGGGCCTGGACCGCATCTTCACCGAGGCCGGTTTCGAGTGGCGCGAGCCCGGCTGCTCCATGTGTCTGGCCATGAACGCCGATCGGCTCGAGCCGGGCGAGCGCTGTGCCTCCACATCCAACCGCAACTTCGAGGGCCGGCAAGGTCAAGGGGGTCGGACCCATCTGGTCAGCCCCGCGATGGCCGCCGCCGCGGCGGTGACCGGTCACTTCGTCGACGTGAGGGAGCTTTGATGGAACCCTTCCAAAATTTCACCGGCATCGTCGCGCCGCTCGATCGCTCGAACGTGGATACCGACGCCATCATCCCGAAGCAATTCCTGAAGAGCATCGCGCGCACCGGCTTCGGGCCCTACCTCTTCGACGAGCTGCGCTATCTGGATCATGGCGAGCCGGGGATGGACTGCACGCACCGGCCGCTGAATCCGACCTTCGTGCTGAACGACCCGCGATACGCGAACGCGCAGATCCTGCTGGCGCGCGAGAACTTCGGCTGCGGCTCCTCGCGTGAGCATGCGCCCTGGGCGATCGCCGATTTCGGGCTGCGCGTCATCATTGCCCCGAGCTTTGCGGACATCTTCCACAACAACTGCTTCAAGAATGGTCTTCTGCCGATCGTTCTGGCGCCGACGATCGTCGACGACCTCTTCGCCCGCGCGGGCGGTCCGCAGGCGCTGCGGGTCGAGGTCGATCTGTCCGGGCAGGTGCTCGTGCTGGACGACGGCACCCGCATTGCCTTCGAGGTCGAAGCAGGCAACAAGGAACGCCTGCTCAAGGGCCTGGACGACATCGGCGTGACCCTGGAGCAGGCCGAGGCCATCCGTGCCTACGAAGAGCGCCGTCGGCGCGAGGCGCCCTGGCTCTTTGTCGCGCCGCCGCCCGGATTGGGCGTTTGATTCTCTGCCATCTTGGGATGGTTATGTGAGACCTTGGTGCTTGGAGGATGGGTTTCGCTGCGCTCTACCCATCCTACGTCTTTCGGTGGTTTTGAATCGTTAAACCGCGCCGGCTCCGACAGTCGTCGGAGCCGGCGCGGTCAAGCCACACCAACAAACGACGCAGACCGCACCGGGCGCGGTTTAAGAGCGGCACATCACGAGACTTCATCGAGCGAGAAACCATTGAGCAAGAAGCCATTGAGCAAGACGATATTGGTGCTGGCGGGTGACGGGATCGGCACGGAGATCGTGGCCGAGGCCGTCAAGGTTCTGAACGTCCTGCAAGCGGAAGGGGCCATCGATGTCACTCTGACGGACGGCCTGGTCGGCGGCGCGGCCTACGACGCCGCGGGCGATCCGCTGCCCGAGGAGACGCTGGAGGCTGCGCGCGCATCCGATGCCGTCCTGCTCGGCGCGGTCGGCGGACCCAAGTGGGAGCCGCTGCATATCTCCAAGCGGCCCGAGAAGGGGCTGCTCGGCCTGCGCGCGGGTCTCGGTCTCTTCGCGAACCTGCGCCCGGCGATCCTCTATCCGCAGCTGGCCGATGCCTCCACGCTCAAGCCCGAGGTGGTCTCCGGGCTCGACATCATGATCGTGCGCGAGCTCACCGGCGACATCTATTTCGGCCAACCGCGCGGGGTCGAGACCCTGCCGTCGGGCGAGCGTCGCGGCTTCAACACCATGGTCTATACCGAGTCCGAGGTGGAGCGCATCTGTCGCGTCGCCTTCGACATCGCCATGAAGCGCGGCAAGAAGGTCTGCTCGGTGGACAAGGCGAACGTGCTCGAATGCACCGAGATGTGGCGCGAGGTCGCGATCAAGACGGCCGCCGACTATCCGGAGATCCAGCTCTCGCACATGTACGTCGACAATGCCGCCATGCAGCTGGTGCGCGCGCCCAAGCAGTTCGACGTGATGGTCACAGGCAACATCTTCGGCGACATCCTCTCCGACTGCGCGGCCATGCTGACCGGTTCCATCGGCATGCTGCCCTCGGCGTCGCTGAACGAGAAAGGGCAGGGCATGTACGAGCCGATCCACGGCTCCGCGCCGGACATCGCCGGCAAGGGTGTCGCCAATCCGCTCGCGACCATCCTCTCGGTCGCCATGATGCTGCGCTATTCGCTCGACGCCGCACCGGCCGCCGAGCGCATCGAGGCCGCGGTCTCCAAGGTCCTCGATCAGGGCCTACGCACCGCCGACATCATGTCCGGCGGCATGCGCCAGGTCGGCACCGCCGAGATGGGCGACGCGGTGGTGGCAGCGCTTTAGGAGCCGGACGCTTGTAGGTTGTGCTGACGATAGGAAGCGCAACGCACGCCGACGTTCGGTTGTGCCTCGCAGGGCTCCGCACAACTACGTGCCGGGTCGTAGGAAGCACCGGGCGGCAGAAATCCCAACAACAGACAAAACGATCCACGATAGCGGAGTACCTCAATGAAGCGTGTCGGATTCATCGGCTGGCGTGGCATGGTCGGCTCGGTCTTGATGGACCGCATGCGGGCGGAGGGGGATTTCGACCTGATCCCGGAGGCGGTCTTCTTCACCACCTCGCAGGTCGGTCAGCCGGGTCCGGACGTCGGGCACGGCGCACGGCCGCTGCAGGACGCCGAGTCCATCGACGCACTGCGCGAGATGGACCTCATCCTGACCTGTCAAGGCGGTGACTATACCAAGGCGATCTACCCCAAGCTGCGCGCCACGGGCTGGGACGGCTATTGGATCGACGCGGCCTCGGCGCTGCGCATGGATCCCAATGCGACCATCATCCTGGATCCGGTCAATCAGCCCGTGATCGATGGGGCACTGGAGCAGGGCAAGCGCGACTTCATCGGCGGCAACTGCACCGTCAGCCTCATGCTGATGGCGATCGGCGGGCTGTTCCGCGAGGGTCTGGTCGAATGGGTCAGCGCCATGACCTATCAGGCGGCCTCCGGTGCGGGTGCCAAGAACATGCGCGAGCTGCTCTCCCAGATGGGCGCGCTGCACGGTGCGGTGTCGCCGCTCCTGGGTGATCCGGCCTCCGCGATTCTGGAGATCGATCGGCGCGTCACCGAGACCATGCGCAGCCCCGGTTTTCCGGTCGAGAACTTCGGTGCTCCCTTGGCCGGCAGTCTGATCCCCTGGATCGATACCGCCCTGCCGAACGGTCAGAGCCGCGAAGAATGGAAGGGTATGGCCGAGACCAACAAGATCCTCGGTCGCGAGGCGGACCCGGTGCCGATCGACGGCCTGTGCGTGCGCGTCGGTGCCATGCGCTGCCATAGCCAGGGACTGACCATCAAGCTTGCGCGCGACTGCTCGATTTCGCAGATCGAGCAGATCATCGCGGCCTCCAACGACTGGGTGCGGCTCGTCCCGAACGATCGGCAAGAAACGGTGCAGGGCCTGTCTCCGGCCGCCGTGACCGGTACCCTGACGGTCCCGGTGGGTCGACTGCGCAAGATGAATCTCGGCGAGCGCTATCTCGCGGCCTTCACGGTCGGGGATCAGCTGCTCTGGGGTGCAGCCGAACCCCTGCGACGCATGTTGCGTATCCTGCTCGCCCGCTGATCCGGTCGCTTTTCGACGCGCGGAGACCGAGTACCCCGTTCCACCCTATTTTGCTGAGCACGCAAAATAGGGTGGAATGGGGTACTAGACCGCGTCCAGAGTGAGATGCGTCGTTTCCATGTCGTTTCGGGCTTGAGGTTTTTTCGCCCTTTGTCGTGACGTGGTTTGGAATTTTATATTTTTTAATAGGATAAACCGCGCCAGCTCCGACAGTTTTCGGAGCTGGCGCGGCCAAGCCAATCCAACAAACAACGCATGCCGCACCGGGCGCGGTTCATGCCGTTCTTGGTGTGGGCCGACGCGTTCGGATATAGTCCGCTTGCTTCAAGGGAAATTCGGGCCGGACGAGCCATCGGCCGCCGGCTCTCCCAATCCCGGCGGTCCGATGTCGCCAGCGCACGAGGGAGGCGGATGTCTCGTCAGGTCATTCAGGTGTCGATCGTCATCCTTGCCTTGATCGGCACCGATGCTTCAGCCCTAGGCCTCGGAGGATTGCGCACCGAGTCCGCCCTCAATCAGCCTTTCGTCGGCGAGATCGATCTCTTCGACGTCAAATCCGACGAGCTCGATACGATCAAGGCGACTCTCGCAGGCCCGGATGCCTTTGCGAAATCCGGGATCGAGCGTTACCACTTTCTGACCGGCCTCGTCTTCAAGCCGGAGGTGTCGGCGCGCGGCGGCGAGGTGATCCGTGTGACGAGTCGCGAGCCGATTCGCGAGCCCTTCATGGATTTCCTCGTCGAGGTCGTCTGGCCGGCCGGTCAGATGGTCAAGGAATTCACGGTCCTCTTGGATCCGCCGTCGATGTCCGAGCGGCGCGCACCGCCGGTGCAGCCGCCCGCCATCGCGGATCGTCGAGCGGCTGCGCCTCCCCCGAGATCGCGATCGGCAGCGGGCTCCGCACCCCCTGCGCAGCGCACCGAGTCCGCCGATCCTGCCCCGTCGCAGCCGGCCCGGCGGATCCCGAGCGGGCCGGATGGGTTTCCTGCCTATTTCGGCCCCGTGCCGTCGGGAGCGGGTCTGTTGCGTCTGGCGCGCGGTGGTCAGCCGGCGGATGCGACGACGGCCCAGACCGCACTGGCGCTGTATCGCAACAATCAGGACGCCTTCATCAACGGCGACATCGACCGTTTGATCGCCGGCAAGACGTTGGTGATCCCGACGCGAGCCGAACTGTTTGCGCTCGACGCGGCTGCGGCGGCGACGGAGCTTCAGGCGGCACTGAGCGGCGATGCGGTGCGTCGCTCGCCCATCACCGAGGTCGCGCGGATCGACGACGCCGCAGCGTCGCAGAGCGCGCGTCTGCGTATCGCGGGCGCGGCCGCCGGTGCGCTCCCCGGCACTCCGGATGTGCCGACGGTGCCCGCCGCCGACGACGCCGCAACGGACTCGGGTGCGCTGCCGTCACCGAATGCCGATCTGGAGCAGGATCTCCTGTTGGTGATCGAGGCGAGCGAGTCCGCCCGTCAGGAGACCGAAGAGCTTCGCGAACGGGTCCACGAGCTCGAGACCCAGCTCGCGGATATCCAAACCCTGCTGCAACTGCGAAACGCCGAGCTGGCACGCCTTCAAGGGGACGCCTCGGGCGAATCGATCGGGATCGAGATCGATTCCGAAGGTTCGGAGCAGGCGCCCGATCCGGTGCTCGTCGAGGCGGAGATCGCCGCAGACGGTGCCGAGGAGATGACCTCGGAGCCTGCTTCGGAAACGGTCGCGGAGGAGGTCGTGGCCGCCCCCGACGAGCCATCGGCGGGCGACGACGCGCAGGTCGAGCCGAGCGTCGCCGGGGGCGAAACCGACACCGTCGCGGGCAGCGGCGATGCCTCCCCCGCGGCGGCCGACGTCGAGGAGATTGTGGTTGCGGAGGAGATCGACCCGGCGGACACCACCGCGTGGCATAGCTATCTGGTCCCGCTGGCCGGTTTCGCCGGGGTGACGGCCATCGGCGTTCTCGTGCTCTCGTTGCTGTCCGCGCGTCGTCGGCGCGAGCACGGGGAGGACGAAGACGAATGGAGCATCGACTCCGCCGTGCTGGATTTCCCGGAGAATGAACCGCCGCCCGAGTCCGCCGCGTCCGAGCCTGACGCGCCGCAACCGGCTGCCGCCGAGCGGCGGCCGGCCGATGCCGTCGCCGGATCCGCGACCGACGCCGGCCCGACGCCGCCGAGCAAGCCCGGTCTCTCTGCACCCGAGCCGACGGCGCGAGAGCCGCAGATCGACTCCGGATTGCTGACGCCGTCCTCCCAGCTGACCTCGTTCGGGCATTTCGAAACTGAAACCGACGAGGCCGACGCGCTCTCCGAGGCCGACATCTACATCGCTTACGGTCGTTACAAGGAGGCCGAGGACCTGCTCAAGCGCGAGCTCAAACGCTCGCCCGATCGTCTCGACGTGCGATTCAAGCTGGCGGAGGTCTATGCCGGAGCCGAGAATCCCGATGCCTTGCGCAAGCTCATGCAGCACCTGAAGGCCGCCGGTGCGGACACCGCGGACCCTGCACGCTGGAAGCGCCTGAGCGCGATCGCCGCGGTGGTCGAGCAAGGCGGAACCTGGGACCCCGGGGCGACCATGCCGATCACCGAGGCGACCGGCATCCCGGCACCCGAGACGGGTCCGGATCTCGCTGCCTTGGAAGGCGACGCGGATGCGTTCTCCGGCGAGGCTCGCGAGGACGAAAACGACTTCTTCCGGCTCGACCTCGGCGAGCTCGAGCCGGAACCCCGTCCCGTCACGGCGGCACCGTCCCCGCAGGCCGAGACCCCGTCCGCGTCGACGGAGGACGGGGATCTGCCGCTGTTGTTCGACGATTCCGCGTTGAACGGTTCGCCCGATTTGCCGGAGCTGTCCGATCTGCAGGAGCTCTCCGTACCGTCGGGCGTCGAGGAGCTGGATCGTCCGGGCGGGATTTCCCGAGAGTCCGACTTGGTCCTGACGCTGGACGATCTTCGCGACTCTCGCGACTTGGACCTCGACGCCTTCCTGGACGCCGGATCGCCGTCGGCGGCCACGTCGAAGGCGCAGCCCGAGGAGCGGTTGCCGAGCCTGACGCTCCCGACGAACGAGACCGCTCCCGCGCCGGAGAAGGCGCCCCGCGGCGGGCCCTCGCAGGATGTGCCCGAGCCCCCGGACGACGCGCTCTCCGATCAATGGGCGATGGATTCCGGGATCTGGGACGAGAATGCCACCAAGCTCGACCTCGCGCGTGCCTACATCGAGATGGACGACGCCGCCTCCGCGCGGGAGATCCTCGAGGAAGTGATCGCGGACGGTCGCGAGGAGCAACGCAGCGAGGCGCAGGACATGCTGAGGACACTCGTCTGAATGCCGAGATGGGGCCTCTGCCGAGGAGGATGCCGAGAAGGGTGTCGGCAGCGCGCTCGACATCCGAGCCGAGTCTCGAGTCCACGCCCGAGCCGGACGGATCGGGGTCGGTCGCCGCGGCGAACCTGCACCGGATCGCCATGGGGATCGAGTACGACGGCTCGGCCTTTCGCGGTTGGCAGATCCAGGTCGGGGTTCGCAGCGTACAGGCGACGCTCGAAGAGGCGATCGGCCAGGTCGCCGATCATCCCATCCGCGTGCAGTGTGCCGGGCGCACGGATGCCGGTGTGCATGCCGACGAGCAGGTCGTGCATTTCGACACCTCCGCGCGTCGAACCGAGCGTGCCTGGGTGCTCGGGACCAACGTCAATCTGCCGCCGGATGTCGCCGTGCGCTGGGCCTGTCCGGTCGACCCGCAGTTTCATGCCCGTTTCGACGCGCAGGCCCGTCACTACCGCTACCTGATCATGGTCCGCGCGACCCGCTCGCCCCTGCAGCGCGACCGCGCCGTCTGGAGCCACCGCCCCTTGGATATCGAACGCATGCGCGAGGCCGGACAGGCGCTCGTCGGCGTGCATGATTTCTCGAGCTTTCGCGCGGTCGCCTGTCAGGCGAAGAGTCCGATCCGCCATCTGCACTATCTGGAGCTGAGCGAGACGGATGACCTCATTGAATTGCGGGTTGGTGCCAACGGGTTTTTGCACCATATGGTTCGCAACATCGCCGGCGTGTTGATGACGATCGGCCGCGGCGAGGCGCCGCTCGACTGGACGCGCGAGCTCCTCGAGCTGCGCGACCGCCGCCTCGGCGGCGTGACCGCCCCACCCCAAGGGCTCTATTTCGTCCGCGCCGACTACCCGGAAGCGTTTCAACTGCCGTCCGGTCCGGCGCCGGCACCATCGACGGATCAGCACAATGTCCCACGCTCTTGCTTGTAATCACCTGAACCGCGTCGACTCGACCCTCGCATGTCGCCCCGACGCGCGATGCTCCGCCCCCCGTTGGTCTGTCGTGCAAGGACGCGGTTCAGTAGGCATTCGCCAATCATGAGAACCCGCGTTAAGATTTGCGGCCTGACGCGTCGGGCCGACGTGGACGCGGCGGTTGCCGCGGGGGTCGACGCGGTCGGCTTCGTCTTCCATCCGCCGAGTCCGCGCGCGGTATCGCCGCACGATGCCCGTGACCTCTGCGCCGGGTTGCCGCCCTTCGTGACGGCGGTCGGGCTCTTCGTCGATGCCTCTCCGGAGTACATCCGCTCGACCCTGGATCAGGTTCCGCTCGAGCTGCTGCAATTCCACGGGGAGGAGGCCCCGGAGCTCTGCGCATCCTTCGGCCGGCGATGGATCAAGGCGATCCGGATGCGTCCGGGTGTGGACCTCGCCGAGGAGCAGAGGCGTTACGGGCACGCCGCCGGGCTCTTGCTCGACACCTTCGATCCGGCTCGCCCCGGCGGGACCGGACAACGCTTCGATTGGGATCGGATCCCGACGGCGCTCGCGCGCTCGATCGTCCTCGCAGGCGGCCTGGACGGCGAGAATGTCGGGGAGGCGATCCGCAGGGTCCGTCCGTTCGGCGTCGACGTGAGCGGCGGCGTGGAGGCATCGAAGGGCATCAAGGACCATGACAAGATTCGTGATTTTATGCAGAGGGTGAACGATGTCGACTTCTCCTGATCATCTCGGCTTGGCCGGTACCGGTTCGGCCGGCGCAACGCTCGCATCGTCCGGTGCGTACAACTGGCCGGACGCAGGTGGTCATTTCGGAACCTACGGCGGGATGTTCGTCCCCGAGACCCTCATGCATCCGCTCGAAGAGCTGCGCACGGCCTACGAGCGCTACATGGCCGATCCCGAGTTTCTGGCCGAGCTCGATGCCGACCTTCAAGACTACGTCGGCCGGCCCTCGCCCCTCTATCACGCCGAGCGTTGGAGCCGCGAGCTGGGCGGCGCACAGATCTTTTTGAAGCGCGAGGATCTCAATCACACCGGCGCGCACAAGGTCAACAACACGATCGGTCAGGCACTGCTCGCCCGGCGCATGGGCAAGACCCGCATCATCGCCGAGACCGGCGCAGGTCAGCATGGCGTGGCGAGCGCGACCGTCGCCGCCCGTCTGGGGCTCGAGTGCGTCGTCTATATGGGCGAGGTCGACATTGCCCGCCAAGAGGCGAACGTCTACCGCATGCGCCTGCTCGGGGCGCGCGTGGTCTCGGTCACCTCCGGCTCGCGCACCCTCAAGGATGCGCTCAACGAGGCGATGCGCGATTGGGTGACCAACATCGACGACACCTTCTACATCATCGGCACGGTCGCCGGCCCGCATCCCTACCCGGCGATGGTCCGGGATTTTCAGGCGGTCATCGGTCGCGAGGCCCGCGCCCAGATGCTCGCGCGCAGCGGGCGGCTGCCCGATGCCCTGGTCGCCTGCGTGGGTGGCGGCTCCAACGCCATCGGACTCTTCTATCCCTTCATCCCGGATGAAGGCGTGGCCATCTACGGGGTGGAGGCCGCCGGCGACGGTCTGCAGACCGGTCGTCATGCCGCGCCGCTCTGCGCGGGCCGCCCGGGCGTGCTGCACGGCAACCGCACCTATCTGATGGAAGACAACCATGGTCAGATCGTCGAGACCCACTCCATCTCCGCCGGGCTGGACTATCCGGGCGTCGGTCCGGAGCATGCCTGGCTGAAAGACAGCGGGCGCGCGCACTACGACTCGGTCACCGACGACGAGGCCCTGCGCGCCTTCCATCATCTGACCCGAACCGAGGGCATCATCCCCGCGCTCGAGTCCAGTCACGCCTTGGCCTTCGTGCACAAGCTTGCGCCGACTATGCGCCGGGATCAGACGATCATCGTCAATCTCTCGGGCCGCGGGGACAAGGATATGCACACGGTCGCCAGTCACGACGGGTTGGTGTTATGAGTCGAATCGCCGCACGTTTCGAGCAGCTCAGCGACCGGGGTCGCACGGCGCTCATCCCCTTCGTCACCGCCGGTGATCCGTCGCCCGCGGTGACCGTGCCACTGATGCACGCGATGGTCGCCGCGGGCGTGGATCTCATCGAGCTGGGCGTGCCCTTCTCCGATCCGATCGCCGACGGTCCGGTCATCCAGCGGGCGACCGAGCGCGCCCTGGCCCAAGGGGTCTCGCTGGACGACGTGCTCGACATGGTCCGGCGCTTTCGCGAGCAGGACACCGAGACGCCCGTCATCCTCATGGGTTATCTCAACCCGATCGAGGTGATGGGGTACGAGACCTTCGCGGTCGCGGCGAAGTCGGCCGGCCTGGACGGCGCCTTGATCGTCGACGTGCCGCCCGAGGAAGGCCACGCGCTGGTCGAGATGCTGAAGGCGCAGGGGCTGGACTTGGTCTATCTCCTGGCGCCGACCTCGACCGAGTCGCGCATCGCGCGGATCGGCGAGGTCGCCTCCGGCTTCGTCTATTACGTCTCGGTGAAGGGCGTGACCGGAGCGGGCAATCTGGACACCGCCGCCGTTGCCGAAAAGGTGGGTCTCATCAAGTCGCTGATCCGGCTCCCGGTCGGGGTCGGATTCGGCATCAACAACCCCGAAACGGCCGCTTCGGTCGCCCGGGTCGCCGATGCGGTCATCGTCGGCAGCGCTATCGTGAGTCGGATCGAGGCGCTCGCCGCGACCCCGGAGCGTATCCCCGAGGCCGTCGCCGAGTTTCTCGCCGGTCTACGCCACGCCATCGACGAGGTGGATGCCCATGTCGCCTAAGCCCCCCGGCCGAGTGCGCCACGCGCTCACGCGTTTGGATCAACCCAACTCGCCCGCCGCGACCGCCTCCGGGAAAGCGGCGCCCGGCCAAACCGCGCCCGCTCAGAACGGGCAGGGCCAGGCCGCATCGCGTCAGGCGACCGATGACTTCAAAGGCGATCGCGCGGCGACCCTCAAACAGGCAATGGACAAGAGTATGAGCTGGTTCGAGAAGCTGATCCCGAGCCGCATCCGTACCGATGCCAGCACCAAGCGAGCCGTGCCCGAAGGCGTTTGGGCCAAATGTCCGGGCTGCCAGGCCATCCTCTACCGCGCGGAGCTCGAGAGAAACCTCGAGGTCTGCCCCAAGTGCAGTCACCACAGCCGTTTGAGCGGGCGGCGCCGGCTCGAGACCTTTCTCGATCCGGAAGGTCGCGAGGAGATCGGGGTCGACCTCGAGTCTCTGGATCCGCTCAAATTCAAGGATCTGAAGAAATACAAAGACCGTCTCGTGCAGGCCCAGAAGCAGTCCTCCGAGAAGGAGGCGATGATCGTCATGCGCGGGCGGTTGAAGGGTCAGCCGATCGTTGCCTCGGCCTTCGAGTTCGGTTTCATGGGCGGTTCCATGGGCTCGGTCGTCGGCGAGCGGTTCGTGCGAGGTGTCGAGGCCGCGCTCGAGCAGAATTCGCCCTACGTCTGTTTCTCGGCGAGCGGCGGTGCGCGCATGCAGGAGAGCCTCTTCTCGCTGATGCAGATGGCCAAGACCAGCGCGGCCCTGGGGCGCATGCGCGAGCACGCGCTTCCCTTCGTCTCCGTGATGACGGATCCGACCATGGGCGGCGTCTCGGCGAGTCTCGCGATGCTCGGCGATCTCAATATCGCCGAGCCCAACGCACTGATCGGTTTTGCCGGTCCGCGCGTGATCGAGCAGACGGTTCACGAAAAGCTGCCTGAGGGCTTCCAGCGCAGCGAGTTCCTGATCGAAAAAGGCGCACTCGATATGATTATCGACCGGCGCGACCTGCGCGAACGGATTGCCGATCTGCTCGCGATCTTGACGCATCGGCCGCGGTATGTCCGTACCGTGGTGCCTGTCTGAATCGCGTCGTTTTGCGATTTGGACGGAGCGCGTTTTGGGGCGGGTTTGCATGTGTTTGCGGGCCTTGGAGCGGACGCGATTCAGGACATCGAATGCGCTTGAAGGTGTGGGTGTGTCGTGTCGTGCGAGGTGCGGGATGGCGGTCGGCGTGGCTGGGTGAGGCGGGGGCGTTGTGGCCGACATGACGCGTTTCGACAACCTCGATGCCTGGTTGAGCTGGCAGATGCAGCTGCATCCGAAGGCCATTGCGCTCGGGCTCGAACGGGTGGCGGCTGTTTGGGAGCGCTTGGGGCCGGCCTCCTTGCCGTTTCCGCTCGTCACGGTCGGCGGGACCAACGGCAAGGGCTCCTGTGTCGCGATGGCGGAGGCGATCTGTCGTGCCGCCGGATATCGCACCGGGGTCTACAGCTCCCCGCATCTGCTGCGGTACAACGAGCGTGTGCGGATCGACGGGGAGGACGTCTCCGATGCGCTCCTCTGCGAGTCGTTCGAGCGCATCGACCGGGCGCGCGGGGAGACGGCGCTGACCTATTTCGAGTTCGGCACCCTCGCTGCGCTCGATCTCTTCGTGCGTAGCGCGCCCGATGTCGTGATCCTCGAGGTGGGGCTCGGCGGGCGGCTCGACGCGGTGAATCTGTGGGACGCCGATGTCTCTGTGGTGACCTCGATCGGGCTGGATCACACGGCCTGGCTGGGCGACTCGCCGGATGAGATTGCCTTTGAGAAGGCGGGGATCTTTCGCCCGGATCGTCCGGCCGTGATCGGGCAGCGCGATGCGCCGGCGCGCCTGCGCGCCGAGGCGCTCCGGCGCGGGAGTCTGCCCGTGCAGCTCGGTCGCGAGATCGACTGGACCATCGGCGACGGGGGTGGCTGGATTTGGAGCGCCCCCCCGGGCGAGCGTTTGGCCCTTCCCGAGCCGGCGATGCGTGGCCCGTTCCAATACGACAACGCTTCGGCCGCGATCGCCGCACTCCGCGCCCTGCACGAGCGCTTGCCGATCTCGGTCAACGCGATCCGGGCCGGCTTGCAGCGCGCGCGGCTGCCGGGGCGGTTTCAGGTCTTCCCCGGGACGCTGACCTATATTCTGGACGTCGCGCACAACGGCGAGGCGGCGCAGGCACTGGCCGCGAATCTGCGGGCCTTCGCCTGCCGAGGTCGGCTTCGCGCCGTCCTCGCCGTGCTGGGGGACAAGTCGCCGGTTTCGATCGTCGAGCCGCTCCTGCCGTTCGTGAGCGATTGGTACCTCACCCAGAGTCGGGATCCGCGAGCCATGCCCGTGGAGATGCTGAGCGAGCGTCTCGCGGCGGTCTTGCCTAAGCCTGCGGCGGCGACGTCCTCGGATCTCGATGCGGCGCTCGGGGCTGCGGAGGCCGCATCCGAGCCGGGCGACGCCCTGTTGGTGGTCGGCTCCTTTACGAGTGTCGGCGCTGTGCTGCGACATTTCGAAGGGAGCCGAGCCGAGCGCGAGGGCGGCTAGGGGGTGCCGCGAGCCGACCGCGCGGCGCGTCGATCCGAATTATCCGATTGAAATCAATAGCGAACTTTCTGCTGCATCGGTAGCGCTGCGGCAGCGGCGTGCTATACTCCCGGCCTTTCGGGGGCCCATCGAGGGTCATACCGAGCAGGCGTGTCGTTTTCAGGAGCGCAGGGTGCCTCCCATACGCGTCGGGGCAAGGGAGCCGACGAGGCGAGGCGGCCCTAGCGGCGAGGAGGTGCAACGCAGTCCGTGCGCGCGGGGTTTGCAAGGCGGCGGAACGGTCGTATGTGCTCGGTATGTTCATCAGGGTCTGACGGCGTCGGCGATGCGCGCGGCGCCCGGCGTGCGGGTGGAGACTTATGCAAGAAGGCGCAAAGAAGCGGTTGGTCGGGGCGATCGTCATCGTCTCGCTGGCGGTGATCTTCGTTCCGATGTTGTTCGAGGAGGAGTCCATGACGGCGTTGCCGCCGTTGCCCTCGGTCGTCCCGGAGGAGCCGCTCGTCGATGAGCGATTCAGAGCGGAATCATTCCTGACACCTGCGGATTCGGGCGTCGGCGGGTTTGCGCAAGAGGCATGGGTCGAGCCAGGCGGCTCGGACGTTCCCGGCGAGGAGGTCGCGGAGCCTGTTTACGAGTCACCCGCCGGGGAGCCGGTGGCCGATTCGGAAGACGTGCTGCCGCCCGCGCCGCCGGCGGAGGAGGCTATCCCCATTGCGCCTCCTCCGATGGCGCGGGACGACGGCATGCCGTCCTATGTCACCCAGGTCGCGAGCTTGGGGACCGCGGCAAGCGCTCAGGAATTGGCCGCGAAGCTCCAGGGCGAGGGTTATTCCGCCTTCGTCGAGCCCGCCGAGGTCGGGGGGCGCACCTACTACCGCGTGCGTGTCGGCCCGGAGGTCGATCGTGCGCGTGCCGACAAAACGGCCGCGGAGCTCGGCCGCAAATACAAGGGCCCGTTCGTGCAGCGCTATCCCTGAGCGTGTGCCGGTTCAAGCCGCCTTTTTCTCAGTGACGGTGCGTCGGAGTGACGATGAATTGGGTCGACTATGCCATCCTCGGAGTGATCTTGTTGTCCGCCTTGGTCGGGATCGGGCGAGGCCTGATCCGCGAGGTCCTGTCGCTGGGGGTCTGGATTGCGGCGATTCTGATCGCCTGGCTGTTTCACCGTGAGGCGGCGGAGCTGCTGGTGCCGTATCTCTCGCAGCCCTCGGTTCGGTTGGCGGCTGCCTTCGTCGGTCTGATCCTGGTGACCCTCGTGCTCGGCGCCGTCTTGGGTGCCGTCCTGACGGCCCTGATCGAGACGACGGGGCTCGGCGTCGTCGATCGCGTCCTCGGCTTGTTTTTCGGGGCCGCCCGCGGCGTCGTGATTGTCGCCATGGCCGTCTTTCTGGCGTCCTTCACGCCCATGCCGGAGGATTCCTGGTGGCAGGAATCACGATTGGTGAGCCAGTTCCAGGGCGTCGCCGGCTGGTTGATCGGATTCGTGCCGGAAGAGGTGCAGGCGCAGGTCAAGAGCCTTTAGGTCTCGCGCGTCGCCGGTCGGCTTTTCCTTGCGGGCGACATCGGGAGACGGGTTCGGCGCAGGCCGACCGAACGCCGCGTCGGCGTTCCATGTTGTCCGGGGCCAAGCGCGCGGGGTATAGTTCCCCGTTCCCATTCAGCAGCATCCGTCTCGGTCTCCGGGGCTGGGAGCGGGCGAGGAAGTCATGTGCGGCATCGTCGGCATTGTCGGAAAAAGTCCAGTCAACCAAGCGCTCTACGATTCGCTGCTCGTGCTCCAACATCGGGGACAGGATGCCGCGGGTATCGTCACCTGTCAGGGCGATAAGCTCCATTTACGCAAGGACAACGGGCTGGCGCGGGATGTCTTTCGTACGCGCCACATGATCCAGTTGGGCGGCAACATGGGCGTCGGACATGTCCGCTATCCCACCGCCGGCGCGGCCAGCTCGGCCGAGGCTCAGCCCTTCTACGTCAACTCGCCCTACGGCATCGTGCTTGCCCACAACGGCAACCTCACCAATGCCGAAGACCTCAAGCGCGACCTCTTCGTCGAGGATCTCCGCCATCTCAACACCGAGTCGGATTCCGAGATCCTGCTCAACGTGTTTGCCCATGAGCTCCAACTCCAGGGCAAGCTGCGGATCGACGAGCAGGATGTCTTCCGCGCGGTCGCCGGCGTGCATCGACGTTGCCGCGGCGGTTATGCGGCCGTCGCGATGATCCCGGGATTCGGGGTCTTCGGTTTTCGCGATCCGCACGGCATTCGGCCTTTGGTCTACGGTCGGCGCGAGACCGATCTGGGCACCGAGTACATGATCGCGTCCGAGAGCGTGGCGCTCGATACCATCGGTTTTAGCCTGATCGCGGATGTCGCGCCGGGCGAAGCTGTCTTCATCAGCGTCGACGGGCAGATTCACACCCGCCAATGCGCCGCGCAACCGATTCTCTCGCCCTGCATCTTCGAGTTCGTCTACTTCGCCCGGCCGGACTCCATCATCGACAACATCTCGGTGCACAAGGCGCGCTCGCGCATGGGCAAGAAGCTTGCCGCCAAGATCAAGCGCGAGTGGTCCAATCACGACATCGACGTCGTGATCCCGATCCCGGATACCAGCCGCACCGCTGCACTCCAACTGGCCAATCAGCTCGGCGTGCCGTACTCGGAAGGTTTCATCAAGAATCGCTACATCGGGCGGACCTTCATCATGCCCGGCCAGCAGGTCCGCAAGAAGTCGGTGCGTCAGAAGCTCAACGCCATCGATCTTGAGTTCCGTAAGAAGAACGTCCTCTTGGTCGACGACTCCATCGTGCGCGGGACGACCTCGCAGCAGATCATTCAGATGGCGCGCGATGCCGGCGCGCATCGGGTCTATTTCGCCTCCGCGGCGCCGCCGGTGCGGTTCCCCAACGTCTACGGGATCGACATGCCCGCGGCCAGCGAGCTCATCGCCCACGGTCGTACAGAGGACGAGGTTGCACGGGAGCTGGGCGCGGATCGACTCATTTTTCAAGAGCTCGGCGATCTGATCGACGCGGTTCAGAAGAAGGGCAAGAGCCATGTGGACCGCTTCGACACCTCCGTCTTCGACGGCCTCTACGTGACCGGAGACGTCACCCCGGAATATCTTCAGGCGCTCGAGGCCAATCGGAACGACGGCGCCAAGACCGCCTACGGCTCTTTCAGCGAGAACGTCATTGACCTCTACAACTCCGCCTGACGGGCGAGCGAGCGCGCACGAGCAGACTGCAACGCGGTCTGCGGCTGCGCCCGGGTTCGCGACACGCGCCGTACGTACCGGCCATCACCGAACCCCGGAAGGCGAGCACGGCGAGCCGATCTTCACGACATCCAGCTTCGTCTTCGAAAGCGCCGCCGAGGCCGCCGCGCGTTTTTCGGGCGATCAAGCGGGCAACATCTATTCGCGTTTCACGAACCCGACGGTCTCGGCCTTCGAGGAACGTCTGGCCAGCCTCGAAGGCGGCGAACGCTGCGTGGCGACCGCCTCCGGGATGTCCGCCATCCTGGCCGTGTGCATGGGTCTGCTGGAGGCGGGGGACCACATCGTCGCCTCGCGCAGCCTGTTCGGCAGCACGACGCTCCTCTTCAATAAATACCTCTCGCGGTTCGGCATCGCGACCAGCTATGTGCCGCTCGGAGACCCGGGGGCATGGGACGCGGCGATTCGCCCCGAGACCCGGCTTCTATTCTGCGAGACGCCGTCCAATCCCTTGACCGAGATGGTCGACATCCGCGGTTTGGCGGAGGTTGCACATCGCCGAGGCTGTCTCCTGGCGGTCGACAATTGCTTCTGCACCCCGGCCCTGCAACGCCCGCTCGAGCTCGGCGCCGACCTGGTGATCCACTCCGCCACCAAGTACTTGGACGGGCAGGGGCGTTGCGTCGGCGGCGCCGTCGTCGGCGATCGCAAGCTGGTCGGCGAGGGTGTCTTCGGCGTGTTGAGAACGGCCGGCCCGACCATGAGCCCCTTCAACGCCTGGGTCTTTCTCAAAGGGCTCGAGACGCTTGAGCTGCGGATGCTCGCGCATTCGCGATCCGCGGCCACACTCGCCGAATGGCTCCTCGCGCAGCCGGGCATCGAGCGGGTCTATTATCCCGGACTCTCGGATCACCCCCAGCACCATCTGGTCGGTTCCCAGCAGCGCACCGGCGGCGGCATCGTCGCCTTCGACGTGCGCGGCGGTCGCGACGCTACCTGGCACCTGATCGACTCGACCCGCCTGCTGTCCATTACCGCCAATCTCGGCGATGTAAAGACCACCATTATCCATCCGGCGACGACCACCCACGGCCGCCTGACCCCGGAAGAGCGCGCAGCCGTCGGGATCGGCGAGTGCCTCGTGCGTATCGCAGTCGGCTTGGAAGACATCGCCGACATCCAGTCCGATTTAGCGCCAGGTCTAGAATCCCTACCCCGTAGGGTGCGGTGAGCGCAGCGAACCGCACCGACCCCCGCCGACACCGCCGCACCGCCCAAAACCGCCCCCTCCGGTGCGGTTCGCTACGCTCACCACACCCTACAGCCCCCCCACCGCCGCCGAAGACCCAACCCCGTAGGGTGCGGCATTATGTAGCAAGCGCACATGAATTTCGCATCAACAACTTAGGGCGCAGGCTCACGTTTTGAGCCACCCCCGGGAGCACACTGGCACGATCGATCCAGCCCCCGGAGCATGCGATGTCCCAGCACTTCCTCTTGTCGGCCGCCGCCCGGACGCTTTCCGTGCGCGAAGTGTTCGCGATGAGCGACGCGCAAGCCTTCGAGCGCTTCCGCGCGATGCGCTGGGGTCCGGAGGGCGAAGCGGTGTGTCCGGCCTGCGGTGTCGCGGAGCAGCCCTGGTTCCTGCCGAGCCGCCGGCAGTGGCGTTGCCGCGCCTGCGGGCACACCTTCTCGGTGACCTCGGGGACGATTTTTGCTCACCACAAGTTGCCGTTGCAGGTCTATCTCGGCGCCATCGCGATCTACAGCAATGCTGCGAAGGGGCTGTCGGCACTGCAACTGAGCCGTGACCTGGACGTGCAGTACAAAAGCGCCTTCGTCATGATGCACAAGATCCGCGAGAGTCTCATGGTGCAGCGCGACGAGACCGCGCTGAGCGGGCAGGTGCAGCTCGACGGGGCCTATACGAACGGCTCGGTCCGCCCCGAGAACCGGGCCGAGGATCGCGTGGATCGGCGCCTCGCCGAGAACCAAAACCCGGACAAGCGCTGTGTGCTGGTGATGCGCGAGACCCACCCGGCGGACGATCCGCTCGGGCAGGTCGGCGGCAAGCGCACGCTCACCTTCATCATCGGGCGGGAGAACCAGACCGACGTCGGCGCGCTGGCGGCGCGCTTCATCGCCCCCGGGGCCACGCTCTCAGCCGATGAGTCCGATGCCTACGATCTGCTGCACGGGCGCTATGTCATGCGTCGGGTCAACCATCAACACGCCTACCGCGCCGCGGACGGGACGACCGACAATCAGGCCGAATCGTATTTCTCGCGGTTTCGGCGCATGCAGATCGGCCAACACCACAAGTTCGGCTTGTCCCACCTCGCGCGCTACGCCAACGAAGCCGCCTACCGAGAAGACACCCGGCGCTGGTCCAACGGGGCCATCTTCGAGGACACCCTCGCCAAATGTCCCCGCACCCGCCCGCATCGGGACTGGTGCCGTGACTGGCAGGGCAATACCGCCCGCCCGGAGCTGCTGGCCGCCTGAGCGGCTCAACCACGCGTCCAGACCTGCGTCTGCCCGTCCAGCGCCACAACCCGCGCCGCGCCCTTGGCCGCGAGGCGGCGCAGCACCGCCTGGACCGTCTTCTGCACGCCCGCGCGCACCTCGGGATCCTCGGGGAGCGCCTTGCGCGCGGCCACCAGCTGCATCACCGCGCGCGCCGACAACGGCTCGAGCGCATCGCGCAAGGCCTCCAGGACCAGACGCTGGCATTCGCCCGAGGCGAACCACTGTTGCCGGTGGCGTGGCCCCTTCGACTGAACGGCGCCGACGTCGTAGTCCGGATCGAACAGACGAGTCGTGGCGTCCAGGTGGGTCAATTCCTCCGCCAGCCGCTGCAATTCACGACGACACTGCTCCACGTGCCCGGCCAGCTCGCCCCGCTTCGCGACCAACCCGCCCAGGACCTGCGTATCGGACATGATGCCAACTCCTCTGCCTAAGATTGAGGGTCGGATTCTCGCCCGGCGGCCGGGTCCGGTCATGTGCGCTTGCTACATAATGCCGGTAGGGTGCGGTGAGCGCAGCGAACCGCACCGGCCCCGCCGACACCGCCGCACCGCCCAAAACCGCCCCCTCCGGAGCGGCTCCTCCCTCACCACACCCGACAGTCTCCCCACCGCCGCCGAAGACCCTACCCCCCCCAGGTGTCAGGATAGATGTCGCCTCCCTTTGGGAGGATGTGTGGGAGGATGGGGCATCACCGACCCGGGGCTTTGCGCCCTCCGGGGTCAGCCGGGAAGGAGCCCGTAGGGCGACTGAACGGCTGACCCCGGAGGGCGCGACGCAAGCGCCCCGAGGCATGACAAGGCGACCGACATGACGACCTATTCGAGTGAGCTGAAAGACAGCATCCTGACTGTTACCGCCGACGTCATTCTGTAGCCAAACAGCCGATTTGAAATTGTGGCGGGCAAATGAGGCGCCGTCGCCCTGCGGAGGGGAACGGCGCGCTGTGCTTAGGACTCGATGCGGTCCTTCATGCGATAGCTCTGGCCTTCGATCACGATCGTCTCGGCATGGTGCAGGAGGCGATCGAGGAGTGCCGAGGTGAGGGTGGCATCGTTGTTGAAGATCTCCGCCCAGTGTTTGTACACCCGATTGGAGGTGATGACGGTCGCGCCATGCTCGTAGCGCTGGCTGATGATCTGAAACAGCAGATCGGCGCCGGTTTTGTCGATCGGCAGATAGCCGAGTTCGTCAAGAATGAGCAGGGCCGGCTTGCGGTAGCTGTCGAGGCCCTGCTTCAGGCGCCCGCCGCGTTGTGCGGCGGCGAGCGTGTTGATGACCTCCACGGCGGTGGCGAAGCGCACGCTATGGCCCTTCAGGCAGGCGGCATAGCCGAGCGCGGTGGCCAGATGAGTCTTACCGAGGCCGACGGTGCCGAGGATGATCACATTGTGTTGGTCGGCGACGAACTGCAGGCGGAAGAGGTTTTGCACCTGCAGGCGATTGATCGCCTTCGGCCAGCTCCACTGGAACTGCTCCAGGGTCTTGATGACCGGGAAGCGTGCCTGGTGGATACGCCGTTGCACGCTGCGCTCGCGACGCAGGGCCGCCTCGCCCGCGGCCAGGCGGGCCAGATAGGCGACATGATCCCAGTGCGCCTGCGCCGCCTCCCCGGCCAGCGGCGCATGGTGCTCCAGCATGAAGGGCAGCTTCAGATACGCCAGCTGTTCGCTCAACGGCTCGGCGCTCGGGGTTGTCGTGGTGGTGTTCATGGCCTCTCCTCGGCGGTCTGCGCCTGCGCTTGGTACAGGCTCAAATCCGGCGCCGGCATGTCCAACTCCAGCAGATCGGCGCGGCGGGTCAGCTGCAACGCCGTCGGCTCGGGCAACAGGCGCGTGCGACTCTCCAGCACATTGGCGATGTACTCGCAGCTGAACGCCTGATAGTCGAAGGCATCGGCCATCGCACGCGCGGTGGCCTCCACGCCGTAGATCTCGCTCAGCGCCACGATCTTCTGCACGTGATGGGCACCATTGAGGCGACGCTCGACCAGCGCCGTGTAGTACGCCTCGGCTCGGGGTGAGAGGGACAAGAACCGCCCGAGCAGCTTCTGCTCGCGGGCATTGCGGCGTTGCTCGAGCAAGGCCTTCGGGTGATCCGGCAGCTCGAAATCTTGGTGCCGATCCCAACAGCGGGGGTGACGGGCGATGAGCGCCTGCCCGTCATAGATGCACAGCCGATCCGGATACACCTTCAACGCCAACAACCGCCCGGCGTACTCGGCCGGCACCGAGTAGCGGTTGGTGTCCCAACGGATGCGAAAGCTCGGCGAGGCGCGCACCGCCACCACGTTGGCCACGTCATAGGGCTGATCCGGTCCCGCGCGCAGCGCCGAGCGCTCCTCGGCAAAGCGATCCACCGGGCGCCGGTGCGTCTCGCCATGCACGCGCACGTTGGCGATGCTGTCCATCCACACCCGTGCGGCCGGATTCAGGGCACTGAAGTCGGAGATGTCCAACCCATTGAGGAAGTTCTTTTTGACGTAACCGACACCCGACTCCACGCGCCCCTTCTCGTTGCCCTTGCCCGGGTTGCAGGCAACGATGCGAAAGCCGCAGTGCCGGGCGAAGTCCAGATAGCGCGGATTAAACACCGGCGCCTCGCCGCTGCTGCGCCGCAGCACGGCGGATTTCAGATTGTCCACCATGACCTTTTCCGGCACGCGGTTGCCGAAAAAGGCGAAGGCGTTCTGATGGCAAGCGAGGAACTGCTCCATGCTCTGGCTCAGGGTGAACTCGACATAGAGCATGCGGCTGTAGCAGAGCACCATCACGAACAGCGACAGGCGCCGGCGCGTCTCGCCCACCGTTACCGCATCCCACGAGCCCCAGTCGACCTGGGCGCATTCGCCGGGGCCAAACGACAAGGTCAGAAACGCCGGTGTCCGCGGTGGGCGTACCTGGCGCACGTAGTCCTTGACGATGCTGATGCCGCCGCCGTAGCCCTGCTCATCGCGCAGGCGCTGAAACACCTGCTGGGCACTGTAGCGGTGCGCCTCCAGCCAACGGCGGATGGTCGGTTTGTGCGCGTCGAGCTTGCTCGCCCGCGCGGTTGCCTGACGCGGGCGAAAGCGCGGCTCGGCTAACCACATGGCCACCGTGCGCGGGTCCAGGTGCAAGGCCTCGGCGATCTGCGCCGCGTTCAGGCCGCGCTGGTTGTGATGGTCATGGATGGCGCAGTAGGTCTGGTAGTCGATCATGTTCGCCCCTCCATCGTCTGCTGCAGGATCGTGCGCAGTGAGCGCAGCTCGCCGGCGGCACGTGCCGCGGGGCGGGGATGTTGGGCCGGCGGCGTCGGGGCCGTTGTCGGCGCATCCAGCGACAACACCTGATACAGAGGCGCCTGGAAGGCGACCAAGCCGGCATGCACCAGCCCGGCGCGTGCCGCGCGCACCTGCGCCTCGGGCCACCCGAGTCGCTCGGCAATGGAGCCGTCGGCATAGAAGCTCAGCCCCTCGGCATCGGCCACCGTGACCAAGAACAGATACAGCGCCAGCGCCTCGGCCGAGCAGCGGCCGATGTGGCGTTCACGCACCAGGCGTTGGTCGACCCAACTGAACTGACGCGGTACCCGGCGGCGCCGGGCTGGAACCAAGAGGGTTTTGTGCATCGCGTGCTCCTCCAACAACCGGCGTCCCGCCGCTGAGAATGTCCTGCCCTAATTGTTGGAACCGTCGTGCGCTGCGCGCGATGTCGTCTTGTAACGCAGAACCGGTTAAGTTCGCGATAAGCCCAATCAGAACAATCGCTTGCGCACCGAAGAGATCTTGTAATGCAGTCCGCGCCAAAGCCGCTGATTCCGTATCCGTTTCAATGTCCTGCGTCGAGAAGACCTCTTGTAACGCAGGGCTCGTTTGCGCCTCGCCTCGGCGCCAGTAGCCGGGATGCTCGGCGCGCCAGGCCCGGACCCGCTCGACATTCGCCGCGCCGCGGAAGTACTCCCGATTGGCCGTCTTGCCCAGCCAACGGCGCTGACTGGCGGCCTTGCTCGCACTCCGGCAAGCCGGCTCACCGCAGTAGCGCTGGTGGTGCGCATTGCGCGCATCGGGATGGAACAATTCACCGCAGTGCAAACACTTGCGTCGTCTTCGCTGTTTCACTTGGGCAGCCCTCCGAGCTACTCCAAGCATCGCCGACGACAGCGCTCCTCGCCGCCGCCGCGCGGCAGCGAAGACGACCCAAAACAAGATCCAAAGGCGGAAGAAGAGACTGAAAAGATAGGGGGAGGAAGAACACGCAGAAGAAACTGCGTATTCCACGCCCATTCGGCCACCCATTCCACGGGCATTCGGCCACTGATTCCACGCTGATTCGGCCACCCGTTCCACGGCGATCCGGCCACTGATTCCACGGCCATTCGGCCACCCCCGGGGCAGGGGGCGACGCAGGACCACGATCCACTAGTGAGTACGGCCACCTTCCCTGATGTTTCTTCCCCCTTAAATCGTCATCTTTCATGAGGGAGAGCGGTGTGCCTCCCTCGGGGTGCTTGAACAACAGCACCCGTCGGGAGAGTCTCTTGTTTGCGAAGACAAAGAGACTCCATCAGTGTGCCACGCCGTCCTTGAAAGCCCCACGTTTTTCGCCGTGTTGATGCAC
>NZ_AFWV01000011.1 GCF_000223985.1 Thiocapsa marina 5811
GGTCGAGGGCGCGACCTTGGAGGGCATGCTCGTCGGCTTGGGCGCCCCCGCGGGCGCCCTGGTGGTGATGGACCGCGGTATCGCCACCGAGGAGAACGTGGTGTGGCTGCGCGCGCAGGGCTATCGCTATCTGGTGGTGAGCCGGGAGCGTCAACGCCAATTCGATGCGGACGCGGCGATCGCGATCCAGACCGCCGGCGGGGATCCCATCGCCGTGCAGCGCGTCCTCGACGCCGAGGGCGAGGAGGTTCGCCTCTACTGTTACTCCGAGCGCCGGGCACACAAGGAAGAAGGCATCGCCGAGCGGTTCTGCACCCGTTTCGAGGTGGCCCTGCAGGCCCTGCACGAGGGACTGGCGCGCCCGCGCACCACCAAGCGCATCGCCAAGCTGTGGGAACGTATCGGGCGGTTGAAGGAGAAGAGTCACGGCGTCGCGCAGCACTACAGCATCACCGTCGAGCCGGATGCCGGCGGGGTCAACGCCCAAGCCATCCGCTGGGAACGCCGACCGGTCGACGGCACCTTGGTCACGCACCCCGGGGTCTATTGCCTGCGCACCAACGAGCTGACCTGGGAGTCGGAGCAGCTGTGGCGCACCTACGTCATGCTCACCGACCTGGAGGCGGTGTTCCGCTCCTTGAAGTCGGAGTTGGGTCTGCGTCCGGTTTACCATCAGACGGCGGAACGCACCGAGGGACACCTGTTCATCACCGTGCTCGCCTACCAGTTCGTCCAGATCATCCGGCGGCGCCTGCAGGCGCACGGCATCACCGACCGGTGGTCCAGTCTGCGTGCGATCCTCGCCGGCCAATGCCGGGTGACCGCCACCTTCCGCCGTCCCGACGGGCGTGCCCTACATGTGCGCAAGGCCACCCAACCGGAACCGGCGCAGCTGGCGATCATCCGGGCCCTCGGCAGCGACCCCACCCCGGGAGGTGTGCATAAAATGATTGTTTGATCCCTCATCCCGAAGAATGGCATGTTTGTAGTGCCACTCGCCCACTTCGTTCGGCGTAAGCCAATGAAAGGAAAGGGAGCTTGGGGTGGGGTGTTAAACTTAGGGTAACAAACGCGGTTCAGGCAACTTGGTCGATGGCGTGAAGACGACCTTGCTCGCGTAGGCGCTGCTGAACGCCACCAGCGCTCAGCTCAAAGCCGTTGGGCCAGCATAGTGCACCGAACTCCAGAAAGAAGCGGCGAAAGAAGGGGCGTCCTCCAGGGGCTTTACCATATCGGTGCCGCGCACGATCAGCGGCGCAAGGTCGTAGTCGCCCCCGGTGCCGTCGGATAAGGCGAGTCGGATGACCTTGTCCTGCACGAAGTCGGCTCGCACGATCTTAATCATTGTCTGCTCCCGGAATGCGTTGCAGCGGCTGGAGCGCAATGGCGCGCTGGTCGTGGCTCACGTAGTCCAGGGCCTCGAAAATGCGTCGGTCCTGCTCGCGGGTCTCGCCGTCGGCGGAGCTCCGAATCTGCGCCTCCGAAAAGCCTTGGTCCATGTCCAGGCGCATGACGGCCGTGTTCCCATGGAAGCGCACCAACTGGTCGTTCCTCATGTTCCGGTGGTCTCCAGCGTCTCGAACAGGTCGAGCTGGGCGCAGGGCTGGACCTTAGCCCTGCCCGGTTCCACCGGCTCGCCAGCGAGCGCGCGTTGCAGCGGCCGATAGAACACATCGGTGTTCTGGAAGCCGCGGCGCCGGAGGCGGTTATTGCCGCGGAAGATGATCACATCGATGCCGTCACGGCGGCAGATTTCACAGGGGCAGTGCTTCCAAGGCATCGCCTCCAGCGTCCGCCGAAGCCGATTACGCCTGTCATCGGTTCGGACACCATTCGCTTTGCTCTAAAGCTCTTGGTCGCTTCGGGGATACGGATTGCTGTGAAGAACCCATCCTCGGTCAGGTAGTTCTCCCCGCCACTGCCCATCCACGCGCGTCGAAGGTAGGACGCACTGTCTACCGACCGCACCCCAGCCTCGCAAAGTCCCCCAGCGCCCCCAGCCGCGCCAGCCCGAACAGGTGCATATCCACATGCTCAGGGACGACCTGGTGAACTGCTTCCAGCACCCGCAAGATCTCCTTGGTCGGCGAGCGCACCAGCCCGCCCGGGGCGATATAGCGATAGCCCATGGCAACGTACTGATGCGCCGCATCAGCATAGCCTTGCGGGTCCCTGCACCGCACCGATCGGGGTCGACACGAGACTGCCTTTCTCGGCGCGCCTGCATTCCACTCGACTGAAGTCCGCCGAGTCGGAGTCCTCAAGAATTTCGCTGAAGCGGGGTATCGCCGGGAGCGGTAGGTTTAGGAGGAGCGCAGCGGCGGGCGTGGCATCATCGTCACCTTGATTCGGTGAAGTGGCGTCATGAAGAGGGGCCTCGACACATACGCCTGATGCTTGGATCGGAGGTGATTGTTCGACTGAAGCGGGATCAGTTGCGGCCCGAATGTCTGCTCGGGCAGTGGTCAGGGTTAGGACTGACCACTGTCTTTACGTTGTTCAAAACGGGTCCGATTTAGGCCCGGTTTGGGCCCCGACGAAAAAACCGGCACGAGGACGGCTTCTAAGTTTCTGATTGTATTGGTGGGCGCAGGTGGGATCGAACCACCGACCCCTGCCGTGTGAAGGCAGTGCTCTCCCGCTGAGCTATGCGCCCGATTCAGCGGCGCAATCTACCAGGCGCGGTTGGCGAGGTCAACGCCGCCGAATCGCGGCGGGGCACCGGGTGGCTCCGCAGCATCGGCGGCTTAAGGGCGAGGCCATCATCAAAGGCCGGATCGAGCGTTCTGGCCGATCGCCGCCTTGAAACTCTCCAGGATCAATCAGTGCCGACGGACGTCATCCCCGGCGGCTGTGCCGATACCTAGTCTCGGGGTATCACCGTTACCCGGTCGCCCACCCGAATCAGCCCGCCCTCGCGCACGCGCAGGCAGTGCCCGCCGTAACGCCCGAGCGCCTTGGCCATACCGGCGCCGGCGACCCGATCCAGATACCCGCAGGGCGGGCGCACCCGATGCCACGCCAACAGCGCCTCGCCGATCCGCAGGCTGCGGCCCCGTAGCTCGACCCCGACCAATCCGGAGACCACCAGGTTGCGCCGATGTTGCCCGGCGCCGAGCGGCAGACCATGCCGGCGCTCCGCGCGCTGTAGATCCTCGGCCAAGATCAGGGTGACCTGACAGCCATCGGTCAGCCGCCAGAACCCACGGCCCGCGGCATAGCGATCCTCTGCCAATCCTTGGTCGACGAGCGCCAGGGTCTGCTCACAGGCACGCATCGGCGTCCCGGCCGCATCCGCGACGAAGATCGCCGTCACGCGACCGCCGGGCACTCGGCGGAAACGCCGAACGAACCGCCCGAGCCGCGCCCTCAGCCAATCAAGAGACCCTGTCACGATGACTGGATCAGCGTCTTGCGGTAGACCCGGACGATCCGGGAGCCATCCCAGACATAGGAGAGGTGGGGACCCTGCCGGGGGATGGTGACTGCCGGTGGCCGCAACGCGGCGAGGCATTCCCCTCCGGGATCCCGCACCGACCGATAGACAATCCCCCAGGACCGCACCGCGCGCATCGCCAAGCCGAATGCTTGAGATGGCCGCCAATCGTCCGGGTCATGCAGATGGTCGTAATCCGCGCCTCGGACATCGTGCAAGGGCTTGGCCACCGCCCCCACGTAGACCCGCATGTCGATCTCTCCGGCGTCCTCTCGTGTGTAGGCAAGAAACCGGGCGCGGTGGTAGCTCGTCTCCTCGATCGCCGTGTGCAGGGTCTTGGCCGCGTAATAAACGCCGAAGCTGCCGTCGCTGAATCGGCTGGCCACGCCGATGTGCGTGAACGCGGCCATCACCGGCGTCGAGCCGGGACCACAGACACGGTCCTCGCGATCGACCAGTGCGATATCCCCGGCCTCGTCGCGCAAGCGCTCGTTGGTCAGCCCTTCGAGATAGAACAGCTCATCCATCAGATCCGGGTCCACGAGCGTCTCGAACAGGTTGATGGGCGGAAACTCCGAGGAGACGATGCGGTACTGGTGCGTCCAGTCCAGATCGCAACAGGGCGGGCGCTGCGGATCAGAGTCCCCGCTGAGCATCGAGATACCGCCGCACATCCGCAAGATCGATCAGGCTGCCGCCGAGCATCCGCTCCAGCGCCGACTGCCCGTGAAACAACGGCGCCGTATTGGGCTTCTTCACCCATTCGTCGGCCGCACGCGGCGACGGCAAGAGGATGTTCAACGCCTTGGCGATACCCAGCAGGTAACTGATGCGATCCAGGACGTCCCGCCCCAGCCGCCGGGCCGTCTTCTCCGCCTTCCATTTGAAGAAGGTCGATTCCGGCGGGTTGCCGAGCAGAATCCGCTCCTGAGCGGCCGTGAGCCCCCAACGTGCGGAAAGATTAAAAAAGGCCTGCAGGGCGGCACTGGAGAGTCGCTCCGGATCGAAGCCGGTTTGGGGATGCGGGAGTGCACTCATCGCATAAGCTCTACATGTGGAGCAACTTTATATTTATCTCTAAAAATAGAGCGTTCTGTTCGGGTTATCAAGTCCTCGGGAGATTCTCGGCAGCCAGAGCCTCGATCCAGCCGGGCCACGCACACGCCCGTTGAGATCGGTGCCGGTGCTCACCGCCCACCGCCCAGGCTCTCGATCGCTCGCGCGGCTTCCGCATCACCCGCAGCCGCAGCCTTGCGCAGCCACCCAAGTCCCGCCTCGTGCGTCGGCCCGGAGGACTCATGCTCGGCCATGAGCTGGCCGAGGCGGCGCTGGACCTCGGTGTCGCCGGCCTCGGCGGCGTCGCTGTAGTAGACGATCGCGTAGGGGATGTCCGGTGCTGCGATACAGGTTCCGGGGCGATGGGTGAGCGGGTCGTAGCGACGCGCGAGGCGGGCCGCGAAGGCGGGGTCGGTGTTTGCGGCTTCGCTGTAGAGGGCATACGCGGCGGGGCAATCGCCGGTCTGCTCGAGCTGCTCGGCGCGCTCGAAGATGGCTGCCGGGGTCGGTCCGTCGGCGAGGAATCGGCTGGCCAGCGCGATGCCTGTGAGGGTGGGATCGCGTTCCGAGGGGGGTGCCGTTTCGTCCGATTGTTCGGACTCCGGCGTGTCCACTTGGGCGGGCGGGAAGTCCGGGGGCGGCTCGACGACCAGGGGTGTATCCGGATCCGACGGCAGCGTCTCGTCGAACCATCCGAGCCACCAGGCACCGACGCCGACGCCGGCCAAGAGCAGGACGGCGGCGAGTGCGAGCCAAGGCCAGCGTGCGGCGGGTCGCGGGGTTGGTCGGGGATCCGCATGACCCTCGAGGTCGAGCGAGAAGTCGTCGGCGTCGGAATCAGGCTCGGCGTCGCGCGTGGACTCGGCTCCGGGTCTGCGGATGCTGATGGTCTCTTCCAGCGGATCCTCGGATGCGGAGCGCGACGCGGCGGCGCCGGAGCCGATCAGCTCGCCGCGGATCCGCAAGGTGCCGGCGTCCTCGACACCGTCGAGCCTGGCCACCACGCGCAACGGGGCCCCGCCGACGCCGACGATGCTGTCCACCAGGTCCGCGCCGAGGGTGAGTCTGAGTCCATCCGAGAGGGGCTCGGCCGTGAAGATGGGGTGCCAATGCGGTGTGACCTGCCACTGACGATCGAGTCCCAAGTAGCGCCCGTCGTTGCGTTGCAGGGCGAGCGAGACCGTCTCCGGGCTCGGCCGTGCGCCTCCGATCAGCAGCCGGGCGGAGCCCGGACCAGCCGGGTGGAGATCGATCTTCAGGGCCATCGGGGTCTACCTATGGTCGTTGTGGGTTGAGTGTGTTGAGGGGAGCGCGTGGTCAAGGCGATGTCCGGAGAATACTTATGCCTTGTGGGTCGGACTTGAGTCCGACCAGGCGGTACCGCCATCCAGCGGCGCCTTTCTCGGGCTGAAGCCCGACCCACCGGGAGACAGTTTCGCGACAATCGCCTTATGTCGACCCGGCGCCGCCCCCGGCGACGAGGGCTAGGATCTGGCCGAGCCGGGCGTTCTGTTCGGGCGAGATGTCGCGCCCGGCGGCGTGGCCGGCGTTGGCGATGGCGAGCGCTCGGAACGTCTCGAACCAGTCGACGATGTAGAGCGCCGGGAAATTCACCGGGGTCTCGGGCAACGCGGGCATGCCGCGGTGCGGGATCGGCGGGGGCGGAGCGAAGACCGGGCGCTGTTGGCCGACCAGGGAGCGCGGGCGGTCGTCGGGCGGCAGGTCGTCGCTGCCGAGGTAATCGACGAAGCGATTGATGCGCGTTGCGGTCACGAAGACCTGACGTTCGGCGAGCTGAGAGCGCATCGCCGCAGTCTGGGACTCCGCGCTGTCGATCAGCGCGATCAGGGCTTGATCGAGGCCGGAGCGGTCGGCTCCGGTGATGAGCTCGCCGATCAGGTCTTCGAGCGCGCCCTTGTCCAGGCCCATGTGGCGCAGCCAATGCGGGTCCTCGGGCAGTGCCTTGAGATGACCGACCCAATAGCTGAGCACCGCACGGACGAAGCGTGCGGCGTTCTCGTTGGTCGCCGCGGGGGGCGGTGCATCGGCGCCGCCCTTGGTGGTCGAGGAGTCGGCGCCCGGCGGGTAGCCGGATGCGGCCCCTCCGAGCAAGGCATCCAGATCGATCAGACCGCCGTCGCTGCTCGGCGCCGGGGTGCGGGCCGCATCCGACGCGGCCGGCGTGGTCGCCGGCGCCGGTTGGCCGACTACGGCGTCGGCACGCAGATAGAGTGCGCGCAGTCCCTCCTTGGGCGGCTGCAGCGCGCCGAGCAGAGCGGCGAAGCGATTGGGTCGCTGACGCAGAGCACCGATCACCCGATCGGCGAGGCGGCGTTTGCTGTCGACCTCGGCCGCGCCTTCGGCGCGGAAATAGGGTCCGAATCGATGCCGAACGAGCTCCTCGATCCCCGCGTCGAGCTGCTCGCCGATCCGGGCGAGCTTGCCCTCGGGCGCGGCGACCCGGCCGAGATAGGCGGCGAGGCGGGAGATTCCGCCGTCGTTGAAGCTGAGCATGGAATCCCAGGCCGCTTGGGGGTCCGCGAGATGCTTCTGGACGGTCGGGTCCTCGCAGAAGGTACGCCGCAAGAGGTCGAGACGCGCCCGTTGTCCGGGGAGGATGGCCTGCTCGCCGGACGCGTCGGTCTCGATCACGGCGGTCGCCATGCGCGGCTTGCGCACCAGAAAGAGATTGTCGAAGGGCTTGCCCGGCGACCATTCGCGCAGCCAGTCGTAGGCGCCGAAGCGCTCCAGGAGGGCGAGCTTCATCATGCCTTCCCAGCCCTTGCGCATCAGGTCCTCGGTCTCGCTCGGGACCGGGTTGAGGCGGAAGTCGAACATGGTGAAGGCCCAGATCAGCCCGGGATCGCGGCGCGCGCGGGTAGCCGGATCCGCACCCTGCGTGGCATGGACCCAGGTCTCCAGTACCGGCCCCAGGTCTTTGACATCGCTCTGCTTATGCGAAGGCGCGCAGAGCACCAGGAGGTTCATCTCCTGATCGTCGGTGTAGCGTTCGAAGAGGAAGGCGACCTTGCCGCGCAGCACCAGTTGGGCGACCGGGTCGACCTGGTCGTCCTGGAGCTGCTTGCGCACCTCGGCCAGGTTCGCGACCGCGAGGCGTCCGCGATAGCCGGGAAAGTCGAGCAGGTCGACCTGCTCCAGGAGCCCGGTGCGCGGCGTCTCGGCGAGCACGAAACGCAGCTCCGTGGTCAGGGCCGCGAGCAGCGAGCGCGGCAGCGCAACCGCCGGCAGCAGGGTCTCGCCGCGACGCGGGACGATCTCGATGCGGTCGGCGTCGTCGCGCCCGAGCCGCTCGAGGATGTCGACGTTCATGATGCTGTCGCCCTGGCTCAGCTCGCCGCTCGCGTCGGTGCGCACCAGCGCGGAGAGCGGGGCATAGGCGGCGTCGGCGTGACCGGCGTCGGCCAGTCCCCGACGCAGGGCCAGATAGGTCTCGGTCAGCTCGCGCACCTCGCCCCAGAGCACGGAGAAGAGCGCGGCGCGGTCCGCGGGCTCCAGGTAGGGCGCCAGCGCGATCGCGGTCGGCCAATAGTCGGCCTTGAGCTGCTCGGTGGTCTTGGGGAAGCGCTTTTCGAAATATTCGAGCAGGTCGACCACGTCGTCCTCGCTCACCCCGCCGGTGGGCGCGGCGGTGCGGCGCGCCTGCAGGGCGGCGAGATGGCGGCGCAGATGGCCGGGCGAGAGGTCGACCTCGACCTGCTCGCGATCGAAGTCGTTGAAGAAGGCGTTGCCGAGCACCTTGGCCAGATCGACCTCGGAGAAGAGCGAGAGCTCCAGCGGATAGCCCGGCGGTGCCGTGCTCGGGCGGCGGGTGAAGCGGGTCACCAGACCGGTCGCCTCCTTGCCGTGTCCGGGCGGGTTCACGTGCTGGATAAAGTTGAGCCGTCGCCCCTCGACGTCGGTCTCGAGCTCCCCGCTCTCCCCGGCCGCGAGTGCCGAGATCAGATAGGACTTGCCGGCCTGGGACAGGCCGAAGAAGCCGACGCTGACCGAGCGCCCGGCGGCGCGTCCGAGCCGTGTGGCAAGGTTGCGGGTCCGTCTGAGCTTGTCGGTCAGGCTGTCGGACTCGCGATCGAGCCGCCGGGAATGACGGCGCACCTCGGCCACCCACTCGATCGCCTCGCCGCTGCCCTCGTAAAGGGCACGACTGCGGCGAATCAGCTCGGCTGCGCGTGACGCGTGCGATGTGTCGGTCATGGTCTCTTCGCTTGATTCTGCTTCGTCATCATTCAATTCCTTGGTCGACGCCCGCACCGAGGCTCGATGGGTTCGCTGCGCTCTACCCATCCTACAATCCATTGTTTCAGGGCGAATTGTATGGCCCGAGAAAACGCTCGCCGTTGAAATGGATCAGATGCGACGGCGCATCCGCCACCCACACTTCAGTCTCCCATGCGATCTCCGCAAGGTAGCGGCCCATGATCGCCCGGTTCGGAAACGCGGTGACATAGACGAGCCCGGCAGTCGATCTGGCAAACAGGTCGGCAAGCTCGGTGTGCCGCTTGCCATCGACCGGCCCATGACTGGTAACCGACTCCACGAGAAGCAACCAATTCTTCGCAGCATAGTGGAGCACCACGTCAGGCATCTTGCCGTGAGAATCCACATCGACACCCAATCCCGCCAGCAAGGCTGCGTCAAAATAGCCCCACTTGTCGCCCGTGTCTCCGGCATAAACCAGCACACTGGCAGGTGCGAAGCGCGGGGCGAAGTCCTCAATGACGGCACGGATCAGCTCGCTATGCTCGCCGGGGCTGATGGTGATTCGCTGGCCCGGTACAATCTCAACCGGGATGCGGTTCTGCTCGCGTTCCTTGGCGTACTTGGCGACTAATGTTTCACGTTTCGCCAGATAGGCAGCGAGGTTGTGATGCCAAGCTGGACTGCCGAAGGTGCGCAGCAGGGCCAACGCGGCGGATTCGATCTGATAGACCGCTTTGGGGCTGTTCACCGCGCGGTCGGGATTATCTGGATTGTAAAGGGCTATTCCAGCGTCGCAGAACTGATGCATGGTCTGACGGCGTACCGTCTCCCGCGTATTCGGTGCATATTCTTTGTCGAAGTGCTCTCGCGCCCAGTCCATGATCGGGGTGATGCCAATCAGTGGGTTTTCCGCGTCGGCCCATTCTTTTCCTGGCGTGAGATTCAGCAAGGCCAGCAGACACAAGGCTGAACGCTCGTTCTGTTGTGCTCGGGGTAGGCCCAACGAAACGATGATCTGCTGTGCAGCCTCGGTGTAATCGTTCTTGTTCTTCATGCCGTCAATGCTTCCAGCCTGGCGTCGATCTGGTCTTGTGAGAGCGTTCCTTGGCTAGCGGCCCACTCGCCAAGCTCAATCAGAGCGGCACGGCTTGGGTACTTCATTAGCCGAAGGTCGGTTGCGTTGACCTGTGTGTGGCCGCTAAAGCGTCGGAAACTTTCATCTACTGCGGTCGTGTTCAGGAACACGGCCAGCCCGCGGGCCAGAGGTTCAGGCAGGCCGTGCTTGTTCTCGTGAAACAGGTTTAGATGATTCTCGAAGCCCAGCAAAGGCGCGTCGCCAAATGCCCTAGGTTCCACCGTGCTCGCCACGATTCGGCGTTTTTCCTCCTTCGAGGAGAAGCGGCGCACCACACAATAATATCCGCTCGGGTAAAGCCACCTTTCGGTGTCGGCGTTCCGCGCAATGGCGTTGGACTTCTTCGTGTTCTCTATTGGCCATGTTGTGCCGATGCTGCTGAAATGGCCGGGATAGAGCAAGGGCACGGTGCCCGGCCCCGGCATGTCGCGCAGGTGCGCTTTCAGACGGAAATCGACTACCGGCCCGGTGGAAACCTTGATGCCGAGATCGCTCAGTGTGCAGCGAATCGCCGGGAATAGTTCAATGGCGTCGTGCTCTGACGATGTGGGCACATGGATAAATCGCTCGGGGTCATGCGGAAACACGATCCGGTCGAACGGGTGTTCATGGGCGGCGAGGTCGGAAAAGCTGTCATCGGCTGATGTCGAAACCGTCACCGATTCCTGCTGGGCGCCACGCTCCAAGCGGATGATGATGTTTTCCTGCAGGACATCGTCATCCTTAAAAGCTTTGCTACGCGAGTCAAACAAGTGTATGTGGCGGATGGCCGTCCGCTCGAGGATAAAATCACGGAATGGTCGGTAATACGGCCCATTGCAGAAGCTGCGCGGGATGATGGCGACGATCTGGCCTCCCTGCGCGGCTAGAGCGACGGCCAGCGCCACGAAAGCGCTATAGAGGTTCACTGTCTCGATGCCAACACGGCGCAAGGCCAACCGGTGAGGCGAATTGCTGTTGAGCTTCTTGTACGGGGGGTTAAGAATTGCGTGAGTGAAGTGTTCCATGGGGCTGGAAAACAGGTTGCCGGCCAACGATTCAACCGCACAGTGAATGAAATCTTCTCCTTGGATATTGACGGACAAATCGCCGTTGCCATTATACTTATTTAGCGTCTTCGACAAATCGTCAATCAGATCGTGGTCAAGCTCAAAGGCATCGACCGCCACGCGCTGAAAGTGAAGCCCTCCAGTCCTCCACCGATCCAAAAAAGCAGCAGATAGGGAACCGATCCCTGCTCCCGCGTCTAAAAGGAAACAATCCCCCATTCCATCCGGGAAAAGCCCCGCCATAAATGCCGCCATTCTTTCAGGCGTGAGAAACTGACCGAAATGCGCCTTCTTTTTCGCTCCGGTACTTTTTGAGAGCTCCAATCTTCTCTGTTCAACCGTCGATAGCAAAACGGTTTCTCCTTCTCCTGTGCGCCCTAATGTTCAGCACGATAGTCCGAGGACGGCTGGCCGCCGCACTGGGATCGGTATCTGGATATCCAGATCCGTCGCCAGCTCCCGGCGAAGTCGCGTCACCATGGTACATCCGACGGGGCGAGGATTTCCTGAAGGACCTCGAGCCCGCGGCCTTGTCGGCGCTCACGGCAGGCCAGGTCACGGACGACCTGCGACGCATGTCGGTCCGCTCTGATCTCTCCGAATGGCTGATGCGTCAGATTGTCGATGGCTTGCGCTTGCTATTGGTTGACCTGGCGCAGGTTCCGGCCGGGAAAGGGGTCGACCGGGACTATTGGTGCCCACGGACTGAAGCGGCCGGGTGTGCCGCCCGTGAGAGCCCGGTGCATGCGATCTAAAGGTCGTGAGTCCGCGGCGCGTCCTCCTTGGATCCATGGCTGCAGCCGCGAGCCACAACGCGCAGGCGTCTCGCCTTCCGCCCTACGCGCAGCCGATTCGCTCGGAGCTGTTCCCTCACGGCGCGATCCCGAGCGCCGCCCGCAAGCTCGCCGCGTCGCCGATGAACTGCACGCTTGTGATGTTGCCCCCTTCCGACGTGATCAGGGTCACCTTTCCGGGCTCGCGCGGCAGCATGGCGGTCTCCTCGGGATCTCGCCCGAGCAGCATGGAATAGGGCCGCTTGCGCATCTTGGGCAGGGCGATCATCGAGGTCACCATGCCGGGCATGGCACTGATGTCGGAGACGTACCGGATGCCGACCGCGGACAGCGACTCCGTCGTTTGATCCGCCAGCGCTGTTTCCACGAGGGCCGAGACCTCGCGCTCGGCGCTGAAGATCAGCAGTCGGGTGCTCGCGTCGATGGTGTGGGTGGTGTCGTATTGGTCCTGCAGCGTCAAGGCGGGCATGGGTGTACCGTTCTCGAGCGAAGCGGCAGACGCGAAGGCGGGGAACAGGAACGGAATCAGGAGCAATCGAAACGACATCTGGCAAGACCTCGGTGAGAAACGGATACGAAGACGGGTTTTGATCGGGGCGACGCGGATCCGGGACGCCGGCTGTTGTCGAACGCGACATTGGCGGTGCATCCTCTGTCTCGGCTGCATCACACCGAGTCATCGATGGGCTGCCACGCCTTGCTAAACGGACGGCTGGGCAAGTCGCCGAAACAAAGGAGAGCACAACGGAAGGACGATAAACAGCGCACGGACCGGACGGTCACCATGTCGCTCGGGTCTGGAGATCGTTGCCTGCTCCCTGAAATCAAGGCGCGCCGACTCGGGCGGCTCGCTGTCCCCTCACGGCCGTCCGGGCGTGCGCACGGCTTTTGCTTAGATGGAGACGGCTTGATTTGGGTCGGGTGATCGATCTCGGCTCGACGAGGGCCGATACGGCATCGCCCCTTCAAGCCCCAGATACACGCCGATGTCTCCGGGGACCGGACCTCGATCGGACACACCCTTTCCGAACACCTCTCAGGAGCCTGAATGGATAAGCGAGCATTCCAGTTCTCTCCGGTCCAGCGTTACCTCGACCGTATCCATGAAGAGTTGCTCGACCTGAAGGACGGCGCCGTCGCCGATTACATCCCGGAGCTGACCCGCGCCGATCCATCCTGGCTCGGGATCGCGATGGTCACGGTCGACGGGCATGTCTACCAGGTCGGCGACTCGCGTCAGAGCTTTACCATTCAATCGATCTCCAAGGCGATCACCTATGGTCTGGCGCTTGAAGATCGTGGGCTCGACCAGGTTCTGAGCAAGGTCGGCGTCGAGCCCTCGGGCGAGGCGTTCAACTCGATCAGCTTGGAGCCCGGCACCGGGCGTCCCATGAACCCGATGATCAATGCGGGCGCCATCGCGACCACGGGTCTGATCGCGAGCACACCCGATGCCCCGCCGATGCAGCGGATTCTCGACGCCTTCGGGCGTTATACCGGCAGACCGATGGCGATCGAGGAGACGGTGTATCGCTCCGAAAGCGACACCGGCCATCGCAATCGGGCGATCGCGCACCTCCTGCTCGGTTACGGGATCCTCGATCGCACGCCCGAGGAGGTGGTCGATCTGTATTTTCGGCAGTGCTCCATCCTGGTGACCGCGCGGGATCTGGCGATGATCGGCGCCTGTCTGGCCAACAACGGGGTGAATCCGGTCACCGGTGTCGTCGCGCTGCAGTCGCGATATGTCGAGAAGGTGCTGAGTGTCATGAGCACCTGCGGCATGTACGACTTCTCGGGCGCTTGGATCTTCAACGTGGGCATGCCGGCAAAGAGCGGCGTGGGCGGCGGGATCACGGCGGTGCTGCCCGGACAGTTCGGTCTCGGGGTCTTCTCGCCGCGACTCGACGCCAAGGGCAACAGTGTCCGCGGCATCGAGGCCTGCAAGCGGCTCTCCAAGGATTTCAGTCTGCACCTCTTCCATGTCGCACGCTCGACCTCCGCTACCGTCATGCGTCAGGTTTACGACTGCGCCAAGCGTACGTCGCGCCGTCGTCGCAGCGAGGCGGAGCTCGCCGTACTCGCGGAGCAAGGGCATCGCATCCGCGTCTACGAGCTGCAGGGAGAGCTGTTGTTCGGCAGTGCCGAGTCGGTCGGCGTGGAGATCCTCTCCGAGCTCGCGCGGGTCGATTATTTGGTCCTCGATCTCAAACGGGTGATCGGGACGGACCAGGCGTCGATTCTGGTCTTGAGCGAGCTGTGCATGCGGATCGCCGACGCGGGCAAGCGGCTCTTCTTCACCGACGGCAAACACCTCTATCGCTTCCGAAAACACCTCCAGGGCCAGGCCTATCGCGGACAGGAGCCCGGCCCGCTGCACTTCGAGGACACCGATCACGCGGTGGAGTGGTGCGAGAATCAGCTGATCGCCCGGGCGGATACAGCGGGTGCCGACACCTCGGTCGCGGACCTGAGCCAGCAGTATCTGTGCGCCGCGATGACCCACGACGAGCTCGAATCGCTCAGGCGTGCCGGCCTCGAGCGGGAGTTCAAGACGGGCGAGCGGATCTTCCACGCAGGGGATCGCGCCGAGTCCATGTTCTTCATCCTGAGTGGCGAGGTCGAGGTCTGGATCGATACCGGCGCGAGCCTCCCCTTGAGCCACCACCTGAGACTCTCCAGCCTCGGCCCGGGAATGGTCTTCGGCGAGGTTGCCTTGGTGAACGAGAAGCGCCGCACGGCCAATGTCTCCGCGGCCATGGAGACCCGTTGTTTGGAGTTGCGCTTCGACGCCATCCCCGACGCACTTCTGGTGAAGATGCTGATGAGCATGGCGAGCCACTTCGCCAACAAGATCGAACGCGACACCCAACTCATCCAACAACTGGCCTGATGACGGCCACGCGCGTCAGAGCCGAGTACCCCAGACCGCAAAGACCGGGTCGGATTCGGCGAGCCGGCCGGCATACCGATCGTCGGTCGGTCGCGGAAGACCCCGCAGACTGAAGGTCTCGAGCCGGCCGAATCGGCCGGACTCCCGCAGATAGTCGAGCACGAGCGCGAGCCGCTCGAACGCATGCAACTCCTGCCAGATCCGGATCACCTTCGGGGGGAACCAGCGGTTGGAGAAGGTGAGGATACAACGCCCGCCCGGCTTCAGCACCCGGGCGACCTCGCGGAAGACCTCGAAGGGTCGGGTGAGGTACTCGACCGAGACCGTACAAATCACAGCCGAGAAATCGGCGTCGCCGAACGGCAGGGTCGGATCGCGATTCAGGTCATGGACCACGCGCGCCGTCAGCACCGGATTGGCGTCCAGCTCGGACCTATTCATGCCGAGGCCGGTCACCGCCGCGGGCTCCAAGCCGGGAGGCAGGTGCGAGTGCCAGCTCGTCATCAGGTCCAGGATGTGCGCACCGGCGGGAATCAGGCGGCCGTAGAGGCCGCCGATCTCGGCGATCGCCGTGCGGTCGAGATGGTCGACGAGTCGCGGGCTTGCATAGAAATCGGCGTCCGGACGCGGATCGGGACGCGCGAACGGGTCGTCGGACCAGAAGTCGGTCGCCTGGCCGCGCCAACGTGCCTGCATGCCGGGACCATCGTCGGTGATCAACGCAGTCACCTCGGTGCACCGCCCGACGTGCCGATCCCCGCGGGCGCGAATCGCCTCGATCCGCACGGCGACATCGAGCGCCCGTTCGGCAAGCGGGTGATTGAGATCCGCGGTCAACCGTTCCGGCTGCACATCGACCAACCGCAGCGGCCGTCGGTCGCTGCCCGAGATGCCTTCGACACCTTCGAGGACGCCGCGCGGGTAGAAGCGCCCGGCACGCGGCTCGATCCATGCTCCGGCCGGGAGGCGACGGTTGAAGTGCTCGGGTCGCAGCTCTCGCAGCAGATCGTCGCGTGGCGGCGCAAGCCATGCGCCAGGCTCGAAGCGGAGGGTCGCGCAGTGGCCGACGTGGCGATCCATGATCTCGGCCTCCAACTCGGGCGGGATCAGACCACGACAGAGTGCGAGCCGGCTAGCGACCCGGCTGTCGGTGTGCATCGCGTCCTCGCTTTGCCAATGCAGGTCGAAGCGGATGCGCGCGGGCGTTTGGATGCTCGTCTTGTCAGGCGGCTCGTGCATCGGCGTCTCAGGCATCGCATTGCCCTGGTTGCGGAAGAGGTCGCGTTTCGCCGAGCGGCGCGTGCCACGGCGACCGCAGTCGGCTGTGGCGAGCCGGGGGCTCAGGGCGTTCGCGCGACAGCCCAGATCTGGATCCGCCGAACCCCCGCCTTGCGCAGCATCCGGCTCAGCTCGGCGACGGTGCTGCCTGTGGTCACGACGTCGTCAAGGATGGCGACGTGGCTCCACGGCAGCAAGCCCTGGACCTGGAAAGCGCCTCGAATATTGCGATGGCGTGCGCGCTCGTCGAGGCCGGCCTGCGGTGGGGTGGCAGCGCTGCGGATGCAGCAGGCGTGATCGATCGGCAACGCCAGATCCCGGCCGACGACGCGCGCGATCTCCATTGCCTGGTTGTAGCCGCGGGTGCGCAGCCGAGCCGCATGCAGCGGGACCGGCAACAGCACCTGCGGGAGCGGCGGATCGACCTCGCGGACTCGATCGGCGAGACATTGGCCGAGCAAACGTACGAGATTGAGCTTTCCGCGGAACTTCGCGCCTCCGATCAACGTCGGGATCGCCGCCTCGTAGCGAAAGGCCGCGAGACTGCTCTCGAACGGCGGCGGGTGCCGCTGACAGGCGGCACACCGCGTCCCCGCGGGCATCGGGCTGTCGAAGGGCACGGCGCATTGGAAACAGCAGTCGCGGTTGTGCGGCAACTCGGCCGCACAGCCGGGACAGAGGTCGCGCCCTCCTCCGCTCGTGAGGCCGGGCGCACCGCACAGAACACAGGTCGGCGGGAACAAGACCGACGCGAGCAGGGACATCACGCCGCGCTTCTCGAGCGAATCACCGAACATCGGTTGACAACCGACCGAAGCCCACTAGCATATGTGGTTTTTCCGCACTCGGAAATCGTCCCATCACGCCCATGTCACCCAAGCCTTCCCCTCTCTCCTTGTCCATCCTGCGCCACGATTGGTCGGTCGAGGAGATTCAAGACATCCTCGACCTCCCCTTCACGGATCTGATGTTTCGCGCCCAGACGGCGCATCGACTCTACTTCGATCCCAACCGCGTCCAGGTCAGCACACTCCTGAGCATCAAGACCGGCGCCTGCCCCGAGGACTGCGGCTATTGCGCCCAGAGCGCACGTCACGAAACCGGGCTGGAGCGCGAATCCCTGATGCCGATCGACGAGGTCCTGGACGCCGCGCGGATCGCCCGCGAACAGGGTGCGACGCGCTTCTGCATGGGCGCGGCGTGGCGCAATCCGACGGACAAGAACCTCGAGCAGGTCGTCGCCATGGTCGAGGGTGTCCATGCGCTCGGCCTGGAGACCTGCGTGACCCTGGGGATGCTGACCGGTGCGCAAGCGCGCCGTCTCAAGGAGGCCGGGCTCGATTATTACAACCACAACCTCGACACCTCGCCCGAATTCTATGGTCAGGTCATCACGACACGCACCTTCCAGGACCGGCTCGACACCCTCGAGCATATCCGCGACGTGGGTCTGAAGACCTGCAGCGGAGGGATCCTCGGCATGGGCGAGTCGCGGCGCGACCGTGCCTCGATGTTGCGTCAGCTCGCCAACCTGCCGGCCCATCCCGAATCCGTTCCGATCAACCTGTTGGTCCGGGTCGAGGGTACACCGCTTCAGGCGAGCGAGGCACTGGATCCGTTCGAGTTCGTCCGCGTGGTGGCGACCGCGCGCATCCTGATGCCGGCCTCCTATGTGCGTCTGTCCGCCGGGCGCAGCGAGATGAGCGACGAGCTGCAGGCGCTCTGCTATCTCGCCGGGGCCAACTCCATCTTCTACGGCGAGCGCTTGCTGACCACGCCGAATGCCGAGTCCGATCGGGATCGCGCCTTGTTTGCGCGCTTGGGTCTGGCCTTCGAAGAGATGGACCCCGAGCGCACCGAGCCCGGCGCCTGCCACAAGGCCAAGCAGGCATTGGATGCGGTTGTCGAGAACTGACGGCCTTGCGCGCCCGTGCTAGCGCCTCGATGTCACGCAAACGGAGAATGAGATGCACGCAACGATGACGGGCACCCTGGTCCTTGCGGCCGGCCTTGCCCTCACGCTCAACACGGCCGCCGCGGACGAGGTCACGGACCAGATCGATGCGGCGAAGCAGGCTTACGCGTCCGGCGAGCTCAGAACAGCCGCGGAGACCCTGAACGGCGCCGTCGAGGCGATTCGCGCACAGATCACGGCCGGTCTTCTGACGCTGTTTCCGCCGCCTCTGGAGGGATGGGTCGCGGACGAGGCCCAGTCCCAGTCGGGCGGCCTCGCGTCCATGTTGACCGGGACCCACCTCAGTCGGCGCTACGTCCGGGAAGACAACGCCGAGGTGACCCTCACCCTGATGGCCGACTCCCCGATGATGCCGATGCTGACCATGGCCATCTCGATGCCGTTCATGATGCAAGCCAACGAGGATCTGAAGAGCTTCTCGCTCAAGGGCGAGCGCGGCATGATGGAGCACACCCCGGGCAGCGAGACCTACAAGATCACCCTGATGGTCGGTAGCCGTCTTCTGGTGCAGGGCGAGGGTTCCGGTCTGGCGGATGCGGCCCCGCTGGAGGCGTATCTGAATGCGCTGGACCTGGAGGCCATCCAGGGCGCCTTGACGGACTGAACCGCGTCCCGAGCAACATGCAGCGTTGCGTTGTGACGATGAGCGCGCCTCGACACAAGACCTCGGCAGGACGCGGTTCAGGAGATCTCAACACGGAAATTCAATGCCGGTAGGGTCGACGAGCCCCCGTAGGGTGGACGAGCGATAGCGAAGTCCACCGAACCCCGAACGCCGATCGCGCAAAGAGCAGAGTGACGCGGTTTCATTTCAGGCCCGCTCGACGGGGAAGGCCAAGACCTGATCGATGTGCGTGGCCCCCGTGGCGATCATCAACAAACGGTCGAGCCCGAGCGCGACTCCGCTTGATGCCGGCATGCCGGCCCGGAGTGCCGCGAGCAGACGCGTGTCGGGCGGGATTTCGGCCAAGCCGAGACGGCGACGCTCGGCGCAGTCGCGTGCAAAGCGCGTACCCTGCTCCGTGGCATCGGTCAGCTCGTGAAAGCCGTTCGCCAGCTCGACCCCGTCGATGTAAAGCTCGAAACGCTCGGCAACCGCCTGATCATCGAGCGGCTCTGCGGCCGGCCGGATCCGCGCCAAGGCGGCCTGGCTCGGCGGGTAGTCGCAGAGAAAACTCATGCCTGACCGCCCGAGACGCGGTTCCAGACACTGGGTGAGCAGGAGATCGAGCCAGGCGTCGCGTTCGAGATCCAGCCGATCGGCATCGGGTATGCCGGCCGTGATCGCGGCCGCGCGTAAGGTCCGCACGGGTGACGTGAAGGGATCCAGGTCCAAGACCTCGCGAAACAGGTCGCGATAGCGGATCCGCTCCATCGGCAACCGCGGGCGTTGCAGCGCGGCGCGCACCAGATCGGCCACCTCGTCCATCAGCTGCCCGTCGTCGAAGCCCGGTCGATACCACTCCAGCAGGCTGAACTCCGGGTGGTGTCGCCGCCCGCGCTCTGCGCCGCGAAAGACCTTGCAGATCTGATAGACGGGACCGCTTCCGCTGGCCAGAAGGCGCTTCATCGGAAACTCGGGCGAGGTCTGCAGGAAGAGCCTCCGATCGGCGTTCGACCCATCCCCCGATAGGCCGCCGGAGAGCGAGAGACTCGCGAGCGCCGGATCCGTGGCACCGGCGTGCGAGAGGATCGGCGTCTCGACCTCCATCACGCCGGCGGCGGCAAAAAAGGCGCGAATCCGGGCCAGCATCTCCGCACGAGCACGCAGGACAGCGGTCGTTGCGCACGAGGACCAGTCTTCGCAAGCAGGCATCAGGACGGGTGGATCGACGACGAGGGCGAGCGGACGGGGCCGGTCGTGCCGGCATCGCTCGACCGCGCCTTGCCTTCAGGCCTCCTTGGCACGCGAGACATACTCGCCGGTCCGCGTGTCGACCTTCACGAGCTCGCCGGACTGAACGAACAAGGGCACACGCACCACGGCGCCCGTCTCGAGGGTTGCCGGCTTGCCGCCGCCGCCCGAGGTGTCGCCCTTGAGCCCGGGGTCGGTCTCGGTAATCGCCAGCACCACGAAGTTGGGCGCCTCGACGATCAGCGGCACCCCATTCCAGAGCGTCACCCTGCAGATGTCTTCTTCCTTGATCCACTTGGCCGCGTCGCCCACGGCGTTTGCATCCGCCGTCATCTGCTCGAAGCTGGCCGGATCCATGAAATGCCACTCTTCGCCGTCGTTGTAGAGATACTGCATGTCGGTATCATGGACGTCGGCCGCCTCCACCGTATCGCCCGACTTGAAGGTCTTCTCGACGGTTCGCCCGGTCTTGAGATTGCGCACCCGCACGCGGTTGAATGCTTGGCCCTTGCCGGGCTTGACGAATTCGTTCTCGACGATGTTGTAAGGATCGCCGTCCAACATGATCTTGAGTCCGCCCTTGAACTCGCTGGTACTGTAAAAGGCCATATCGTCCTCGTTGACTGTGGAGCTAAACCGCACAATGGTACCGCGAAGTATCGCTGCTTGTCAGACCGCGACCTCGGACCCGTTGCGCTCCTCCGAGCGGGAGCCGGCCTGGAAACGAGACCTCGCCGAGGCCTACCGAGACGCAGCCGACCTGCTCGCCGCACTCGGTCTGCGTCCGGAGGCGATCCCGGATCTCGACCCCGCTGAATCGGGATTCCGGATGCTGGTCCCGCGCGCCTTTGCCGCCCTGATGACGCCGGGCGACCCTCGCGACCCCCTGCTCAGACAGGTCCTGCCGCTCGGGGCGGAGCGCTTGACGGTCACCGGATTCACCCGCGATCCGGTCGGCGACACGTCCGCGGATCTCGGTCACGGGCTGCTTCGAAAATATACCGGCCGCGCCCTCCTGATCGTCACGGGCGGGTGCGCCGTACACTGTCGCTATTGTTTTCGGAGACATTTCCCATACACGGCGCTCGGCCAAACGCCGGATCGCACCGCCGCCGCGGTAGCCTCCATCGCCGCGGACCCGGGGATCTCCGAGGTGATCCTCAGCGGCGGGGATCCCTTGATGCTGGATGACGATCGGCTCGGCGCACTGCTCGAGCGGCTCCACGAGATCCCGCACCTGAACCGCCTGCGGATCCATTCACGCCTCCCCGTGGTGCTTCCCTCTCGGGTGACGGAGACGCTCTGCCGACGCCTATCGGGCTCCCCTCTCGCGAGCGTCCTCGTCATCCACGCTAATCATCCGAGCGAACTCGGCGCCGATGCCGCGGACGCCCTGCGGCGACTGCGACACGCAGATGTGACCTTGCTCAATCAAAGTGTTTTGCTGCGCGGGGTCAATGACGCGGCGCAGACACTCGGTGCGCTCAGCGAGCGGCTCTTCGAGTGCGGTGTCCTCCCCTACTACCTCCACCAGCTCGATCCCGTGGAGGGCGCTGCACACTTCGCGGTTCCCGACACGCAGGCCCTCCAGCTCGGCGAGGCGTTGCGCGATCGATTGCCCGGCTATCTGGTCCCACGCCTGGTCCGCGAGCTTCCAGGTCGCGGAGCCAAGACACCCTTGAACGACGCCGCCCGCATCGGATCACCGTTCTTGTGAACTCGATCGTTTCCCTAACGGGCCGCAAAGCCGGATAATCGCGCAGACGACAATGTCCCGAAACCTCGTGGATCCCGCACTAGGTCGCATCATGTCCGCGCAACCCCAACTGCTGGCCTTGCTGTTGTTGACCACCGACACCGTCGCCGCGGAGCGCTTGGTGGAGCGCCTGCGTGCAGCCGGTCTCGCGGCCAGGGCGCTCGTGACCGCGCGTGCCGATCGATTGAACGATCTGCTCGCTCGTCGGGCCTTCGACATGATCTTGTGGTGGCGCCACGACAACGACCAAGACCTAGCGGAGGCAATCCGGCGTCGCGGCGAGCATGCAGCCGAGAGACCGCTCATCATGATCGCGACGGACACGCCCGGTCCGGATCAGGTGCTCGAGGCACAACAATTCGGCGCACGTGGCCTGCTCGCCCTCGCCGACGAGGAGCAGCTGATCTGGACCATCAGGCGCGAAGCCGACGACCTTCGACAGCGTCGCCGATACCGTGATCTGCTGGCCCGGCTCAAGCAGTGCGAACGACGCTCCCGTGAGCTGGTGGACCATACCGGCGCCGCGATCGCGTTCGTACAGCAGGGTCTGCATCTTCACGCCAACAGCGCCTATCTCACGCTTCTCGGCTATCCGAACCTCGACGAGATCGAGTCGATCGCATTCCTGGATCTTGTCGAACCGGACCAGCGCGACAAAGTCCGCGATCTGCTGCACAGCGCAGAGCGCACGGATCATGCAGAGCCGGTCGAGATCACCACGCGTCTGCACTCGAGCCGGGGCAAAGCGTTGGCTGTCGACCTATCCGCGGCGCACGCCATACTCGACGAGGAGCCCTGTCTGCGGTTGATCCTGGATCCCGTGCGCCACCCCGAGACCCCGGCGAAGGGCGGCGAAATGGTCTCCGACATCGCCGCCGCCCGGAGTGCCTTCTTCGACGAAATCGAGACGCGACTCGGCACCGATCGTTCGGTGCCGCTCCCCTTTGCGGTCTTTTTCGTCCGCTTGCGACGCCATTCCGAGCTCTTGCGCGATCTGGGATTGACCCATGGGTTGGACGTCGTCGACGGATTCGGGCCTGTCTTGGCCTCGGTTGCCGCCCGGGCCCACGCACTCACCCGGATCAGCGACGACGGCTTCGCCATGATCGTCGACGGTTTGGACGAGAAAGAGGCCGAGGCGCTTGCCGAGCACATCCGCGAGCACGCACGCCTGCCGCAACGCCCTGCGAGCAATGCCCGCATCGCGCCTGACTGCGATATCGGCTACTACCTCGTGAAGGGGCGTGCTGCGGCCGCACAAGACATTCTCAACGCCGCGCATCGACTTTGCGTCTACAGTGCGGGATCGCCCGGGGATTGTGCCGGCGGGATGCAGACCCCCACGTCGTTGGCTGCGCGAACCAAGCAAACCGCGATGGACGGCGACACCGAGGTCGCGGACAAGATCGCAACCGCGCTCGGCAACCAGCAGTTCAAGCTCGTCTACCAGCCCATCATCAGCCTGATGGGCGACAACCAGGAGAACTACAGCGTCTTGGTGCGCCTCCTCGACGGGAACGGCGAGCTCCTGGAGGCCAAGGATTTCATCGGGGCCGCGATCCGGCGCGGTCTGATCGAGGAGCTCGACAAATGGGCGATCCGCGACGCGGTTCGCGTGCTCGCCGAGCAGCGCCGTGCCGGCCACAACCTTCGATTCTTCATCAATCTAGCCGAAGATACCTTCCGAAACCCGAGCATCATCCTGCATATCTGCGACTGTCTGCGCGAGCTCGACGTGCGCGGCAACTGGCTTGCCTTCCAGTTTCAGGAGGAGCTGGTTGCGGAGAATCTGGCCAGTCTCGGCAAGCTGGTCGATGCCTTGAAGCAGATCAAGTGTCGGGTCGCGATCAATCGTTTCGGCGCGACCAATCGCTCCGAGATGATCCTTCAGGCGCTTCCGGTCGATTTCGTCGTTCTGATGCCGGATTTTGCCCGCGCGCTCGCCGAGGATCCGGCGAAGCAGCAACGGCTCATGGCCATCTCCAATCTCGCGCGCGAGTTCAACGTCAAGAGTGTCGTGACGGGGGTAGAAGACGCGCGCGCGCTCACCGTGCTCTGGACGGCCGGGGTCGATTATGTGCAGGGCAATTTCCTGCAGCGTCCCTCGCCGACCCTGGACATTCAGCCCTAAACTGCGCCCGGTAAAATGTGCGATGTTCGTGAGCTTGGAAAAGCCTCGGAGCAATCAACAACCTTTGGAGTCGGCGCAGTTTAGGAGTCACACTCCAGGTTAGCGACGCCGTGCGGAACATGGCCGGTTGCCACGTGACGGCTCGCCGCGTCGCAATGCACACGTTGATCGTCGAAAAAGATGTCCGCGTCGAACGCTGCGAGAAACCGGCCCTTCTCGAGCCCGCCCAGAAAAAGCGCCTCGTCGATGCGGATGCCCCAAGCGCGCAGGGTACGGATCACGCGCTCGTGCGAGGGTGCGCCGCGCGAGGTCACGAGCGCGGTTCGCAGCGGCGACGCCTCGGGCGGAAAGAGCGCTTGAAGTTGATGGATCGCCACCAGCAAGCCCTTGAACGGTCCGCCGGGTAGAGGCTCATGCGCAGAGGCCAGCTCGGCCGCGTTGAAGACCTCGAGCCCTTCGCTGCGGAAGAGTCTCTCGGCGTCGTCGGAGAACAGCACCGCATCGCCGTCGAACGCGATGCGCACCTGCTCGTCTTTCTCCGGGCCCGCCGGAAATGCCGCCGGCAGGACCGTCGCCGCGGCACACCCGGCATTCAAGGCCGAGCGAACATCTCTCGGATCGGCGGACAGGAAGAGATGGGCGCCGAAGGCGGACAGGTATCGATAGGGGCTCGCTCCGCCCGTAAAGGCCGCGCGGGCGATATCCAGGCCGTGGTGATGTGCGGAGGTCAGGACGCGTAAGCCGGTATCGGAGCTGTTGCGTGAAATCAAGATGACCTCGACGCGTCCTCGATCACCCAGGGCAAGATTGAGGCTCATGAGCTTCTTGGCGAGCGCGAAGGCCACGCCGGGTTCGAGGATGTCGTTCTCGTGCGCGACCTGATAGTCGCGATAGGCGTCGACGCCTTGCGACTCGAAGACCTGGTGAGACTCGCTGAGGTCGAAGAGTGCGCGCGAGGAGATCGCGACGATCAGTCGCACGGATTCGCGGTGGCTCGGATTCACGGTCGACTCCGCCCCGAAACCCTTCTAAGCATCCTTGCAGGGCACCCGACCGATTACCAAGGCATGAACCAATTCATGAACTGCAACGGTCGACCGATGCTTTGATTCATCCCCGCCATATCGTTGCGCATGGACGAGGTCGACATCGTCATCGCCTGCATCGAACGGTCCATCGTCTGGATGCTCGTCAACATGGGCTCGAGCGCATTCACGTCCCTCGCCATCGAATCCACGCTGACGGCCATGGTGCGGACGTTGGCGCTCATTTGCCCCATGTTGTCCGAGATCGACTGCATGTTGCTTGCCAGTACCGTCATATTGGTGTCGACACTGATGGCCAGATAGTGGACATCTTTGGCAAGACTGAAGACCAAATAGAACCCGTAAGCCGCGAGGATGATGAATGCGAATAGGCTGGGATAGACAATCAGCTCCCAGCGCTTTGCACTGGTTTCGAAGGCCTGGGAGAGGCGATCGATGGCGAAAGCGTGGAGTTGCGTCTCCGTGACACCTGCTGCGCGCGCATCGGCCTCGTCTTGGTCTTGCGGTATCCGGCTGTCCGAGGAAGCATCGTCCCTCGGGATTTCGTTCTGCGCCATGATTCGGGCCGATTCTGGATCAGTGATGGAAAAGTCGACGGGGTCGGCGAATGACCGCCCGGTTTCTCAAGAGCTTAACAGAATTGCAGCACGCGACAAGGCGGAGCGCCCCTAGCGGTCGATTCGAGATCGCAACGTGTCCGCCGGACAGCCGAAAAGCAGGGAAGGCACGCGCGAGCGACCTTCCCCGGAAGATCAGCTGACCAGGTGCGGATAGAGCGTTGCGGCCAACCCGAGAAACTCGCGCGCCGCCTTGCCGCGAGACTCCAGCTCGAACACCGCCAATCCCTCGCTGAACGAGCGCCGAAAGACGGTGCGTTGCGAGAGCCTAGGCTTGATGAAGCGGATACCGGGAAGCGACACCAACGCCGCGGCAGCCTCGTTGGTCTCGCGTACGGCATGGTGTGTATCGCCCCGATTGATGAACCCGATGATATCGGGAGGCGCCTCACGCTCGACCGAGGCAATCAACTGAATAAAGCGTTGGGTCGACCAGATATCCGCCTGCGACGGCGGGACCGGCACCACGACACGGTCGCATAGGGAGAGCGCCCTGCGCAGGCTTTCCATGTCCGAGGTCCCGACATCGATCAGGGTTTCGTCGGCCCCTTTCAGCTGCTCGGGCGTCAGGGCACGCTTGTCCGACGCCTGCAGGACCGGATCGAATCCCTCCTCCTTGCGCACGTCGATGACGTCGGTGAGGGTCGCCTGAGGGTCGGCATCGATCAGCTGGATCTTTACGCCGGCCATCGAGAGCCAAACCCCCAGATTGAAGGTCAGGGTACTCTTGCCCGAACCGCCTTTAAGACTTCCGACGATCGTGATCATGACGTCCTTCCGCGTCCGCGTTCATCCCCCGATACCCTTTCCGAGCGATTATTGTCCGGGCTGGGATCCGGGCTGAGACGTCTCCATCCGCGTGTACCCCGCAGGGACCGCGAACAGATGATCCGGTTGGGGACCGATCCGAATCGATTTCAGCTCGCGCACGCCGCCGCCCGGGAACTCCTCGCGCACCGACAGCTTCAACTCCGGATCGTACCATTGGAGGACCCGAGTCGGCGGCCGATCGGGTGCAGTCGTGGTCATCTCCCATTTCTCGACCTCGCGCCCGTCGATGGTCTCGGTACCGACCATCAGAAGCTCCATCTTCTCGCCGTTGGACATCTCGTGCTTCAACGGAATCGCCCGCTCGGCGTCGATCCAGAGGGTCCCGTTCATGGTCTGGCCCTCGTGGGTCATGACCATCTCCCACTTGATCGCTTTGCGTCCTCCGACATCTTCCTCGCCGACACGTCGACAGGTCAGGCCCGGCATTCCTGCGCAAGGATCCGTCTCGGCGGTCGCCGGCGGCACGGGCGCACCGCCCTCGCCAGCAGCCCCTCCTTGCTCCAGATAGGTCTGGCGATCGGGGAACAGGACCCACATCATCCCTCGCGTCTGGTCGACGATCTGAACCACCTCTTGGCCCTGCTGAGTCATCTCTTTGCGCATGCGACCGTCGCCGACGAACATCTTGACGGTTTCGGCCTGTCCATCCGGGCCTTGACTGATCATGTCCGCGGAGAACTGGACACCCGCGATCTCCGCATGCGCCGCACCCGCCAGGGCGGATGCGAGCGCGATACCCAACAAAGCCTGCGTTTGCGTTCTCATCTTGCCTTATCCTCCCGTCGATCGGTGATCGGTCTTGACGACATCCCGCCCCTCGCCCGGGGCGATTGCGGCTCCACGCGGCAGAACACCCTCTGCAAGGTCCTGAACGACCTGCGCTTCCGCCATTCGACTCGACCCCGGACCCTCGCAGCTGTGGGTTCGCGCGATCCGGCCCCGCATCGGGGCTAGGGTCGCGGCTCGAAGCCGAAGGTACGCGGGGGCGGCGTCAGCGCATCCATCAATCCCGCCGGAGGTGACGTACGCCCTGCGCGGTTGCTCCGAGCGGGCTCCAGCGGGCGCCAGCCCAGCGTCTGCGAGCGCTGTTCCGCTTCCCGCTCGGTCAGCGGCCGAAATCTGTATTCCTGTGTTCCGTCGGACCCGCTCCACCGATCCGAGGAAGGCTGCGGGTCGCCGCGAAATCGGTACTCGGGGTACGGGTTTGCCGATCCGGAAAATCCGTTCCCATCTGCCCGGCCGTAGGTCGCGTCCGGCCAACCTCCGAGCGCGCCCCGATCGTCCGTCGCCATACCGCTGCCGGGGTCGCCCCTCCGAGGCGAAACCGAATAGCGATCGGGCTCTTCCCCGTAAGGGAGGTCGCGAGAATACCCCGTCGGCTCTCGGCCGTATTCCATCCAACGCCCGTCGCGCCAACGCCCGTCGCGATCGATAAAGCCACCCTGCCCCGGAGGAGCCATGTCGTAGTCACCGTAACCCGTCCCTGACCGGTTTCCCTGCGTGTCGAGGCGCACATCGTCGGCACGGTAGGCGTCCGGATATCGCGGGTCTCGATCCTGCGCGACCGGCGGCATCTTGTATCCACGCAGATAAAGCGACTCGTTGTCCCATGCGGGCTGTCGAGCTTGTTCCCATGGCTCGGCCGCGAGGACCGCCTGATGCGCCGTCGCGTAGACCAAAAAGAGCAGGAGCCTGCCGCAGAGCGGGACCTCCGTCATGTATCGCTCTCGTCGTCGATCTTCAATCGAATGCCGCGCCGCGGCGCCTTCTTTTGAACGCCTTGGCTCGATTTCTCCGCTGCCGCCGACGTCTTGGCGGACGTCTTGCGCGTCGTGGGCTTGGCGTCCGACGCCGTCGCTGCGCGTTTCTTCTTGGCAACGGTTCGAGCAGGCTCCGACGCTGCGCTGTCGCCCTTGGCGGATGGTGCATCCTCCTCGGGGCTCTCCGCCGGGGGTCCCGTCTCGGCCGGCGCGCTCGTCTCGACGGGCCGCTTCACCGGTGAACGCGCCGTCCGGGCCGGTTTGGGCTTCAGCGCGGTCTTCGCAGCATCGAAGAGCAGTATGAAGATCCCGCGAATCGCATAGAGGGCCAAAATGAAGAACTCGACGACCTTGCCGGAAAACCGGCTGACACCGCCTCCGGAGCTCTTGCGCGGGGCTTTGACGGGCGCGGCATCCGTTGCACAGGGTAGGCTGGTTCCGGGCGGCGCCGTCGCAAGGGCCACCCGACACATATCGTCGCCCGCGGCGACGCAGCCGAGCGGGATGACGATCAGGGTCAGAACGGTCGAGACCAACACGCCTGACAGCAACGAGATCGCCATACCCTGGAAGATCGGGTCGGTGATGATGACGCTCGAGCCCGCAACCAACGCCAAGGCCGTGATCACGATCGGGCGTGTGCGGATCTTGCAGGAGCGGATCATCGCCTCGGCAACCGGCACACCCTTCTGGATCTCGTGGATCGCGAAATCCACGAGCAGGATCGAGTTTCGCACGATGATGCCGGCCAGCGCGATCCAGCCGATCATCGAGGTCGCGGTGAACTCCCCGCCGAGACCGAGGCTGAACATGAGTGCATGCGCCGGGATGATCCCGAGCAGAGTCAAGGGGATCGGCGCCATGATCACGAGCGGGATGCGGAAGTTGCCGAACTCCCAAACCACCAAGATATAGATCAGGATCAGCGCAACGCCGAATGCGGCACCCATGTCGCGGAAGGTCTCGTAGGTCACCGTCCACTCGCCCGCCCAGGTCCAGGCCAGGCGGCTGCTGTCGGGCGGGGCGTCCAGCCAGAAGATGGCGTCTTCCATCTCCTCGGCACCTTGCGGCTTGGTGCCGTCCGGTGCGGTGTAGTCCTGCTGATTGAGTATGCGCTCGACCTGGAACATCGCGTACACGGGTGCTGCCAGCCGCCCGCCGACATCCGCCACCACGTACTCCACCGGACGCAGATCCTTGTGGTAGATGATGTCCTCTTCGGGCGTCAACTGGAACTCGCCGAGCTCGCGCAGCGGCACCGTATATCCCTGATTCGACTGAATGGGGAGATCGCCGAGGCGATCGACCTGGGAGCGCTCCGCCAGGGGCACCTGCAGGACGATCTGCACGGGCTCGTGGCCCATCTGACGCCCCGCCTGCGGCTTGATGTCGCCGATCGGCGAGCCGCCGAGGGCCATCGCGAGATTACGGTTGATGGTGTCGACCGAGATCCCTCGACGCACCGCCTTTTCCGTATCGACATTGAAACGCCAGTAATCGAAGGCCCCGCGAAGATAATTGTCGACATCGCGCGTGCTCTCGGCCTGCGCGAAGATCCCGGTGAGCTCTCGGGCAAACTGACGCCGCAGCTCCGGAGAAGGCCCGTAAACCTCCGCGACGACCGATTGAAGTACGGGCGGACCCGGCGGCATTTCGACCACGGCGAGCGTCGCACCGGTTCCCTCGACGAGCTTGCCGAGCAACTCGCGCGCCTCGACGGCAATCTCGTGACTGCTTCGATCCCGGTCGTGCTTGTCGGTCAACTGGACCTGAAGCTCACCCTGCCAGGGATCCGAGCGCAGATAGTAGTGACGCACCATCCCGTTGAAATCGAACGGTCGAGCGGTCCCGGCATAGAGCTGAATGGCCGTCACCTCGGGCATACTGCGCAGCTTCTCGGCCATGCGATGCGCGAGGTTCGCGGTCACCGGCAGCGCCGTGCCCTCGGGCATGTCGAGCACCACGGAGAATTCGGGCTTGTTGTCCAGCGGCAGCATCTTGACCGCCACCAGATTGAAGTAGAAGAACGACAGTGTGACGAGGAAGGTGCCCCAGAGCGCCAGCTTGAAGACCGTGCGCTTGCCGCGGTTCTCGATCAGGGGTGTCAGGATCCGCCGATACAGTTTTTCGAGGCCCTCGGCCTCCTTGTGCTCGCGCTTCTCGGCGGCCTCGAGATATTTCATCGAGGGACGCAGCCACTTGGAGATCGCCAGATAGGGCGTGAAGACGAACGCGGCGAACAGCGAGATAAACATCGCCACCGAGCCCAACACCGGGATCGGCGCCATGTAAGGCCCCATCATGCCGCTGACGAAGCCCATCGGCAGCAAGGCCGCGATGACGGTAAAGGTGGCGAGGATCGTCGGATTGCCGACCTCGCGCACGGCGTCGATCGCCGTATCTTCGTCGGTACGTCCCTCTTCGAGCCAGCGACGATAGATGTTCTCGACGACCACGATGGCGTCGTCGACCAGGATGCCGATCGAGAAGATCAACGCGAACAGACTCACCCGGTCGATCGTGTAGTTCGTGACCCAGGCCACGAAGACCGTCATGAAGAGGACCACCGGGATGACCAGCATGACGACGATCGCAGGACGCACCGCGCGGAACGCCAGCAGGACCAGGATGACCACGAACATGGTCGCCTTGATCAACTTGCCGATGAGCTCCGAGACCTTTTGGTCGGCGGATTGTCCGTAGTTGCGCGTGATACTGACCTCGACGTTGGCCGGGATTCGAGAGCCCTTGAGCTCCTCGACGCGTTCGATGATGGCGTTTGCCACCGTCACGCCGTTGGTCAGCTCCTTCTTGGCGACCGCGATGGTCACCGCCGGTCGGCCATCCCCTGCGTCCTCGATCTCGGATGCCGGCCCCGTATAGAAGGCGACCAGCTCCGAGGCATCCTCGGGACCCTGGCTCACGCGGGCCACGTCGTGGATATAGATCGGGAGGTTGTTGAAGGTACCGACCACCAAGCGGTTAATATCCTCGACGCCGGTCAAGAAGGCGCCGGTGGTGACCGAAAAGCGTGCACCTCTCGCCTCGAGGCCGCCTGCAACCTGCTCGGCGTTGGCGCTGACGAGGGTTTGTGCGACCTGATCGAGACTGATCTGATATCCGGAAAGCCGCTCGGGTAGGACGTCGACGGTGACCACCTCGCGACGCCCGCCGACGATGAAGGCGTTGCCGGTATCCTGAACCTGCTTCACGGCCTGCAGCACGTCCTGTGCGAGCAGGCGCAGCTGGCCGTCGTCGACATCCGGAATCCCGTTGCTGTCGAGATCTCGGGACCAGAGCGTCAAGGTCACGATCGGGACATCGTCGATTCCCTTGGTCTTCACCAGCGGCGGCATGACGCCGGGCGGGATCTTGTCCATGTTCGAGGCGACCTTGTCGTTCACCTTCAGCAAGGACGGCCCCATCTCCTCGCCGACCACGAATTCGACGGTCACGATGCCTTGGCCACGTTGGGACGCGGAATACACATGCTTGACGCCGGGGATCTCGCTCATCATCCGTTCGAGCGGCTGCATCGCCATATTGGCGACCTGCTGGGCCGAGGCGCCCGGGTACTGCACCATGATGTCGATCATGGGCACCGAGATCTGGGGGTCTTCCTGGCGCGGCGTCATGACGAGGCCGAGTAGGCCCATCATCAGCATGGCGACGTAGAACAGCGGTGAAAGCGGAGAGCGGATGAAGAATCGGGCTGTACGCCCGGCAATTCCGAGATTGCCCTCGTCGTAAGCAGGTTCCTTGCGATCCTGCGGGGGAGATGTGACGTCTTGGCTCATGTCGAATCCAGATTAACCGGGCCTGCGCCGCATCGCTGCGACATGGGTTGCGCAGGCGATCGCGTGACCGATCGCCGGGGCTGAAGGGAAGGCGTGTCAGCGATCGGCGGGGGTCCCGCTCGCCCAACCGGCCGTGACCCGAGGGCCGGGATTTGTCAGGACGCTCTCGCCGGCACGCAGCCCGCTCAGCACGGTCACCATCCCGCCGGAGAGCTCCTCGCCGACCCGGATCAGACGCAGCTGCGGCTCTCCTCGCTCGTTCACGACATAGACGCCCGGCAGGCTCCCGTTGTAGCGCACCGCGCTGCTCGGGATCACCGGGTTGGCCCGCGCGGGTGCACTGAGGTCGGGGACCAGGACCTTGGCGTACATCCCTGGCTCGGAAACGCCTTGCGGGAGATCGAACTTGATCTTGACGGTGTGGCGCTGCGGGTCCGCCATCGGGAAGATCTGCGCCACGCGGACCGGAACGCGCCGATTGTCCGGATCAAGCTCCGCCTGCACCATCATCCCCTCGCGCAGGCCGGGACGCAGCCGGGCCGGCACGTCGACTTCGACCTGGAGGTATTCCACGTCGGCATAATTGAGCATGGGCTGCCCGGGCTGGACCGTGTCCCCGACCTCGATGAGCTTGCGCACGATCACGCCGTCGAAGGGTGCGATGCTGCGGGCGTCGCGGATTTTGGCATCGAGTGCCTGCAGCTCTGCTTGGAGGCGAAGCATGGCGTTCTGCGCCTCCTGGATCTGTATCCCGGAGGCGAAGAGGTCGGCCGAGCGCTCGGCGGTGCGGTCGCGCTCCCCGACGAAGCTCTCGACGGGTTGCGTGAACATCTGATCGAAGAGATTCGGCAACCCCATCCCGCCCATCGCCGAGCGCGACTGCGGAGAATAGATCTCTCTCGAGTATTGGACGCCGGCATTGCGCAGCTGGGCATCGGCGCTCGCCATCTGCGCGAGCAGAGCGCGCCGATTCGCGAGCAGCTCCTCGTCGCCGATCGCCACCAGGAGATCCTTCTCCTTGAAGGTATCGCCTTCGCGACCGGCGATGAAGGTCACCCGCCCCGGGAGCTGGGCGGCGAGTGTCACCTCTTTGTAGGGGACGACGCTCCCGCCGAGCGACACCGTCGGGGCACCTTGCGACTGTTGAACAACGAAGACCTCGCCCGAAGGGGCCTGCTGCATCTGGGCCTGAGCCAGGCCGGACGACACAGCCGCTGCAACGGCGAGCGTGCACGCAAAACGAGCGGTTCGAAACTGTATTGACATCGGATCGCACACCAAACGCTGGGTTTTTTGTCGCACGTCCGATTGACGCAAGGGCGGTCGGACCTGCCGTGGACACCGGACAGCCTCGTGGGTCCGGCGCTCATCCGTTGCGGATCCGCGGCATCCGAGCCCGGGCGCTTTGGGCCTGCTCAGTGCCGCGTTGTCTTTTCGTTCTCCGGACGGCGCAGTGGCGCAGTATGCCTTCGACAACGCTCGACATTCAAGCCGACGAAAGCAGGTTCGGCGCGACTACCGCGACAACGCCGCATGAATGACCGAAAAGAGCGCATGCGATCGGCGCTCGAGCGCCAAGTGCGATTCGATTAACCCTATCCGGCAACCGGCTATCCATCTCGCCGGACTTCAGTGTAACATCGTGCGCCATTGCGGCCGGGGCCGCGCCGACCCGACCGCAGCAACCGACGCGGCCTGCCGACGATCGGATCGCGCATCTCCGAGGCCGTTGAACCGATTGCTTCGCCCCCTCGCCTCGAGCGCGATTGGACTCGACGCGAAGCATCCTGACCCACACCCAGGAGCCGACCCTATGCCGTCCACCGCCGAGGCCGTTCAACAGCGCATGCAGGAGCTGGAGTCTCATCTCGAGCAAGAGAACCCGGTCCTGCTCAGTGCCGTGCAGAGCTTCCGGGCGATCGACCGCGTGGCCTACGGGACGGGCCTGCTCGAAACCAATCAATCATTCGCGACCCAGATCCCCTGGTGGCCGCTGATCTCGATCCTGGGCACCTTCTCGGCGGGCAAGTCGACCTTCATCAACTATTTCCTCGGGCAGAAACTGCAACGCACCGGTAACCAGGCCGTCGACGATCGCTTCACCGTCATCGTCTACAGTCCCGAGACCGTCAGTCATTCGCTTCCGGGTGTGTCGCTCGACTCGGATCCGCGCTTTCCCTTCTATCAGATGTCCCACGACATCGAGCAGGTCGCCGGCGGCGAAGGCAAACGCATCGACGCCTATCTGCAGCTCAAGACCTGCTGCAGCGAACGTCTGCGCGGCAAGATCCTGATCGACTCCCCCGGCTTCGACGCCGACGCGCAGCGCACGGCGATTCTGCGCATCAGCGACCACATGATCGGTCTGTCGGATCTGGTGCTGGTGTTCTTCGACGCGCGTCACCCCGAGCCCGGCGCGATGCGCGACACGCTCAGACACTTGGTGAAGGACACCATCCACCGGGCCGATTCGGGCAAATTCCTTTACATCCTCAATCAACTCGACACCGCCGCGAACGAGGACAATCCCGAAGACGTGGTCGCCGCCTGGCTACGCGCGATCGGCGAGGCGGGCCTGACCGCCGGCCGCTTCTACACCATCTACAATCCGGACGCCGCCAACACCATCCAGGACGAGCACAAGCGCAAGCGCTTCGAGAAGAAACGCGACGAAGACCTCGGCGAGATCTTCTTACGCATGGAGCGCGTGGAGATCGAGCGCGCCTATCGCATCATCGCGGCCTTGCGCGAGACCGCCAACGCCTTCGGTCACGAGGCGGTTCCCCTTTTGCAGAGCGCCGTGCGGCGCTGGCGCGCCCGCACCCTGGCCGTCGACTCGGCGCTCGTCGCGCTTGTCGGTGCGTTGTTTCTGTATTGGAGTATCGGCGCAGGTCATTGGGTCGGGCTGTCCTATGAACCCGCCTGGCTGGACGTGCTGACGAGCCAGGTCCCGTGGGGCCGCGATGCCTTGATCGGGGTGTTGATTGCGCTTGCCGTCGGCACCCATTTCACCGTTCGCAAGCTGGCCGCGATGAGCGTCGAGCCCTGGCTGAGAAAGCAGGTCGCACGCAAGAACCCGCCGGGAAACCTGATGTCTGCCTTCAGGAAGAACACCCGTTTCTATCGCCCGGTCATCATCGGCCGACCGATCGGCTGGAGCGGCAAGGCCCGGGCGCAGATCAACGAGGTTCTTCAGAATTGCGAGAATTTCGTGCAGACGCTCAACGAGCGCTACACCAACCCCAAAGGTTTGAAAGAGTCGCCGCATAAGCCGCACACGGTGCACCTGCCGGAAGGACCCGCGAGTGTCGCCGGCAAAAAGGAGCGCTCTGCGGCTTGAACGAACCGCGAATACAGGTCACACGATGAGCATCCGAACACCCGAGCACGCGTCGCGACCCGCCATCGAGGTCCCGCCCCACCCGCAATGGCCGGCCCTGAGCGCCCCCGAGAAGAGCGCGCTCAGGGACCGGATCAAGGCGCTGCTCAGGGCGCAGGATGCGGTCTTGGTCGCACACTACTACACGGATGCCGATCTCCAGAGCCTTGCGGAAGAGACCGGCGGTTGTGTCGCCGATTCGTTGGAGATGGCAAGGTTCGGGTCCGCCAGCAGTGCACGGACGCTGGTGGTCTGCGGCGTTCGCTTCATGGGCGAGACGGCGAAGATCCTCAATCCCGAGAAGCGGATCCTGATGCCGGATCTTCGCGCCACCTGCTCGCTCGACGAAGGCTGCCCGGCCGACACCTTCGCCGCCTTCTGCGATGACCATCCCGATCACACCGTCGTGGTCTACGCCAACACCAGTGCCGCGGTGAAGGCACGCTCCGATTGGGTCGTCACCTCCAGCATCGCCCTGCCCGTCGTCGCCCATCTTGCCGAGCAGGGCCGCAAGATTCTCTGGGCGCCCGACAAGCATCTGGGCCACTATGTCCAACGCATGACCGGGGCGGACATGCTGCTCTGGGACGGCGCCTGCGTGGTCCACGAAGAGTTCAAATCGTTTGCGCTGGAACGTGTACGCAAGCTGCACCCCGAGGCGGCCGTGCTCGTCCATCCCGAATCTCCGGACGAGGTCGTCGATCAGGCCGACGTGGTCGGCTCGACCACCCAGCTCATCAAGGCCGTGGTCGACATGCCGAACCGGGAGTTCATCGTCGCGACCGACGCCGGCATCTTCTGGAAGATGCACCAGCTCGCGCCCGAGAAGACATTGATCCCGGCGCCGACGGCCGGCGAAGGCGCGACCTGTGAAAGCTGCGCGCACTGTCCGTGGATGGCGATGAATGCATTGCGGAATTTGGAGCAGGTCCTGCTCAACGGCGACCAAGAGATCCTGATCGATCCAGCCCTCGGCGAGCGCGCGCTGGTGCCGATTCGCCGGATGCTCGAGTTCGCGCGCGAGCGCGGGATCGGCGCGCGACGCGACGCGGACTAAACCGCGTTCGCAGCGAGATGCCCCTCTTCGAGTGACCTCGACGTTCGGTGCATCCACAACCCTTAGCGGGAACGCGGTTTAAAGTGATCTATTTCTTGGCATCTTCAACCGCGCCGACCCCAACCGTCGTCAAGCCGGCCGTTGCCGATCCCATCCAAGACATCGCATACCGCGCCGGGCGCGGTTGAAGACCCGATCGATCCGGTTGACCCGGTCCGACGCCGTCCGGCCTTCTCGACCCGATAATTGATGACCGAACGCTTGCCCACCTTGGCAAGCATGGTTCGGATGCCTTACCATCGATTGCGAATCGTCAAAGAATAAACACCCGTCCGGCGCCCACAACAACAAGAGCCGCGACGGCCAACGACGTCCCCCCAAGTCGTCGCCGCAAAGAGGATGTCTATGTCTGAGGCCCGCACATCCAAACGCAGGACATCGTTTGTCGTCTTGGCATTGGTGTTTGTGGCGGGTATCGGGTTTGCCGGCGCCATGACCGGCGGTCTCGCCTATTCCAACCGCATGGAGCTCTGCGTCTCCTGTCACAGCCTCCAAGTCCCCTACGCCGAATATCGGGAGTCCGTCCATTTCAAGAACGCCTCCGGTGTCCAGGCGACCTGTGCGGATTGTCATGTGCCGCGCGAGTTCTTCCCGAAGCTCCACGCGAAGTTGATGGCCGCCAAGGACGTGTACCATGAGATTCTCGGGACGATCGACACCCCGGAGAAATTCGAGACGCACCGATGGACGATGGCGAATCGTGTCTGGGATCGTATGAAGGCCAACGATTCGCGCACCTGCCGTTCCTGCCACGAATTTTCAAATATGGATCTGTCGGCCCAGGGTCGCTCCGCCCGCAGCAGGCACGGTGCGGCCGAAGATCGCGGTCAGACCTGTATCGATTGCCATAAGGGGATCGCACACGAGCTCCCTGATGAACCGCCCGAGGAATCGGCAACAGCCGAGGAGAGCGCATCCATTGATCCGGACGCCGCCTGAGCGCATCACAGCGAACCCGTCGAGGTCCGTCATGAGTCAGACTCCCCGTGCAGCGCGACATCCGCGCTGGATCGCACTGCTGGTGCTCACGGGCGCGATGCTGCTCGCTCCGGTTCTTGCGTGCGCCGCGACGAGCGATGATTCGAGCCCCGATCTCGGCAAGGAGCTGCGGCTCGCCGCGATGATCGGCGACACCGAGGCCGTCTCGGACCTGCTCGATCGGGGTGTTCCGGTGGATGCGGCCAACGAGTTCGGCAAAACGGCCCTGATGATTGCCGTGGAATCCGACGATCTCGAAACGGTTGCCCTGCTCTTGAGCCGCGGGGCCAACGTGAATGCCCGCACCGTTGCGAGCTGCACCCCGCTTACCTTTGCCGCCGAGCACGGCAATATCGGGATCACCGCGATCCTGATCGAGCGCGGGGCCAACGTACACGATCGCACCCGCAGCGGCTGGGATCCGTTGATGATCGCATCGCGTTACGGGATTTCGGACATGGCCGAGCAACTGCTCTTTCGGGGCGCGGATCCCAAGGCCTCGGACCGGGACGGGCGCACCGCGCTGATGTTGGCCGCCGCGCACGGACAGATCGAGGTTGTCGACCTCTTGATCGACGCGGGTGCGGAGCTCGAATCCAGAGACAAGGAAGGCGAGACTGCATTGTTGATCGCCGCCGACGCGGGGTATTGGCATGTCGTGCAGGCGTTGCTGGATGCGGGTGCCGAGGTCAATGCACGCGACGGTCTCGGGGCAACGCCGCTGATCCTGGCCGTCAGCCAAGGGCATCCGGATGCCGCAAAGCTTCTGCTGGAGCGCGGCGCCAATCCGAATCTTCAGGATGAGGACGGCACGACCGCGTTGATGGAGGCCGTCGTCACGGACCACGGGGGGTTGATTCGACTTCTGTTGGACTATCGCGCCAACCCCGCCTTGGTCGACCGCGACGGGCGCACCGCCGCAGACCTGGCGGAGCAACGCGGAAACCAAGAAGCCGCCGCGCTCCTTGCGCAGCGGCCGGGCTCCTGAGCTCGGCGTCCGAGCGACGACGCCGAGCACACCACCAATGCACGCAGGGGTGCAACGAGGACGCCCCTTCTGCATCGCGGCACGCATTGCCGCATGTGACCGAAACGACCTTTAAAGACCACTCGGAGGAAGCATGGCCACGATTTCACCAAGATTGGCCCTCGTTGCCGGCGCGCTCGCGCTCGGCTTATCGTCGGGCGCCAACGCCGATGCCACCGCATCGATGCTTGCCAATACCTGTGCCGGCTGTCACGGCACCCTGGGGCAAAGTGCCGGACCGGCATCGCCCATCATCGCCGGGATCAACCAGATCGTTTTCGTCGATATGATGGAGGGCTACAAGAGCGGGGACATCTACTCCACGATCATGGGTCGAATCGCCAAGGGCTACACGGAGGAGGAGATCGAGAAGATGGCGGCGTTCTTCAACTCCCAGGAGTTCCAGCCCGCCCAGCAGGACTACGACAAGGCGTTGGTGGATCAAGGCGCGAAGCTGCACGACAAGTACTGCGAGAATTGCCATGCCGAGGGCGGCATTCCCTTGCGGGACCCGGACACCGGCGAAGACGCCGAGGATTTCTACCTCCTCGCCGGCCAGTGGACACCCTATCTCGAATTCACCATGTCGGACTTCCGGGAGGATCGTCGCGAGATTCCCAAGAAGATGAGAAGCAAGCTGGACGACCTTCTCGAGAAGGATGGAGACGCGGGTCTCGCCGCCGTGTTTGCTTTTTATGCGAGCCAGCAGTAACGCCACCGGAGGAAACAACAAGATGAAGATCAATAGACGTGATTTCGTAAAGGTTGCCGGTGCCGCGACGGCTGTCGGACTGGTCGGTGCGCCACACCTGGCATTCGGCGCGACGCAGAAGGTCGTGATCGTCGGCGGCGGAACCGGCGGGGCGACTGCGGCCAAATACATCAAGATGGCGGATTCGAGCATCGACGTCACGGTCATCGAGCCCAACAAGGAATACATCACCTGCTATCTGAGCAACGAGGTGCTCGGCGGCGATCGCGCCTTCGATACACTCAAGGTCAGCTACGACGGGCTCAAGGCGCTCGGTGTCAACGTGGTGCACGACACCGCCAGCGGTATCGACGCCGAGAAGAAGGTCGTCAAGACCGCAGGCGGGACCGAGTTCGGCTACGACCGATGCATCGTCGCGCCCGGTGTTCAGATCCTCTATGACAAGGTGGAGGGCTACAGCGAAGAGGCCGCGCAAAAGGCGCCGCACGCGTGGAAGGCCGGCGAGCAGACCCTGATCCTGCGTAAACAGCTCGAAGACATGGCCGACGGCGGCGTCGTGGTCATCTCCGCGCCGGCCAACCCCTTCCGCTGCCCGCCCGGGCCTTACGAGCGCGCCAGCCAGATCGCCCACTACTTCAAGGCCAACAAGCCCAAGTCGAAGGTGATCATCCTCGACTCCAAGCAGGCGTTCTCCAAGCAGGCACTCTTCACCCAAGCGTGGGAGCGTCTCTACGGTTTCGGGACCGACGACTCCCTGATCGAGTGGCGTCCGGGCCCGGACGCCGCAGTCAGCCTGGTGAAGGTCGACGAGATGATGGTGGAGACCGGTTTCGGAGACGAGATCAAGGCCGACGTCATCAACATCATCCCGCCGCAACGGGCCGGCGAGATCGCGCAGACCGCAGGGCTTGCCGACGACAGCGGCTGGTGCCCGGTGGAAGCCATCTCGTTCGAGTCCAAACTTCAAAAAGGCATTCATGTGATCGGCGATGCCTGTATCGCCGGCGCGATGCCGAAATCCGGCTATGCCGCCAACAGCCAAGCGAAGGTCGCCGCGGCTGCCGTGGTTGCCATGCTCAAGGGCGAAGAGCCGGGGACGCCGTCCTACGTCAACACCTGCTACTCGATCGTCGGCACGGACTACGGCATCTCGGTCGCCGGTGTCTATCGGATGTCCGCAGACGGCAGCACGATCGACAGTGTCGAGGGCTCCGGCGGCGTCACACCGATCGATGCCCCCGATTGGGCGCATGCGCGCGAGGTTCAGTACGCCTACAGCTGGTACAAGAACATCGTGAAGGACTCCTTCGGCTGAAGATGTCCGAAACGAACGACGAATCGAGCCCCGTTTTGGGTTGATCACGTCGCGATGGTGTTAGAAGGGGCCGAAAGGCCCCTTTTTCGCTTGTCTTCTCCTGAACCGCAGAAACTCCAGCGCCGCCTAGTTCACTCAACGCCGAAACCAGGCAACAACAGCGCCTGTACGTACGAGGGAAGCGGTTCAGCCCTGCTGCATCAAAATCCGCAGATCGAGCACCGCCGCATTGGCGCGCGAGATATAAGACGCCATCACCAGGGAGTGATTGGCCACGAAGCCATAGCCGTGCCCGTTGAGCACGATCGGACTGACCATCGGCTTGCTCGCGCCCTCGAGATCGCGAATGATCTGTTGCATAGACATATCCGCATTCTTGGAGGCGAGGATATCGGCAAAATCGATGGAGATAGCCCTCATCATGTGCAACAAGGCCCAGGTATAGCCACGCGCTTCGTAGAAGGTGTTGTCGACCAGGTGCCAAGGCGTCGCCGAATCGCCGGAGCCAACCTGCGTCGCCTCGGGCTCGACATTGCTTCCATCGACGTTTTGCACCAGGGCAGCGGTCAGCTCGTGATCGCCCACGCTCGCACTCAAGCGCAGCGCAAGGCTGCCGAGCCGCTTCTCGACGATCGAGAGATAGGCCGCGAGATTGTCGGCACGGGCGTAGAAGCGCACGCTTCGGTCTTGCCCCGTGGCAAGATCGCGCATGAACAGACGCAAGGAATCGACGGCTTGGCGATACTCCTCTTCGGCCGACGGGAGGAGCCAGGACGAGGCATCGATCGCGAGCTTCACGTCGGCCTGCTTCGCATGTTCACTCTCGATGGACTGGGTCTGGGAGCGGCTGAAATCGTTGCGAAGCGCACGGACGGAATCACGAAGCTCCTTGAGCGCCCCGTATTCCCATTTCGGCATGTTGTCCAGATACAGCCCCGGCGGGGTGAGATCGTTGTAGAGGAATCCACCGGGCTTCTCCAAGAGCGTCTCCCCCACGCCGATCGCCGCGGCGACGACGGCCGTCCCGGGCACCGCCTTGCCTCCGTAGGTCTCGATCTCTTGGCTCTGGAGCGTCGCGACATCGAATTTCGCAGGCTGACGAGACCAGACGACGCCAAGCGCAAGCACCACGAGGGCATAGAGAGTGATTCCGATCGCCAGGATCCGCAGCGCGGAGAATCGCGACCCCTTCCGGGCGTGTGATCGCGCATCCGACACACGCGACTGATCCGCTTTCCCCGAGTCGTGGCCGGAATTGCGCGGCGGATCCATGCGTTCATCGGGGCCCAGCGGCACCATTGCCGGTTTCTCGTTCATATCCTCGTTCCTCTAGGTTGCTTTGAATTCAGCGGTTTGCCGCACGCGCGCCGAGCGGGCAGGTGATACCGTCGGCCGCGAAGGCGGCTGACGTCGGCGTGCTCGGACGCTCGCCCCGGCTCGCACCGGGACGGGTGAATCGGATCGTCTCGGGCGCGGTCGTGCCGCCCGAGACGACAAAGGTCATGGCCTCGTCGACCGACCAATCCTGCGGGATGATGCGATCGACGGGGACGATCTCGAGGTAACCGCCGGTCGGGTTCGGTGCGGTCGGAACATAGACCGCCGCCAACTCGATGCCTGTGTCCCGGTCGATCATGGTGTGCGTGTGAAAGCCCACGGCCTTCATCTCGCTGTGGGGGAATTCGATCAAGACGACCCTCTGCGGCTTATCCATCCCGTCGCTGCGAAATGCCTCGACGAGCCTCTTCGTCGCGCCGTAGATCGTCGTCACGAACGGGATGCGCTTGAGCCAGCCCTCGAGACCGGACAGGATCCTGCGCCCGACAAGGTGTGTGACGGCCCATCCGAGCAGATACAACATCAACAGGGTAAGCGTGATCGCGAGCGCCGAGGACAGCCACGGCACGTCCAGGATCCAGCGGGAGATCTCCGGCGACAGCGGTCGCACGGCGTTGGCGAGGATGATGACCTTGGGTCGCCCGATCCCCGAGAGCAGATCCAGGAAGAAAATGAAGACGAAGGAGGTCACCATGAGGGGGATCACGGTCAGAACCCCGGTGAGCAGATTTCGCCGAATATGTGTCATCGATGTCCTGTGGTCGCTGCCGAGCGGTTGCGGTCAATCCGAGGGCCGGAACGCTTCGGAGATCCGGTTGCAGCGATCGCGCGGACTCCGGCGAGGTTCCTTGACCAATTGCCAGGCCGCGCCGACGTCGACGGCCGTTAAGTCTGCCGGGCCCGATCCTTATCCAAGAACAGCGCGTACCGAGCTGCTCGCGGCCTCACAAACTCTTAGATAGAATGGCTTTCGCCGTTATCAATTCGTCTTTTGGATCGTTTCACTTCGCCTTATCCTTCCCTGCGCGATTTTCCAATCGAGCCCCATTGGAGTGACGCCGTCGACGCCCCAAATCAAGCTTTCGGCCGAGAAGGCGCGCCTCTTCATGTGCACGATTCCGGTGGAACATCGTCGACGCTCGCCGGTATCAAGCGCGTCTCGCCGGGATCGAGGATATCTGCGAGGCCGAGCGAACAACGACAACAACGCATATCGGCCTGGACGCGGTTCAGCGCCGGGCACCCGCAACGAAACAACACGACTCGACGCTCGAACCATGCACCTTCAGACCGTCTTCGCACACCCTCGAGCAGTGCTGATCAGAACGGCCGGCTTCGCGCTCGTCTGGCTCGTCTTGGTCGGGCCGGATCCCGCATCATGGATCGTCGGCGGACCTTTCGTGATCGCAGCGACGCTGGCAAGCTTGAGGCTCTCGGAGCCGCGGAAACGGAATTTGTCGCTGCCGAGCCTGGCCCGATTCATCCCTTATTTCTTGCGCGAATCGCTCCGAGGCGGTCTTGATGTCGCTGCCCGTGTGCTGCTCCCGAGGCTGCGCGTTCAACCCGGAAATCAAGACTACCGGATCAACCTGACAAGCTCGGAGGCGCGTTTGGTTTTCATCGACAGCATCAGTCTCCTGCCCGGGACTCTAAGCGCAGATCTGCGCGGAGATCACGTGACCGTACACGCCCTCGATGTCCGTACGGAGGTCGTCGGCGACCTGATGACGCTCGAACGCCACGTCGCCGCAATCTTCGGGGAATCTCCCGCACCCCGTCCGGACCAGACGACGGCGCACCGATCGCCGGCGCGCCCGCTCGAACAACCGGCGCGCCCCGAGGATCACTCGTGAGCACACTCCTCTTGGGCGTAGCACTCGTGCTGATGGCCGGCATTGCGGCGGGGCTGATCCGGGTCGCCGTCGGCCCGACCCCTTCGGACCGAATGATGGCTGCGCAGCTGATGGGGACATCGGGGATCGGCGTCGTTCTGCTCCTTGCCCCGGTTCTCGCCGTCCCGGCACTGATCGATGTCGCGCTCATCTTCTCGCTGCTCGCCGCCGTCGCCGTCGCGGCCTTCACGCGACGGCGACGCGCGGATAACGGAGACTGATTCGATGGACCCGCTACACCTTGTCTTCGGCGCCTCGCTGATCGCGGGCGCGTTCTTCTTCGTTGCCGGAACGGTCGGCCTGATCCGTCTTCCAGACCGATTCAGTCGGCTCCATGCCCTGACCAAGGCCGACAACGTGGGCCTGGGCTTCATCGTGCTCGGGCTGATGCCGCTGGCGCCCGACATCTTCTACGCACTCAAGCTCGTCTTGGTCTGGCTGCTCGTGGTGATCGCGGGCGCGACAGGCGCTCATCTCATCGCCAAACGCGCGCTGCGCGGCGACGGCGAGGACGTCCTATGAACCTGCTGCTCGCGCTCTTCGATCTGTTGCTCACCTTGACCCTGGTCGGGCTTGCCGTGGTCACCCTGACAAGCCGCGAGCCGCGGCGGGCCGTGATCCTCTTCATTGCGTTCGGGCTGCTGCTCGCGTTGGTCTGGGCGCGCCTACGTGCGCCCGATCTCGCGCTTGCGGAGGCTGCGATCGGGGCCGGCCTCAGCGGCGCCTTGATGCTGGCCGCGGCGCGACGCGCCTCGGATCGAAACAGCGTGTCGACCGAAGGCAGCAACAGGGAAGACGCGCCGTGATTCGGCCTCTGGAGCACATCGTCATCCCGAGCGGACTGATCGCCCTCGGCGGCCTTCTCGGCTGGTCCCTCTTCCTCGCGATCACGGGCGAGACGGGCGACAGGCTCGCCGAAATCGCCCTCGCGCGCGTGCCCGACAGCGGCGTGTCCAATCCGGTCACCTCGGTTCTTCTCAACTTCCGCGCTTACGACACGCTACTCGAGCTCGCGGTGCTCTTGACCGCGCTGCTCGGCATCTGGTCTTTGGGGGCGGCAGGCCCCGGCTTTCAGAAGGCCGCAAGCGTCCTCGAGGGCATGGTCGCCGGGTTTGTCCCCCTGCTGATCCTCTCGGCCGGCTATATGCTGTGGGTCGGGGCCTACGCTCCGGGCGGCGCTTTTCAGGCCGGCGCCCTGTTGGGCGCGGCAGGCGTCATGCTCGCGCTCGCCGGACATCGCAACGCCGGGCTTCCGTCCGAAGATCGGCTGCGACCGCTGGTTGCGCTCGGCGTCTTCGTGTTCGCGATCACGGGCGTGCTGCTCGCGGTTGTCGGCGGCGGCTTTCTGACCTACCCCGCGGGCCTCGCGAAATGGCTCATCTTGATCATAGAAACGGCTGCCACTCTGTCCATCGGCGCGACCCTGGCTGCGGCCTACTTGGGCGGCAGACCCGCCCCCGAGCACGCAACCCGGGAGAGCGCATGACCAGTCACGTCCTCGGTACCCAGCTCCTCTACGGCGGATCGGGAATCCTGCTGGTGCTCCTCGGTCTGTGGTCGTTTCTCGTGCATGCGCCGCTGCTGCGTAAGCTGATCGCAATCAACGTCATGGGGGCCGGTGTGTTTCACCTCCTGGTCGCGATCGCCTACCGCGGAATCGACACCCCGCCGGATCCGGTCCCGCATGCCCTGGTACTGACCGGGATCGTGGTCGCCGTCAGCGCGACGGCACTCGCCTTGGCGTTCGGCAAGCGACTGGATCGAGACGGTGATTGACGCACTGCCGCTTGCAGTCACCTTGCCGTTGATCGGCGCACTGGCGGTCACGGTCTGGCCCGCCCACGCGCGCGGTCTGGGCCTTGCGGGCGCACTGATCACGGCCGTGAGCGCGTTGACGGTCACGACAGAGGTCTGGAGCAGAGGCGCCCTGCGGGCCGATCTCGGCGGCTGGGGCGCCCCGCTCGGGATCGCGCTGGAGGCCGACGGGCTCTCGGCGGCCTTCCTGGCCATGGCCAATTTAGTTGCCCTCGCCGTCAGCGTCTATGCCGGTGGCTACTTCAAACGCGAGACCGCACGTCACTTCTGGCCCCTCTGGCTGCTGCTGTGGAGCGCATTGAACGGACTCTTCCTTGCGGCCGATCTGTTCAACCTCTACGTGACGCTGGAGCTTCTCGGCCTGTCCGCGGCCGCCTTGGGCGCACTCACCGGAACGCGCGAGGCGGTCGCCGCGAATCTGCGCTACCTGCTGGTCGGTCTACTCGGCTCCATGAGCTATCTGCTCGGCGTCGCGCTCGTCTACGCCGCCTACGGGGTGCTGGACATCGGCTTGGTAGCCGAGGCCGTCGAGCCCGGGCCGGTCGCCTGGACCGCCATGACCCTGATGATCGGCGGACTGATCCTGAAGGCCGCCCTCTTTCCGATGCACTTCTGGCTCCCGCCCGCCCATGCCAACGCCCCGGCACCGGTAAGCGCCGCCTTATCGGCGCTGGTGGTGAAGGCCGCCTTCTATCTGGCCTTGCGCCTCTGGCTCGACGTCTTCGCGCCGGTGCTCGGCGAGGCCGCTGCGAATCTGCTCGGGATTCTCGGAGCCGGCGCTGTCGTCTGGGGGTCTTGGCGGGCGCTGCGTGCCGAGCGGCTCAAACTGCTCGCGGCCTATTCGACCGTCGCCCAGATGGGCTACCTCTTCATCGCCTTCCCGCTGCTGGCCGCGACCCCGCCTGGCCTGGCCCGGGAGAATCTCCTGGCCGCCGTCGTCTTGCTCGCCCTGACCCACGGCTTTGCCAAGGCCGGTCTCTTTCTAGCCGCCGGAATGGTGCAGAAGACCGCGGGGCACGACCGGATCGACGAGCTCGGGGGCGCCGCGCAGGCACTGCCTGCGGCCACCTTCGCGATCGGATTGGCCGGCGTCGCCCTCATCGGCCTGCCGCCGAGCGGGACCTTTCTCGCCAAGTGGATGATGCTCGAGCAGGCAATGATTCTGGGGCTCTGGTGGTGGCTGGTCGTGATGATGGTCGGCACGCTGCTCGCGGCCGCCTACATCTTTCGCGTCCTCAGCCGGGCCTTCAATCGGGAGCCCACGCCCTATCGGTTCGTCAACGACGCAAGCACCGAGCTTCCGGCACTGCTGCTCGGGCTGATCGCGACCTTCGGGCTCGGGATCGCCGCACAGCCGCTGTGGCGCTTGCTCGAGCAGGGAGCATTCGGATGAGCTTCGACGCCTGGCTGCCGGTCGCGATCCTCCTCAGCTCGATGATCCCGGGCATGCTCATCTTCCTCTTGAGGGAAGAAAGTCATCGCCTGCGCACCGTCCTGAATATGACCGGCGCACTGGTCAAACTCGGCCTGGTGATCTGGATGATCGGGGGTGTCTACGACGGCCAGAGCTACGAAACCCGCTGGACGCTCGCACCCGGGCTGGACCTGGTGCTCAGCGCGGATGCCTTGTCGGTGCTCTTCGTCGCCCTGTCCACGATTCTGTGGTTGGTGACCACCGTCTATGCGATCGGGTACCTCGAGCATTCGCCGAACCGCAGCCGTTTCTTCGGCTTCTTCAGCATCTGCGTCTCGGCCACGGTCGGCATCGCCCTCTCCGGAAACCTCCTGACCTTCGTGATCTTCTACGAGGTCCTGACCCTGGCGACCTATCCCTTGGTCGCGCATCGCGGCACGCCCGATGCCGCGCACGGGGCCAAGGTCTATCTCGCCTACACCATGGGCGGCGGCGCCCTGCTCCTGGTCGGAGCGATCTGGCTGCAGGCGCTTGTCGGCCCGGTTGAGTTCACGCAGGGCGGTATCCTGGGGTTGTCCCCCGAAGAGATCCGCGTGCAGCTGATCCTGATCTTCTTCGTGCTGCTGGCCGGGCTGGGGGTGAAGGCGGCCCTGGTGCCGCTGCACGGTTGGTTACCGCAGGCGATGGTCGCGCCGGCACCGGTGAGCGCCTTGCTGCACGCGGTCGCGGTGGTGAAGGCCGGGGCCTTCGGGATCGTGCGCGTGGTCTACGATGTCTACGGCGTTGACTTCGCCTATGCCAACGGTCTGCTCCTGGCGCTCGGCATCCTGGCGTCGATCACGATCCTTTACGGGTCGCTGATGGCCCTGACCCAGGACAGCCTAAAGAAACGGCTCGCCTACTCGACCGTCAGTCAGGTGTCCTATATCGCGCTCGGCGCCTCGATCTTCGGACCGATCGCGACCATCGGCGGCGTCGTCCATCTGGTCCATCAGGGACTCATGAAGATCACGCTCTTCTTCTGTGCCGGGAATTATGCCGAGGCACTGGGCGTTCACAAGGTCAGTGAAATGGACGGCGTCGGGCGGCGCATGCCCTGGACCAGCCTCGCCTTCACCGTCGGGGCGCTCGGCATGATCGGGGTTCCGCCGATCGCGGGCTTCGTGAGCAAGTGGTATCTCGGGCTGGGCGCCGCGGATGCCGGCTCGAACTGGGTCATCGCGGTCCTGGTTGCCAGCAGCGTGCTGAATGCCGCCTACTTCTTGCCGATCCTTCACCGTGCCTGGTTCAGACCCGCTCCGACGCAGTGGCCGCAGGAGCACCGCCGGATCGGGCGATCGGAGATCGCGGGCGCCCTGCTTTGGCCGCCGGTGATCACGGCCGTGCTTGCGCTGAGCGCCGGACTCTTCGCAGCCGCGCCATTCTCTCCGCTGGAATGGGCGACGCTGATCGCCGAGCGGGAGTACGGCCGATGACCTGGCTCCTCCCGCTCGTCGCCGCGATTCCGCTTCTGGCAGCGGCCTTCGCCATGCATCGGCTCACCTGGTGGAGCCCCGCAGTGGCCGCCGTACCGGCGCTGGTCGCCGCATTGACGGTGCCGATCGGGGAGTCGCTCGACCTGCCCTGGCTCCTGCTCGGCGCGCATGTCGGTCTCGACGAGATCGGACGCATCTTCCTGATCTTCACCTCGATCCTCTGGATCGCGGCCGGAATCCATGCCGTTGCGAGCATGCGCGGCACCCCGCACGTAGGGCGCTTCAATACCTTCTTTCTGCTGGCGATGGCCGGCAACCTCTGGTTGATCGTCGGTCAGGATCTGGTCAGCTTCTATGTCGGCTTTGCGCTCATGGGGCTCTCCTCCTACGGCCTGGTGATCCACGAGGGCGACCGCAGCGCCTTGAAGGCCGGCAAGGTCTATCTCGTCTTGACCCTGGGCGCGGAGCTTGCCCTGTTCGCGGCATTGGTCATGATCGCCTCCACCACCGGGTCGATCCTGCCGACACCGGAGGATCTGGCCGAGCTCGACGACCTCGCGATCACCCTCCTGGTGCTGGGTCTCGCGGTGAAGGCCGGCCTGATCCCGCTCCATGTCTGGCTTCCGCTCGCCCATCCGGCCGCACCCATTCCGGCCAGTGCGGTGCTCAGCGGCGCCATGATCAAGGTCGCCCTGCTCGGCTGGCTGAGGTTCCTGCCCGTCGGCGAGATCGCCTTGCCGGGCTGGGGGGTGCTGTTCGTCTTTGCCGGACTGGCGACGGCCTTGTATTCCGCCCCTATCGGTCTTGTTCAGTCCAACCCCAAGGTCCTGCTCGCCTACTCGAGCGTCGGCAAGATGGGGCTCATGGCGATCACCTTGGGACTCATGCTGATCGAGCCCGCGATGGCTCCGGTCGCGGCCACCGGGTTGGCGCTCTACGCCGGCCATCACGCGCTGACGAAGGGCGGCCTCTTTCTCGGCATCGGGCTTCGCAAATCCTCGGGGGCACAGGGATTGGTCTTCGGCGGGCTCGTGCTGCTGGCCTTATCGATGGCCGCCGTGCCCCTCACGAGCGGCGCCGTGGCCAAATACGGGATCAAACCCATTTTCGTCGATTCGGATTGGGCGTGGCTGCAGGTCGCGGTCGCACTGACCACCGTCGCCACGGCCTGGATGATGGTGCGGTTCGTCTGGTTGATGTGGGGTTTGAAGGGCGTCCAGGGAGCGGATCTCGATGTTCCCGCGGATCACGATCCAGGCGTGAACCAGGAGATCCAAGCGGAAAGCGCTTCAAAGAGGTTTTTTGATCGAGACCGAGTGGCGCGATGGTTTGGGTTCGGCGCGCGGCTCGAGACTTCCGGGGAGGGTGCGGATCACTCCCGGCGCGCTCCGGTCGCAAACCCGATGCCACGGGTCACTTGGGCGCTCATTGGCTGGGTTCCGCTGATCGGCTTGGTGATCCTCTATCCCTTGTTGCTCGGATCACCAACGGCTTGGCTAACCGATGTCCGGCTCATCGCACTGGCGGGCCTGCTGGCGCTTCCCGTCGCCATCCTCGCCGCACGGCGGCCGGCGGCGCTGGCGCCCCTGGTCGACAGCGTGAAGCCTGGCGATCTTCTCGGGCTCGTACGCCCGCTCCTGATGAGTGCACGCTGGACCCTACGCTGGTCGATCCGCGCCTATCGCAATGCATCCGATCGGATAGCGGCGCAACTTCGGAAGCGCCTGAGCAAGCTCGCTCGGCGCCCGCCCTCCGATCTGGACCACCGGCTGACCGCTTGGCCTCTTGCCGGGGGCCTCTGGCTCGGCATCATGACGCTGATGATCGTCTTGGCCCTGGTCTTGCCGACGCAGAGACCGCCCTTTTCCCGAGTCGATCGTGACGAGGGGCGTCCCTTCACGGCACCGCCGCCGTCCTCGGTCTCGCCCGATGCCGTGCCGGCCGATCCCCCTGCGCCGCCCCGCGTCACGGATCCGGACCCGAGCACACAGCCGAGCACCGGGCCGGCCGCTCGGCCGGACACGCTCTCCCCGACCGCCGAGCCGGAGGCTGCCTCGGCCGATGCGCCGAGTGAATCGGCCGAATCAGCGGATGTGGGCCTTGTCACGGCAGGGTCGCCTTCGCCGCAGCCCGAGTCCGCCGAGCGGCCGTGCGATCCCGGAGAGCCCTACATCTTCCGTGACGCCGCGAGCGGTCGGGAAGTCGTTTTAGCCCGATGTGTCTCCGCGGACGGTGCGCTCCAACGTGTCGATGCCCCGCCCCTATCGAACGCTTTAGTTCTGCTGATCCAGACCCGCCTTGACGCGCTCGGCTTCAACCCCGGCGCGGCCGATGGCCTCATCGGTCCCCGCACCCGCGACGCGATCAGACGTTTCCAGACCGATCGCGGGATCGAACCCACGGGCGCCATTACATTCGATCTGCTCGATCGGCTGCGCGAGACCGATTAGACCGGAGAGTCCAACCTGCCTGTAGGCGCACGACGTTCGCAATCGACCATCACCAACTCCGTCTCGGGACTTCTTTGTCACTGCAAGCGTCCATTGATAGGTCTGGAAGGACTGACGTCCTCCCCGCCCGCCGAACTGTGCAGGCGGTTCTCCCGCACACAGCTCTCCAGTCGGTCGTTACCTAATCGGGATCACCAGGTGTCAGGATAGACGTCGCCGCCCTTTGGGAGAAAGTGTGGGAGGATGGGGCATCACCGACCCGGGGCTCGGCGATGACTCATCACCCGCGCGTGCACTGTATCGTGACGGGCGGAGGACTCTCGGCGGATGGGTCACGCTGGGTCGCTTGCCGGACCGGATTCTTTCTGCCCGTGCGCGTGCTCTCTCGGTTGTTCCGGCGGCGTTTCCTCAAGCAACTCAGTGCCGCGCATCAGGCCGGACACGTGGCGTTCTTCGGCGAGCACGCGCACCTGGCCGCGCCCGATGCCTTCGCCGCCTGGCTGGCTCCGCTGCGCCGGCAGGAGTGGGTGGTCTATGCCAAGGCACCGTTTGCCGGACCCGAAGAGGTGCTCGCCTATCTGTCACGCTATACCCACCGCATGGCGATCGCCAACCCTCGCCTGATCGCCGATGATGCGAAGGGCATCACCTTTACCTGGAAGGACTACCGTGCCGGCGGGCGCCACCACCGCAAGCGCATGACCCTTGCGCCGGAGGAGTTCATGCGCCGCTTCCTGCTGCACGTCCTGCCCTCCGGCTTGCATCCCATTCGACATTACGGGCTGCTGGCCAATACAGCACGCGTGCGGAACTTGGAGCGCGCTCGCGCGCTGTTGACCACCCCGGCCACCCCGGGCCTCGCCATCCCGCTCGCGACCGAAGCGGCTGCGTTGCCGGATCCGAGCACCACCACGGCTCGGCCCTGTCCGTGTTGTGGCGCCCCTCTGCGTATCATCCTAGATCCGGCAGTTGACCGCTTCGTGCTTCATGCAAGGCTTTGACTGCCTTGAAGATCGTGGTCGTCCGAGGGATCACCCGCCGGGTGAAGGCCGCTACGCCCCCGGAGCACGCCCCGCGCGGCGCCCGGCTGCATTGCAACGCGTTGGCGTGGAACCACTACGCCGCCTCGTTACGCCTTGCCGGACACCGCGCGGGACGCACTCTAGGGGGCGTTCAACTGCCGGATCTAGGATCATCGAGATTTTCGCGCGAGGCCACCTCCCACGCGCTGCCCCTTAACCGCGCAGTGCTTCGCCATGAGCGCCACCCACGACCCCGCGACGGCGGCGCAGAATCGGCGCCCGATGCGCCGGCTCGGCACCGGTCACGGACGGGTTGTGCCTCAACTCCCGATCAGGGGCAAAGCGAAGATGACCGCCAAGCTGCCGATGGCCAACGCTTGGGCCATGACCCGCGCCGGGGAGGCTCGACCAGCCCATCCGCGCAGACCCGATCCGCTTTCCGGACCGCTCACGCCGAGACCGCGCCCCTCAAATCCCCATAGCCCCGAGCCAACCTCCCGCGGTTACCTCCCTCGAGGCGTATCAGACGCCTACCGCCGCTCACGCTCCGAGTCTTAGTCTTCAGCCCGCTTCAATGCCGTGCCAGCCTCCACCGTAATCCCGCGACGGCAGGCATCTAATAACCCTTAACAAAGCCGGCCGGGCCATCGTTCCCGGCCAAAAAACATCGGCATCAGTCGACGTACACCACCGCGTACCGTCCGCCGTATGGTTGATAGTAGGTTCCGCCGCAGCTGTACAAGGAGGTGCCGTCGATCACGACCGTGCGACAAGCCGCAGGCAGTGTGGACACATAGACCGCCGAGCGGCGAATCGTCCGGCGCGTGGTACGGCGGGCGACACCGGCCACGCTTCCGGGCGTCATAGGACGCCCCACGACTGCGTGCGCATCCTTGATCGCGATGCCGATGGGTAGCCAGCCATCGACCATGAGCGCTGCGGCGATGAGTCCGGTTCCCATGACGATGGAGTTGATTGGACGGCGTTTCTTCATCACGGAGTCTCCTCGATCATGAGCGTGCCCAGGTCGTCGACCGAGAGCCTTTCCAATTGACGGGCACCCTCGGGCGCGACGAAGGTAAAGCGATCGGCCGGGATCTTCGGCGCCGTATCCCAGTCGCGGAACCGCACCGCGTATTGCGGGGCGCCGGTGACCCATTTGCTGGTGATGACATATTTCAGCGGCAGCGGCGCGTCGCCGGTGCGGACCCAGATCTGCCAGTCGACCTTGGTGGCCCGGAACGCGAGATGATGGGCCTCGGTCCCGTCGACATAGGCGGTTCCGAGATACGCACCCGCGCTCACGTCGGTCATCAAGCCCGGATAGGGATCGGCATAGAGCAGATCGCCCGCCGGGGCGTCGAAGCCCGTCGCCGCACGCAGCTCGGTTACCGCCTGCTCGATGGTGCCGGGCGCGTCGACCCGGGCGTAGATCTGGAGGCGCTTGCCATGCAATGTCAGGGTCTGGCCGTCGAAGAGGACCTCCAGATCGGCCGCGGGGCCGCGCCGATGGGCATGGAAGTGATCGGGCCGCTCGACCAACAGGCTTGCAGAGCTGCTCATCTGCAGCTTCTGGCCGGCGAGATCGATGATCTCGTCATCCACATCGGCCTGTACGCTGAAGGCGGCCAGACCGCCCAGATAGCTCGACATAGCGCGCAGGATCCGATCCGCTTCGGGATCGACGCCCTGCTCGGTCGCCGCAGCGCCGCCCGCGAACCCGAGGCTCAAGGCGATGCCCGTCGCCTGAACGAACCCCCGACCGGGGAGTATTCGCAAACATCGCTGGATCAATGGAGTGTCCTCTTCTGTTGATGATTCCGAAAGCCAAACCTGGACCCGGAAGACAGCTGCGGAGACCTCGGCGGGTCAATGCCGAGGCAGGCTCACGCCGCTGAACTCCACGCCTGAACCGACTGATGAAGACCTGCCTTCGAAGACAGTTCCGATCCCGGAGGCGCAAGCGTATTCTTTTGGTCTCGGCGCTTCACGCACCGATCGGCGCGGACGCGCAATCAATCCAATCTCCTGGGACAGCATCATGACCGAGACCTCGCACCAAGACGGTGTCATCGTCGCCATTCTCGATCGCTTCGAGAAGTTTCGGCTTCCACGCGCCCTCGACATCAAGTTGAAGGTGGACCGCGGCGAGAGACTCGACGACACCGACCTCGCCCACCTCCATGCGGTGCTGGAGGACGCGGAAGACATCAAGCGCTACGTCGATCGGCGGCCGGACCTGCAGGGGATCTATACGCGCGCCGTAGCGCTGTATCAGGAGATCACCAAGAAGGCATTGGAGAACGAGCAGTCCGGGTAGATGTCGGACGCTTGCCGAATCCGAGTCCGGTTGACTCCGCCGCGCCACCGCGAAGAACGCGCCCGCTCACCGTCGCGCCTGCATCGCTGCCGCGCAACCTCTCGGCGCGCCTCGTCTCAGCCGTTGCCGCCCTCCAGGGCGCAGGCCTCGCCCGTGCCGATCCAAAAGTCGAGACTCTTGTGCAGGAAGTCGCCCCAAGGCATGTAGTGCGAGCCATCGCATGAGAAATTCAGCCCGACGATGCCGTTGTAGATGTTGAGCGACCCCGAGCGCAAGTAAATGTTCTCGTCCATGAAGCGCAGCGCCCGGAAGGTCTTGAAGACCTCGGCGATACGCTCCGACGGAATATCTGCATCGACCGGATAGGGGCGCTGCGGATAGGCGAGGCAGGTGCCCGGATCCGCGAGGTCCTCGAAGTCGAGAATCCGGAACCGAAAGGGGTCGTCGACCAGCCAGAGGGTCGCGCGCGAGCTGGAGAAATGCAGCTTGCCGTGAAAGACCCCGTGCGCGGCGATCAGCTCGACGATGAGATCGAGGATCTGGTCGATGTGCCCGTCCATCAGGCTCTCGACGCGCTGTTGATCGAACAGACCGCCGCGGATCGCCGGATCACCTTTGAGCTGGAGCCATTGATCCGGCTGCTCGTAGAGCTCGCGGGTCAGCGGAAGCTCGCGCAGATCGAAGTCGGCACCGAGGTAGCCCAGCAGGACGCCCTCCTCGTCCTCGATTCGCTGAATGGCGGTGAGGGAGGGGCGACGTGCGTTGCGGCTGATATAGACGGGCGACAGCGAAAAACGCTCGCCGGCGAGCGCCTCTGCCAGGTAGGGGCGTTCGCGCCGATCCCGACCGCAATGCTCCGGCAGCAGGCCCTGCGGGGAAACGTTCGCGGTCAGTTGGCGAGCCTCATGGTCGAGCACATACAGATACTTGCAGGATGCCAGCGTCGGCAATGCCTCGAGGAGGATGCGCTCCAGGGCGGCGCGATCCGGCCAGGGCGCGCGACACGGCTCGACCAGCCGCCCGAGCGATGCCGCCAGGCGGCCCTGCAAGAGGATACGTTGACGTGCGACGACCGTTTTGAGCGCTTGGCTCATCGCAAGGATCTCCCCGTTCGAGTGAAGGGCGGATTCTATCCGGAATCGACCGGATGAGCCGATCGCGCTTGAGGCTATGATCGGGAACGTCGAGAAATACGAACGAAATCCCGACCGAATCGGAAGGATTAGGCATTTGGATTCGCCTCGAAATCATCGACGTTTGCGTTACAGCCGAAAACCTTAGGAGAAGACTCGAGATGCGCATTCCAACAGCAGCCGATGTGTCGAACATCGTTGAGGCGGCAACACGTCTTCGTGAGCGACTCGCATCGATGGATGCGGGCAAGGTTGCCACACGCACGGTCGGCGGAGCCATCGTTCTGACCGCATCGTTTTTGGTCGTGGCCAACCCTCACGCCACACCGACGCCCGACCCGAGCGCGGTTGTCGCGTCGCGGATCGCACCCGTGGGCACCGTGCAGCTCGGCGAGCCGATCATCGTCGCGGCGGTCGAGTAAAGCAGCAGCTCGGACTGCCTCGCCCCGCAGTTCCGAAACAAGACGTTCGAAAGGCGCGAAGGAAACCTCTTCCTTCGCGCCTCTTTGGTTAGTTCCTCATCTCTACAGCATTTCCCCCCGCAGCACTCGCTCGAAGGCGAGCTGACCGTTCTCTAGACCGACCTCGATGAGATCGCCCGGCCCGAATTTCCCCGAGAGGATCTCCTGCGCGAGCGGATTCTCCAGCTGCGCCCGGATGGCACGTTTGAGCGGACGCGCCCCGTAGACCGGATCGAAACCGGCCTCGCCGAGATGATCCAAGGCGGCATCGCTGACCTCTAGTGCCATGTCCCGATCGGCCAACCGCTTGCGCAGATAATCGATCTGGATGCGCGCGATCGCCCGAATCTGCGCCGGCTGCAGCGGATGGAAGACCACGATCTCGTCGAGCCGGTTGATGAACTCGGGCCGGAAGGCCACGCGCACGATCTCCATCACAGCGTCCTTCATCTCGGCATAGTTGGCCTCGCCGGCGACCTGCTGGATCACGTCCGAGCCCAGATTCGAGGTCATCACGATCACTGCGTTTCGGAAGTCGACCGTGCGCCCCTGCCCGTCCGTCAGACGCCCGTCGTCCAGCACCTGAAGCAGGACGTTGAAGACATCCGGGTGCGCCTTCTCGACCTCGTCGAGCAGGATCAGGCTGTAGGGACGGCGCCGAATCGCCTCCGTCAGATAGCCGCCCTCCTCGTAGCCGACGTAGCCCGGCGGGGCCCCGATGAGACGCGCGACCGAGTGTTTCTCCATGAACTCGGACATGTCGATGCGGACCATCGCCTCTTCGGTGTCGAAGAGGAAGGCCGCGAGCGCCTTGCACAGCTCGGTCTTGCCCACGCCGGTCGGCCCGAGAAAGAGGAACGAGCCGATCGGGCGGCCCGGATCCGACAGACCCGCACGCGAGCGCCGAATCGCGTCGCTCACCGCACGCACCGCCTCGGCCTGGCCCACCACGCGCTTCTCGATTTCCTGCTCCATACGCAGCAGCTTGTCGCGCTCGCCTTCGAGCATGCGCGAGACCGGGATGCCGGTCCATTTGGAGACGATCTCGGCGATCTCCTCTTCCGTGACCTTGTTGCGCAGGAGTCGGTTCTCGCCCTGCTCGGCATCCGCTGCGGAGGCAAGCTGCTTTTCGAGCTCCGGGATACGCCCGTATTGCAGCTCGGACATGCGCGCGAGGTCGCCGGCACGTCGCGCGGTCTCCATCTCGACACGCGCCCGGTCGAGCGCCTCCTTGATGTGTGCCGTCCCCTGCACCGCCGCCTTCTCGGACTTCCAGATTTCGTCGAGATCCGAGAACTCGCGCTCGGCACGCTCGATCTGACTTTCCAGATCGGTCAGGCGTTTCTTAGATGCCTCGTCCGACTCCTTCCTCAGTGCGACCTGCTCGATCTTCAGCTGGATCAGACGCCGGTTGAGCCGGTCCATCTCCTCGGGCATGGAGTCGATCTCCATGCGGATCTGCGAGGCCGCCTCGTCGATCAGGTCGATCGCCTTATCCGGCAGCTGACGATCGGAGATATAGCGATGCGAGAGCACGGCCGCTGCGACGATGGCCGGATCCGTGATCTCGACCGCATGATGGACCTCGTAGCGTTCCTTGAGTCCGCGCAGGATGGCGATGGTGTCCTCGACGTTGGGCTCGTCGACGAGAACCTTCTGGAAACGCCGCTCCAGCGCCGCGTCCTTCTCGACGTACTTGCGGTACTCGTCCAGCGTCGTCGCACCCACGCAATGCAGCTCGCCGCGCGCCAACGCCGGCTTGAGCATGTTGCCCGCGTCCATCGAGCCCTCGGCCTTGCCGGCACCGACCATGGTATGAAGCTCGTCGATGAAGAGGATGATGTTGCCTTCCTGCCGACCGATGTCGTTCAGGACCGCCTTGAGACGCTCCTCGAACTCGCCGCGGAACTTGGCCCCGGCGATCAAGGCGGCCATGTCGAGCGAGAGCAGGCGCCGGCCCTTGAGCCCCTCGGGGACCTCGCCGTTGACGATGCGCTGCGCGAGCCCCTCGACGATGGCGGTCTTGCCCACGCCCGGCTCGCCGATCAGCACCGGGTTGTTCTTGGTGCGGCGCTGCAGGACCTGGATGGTCCGCCGGATCTCGTCGTCGCGCCCGATGACCGGATCGAGCTTGCCCTGCTCGGCACGCTCGGTCATGTCGATCGTGAACTTCTCGAGCGCCTGACGCTGCTCTTCGGCGTTGGGGTCGTTCACGCTCTGGCCGCCGCGCACCCCCTCGATCGCTTTTTCGATCGCGCCCTTGCTCGCGCCCGCCTCGCGCATGGCGGAGCCCAGGGCGCCGCGGTCCTCCAGTGCAGCCAACACGAAGAGCTCGGAGGAGATGTACTGATCGCTGCGCTGCTGCGCCAGCTTGTCGGTTTGGTTCAGGAGCCGATTCAGATCATTGCCGACGTGGACATCGCCACCCGCACCCTCCACGGTCGGCAGTCGGTCGAGCTGCTCACCCAACGCCGAGCGCAACCGATTCACGTTGACGTCGGCGCGCGTCAGCAAATGACGCACCGAGCCGCCCTCCTGATCCAACAGCGCAATCATCAGGTGAAGCGGCTCGATGAACTGGTGATCACGTCCCACGGCCAGACTCTGCGCATCCGCCAAGGCCATCTGAAACTTCGCGGTCAGCTTGTCCATTCTCACGGTGAATGACTCCTGAGTTTTTATAAGGTCATTACGGAGGTGGGGAATCGGCCGGGGGCAATCAAGCAAGTTGCTGCCTCGTGCCGTCAGCCTGAGGATGCCGGCATTTGCTCGATTCGATCAAGCCCTGAAACAGGCCATGGTCCTGCATGGATTTGTCGATGTAGAGATCGATGCGATGCGTCGAAGCCGGTCAGGAGCTTGTCCAGCAGCAAGAGCTTCATGTTGGCCGGCTCTTTGACGAACAGCGTCTTGGCCCGCAGCTCGTCGGTCTCGGTCTTGACCATACCCGGCTTGGTGACAATGTCCTTCAGTGACTTTACGGTGGCCCAAACGAAAACGGCTCAGGTCGTCGATGACCTAAGCCGTTATTTTCATTGGTCGGGGCGAGAGGATTTGAACCTCCGACCACCTGAACCCCATTCAGGTGCGCTACCAGGCTGCGCTACGCCCCGATAAGACGAGTAATAGTAGGTTGAAGCCCTTGTGCTGTCAACGTCGCAGCAACTGAAGGACGTCTTCAAGCTCCGCACGCATCTGGCGCAGGATCTGGTGGGTCTGGCTCAGATCGTTCTTGGCGCCTTCGCCGCTGAGCTGCAGGCGGGCGCCACCGATCGTGAAGCCCTGCTCGTAGAGCAGGTTGCGGATCTGGCGCACCATCAGCACGTCGTGACGCTGGTAATAGCGACGGTTGCCGCGCCGCTTGACCGGTTTGAGCTGAGGGAATTCTTGCTCCCAATAGCGCAGAACGTGGGGCTTGACGCCGCAGAGCTCGCTCACCTCGCCGATGGTGAAGTATCGCTTTCCCGGGATCGGCGGAAGATCGCCGGGGCCGTTGTCCTCGCCCTTATCGGTCGGTTCCAGCATAGGCCTCCACTCGCTGTTTTAGCTTTTGCCCCGGACGAAAGGTGACCACGCGCCGCGCCGTGATCGGGATCTCTTCTCCCGTCTTGGGGTTGCGGCCGGGACGTTCCTTCTTTTCGCGCAGATCGAAGTTGCCGAACCCGGAGAGCTTGACCTGCTCGCCGCGCTCCAACGCCGCGCGAATCTCCTCGAAGAACATCTCGACGATGTCTTTGGCCTCACGCTTGTTCAGGCCGAGCTCATCGAACAGGTGTTCGGCCATATCGGCCTTGGTCAATGCCATGGGGTCAATCCCTCAATCTTGCGCCAAATTCCGAAGCGAGGCGGGCTAGGATCCGCCTCACGGTGTCTTCGATGACACCATCTGTAAGTGTCTGAGAAGAAGCCTGTAAAATCAATCCAAGAGCGAGACTTTTTCTGCCCGATTCAATGTTTTTGCCGGTGTAAAGGTCGAACAGGACCAAATCGCGCAGCAGCTCCGTCTCCGTGGCGCGAATACAGTCCGCAATCGACGCATACGTGACAGCCTCGTCGACGCTGATCGCGATGTCGCGGCGAATGCTCGGGAAACGCGAGATGGATGCGTGCTTGGGCAGGGCGCCGACGCTCAGGGGCGCGATATCCAGCTCGAACAAATAGGCATCGCCCGTGATGTCGAGCTGTGCGGCCAGGCTGGGATGAAGCATTCCGATCAGACCGATGGCTCGACCATCACATTCCACGCTCGCGGTTTGACCGGGGTGCAGCGCCGGATGCGCACCCGGCACGAAGCTGAAACGTCCCGGCGCGCCGGTGAGCGCCAGCAGGGCCTCGACATCGGCCTTCAGATCGAAGAAGTCCGCCGCACGGCTCGTCAGGCCCCACTGCTCCGGATCCGGGCTCCCGACGACGAGTCCCGCGAGACCCTGCGTTTGGCTCAGGCCGTCCGCGCCGATCCGAAAGCGCAGACCGGACTCGAAGATCCGCACCCGGTCCTGTTGTCGCGCCTGGTTGTAGCGCGCGGTTTGGATCAAGCCCGGCCAGAGGCTGGTGCGCATGGTGGAGAGCTCGGCGCTCAGCGGGTTCGCCAGCCGCAGCACTTGCTGCTCGGGGTCGACCAATGCCTGAATCTCGGGGCTCACGAAGCTGTAGGTGATGACCTCGTGGAAACCGCGATCGACCAGCGCGAGACGGGCGCGATCCAGGTCGAAATCCGCCTCCGGGGTCGATCCGGTCACCGAAGCCGAGCTCGCGTGACTGACCGGGATTCGATCGTAACCGTAGATACGACCGATATCGGCGATCAAGTCGACCTCTTGAACCAGGTCGAAGCGGGCACTCGGCGGCGTGACCAGCCATTCTTCGGCGGCCGGCTCGGTGTGCATGCCCAGACGCGTGAGGATGTCGAGGATGGTCTCCTGCGGCAGCGCGAGTCCGAGCACTTGGGCGACACGCGCGGGACGCAGCGTCAATGTCCGAGGCTGGGGTAGATCGGCCTCCGAGACCGCCTCGACCACCGGACCGGGCTCGCCCCCGACGATCGCGGTCAAGAGTCGGGTCGCACGCTCGATCGCGCGGCTCTGGAGGCCGGGATCGACACCGCGCTCGAAACGATGCGACGAATCCGTGTGCAGGCCGTAGGAGCGCGCCTTGCCGCTGACGGCGAGCGGCGCGAAGAAGGCGCTTTCGAGCAGCACGTCGCGGGTCTGAGGACCGACCGCGGTCTCGGACCCGCCCATGATCCCGGCCAGCGCGACGACGCGTCCTGCATCTGCGATCACCAGGGTGTCCGCGCGCAGCGTCGCCTCTTCGCCGTTGAGCAGGGCAATGCACTCGCCCTCCTCCGCCATGCGCACGCGGATCTCGCCGTCGAGCTTGGCGAGATCGAACCCGTGCATCGGCTGGCCGAACTCGAGCAGGACATAGTTGGTCACGTCGACCACCGGGCTGATGGCGCGGATCCCGCCGCGGCGCAGGCGCTCCTGCATCCACCAGGGCGTGGTCGCGCTCGGATCGATGTTGCGGATGACGCGGCACAGGTAGCGCGGGCAGGCCGTCGGGGCCTGGAGCTGGACCGGCATGGACTGCTCGTGCACGGGTGCGACCGGCTGGATCGCGGGCGTCGCGAGCGCCGCGCGGTTGATCACCGCGATCTCTCGGGCAAGACCGGACAGGCTCAGACAATCGCCGCGATCCGGGGTCAGATCCACCTCGATGCAATGATCCTCGAGCGCCATCCAGTCGCGGATGTCCTCGCCCACGGGCGCATCCGCCGGCAACGCCAGGATGCCCTCGGAGGACTCGGCCAGACCCAGCTCCTTGGCCGAGCAGATCATGCCGAAGGACTCGACACCCCGCAGCTTGGCCTTCTTGATCTTAAAGTCGCCGGGGAGCACCGCGCCGACCGTCGCGACCGGAACCTTCATGCCGTCGGCGACGTTGGCGGCGCCGCAGATGATCTGGAGAAGCGCATCCTCGCCGAGATCGACCCGGCAGATCCGCAGCTTCTCGGCATCCGGGTGCGGCGCGACGGACTGCACCCAGCCGATCCGAACGCCGCTGAAGAGCGGAGCTGCGGGCTCGACCGCGTCGACCTCGAGACCCGCCATGCTGAGCTGGTCGGCCAATTGTCGGGTGTCGACCGGGGGGTTCACCCACTCCCGCAACCACGCCTCGCTGAATCGCATCTGCTGCTGCCCTGTACTCTATTAGTGGTTAGTGGTTAGTGGTTAGTGGTTAGTGGTTCGAAACGAGTTCGCGAACAGTTACCTAGAGCGGAAAGTCGAAAAACGGTGTGCATCGGGTAGGGTTCTTGAATCGACGACAATCGGTTCGATTAGAAGAGGTTGGAGCCGAATCTTATGAGAACTGGCGCAGATATCTCAGATCGTTCTCGAAATTCAAACGGATGTCGTCGATCCCGTAACGCAGCATCGCCAAACGCTCCACCCCCATGCCGAAGGCGTATCCCAGGTAGCGATCGGGGTCGATCCCGACATGCCGAAACACCTCCGGATAAACCATGCCGCAGCCGAGCACCTCGAGCCATCCGGTCTGCTTGCAGACCCGACAGCCGCTGCCGCCGCAGATGACACACTGGATGTCGACCTCGGCCGAAGGCTCTGTAAAGGGGAAGTAAGACGGCCGGAAACGCAGCTCCAGATCGCGCTCGAAGAAGTTCCGCAAGAAGTCGTAGAGGACGCCCTTCAGATCGGCGAAGCTCACCTGCTCGTCGACCAGCAGACCCTCGACCTGGTGAAACATGGGCGTATGGGTCAGGTCCGAATCGCAACGATAGACGCGACCGGGCGCGATGATCTTGAGCGGCGGCGCCTGCTCCTCCATGACCCGGATCTGAACCGGGGAGGTGTGGGTGCGCAGCAGAAGCTCGGCATCGAAGTAAAAGGTGTCGTGCATTGCCCGGGCGGGGTGATGCTCGGGGATGTTGAGCGCCTCGAAGTTGTGATAGGCGTCCTCGACCTCCGGCCCCTCCGCCACGGCGAATCCCGCGTTGGCGAACAGACGCTCGATGCGCCGCATGGCGCGCGTCACGGGATGCAGTCCTCCGGGCCGACGCCCGCGTCCGGGCAGACTCACGTCGATACGCTCCGCGGCGAGTCGCGCCGTGAGCACGGCATCGTCCAAAACAACCTTGCGCCGGTCGATGGCGACCTGTACCGCCGCCTTGGCCTGATTGATCTCCTGACCTGCCGCCGGGCGCTCGTCGGCCGGCAGCGTGCCGAGCTGCTTGAGCAGCGCGGTCAGCTCCCCGCTCTTGCCGAGATAGCGCACGCGCACCTGGTCGAGGCTGGCAAGATCGGCCGCGGCCGCGATCGCCTCGAGCGCGGCGGCTTGCAGCGCCGCGAGACCGAGTCCGGTGTGTTCAGCCATAGTCGGGTCTTCCGGCTGGGGTGTCTGGAGCGCCGCGAGGTCGTGAAACGAAAAAGGGAAAGACCGGGGCCTTTCCCTCTTGTATCGCCGTCAAACCCGGGCGAGAAAGGAAACGGCTTAGGCCAGTGCGGTCTTCGCTTGCTCGGCCAGCGCGGCAAAGGCGACGCTGTCGTGGTAAGCGATGTCGGCAAGTACCTTGCGATCGACCTCGACCCCGACCTTCTTCAGCCCGTCGATGAAGCGGCTGTAGGAGAGACCGTTCTCGCGAGCGGCTGCATTGATGCGCGCGATCCAGAGCGCACGGAATTGGCGCTTTTTCTGGCGGCGGTCACGGTAGGCATATTGACCGGCCTTGATGACGGCCTGCTTGGCGACCCGATAGACCTTGCTGCGGGCACCGTAGTAACCCTTGGCCTGATCGAGGACCTTCTTATGACGAGCGTGGGCGGTTACACCCCGTTTAACGCGTGGCATTCTTTGACTCCTGGGATTCGTTCAAGCGCAATGCGATCAGCAGTATGGGATCATCCGCAGCGCGGCCCGCACATCCGCCTTATGGAGCCGCTTGGGCGCACGTAATTGGCGCTTCCGCTTGGTGCTCTTCTTGGTCAGGATATGACGCCGATGAGATGAATTGCACTTGACCGAACCGGAGGCAGTGCGCTTGAAGCGCTTCGCCGCCCCGCGATTTGTTTTCAGCTTGGGCATGGGTTTTGTACTCCGCGATTTGCCGAATGATTGTATTGCGACGCACGTCGAGCCGAGGTTTTTTCGAAGACGACATCGGCCGTATCGACCGATGACCGCCCTCTCGAGACACTCAGTGTGATTCGCCCGCTGGCTTGACGATGCGCGTCGCTATTTCTTTTTGGGGCCCAGCACCATGACCATTTGGCGTCCTTCCATCTGGGGTTGTTGTTCCACGACACTGAGGGCTGCAAGGTCGTTTTCGATCCGCTTCAAAAGCTCTAGACCGAGCTCCCGGTGCGCATGCTCGCGCCCGCGAAACCGCATGGTGACCTTGCCCTTATCCCCTTCGTTGAGGAAACGCGTCAGGCTGCGTAGTTTGACCTGATAGTCTCCTTCGTCCGTTCCCGGACGAAACTTCACTTCCTTGATCTGAACCTGCTTCTGCTTTTTCTTGGCTTCGTTCTTCTTCTTCTTCTGGTCGAAGAGAAATCTGCCGAAGTCCATGAGACGACACACCGGGGGCTCCGACGTCGGAACGATCTCGACGAGATCGAGGCCCGCTTCCGTGGCCATCTCCAATGCCTCGCGCGTATTGACGACTCCGACCTGGTTTCCGTCCGCGCCGATCAGACGTACTTCCGGTACGTTGATCTCCTTGTTGACGCGGTTTCTCTTTGGTGCAGCGATAGCGGGTTCCTCCAAAAGCACTGATAGACACGACACGCACGACGCGCTCGCGGCCCCTTGGTCGGGCCGGGCGTCAGTGGGTCCGGTTCGCGATCTCTTCGCTCAGACGGTCGATAAAGGCATCGAGCTGAAGGATTCCGAGATCCTGGCCCGCACGGTCGCGGACGGCAACGGAGCGGGATTCGACCTCCCGATCACCGACGACGAGCAGGTAAGGTACTCGTTGCAGGGTGTGCTCGCGGATTTTAAAGCCGATCTTCTCGTTTCTCAAGTCCGTCTCGACCCGGAAGCCCTTCCCGCGCAAGGTCTTAGAGACCTCTTTGACATATTCCGCTTGCCGGTCCGTGATATTCATCACGATCGCTTGGGTCGGCGACAGCCAAACCGGCAACTGACCCGCATAGTGTTCGAGCAGAATACCGATAAACCGCTCCACCGAGCCCAGGATCGCACGATGGATCATCACCGGGACCTGCTTGCTGTTGTCCTCGGCGATGTAGTGCGCACCCAAGCGCCCGGGCATCGAGAAGTCCACCTGGATGGTGCCGCACTGCCAGGCGCGACCGATGCTGTCGTGCAGGGTGAATTCGATCTTGGGGCCATAGAAGGCGCCCTCGCCCGGCTGCACCCTGTACTCGAGCCCCTTCGCCTGGAGCGCCTGATCGAGCGCCGCCTCGGCCTTGTCCCAGAGATCGTCGCTGCCGACGCGCTTCTCCGGCCGCAACGACAGGGCCAGCTCGATCTCGGTGAAGCCGAAGTCGCGATAGGTCTCGAAGACCATGTCGATCAGGGTCGCGACCTCGTCCTGAAGCTGCGCCTCGGTGCAGAAGACGTGCGCGTCGTCCTGGGTGAAGCGACGGGCCCGCATCAGACCGTGCAGGGTGCCGGACGGCTCGTTGCGATGCACAACGCCGAATTCCGCAATGCGCAGCGGCAGGTCACGATGACTCTTGAGCCCTTGGTTGAAGAGCTGGATGTGACCGGGACAATTCATCGGCTTGATCGCGTAGTCGCGATCGTCCAGATGGGTCGTAAACATGCCGCCGGCGAACTTATCCCAGTGTCCGGAGCGCTCCCAGAGCGAGCGGTCCAGTACCTGCGGGGTCTCGACCTCTTGATAGCCATACTCGTCGAGCTTCTCGCGCATGTAGCCTTCGGCCAGACGGTAGATCACCCGCCCTTTGGCATGCCAAAAGGCCATGCCCGGCGCTTCGTCCTGGAAGTGGAACAGATCGAGCTGCTTGCCGAGCTTGCGATGATCGCGCTTCTCCGCCTCTTCCAGACGATGCAGATAGGCCGCCAACTCCTTCTTGTCGCGCCACGCGGTGCCGTAGATGCGCTGGAGCATGGGGTTCTTCGAATCGCCGCGCCAGTAGGCGCCCGCGAGCTTCGTCAACTTGAATCCGTTGCCCAGCTTGCCGGTGCTCGGCAGATGCGGCCCACGACAGACATCGAACCAATCGCCCTGACGATAGACGGAGACCGCCTCGCCCTCGGGGATGATGTCCTCGATGATCTCGACCTTGTAGTGCTCGCCGAGCTCCGCGAACACCTGTTTGGCCTGCTCGCGACCCCAAACCTCCCTCACGATCGGCAGATCCCGCTTCACGATCTCGTGCATGCGCGCCTCGATCGCCTCGAGATCCTCGGGCGTGAAGGGCTCGTCGCGAGCGAAGTCGTAATAGAAGCCGTTCTCGATGGCGGGGCCGATGGTCACCTGCGTGCTGGGATAGAGCTCCTGCACCGCTTGCGCCATCACATGCGCAGCGTCGTGACGCAGCAGCTCGAGCGCGGTCTCCTCGTCCTTGTTGGTGACGATCGCCAACGCGGCATCCTGCTCGAGGATGAACGACGTATCGACCAAGACGCCGTCGACCCGACCGGCGAGAGCGGCCTTGGCCAGACCTGCGCCGATCGAGGCCGCGACATCCCGAACGGAGACAGGGGCATCGAATTGACGCTTGGATCCATCGGGAAGGGTGACGAGAGGCATAGCGAAACCTTAAAGCGTCAGTGGTGATCGATACGAGGGATCACATGAAAAAACCGCCAGCCCCAGCACGGTGCCGCCCGACGGAGATCGGGCGGCTGACGGCCGGAGCTGGCGGCTGATGTTTGGTAGGCGCGATTGGACTCGAACCAACGACCCCCACCATGTCAAGGTGGTGCTCTAACCAACTGAGCTACGCGCCTGTCGTTGCGAGCCCGGAATAATACAGGCCCCTACGATCTTTGCCAAGTCCTTTTTCTATCGACCCTGGACTGCCTGTACGGAGGATCGCGGCTATGCTTGACTCGACCAAACCACGAGGCGGTGCCCGAGAGCACTCCGACATGACACGCGCGGCAAAGATCGACGCACCCGCCACCTCGCCCGACACCGATTTTCATGCTTGGGCGCTCCACACGGCCGAGGCCATTCGTGCACGCCGGTCAGAACCCGAGCCTACGTCCACGTCTTCCCGAGATCGTGGCGGACGTCTACGGCAGCGCCCGTGCCATGGCCGAGCGCGACACCGGGATCGACGAATCGACCTTCCCGGTTTCCTGCCCGTGGAGCCCTGGCGAGATCCTGTCGGAATCCTTCTTGCCGGAGCACGACTGAATCATCGGGCGCCTTCTCGTCGCCCCCCCTTTGCCGCCTACCCGACGGCGCTCCGAATCGATCGCGAGTGGCTTGTTATACTGCACGGATGTCCGCAACGAGACGCCGCCGATCCATGACCACCATCCGCGAAACCGATTTTGTCCAAAGCATCGCCGACGCGCTGCAATTCATCTCCTACTATCACCCGCGCGACTACATCCTGGCCCTGACTGCCGCTTACGACATCGAGGAATCGCCGGCCGCAAAGGATGCGATGGCGCAGATCCTGGTCAATTCCCGGATGTGCGCGGAGGGTCACCGCCCGATCTGTCAGGACACCGGCATGGTCGTGGTCTTTCTGAAGATCGGCATGGAGGTGCGCTGGGACGCGACCTCGGGGATTCAGGAGATGGTCGACGCGGGTGTGCGCCGGGCTTACGGCCATCCCGACAATGTGCTGCGCGCATCCATGGTCTCGCCCCCCATCGGTGAGCGCAAGAATACCGGGGACAACACGCCGGCCGTCGTGCATGTCGAGCTGGTTCCCGGCGACCGCGTCGAGGTGCGTCTGGCGGCGAAGGGCGGCGGCTCCGAGAACAAGGCGAAGTTTGCGGTCTTGAACCCGAGCGAAAGCCTGGTCGACTGGGTGCTCAAAACGGTGCCGACCATGGGTGCCGGCTGGTGTCCGCCCGGGATGCTCGCCATCGGCATCGGCGGATCCGCGGAGAAGGCAATGCTGCTCGCCAAGGAATCCCTGATGGAGCACATCGACATCCACGAGATCAAGGCGCGCGGACCTGCGAACCCCATCGAAGCCCTGCGCCTGGAGCTGCACGAGAAGGTCAACGGGCTCGGCATCGGCGCGCAGGGCCTCGGCGGGCTCACCACGGTGCTGGATGTGAAAATCCTGACCTATCCGACCCATGCCGCCTCGCTCCCGGTCGCCATGATCCCGAACTGCGCGGCAACGCGACATCTGGAATTCACGCTCGACGGCACCGGCCCGGTTGCGCTCACGCCGCCGAGCCTGGACGATTGGCCCCCGATCACTTGGGACGCGGCCGCCGGGGCGCGTCGCGTCCATCTCGACGGCCTGACCCGCGAGGACATCGCGACCTGGCAGCCGGGCGAGCGCCTTCTGCTCTCGGGCAAGCTGCTGACCGGCCGGGACGCCGCGCACAAACGCATCGCCGATCTCCTGGACCGCGGCGAGCAACTGCCCGAAGGCGTGGATCTCACCAACCGCTTCATCTATTACGTCGGCCCTGTCGACCCCGTGCGCGACGAGGTCGTGGGTCCGGCCGGGCCGACCACGGCCACACGGATGGACAAATTCACCGACCAACTGCTCGAGCGTACCGGCCTGATCGGGATGATCGGCAAGGCCGAGCGCGGTCCCGCGGCGATCGACGCCATCAAGAGGCACGGAGCGGTCTACTTGATGGCCGTCGGCGGCGCGGCCTTCTTGGTGGCCAAGGCGATCAAGTCGTCTCGACTCATCGCCTTCGAGGATCTTGGAATGGAGGCGATCCGCGAATTCGAGGTCGAGGACATGCCGGTGACCGTCGCCGTCGACAGCCGCGGCGATTCCGTCCATCAAACCGGGCCGGCCAAATGGCGCAGCAGAATCGGGCTGATCCCGGTGGAAGTCATCTAATCCGCGCCAGCTCCGACAGTCGTCGGAGCTGGCGTGTTCAATCCACTTCAATACGTAACGCATACCGCGCAGGGCGCGGTTTAGCGGAGGTGATCGAATGGAAACCTATCGTGCATTCCGGATTCATCAAGACGCGCAGGGCCACCGCGCCGGTTTCGAGGCGCTCCCCAAGCAGGCCCCCGAGACGGGCGAGGTCCTGGTTCGAATCACCCATTCGAGCGTCAATTACAAGGATGCACTCGCCGGCACCGGACGCGGCAAGATCCTGCGCACCTTCCCTCTGGTCGGCGGAGTGGATGCGGCCGGCATCGTCGAGCAGTCCAACGATCCGGCCTACCGTGCAGGCGATGCGGTCCTCGCCACGGGCTGGGGCCTGAGCTTCGACCACGACGGCGGCTATGCCGAATATCTGCGCGTCCCCGCGACCTGGCTGACTCCGATTCCGACCGGGATGGACCCGCGCTCGGCCATGATCCTGGGCACCGCAGGATTCACCGCGGCGCTCGCGATGCACCGAATGCAGGTCAACGGCCAGCAACCCGAGATGGGGCCGATCCTGGTGACGGGCGCAAGCGGCGGGGTCGGCTCCATGGCGATCGCCATCCTGGCCCGACTCGGCTACGAGGCGGTCGCACTCTCGGGCAAACCGGAGCTCGAGGACTGGCTGAAGTCCATCGGCGCCGCGCGCATTATCGGACGCGATGCACTGGCCGAGGCGAAGCGTCCGCTGGAAAAGGCCCTCTGGGGCGGTGCCATCGATAATGTCGGCGGCGAGACCCTGGCGCAGATCACGCGCACCACGGTCCCGAACGGAAACATCGCCAGCATCGGGCTGGCCGGTGGCCATCTGCTCGAGACCACCGTGATGCCCTTTATCCTGCGCGGGGTGAGTCTGCTCGGCTGCAACTCGGTGGACGTCCCGCAGGCGTTGCGCACCGAGCTGTGGCGGCATCTGGCGAGCGACTGGCGACCTGCCGACTTGGACCTGTTGCTCGGGGAGACCGTCGATCTGGATGGACTGCCCGGGATCTTCGAGGCGATGCTCGCAGGGAAGACGCATGGGCGGATCCTGGTGGAGATCGCGCCAACGTCCCGGCGAAAAACGTAGGGTGGACGAGCGAGAGCGAAGTCCACCGAACTCCGCGCCGGCGCTGGTGGACTGCGCTGCGCTTGTCCACCCTACAACGCTTGTCCCTACAACGCGTGTCCAGCCCACAACGCCTGTTCACCCGACGGCGCGGAGTTTTCGACGTGGCCGGCGTGATGAGCACGGTTCAACAGACGGCGCAACTTGCGCCTGCTGTCCTCAGCACAACCTCCGGACTGGATTCGGGAACCGGCAACGCAAAGACGCGAAGGGCTCAACTAAAACGGCCCGAGCATGCGACTCGGGCCGGTCTGCGCCCGATCAGGACGCTTTCTTGTAATAGTGGTGAATCTCGTCGTCGCGATAATGGCTGTCGGTCCAGCAGCGCGGCAGCAACTCGTCCGAGATGAACATCAGCTCGGCCTTCTCGAACGACTCCGGCTCCTGGGCTTCTTCGCCGTAGTGATAACGCCCGACGATCTTCGGGTGCATCGGGTTGAACAGGTCCCGCTGACTCAGGACCTCGATCATCTTGCCGGTAGTGCGATGTTTGAGAAACATGGCTTGACCTCCTGCGCAAGGGATTGACCCGTTATCCTTCAGTTCAAGTATGACACTGCGTCGGCCCTTCGCAAGGTCAGGCCATTCCGGGCCGGACCGGCTGGCATCAGTTGCCTTGATCGGCCGCCTGTGCCGGTGTCAATGTCTTGATCGACAGGGCGTGCAGCTCCCCGCTTGCGATCTGCGGCTTGACGGTGTCCATCACCAGGCGCTGCTTCTTGATCGGCGTGAGGCCCTCGAAGACCTCGCTGACGACGACGGCGTCGAAATGGCTCCCGTCTCCGGAGACCTGGACCTCGGCGCCGGGGATACCCTGGCGGATGAGTTGTGCGACTGCTTCGATTTCCAACGGTAGCTCCTAAACCGCGCCCGGCGCGGTATGCGATGATTCTGGATGGGATTGGTTCCGGCAGACTTGGCGACTGCCGGAGTCGGCGCGGTTTAAGGTCTTCAACAATATATCTTTTTAAACCGCGTCCCCGCGAAGGTCCGTGGACACACCAAAGGTCGATGTCGCTCGAAAGTGAGCATCTCGTTCCGGGCGCGGTTTAATCGCCTTGATTCCTATTGACGATCCGGCGAGCGGGCGCGCTCGCCACCAATCCCGTTAGATGAGGCTTCCCCTGCACGGAGCAAGCATACGAGCTGGCCACGCGGAACGGGCAAGGCTCTTTCCGGCTCGTCAACGGACCCGCACACACACTACCCCAAACGGTGGACCCAGACCCGCTCTTCGCCGGGATCGAGCTTCCTGGCCTGCGCGATGTCGCGGCCGTGGTGCGAAAAAAGGATCACCTGCGTCTTGGCGGAGAGGTCTGCTAGGGTCGCAAGGGTGGCGAGCGCGCGCTCGTCGTCGAATTGAATGAGGATATCGTCGACGACGAACGGCATCGGCTCGGCGGCTTGGAGATACTGCTCCAGGTTGGCGAGGCGCAGCGCCAGATAGAGCTGATCGCGGGTGCCCGTGCTCATCGCCTCCACGCGCAGTCGCTCCCCGCTGTTGCGCAGACCGACCAGGACGGGCTGGTCGGCTTCGTCGAAATCGGTCTCGACCGCGCTGAAGGCGCCGCAGGTCAGGCGCGCGAAATAGCGGCTGGTCCACCCGAGGATCGGGTCGCTGTTTTGGCGTCGGAAGCGTTCGATCTCGTCGCGCAGAATGCGCGCCGCGAGCTTGAGGCGGACATACTGCTCGGCATGGGTGCGGATGCCGGCGAGGAGCTGCTGGGATTCCTCGGCGAGCGCGGCGGCGGTACCCGCCCCGCCCATCGCCTTGAGTGCACGATCGGCATCGGCCTTCTCTTCGATCAGCACTCGGTGCGCGGGACGCAGCTCCTGCTCGAGGCGCGCGTCGATCTCCGCCAGCCGCATGACGACCCGATCCTGATCGACCGCAAACGCCTCGTGAGCGAGCGCCTCGATCCCGAGACCGTCACCGGCCCGCATGAGTGCGCGCTCGACATCCGCAAGCTCGGCGGCCAGTCGTCGTCGATCGCGAACGCGCTCCTCGATCAGCGGCAACTGCTCCGGCGCTTCGCAGGCGGCCTGGCGACACAGCTCGGCGAGGACGCGATCGGCTGCCGCGATTGCCGTCTCCGACTCGCGAATGTCCTCCTCGGCGCGCTCCTCCTGAGTCCGCAGCTCTTCGAGTCGCGTTTTGAGCGCCCGTTGCTCGCCGAGCCGCGCGTACAACGTCAAGATCGCCTCCTCCACCGGACGTCCAAGCAGATCCACCGCGAGCCGACCGAGACAGTCCTGGGTCTGCGCGAAGAAGGCCGCGGCATCCCGATCGATGCCGGCGATGCGCGTTCTCAAGAGCGTCGCGGCCTCGATCTTCGCCACCGCATCCGCGATCGCCTGAAGATCGTCCGAGACCTCGCCGGGACCGGCATCCGGCGCGAGTCCGAGCTCGGACATGAGCGCCGTCCAGTCCGCCTGCCATGCGGCATGCGCCGTCTCGGCGTCCGACAGCTCGCGGCTCAGAAGTCGAGTACGCCCCTGCAGCTCCGCGACCTCGTGCTCCAGCGCAAGGCGCACGCGCGCGCCCTCCTCCGCGGCACGCCGTCGCGCCTCCGCCAACCCGATGAGCCCGCCAAGCTCGGGCACGGCGAGTGCCGGGGATCCAGGGTCGAGGGTCGTGTCAAGGGCGCCGAGAGCGCTCAGGAGCGCCGCGCGGTGCGATGCCCGCAACGCCTCGCGGGTCTCGATGCGTTCGCGCACCTCGTCGGCCTGGCGGATCCGCTCGCGAAGCCGCGTGGCGCGCGCAAGCCACGGCAGCATCTCGGACGGCGGCAGCGGTGTCAGGCCGCAGGGCGACCAGAGCCCATGCCATGCCTCCTCGAAACGGGTGACAGACACGGTCAGATCGGCCAGTGCGCGCTCGGTCTCGTCACGCTCATGCTGCGCGACCTCCAGTCGTGCGCGGGTCGTCGCGCGCTCATGAACACGCCCGGCCTCGCGACGCAACCGATCGGCGACCTCGTCGGCCCCGTTCAACGCGCCCTCGAAGGCATCCGCAAGGGGAGCATCGGTGTCGTACAGCCGCGCCTCGGCGCCGACATCCTCGCCGCCGAGCCATGCCCGTTTCACGAGCGACCAGCCTCGATCGCGATGCGCGCGGGACTGCGTCAGATCCGCCTCGGACGGCACCGAGCCGCTCAGCTCCAGCACACGCAGCGCCTCCTCGCATCGCAGACACTCGGTCAGCGTATCCGAACGCTTCGATTCCAAGGCCTGTCGTTGCTCGTTCAGCGCGCGGGTGTCCTCCGCGAAGCGTCGCAGACTCTCCTCGTCCGGCAGCGGTGCAGCAAGCAGATCGGCCAACCCGCCCGACCACAGACCAAGTGCGGACAGTCCCTGCTCGCACGCCTTGTGTTGCGCCGCCAGCGCCAGACGCTCCTCGATCAGCGTCTGATCCAGGTCTCCCGCGCGTCGCGCCGCATCGAGCGCGGTCTGCAGATCGGTCGAATAAACCTCTCCGGGCAACTCGGCCAGCGCCCCGGTGCGCAGCCCGAGGCGCTCTTGCGTCTCGGCGAGATCGGCGCGTGTCTTGGCGAGCGCGTCGATCACGGCGGCCTTGCGGGCTCCGAGATCGGTCGCACGGCGTCTGCGCGCAAGCAGCGGCGTCAGTCGGGGCGGATCGGCAGACGCCGGATCGCGCGCAAGGTCCGGCCGCACCTGCTGCAACAGCGCGCTCGCCTCGGACTCTCGGCGCGCCAGCTCGGCGAGCAGCTCGGTGCGATCCTGCGCGGCCTTGCGATGGCTGCCGAAGCGCTCGCGCAGGTCGTCGATCGTCTCGGACTCCCGGAGCAGGTCCTCCGACACGGCATTGATCAGCTCGCGAACGAGCACGCGCAACCCGTCGAGCCGGCGTTGTGCATTGGCCCTGGCCTCGTCGGCACGGGCCTGTTTCGCGACCGCCTCCTCGCGGCGCGGCGCGAAATCCTCGGCAAGCACGGGCACGGGTCCGATCCCCTCCAACTGCTCCTGCAGCCGGGCCATGCGCACCAGATCCGGGAGGGTGCGCCGAATGCGTTCGAGCCGGCTGCGCTCGAGCGTCATCTGTGCGATCTCCGCGTCCATCGCCGCCAGCTCGCGAATCGCCCGATCAAGCGACGCCTTGGCCTGCTCCCACTCGCGCACCGAAAGGCTCGCCTCGCGCACACGGCGCTCGGTCTCGCCGAGCTCGCCGATCAGGACGTTGATCCGCGGCTTGGACGCGCGCGGCAGAAAGAGTCCGTTGGCCTCTTGATCGAGTCGATCCAGCACCCGGCGAACCGCGGTGGCGCCGAGCGCGGCCCCGAACAGCGCCTCGGCCTCCCTGCCCCGCTCTTCGAGCAAGGTCTGACCGCCGCCGACCAGGCTCTCGTAATCGATCCCGAAGAGACGCTCGAACAGGCCGTCGTCGACATCGCCCAGGAAGGGCGAGAGCGCATCCTCGCCGATCGCCTTTCCGTCCGGATCGAGCAGGGTGCTTTTGCGGCCCTTGCGTCGGAGGAATGCAAGCTCCTCGCCGTTGCGGTTGCGCAGACGCCCGCCGAGACGCAGCTCCTGCTTGCCGTGTCGGAAGTCATCGCGGGTGCGCTCCTGGATCCCGAAGAGCAAGCCGCGCAGGGCCCGCAGGGCCGAGCTTTTTCCGGCCTCGTTGGGACCGAAGACCAGGTGCAAGCCCTCGCGGCCGCCGCTCAGATCGAGGCGATGGTCCGTGAAGGGGCCGAATGCGCGAAGGTCCAGCTCGAGGATCTTCATCCGGCCTTCTCCTGCGGATCGCCTTGACCGCGCAACCGCTCCGCCAGGAGCGACTTCACGTCCTCGAGACAGCCCGAAAGATACTCGGGTTCCGACGGATCGAACGGGTCATCGCCCCCGCGCAAGGCGGGCGGCAGCTTGAGTGCAAGCGCCTCGAGCTCCGCGCTCAACGCGGCGAGACGCTCGCCGTCGACCTCCAAGGCGTGGATGGAGCGCAGCAAGCCCCCGAAGGCATCCTCGCGCGGGGATTCCGAGAGCGGCGCCGACGGACGCGTCTCAAGGACCAGCTTCTCGATCCAAACATCCGTCAGGCCCGCGGAGAACGCCAGGGCACGGCACTCGTTGACTAGGCGCTCGTGCTCGGCATGGAGGCGCGAATGGATCGGACTGCGCCCGACGAGACGCAGACGCGCGGCGAGAAGACGGCCTTCGGCCGCATCCGAGGCGTCGGCAAGCGCCTGTTCGACCCGCGGGAAGATCTGATCCAGGTTGTGCGCATCGGTCACGTCCACCGGACAGATCGCCCAACGCACGACGTCGAGCGACCGCGGCTCGATCTCGACGACCCCGCCCGCTTCCACCCGCACCAGGGTGCAGCCTTTCGGACCGGTCTCCCGGATATGACGGCCCTGGATGTTCCCGGGGAAGAGGATGTGTGGGTCCTGCGCGATCAGCTCGCGCTGGTGGACATGGCCGAGCGCCCAATACTGGTACCCTTTCGCTCTGAGTCCGTCCGCGGTACAGGGCGCGTAGGGCTCGTGGCCGGGTCGCCCGTCGAGCGAGGTGTGGAGCAACCCGATATTGAAGAGTGCACGATCGCCTTGCGGATAGGCCCGGCTCAGGTCGTCCGTCACCGCGCGGCTCGGAAACCCTTGACCGTGGATGGCCACGCCGAGGTGCTCGAGGACCCACGTCTCGGGCGCGCGCGTGGCGAAGACCGAGAGATTGGGCGGCGCTCGCAACGCCTTGGTGATCTGGCTCGCGGCATCGTGGTTGCCGGCGATCAGGAAGACCGGGATGCCGTGATCGTTGAGACGACCCATCTGGCCCGAGAAGAACAGCCCGGTGTTGTAGTCCCGCCAGTCACCGTCGTAGACATCGCCGGCCAGCAGGACGAAGTCGACCGACTCCTCGATCGCGAGTGCGACCAGATTTTCGAAGGCTCGACGGGTTGCCCCGCGGATCTCCTCGACGGGTGCACCCTCGTAGCGCTCGAGTCCGCGCAGCGGGCTGTCGAGATGCACATCGGCGGCGTGCATGAACTTAAAGGCCATCTACTCGCTCCGTGTGTTTCGGTCCGTGACATCGATGGCGGACTGTGGTGAAGAGACCGACTTGCTCGGCTCGATTTTCGAGGCCGCAGCGCCATATCCGCGTTGTGCATGTGCGGTTCGAATGCGTGCTCAGCGATCAACTCAAACACGAGAGGCCGCCGATGACCCGATCCCGGATGACTCAGCTCGAGAGATCGGAAACGCCGTCGCACGAGCGAGGGATCGACGCCGCGCGCGCCTGGTCGTTGATTTTGAGTGCCGCGCGACTGGCGCGCAACGCCGCCTGGTCTCTCGATCACCCGCTTGCCCTGCGCATCGCGCCCGACGGACGCGTATCGCCCGTCGACCCGGCGCATCGCGCGCAAGCGGATCTGCTGTGGCTGCCGCATGCGGGTTGGCAACCTGTTGCGCACGCCGACGATCGGCATCGCGACGATCAAGCACTCGCCCTCTTCGAGCTCTATCTGCCCTTGTGCCGCCCGCAACCGGGCCCGGCGAACGTCATCGCCCACCTCGGACAGAGCATCGACGGATTCATCGCCACGGCCGACGGGGATGCCCGCTTCGTGACCGGGGAGGCCAATATTCGCCACCTGCACCGCATGCGCGCACTCAGCGATGCCGTGCTGGTCGGGGCCGAGACCGTCGCCGCGGACGATCCGCGCCTGACCACGCGGCTGGTCCCCGGGCCGAATGCAGTCCGGGTGGTTTTGGATCCGCGACGACGCCTGTCCAGCGAGCGTCATCTGTTCAACGACGGCGAGGCCGAGACCCTGCTCTGTTGCGATCTTGCCCGCATCCGGCGCGGAGAGACACGCCACGGCCAGGCCGAGCTGATCGGGGCGCCGGTCGCGTCCGACCGGCTCGATCTGGGCGCGCTCCTGAGCGCACTCGCCGCGCGGGGTCTGCGCAGGGTCTTCATCGAGGGCGGCGGGGCCACGGTCTCGCGGTTCCTCCAGGTCGGATTGCTGTCGCGCCTGCAGATCGCGGTCGCCCCGCTCGTGATCGGCAGCGGTCGGCCGGGGGTGCGATTGCCGCCGACCGAACGCTTGGCGGATGCCTTGCGCCCGGCCACACGCATCTTCCGTATGGGCGAGGATGTGCTCTATGACTTCGATCTGAGCGCGGGAGCGCCTGAGCCTTCCGCCGATGCGATCCCCCAAAATACGATCAACGAAGACACGGTCACCCACGATGTGCTCAGCCGAGCGGAGCTCTCCCGCATCCGCTAAACCCCGTCCAGAGCGACATACTCGTTTTCGAGTGAGCTCAACGTGTGGCGCATCCACGACACTTGACGGGTAAACGGTTTAAAATGATATATGTTTTAGAATCTTAAACCGCACCGGCTCCAGCGGTCATCAAGTCCGACGAGGCCGATCCCATCCAAAAGCATCGCATACCGTTCCGGGCGCGGTTTAAGCCCGCGACGGAATGGCGAGAAGATCGCGATGACCGACGTTGATTCGAGAACAGCCCCGCTCGACGGCAGCGAGCCGAACCGCCTCCCAGTGCGCGATCGCCGCCTGATCCGAGGCGGCTGCCTCCTCGCAGGCCGCCCGGGACCAGCCACGGATCAGAGCCGACTGGAGCTCCCGCTCGGAACGTCGAATCCGCCAGTCGCTCGTTCGAACCTCGACCCAATATCCCTGCGCGGCCGCCAAGATCGCCAGCCGAGCGTTCGCGCCCGGTCCCAGCGCTGGGCCGAAGCCCTTGTCGCGTCTCTGGTGGCGATTCACGGCCTCGATGACCTCGCGATCGCCGCTCAAGGCGGGCTCGAAGGCGACACGCCCGTCGTAGGTCAAGGCCATCAGGATCGGCGCTCGGGCCTTCGCGCACTGCGAGACCAAGCGCGTGAGCCAGGTCTCCGACACCAGGTCGAGCAGCGCCGAGGCCGTGACCAAGCCAATCCCGTCGATCGGAAGCTCGGCCGAATCGGGCGCGAGGTCGAATCGCCGGGTCGTCAGCGTGCAGTCCAGACGAGGCTCCGCCCCGGTGACCCGCCGAGCGGTCGCGTCCCAAGCAAACCCCGATGCCTGCGCCCAGGCTTGGGTCTCGTCCGCCAATCGATCCAAGAGCTCGGCATCCACATCCAGACAGAGCCACGCCTGGGCACCGCCCAAGGCCGGCGCCAGGGCACGCAGGTTGGAGCCGGTGCCGCACCCCAGGTCGAGCACCTTCAACGGCGGTCCCTTCGCGAGATGCGCACGCAACAAGACCGGAAGATCCGCCGCGCGAGCACGCTCATCCGCGGGTCCGCGCAGTCTCAACCAATCGACGTCGAAGTCACCCATCGCACACCTCGTCGAGAACATCCATGAAATCGGCGCTCGCAGCCTCCCATGAGCGGAGCTCGGCGCGCGCCGAGCGTGCGCCCGAGGCAAGCCCGGCGCGCCGCCTCGGGTCGTCGAGGACCTGCGCCAAGGCGGCGCGCAGGGCAGCAGGATCGTTCGGCTCCACCAAGAGCCCCGCATCCCGGGGCATCAGATTCGGGATCGGTCCGACCCGGGTACTGACGATCGGTAGACCGCGCGCCAGTGCCTCCGTCAAAACCATCCCATAACCCTCGAAGCGTGTCGGCAGGACGAAGAGATCGGCCCGATGATAGAGCGCCGCGAGGCGAGACTCGTCGACCTCGCCCGTGAATCGAACGCGCCCGCTCAGGCCCAAGTGCTCGGACAAACGCTGCATGGCCGCGCTCGTCGCGGGGCAGCGGCTCAGGCTCCCGACGCAGTCGAGCCGCCAGGCTCGGTCCGTCAGAGCGGCGAGCGCATGCAGGAGGATGTCGTGACCCTTGCGCGGTGTCACGGCGGCGACGCACAACAGGTTCGGCACGGACGCCCCGGATCCGACTGCAAGAGGCGCGGCATCCGTACCGGGCGCCACCACACGGATCCGGGCCCGCGAGACCCCGTACTCGCCGACGAGTCGATCCGCGGTGGCGCCGCTGGTCGCCACGACCATGCGCGCTGTGGCCAAGGCAGCGCTCTCGCCGCGGCGCAACGCCTCGACGCGCGCCGGGGAGAGGCCCGTTTCCAAGGCGAGAGGGTGATGGACCAGGGCGATCAGGCGTAAGCGGCCTTGATGGCGTGCTGCACTCTCGCTCAGCAACCCGAAGGCCAATCCATCGACGACAACCCCGGTGCCGTCCGGGATCCCGGAGAGACAACGTTCCGCATCCACCAATGCCGCGCCTGTCGGGCGTGGAAAGCTCTCGTCGAGGCGCTCGGTCTTCACCGACCGACCCGCACCGATCAGTCCGTGAATGATCCGTCGATCATAGCGATAACCGCCGGTCGGTGTGCTCGGATCGCCCGGTATCAGGAACGCAAGCGTACCCGCAGCGCTCACGGGCGCGCCGCAGGCGGCAGCTCCGAGGCATAGGCCGCCCAAGCGACGTGCGACTCGCTCAACTGCACGCGCAGGGCCGTGATCGCCCCGGCGCCCTCGCCGAGCGCGCCGGCGCTCAACTGCGCGGCCATGCGATCGAAGATGACGCGCGCGAGGAACTCGGTCGAGGTGTTGCGGCCCTGAAAGGCCGGCTCCTCGTCCAGATTCCGATAATCGAGATCGGCCAAAATCGCTCGCAGCGTCTGACTGGCGAGACCGATGTCGACCACCAGGCCGTCCGCGTCCAGCTCGGGGCGACGGAACTCGACATCCACCACATAGGTGGCCCCGTGCAGTCGCTGTGCCGGTCCGAAGACCTCCCCTCGGAAACTGTGCGCGATCATGATGTGGTCGCGAACGCAAACGCTGTACATGGTGTCTCCTGTCCCGAACGTTGTAGATCCAGAAAAAACGACCGAAACGCATACCCTACCTCGGGCCAGCCGCTCCATCGCGTGGTTGTCGCGCCCGGCCGCGAGAAACGCGCGGTGCTCGGATGCGAGGTCGAGGCCCCGAGCGCCCGATCATGGGTAGCGGATGCGGTGCATCAGGGCATCGCTCGAACCCGTTGCCAGACGTGCCTGTACGGCGGGCAGATCATCGAAGCCATCCTCCCCGCTGATCAGATGATCCAGCGCCGGATCGGCGAGCAGCGACAGCGCAAGAGCCAGGCGCCGTCGATAATCCCAGCGAGCGCGCTGTGCCGTCGCGACCTGGCCGACTTGCGAGGAGCGCAAGGTCAGGCGGCGCCGGTGGAAGGCTGCGCCGAGCGGCAGGGTGACCTGCTTGGTGCCGTACCAGCTCAGCTCGAGGATGGTCGCCTCGAAGCCAGCCAGCTCGAGCGCCTGCTCCAGGCCTGCCGAAGAGCCGCTGGCGTGGATGACGAGATCGGCATCGCCGCGCGCATCCCCCGGCAGAGCAAAGTCGACACCGAGCCGCGCGGCGATCTCGGCACGGCGCGGGTCGATGTCGATCAGCTCGACCCGACAGCCCGGGATCCGCGCCGCCAGCCAGGCGCCGAGCACGCCCACCGACCCGGCGCCGATGACGGCGATGCGATCGCCGATCCGGGGCGCGGCATCCCAGAGCCCGTTGACGGCGGTCTCGAGGTTCGCCGCCAAGATCGCGCGCCCCGGCGGGACCCCGTCGGGAATCCTCTGGAGGGCCTCGATCGGGACGCAATAAGCGCTCTGGTGGGGATAGAGACAGAACACGGTCCGCCCGATCCATTCCGCCGGACCGACCTCGACACGGCCGACGTTGCAATAGCCGTATTTGACGGGCCACGGAAAGTCGCCGGCCTGAAAGGGAGCGCGCATCCCCGTGTATTCGCTCGGCGGAACCTCGCCGCGCAACACCAGCGCCTCGGTCCCCCGACTGATGCCCGAGTAGAGGGTCCGCACGAGTGCCTCGCCCGGACCGGGCGGGGCAAGCGGCTCGTCGCGCAGCTCGCCTTGCAGGCGGCCGGTGACCCAGTAGGCGCGTGCGGACAGCACCGGGGGCGATCGACTCGCGTTCCCACTCGACTCACCGGGCATAAATGTCTCCCGAGTTGGCGGTGTGCGGCAAGGCATCGAGCCAGCGGCCGATCGCCGCGGCGTCGACCCAAGCGTCGTGCGCGAAGACGTAGGACTCTCCGAGCGCGGCGTTGAATCGCGCATAGCCCAGTCTCGAGCACTCTGCCAAGGCACGATGTCCGACGTCCCTTTGGATCGTCGTGAACTCGAACGATAGGGCATCCGCGGGTCGGGTCAATCCGCCGAGCACCTCGGCCTCGTAACCCTCGACATCGATCTTCACGAAGCGCGGCATGCCGTGGCGCTCGATCAGATCGTCCAACCGCGTACAGGCAACCTCGATCGCACCGTCCCAATGCTGCGACTCCCACCCCGACGCACCCCGCGCCGCCGAGATGAAGCCCGTCGAGAGCGTACTCACCGTCGGATTGGCGCGATTCACTTGCAGCTGCGCCCGACCGGACGCGCGTCCGACCGCGCTTGCCTCGATCCGTACCGCCGGGTCGCGTCCGTAGAGCCAACGCAGCGTGCGCACCATCATCGGCTGCGGCTCGACGGCCAACACCCGGGCACCGATGCGACGAAAGGCGCCGATGCGATCGCCGACATGACAGCCGATGTCGAAGGCCAGATCGTCCGGGTCGAGAAAGGCGCGATAGAAGGCGTCCATCCGCGAGCGACGCCGGTGCAGATAGTAGATCCTCAACGACCGCGCGACACCGAGGAGGGCGCGCAGGCCGTCTCTCGGGGCGTTGCCGCGATCAGTCGCCACCGATCGCATCCGCCGCCACCGTCTCCGTGGCCGCAACATAGGCGCGTCGACGGCCGGCCCCGGGAAGCCCGAGCGATTTGATCAATTCCGGCGGATCGACCTCCTCCGGGATCCGCCAGAGTCCAACCCGCGCCAGCCACGCGCCGAGGACCGGCCACGCGGTCAGCACGGCGATGGGCACGGCGAGGAGGGCGCCGAGGATGAAGGGTGACACGAGAACCGCCCCGCCGGCGTCGCTCGAGATCAACCAAAGCATCCCCGCGAACCCGAAGAGGGTTTGTGGCCAGAGTCGACGCAATGCCAGCGTCGGCTTCAATCGATGGGTGTCGCGACGCTGCGGCGACCAGACGATCGCCTTGCCGAAAACGAGCCCGACCATGAAGAGCGTGTGGGCCAAGGCCATGACGGGCGCAAGCAGGGTCGAGAAGAGAATCTCCCCGAAGGCGCCCGCCAACAGGCGCGGACCACCGCCGAAACCCGCGCGGCCCTCCCGGGAGAGCAGCAGACTGCCCAAGGTCGCGAGCTTTGGCGCAAAGACCATCGTCATGACGAGCGCGAAGATCGACCAGCCGAAGATCGGATCGAAGACCGGACCGGACTGCGGCGCGTGTCCGATCTGCAGGGCGGCGAGCGTCATGAAGACGACCCATGCCGGCGAACCGATGAACATGAGGATCGCAAGCACCAGCTGAACCCGCCCGATCGGATGCAGACCCGGCGTCCCGATCAGGCGCAGGTATTGAAGGTTGCCCTGACACCAGCGCAGGTCGCGTCGGATGAACTCGATCAAGGTCGGCGGATTCTCCTCCCAGCTTCCGCGCTCCTCGGGCAGCACCCGCACCTCGTAGCCGGCCCGGCGCATCAGCACCGCCTCGACCTGATCGTGACTCAGGATCCAACCGCCGAGCGGCGGGCAGCCCGGCAGCGGGTCGAGCCGGCAATGTGCACGAAAGGGCTGCACGCGCAGGAGTGCGTTGTGTCCCCAGTAGGGTCCGCTGTCGCCCTGCCACCAGGCGCTGCCGAGCGAATAGGAGCGCATCCCCAGACGCATCCCGAACTGAAAGATCCGCGCAAAGGCACTCGTGGCCGGCAGTCCGACGACAAGACTCTGCAGAATCCCCAGACGCGGGTTGCGCTGCATGATGCCCACCATGCGCAGGATGGTCTCGGGCGCCATCAGGCTATCGGCATCCAAGACCAAGGCGAAATCGAACCCGTCGCCCCCATGGGTCAGAAAATCCCGAATGTTTCCCGCTTTGAAACCGGGGTTGTCCCGGCGGCGCCGATACCGGATGCTCATCTGCCGAGACCAGCGCTCGCGCAGGTGCTCTACCCCGGCCTCTTCGGCCGCGATACATTCGGGCCACGTGGAGTCGCTGAGCACGAAGATCTCGAATGCGTCGGCGTGTCCCGACTCGACGAGTCCCTGGATCATGTGATCCAGGTGACGCACGACCCGCTCGGCATCTTCGTTTCGGATGCAGCTCAGGATGGCGGTCTTGCCGGCGAGGGCGTTCGGCGGGTCACACTCGAGCGGACAGACCACGGCTGCGGGGTCGGGATGACGACGCATCAGAGCGAAGCCGACGACGGCATTCCAAAAGCCGATAACGGTCCAAGGCAGCGTCAACCCGAAGCACAGGGTCAGGACCGCGTCGAGAAGGTCGAAACCGCCGCTCGACAGGGCTGCGATCATAAGGGCGAGGGCAAAAACGACCGTGGTCATCACCGAGAAGAAGAACAACGCGCGGCGGCGCGACATCGTTTCCGCATCGGCGCCAAAGCCGTCCGGTCCGGTGTCGTGCTCAGGGGTCGAGGCGCGATCCGTCAGCATCCGATACTCCGTACAATTTAATGCCACATCGGCGGGCCAAAGGGCCTGAATGATCGGTCTCACGGGTTCGGACCGCGACCGTATGTCGGCTTGGATCGAAAATCTCTTCGCCAGCGAGGTAGTTCGGTGCTAAGACGGGGAAGTCAAGAAAGAGTCGATCGGCGTGCCCTTCGACCTTCATCGCGCTATCCTTTAGACCTAATTGACCGATCGCAATGTTCCGGGCTTGGCCGGGACCCCTGCAAAGAACAAGACGCTATGAGCCAGATGCAACGACGGGGCTTGCCCCACGCCTCATTCCCCTCCGTCAAGGTCCTGGGTGCCTGCGCGATGCTTCTGACCCTTACGGGTTGCACCGAGCTGGCGCGATTCATCGGCAAGGCCGAGCCGAAGCCGGAGGAGCCGGTCGTCGCCGAGCAGCCGACACCTGCGCAGACGGAGGAGCGCGTCGAAGGCCCCGTCGAGAAGCCGAAACCCTCCAAGCTCTACGAGTGGAACGGCGACGGGCGCAAGGTCTCGCGCATCGTCATCGATACGGATAAGCAGCGGGCAAGCTTCTTTGTCGGCGAGGACGAGATCGGCTGGAGCACCATCGCCAGCGGTCTGCCCAAGCATCCGACCCCGACCGGCCGATTCGCCGTCATGGAAAAGGTCGAGAACAAGCGCTCGAACCTCTACGGCAAGGTCGTGAAGAACGGCAAGGTCGTCCGCTCGAACGCCAAGGCGGGCCGCGATCCGATCCCCTCGGGCGCAAGCTTCGAGGGCGCACGCATGCCCTATTTCATGCGCCTGACCTACGACGGGATCGGTCTGCATGCCGGGCCCATACCGCGTCCCGGACAACCCGCCTCGCACGGCTGCATCCGTCTGCCGAGCACGCTCGCCCCGGTGCTTTTCAAACACGTCTCTCATGGAACCGAGGTCACCATCGTCGGATCCGGCCCGAGCTACGGCAACTACGTCGAAAAACAGCGCATCGCCGCCGCGCGCGCCAAACGCGAGGCCGAAAAGCAGCGTATCGCCCAGGCCAATGCGGCGGCCGCGAACCCGGGCGCCGATGCCGCGCCGGCCGCTGCGAGCGCGACGCCGCGCCCGCCAGCCGATTCACGCCCCGCCCAGCAGGCTGCGACGACCGCACCCGACGAGCCGCCAACCGTTTCCGACACAAGTGAGACGGCGACCGATCCGGCGACCGCACCAACGGCGTCGACACCGGAGTCATCGACCGCGGCGGCCGCGCCTCCGAGATCAAGCCCGACGTCCGACGCCACGCCGAGCGAGGTCGCACCGACGGCACCGGTCACTGCCGCACCTACTGCGCCGATTGCGTCGCCCGCGAACGCACCCCGAACCGTCGCGGAGCCGGCTGGAGCACCCGATCAGGCAGAATCACAACCCCGGCCGACTGAACCGCCCGAAACCAAGACAACGACGATTGCGGAAACGGCCGGGCCGGCCGATGACACCGCCCCGCCGTCTCCTTCATCGGCGCCGACAGCGACGCAGACACCGGCAGCCCCCGCGTCGGATCCAGCACCGGCGGCCGAGGCACAGCAGAGTCCGCCCTCGACCGGCAGCGAAGCCTCGCAGGCCCCCGCGCCCGCGGCTGCGCCACCGGCAGCGCCGCCGGCCCAAGCGCAGCAGGCGCCGGCTGCCGCGGCAGAGGGGAGCGAGGGTTGAGTCTCGGTCCGGATGAATTCGACCTCGACCCGACCCTCTGCCACCTGAACCACGCGGCCGTCGGACCTTGGCCGCGGCGCGCCGCCGAAGCAGTATCGCGATTTTCAGAGGAGAACAGTCGCCTCGGATCGCTGCACTATCCACGGTGGCTCGCGACCGAACATCGTCTGCGCGAGCGCCTGGCGAGGCTCGTCGGAGCGGACTCGGCGACGGACATCGCGTTGGCGAAGAATACCTCCGAGGCACTCTCGATCATCGCCTACGGCCTGACATGGCAACCCGGCGACGAGATCGTGGGTATCGCGCAGGAGTTCCCGTCCAACCGGGTCGTCTGGGAGTCTCTGGCGACTCGCGGCGTGGCCTGGAAGGCGCTCGACCTGGATGGATCCGCCGATCCCGAGACCGACCTCTTCGCACTCTGCACCCCGCGCACCCGAATGATCGCAGTGAGTTGGGTGCAATACGCGCGTGGCCTGCGGTTGGACCTGGCGCGTATCGGCGCCTTTTGCCGCGCCAACGGCATCCTCTTCTGTGTCGACGCCATCCAGGGCCTCGGCGCCCTGCCCTTCGACCTCTCGCGCGCCGATGTGGATTTCGTCGTGGCCGACGGACACAAATGGATGCTGGGTCCGGAAGGTCTCGCCCTGCTCTACGTTCGCCCCTCGCTGCGGCACACGCTGGTCCTGCACCAGTTCGGATGGCACATGCTCGAGCACTCGGGGAATTTCGACCGGCGGGACTGGGAGCCCGCCGAGGACGCAAGGCGCTTCGAGTGCGGCAGTCCGAACCTCCTCGGCGTCCATGCGCTCGAGGCGAGTCTCGCGGTGATCGAAGAGGTCGGCATCGAGCAGGTCTGGCGCGAGCTTCAGCTGCGCACCGCACATCTGATCGAGGGAATCGATCGGCACGGGCTCGAGCTCTTGTCCCCTCGCTCGACCGAACGTCGCGCGGGCATCGTCACCTTTCGAGTCCCCGGGAGACCCGCGGCCGAGATCTACCCCGAGCTGATGCAGCGCCGGGTCTTGTGCGCACAACGCGGCGGCGGAATTCGCTTCTCACCGCACTTCTACACCCCCTTCGAGGTCATCGACCGAGCGCTCGGCGAGGTCCTCTCCCTTGCGGCGCACTAGGCCGCGTTCGCCTTGGGTTTGATCTCGGCGGGCGGCAGAAAGACCGTACCCTTGCCGAAGCGGTTGATCGCCGTGTCTCGGACCCATTCCGGAGCATCGGCATAAAACCTGATGTACGTGAAACCGCAGTCGCCGCGCGACATCGATGCGATCCAGCCCTCCAATTCGCCTTCTTCGATCATCGTCCTGCCCTCCAAACCGAACCTTCGACAACCCGACACACCTCGACAACCCTCCTTCGGCACGGTGGCCACGCTCGCGCCTTCGCCCCGACACCCTCAGCGACGCTGCATGAGAAGCATATAGTTCACGCCCATCCAGCGGGTGACGCCAAACCTTCGATTGAACGGATTCACCCGGACACCGGTGCGGTCTTTGACCTGGAAGTCATCACCTAAGAAGGCCTCGACCTCGCCTGGAGGAACCAGCTTGCGATAGTGGTGCGTGCCTTTGGGCAGCCAGCGCAGCACATACTCCGCACCGAAAATCGCCACGATCAAGGCCGCGATCGTTCGATTGATCGAGGCGATAAACATCACCCCGCCCGGTCGAACCAGACGACCGCAGTCGGCAAGAAACTCGGGCAGATGCTCCACATGCTCGATCACCTCCATGTTCAGCACGGCGTCGAACTGCTCGCCGGCGCGCACCAAATCCTCTGCGGTGCCCAGGCGATAATCGATCTCCAGACCGCTCCACTGGGCGTGGATCTGCGCCACCCGAACGTTCTTCTCGGTAATCTCCACGCCCGTGACAGAGGCACCGAGTCGCGCGATCGACTCGCTGAGGATCCCGCCTCCGCATCCGATATCCAGAACCTTCAACCCTTCAAACGGGCGCTCGGCCCGCGGATCCCGCCCGAACGCTGCGGCAAGGTGTCTGCGAATATAGTCGACCCGAAAGGCGTTGAGACGGTGCAAGGGCCAGAACGGACCCTCGGAATCCCACCAACGGTGTGCGAGTCGCTCGAAATAGGCGACCTCCTCCGGATCGATCGTGGGCGCGCTTAAATGCACGACGCTCATTGGCCTGCTCCTGATGATCTGCGGTTCAGGTGCGAGATCGTGGTGAGCGTGCGGGATTCCAACGGCACGCTATCCGCCGCAGCGTTCGGTGACGGCACCGGCAGCGCCGGTTGAAAGGGTTCCAGTACCCCGTTGCAGCCCTTGGAAATAGGATCCACTATTCCCCGCGGCCTGTGCCTTGCCCTGGCGCCTTTGGGTGGCTCTGAGCATGCAAAATAAGGTGGAACGGTGTACTAGGACCCGCGGTCGCTGCGCATCGCCGTCTTCAAGACGGCGATGCGTGCCGCTCGGATGTGCTCCGGGATGAAGCGCGGCTCGCGTGCGGCTCGCGCGACGGCACCGACGTCCACCGCCGCGACGGCGGCCTGCAACCGACGCAGGGTCTCGCCCTGCGGATAATCGCGGTCGGCATAGCCGGTTCGGCCTCGATAATCGGCCTCGCAGGCCGTCAGCATCCGGTGGAAGCGCTCCGGCCGGCGGAAGGCGTCGGCGCCTTCCAGGAGATCGAGGATGGTCGTCGCCCGCAGCTCGTCGACCTTGTGGACGAGGCCGTGGTAGCGCGCCGTGATGCGGGCGAGCTCGCGAAAGCGCACCGGGACACGCAGACGCTCGCACACCGCCTCGAGCAGATCGACACTGCGTTCCTCATGACCTCGGTGGCTCGGCAGGATCTCGGTCGGCGTGGTCCCCTTGCCCAAGTCGTGGCAGAGCGCAGCGAAGCGCACGCCGAGATCGGGGGACAGCCGCGCGGCCATGTCGATCACCAGCATGACGTGCACGCCGGTGTCGACCTCCGGGTGCCATTTGGCCGGTTGGGGTACGCCCCAGAGCCGATCGACCTCGGGAAGCAACCGGACCAGTGCGCCGCAGTCGCGCAAAACCTCGAAGAACCGCGAGGGTCGATCCTCGCAGAGTGCACGCGCCAGCTCCTGCCAGACGCGCTCGGGGACGAGCGCATCGACCTCCCCGGCCGCAACCATCTCGCGCATCAAATCCATGGTCTCGGGCGCGATGCGGAAACCGAGGTCGTCGAAGCGGGCCGCGAAGCGGGCGAGACGCAGGATCCGGACCGGGTCCTCCGCGAAGGCGGGGGAGACATGCCGCAAGACGCGCGCCTGGAGGTCCGCAAGCCCTCCGTAGGGATCGATCAGGACACCGGAGGGATCCTCGGCAAGCGCATTGATGGTGAGATCCCGGCGCTGCAGGTCCTCCTCGAGCGTGATCTCCGGGTCCGCGTGCACCGCAAAGCCATGATAACCGGGCGCGGTCTTGCGCTCGGTGCGCGCCAAGGCGTACTCGTCCTTGGTCTGTGGATGAAGAAAGACCGGGAAGTCCTTGCCGACCTGCTGGAAACCGCGGGACAGAAGCTCATCGGGTGTGGCGCCGACCACGACGAAATCGCGCTCGCTGACCGCGCGCCCGAGCAGACGGTCGCGCACGGCGCCGCCGACCAGATAGGTTCTCAGACCATCGGTTGCGCTCACGGGGAGGATCCGGCGCGCGAGAACGCATCGGCGACGAAGCAAAGGCCCGCCCGGGGGCGGCGCCAGTCTCTAGCGGGAGTCGCGATCGGCATGGAGAGCCTCTTCTCTGCGGTCTGTCCGGTCGCGGGATTATACCGGGCAGAGGCTTGCAGGTAGAATTCACGGACCGTTTCATCACTCGAGACCCGAAGACCATGCGACTGTTTGGATATCTGATCCTGTTCGCGCTGATCGGCTACGGCATCTGGCCCTATTTCACGGTCTTCCGTCTCGACGAGGCGATCAATCAAGAGGGCACGGCTCAGCTCGCCACCATGGTGGATCTGCCGGCGATTCGCGCGAATTACAAGGAACGCGTCACCGCGGACGTGGGCGGCATTCTCCCCTCCGCAGATCCGGACAGCGTCATGGGTTGGATCCGTCAAAACGTCGACCGCCTCGGCGACTCGGCGCTCGAGCAGGCGATCACCCTGCCCTGGGTGCGCGACACGCTGCGCGGCGCGGTCACGCGAGCCACCGGCCAGAGTCCGCCCTACCTGCTCGGCGGAATCGACTTCGCCTTTTTCGAGTCCTACAACCGCTTCCTGATCCGCATCGGCGATTTGGGCCGCTCGCCGACCCATGTTCGGATGACGTTGCAGGGCACGGACTGGAAGATCACCGACATCATCGACTGAGTCGGCGCAGCCGCCTCGTCGGCCGCAATCCGTGGCGGCGGGATCGGTCCTAGACGGTGCCGCCCCGGCCGGCCGGTTTCACGAGCTTGCGGTGGTCGATCAGCAGGAGTCGGCAGCTCGGACATCGCCACGCCATGTTGGCCGCCGGCCGAAGTGACAAGCTGATGGTGTTGGGCAGGGCGCTGCCGATATGCGCGAAGGTTCCGGGCGGTCCCTTCCCGCGCGATGACCAGATCGCACCCTTGCCGAGCATGACCCAGCCGGCCTCCATCGCGGTGCCGCAGTCAGGGCAGGCGTAGCGACGTCCCGACCAGAGCTCGGCGGTTGCGGGGATCTCGAACGCCTTGCCTTGCAGATGGCGTACGATCGCCCAGAGGGCCAGCAAGGCCGCGATGGCGGCGCTTGCGCCGATCAAGATTGCCGAATTTGCCGACATCGCTCGGTCTACCTCATGCCACCCGATTTCACCTGGCGACCGCCCCTCGGCAGCGGCGCGCATCGCTCATTCAAGTCTTTTTTGTAGGATCGGCCGGCGCTGTTGGACAAACGCAGCGCAGTCCATCCGCGCCGGCGCAGGGATTGGTGGACTTCGCTCTCGCTCGTCCACCCTACCCGTCCGATCAGCGCAACGGCGAGGTTGGAGCGCGACCGTGGCTTCGATCGGCGTCGACCATCCCGTCCAGGTAACGCCCGATCAGCTCGGCCGTCAAGACCTCCGCCGGGGCGTCGCCGCCGATCGCGAGCTTGCCGGTCAGCGCCAGAACGGTGATCCCGTGGACCCCGCCCCAGAGCGACTGGGCCGAGCGGCGTACCTCCGCCGGACTCGCCCGCGGATTCAAGGCCGCAATGGACTCCGCGACCTGGAGGAAGAACGCCTCGATCTTGCGCACGAGCGGTTCGGGCAGATCACTGCCGGGCGCGCGGGTGTGCTCGAAGATCAGGCGCCAGCGGGTCGGGTGCGCGGACGCGAACGCCAGGTAGGCCCGTCCCATCGCCAAGAGGGATGCGCGCGGCTCGGAGACCTCGGCAAGCGCCGCGGCGATGTGCTCGCGTAGCTCGTCGAGGGTCCGTTCGTTGACCTGCAGGATCAGGTCCTCGCGATTCCGAAAGACGAAATAGAGGCTGCCGACCGTGTAACCGATACGCCCGGCCACCGCACGGGTCGTCAACCGCTCCGGCCCCTCCTCCTCGAGCAGGGCGACGGCCGCATCGAGCGCCATCGCCGCCAGCTCGTCCTTGGTGTGCTCGCCGCGTCTGCCCATGGGGTTGTCTCCGGTCTTGGTTCGTGGTGTAGGGAGCTTCCTGCCTCCTGCTTCCTGCTTCCTGCCAGCAATCAGCTATCAGTGTGGGCGTCCTCAGATGCAGAGGAACCCAACGCAACAAGGCTATCGCTTATCCCGCTGTTAAGCACTTGAGGCTGGCGGCTGGCGGCTGGCGGCCAACCTAACCCCGAGCGCGAAAAATAATATTTGAACACCGCTTAATTTTCGACTATATAAATAAACGACGTTCAAATAGGTCGGCCGAGCCGGCCTTTTCGAGACGTCTCAATTGAACACTGTTCAGAATTCGGAGGTTTTCCATGTACCGCACATCCCGCCTGTTGAGATCCGTCGGCCGGACGCTGGCCGTCCTCTTGCTCACAACATCGGTCGGTCAGGCCGCGGGGCTCTTGACCCCGAGCGACGGCTCCCTGCCCGCGCTCTCGATCCGCGATCATCAGGTCGACGTCCTGGTGCAGGACGGTTACGCCGTCACAACCGTCGAGCAGGTCTTCCACAACCCGCATGACAGGGACCTCGAGGCGACCTACTCCTTCCCGGTGCCCGAGCACGGCACGGTGGCCGAGCTCACGGTCTGGATCGACGGCAAGCCCGTGAGCGGCGAGGTGCTTGCGAAGGAGCGCGCCGAGGAGGTCTACCAAAGCGAGCGCGCCGCCGGACGAGACGCGGGCATCGCCGTCAAGGACGCCTACCGGACCTTCGATATCCGTGTCGCCCCGGTGCGGGCCGTTCAGGACACACGTGTGCGCTTCGTCTATCTGCAACCGATCGGGATCGATCACGGGATCGGGCGCTATGTCTATCCGCTCGAAGAAGGCGGTGTGGACGAGGCCAAGCTCGCCTTCTGGACGGCGAGCACCGAGGTGCAGGATCGCTTCCGCTTCGATCTGCGCCTGCGCTCGGGCTATCCGGTCGAGGCGGTGCGGATGCCGAACGCAAGCAATGCACGGATCGAGAAGCTCGACGCGCAGCGCTGGGACCTGCGCCTGAGCAACGCCGTCCTGGATGCCGTGACCGAACCGGCCGATCCCGGCGAGCCGACTGCGGAGAACGAACCCGGCACGCCCGGCGCAGCCACCCAGCCCTATCGCCTGGACAAAGACTTGGTCGTTTACTGGCGCCTCGCACAGGATCTTCCCGGCAGCCTCGATCTCGTGACCTACAAACCGGACCCCGCCGGCCGCGGCACCTTCCTGCTGACCCTCACCCCGGGCGATGACCTTCAGCCGATCAGTCAAGGCACGGATTGGGTCTTCGTGCTCGATCTCTCCGGCTCGATGCAGGGCAAGTACGGAACCCTTGCCGAAGGGATCAGGCAGGCGCTCGGCAAGCTCCGGCCCGAGGACCGCTTTCGCATCGTCACATTCAACAACAGCGCACGCGAGCTGACCCGCGGCTATGTCCCCGCAACGGCCGAGGGCGTGCTCGAATGGGCGGATCGGGTCGCCGCCGAACAGCCGAACGGCGGCACCGATCTCTACTCCGGCCTCCAGCTCGGTCTGGATCGGGTCGACGCCGACCGCACGAGCGGCATCATCCTGGTGACCGACGGTGTCGCGAACGTCGGCGAGACCGAGCAGCGCAGCTTCCTCCGCCTGATCGAGCAGAAGGACGTGCGGCTCTTCACCTTCATCATGGGCAACAGCGCCAACCGGCCGCTCTTGGAGGCACTCACGCAGGCGTCCGACGGCTTCGCCCGCTCCGTCTCCAACGCCGACGACATCGTCGGCGAGATCCTCGCCGCATCGAGCAAGCTGACCCATGCCGCCCTGCACGGCATCCGAGTCGAGATCGACGGGGTGCGCACGACGGATCTCACCCCGAGCAAGCCCGGATCCCTCTATCGCGGCCAGCAGTTGATGTTGCTCGGCCATTATTGGGGCGACGGCGAGGCCACACTGACCCTGAGCGGTCGCCTCTCGGGCGCCGAGACCCAATACCGCGGGCGCTTCGCCTTCCCGGCCCGGTCGACCGCAAACCCGGAGCTGGAGCGCCTCTGGGCCTATGACCGAATCCGCGAGATGGAGCACGAGATCGAGACCTTCGGCCCGGACGCCGACATGGAGGACGCCGTCCGCGACCTGGGCGTCGCCTACGGACTGGTCACCGACCGCACCAGCATGGTGGTCCTGCGCGAAGAGGTCTTCGAGCAGCTCGGCATCGAGCGCCTGAACGCGACCCGCAGCGATCTGGAGCGAGCCGCTCGCGAGCAGCGCACCCATCAGGTTCCGACAAGCCCGCGGGTCGACCAGACCGAGCCCATGTTCACGGGCAATCGCGCGACCCATGCCGGCGGCGGATCGGGAGGCGGTGCCGGCGCACTCTCCCCGTGGGAGGTCGCGTTCATGCTCCTCGGTGTCGCCGCGATCCTCCTGATCCGCGCTCGAACCGGTCGGCGCGTCGCCCCGTAGGTCGGATAAGCGCAGCGCAATCCGACATCCCCCGTGCAACGTCGGGTTGCGACGCGCGTCAGGCCATTGCGCCAAAGGAAAGCGCCGTGCCACGCGCGCCCAACCCGACCTACGGAGCCTCGGAGCCGTTCCATGACGACCAACATGCCCTGGACACTCGCCCTCGCCCTCGCGGCGGCCGGCGTCTATCTGATCCTCGGACCGGTTCCGGACGAACTGATCCTCGACCGATCGATACCGCTCGCGACCGAGCCCTGGCGTGCCTTCTCGGCCCATCTCGCGCACAGCGACCCGTCTCATCTCATCCTGGATGTCGCCGGTCTACTGCTGGTTGGCTGGCTTTACGAGCCGGCACTGCGAGGCCGGATGACCGCGCTCCTGTTGCTCGGCATGCCGAGCATCCTCGGAGCGGTCATGCTGCTGGAGCCCCGCGTCGTCGCCTATTGCGGTCTCTCCGGCATCGTCAATCTGATCGTGGGGGCCGGCTTGGCTGCGGCCTGGAGGGCCGAGCCGCGCGACCCGCTCCCGATCCTCTTCGCCCTCGCGGTCGCGGCCAAGATCCTGCTGGAGTCTCTCACGGGTCAGGCCGTCTTCAGCGACACCGTCTGGACGCCGGTGCACAGTGCCCATGCGGCCGGCTTTCTGATCGGGGTCATGTTTGAAACGGCCAGAACGACTAAGATTGGCGGCATCGCCAATCCACAAGGGGACACCTCGATGACGTCGAGCAGCGGTCCGCGTCACGCCAAGACCGGCAAGCCCATCGACAGTGCCAAGCTCGACCGCGTCGTCGCCGATGCCCGCAAGGCCAGCGACGAGCGCGCCGCCGGCTACCGGGAGCAAGCACTGAAACTCTACGACTGGGTCTGCGGGCGTTGCGCACGCACCTTCACCCGCGAGAACCTGCGCGAGCTCACCGTCCATCACAAGGACATGAATCACGACAACAACCCGCCCGACGGCAGCAACTGGGAGCTGCTCTGCGTCTACTGTCACGACAACGAGCATCAGAAGTACGAAGAGCACCTCGCCGCGCTCGCCGGCGGCCGAGTCGCCAAGCCGGGCGTCGCCGGAAAGCAGACGACACACAACCCCTTCGAAGGGCTGGCCGATCTCCTGAAGAAAGACAGCTGAACCGCGTCATGCGTGATCCGTGAGGTCTCGGGCGAGAGCGAAGTCAGCGAAACCGGCGAGCGCAGGAGCGGACGCGGTTTAGGTTTTTCATTGATCGATCGTGTCGGCGTGCGTATGCGCAGGTCGCTATACCGATGCCAAGCGCGCCGCTCGCTCGAAGGCACGCGTGATCGAGAACCCCTGTTCGACGGCGACGAGCTGGTGACATCTCGAAAGCCGATTACACTTGAAGAGTGTCTTCAATGACCTAAACCGCGTCGACTCCGACGCGCCCCCATGCGCGCCGGACCGGCCAAAAAGCTGCGCCGGCCCACGCCACTCCGGGACGCGGTTTAGGTTTAGCTACAGCCAGCGAGGTTTGCGATGGACACCCACGACTATCAACGCCTGTTGCTCGCGGTGGATTTCGAGAAGGAAAGCGAGCCGGTCGTCGCACGCGCGCAGCAGCTCAAGGGGTTGCTGGGGGCACGGCTTTTCCTGTTGCATGTCGTCGAGCACATTCCGCCGACGATGGAGTATATGCCGGTCGGTTATGCCGGCGACGTCGCTGTCCCGGAGAACCTGGAACTGGAAGAAGAGCTGCTGGCGATCGCCCGGCGCGAGATCGATGCGCTGGGCGAGCGCATGGATGTACCGATCGCGGACCGGCTGGTTCGGGTCGGTCCGACCGGGCGCACCATCGACGAGGTTGCCGGCGAGCTCGATATCGACCTCGTCGTTATCGGCAGCCGCGGACGGCATGGGTTCTTGGGGCTCTTCGGCTCCACGGCGCGCTCGGTTCTGCGCAACCCGACCTGCGACGTGCTGTGCGTGAAGATCGACGAGGCCGACTAAACCGCGGCCCCGGGGGTCTTCGTGATTGCCTTGGGTGAGTCGGGCCTCGGGCGAGACCTGCGCCCTCGGCGCCGCCGCGGTTTAGGAGTCGGGGAGATTCAGACGCGTCGACAAGCTACCGGACTCCGGGCGGTTCGCCCCTCGGTCCTCGGTGTTGAGGTCGGGGAGATGATTGCCCCTGCGATTGTTTGAACGGCTCCCTTCAGGTCGGCATCCACGCGGCGGCGAGTGCCATGAGGACGCCGGCCATCGCTCCGGCGATCAGGTCGTCGAGCATAATCCCGAGCCCGCCGGGCACCTGACGGTCAGCCACACTCACCGGCCAGGGTTTCCAGATATCGAAGAGTCGAAAGAGGACAAAGCCGGCGAGGATCCAGAGCCATCCGGCCGGTGCGGCGACCATGGTCAGGAGGAAGCCGACCCACTCGTCCCAAACGATCGCAGAGGGGTCTTTGGAGCCCAGCTCGCGTGCCGTGCGCTCGCAGGCCCAGATCCCGATGACGCTGAAAATGACCAGCAGGCCGACATAGAGCGGCCAGGCGAGCGGACTCAGGAGCAAATACAGCGGGATCGCGGCAAGCGTGCCCGCTGTTCCGGGCGCACGCGGCGCCAATCCCGATCCGAAACCGAAGGCGATCCAATGATGGATGCGCCGCGGATTAAAGCCGGACTTGAACCGGCTTTGGGGCATGCCGTCAGGTGTTGTTCGCGAAGTGGTCATAGCCGGTTCTCGACAAGCGCATCGGGGCACCGTCCGGCCCCTTCAGGATCAACCCCGGCTCTGCGTGGATGCGCCCGACAGCGGTCAGGGCGCAGCCAAGCCCAGCCGCCATCGATGCGATCAGCCCCGACCGCTCGGACGGCGCGCAGAAGCAGAGCTCGTAGTCGTCTCCGCTCGACAGCGGGAGCGACCAATCGCCATCGGATGCGATCCGGCTCGCCACGGCGGGAGACAGGGGCAGGGACGTAAACTCGAGCTCGGCGCCGACACCGGAAGCCGCGAGGATGTGGCCGAGGTCCGCGGCCAGACCGTCCGAAAGGTCGATCATGGCCGTGGCGATCCCGCGCAATGCCGAGCCGAGCTCGACGCGCGGGACGGGGCGTTCCAGCCGTGTCCGCAATGCCGGATCGACCGGGCGCCCCTCGCGTATGAGTCCGAGCGCGAGCCCGGCATCGCCCAGCGTCCCGCTGACCCACAGGATGTCGCCGGGGCGGGCACCGTCGCGCCGCACGGCCGCTCCGGCGCGCACCAGACCATGGACCTGGACGGTCACGCTCAGGGGACCGCGGGTGGTATCGCCGCCCACCAAACGCATCCCGTAGGTTCGAGCCAGGTCGCCGAAGCCGCGCGCGAATGCAGCGAGCCACGCGTCGTCGCGCTCGGGCAGGGTCAGGGCCAGCGTCGCCCAAGCGGGTGCCGCGCCCATCGCCGCCAGGTCGCTGAGCCCGACGGCCAGGGATTTGTGTCCGAGGCCCTCCGCATCGCAGTCGTGAAAGAAATGGGTCCCGGCAACCAGGGTGTCGATGCTGACCGCCATGGCGACATCGGCAGGGATCTCGAGCAAGGCACAGTCGTCGCCGACGCCGAGCAGGACATCGGCACGGGACGCGCCGAGATCGGCGAAGAAGCGGCCGATCAGATCGAACTCGGATCGCGATCCTTTAGCCATCGGCAGACTCCGCGGGTCCGGCCGGCGCGGCCTCGCCCGACGGTGCTCGACACACGATCGGATCAGCCTGCAAATCCGCTCGCGACCCCGAGAAGCCCTGCGTCGCCACGCGCCCTAGACCGGCCGACCCGATATCGCCGCGTGCGCACGCGCGACCTTGTCGAGCACGCCGTTGACGTACTTGTGCCCTTCGTGGGCGCCGAGCAGCTTGGTCAGCTCGACCGCCTCGTTGATGGCGACACGATCGGGGATGGAGTCGGAGAAGAGGATCTCGAAGGCACCCAGACGCAGGATCGCGAGCTCCACCGGGTCGACCTGGCTGATGGGTCGGTCGAGGACGCGGTCAAGCTCGGTATCGATCTCCGTGACATGGATCGGAACGCCGGTGAGCAGTTGATCCAACAGCTCCATGTTGAAGTTGAAGCGCTCTTTGGCATCGGGCGGTGCGGCGTCGTCCTCGGCGCCGTTCAACGACCCGGCGACGGCATCGAGCCACTCGGGGTCATCGAGGAGATGACGCTTGATCTCCATCGGGTCTTCGCCGGTCAGCCGCCATTGATAGAGCGCCAAGGCGGCGTAGCGGCGTGACTGGCTGCGCGGATTGATCGTCATCAATCGATCTGCCGCAAGAGGTCGACCATCTCGATGGCGGACATGGCGGCCTCGGCACCCTTGTTGCCGGCCTTGGTGCCCGCGCGCTCGATCGCCTGCTCGATGGTGTCGACGGTCAGGACGCCGAAGGCCACCGGAACGGCATATTTAAGGCTGACCTGCGCCATGCCCTTGACGCATTCGCCTGCGACATACTCGAAGTGCGGCGTGCCGCCGCGGATCACGGCACCGAGCGCCAGGATGGCGTCGAAGTTGCCTTTCGCGGCGATGCGCTCGATGGTCACGGGCATCTCGAAGGCGCCGGGCACACGTACGATCGTCAGCGCCTCATCCGTTGCGCCGTGGCGCTTGAGGGTGTCCAAGGCGCCTTTTTCGAGCGCCTCCACCACGAAACTGTTCCAGCGCGACACCACCAGGCAGAAGCGCGCATTGTCGGCGCGCATGGCGCCCTCGATCGTCTTGATACTCATGGGTTGGCTCGTCTCGATTCAAACCGCAAAGGTTCAGGTTGCTGGACCGCTCGCCGACTTCCCGCCGGTATACTCCACGACCTCCAGATCGAAGCCCGAGATGGCATGCATCGCCTTGGGCGCACTCATGACACGCATCTTGCGCACACCGATATCCGAGAGGATCTGGGCGCCGATCCCGTAGGTCCGCAGGGCATTGCGATCCTGGCGGCGTGCGGGCACCACGTCGTCTTCGTCGTGAAGCTGAAAGTCCTTCAGACGCGCCAGCAGGTCGGCGGCGCTGTCGCGGTTGCGCAGCACCACGATCACGCCCTCGCCCTCGGCCGCGACCTGTCGCATGACGTCCTGCAGAGGCCAGCCGCAGGCGTTGTGACGCGTGCCGAAGAGGTCGCAAAGGGTATTTTGAAGGTGCACCCGGACCAGGGTCGGGCGTTCCGGACTGATCTCGCCGAGGGTCAAGGCGAGATGGATCTCGTTGTCGATACTATCCCTGTAGGCCACCAGGCGGAAGATCCCGTGATCCGTGCGCAGCTCGCACTCGCACTCGCGCAGGACCGCCTTCTCGTGGCGAACCCGATAGTGGATGAGGTCCGCGATGGTGCCGATCTTCAGCCCGTGGATCTCGGCAAAGGCCTCGAGATCCGGACGACGCGCCATCGAGCCGTCCTCGTTGAGGATCTCGACGATCACCGCGGCGGGACTGTAGCCGGCAAGCCGGGCCAGATCGCATCCGGCCTCGGTATGACCGGCACGCACCAAGACCCCGCCGGGTTGGGCCATGAGCGGGAAGATGTGTCCGGGTTGGACCAGATCCTTCGGCTGCGCATCCGGCGCGACCGCGGCTTGGATGGTCGTGGCCCGGTCGGCTGCCGAGATGCCGGTCGTCACGCCGCGCGCCGCCTCGATGGAGACGGTGAAGGCGGTCGAGTGGGCGGCCTGGTTATCGCTCACCATCATGGGCAGGCGCAGACGCTCGCAGTGCTCCTTGCTGAGGGTCAGACAGATGAGACCACGCCCGTATTTGGCCATGAAGTTCACGGCCTCCGGGGTCACGCGATCGGCCGCCATGAGCAGATCGCCCTCGTTCTCGCGATCCTCGTCGTCCATGATCACGACCATCCGCCCCGCACGGAGCTCCTCGATGATCTCTTCGGTACTGTGGAGGCCTGAATTACCCATGGCTCAAATATCGTCCGAGCGAAAGCCCGCTAGTTTAACAAAGTCGGATCTAAACCGCGTCCGGAGCGATATGCGTCGTTTTCATTGTGCGTTTGGCTTCGGAGATATCCTCGATCCCGGTGCGACGCGGTTTAGAGAAGCGGTCGACGCCCCCCTCTCGGTCAGGGTTCGGACCCTGAGGCCGCTTTCGAAGGGCGATCATCCATCGCCGGGGCTCGCAAAACCATGCTGCGCGAGAAACCCCATGGTGAGTCCAGACTTCGCCCGAGCACTCTCGGCGGCGGCATCGCCCAGCAACAACCGCTCCAGATAGCGCGCGATCAGGTCCACCTCGAGGTTGACCGGGGTGCCGCTGCGGTAGCCGCCGATAATGGTCTCCTCGAGCGTATGAGGCACGATGTTGAGCTCGAAGACGGCGCCGTCCACCTGATTGACCGTCAGGCTGGTGCCGTCCACGCAGATGGAGCCCTTCGGCGCGATATAGCGGGCCAGCTCCGCCGGGGCCTGGATACGCAGCCGCCAGGATCGCGCATCCTCGCGCTGCTCGATGATCTGCCCGACACCGTCGACATGACCGCTGACCAGGTGCCCCCCGAGCGGGGTCGCCAAGGTGAGGGCCGGCTCCAAATTGACCCGGCTGCCGGGCGTGAGTGTGCCGAGCGTCGTGAGGGACAGGGTCTCGCGCGAGACATCCGCGGAGAAGCCGTGCGCATGGAGCTCGACGGCGGTCAGACAGACGCCGCTGACCGCGATGCTGTCACCGAGCGCCGCGTGCGAAAGATCGAGCTTCCCGGCATCGATCGACAGGCGCACGTCGCCGCCGCGCGGCTCGAGCCGCTGGATGCGGCCGATGGATTGGATGATTCCGGTGAACATGGTGAGTGGTACGTGGTGAGTGGTGAGTGGTGAGTGGTGAGTGGTGAGTGGTGAGTGGTGAGTGGTGAGTGGTGAGGCTAAGCAACCGCGTCACTAACAAGTGATCCATCTTAGCCCCTCTCCCCTCGCGGGAGAGGGGTTGGGGAGAGGGGGAGAATGAACCGGAATGGCTAAAGTTGTTTCTGAGCCGTTACTAACCCGTTTCGCGCGCTTTCGGTCGGCTCGGGGCGCGCCGTGATGCGAAGATCTCGACCGACGGAGCGGACGTCGACGATCGCGAGCGGGATGCGATCGCGCATCCGATCGAGTCCGGGCAGGCTGAACAGGCCCCGTCCTGAATCGCCCATGAGGTGCGGGGCCAGATAGACCAGGATCTCGTCGACCAGACCCGCCGAGACGGCGGCCCCGGCAAGGGTCGGCCCGGTCTCCAGGAGCACCTCGTTGATCTCGCGCCGGCCCAGCTCCTTCAGAAGCGCATCGAGATCGACCTGCGCCGAGTCCCCGGGGCACAGATAGAGCTCGGCACCCGCGCTCCGCAGCTCGGCCATCCGCCCGAGGTCGTCGACCGCACCCACGATCAGGGTCGTCCCGGGCAGGGTCAGGATGCGGGCGCCGGGCGGCGTGCGCCAGCGGCTGTCGAGGACGACTCGCAGGGGCTGGCGAATCACCTCGCCGGGACCCATCCCGGGCAAATCCTCCGCACCGATACGGACATTCAGACTCGGATCGTCAGCCAGCAGGGTGCCGATCCCGGTGAGGATCGCGGAGCTGCCTGCGCGCAGACGCTGCACGTCGCGGCGCGCCGCCTCGCCGGTGATCCACTGACTCTCGCCGCTCGCCATCGCGGTCCGCCCGTCCAGGCTCGCCGCAAGCTTACAGCGCACATAAGGGCGGCCCTGCTCCATCCGGGTGATGAAACCCGGATTGAGCGCACGCGCCGCGGTCTCGAGCAGCCCGGTCTCGACCGTCACGCCGGCCTCGGCCAACAGTCGCAAACCACGCCCGGCGACCAGCGGATTCGGGTCGACCATCGCGCAGACGACCCGCGCGACCCCCGCCTCCAGCAGACCGTCCGTGCAGGGCGGCGTGCGGCCCTGATGGCAACAGGGCTCGAGCGTCACGTAGGCGGTCGCGCCGCGGGCACGCTCGCCGGCCTCGGTGAGCGCATGTCGCTCGGCGTGCGGCTCGCCGGCGCGCCGGTGCCAGCCCTCTCCGACGATGTGGCCGTCGCGAACGATCACGCAGCCGACACGTGGGTTGGGGTCGGTCGTGAAACGCCCGAGCTCGGCGAGCTGAACGGCGCGCGCCATGTAGGCATGATCGGAGCGCGGCGCCGGGGCGCCGCCGGGCTCGGCCCGGGACCGGGACGTCAAGGCTTGAGCTCCAGCTCCTGGAGCAGATCCAACTGCTGACGCTTCGCCTCGGGCGTGGGCTGCTGCTCGAGCCGCTCGATCTCTTCACGGAAGGCGGCAACGTCCTCGAACTTGCGGTATACCGAGGCGAAGCGCACGTAGGCGACCTGATCGAGCTGGCGCAGCTCCTCCATCACCAGCTCGCCGATGCGCAGGGCCGGGACCTCGCTCTCGCCGCTGGACATCAGCTTACGCTGGATCCGCCACATGGCGCTGTCGATCTCGTCCGTGCTCACCGGCCGCTTCTCGAGCGCCCGCATCATCCCGGAGCGCAGCTTGCGCCCGTCGAAGGGCGCACGGCTGCCGTCGCGTTTCACGACCCGGGGTAGATTCAGCTCGGCCGTCTCGAAGGTCGTGAAGCGCTCGTGACAGACCACACACTTGCGCCGCCGCCGCACCTGATCACCCTCACCGGAAAGACGCGAGTCCACCACCTTGGTGTCTTGGGCGCCGCAGAAGGGGCAGCGCATTCAACGCTCGTAGACGGGAAAGCGTTTGCAGAGCGCCAGCACCTTGGTCTTGACCGCATCGATGGTGGCTTGATCGCCGCGCGCATCGATCAGATCGCACATCCAGCCGGCCAGATCGCGCGCCTCGTCGGTCCCGAAACCGCGCGTCGTGATCGCCGGGGTGCCGACACGGATGCCGCTGGTGACGAAGGGCGATTGCGGATCGTTGGGCACTGCGTTCTTATTGACCGTGATGTTGGCCGCGCCCAGCCAGGCGTCGACGTCCTTGCCGGTCAGACCCTGCTCGATAAAGCTGACCAGGAACAGATGATCGTTCGTGCCGCCCGAGACCACATCGTAGCCGCGCGAGAGAAAGACCTCGGCCATCGTCTGGGCGTTCAACAGGACCTGCTGCTGGTAGGCCTTGAAGCCGGGCTCCAACGCCTCCTTGAAGGCCACCGCCTTCGCGGCGATCACGTGCATCAGGGGGCCGCCCTGGGTACCCGGGAAGACCAGCGAGTTGAACTTCTTTTCAAGCTCCGGGTTGGCCTTCGCGAGGATCAAGCCGCCGCGCGGACCCCTCAGGGTCTTGTGGGTGGTGGTCGTGGTGACGTCGGCGATCTGCACCGGGCTCGGGTAGACGCCGGCGGCGACCAGACCGGCCACGTGTGCCATGTCGACCATCAGGTAGGCACCCACGGCATCGGCGATGGTGCGAAACCGCGCCCAGTCGACGATCCGCGAATAGGCCGAGAAGCCGGCGATGATCATCTTCGGGCGGTGCTCCCGGGCCAGACGCTCGACCTCGGCGTAATCGATCTCGCCCGTCGCGGGATCCAGCCCGTACTGGACCGCGTTGTAGATCTTGCCCGAGAAGTTCGGCTTGGCACCGTGGGTGAGGTGGCCGCCGTGCGCAAGGCTCATGCCGAGGACCGTGTCGCCGGGCTCGCACAGGGCCATGAAGACCGCCGCGTTGGCCTGCGAGCCGGAATGCGGCTGGACGTTGGCATAGTCGGCACCGAACAGCTGCTTGGCGCGATCGATCGCCAACCGCTCGGCCACGTCGACATGCTCGCAACCGCCGTAGTAGCGCTTGCCGGGATAACCCTCGGCATATTTGTTGGTCAGGACGCTGCCCTGAGCCGCCATCACGCGCGGGCTGGCGTAGTTCTCCGAGGCGATGAGCTCGACGTGCTCTTCCTGACGACGCTCCTCGTCCTGGATTGCACCCCAGAGCTCAGGATCATAGTCGCTGATCTGCATGCTTTTCTCGAACATCGTTCATTCCCCCGGCGGCGCAAAGCCGCACAGTGTATCGAGTTTTCGGTGTCGCGTCGCTATCCGAACCGCCCAGATCCGTTGAAATGAGGGATGTCGTGAGGATCGGCAATCCCGCGGACGGTCGGATTCGAACGGAATCGGTCTCGCTCCGAGCAAAAACCGTTGCCGATCGAGATAAGGCGGAACCTGTGCCCCTCAAAGATGGCATGACTATAGATACGTCAAGTGAGGGCGGCAAATCCCACCGGGCCCGGAAGGGATCCCGGCCGCCGCGTCGGCTGGACGAACCATGCCCGGCATGCGAGATTTCGACAGTCTGACCCACGGGAGGATACGCGATGACGCCCGATGCCGATTACGACCGAGATTTTTATGCCTGGATCGCACGCAATGTGGCGCTGCTGCGCGCAGGCCGCGTCGCGGAGGTCGACGCGGAACATATTGCCGAGGAGCTCGAAAGCATGGGAAAGCGTGACCTGAGGCAGTTGCGGAGTCGCTTGCAGGTGCTGACCATGCACCTGCTGAAATGGCAATTCCAACCGGACCTTCGGAGTAAAAGCTGGCTCGCAACCATCGATCACCAGCGCGACGAGATCGAGTCGTTGCTGCTGGACAGCCCGAGCTTACGTTCGTCCTTGGACGATGCGCTGACAATGATCTATCCCAAGGCCGTCCGCGATGCCTCCCGCGAGTCCGGTCTGCACGAAACGGCCTTTCCGAACACCTGCCCCTACACGCTCGAAGAGATCCTTTCGCCCGGTTTTCTGCCCGAGAGCGGCCCAAGCTGATCCGACCGGGGGGCTTCGCGGTGTAGAATTGCCGCCCGATCAGACCGACATGGCGATCATAGACATGTCGACAGCACACCGCCGGGGCCGCAGACGATGACCGAAACCATCCACAACGTCGATCACGCCGAGATCAGCAAGTTCGAGGAGCTCGCCTCGCGCTGGTGGGATCCGCACAGCGAGTTCAAGGCGCTGCACGAGATCAACCCGTTGCGCCTGGACTATATCGAGCGCGCGGCGGGCGGACTGGACGGCAAGCGTGTCCTGGACGTCGGCTGCGGAGGCGGCATCCTCTCCGAGTCCATGGCGCTGCGCGGCGCCGAGGTGACCGGAATCGACATGGGCGCCATGCCGCTGCGCGTCGCCGAGCTTCACACGCTCGAAAGCGGCGTGGAGGTCAGCTACCGGCGCGTGCCGGTCGAGGTGCTCGCGGAGGAGCAGCCGGACAGCTTCGACCTGGTCACCTGCATGGAGATGCTCGAGCACGTCCCCAGCCCGGCCTCGATCGTCGATGCCTGCGCGCGTCTGGTGCGCCCGGGCGGGACGGTGGTCTTCTCGACCCTCAACCGCAACCCTAAGTCCTATCTCTTCGCCATCCTGGGCGCCGAGTACGTCATGGGACTCCTGCCCAAAGGCACGCACGACTACGCCCGCTTCATCCGTCCCTCCGAGCTACACGCCTGGATCCGCCCCACCGACCTGCGCACGACCGACATGACGGGCATGACCTACAACCCGCTCACCCAAACCTATCGACTCGACCCCGATGATCTCGACGTCAACTATCTCGTGACCTGCGTGCGCGATTCCGATTGATGCCCGGCTCGCAGGCGGCGACCGAGTGGGCCTTCCCGAATCCCGCGACCCCGCCCGGCTCGTCCGCGTATTACAGCGTGCGCTTTGCACCGGCCGGACTGCGCGATGATCTGGCCGTGTTGCTCGGCTGGCGTCATCTGGTGCGATCCGTCTTCGATGAGGTGTCGGACCGCGGTGTGGCGACACGCAAGCTCGAATGGTGGAGCAACGAGCTCGAGCGCATCGTCGCGGGCACGGGTCGGCATCCGCTGGGATTGCCGCTCGGTCGGCTGATCGCGCGGGCCGAGCTGCCGCGACAACCCTTCCTCGACATCATCCGGGGGACGGAGGCACTCCTGGCCGATCGGCGGGTGGAGGACGTCGCCGGACTCGCGGCCCTCGGCGACCTGGATCTCGGGGCGCTCTGCGAGCTGATCGCCCGCGTCCACGCCGCGTCCGCGCCGGCCGGTCTGAGCGCTGCCCGACGCGCCGGGAGCTATTGCGCACTGGTCGAGCTCGTTCGGGACAGCGGCCGCATGCTCCGCCGGGACCGCTGCGGCTTCCTGCCGGAGGATCGATTGCAGCGCAACGGGATAAGTCACACCGGACATGAACCGACCGAGATCCGCAAGCACCTCTCCCCGCTGCTCGCCGATCTCGCCGAGGATCTGGATCGCCATCGTGCCGACCTAAGCCATGACCTCCCTCGCCTGCCCGCCACGATCCGGATCCGCGTCCGTCTTGCGGATCGCCTGCTCGCCGAGCTCGCGGCCAGCGACTTCGAGGTTGCCGACCAGCGTATCGCCCTGACCCCGATCCGCAAGCTCTGGAACGCTTGGCGCGAGAGCCGGCTAAACCGCGCCCCGCGCGGTAAATCCTGTTTTTGATCGGGATCGGCCCCGGCGGACTTGACGACAGTCGGAGCCGGCGCGGTTTAGGAGACCCCAAAAAAGATTGATTTAAACCGCGTCCCCGCAAACATTTTTAGATGCACCGAACGTCGGGCTCACGCGACAACGCGCACATCGCTCAGGACGCGGTTTAATCGTCAATGCCGCTTCGCGCGATCGCGGCGATAATCCCGAATCTTTAAAATCGAGCAAGAGGCATTTCAACCCATGGACCAAGGACAACCCGACGCCGATCGACTGGACGGGCGTGTGATTCTGGTGACAGGCGCAGCCGAGGGCATCGGACGCGCCGTCGCGCTTGCCTGTGCCGCTGCCGGGGCGACCGTCGTCTTGTCGCAATCGAAGGAGTCGGATCTCGCCGAGGTCTACGACCGCATCGAAGCGGACGGCGGGCCCGAGCCGGCGATCCTGCCGCTCAACCCGGAGACCTCGACCGAGGACGACTTCCTCGCCGCCGCCACCGTCCTCGGCGACGCCTTCGGGCGTCTCGACGGACTCGCCCATTGCGCCTCCTACGCACCCTTCCTCAGCCGCATCGACGACTATGACGCGAGCGAATGGGATCGCGTGATCCGCATCAATCTCACCACGCCCTTCCTGCTCACGCAGGCCTGCATGCCCTTGCTGCGCGCCTCCGAGGACGCCTCGGTGGTCTTTACCTCCGACCGCGTCGGCCGTCAGGGATTGGCCTATTGGGGCGCATACGCCGCGGCCAAGTTCGGCATCGAGGGACTCATGCAGGTCCTGGCCGCGGAGATGCGCGAGAACGGGAAGATCCGGGCCAACAGCATCGACCCCGGCATCGTGCGAACCGCCTTGCGCGCCCGCTTGTATCCCGGCGAGAACTCGCTCAACAACCCCTTGCCCGAGACCATTACCGGGATCTACGTCCGCCTGCTCGGCCCGGGCGGACGGGGAACCAACGGGGCGGCGCTTCAGGCGCAAGCACCGGTTTGAGGCTCGCGTGCCCGAACGCCGCCGATGCGTAAGCCATGACCGCTGACCTGGATCAAGCCCTCGAACGGCTTCAGGCCGCCGGGCTGTACCGACGCCGCCGCGTGCAGGACCGCCCGCAGCAACCGGAGGCCCTCGTGGACGGCCGTCCCATGCTGAGCTTCTGCAGCAACGACTATCTGGGCCTCGCCAATCACCCCGAGGTCATCGCGGCATTGCAACGAGGCGCGGAACATTGGGGCGTCGGCAGCGGTGCCGCCCACCTGGTGAACGGACACAGCGCCGCCCATCATGCCTTGGAAGAGGAGCTGGCCGACTTCACAAGGCGACCCCGCGCGCTCCTCTTCTCGACCGGCTACATGGCGAACCTCGGGATCATCTCGGCGCTGACCGGGCGCGGCGACACACTCTGGCAGGACCGGCTCAACCACGCCTCGCTGCTCGACGGCGCCCTCCTCTCGCGCGCCGCGTTACGCCGCTATCCGCATGCCGATGCGGCCGAGCTCGGCCGCCTGATCGGCGAGCAAGACACGCGCATGATCGCCACCGACGGCGTCTTCAGCATGGACGGCGATCTCGCGCCCCTGCCTGCGCTCGCCTTGATTGCTCGACACGCGGGCGCCTGGCTCCTGGTCGACGATGCCCACGGGCTCGGGGTGCTTGGCCGCGAAGGACGCGGAACACTCGATCATTTCGGGCTCGACGCCGAGCAGGTACCGATTCTAATGGGCACGCTGGGCAAGGCGTTCGGCACCTTCGGCGCCTTCGTGGCCGGCTCCGAGACCCTGATCGAGACCCTGATCCAGCGTGCGAGAAGCTACATCTACACCACGGCGACGCCCCCGGCCCTTGCCGAGGCGACGCGCACGAGCCTCGCGCTGGCACGCCGCGAGGACTGGCGACGCGAGCACCTGCAGGCCCTGATCGCCCGATTCCGTGCGGGAGCGAACCAGCTCGGCCTTCCGTTGTCCGAATCGCCGACGCCCATTCAGCCTCTGATCGCCGGAAGCAGCCACCAGGCACTGGCCTGGGCGGCAGAACTGGAGACCCGGGGGATCCTCGTCGGCGCCATCCGCCCGCCGACCGTCCCCGAGGGGAGCGCACGTCTGCGGGTCTGTCTTTCGGCCGCCCACACAGAGACCATGGTCGACCGGCTGCTCGACGCCCTCGGAGCCCTGAGACCCGAGACGCCGAATGCATCACCCTGAGAAGAGCGGTTGAACCGCAAAGGTGCGCGAACCCATCGCTCGGACGAGCGTCGCGAGATCCGACATTCGGCCTCGCGGGGGAAACGCCGGCGCCGGGCTGCCGCCGCCGCGGAGCCAATAGGTTAGAATCGAGCGCCGAGCCGCGCGATCCGGAAAGACCGACGCGCCCCCCAATTTCGGACGGACGACCAAGCACCGAATGACCGACGCCACACACGCACATCACACTGACCGCCACTTGGTTCTGCTCCATGGATGGGGGATGAACAGCGCAGTCTGGGACGGTCCGGCCGGCGATCTCCCGCCCGGCATCATCCCCTGCCCCGTCGACCTGCCCGGTCACGGCAATCGACCCTTCTCGCCGCGACTCGGAGACCTCTGGTCCTGGGCCGAGGCATGTCTGGAGGCCGCCCCGGAGCGCGCGACCTGGCTCGGCTGGTCGCTCGGCGCACTGGTCGCCTTGGCGGCTGCGGTGCGAGCGCCCAAGCGGGTCGAAGGCTTGATCCTCATGACCGGGACCCCGCGTTTCGTGCGTGCCGCAGACTGGACGCCGGCGATGCTGCCCGAGACGCTCGAGCAGTTCCATGCCGGTCTGCTCGCCGATCCCGCCGAGACACTCGCGCGCTTTCTCGCACTCCAGGTGCGCGGCAGCGACGACGCACGCGAGACCCTGCGGAGCCTGCGACGACGCATCGCCGAGCGGCCGCAGCCGAACACGGATGCGCTCTCGGTCGGCCTGGACATCCTTCGGGACGAAGACATGCGCGGCCGGCTTCCGGACATCCACTGTCCGGCGCTTTGGATCTTCGGCACCCATGACGCCCTCGTGCCGTCGGCCGTCGCCGAGCGTGTCGAGATCCTGATGCCCGGCGCGCGCACCGCCGTCGTTCAGGGTGCCGCCCACGCGCCCCATCTTTCGCACCCGGATCGCACCGGCGAGATCATTCGGAGCTTCCTGACCCACATCGAAGATCCCGATGTCGGCGCGAGCGCGGCTCGCCCCACGCCATGAATCCCCTCGACCACAGGATCGACAAAGGTCGGGCCCGACGCAATTTCGAGCAGGCCGCCGAGCGCTACGACAGTGTCGCCGTGCTCCAACGCGAGATCGCCGACCGACTGCTGGAACGCCTGGACTACGTGCGCCTCGAGCCCGAGCGCGTGCTCGACCTCGGGGCCGGCACCGGCTATGCCGTCGATGCCCTGCACCGCCGTTATCGCAAGGCGCGGGTTATCGCGCTGGACTTCGCACACGCGATGCTGTTGCACGCGCGCCGACGCGGTCGTTGGCTCAGGCGTCCGCTCTGTCTCTGCGCGGATGCCGAATCGCTCCCGCTTGCCGACGGTGCGGTCGATCTCATCGTCTCCAACGCCACCTTTCAATGGTGCAACGGCCTGGATCGGACCTTCGCCGAGTGTCTGCGTGTCCTGCGTCCGGGCGGACTCCTGATGTTCACTACCTTCGGACCCGACACGCTGAAGGAGCTGCGCCACGCCTGGGCACGGGTCGACGGCGCTTCCCACGTGAGCCCCTTCCTCGACATGCACGACGTCGGCGACGCCCTGGTGCGCGCCCGCTTCGCAGACCCGGTCATGGACACCGAGCGGATGACCCTGACCTACCCGGCCGTTCGCGAGTTGATGCAGGACCTCAAGATCCTGGGCGCCGGCAACGCAACCGCCGCTCGCCCGCGTGGTCTCACGGGACGTACCCGGCTTGCGGCCTTGGACGCGGCCTACGAGAGCCACCGCAGCAACGGTCGACTGCCGGCCAGCTACGAGGTCGTCTACGGCCACGCCTGGGTGCCCGAGCAGAAACCCGCGCAGGGCGGAATCGCCGTCCCCGTAAGCGCCATCGGACGCCGCAGCCGCGAGATCTCGCCCGCGAATCGCGCCGTGGAGAGCGGGGACTGACCCCACCTAAACCGCGTCCAGAGCGAGATGCTAACTTTCAAGTGAGTTCGACGTTTGGTGCATCCACGTCCGTTAACGTGGACGCGGTTTAGAATAATTTATTCTCTAATGTCTTAAACCGCTCCGGTACCGGCGGTCGTCACGTCCGCCGCAGCCGATCCATTCAAAAACATCGCATACCGCGCCGGGCGCGGCTCAAGGGAGGATTTGCATCGCAATGCACGGACTCTTCGTGACAGGAACGGATACCGGCTGCGGCAAGACCGAGATCAGTCTCGGACTGATGGCGGCGATGCAGGCGTCGGGGCCAAGCGTCCTCGGGATGAAGCCGGTTGCCTCCGGTTGCGCACACGGCCCCGACGGGTTGCGCAACGACGATGCGATGCGCTTGCGCGCACAGGGCAGTACCGAGGCGCCTTACGGCTTGGTCAATCCTTACGCCTTCGCGCCCCCCGTCGCACCGCACATCGCGGCCGGAGAGGCCGGCGTCGAGATCCGTCTTCCGGCCATCGAGCAGGCGTATCGCACGCTCGCCGGGGAGGCCGACCGGGTGATCGTCGAAGGTGTCGGCGGCTGGCGTGTGCCCTTAGGCCCGAAGCTTTTCGTCAGCGACATCCCCAAGGCGCTCGGCCTGCCGGTGATCCTGGTGGTCGGCCTAAAGCTCGGATGCATCAACCACGCCCTGCTGACGGTGGAGAGTATCCAGTGCACGGGGGGCGTCCTGGTCGGCTGGGTCGCCAATCAGCTCGACCCGACGATGCTCTCTCGCGACGCCAACCTCGCCACCCTCGCCGCCCTCGTCGATGCGCCTTGTCTCGGCGTCCTGCCCTGGCTGGAGGCGCCGACCCCGAGCGAGCTGGCCGGATACCTCCACCCCGAGCTGATCGATCTGCAGCCGCGGCATACCGCCAAGCTCGCCACGGCCCAAACGCGGACAGAGACCCGGCCGGGGGCGGGAACGCGGACGATAAAGCGACGCGCATAGCCGGGCGTTGTCGGCTATTCTTTGGCCTCGACGCCTCGCATCCCCCTCACCTTGATCGGATCCGGAATGATCGCCTTCTCGATACCACCTCAAAGCCGCACTCGGCCCCCGTCGACGCCCCTGGGTCTAGTCAGGCTCGGGCTCACCTTCAGGCTCGCCCTCGTGCTCGCCGCCGTCCTGGCCGCACCGACGGCGCTCGCGGATCCGGTGGCGCAAGTCCGGGCCCTTCCGCAAGCAAGCCTGCTCCTTCAAGAGAACGGCCGTGATCTGATCGCGACCCGTGCCGATACACCGCGCATCCCGGCCTCGACCATGAAGGTGCTGACCGCCTTCGCCGCGCTCGAGACCTGGGGACGCAACCACCGCTTCGAGACCGACTTCTACACCGACGACGCCGGCTGGCTCTGGGTCAAAGGTTATGCCGACCCCTATCTGGTCTCCGAGGAGCTCGACAAGGTGGTGAGCGCGCTCTCGGCCAAGGGCCTGCGCCGGATCACCGGCATCGGTCTGGACGACAGCTTCTTTAGCCCGGACGTCGAGATCGCAGGACGCTCCTCGACCGACAATCCCTACGACGCGCCGGTCACCGCCTTGGCAGCCAACTTCAACACCCTGAACCTGATTCGCACCGGCGACAGCATCAAGAGCGCCGAGCCGCAGACTCCGCTGACCGACTCGGCCCGGCGCTTCGGCATGGCCGGCGCCGCCGGCAAGCAGCGCGTGAATCTGCGCGAGCGCGACAAGGCGCTGCGCTACTTCGGCGAGCTGCTCGCCGCCAAGCTCGAAGGCGCCGGCATCCAGGCCGGCGAACAACAACGTATCGCGCCCATGCCGCGCAACGCCAAGCGCATCTACCGCCACGCCAACAGCCGCACCCTCGCCGAGATGGTGTCGCCGATGCTTAAGTATTCCAACAACTTCATCGCCAATGCGCTCTTCTTGCGGCTGGCCGATCCGAAGGGCACCGGGCAGGTCACCATGGGCGGCGCGAAACGCGCCATGACCGACTTCTCGCGCAAGCGCTTCGGGTGGCGTGATTTCACCATCGACGACGGCGCCGGTCTCTCGCGCGCCAATCGGCTCAGCGCCCGCCAACTCGTGGAGCTGCTCGACGCCTTCGTGCCCTATCGGGATCTGATGCCCCAGCAGGACGGAAACCCCGCCGTGCGCGCCAAGACGGGAACCTTGCGCGGCGTCAGCACCTATGCCGGCTATGTCCGCCGCGGCGGGAGCTGGGAACCCTTCGCCCTGATGATCAACGAGCCGGTCGACGGCGCCATCAGACAGCGCGTCGCGAGCAGCTTGGCGCGGTGACTGTCCGACCGGACCCAGTGTACCGCGTCGGCCATCGGGAGCTTGCCGTGAAGAGTTCGACAGCTGCGACCCTGCCCCGGCGCAAAACCGGCTTGATCGCAACCTCGGCGTTCATCGCACTGCTCGCGACGGGTTGCGCAATCTCGCCGAATACCGACCGCGAGTCGGGCCTACCGACCACGATCGCTGGCGCCCCGGTCCTCGGCACCGCCTCCGGCTTCCCGTCGCTCGCGCCCCTGATGCGGCGTGTGACCCCCGCGGTGGTGAACATCTCGGTGAAGTCCGAGGTTCCGATGGAGGACCATCCCTTCCTGCGCGATCCGGAGTTCCGCGCTTTTCTCGATCGCTTCGGTCTACCCGCGCCAGAGGAGGGCGAGATCGAGCAGCGCCAGAGCGTGGGCTCGGGGATCATCGTCGATGCGGCACGCGGCTATGTGATGACGAACGATCATCTGTTGCGCAATGCGACCGAGATCCGGGTCACCCTCAAGGACAGGCGCAGCTTTCGCGCACGACGACTGGGTTCGGACGGCGCCTCCGACATCGCCATCCTCGAGATTCCGCCGGTGGACGTGCGCCCGCTCAAGCTCGGCGACTCCGATCGGCTCGAGGTCGGGGACTTCGTCATCGCCATCGGCAATCCGTTCGGCTTGGGCCAGACCGTCACCTCCGGCATCGTCAGCGCGGTCGGACGCAGCGGGATCGCCGGCAACCGTCTCGGCGAGCTGATCCAGACCGACGCCTCCATCAATCCCGGCAACTCGGGCGGCCCGTTGATCAACCTCGCGGGCGAGGTCGTCGGTATCAACACCGCCCTTATCGGGCCGAACGGCGGCAACGTCGGGATCGGGTTCGCGGTGCCGAGCAACCGCGCCCGGGTCGCCTTGGATCACGTGATGCGCGGGCGATGACCCTGCGGCTTTGCGGTCGGCCGCCCGGTGCATGTTCAAGGCGCCGCCTCGGGATAAGGACAGGACATGTCCGCTAAAACCGGTGCACCTTGACATCGTGCAAGCAGCCGAGCGTCTGGCTCCCGCGGGCTCAGTCGCCGCCCTCGCCGTAATAGTTGCCGATATAGTTCTCGAACTTGGTGTATTTGCCGAGAAAGGTCAGGCGGGTGGTCCCGATGGGTCCGTTGCGCTGCTTGGCGATGATGATCTCGGCGACACCCTTGTCCTTCGTATCCTCGTGATAGACCTCGTCGCGATAGATGAAGACGATGAGGTCTGCATCCTGCTCGATCGCGCCCGATTCCCTCAGATCCGACATCACGGGCCGCTTGTTCGGACGTTGCTCGAGACTGCGGTTGAGCTGCGACAGTGCGATGACCGGGACGTTGAGCTCCTTGGCGAGTGCCTTGAGCGAGCGGGAGATCGCGGAGATCTCGGTCGCCCGATTCTCGCCGACACCCGGGGCCTGCATGAGCTGGATGTAGTCCAGCACGATGAGACCCAGGTCGTCTTGATCGCGCTTGAGACGGCGTGCGCGTGCACGGACCTCGGTCGGCGAGAGGGCCGGCGTGTCGTCGATGAACATGGATGCGCCGGCCAGGATGTTGACCGCCGAGGTCAGGCGCGGCCACTCGTCGTCCTCCAGCCGCCCGGTTCGGACGCGGTGCTGATCGATACGCCCGAGCGAAGACATCATGCGCATCGCCAGCGCGTCGCCCGGCATCTCCATACTGAAGACGGCCACCGGGCGCTTGGATTGAATAGCGACATGCTCGGCCATGTTCATGGCGAACGAGGTCTTGCCCATCGAGGGCCGTCCCGCGACGATGATGAGATCCGCCGGCTGCAGCCCCGACGTCATCATGTCGAAGTCGGTGAAACCGGTCGCAAGGCCCGTGATGGGCTCGTCGCGCTGATAGAGTGCATCGATACGCTCGACCGCGCGCCCGAGCAGGGTCTTGATCGGCTGGAAGCCGCCTCCCCCGCGCGCCTCCTGCTCGGCGATCTCGAAGACGCGTCGCTCGGCCGCATCGAGCAGCTCCGAGGCGTCGCGGCCCATCGGGTTGTAGCCGCTGTCGGCGATGTCCGTCCCGGCGGCGATCATCTGGCGCAGCACCGAGGTTTGCCGGACGATCTTGGCATAGGCCTTGATATTGGCCGCGCTGGGTGTCTCGTTGGCGATGGTGCCGAGATAGGGGAGCCCGCCCGCGCCTTCGAGCTGCTCGGTGCGCTCGAGGGTCTCGGCGAGGGTCACCAGATCGAAAGGTTGGTCCTCCGCAGCCAGTTTGGCGATGGCGCGAAAGATGAGGCGGTGCTCGCGTCGATACAGGTCACGCTCGGTAACCATGTCGGCGATGCGGTCCCAGGTGCTGTTGTCCAGCATGAGACCACCAAGCAGGGATTGCTCGGCATGAATGTTGTGCGGCGGGACGCGGAGCTCATCGAAGTCCGCACCGGGAGGGCCTTGGGAATCCGAGTCGAACATCGATCACCTCGGCCGAATGACTCACGCGAAGTCGCGTTTCTTGTCAGAGCCTTGGCCAGAGCTGTGGCCAGAGCTTCGAGTCGATTCGTTTGACGTGCCCGGCGGTCCGGGCGCGGCTCGTCTTCGATCCGGCGGACGCACGCCGCCGGATCGAGAAGGTCTAGCGTCTCAGTCCTCGGGGACGACGTCCACCGTGATGGTGGCATCGACCTCCGGATGCAGGTGCAGGGTCACCTCGTATTCGCCCGCGGCGCGAAAAGGCCCACCGGCGAGCTTGATCTCGCCCTTCGACAAGGCGAAGCCCGCGGCGGTCACCGCCTCGGCAATGTCGCCGGTGCCGACCGAGCCGAACAACCGCCCCTGCTCGCCGGCACGGCGCGCGATGGTGACACTCATCCCTTCGAAGTGATCGCGACGAGCACGCGCCTCGGCAAGTTGCTCCGCTGCGGCCTGCTCGAGCTCCGCGCGTCGGGACTCGAACGCTTCGAGATTGGCATCGGTTGCCGATACGGCGAACCCGGAGGGAATCAAATAATTCCGGCCATAGCCCGGACGGACACTGACCTTGTCGCCGAGCGCTCCGAGGCGACCGACATTCTTCAGCAGGATGACTTCCACGTGTGTATTCCTCTCAAAAGTTCTTCGAGATCCGGGCATTACACCCTTGATCCTCGGTTGATCCGCCGGGCCGGGCGCATCATGCGCCGGAGCCGTATTCATCCGGTCACGATCTTTCGACCAAAAGGTTTTGATCAATCCGCTCGGGTCAGGCGCCCGGTCCGCTCTGGCCCGGAGGCGGCGCCGATGGGGCGACTCGTGACCGGATGTCGGCCCAGATGTCGACCAAACCGATACAGGCGATCAGGAGCAGTGCCTGCGGCATGAAAAACACCACCAGGACATAGAGCCCGACCAACCACGCCTGCCGTGCTTGCTTGAGCGCACGGACCTGATGAGCGACCGCGAGACCCTGAAACACCAGCAGGACCCCCGGCACCAACAATAGATTGGCTGCGAGGCTCGCGCCCTCGCCGAAGGGGAGAAGCGCCAACAGCAACGCCACGAGGACCCCGAACGCTCGCCCCAGCCTTAGGTCCCGGAATTCCTCGCCGAACCCGCCGGGGTTGTAGAGCTGTGCCTGCCACCAGCGAGCGATGAAGAGCCCGAACAGCAGCTGTGCAACCAAGGCCGCGGCGAATGCCCCTGTCATCCAACCGGCGAGCTCGGCGAATAGGGCAGCGCTCGACGGATCGTCCAGCACGCCGTCCTTCACCAGGACATCCCGGAACGGCTCGAGGATCTGGAGCCAGGTTGCGCTCGGGTCACCCGTCGTGGCGTACACCACCAGGACCAGCAGCACGCCCAACGCCCCTGCCGCCTGAATCGTCAACGCCAGAGAGCGGCTGTATCGCAGCATGAGCGCCAGGGCCAGGATCGGCATCCAGAGCATCAGCAAGACGCCGAGCGCAGCCAAAGGCGACCCCAAAGCCACCCAGGCGATGATTCCCATCCCGAGGGTTGCCGCCGCACTCACGAGCAAGCCGTAGACCGGCCCGTTGCGCAGGGCGACCAGACCGATCGAGCCGGCGCTGAGCAAACCCAACGGCGGAACCAAGATCGACAACAAGGCCGTCGCGGCGGCGACCAGCGCCGCCTGCGACGGGCCGCGCATCACGAAGGCCGCAAGCGCCTTCATGCCGCGGATCAGTGACCGTCGGTGTACGGAAGCAACGCCAGATAACGGGCGCGCTTGACCGCTTGGGCGAGCTGTCGCTGATACTTCGCCGAGGTTCCGGTGATCCGGCTCGGGACGATCTTGCCGGACTCGCTCACGTAGGCCTTCAACAGGTTGAGATCCTTGTAATCGATCTCGGTGATGCCTTCGGCGGTGAAGCGGCAGTAGCGCTTACGACGGAAAAAACGTGAATTGCTGGATTCCATGGATGGCGTCTCGTCTTATTCGCTCGAGGATGTGCTGTCGGCGTCGCTGCTGCTGCGAGGGGAATCATCCCGCCGGCTGCTGCCCTCGGGTGCATCCGAGCGCTCGCGCTCTTCACCCGTCTTGACCAGAGGGGAGGGTTCCGTCACGGCATCGTCGCGGCGAACGATGAGGTTACGCAGGACCGCGTCGTTGAAGCGGAAAGCGCTCTCGAGCTCGTCGATCGCCTCTTGGTCGCACTCGACGTTCATAAGGACGTAGTGCGCCTTGTGCACCTTGTTGATCGGGTATGCCAACGGCCGACGCCCCCAATCCTCCATGCGGTGGACGATGCCGCCACGCTTTTGCAGATTCGTCTGGTAGCGCTCGATCATACTCGCCACCTGCTCGCTCTGGCTCGGATGAACCATGAAGACTACTTCGTAATGTCGCATTGAAGCTCCTTTCGGATTGACAGCCTCCCGTCGTGGCAAGATGGCCGAAACGGTGAGACAAGGAGTTCCCCGGAGCCCGGGGAATCGCGCATTATACGGAGTCCGGCCGTTAGGTCAAAGGTTTGCGGACGCGGGCCCGGCGCCGCAGCGCACGCCGTGCTCACGCGGGGGCACCGAGCTCGGCTTCGATGAGACCTTTCAGGTTACGGGTCACGCGCTCGGCACCGTCCTGAGCGGCCACGCGAATCAGTTTTTCGAAGGGACGAAGCGCCAAATTGAGCTTCGCGAGCTCGAAGATGAATGTGAGATGCGTATGCTCGCCCAAGGGGTCGAACCGATACTCGATGACGTAGGGGTCTGTCGTTCCCTTGAAGGACACGCGGCGGCCCGGCTCGAGCGCGACTACACGGAATCGACTGTCGGTGCGGCGCCCTTGATCGACACGAATCTGTCGGCCGATCCACCCGACCCGGATCGGACCTTCGGTCACGGCCTGAAGACTCTGCACCTCGGGCGACCAGCGCGGATAGTTGCGGAGAAAGTCCTCGGCCACGAAGCTGTAGACCTGCGCGGGCGGAAGACGAATCAGCGTCTGTACTTGGGTTTTGACCATGTGTAGTACCGTCCCCCGGTGCGCGCTGTATAACGATGCAAGCAGGACCGAACACGGATCTTCGCAGAGAATGGGGTCTTTCGGAACCTGTCCAAACCCGAAATTCGTCGAGGCCCCGAGCTTGAATCCGACTTCAACCGACAGGAACCGCGCGCTCGACGGCATTCGCGGTCTTGCGATCCTCTGGGTCTTCGCCTTTCACGCGAACGCCCTCTTGATCGGAGCATCCGCCGACGCAACGGCCGGCTGGGGCACATCACTGGCCGAGAAGGGCATGCTCGGTGTTCAGCTCTTCTTTGTCTTGAGCGGCTTTCTGCTTGCACGCCCCTGGATGAGGGCCGCCGCGATCGGCGCACCCTACCCGTCCATCGGACGTTTCTTCACGCGCCGGGCTCGACGGATCTTCCCGACCTACTGGCTCCATCTTGCCCTCTTGATCGGGTTGATCCTTCCGATCCTGCACGGCAGCTTTGCCGTCCTGGGATCCGAGATCGGGCGGACAAGCCTCTGGCTGCACATCCCTTTGCTGCATTTTCTGCACCCGGGAAGCTCCAGCTCGCTCGGGCTGAACATGGCCCTATGGAGTCTGAGCATCGAGGCCCAGTTTTACTTACTCCTGCCGCTGCTGGCCCCGTTGTTCGTCCGAAACCGGGTCCTGATCGCACTCCCTGCAGCCGTGCTGATCGCACTGGCGTGGAAGACCTACGCGCCCGGCCTCCTGATGGAGTGGGTCTACCTGAATGTCTCCCCGTCCGGATTGGTCTTCTTCGACCCGGTGTCGGGACACGCCGGCCCCTTTCCGCCGCAGATGATGCACTTCTTTCTGGAGCGCCAGCTGCCGGGCGAGATCATCGCCTTTGCACTCGGGATGGCGGCGGCCAACCTCTATTCGCGACTGCGCCGGGGCGAACCATCCCCGCAACCGCTGAGCGCGATCGACATGGCCGCATTCGCCTTCCTGGTGCTGGCGACGCCGGCCCTGATCCACCTCTCGTTCGGCGAGATCTTGACGGGCGTCGGATGGCGACTCTTGGGAATGCCGCTCTTCCTCGTTGGCTGCACCCTGCTCGTCCTCGCCGCCGCGCTTCGAACCCCGTTGATCGACGGGATCTTCGCAGGCCCGATTCTGGTGCCGATCGGCATCGTCAGCTACAGCCTCTTCCTGTGGCACGAGCCCATACTGCGGCTCGTCGCGACGGGCCGGCTGCTGCCTGACGCATGCGACGGCGCACCCTGCCGAATCGCACTCGCACTTGGGCTCGCCCTGCTCGTCGCAGCGGCTTCGTACGTCCTGACCGAGCGACGCAGGTCGCCACGCGTGTAGGGTATTCCGTCATCCGTTGCGGCATTCTTCTTTCGCAATCCTAAACCGCGCCAGCTCCGAGGTTCTTGGATTCAGCCCCAAGCCGACCCGACCCGAAACAACGAAAATCAAACTCTGCGCGGTTTAGTCCGCAAGCAACAAGCGCTTGGCCTCGTTGATCTTGGCGGCCAGATAGTCCGACCCGCCGCGATCGGGATGCAGGCGTTGCATGAGCCGCCGATGGGCCGCGCGGATCGCATCGGCATCGGCGCCCGGCTCCAAGCCGAGGATCGCCCATGCCTCGGTCTTGGTCAGACGCTCGCCGTGCGGCGGTGCGCGACCCGCACGGCCGCTTCCCTCGTCGCTTGCGCGCCAGTCGGTCTCGCGCTCGCGATCGAGATAGGCTTCCAGCACCGCGGCCGACTGCGCATCGGCGTCCCGATAGAACTCGAGGATGCGGATGAGCTCGTCGAGCGTGAGATCAGAGAGCCGGCGATCCTTGAAAGGGCCGTCGAGCACCGTGCCGTCCATCGCGCCCGTGGCGTGATCGAGTGTCATCTCGAGGTACTTCGTCCGAATGCTCGAGGCCTGAGCGCCGCTGCCGGCACCGGCTCCGCCCGGTCCTGCCAAGCCTCCCAGACCGAGACCGCGCAGCATCTGCTGGATGGCGGGGAAGAGCCGCACGACGGCGGCCGCGCGCAGCAACAGCGGGATCGCCGCGCCGATAGCGGCAAAGATGGGGTTCATCCGTCCGGTCGCCGCGGCAAGGACCAACACGCCGACGACACCCCAGAGCGCGCCCTTGCGCAGAACCCGGCTGACCCGGTGCGCCGGGGTGACGCGAAACCAGTGAAGAAACCACAGCACTGCACCCAGAATTCCGAGCAGGATCAGCAAACGCGCCATGCGAACCTCAGGTCCTTTTCGTCGTCATTTGGTGGGTCAGCTGAAGGACGGCCCCGCCGTGGGTTTCGCCGTAGTGCGTCAGCGCGGCGCGACCACCGGCGGCATAGACGGCCACCGCGGCAAGCAAATCGTGAAGCATCCGCGGGCTGCTCGCGTCGAAGGGGCACCAAGCGCCGCCGCTCAAGCGAGCGATCTCGCGAAAGCTGCGCTCGGTTGCCGGGTCGCGGCCTTCCTGGAACACGAATGCCGGCACGCCCGAGAGTCCGAGCCGTCCGGCCAGGTCGGCGAGACGATCGCGACTCTCCTCCATACAGTCGCCGACGAACACCAGGGCATCGACACGCCCCTTCTCGGCCTCGTCCAGGGCATGTTTCAGGACACGACCGATCTGGGTCAGACCGGCCTCGCAGAAGACCCTGTTCATGCGTTTGAGCAACGCCTCCGAGTCCTGAAGCCAAGGCGATGCCGAGAATTCCCGGAAGCCGCGATAGTAGCAGAGCTGAACCTCGAGTCCGCCCAGGTCGCGCGTCTCGATGAACATGCCGGATTGGATCTGCGCCGCCCGATCCCAGGTCGGCTCGCGGCTCGCCGTGGCGTCCATCGCGAAGATGAGTCGCCCGCGTGCGCCGGGCGGACCGACGCGCGGTGTCGCGGCGACCTGGCGCAGGAAGTCACTGACATCGGTGGCATTGGCGGGTGATTCGAGATCGGTTCGTTTCGAGGTCATCTCAGATCGTTTCCGTCGTCATGGTCGCGGCGACGCCCTCTCGCGCGCCGCGGATTCCGAGCCTTCGACCGGCGCACGTGGCAAGCATTCCCGCGTGGGCGGCGGTCCGCGCTCCTGCTTCCTGCCTCCTGCCGCGAATTTCCGTCAATGCCATCGCTGCGCGTTGCTCGATATGGGAGAAATGCCGGCATCGTCGGCCCCGATCAAGCGCTCGGAGGTCAGACCGGGGCCTCGACGGGCGCGACTTGCGCCGCATCGGCTCGGTCCGGCGCGTCATCGGACTGCGGCACGGTCTCGAAAAAAGCCCTCACGTCGTCGATCGAGCGCGTGCGGGCCATCGCAGGCAGGCTCTCCAGGAAACGATGGCCGTAGGATCGGCCCAGAAGACGCGGGTCGCAAACCACCAGGACCCCGCGATCCTCGCCGTCGCGGATCAGACGCCCGGCGCCCTGCTTCAGCGCGATGACGGCCTGCGGGAGCTGATGGTCGTTGAAGGGATTGCCGCCGCGGCGACGCACCGCGTCGATGCGCGCGGCCAGGACCGGATCGCCGGGAGAGGCAAAGGGCAGGCGGTCGATCAGCACGCAGGAGAGCGCCTCGCCCCGCACGTCGACGCCTTCCCAGAAGCTTGATGTCCCCAACAGGACGGCGTTGCCGAGTGCACGGAAACGCTCGACCAAATCGGCGCGCGGTGCCGTACCCTGGACCAGGATCGGATAAGGGATCCGGCCCTCCAGGCCCTCGGCCGTCTCGCGCAGTGCGCGATAGCTCGTGAACAGCAGAAAGGCGCGCCCGCGGCTGTAACCGATCACCTCGCAGGCCAGCTCGAGGAGATGGCTGTTGTACGCCGGATCGGACGGCTGCGGCAGGCCGCGCGGGACGAACCAGAGCGCTTGGCTCGCATAGTCGAAAGGACTGTCCCAGCGCTCGGTTTGCGCCTCTTCGATCCCGAGCTGGCGCGCGAAATGATCGAAGCGCTCGCCCACGGCGAGCGTCGCCGAGGTGAAGACCCAAGCGGTTTGGGGTCTCCCCATCTGGGCGCGGAAGGGCTCGGCCACCTCGAGCGGTGTCTCGTGCAGCCGAAACCCGCGCCCCTGGGTCTCGAACCAGCGCACGGCCTCGGGCGACTCGACGCAGGTCAGGCGCTGCAGGGCGTCACCGAGATCCTCGGCCCGTCCCAGGCAGGCGTCCAGACCCTTGCCGCGACCCTCGACGGCCTTCAGACCCTCGGTGACGGATGTCAGACGCCGCACCAGGGTTTCCAGCGCCTTCAACACCTCGGGCGCGCCGGCGAGCTCGCTCCAGGGTCCGCGGCGATCGATCTCGCCGAGGCCGAGGCGCATGTCCTGAACCGCTCGACGCAGCGCCCCGAGACGCTTCGGCAGCTCGGGCATGTCCCCGGCCTCGCGACGATATTCGAGCTCGCTGTCTCGAACCAGATCAAGCAGTTGCCGAGCGCTGACGCGGACACCGAAGAAGCTCGTCGCCGTCTCGGGCAGCTGATGCGCCTCGTCGAGCACGAAGCAGTCCGCACCCGGCAGGATCTCGCCGAAACCCTCGTCCTTGAGCGCCAGGTCGGCGCAAAAAAGATGGTGATTCACGACCACCAGATCCGCGGCTTGGGCCTCGCGGCGCGCGGCGACGAGGTGGCAACCTTGCCAGTCCGGGCAGTCCTGGCCGAGACAGTTGTCGCTCGTCGAGGTGACGATCGGCCAGACCCGGGCGTCCTCGGGGATCGACAGCTCGGCGATATCGCCGCGTGTGGTCGACTTCGACCAGTCCTGAACCTGCTTGAGACCGCCGCGCGACTCGGGATCCAGGTGTGTGATGTCGTCGATGGCGAGCTTCAGGCGATGGCGACAGAGATAATTGGCGCGCCCTTTCAGCAGAGCGGCCCGCACCGGCACGCCGAGCGCCGCCGCCACGAGGGGCAGATCGCGGTGAAAGAGCTGATCTTGGAGGTTACGCGTGCCGGTCGAGATCAGCACCTTGCGCCCGGAGAGGATGGCCGGGACCAGGTAGGCAAAGGTCTTGCCGGTACCCGTGCCTGCCTCGCAGATGAGTGTCCCGCCCTCCTCCATGAGGGCGGCGATGCGTTCGGCCATCGCCTGTTGTTGTGCCCGGTGGGCAAAGCCCGGAAGCCGCTCGGAGAGCCGACCATCGGGGCCGAAGATGTCGCCGAGATCGGCCATGACGGGGGCGTGGGCGCCCTGAGCGAGCCGACCCGGGCTCGCTCAGTTCCCGCTCGCGCGCTGCTCCGCCGCAGTCGCGCCGGCGATGTCCCCGGAGCGACGCTTGGACTCCGCGATCACGCGCCAGTTGTCCTGCTTGATCAGCGGCGTATCGCCCGCGAGGTCGTTCGAGCGCGAGGCGAGATTGCCGGCCTGACCGGCTTGTCCTTGCTCCAGACGCACCCGAGCGAGACGGTTCCAGAGGTAGGCCTCGCGCGGGGCGATCCGTAAGGAACGCTCGAGCGACGCCGCCGCACCCGCATAATCACCCGCCTGACGCTGCTGCTCGGCTTGGCGGGCCAAGGCGTCCGCTGCCGGCGGCAGACCCGGCGCAGCCAGCGCCGGTGCCGGCGGGACCGCGGCGACCTGAACCGGGGGAGCGGGAGGCACGGCGGGAGGCACGGCAGCCGGTACCGGAGCAGACGGCGTCGGGGGTGGAGTCGCCTCGGGCCGCGCGGGGGCGGGCGGGGTCGGCGGCGCCTTGACCTCGGGTTTGGACGGCGCCTGCGCGACCTTCGTCGCAGGCGCTGCGGACGCGGGAGGCTTCGTCGCGGCTGGTGTACGGGCCGCGCCACCCGCACTCGCCTGCGTCGGCGAGGGCTTCACAGCCGGCGCCGACGTCGTCGGGGCCACTGTTTGAGCAGATCCTGCGGCATCCGCGGCGGTCGCCGGCTGCGGATTCGGCGGCGGATCTTGCGGGGCATCCGGCTCGGCGGCCGGATCCCGATAGGCAAAGACCCTGGTCTGCTGTTTCTTCGGCGCTGCGGGCTTCTCCGGCTCGGGCGCCGCCGCGGGCTTCGGCGCCTCGGCAACGGATCCGCGCGGGGTCACCTGGACCACCGGCGCCGCCTCCTCGCGTTGAGTCGTCGCGCATGCGCTCAGCACAAGCCCTGCGATCAAGATCGTCGGCACTCTGGTCATCAGTTGTAAAAATCGCTCATAAAAAGGTTCTTGCTGGACGACGCCTTGGGCGCCGCCTTGGGTTCGATGGCGGGTTTCGGATCCGCCGCCGGCTCCGGCTCGGCCTGCGCGATATCCTGCTCGCCCCCGCTCTCGCCGCCCGTTTTTTTCTTTCCGCCGCCAGCCCCGCCGCTCGGGGTCGTTCCTGCTACATAAGGGGCCTCGCCGCGACCGGCGAGCACCACACCGTCCGGCGGGACATCCGACAACGGCTCGTTGGGGATCGCCAGCATGAAATCGCCCCACACCCGCAAGGCGCCTGTGCCTCCGGCGAGGCCCATCGGCTGATAATCGTCCCTGCCGACCCAGACCACGGCAACCTTGTCGCCGCTGAACCCGGCAAACCAGCTGTCGCGCATGTCGTCCGTGGTGCCGGTCTTGCCGGCCATCGTCATGTCCTTGGGCAGCTTCGCGCCGAGCCAGCGTGCGGTGCCGTGCGTGACCACGCGCTGCATCGCCCAGGTCGTCAGATAGGCCGCCCGAGGATCGACAACGGCCTCGACGGCCAGCGGGTAGCGGTTGAGCGGTCGTCCGTTGGGATCCATGACCTCGCGAATGGCGCGCAGCGGCGCCCGGTATCCGCCTGCGGCAATTGTCTGATAGATCTGCGCGACCTCCAAAGGCGACAACGACACCGCACCGAGCAACATCGCCGGCACCTTGCTGATCCGCCGTTGCGCACCGAGCCGATAGAGCGTCTCCGTCACTTCGGTAATGCCGAGACTCAGTCCGAGATTGACGGTCGCCAGATTGAGCGAGCTGCTGAGCGCACGATGCAGCGGCACCGCCCCGTTGACCCGGTGGTCGTAGTTCTTGGGCGCCCAGATCTTGTCGCCCACCCGCATACTGACCGGCGTGTCTTGGATGCTGGTGGTCAAGGAATAGCGCTCTGGCTTGGACAGGGCAGCCAGATAAACCGCCGGTTTGACCAGCGAGCCGATCGAGCGCACCGAGTCGAGTGCTCGATTGAACCCGGCGTAGCCGGCCTCGCGGCCGCCGGCGAGCGCAAGAACCTCGCCCTGGGCGACGGATGTGACCACTGCCGCGGCTTCGAGCGCGCCGGCCTTCATGCGCCGGGTCTTCTCCAACTCCGCAAGACGCGCGGGAAGCGCCTTTTCGACCTCGGCCTGGACGGAAGGGTCGAGCGTCGTGAAGATGTTGAGCCCCTCCGACCTCAGATCCTCCTCGCGATAGTCACGTTGCAATTGGCGCCGCACCAACGAGATGAAATCCGGATAGGCGCCGACCACCCGCCCGCCACCCTCGGCGATCCCGAGCGGAGCGGCCTTCGCGGCCTGCGCATCCGCGTCGCTGATCACCCCGTCGCGGGCCATGAGGTCCAGGACCAGATCGCGTCGCTTCTGCGCAGCCTGCGGATGACGACGCGGATCCAAGCTCGAAGGTGCCTGGACCATTCCGACCAGGAGGGCGGTCTCGGGAACCCCGAGCTCTTCGAGTGGCTTGCCGAAGAAAAAGTCGCTCGCCAGACCGAAGCCGTGGATGGCGCGGCTGCCGTCCTGTCCCAGGTAGATCTCGTTTGCATAGGCCTCGAGGATCTCGTCCTTGCTGTAACGACGCTCGAGCAGGAGCGCCATCAGGGCCTCGTTGAATTTGCGCTCGAACGTCCGATCCGCGCTGAGGTAGAAGTTCTTGACCAGCTGCTGCGTCAGGGTGCTCGCACCCTCGACCACGCCGCCGGCGCGCAGGTTACTGAACGCGGCACGCGCGATCCCTCGGGGGTCCACGCCGAGATGCCGATAGAAGCTGCGATCCTCCACCGCGATGAGGGTACCGACGAGCAGATCCGGGATCTCCTTGCGACGCACCAGGACCCTGTCTTCGTTGTGCGTCGGGTAGATACTGGCGATCAACATCGGATCGAGCCGCACCAATGCGGGGGCGGGACCGCCGGACACGTCCGCGAGCTGCGCCACGCGCCCGTCGGCGAGGTCGACCTGCAGTGTCCCACCGGGCTCTTCGCCATCCCAGAACCGGAAGGAGCGCGTGCGGATGAGAAAGCGGTCGCCGTCTCGACTGTAGCTCCCGGGTGCGGAAGGTGCCGCCGCGCGCCGGTAATTCAGACGATCCAGCTCGGCTTGGAGCTGATCGGCGAGCAGAGGCCGATCCGCGTAGAGCTCGAGCGGGCGCGCATAGACACGCGCAGGAAGCGCCCAGCGTTGCCCCTCGAACTTTCCGCGGACGATACGATCGAGATGGATACTGTAGAGGGTCCCGGCAAGGCCGACCCCGACAGCGATCAACAGAGCCCAGCGGAGCAGAAATCCGCCGAACCCGCGGCGCTTGCGCGCAGGTGCGGAACCTGGACGTCGGGCCACCTCAGCGCCTCCGCTCGGGGCGGGAGCCGAGCACGGAGGCGGCACATGGCCACGGGTCGCTCAACAACGAAAACGGTACGAAACGCGAGCCGGAGAACATCGAATGGCCGGTCCTTTTCTGGAAGTTTCAGGTGCTTATGGTCCCACTTGCCGCAGAAGGATACAACCTGCACAGAGAAGTGGACGAGCGCGCAGGCCCTGCTGTAAGCGGTTCGAGCCAAGGGCAACGAGGCGCGGGGCAGACGCTCAGGTCTTGATGCCGACCCCGCGACGAAGGAGATACAAGCTGAACGCGCCCAACACGAGGATGAAGATCGCAATGATCCCGAAAGCGATCCCCACGGGGATGTCGCTGACCCCTTGTAGCCCGTAGCGGAAGGCGTTGACCATGTAGAGAACCGGATTGGCGAGCGACACGCCCTGCCAAAAGCCCGGCAACAGCTCGATCGAATAGAACACCCCGCCTAGATAGGTCAGGGGCGTCAACACGAAGGTGGGCACGATCGAGATGTCGTCGAAGCTGTTGGCATAGATGGCGTTGATGAAGCCGCCGAGCGCAAAGAGAACCGCGGTCATGGTGATCACCAGCAAGGTGACGGCGACGCTGTGGATGCGGATCTCGGTGAAGATCATGGCAACCAGCATAACGGCCAGCCCCACCACCAGACCACGGGCCACACCGCCGGCGACGTAGCCCGCCAGGATGACCCAGTCGGGTGCCGGGGAGACCAGCAGCTCCTCGATATAGCGCGAGAACTTGCTGCTGTAGAAGGACGACACGACATTGGAGTAGGCGTTGGTGATGACGCCCATCAAGACCAAACCCGGCACGATGAAGTCGAGATAATCCAGACCGCCCATGGTGCCGATGCGATCGCCGATCAGACGTCCGAAGATCACGAAATAGAGCGTGGTCGTGATGACCGACGGCAGAATCGTCTGAACCCAGATCCGGGTAAACCGCAGGATCTCCTTGACGAAGATCGTCTGGAAGCTGATCCAGTGACGATACCCGCCGACTCCTTGCCTGCTCACGCAATCACCTCGCGCGCGTCGTCGGGCGCGGTCGCCGGATCCGCGCTCGACCAGCCGGCGCCGGCACGGCGATCGACCATCTCGAGGAAGAGTCGCTCCAGGCGATTCTGTTTGTTGCGCAGGCTGATGACCTCGATCCCGTTGCGCGACAAGGCCTCGAAGAGACCGCTGATGGTGTGCCGACGGCTCATCTCGACCTCCAAGGTGCAGTCGTCGAGATGTTGGAGCACGAAACCGCCGAGCTCGGGCAGCTCGGAGAGCCGACCCTTGAGATTCAACACGAAGGTCTCGGTGTTGAGACGGTCGAGCAAGGTCAACATGCTGGTTCGCTCGGCGATCTCGCCGTGGTTGATGATGGCGATGTTGCGGCAGAGACTCTCCGCTTCTTCGAGATAGTGGGTCGTGAGGATGATGGTCGTCCCGCGCGCGTTGAGCTCGCGCAGGAAGGTCCACATCGAGCGACGTATCTCGATATCGACGCCCGCGGTCGGCTCGTCGAGGATCAGCAGCCGCGGCTCGTGCACCAATGCCCGTGCAATCATCAAGCGGCGCTTCAGACCGCCCGAGAGCTTGCGCATCTCGGTGTCGCGACGGTCCCACAGATCGAGCTGCTTGAGATAGCGTTCGGCGCGCACCTTCGCCTCGCGTCGCGGGATACCGTAGTAGCCGGCCTGATTGAGCACCACCTCCACCACCGGCAGGAAGAGATTGAAGTTGAACTCCTGCGGCACGAGGCCGATGAATGACTTGACCAGCTCGGGCGTGCGATCCTGATCCTCTCCGAAGACCTTCACCGTGCCGCCGGTCTTGTTCACCAACGAGGCGAGGATTCCGATAAAGGTGGACTTGCCTGCCCCGTTCGGTCCCAACAGCGCGAAGAAATCCCCCTCGTCGACGGTCAGGTCGATCCCCTTCAAGGCCTGGAAACCGCCTTTGTAGGTCTTGGTCAGCTGCTTTACGTCGAGTGCGGACATCGTGGTGTAGGCTAGGGCCTTCGTTTTCGGAACGTGGGTGGGAGGCGCAGATTGTAACCAGGTTCCCGGATTTCAACCTGAACGGCGAGGACGCAGACCCGAGTGGATTCCCCCGAGATCGCTTTGATCCTGTTCGGCCTCGCGCTGCTCGCGGGCTTCGTCGATGCCATCGCCGGCGGCGGCGGACTCATCACCATCCCGGCCCTGCTTTGGGCCGGTCTGAGTCCGGTCGAAAGCCTGGCGACCAACAAGGCGCAGGCGGTCTTCGGCAGCGGCAGCGCGACGATCCACTTCATGCGCAAGGGCATGATCGAGCCGCGCGGCGCCGCCTTCACGGTCGCCTGCACATTCGTCGGCGCCGCGCTGGGCGCGATCCTGGTCCAGCAGATCGACAGCGCTGCGCTGCAGCGCCTGATCCCGATACTGCTGGTCGGGTTCGCACTCTACTTTCTCTTCTCGCCGCGGGTCTCGGATCTGGACTCGCACCAGCGGCTGTCCACACCGGCCTTCGCCATGACGGTCGGCGTCGGAGTCGGCTTCTACGACGGCTTCTTCGGCCCGGGCACGGGGACCTTCTTCGCGATGGGCTATGTCGCGCTGCTCGGCTACAACATGCGCCGCGCAACCGCCCACACCAAGCTGCTCAATTTCACGAGCAACCTAACGGCGCTGACTTTTTTCATGATCGGCGGACACGTCGTCTGGATCGTCGCCGCCTCGATGGCCCTCGGCCAGCTTCTCGGGGCTTGGTTGGGATCGCATCTGGTGCTCAAGCACGGAGCAGTGCTGGTGCGTCCGATCTTGGTCGTGTCCTCGGTCCTGATCTCGCTCAAGATCCTCTTGGATCAGTTCAACGGGGCCTGACCCATTGCGCGGGCGGCGGCCTGTCGAGCGAGCGCCGCGCGCGAGAGCCAGAACAAGGCCGGATCGTCCTCGGGCGCGAGCTCGCCGTCGCGCATGATCAGCAAGCCGTCGGACACCGTCCAGGTCGCGACGCCGTCGCCGGTCTCTTCCATCTGCTCCGAGGTCCGCGGACCATCGGCCCGAACGACACGCCCCTCCACCCAATCGCGCATCAAGGGATGGTAGATGCGGCGATACGATACCTTGACCGCGCGCAGCTCGTCGCCAACCAGAAACAGGGTCACGGAGGATGCAGGCACCCCGTTGAAGGCGCCGATCTCCGCGGCACAGAGACGGTCGCCGAAGGGATTCGCCCCGTCGGCACATTGAAACTCGAGCTTCGGGAAGGTCTCGCGGATCTGGGCCTCGGTCAGGACGCCGGTGAAGGCATCCAAGGCCGCGTTCAGCTCCGGCTTCCCGAGGAGGAACATCAGGGCGAGATCGGTGCGCCGCTGACCGTCTTCGGTAAAGGCCAGCCAATAAAAAGGGCCGAAGACAAGCGCCAGCATGAGGAGCGTCTTGTAGAGCCGGGGAAGCTTGAGATCATTTCGCATGGCGGCATTCTAACGGGAAGCGCGGATCGAGACCCAAGAACCTTCGCTCGACTGCCGACACTCGCTTCAAACCCCGGCGCGTATCCCTGCCGCGACCGCCCGGCACCGCACCGCCCACAGGCGGCTCCCGAGGACTCGAGATAACCCTCGCAAAGGCACTTTCAACGGAGGACCCGATGCTGTTCAAACAACTGTTCGAGCCGATTTCCAGCACCTACACCTATCTACTCGGCTGCGAAGAGACGGGAGATGCGATCCTGATCGACCCCGTGCTGCCCACCTGGCAGCGGGACCTGACCGAGATCTCCAAGCTCGGATTGAAGCTGGTCTACACGCTCGATACGCACGTCCACGCGGATCACATTACCTCCGCACGCACGCTCAAACGCGAGGCGGGCAGCCGGATCGCACATCCCGCAATCGACGCTCTCGCCTGCGTCGATGTGCCGATCGAGGAAGGGACACCGCTCGCGGTCGGCCGTCTGCGTATCGACCCGCTGTTCACGCCCGGCCACACCGACGGCCATCACGCTTACCGGATCGGAGAGCGGGTGCTCACGGGCGATGCACTGCTGATCGACGCCTGCGGTCGAACCGATTTCCAAAGCGGCGACCCGACCGCCTTGTATCATAGCGTGGCCGGCAAGCTCTTCTCGCTGCCCGAAGAGACACTGGTCTACCCCGGCCACGACTACGAAGGACGCTGGGTCTCGAGCATCGCGCAGGAGAAGACACGCAACCCGCGCCTCGGCGGCAACCGCTCGCTCGAGTCCTTCGTCGAGCTGATGAACGGGCTGAATCTCGCCTATCCGAAGTTCATCGACTATGCCGTGCCCGGCAACCGGGAATGCGGCGTCTGTCCGCCCGGAGTACCGGACAACCTCAGCCAATATTGCGACCAGATCGGGGAGAGCCGGCAGGGCTGAGGAGCCCTCGGCGTGTCCATTCAGGCGGCGGCGCTCCATTCGCGCCGCCGCCCGGCGCTTGCCCCCGCACCCGCCCCCCACGGCTTTGCGGTCGCGCGGGACCGGATCAACCACAAGCCGGAGCACGCGGCCACACACCGGACCCATGGCATCGATTCGGCCTCGATCACCGCACCCGCAGCTCTGGTAGACTCCGGGGAAGATAAATCGTCGCTTTTCGACATCGGACATGACCACGGAATCCTTGAAAGACACCATCAAGCGCGAGCTGCCGACCTGGCTGCGCGAGGATCCTGCGTTCCGGACCTATGTCCTCGAATTGACACGGGACGAGTACGCCGACCGAAGAGAGACCGGGGATCGATTTTACGAGCTGCTTGGCGAGCTACGTCGCGACCGCGAGAAGCAGGAGCGGAAGTGGGAAGCGAACCAGGCCGAGCTTGAGCGCATGCGCGAGGAGCAAGCGCAAAAATGGGAGCAGCAGAACCGCCGTTGGGACGAGAACCAAGCCGAGTGGCGACGTCTTTGGGACGAGAACCGAGCCGAGCAGAGTCGTCTTTGGGAAGAAAGCCGGGCGGACAGCAACCGCCGCTGGGACGCGAACCAAGAAGAGTTGAAGCGGCTGCACAACGAAATCATGGCGCAGGCACAGAAATTCGATCGCGGCATCGGTGCGCTCGGCTCGCGTTGGGGGCTTCAATCCGAGAAGGCGTTCCGCGATGCGCTGGCCGCCATCCTGGAGCAGAGCTTCGACGTGCAGGTCGTCAATGTCACCGACTACGACGACTCGGGCGAGGTCTTCGGCCGTCCGGACCAGATCGAGCTGGATGTCATCATCAAGAACGGGCTGCTGCTGATCTGCGAGCTGAAGTCCTCGATCGACAAGGCCGGCATGTACATCTTCGAGCGCAAGGCGCGTTTCTACGAGCGGCGCCACGAGCGCAAGGCCGATCGCCTGATCGTGATCTCGCCGATGATCGACGCCCGAGCCCGCAAGGTCGGCGAGCGGCTGGGGATCGAGATGTATGGGGACTCGTCCGAGGTCGAGGCCGTCTGAACCGCGTCTCCCCTCAGCGTCTTGCAGGCCATGGATAAACCAGACCAGAGTGCGCACACCCCGGTGATGCAGCAGTACCTCCGCCTCAAGGCGGAGTACCCGGACATGCTGCTCTTTTATCGGATGGGCGATTTCTACGAGCTGTTCTTCGAGGACGCCGAGCGGGCCGCCCGGCTGCTCGACATCACGCTGACCAAGCGGGGCCAATCGGCGGGCCGACCGATCCCGATGGCGGGCGTACCCTACCACGCCGCCGAGGCCTATCTGGCGCGCCTGGTCCGCAAGGGTGTCTCTGTCGCGATCTGCGAGCAGGTCGGCGACCCGGCCAAGAGTAAGGGGCCGGTCGAGCGCAAGGTGGTGCGCTTGGTCACGCCCGGGACCCTGACCGACGAGGCCTTGCTCGACGATCGGCGCGAGAACCTGCTGGCGGCGATCGCCGAGGGGCGCGACGGCTACGGCCTGGCCTTTTCGGAGCTCTCGAGCGGGCGATTCTCGGTCCTGGAGGTCGCCACCCGCGAAGCGCTGGCGAGCGAGCTGGAGCGCTTGAAACCGGCCGAGCTACTCGTCGGCGAGGACAGCCGGCTCCCCGAGGCGCTGCGCATCGACCGCGGCGTCACCCGCCGCCCGAGCTGGCACTTCGAGCGCGACACCGGCGAGCGTCTGCTCTGCGATCAATTTGGTACCCGCGATCTGAACGGCTTCGGCTGCGCGGGGCTGGATCTCGCCATCGGCGCTGCGGGTTGTCTGCTGCAGTATGTCCGCGACACCCAGTTCGCCGCCCTGCCCCATCTGCGCGGGCTCACCACCGAGCAGCGCGACGATGCCCTGATCCTGGACGCCGCGACCCGGCGCAACCTCGAGATCACCGAGAGTCTCGGCGGGCGGCCCGAGCACACGCTGGCCGGCGTGCTCGACTGCACCGCAACCGCGATGGGCAGCCGTTTGCTGCGACGCTGGCTCGGACGGCCTTTGCGCTCGCGATCGGATGTGCAGTCGCGTCATGCCGCGATCGGCACCCTGATCGACACGGGCGTCCACACCGACTTGCAGACGGTCCTCGCCGGGATCGGGGATCTCGAGCGCATCCTCTCGCGTATCGCACTGCGCTCGGCACGTCCGCGGGATCTCGCCGCGCTGCGCGATGCACTGGCCGTGCTGCCGGATCTGCGTGCACCGCTCGACGGCTGCGACGACCCCTTGCTCATGACTCTCGCCGAAGCGGCCGGGACACATCCCGATGTCCTCGACCTGCTGCGACGCGCGATCATCCCCCAACCGCCCATGCTGATCCGCGACGGCGGCGTCATTGCATCCGGTCTCGATGCGGAGCTCGATCGCCTGCGCGAGCTCTCGAGCAACGCGGACCGTTTTCTACTCGATCTGGAGACCCGCGAGCGCGAGCGTACCGGCATCCCCGGGCTGAAGGTCGGCTACAACCGGGTCCACGGCTATTTCATCGAGCTTGGTCGCAGTCAGGCCGATCAGGTCCCGGAGGACTACATCCGCCGCCAGACGCTCAAGGGCGCCGAGCGCTATGTCACGCCGGAGCTTAAACGCTTCGAGGACGAGGTGCTCAGCAGTCGCGAGCGGGCGTTGGCCCGCGAGAAGGCACTCTACGAGGATCTGCTCGGCACCCTCGCCGAGTCGATCGCTCCGTTGCAGACGAGCGCCGAGGCGATCGCGACCCTGGACGTGCTGGCCAACCTGGCCGAGCGCGCGCGGGCCTTGGACTGGTCTCGACCGCATCTCACGGACGAGGCCATCATCGAGATCGAAGACGGGCGCCATCCCGTGGTGGAGACGGTGCTGGACGCCCCCTTTATCGCCAACGGTCTGCGTCTGGATCGCCGCCGCCGGATGCTGGTCATCACCGGACCCAACATGGGCGGCAAATCGACCTACATGCGCCAGAACGCACTGATCGTACTGCTCGCCTACAGCGGGAGCTACGTCCCGGCGCGCATCGCGACCATCGGCCCGATCGATCGCATCTTCTCGCGGATCGGCGCCTCCGACGATCTCGCCGGCGGGCGTTCGACCTTCATGGTGGAGATGGAAGAGACGGCCAACATCCTCAACAACGCGACCGCGCGGAGTCTGGTCTTGATGGACGAGGTCGGACGCGGCACGAGCACCTTCGACGGGCTCTCGCTCGCCTGGTCCTGCGCGGTGGAGCTGGCCACACGCATCGGCGCCTACGGTCTCTTTGCGACCCACTACTTCGAGCTGACGACCTTGCCGGAAGAATATCCGGGCATCGCCAACGTCCACCTCGACGCGGTCGAGCATGGCGAGCGCATCGTCTTCATGCACGCCTTACGAGAGGGTCCGGCCAATCAGAGCTACGGTTTGGCGGTGGCCGCGCTCGCGGGCGTCCCGGCCAAGGTCATCGCCAGGGCACGCGAGCGGCTCCGCGAGTTGGAAGCGGGCGCGCGGCGGCACGCGGAACGGGATGCCGTTCAACTCTCGCTGTTTCCGCCGGATCCCGAGCCCGCTGCGCCGCATCCGCTTGTGGAGACGCTGGCCGCCATCGAGCCGGATACCTTGACGCCCCGCGAGGCATTGGAGTTGGTCTATCGCCTGAAGGATCTGACGGCCGATCGAGTGTCCACTCCCTGAGAATCTGCCCGCGGTGATGTCGGTCGCGGCGCGGTTTGGTCGAAACGGCGGGATTGCCGGGGTGCGTAAGCCCGCCCCGGCCTCCCGGTCGGTGCAACGAGGGAAACCGTCAAACCGAATCGCGCAACGGCTCCCCGACCCGCAGCAGCGCCAAGGTGATGTTGTCGTTGCCGCCGCGCTCGTTGGCGAGACGCACCAGAGCCTCGGCGGCGGGCTCGAGGTCGTTGCCGAAACTCGCCGTCAGCACCTGACACAACCAGTCTTCGGGAACCATGCCCGTCAGACCGTCCGTACAGAACAGGAAGATGTCGCCGCGTGCGAGATCGGCAACCCCGCACGCGACCTTGACCTGCGAGGACGACCCGAGGGCGCGAGTCAGAATGTTGGCGCCAATCCCGTAACGGCGGGCATCCTCGCGGGTATTGAAGAATCCCTGATCGACGACCTCCTGAATGAACGAGTGATCGCGAGAAAGTTGCTCCAAACGCCCGTCACGCAACCGATACAGACGCGAATCACCCACATAGCCGAAAGCCAGCCAGTCGTCTCCGACAACCCCGACCACCACGGTTGTCCCCATCCCGGAGAGATCCGCCTCCGCTTTGCTCAGGGTCCAGATGGCGACGTTGGCGTCCTGGATCGCCGACTCGACAAAGGCCTCCGCCGCGTCCGGATGCAGTCGATAGGCCATGTGCTGTCGAAAACGCCTGGCGATCACCTCGGCCGCCAACGCACTCGCAACCTCACCCGCCCGGGCACCTCCGATACCGTCCGCGACGATCAAGAAGCCGAGCACGGGGTCGACGGCGACGGCATCCTCGTTGCCCGTTCGCACACGACCGCGGTCGGTGCGCCAGGCATACTCGAGGGTATGAACCGTCATGACGTCACCGCGCAACGATTCGATATCATCGCCTGCGCCAGACGCTCGAGGTTCAGGATCCGGCCGCCCCGTTGAGCTGGGCCGCCAGTCGCTTGGGCTCGACATAGCCCGGGATCATCTCGCCCGTCTCGGTGAGGATGGCCGGTGTCCCGCGCAAACCGAGCTCCGCGCCAAGCGCCATGTGCACATCGACCGGATTCTCGCAGGTCTTGTCCGGGATCGGCTTACCGGCTTTCGCATCGGTCATGGCCGAACGCTGCGCGGCGGCATCGCCGGCACACCAGACGGATACCGCCTCGGTGTATGCGGGACTACCCTGGCCGGCGCGCGGATAGAAGAGATAACGGACACGGATGCCCTCTTTGAGATACTCGTCGATCTGACCATGCAGCTTGCGGCAGTAGCCGCACTCGATGTCCGTGAAGACGGTTACGGTGTGCTTGGTCTCGTCCGGCTCGAAGACGACCATCTGAGCCTCCCCGACCTCGTCGACCAGGGATTTACGCGCCCCGGCCAGACGTGGTTCCGTCAGATCCTCGCGCGTCTTCAGATCGACGATCCGCCCGTCCACGAAATAACGTCCGTCCGCAGTCACGTACATCAATTGGGTGCCGACCATGACCTCGTAGAGCCCCTGCACGGGGGAGGCCGTCACGCTGTCGATCTCGACGCCCGGAACGATCTTGACCAGCGCCTCGCGAATGGTCTTCTCGGGCGATGCCCACGCGGACTGCGCGGCGAGCGTGAACACGGCAAGAGCGAGTGCGGAAAATCTTGCTTTCGTCATTGGATTCTTAATCTCTGAAGTTGGTGAACTGGATCGGCAAACCCCAGTCTTCGCCGCGCAGCAGTGCGATTGCGTCCTGGAGGTCATCGCGTTTTTTTCCGGAGACACGGACTTGGTCCCCCTGGATCTGTGCCTGCACCTTGGTCTTGCTCGCCTTGATGGACTTGACCATGCGCTTGGCGGTCTCGCTGTCGACACCCTGTTTGAGGGCGATCTCCTGTCGGGCCGCGCTGAGGTTCGTGACCGGGTCGCCGGGATCGAGCGCAGAGAGATCGATTTTTCGTTTGACCAGTTTTTGGCGAAGGATATCCATCATCTGCTGCAGGTGAAATTCCTGCTCGCCGATCATCAGGATCTTCCCGTCGCTCAGCTCGAAGCTGGCCTTCACGCCCTTGAAGTCGAACCGGGTGTCGATCTCGCGGTTGGCCTGGTCGACCGCGTTGCGGACCTCCTGCAGGTCGATCTCCGAGACGATGTCGAACGATGGCATAGCTTTTCTGACTCCGCACGCAATTCACCGAAGACGGCCATTGTGCGAGAAATCCCGCCAAAAGCGAACCGCCGGGTGATCCCTCGCACGCGATTCGCCGCCATCCTGCCTCAACCCCGCGGATGATGACGTGCGTGGAGCTGCTTCAAACGCTCACGCGCAACATGGGTGTAGATCTGTGTGGTTGAAAGGTCGCTGTGGCCCAAGAGCATCTGAACGACCCGAAGATCCGCGCCGTGATTGAGCAGGTGGGTGGCGAAGGCATGGCGCAGGGTGTGGGGCGACAGGGGTTTGAAGACGCCGGCCTCGAGCGCATAGCGCTTGATCAGCAGCCAGAACGTCTGGCGCGTCATGCACTCGCTGCGGCAGGTCGGGAACAAATAATCGGTCACGCGGCCACCGAGCAGCTCCGCACGCGGTCCGCGCAGATAGTCGAGCAGCCAGGATGTCGCCTCCTCTCCGAGCGGCACCAGCCGTTCCTTGTCGCCCTTGCCGACGATCCGCACGACGCCCTGCGTCAAACCGACCTGCCCGGTCGTCAGGGTCACCAGCTCGGTAACCCGTAGACCGCTCGCATAGAGCACCTCGAGCATGGTCCGGTCCCGGTGCCCCCGCGCATCGGCGGTATCCGGTGCACCCAGCAGGGCCTCCACCTCGAGCTCGCTCAGGCTCTTCGGCAGAGGTCGCCCCAGCTTCGGCGCCTCGACCCGGGCGCTCGGATCCTCGCGGATCACACCGCGCCGCAGCAGGTACTGATAGAACTGGCGCAGACAGGACAACAGACGCGCACTCGAGCGCGGCTTGCGGCCCTCCTGCGAGAGAACGACCAAGTAATCCAGCAGATCCAGCCGCTGCGCCTCGATCAGCGAACGGCCGCGCTCGCGCGCGACCCAAACGGCAAAGGCACGCAGATCCGACTGATAGGCCGCCAGCGTATTCGGACTCAGGCCCCGCTCGAGCCAGAGTGCATCGGCAAAACCCTCGATCACCCCCAGATCCGTAGACATCAGAGCGCGTCAGGGATAAGTCCACCGGGATACTCGGGCAGCGAGCCCGACTCAAACGCATCTCGTGAGCACGGACGCGGTTGACGTGCCTCGTGGGAGAGGAGCCAACGCTTGACCGCGAGCTTGCGTCCGCTCGTGTCGCCGGAGAAACCGCCGAGACCGTCGACGGCAACCACCCGATGGCAAGGCACCACGATCGGACAGGGATTGGCACGACAGGCCTGTCCGACCGCGCGTGGTGCGCTCCCCAGTTGTCGCGCGATCTCGCCGTAGGTGCGGGTCTCGCCCGAGGGGATTCGACTCAGCTCGGCCCAAACCCGCTGCTGAAAATCGGTGCCGTCGAGCACCACCGGGAGATCGAAACCGGTCGACCCCTTCTCGAAATAAGCCGCGAGCTGCAATCCGATCGCCGGCGGCATCGTTTCCGACGCCATCTCGACGCCTGCGCCCGGCGGGTCCAAATCAACCCCGATCAAGGTCTCGCCGTCCCAGCGGATGCCGATCGGGCCGATAGGGGTCTCGATAAGGGTCTGCGGCATGGTGTCTTCCTCCGATGGTGTCTCGGCAGCCGTCTTCGGCCGAGACGGCATCGGTTTATCTTAAACCGCGCTATCTCCAGCGGTCGTCAAAAACCGCCGGGGCAGATCCCATCCAAAAACATCGCCTACCGCACCGGGCGCGATTTAGCCCGCGCCGATGCACCGGAAAAGGGAACGAGACCTGTGGATAAGTCTGTGGGCGAGTTGTGCGATCGGGAATGAGGGCAACACCCATGTCACTGTTTCTTCGAAAGCCCCTAACCTAGAGCATCCGTATGATAATAATAAAAACAACGCATTAAAAATCCTTCCCGTCAACGATCAACCAGGCACGAGGCTCGCGACCCTTCCGCCGGCGCACGCCTTTCGGTGTGCATAACGTCTCCGCGGTTCGATCCGGGTTCGCACAAAAGTCAAGTCTCAAACAGGGGCATCGTCGCGAAGAGACCCGGTCGCGAAGGGGCGCGGTCGGCTTCATGGCCACCCGACCCAAGTGACGGCCGGCCCGATGCGGGATGCATCGACCGTTCGGATCGGTCAAGATAGACGGAATCAGCGACCTGTGGATAGACCCGACATGAGCGAACCCGATGACGGCCCCGATGATGGACTGCCGAGATTCTGGGAGACGACCCCACTCTCCGCCATGACCCCCGAGCAGTGGGAATCGCTCTGCGACGGCTGCGCGAAATGCTGTCTGGAGAAGTTCGAGGAAGAGGAGACCGGCGACATCATCTACTCGCGCGTCGCTTGCGCGCTCCTGGATCTCGACACCTGCAGGTGCAGCGATTACGCCGATCGGGCACGGCGCATGCCCGATTGCGTCACCCTGACACCGGCGGCACTGGCGTACTCGCGGTGGCTTCCGGAGACCTGTGCCTACCGACTGTTGGCCGAGAGTAAGCCGTTGCCGAACTGGCACCCCCTGATCACGGGCGATCCGAGCTCGGTCGTGGACGCCGGGCAGAGCCTGTACGGGCGGGCCATCAAGCCCGGGCCCAAGACAGACCCGCTGATGCATCTCATCGACTGGATCCGCTGAGCGCCGAAGGCCGCTGGAACCTTCGGCCTCTTTCGGTCGAATCGCCGACAGGGATTACGGCGTCGGGGTCTCGGAGAGCAGTCGAGTCAGGAGGGCGTATCCGCCGAGGGAGGATGACACCGGTGCGGGAATGCGCACCTCCCAGCCGTCGCCCGGCGCGAGCTGAAGCTCCGTATCGTCGCCTCTGCGCATCCGCTCCAAGCGGAATCGATGATTCCCGGACGGGGTCAACAACTCCAGCTCATCGCCCACCGCGAAGCGATTCTTGACCTTGACGTCCGCCCAGCCGTCGTGACTGCCGGTCACCTCGCCGACAAAGATCTGTCGCTGGTTGCGCGAGGCACCGTCGTCGTAGTTCTGCAGCGCGCTCGGGGCATGACGTCTGTAGAAACCCTCCGTGTAGCCGCGATTGGCGAGCCCTTCCAGATCGGTCAGTAGATCGCTGCGGAACGCTCGTCCGGCGAGTGCGTCGTCGATCGCGGCACGATAGACCTGGGCGGTGCGCGCGACATAGTAGTGCGACTTGGTCCGCCCCTCGATCTTCAGAGAATCGATTCCCATCGCCACCAGGCGCGCAACGTGCTCGACCGCGCGCAAATCGCGCGAGTTGAGGATGTAGGTGCCCTGCTCGTCCTCGAAGATCGGGAGATAGGAGCCCGGACGCTCTCGCTCCTCCAGCAGATAGACCTCGTCGGCGGCGGGATGCCGAGGGGCGCCCTCGCGGTCCCCCGCGACGCCCCTGGATAGGTCAGACATGGCCGCAAGCGGCTCGCTCGACGCCGCACTTGCCACGCGATAGTCCCACCGGCAAGCGTTGGTGCAAGCACCCTGGTTGGCGTCGCGATGATTGAAATAGCCCGACAACAGACAACGCCCCGAGTAGGCGATGCAGAGTGCGCCGTGCACGAAGACCTCGAGCTCGACCTCGGGACAGGCGTCGCGGATCTCCGCCACCTCGTCCAGCGACAGCTCGCGCGAGAGGATGACTCGCGAGACCCCCTGCGCCGCCCAGAAACGCACCGCAGCGGCATTGGTGGTGTTCGCCTGGACCGAGAGGTGGATGGCCTGATCCGGCCACCGCTCGCGCACCAGCATGATCAAGCCGGGATCGGCCATGATCAAGGCATCCGGAGCCATTGCGAGGATCGGATTCAGATCCGCGATGAAGCTCTTGAGCTTCGCACCGTGCGAGAGGATGTTGGCAGCGAGATAGAACCGCTTGCCTTCGGCATGCGCGTCGGTGATCGCGCTCGCGAGCGTCGCCCCGTCGAACGCATTGTTGCGCACCCGCAGGCTGTATCGCGGCAAGCCCGCATAGACCGCATCCGCCCCGTAGGCAAAGGCGTAGCGCATGGCGCACGGCGAACCCGCGGGCGAGAGCAGTTCCGGTCGCACGCGGCTCAACGCAGCTCGACCTGGAAACTCAACCGCTCGTCGGCGCCGAGCGTACGCTTGCGCAGGACCTCGACGGGCATCTTTTCACCCGGCCCCTTGTCGAGCAAGGCGATGCGCACGTCGGCATAGGCGCTTACCGGTTGATCGCCGATCTGCACGATGCGGTCCCCCTCCTGGATACCCGCGTCCTTTGCACCGCTCGTCTCGGCGAACCCCTGGATAAGCGCGCCGCCGCGATCGACGCCCGATTCGAGCATGACCCCGAGCAGACCGGAGGCCGGCAGCACAACCTCCCTCGGGTAGAGAAAGAAATCGGCCGCGGCCGGATCCATGGGACGCTGCGTCCCGTTGAGAATGATTGCCGTCGGGACGTCGAGACGGCGCGTCAGTCGGCTGGGGATGCCCTGCCCGTACTCGACATGACCGGATCCGGCCAAGACGACAAGCGTGCGGCCCGGGTTTGCCTCGAGATAGACCGCAGCACGCTCGGCCATCCCTTCGTCCCAGAGGAGCTGGACCTCGAGAAAGTTCTCCACATCCTGCTGGCGCTCGCCGGGGTGCATCGCGAATACGGCCTCGATACGCTCTCGGTAGGTCGGATCGCTGCGATCGATGTCGGCCGGGATTCGGGCGCGCTCGGCCTCGGTCAAGCCGGCGATCCCGACCTCGCCGACGCGCCGTGTGAGCTCGGCCTCGAGGTTCAGGGCAATGACCGGGATGCCATGCTCGCGGGCGAAGCGCAGGATGGGGCGGTAGAGCCGATAATCGAAACGCCAGCGGTCGAAGTATTCCGTGCGGCGCAGAAACTCCGCCTCGTCGATCTCGCCCGCGACATAGGCGTCGATCGCCGCCTGATAGGGCTGCTGGAAGAACTCCATCCCGATCGCCAGGGACTTGCCGCGTGCGTGCAGCCCTTCGATCACGGCCAGTTGGTTGAGGTGATCCTCGTAGCGGTCGTGGCTTTCGCCGACGAAGACGACACGCCGATCGGCAATGCGATCGAGCAGGTTGCTCATGTCCGAGAGTGCGGCGAGATCCAGGACATGGGTCTGCGGATCGGCCGCCTGCGCGGGGCCGGGGATCGCGTCCTGCGTCTTCGCAGGGGCGGAATCGGCACCGGCAACGGAGCCCAGCACAGCGGCGACGAAAAACAGCGAAAAACGAAGGTAAGACACGACTGAATCCTCTCTGGTCATGAGCCGACTCGGCCCGCATGTTGACTTACTCGGCGCGGTACGCGCCGGGTATAGCTCGGCGCACTGCGGACAGCTCGCTCGCGCTCCCGACCCTTCAACCGATTGGAACCTAGACTGATGCGAAACCGGTTCGTTTCAAGCCTCCTGCTGACGTTCTCGACACTTCTCGGGTCGACACACGTTGCCGCAGCGGCGCCGCTCGTCGCGCACGACCTGGACGCGCGTATCGACCCCGATGCGGGCACCCTGCAGGTGCGGGATACCCTGACATTCCCGGACGCTAGACCGGACTGGTTGCTGCTTCTTCACGCCGGAATGGAGCCCGAGGTCGCCTCCGGAAATGCGCGGATCGACGTCGCCGAACGTCTCGAGCATCTGACCGGCTACAGGCTTCGCATCACCGGCCCGGGCCCCGTCACGCTGGCCTACGAAGGGTCGATCCGCCACGCGCGCGAGCAGATCGCCGAAGGGATGGGGCGTGCCCGAGAATGGTCGCGCGGCACCATCTCCTCCGAAGGCGTCTTTCTCGACGGCAATAGCGGCTGGTATCCCCGCATCCCGGACAGCCTCCAAACCTTCTCGCTCGCGGTGACCCTGCCGCAGGGCTGGACCGCGGTCTCGCAGGGCGAGGGGCCGGGCGATCCGACGAGCGGACTCTCCACCTGGCGCGAGCCTCACCCGCAGGACGACATCTATCTGATCGCGGCGCCCTTCAAACGCTATGTCGAGCAGGTTCAGGCCGGAGACACCGCATTCGAAGCCCAAGTCTACTTGCGCGAGGCCGACGCCGGGCTCGCACAGGGCTATTTGGACGCGACCGAGCGCTACATCAACCTCTACTCCGAGTTGATCGGCGACTATCCCTTCGCCAAGTTCGCGCTGGTCGAGAATTTCTGGGAGACGGGTTACGGCATGCCCTCCTTCACGCTCCTCGGCCCACAAGTCATCCGTCTGCCGTTCATCGTCCACACCTCCTACCCCCACGAGATCCTCCACAACTGGTGGGGCAACGGGGTCTATGTCGACTATGCTGCGGGAAACTGGGCCGAAGGGCTCACGACCTATCTCGCCGATCACCTGCTGCGCGAGGCCGTCGGCGAGGGCTGGGTCTATCGGCGCGAGATGCTCAAGGGCTATGCCGATTATGTCCGGGACAGCAGCGATTTCCCGGTCGTGGACTTCCGCGGCCGGCACGGCGCGGCCTCCCAGGCGATCGGCTACGGCAAAAGCGCCATGCTCTTCCACATGCTGCGGCGCCAGCTCGGCGACGAGGCGTTCAAGGCCGGTCTTGCGCGTGTCTGGACAGACAACCGTTTCCGTGTCGCCGGCTTCGCTGATCTACGCCGCTCGTTCGAGGCCGCGAGCGGGCGCGACCTCGGAGACTTTTTCGCGACCTGGACGACGCGCATCGGCGCGCCGCGATTGCGCCTCTCGGAGGTCGCGGTCGTCCCCGCGGACGCGGGAGCCGCCGAGGGTTTCGAGCTGACCGGCCGGATCGAGCAGACCCAAGGCGGCGAGCCCTTTCCCGTGCGTGTCCCCGTAATCGTTCACCAAGAGACCGGAGACCCGATCAGTCTCGTCGTCGAGGTCGGCGGGCCGAGCGCTGACTTCAAGGTGCGCCTGCCGTCCGCGCCGATCCGGGTGGCGGTTGATCCCTGGTTCGACGTCTTCCGCGAGCTGCTTCCGGGTGAGACACCCGTCGCACTGAGCAACCTGTTCGGTTCCGAGCGCGGGCTCATGATCCTGCCCGCCGGAGCACCCGAGGCGCTCAAAGACGGCTACCGGGGCCTCGCCGAGGCATGGAAGACAGGCCACCCCGGCTGGGAGATCCGTTGGGACGATACCCTGACGTCTTTGCCCGACGACCGGGCGGTCTGGCTGATGGGCTGGGAGAGCCGCTGGATCGATCGCTTCGCGCAGTTGGCGCAGGGTGTCGCGCTGGAGCCCGAGCAACGCCGGCTCCGACTCGGCGACGAGGACAGGCTCGACGGCACGCAGGTCAGCCCCGTGCTCACGGCGTGGCAGGACCGACAGCCGCTCGGCTGGCTCGCCGCGAGCGACCCGGCCGCACTCCCCGGTATTGCGCGCAAGCTGCCGCACTACGGGAAATACAGCTATCTGATCTTCAGCGGCAGTGCGCCCGACAATCAGGTGAAGGGCCAATGGCCATCGGGCGATTCCGTGCTGGCGTCCTGGCTCGGCCCGAGACGTGCACTGGCGCCGGTCGCCGAGCCTCCCGCGCTAGTGCCCTGATCCGAGCGCTGCCACGCAATGATCAGAAAACTGCGGTACTTCACCTTCATCTTCGCGCCCATCGCGGTCGTCATCGTGCTCGGCGCCTGGTCACTTAAGCAAGCGGACGACACCCTCGCCATGGTCCGGCTCGAGTCGTCGGTGGATCTAGCCGTCGGACTCGGGGCGAACGCGCTGACCCGGCACCTGGATACGGTCCAGCGCGATCTTCGCTACCTCTCCGCCCAGGACGCACTCAAGCGCTTGATCCAGCACGGGAGCAGCGAGGCGCTCGCGCAGTTCACCCATGACGCCTTAGCCTTCTCGGATGCGGCGCGGATCTACGACCAGATCCGCTGGATCGACGAGCAGGGTGATGAGCGGGTCCGCATCGATCGTGTCGACGGGGTGGCCGTCGCGATCCCCCAAGCGCAGCTTCAGAACAAGAAGGACCGTTATTTCTTCACCGACACCATGGCCCTGGACCCCGGCGAGGTCTTCGTCTCGCCGCTCGACCTCAACATCGAGCAAGGCACGTTGCAGATCCCCTACAAGCCGATGCTCAGGTTTGCCACCCCGGTGGCCGACGCCTCCGGTAACCGGCGCGGCATCCTGATCCTCAACTATCTCGGCAAGACCATGCTCGATGAATTTGCCGCCGCGTCGAGCGGTCTGTCGGACGACACCATGCTCCTCAACGCCGAGGGTTACTGGCTGAAAAGCAAGGAGCCCGATGATGAATGGGGCTTTATGCTCGATCGCCCCGAGACCCTCGGCGCACGTTATCCGGATGTCTGGCCCCGCATTCACCGGTCCGAGCAGGGCCAATGGCTGGACCCTTCGGGCCTCTGGACCTGGCGATCGGTCTATCCGCTGAAATCCGGAACCGTCTCCAGTACCGGCACGGCCGCAGCGGCGGGGCCGAGCGGGGCTCGGGTGACCTCTCGAGACTATGTTTGGAAGGTGGTCTCGCACGTCTCCAACGATCAGCTCGCGACGCTCGGCACCCGGACAGCCAGTCGCTACGCCTGGATCGGTACAGCCCTGCTCGCTCTTCTGGCCCTGTTGAGCTGGCTGCTCGCCATCGCACTCGACGAGCAGGCCAGGGCGCGCAGGCTTCTGGAACGCCTGGCGACCACGGACGGACTCACCGGCCTGGCCAACCGCCGCTTCTTCATCGATCAGGTCAAGCAATACTGGGGCAGCTACCAACGTCGACCCGATGTCCCGGTCGGCGTTTTGATGATGGATCTCGACCGGTTCAAATCGGTCAACGACACCCACGGTCACGCTGCCGGGGATATGGTCCTGCAGCAGTTCGGGCGCATCCTGCGTAAATCACTGCGTCAGACCGACATCGCCGGTCGCATCGGCGGGGAGGAATTCTGCGTCTTGCTGCGCGGCAGCGCGGTGGAAGGGGCCCGCATCTATGCCGAGCGGATTCGTCGAGAGCTCGAAGCCGAGCAGATCCCGATCGGCGAGGTGCGCCTGACCGTCACCGTGAGCATCGGCGCGTCCGCCTTCATGCCTGACGACAGCATCCCGACCGCCGCGATGCAGCGGGCGGATGCCGCGCTTTACCGGGCAAAAGCAGCTGGGCGCAACCGCGTCGAGCTCGCCTGAACCGGGTGAACCGCTGGCAGAGTCATCGCAGATAGACCCCGTCCTCGCCGATCTTCCCGGGGCCGTCGAGGACGTAGATCCCGGCCGAGTTGGCCTTGACGTGAAAGATCAGACGACCGTGGCAGTCTTGCTCCTGGCCGGTCACGGCGTCGCGATAGATCCCCGGGCGGACCCTGTCGATCCCGATCTCCTGGTCCGAGCCGATGGCGAGACCGACCACCACATAGGTGCCGCTCTGCGGATGATCGCGCACGAAACGCATCCCGCTGCCCCATTCGGCGAGGTGGCTCAGACCTGCCTTCTGGAGTGCAGGAATCGCGCGGCGGATCAGGTTGAGGCGCTGGATGTGCCGATACAGCGGATGCGCTTGGGTCTGGGCGAGACGCTCGTCGCCGAGGTGATCGCCGAAATAGGCGCGCCCGGTCTGATGCAGTGTGTCGCGCTCGCCCTCCACATCCTGGGGCGCGCCCTTCATGAACTCGATCTCCTCCCCGAAATACAGACAGGGGATCCCGCGCACGGTCCAGATCAGGTTGTAGGCCGCGGCGGCCATCCACTGCTCGCCCTTGAAGCGGTATTTGAAATCGTTGTCCGGGCCGACGTCGTGGTTCTGCAAAAAGGTGACCAGCTGGGTCACGTCGCCGTAGATCCAGTCCATACCGAGGATCTGCGCGGTGCCGGCGTAGGTTCCTTTGCTGACGGTGTCGCGGAAGGTCGAGAAGAGACCGAAATCCAGCTGCGGGAAACCCGAGTCCCCGCCGGATTCCGGATCTTGGGGGTCATGACCGATACGCGTATACCACCAGGGCCGAATCTGCGAGGGACCGTTGTCGCCGCCGCCGAGATCGCCCCAGCCGTAGCCTTTCACCAGGTTCTCGCCGAACACGAAGAGACCTGGTTTGTGTGACTTCCAGGCGTTGATGTACTCGAGCAGGTTATCGCGCTCCACATGCTTCACGGTGTCGATGCGCAGCGCATCCACACCCATGTCCAGATACCGATTGATGGAGCCGATCAGATAGTCCTTGACGTTTTGGCGCTCGGTCGCCAGGTCGATGCAGTCCCCGGCCAGATGCTTGTGCTGGAGCGAATGCGGACTCTCCCAATCGCCGCCGCAGATGAAACCCTCCTGGTGATACCAGTCGGGATCCAGATCATTGGGGTCGACACCGAAGAAACGCCCCGGGTTGTAGCCGGGCTTGGGCACCGTCTCGCCGGTCTTGGGATCGACCAGCGGCTCGATGCCCTCCGGATCTCTGCCGTGGCGTTCGCGGTACCATCCGGGAGCGACCGGGTTGTCGATGTCGTCGCGATTCGGCCAAGCGTAATTGCCGAGATGACCCTGGTAGGGGCCGTGATCGACCTTGCCCTGCTCGGAGCCCTGCGGCACGTAATACTTGATCGGCAGATGGTCGATGTGCACCTGCCCGCGAATGCCGTATTGGCAGGAGTGGTTCACGACGACGTCCTGGATGATCTTGATGCCCTTGGAATGGGCTGCGTCGATCAGGTCCCGATAGGTCGCTCCCGGTGACTCGAGGCGCGGATCGATGCGGGTCCAGTCGTAAGGATGATAGCCGTGATAATCGAGACCGGAGCGGTTCTCCACCGGCGGGGTGATCCAGATGGCCGTGAAGCCGAGGTCGCGAATGTAGTCCAGGCGTTGGATCAGGCCCTTGAAATCGCCGCGCCAATGGGGATCGACCGGATTGCCGTTCGCGTCGAATTGGATGCGGTCGCGGCAGAAGAAATTGTTCGAGGGATCGCCGTCGTAGAAGCGCGTGGTGATCAGAAAATAGATGGTCTCCTCGCGGAAATCGCTCCGCTCGGCAACCGGGCGCAGCTCGGTGGTGTAGGTCGGCACGGGCCGAGCGGGAGGCGGCGGCGCGGCGGTCTTCACGGGGTGCACGCGATGCCCCGGACGATGGTCGTGCCAATGGCTCCGGGCATCGAGCCAGCCGTCGGCATCGCGAAAGTGATCGTGGGTCTGGTGACCTTCGCCGTCGGTGAAGACCAGATGCGCAGAACGGGTTCCGGGCAGACGGACCCGATACCAGTCGTCGTCGAGCACCTCCATCGGCACGCCGGGCCAATCGGTGCGAGGCCCGATCGGCTGAGCATCCCAAACGTGGGCGCGGACCAGCGAGCCCCAGCCCGCGCGGCGCTCGAAGTGGAGGATCAAATCAGACATCGAGAAGACTCCGTATCTCGTTGGTTCAAAGGAACAGTCCGCGGGGCAGCGGCACTCGGGGCCCCGCGACACGCCGAGGACGAACCCGCTTTAGCCCTGCGGCGGATGATTTTGCGCCGGCGTCATCGCGGCGGCGTGTTCGTCGGACTCGGCTCCTCCGTTCAGCCAGGCGACCAAGAGCTTGTAGCCGAGCACCAGGACGACCGACCCGACGAACAGCCCGATGATTCCGGCACTGAGGAAACCGCCGATGGCGCCGACAAAGATGACGGCCATCGGGACATCCACCCCGCGCCCGAGCAGAACGGGCTTGAGGATATGCTCCAGACTGTACACGAATAGACTCCACGCCAAAAACACGAGGAAGGTCAGGGTTCCGACCTGGAAGAAGACATAGATCAAGATCGCCACCGTGATCGGGAGGATCCCGATCTGCACCACGCACATCACCAGCGCCAGCAGTGCCCAGAGCCCGGCCGCGGGGACGCCGATCGCCAGCCACCCCAGACCCGCGAGGAGCGACTGAATCAGAGCCACACCGAGAATGCCCCGGGTCACGCTGCGAATGGTCGCCTCGGAGAGCTTGGCGAACTCGACGCCCCGCGCCCCCGCCAACCGCCGTGCAAAGGCCGCGCTGGCCCGTTGTCCGGCCTCGGCCTGCGCGAGCAGGAAGCCGGCGATCAGGATCGCCACCAGGATGTGCAGCACCCCCACGCCGGCCCCGCCGGCCACCCCGATCGTCCAACGCAGGGCGACCTTGAGCTCGGGCTCGATCTCGACGAGTACCGCCGTGAAATTCGACGAGCCCTCGGACCAGATGCGTGCAATGTCGTCTCCGATCAGCGGAAGCTGTGCGACGGCATCGGGCAAGGGCGGAATCTTCAGCGACTCGTGGCCGAAGGCACCGATGACCGTGTGCACCTCCCCGACGAGCGACGCACTGAGCAACAAGGCCGGCACCAGCAAGAGCGCGAAACAGAGCAAGCACATGATGACGGCAGCCAGGTTTCGCCGCCCGTTCAGAAGGTGCGTCAGCCGCTCGTAACCCGGATACAGTCCGATGGCGATGATGATCGCCCACGCAAAAGGCACGATAAAGGGCCGGACGATATCGAAGCACCAGGCGAGCAGGATGGCGAGTATCGCGATCCGGACGAATGCCTCGATTGTTCGGTCCAAAAAAATGCGATCCCCCTCGCCGTCCCGGTGCATGCTTAATCCCCCTTTTGTTCTTGAAGACAGCCTAGTTTGCCCGTTTAAACCGCACCCGGCACGCGCCGAACGATACCCCATCTGGAACGAGGTACTAGAGATCGCTCCACATGCGCACGAGGTTCGCGTAGGAACGATCGACGTAGGCGGTGCTGTCCTCTTGCGGTGCCGTCTTGAGCAAACGCTCGCGCGCGAGATTCAACTCGTAGAGCAGCTCTCGGCGTGCCGGATCGCGCACGTAGCTCTGGATCCAGGTCAGGGCGACCAGGCGCTCGCCGCGCGTCACCTCCAGCACGCGGTGCAGGCTCGAGGAGGGATAGACGACGGCATCGCCCGCGGCCGGCTTGACCCTCTGCTCGCCGAACGGGGTGCGGATGGACAGCTCGCCGCCGTCGTAGGACGCGGGCTCGTTGAGAAAGATCGTCATGGAGACATCCGAGCGGAAACGCGGCCCGGTCGTCCCCATGACGGGATCGTCGACATGCTCGCCGTAGGCCATGCCCCGGGTATAGCGGGCGACGATGGGGTCGGCCACCCGGTGCGGCAGGACGCCGAACCGAAAGGTCTCGTGATGGCCGAGACTCGCCATGATGATACGGATGAGCCGCTGCATGCGCTCGGGTTCGGACCGCATCTCTTCGTTGTGCTTGACCCGGCCCGCGGCGAAGCCGGCGGTCAGCTTGCCGTCGACAAAGGAGGCGTCGGCGATGATCTCGTGGATCTTGGCGATCTGTGCGCTATTGAGAAGCGCCGGGATGGTCAACAGCATGCTGTGCTCCGGAGGCGACGCGACGCGCATTGCACTCGCCGCGTCCGCAAGAATCGATCGGTATACTATCCGAGACCTTCACCAACGACGTACGAGGCGAACGATGCTCCTGAAAGCCATCATCGACGATCGGATCTACGAGCTCAACGTCCCCGATGGCCTGATCGGCCAGGCGCAGCCCTTCTTCGAGAGACTGGACCGGGATATGGACGCCGGCTGGCAGATGAGCCGGGAGTGGGTCGAAAAACCGGATCGGCTGCAGCGTTGCCAGATCGTCGCCGACAAGCTGTTGACTGCGCTCGAGTGCGAGAACGAAAAACTCGGGATGATGATGGCCGGCTATATCTTGGCACGCCTGCCCGGGGTCGAATCGGTCGAGCTCGACGTACAGGGCGAGATCCAGAACAACCGCTTCAACCTGACCGAGCATCGACCGAGCGAAGAGACGCCGCGGCCTGCGAAGCATCCCGGCGGCATCGGTCAGCTCGGCAAGCTCGAAGCGATGGAGCAGGCCGGCAAGGACGTGACGAAGGTCTTCAAGGTCGGTCGCGGCTGGCGCTTCTCGGTCTTCGACCACGCGACCGGAAGCTGGCAGGACTCGCCGCTCGCACCGACCGAGGACGACGCCTCGCGGTTGCGCCAAGAGGCCTTCAAGGCCCGTTACGAGGCCCTGCAACGCGGTCGCGATCACTGATCGGGTGCGGGCCTTTTCGAACCGGACGAGACGAACAGACCGATGGCCGACCTCTTCAGCGTCACTGCACCCTTGGCCCTGCGCTGCCCGAACGGCACGCGACTGGAATCCAACGAGGGCGCGGGCTACCCGGGCACCGAGCAGATCCGCGCCATCGCCCGTCGTCTCGGCGCCGCGGTCTGACCCGCCGATGAGCACTCTCGTGCAACTCGGCTGGGAGGGCTGGTTCAGCCTGGGCATCGTCGTGCTCTGCTTCGGGCTCTTCGCCTTCAGCCGCGCGGCACCGGATGTCGTCACCGCCGGCGCACTCACCCTGCTGCTGCTGTTCGGCATCCTGACCCCGACGGAGGCCCTAAGCGGTTTCTCCAATCCGGGCATGTTGACCGTCGGCGTGCTCTATGTGGTCGTCACGGGCCTCACCCAGACCGGCGCCGTCGGTTGGATCGGCCCGGGACTGCTCGGGCGCCCGCGCGGACCGACCGATGCGCGTCTGCGACTGATGTTGCCGGTCGCGGGTTTGAGCGCATTCCTGAACAACACGCCGGTCGTCGCCATCTTTATCCCGGCCGTGCAGGACTGGGCCAAGCGACACCGCCTGGAGCTCTCTCGCCTGCTCATCCCGCTCTCTTTCGCCAGCATCGTGGGCGGCACCTGTACCCTGATCGGCACCAGCACCAACCTGGTGGTCAACGGTCTCTATACGGAGCGCCTCGGCGGCGAGGGACTGGGCCTCTTCGAGCCGATCTGGATCGGCCTGCCGATCACGGTCGCGACGCTCGTCTTCATGCTCACGGCGGGACACTGGCTGCTCCCGAAACGGACCTCCGCTGCCGCCAGCTACGAGGATGTCCGCCAGTACACCTCCGAGATGCTGGTCGAGCCTGGCAGCCCGCTGATCGGCAAGAGCATCGAGGACGCCGGACTGCGCCAGCTCCCCGGGCTCTTCCTCATCGAGATCGAGCGCGGCGAGCAGGTGATGGCGGCGGTGTCCTCGCAGGAGGTGCTGCAGGCGAACGACCGGCTGGTCTTCGCGGGCATCCTGGATTCGGTGATGGACCTGCAGCGCACCCGCGGCCTGATCCCGGCGACCAACCAGGTCTTCAAGCTCGACGTGCCGCGCCCGGGCCGCTGCTTCGTCGAGGCCGTGCTGTCGGACAAGTCGCCCTTGGTCGGAAAGAGCGTCCGGGCCGGGCGGTTTCGCAACCGCTACGATGCCGTGATCATCGCGCTGGCGCGCAACGGCGAGCGGGTCGACCGCAAGATCGGCGATATCGTCCTGGCGCCGGGCGACACCCTCCTGCTCGAAACGCGCCCGGACTTCGTGGAGCAGCAGAAAAACTCGCGCGACTTTCTGCTGGTGAGCCAGATCGGGGATTCGCATCCGCTCAAGCACAAGCATGCGCCGGTCGCCATCGCCATCGTGGTCGCGATGGTGGCGGTCGTCACCCTGGGCTGGCTCAGCATGCTGGAGGCCGCACTGCTGGCCGCCGGGCTCATGATCCTCACGCGCTGCACCGACAGCCGCACCGCGCGGCGCTCGCCGGACTGGCAGGTGCTGGTGGTGATCGCGACATCCTTCGGCATCGGCGCCGCCTTGGAGAAAACGGGCGCGGCCTCCTTGGTGGCCGGCGGTCTGATCGGGCTGGCAAACGGAGATCCCTGGATCACGCTCGCCTTGGTCTTTACGGCGACCGCCCTCCTGACCTCGCTCGCGACCAACAACGTGGCGGCTGTGCTGGTGTTCCCGATCGCCGTGCAGGCGGCGCAAGCCATGGGCGTATCGCCCGAGCCCTTTATCCTGACCCTCATGGTCGCGGCATCCGCCAGCTTCGCCACACCCATCGGGTATCAGACCAACCTGATGGTGTTCAACGTCGGCGGCTACCGCTTCGGGGACTTCGTGCGGATCGGGGTCCCCTTGACCTTGGTCGTGGGGTTGGTGACGGTCCTGATCGTTCCGCTCGTCTGGTCCTTTTAGACCGCGCCCCACGCGGCATGCGATGTTTTGGATGGGATCGGCCCCGGCGGATTTGACGACTGCCGGAGACGGCGCGGTTTAACCGAAAGCCGCTGAACCGCCAGGCATGGCCCGATCAGCTTAGGAAGGAGCAGCAATAGTCGGTCAGCGCCCGCACGCGAATGCTGAATGTCGCCTGAGCCGGAACCTCGAACGACTCCCCGCCCTGCACCTGCACCCAATCCGCTGCATCGGGGAGCAGGACATCCAGATCCCCCTCGAGGATCTCCATGATCTCCCTGTCGTGGGTGGTGAACTCGTAGTCGCCCGGCTGCATGATGCCGAGTGTCTTCTTGCTGCCGTCGGGAAAGCGGATGGTGCGGCTGGTCACCCCGCCGTCGAAGTAGCAGTTGGCCTTCTTGAGGACGCTGACGTTGGTGAATTCGGACATTCGACTGAACCTTGTTCTCTGAGAGTCGGTGACGGAGCGAGCCGGCAACGCGAACCGCGGAGTAGCGTATCGCCCCGTCTCCTGCGGACTGCATCGGCAATCTCCCGAGGCAGGGTCTGCGTGGCCGGGGCGCTATAAGGGCTCGCGGCTGGCGGGCAGTCTAGCGCAAACCAGGCCGCGCGCGCCGCAGGTTGACCGAGGTCGTCGCTCCAGCGGTTCTCGATTCTAAACCGCGTCTCACGGGGATCAAGGAAATCTCCGAAGCCAAACGCAGCGTGAAAATGACGCATATCGCTCTGGACGCGGTTTAGAAGCGATCCGCGTATCATGCGCCGCAGTCTCATTTGCTGGAAGTCATTCAGGAGAAGCCATGACCCGGATCTCTCACGTCCGCGAGCTCGGACCCGTCCTCGCACTCGGTATGGCCGGCGCCCTGCTCCTTGCCGCGGTGCAAAATGTCCAAGCCACGCCTTGGGCCGCAGTCGCAGCGCCGAGCAGCGGACCGCCCGAGGTGATCGGCGGCGTGTCCAACGGCTGTATCGGCGGTGCCGACGCGCTGCCGGAGACCGGACCCGGTTACGTGAGCATCCGTCGTTACCGCAATCGCTACTATGGCCATCCCGAGCTGCTGCGCTTCGTCGAAGACATGGGGCGCGCTCAGCAAACGCGCGGCGAGCGTCTGATCATGATCGGCGATCTGAGTCAGCCGCGCGGCGGACGCATGCCCTCTTCCCATCGCAGCCATCAGAACGGACTGGATGTCGACATCTGGTTCACCCTGGCGGACTCGCCCGCCGCGGCCCGGCGCCTGATGGACGATCGCTCCGATCCGCAGAGTATGGTCCAAGCCGGCGGACGCTCGGTGAGCGCGGCTTGGGGGCCGGCCCAGAGCAGCCTGATCGAGACGGCCGCGCGCCATCCGAATGTCGATCGGATCTTCGTCAACGCGGCGATCAAACAGGCCCTGTGCCGCAACAGCGGCAGCGCCGATCGGGATTGGCTCCGCAAGATCCGCCCTTGGTGGGGTCACCATGCGCACTTTCACGTGCGGCTGCGCTGCCCGACCGGAAGCCCGGATTGCGAATCGCAAGCCGCGCTGACCGGCGACGACGGCTGCGGGGCGGACCTAGCGTGGTGGCTGAGCGACGAGGCCCTCAAACCCTCGAAAGGCGGCGGCAGTGCAGCGAAGCCCGAGACCCGCATGCCGCAAGCATGCAGTGCACTCCTGCGCGATTTCTGACCGCACGGCCCCGTCAATCTTTGAAGCAAGCCGTAGGTCGGGTTAGGCGCGCCGCAACCCGACGTGGCGGCTGCCCGCTGCGGCGCATGTCGGATTACGCTTCGCTCATCCGACCTACAACCGCTTTTCTCTACGCCCTCGCGGTTCTTGCGCTCTAGGAGACGGCCCGGCGCAAGGCCGCCTCGACCCGCGCAGGCTCGACCGGAAAGGCGATCGCCTCGAAGATCGGAAAACGTGCGGTCATGGCATCGAGCTTGTGTCGGTACTCGCTCTGGTAGAAGCAGATCACCTTGACCTCGGGATGGCGCTGCAGGCGCGCCATCAGGGTTTCGAGGTTGCTGGTGCGATCCCGAAAGTCGGATTGGAAGTTGTATTCGGCAACGATGACGTCCGGGACACGGCGCTTGAGCGACGCCTGCGCCTTGCGCTGCGAGGCGACCACCTCGACCTCGAATCCCAGGCTGCGGTACAGCATCGTGAGGTTGGGGTAACCGCCGAGCTCGACGATCGCCAGCAGGGTCGGTGGCGTATCGCGCATCAGGCGAAGACCACCCAGGTGGTGGCGATGTACTTCACGCCGGTCCGGAGCACCGCCGCCCGATGCTCGTGTGTCCAGAAAGGGGGAAAGAGCACAAGCTTGCCGCGCTCGGGCCGCACGGCGACGTCCTGATAGAGAAACTCGGTCTCCCCGCCCGGACCCGGCACGTCGTTCAAGTACCACAGCGCCACCAACTGGCGTTGACTCAGCTCATGGCTGCCCCCGTCGACATGCCAATGGTAATACTCGCCGGGCCGGTAGCGCTGGACCTGGTAGCCTTCGTCCTTGAAGGGGCCTTTGAAATAGGGATAAGTCTCGCGAAACTCCTTGATCGCGGCGGCGAGCGAGCCGAAAAACATCCGATCGACGTCCTTCCAATCCGGCTTGTTGCTCACGACCAGATCCGTGGTGCGCTTCACACCCGGATCCTCGGTGCGAAGCTGCCCGACCCGTCCGGCATAGTGGTATTCGGGCTGGGCCTCGAAGCGCTCGATCACCGCATCGCAGAAGGCGGGCGGAAGTGCCAATGGCCGCTCGAAGATGAAGCTCCCGGCTCTCACCTCGCGGAGCGTGGGCAACGGAGGCACGGTACGTTCGACGGCGAAGGTCATGGCGGCGGATGAGTCGGCTCGGGAATCGGTCGGCCTATTGTCCGGACCGGATGCGGCCGAGGTCAAACCGGAGCGCAGCCACGCCCTTGAGTCGGGGATCGGAGAGGCAATATGGTGTCGAGTCTGCCGAGGCCGATCCCATCCCAAAACATCACATACCGCGCTGGGCGCGGTTTAAACAGCGCCGCTTGACGATCGTGATCGAGAGTGTGGACATGCTTGAGACGGACATCCGGATGCCATCCGCGCCGACCCAAACCGAACCGTTGCAGTCACCCCCATGCAGCTGACCCGCCGGCATCGCCTCGCCGATTGGGTCATGCTGTTGTCGCTGACCCTGATGTGGGGCACCTCCTTCCTACTCACCAAGATCGCCGTGGGCGGCCTGCCATCCGAGCTGGTCGTGGCGGGGCGTCTGGTCGTGGCCGCGACGCTGCTCGTCCCCGCGGCTTGGATGCTCGCGACACGGCCGAGCGCCGGCGCGCGGCTCTGGATCTTCTATGTCCTGATCGCCGTGTTCGGCAACGTCCTGCCCTTCTCTCTGATCTCTTGGGGTCAAACCTTCATCGACAGCGGGTTGGCCGGCATCCTGATGGCGATCATGCCGCTGGCGACCCTCGGACTCGCCCATTTCCTGGTGCCCGGCGAGCATCTGACCCGCTATCGCGCGGCTGGTTTTCTGTTGGGATTTACCGGTGTCGTTGTGCTGGTCGGCCCGGACGCCTTCGCGGATCTCGCCAACGGGCAAGGGCACCTGCTGCCGATGCTCGCGGTGCTCGGCGGTGCGATCAGCTATGCCGTTTCCTCGATCCTGGCGCGGCTTCGCCCGGCGAGCGACGCGCTCTTCAGCGCAGCCTCCACCATCTCGATGGCCTCGCTGATGATGGTGCCGGTCCTCTTTCTGACCGGGGATGTCGGCGGGGATGTCGGGGCGCAGATCGTCCCGGAGACACCGCACCTGATCGCGGTCGCGCTGCTCGGCGTCTTTGCGACCGCAATCGCGACCATCGTCTATTTTACGCTGGTGAAATCGGCCGGTCCGTCGTTCGTGTCTCAGCTGAACTACTTGATCCCGCTGTGGGCGGTCGGCGTCGGGATGCTCTTTCTCGGCGAAGAGCCCGAACCGAACCATCTCTACGCACTCGGCCTCATTCTATGCGGCATCCTGATCACCCAGCTGGAACGCCGCGGCACCCCGTCCGCACGAAGCCCGGCTCCGCGTCGGTCGGGGTAGGTCGGGATACCGTGGCGAGTGGTGAGCGGGGCGCAGCTGGGCTCTGCATAGGACCTTCACGGCTCGCCGCTCACCGATGCGACTTCACGCCCGCGCCGACGCCTGCCGGGGGCCACTCGCCCTCGCCCCGCTCTCATTCCATCGCGCAAACGTCGGACTCACTCGAAAAGATCGCGGAACGCCTTCGAGAAGCGCTTGTAGGCATCCCAACCGTCCTTGTCCATGACCTGATCGATGACCCAGCGGTTCTCCTCGCTCGGTCCCATCAGGGATTGGATCTCGAAGCCGAGGTGGCGCAGAAAGGCATAGCTCGGACCCTCGTCGTCGAACTGGAAGTCCGCATATTCGCCCGAGCGCGCGTTGAGCCGGGCGATGAAGGGTCCGCCGTAGTCGCCCGGACCGAGCAGGTCCTGCGTGTTGTCCTGCACATGCTCGAAGACCTTCTTGGCAAAGGCGGTGATGAGTGTGCGGCGTTCCTCGTCCTCCAAGATGCCGTGCGACATGCGGTCCGAGATCTGGATCAGGAAGACCAGGTACTCCTCGATCACGTCCAGACGCTGACGATCGCTCTCGTAGACGAAGCGCTCGCAGTGCAGATTGATCGCCTTATCCACGGCGATCCGCCAGGCGATGAAGGCCAACGCGCTCGCGATCTCGGGCAGCGAGCGCTCCTGATCGTCGTTCCACCAATGACTTTTGATACGTAATGCCACGTCCGACTCCTGTTTCGCGACTTGTTTGGACCGGCGACGCCCCGAGATTGGCAGGGCGGCGCGAAGCTGATAGCTTGATGTCCTATCATTCTACTCAGAAAAAAGACCCTTCCGTCTCGAGGTGTTGAGATGCCGAATGCTTCAATCAGCGTGCTGGCCGAGGCCGTGCAGTACAACTGTCACGTCTCCGATGCGCGGCACGGCGCCGACGACTCGCTCTGCATCTATCTGATGAAGATGCGGGAGTACTTTCGCTGGGAAAAGCACCTTCCTTATGGTGCGTCCTTGGAGCGCGAGCAAGTCGGCGAATGGCTCCAGGCGCGCGAGCAGCTCTGGGAGGAGCTTGAAGAGGCGCAGATGCGGCCCATCGAGATCGACGGCGAGCGTTACGACCCCTTCGACGCGGAGGCGATCAACAACCGAATCGCCCCGCTCGGCCTGGTGTACAGCGGCGGGCTCGGCAACCGCGCCAAACCGCACTTTGTTCTCGGCGCGCTCGAGCAACGCCGCTCGAGCGACGGTTATTCGGTCTTCGTCGTCGCCGACGAGTATGCCCGCGACTTGAGCGCACCCCCGGCCATGACCCTGGGCCGCACCATCTTCGTGCGGCGCGAGTCCCTGCGGCGCTATCTGTGGGAGAAGCTCGAAGGCTGGCGCTGGCACCGCCCCGACAACGCACTCGGCCGCGCCTTCGCCTGTTACGACTTCGACGGTGCACTCGAATCATCGCTCGAGGCCATGACCGCGCGCGAGATCAAGGCGTTGCTGCTGCACGAGCAAGGCGAATACGAGGCCGGACAGCGTCTCGGAGAGGATTGGAACGCCATGCTGGCGGTACTCGTCCACACACCGGCAGAGCTCATGGCGCGTGCGGTCCGCGATCACCTTGCCGATTGTCTCGTGACCCTTCCGACACTGGCGGACGCGGGCGAGCCGGCCTCCCTGCACTTTTACATCGGCACCTTGACCGGCATGCGTCTGCACTTGTTTCCGGCGCTGAAAGACGCCTATGCGGCCTGGCTGGAGACCGACGCAACAGGCGCATTCGCGCAACTCGCGGATCAAGGCCGCGCCCATTGGGAGCAGGTCGCCGAGGAGATGCTCGCGCTCTACCGGCGACACGGCGGCGCGACGCCTCGCGCGCTGTCCGATGCAAGCCCCGCGGGCCTTCCCGATGCCATCAGGCTCCTGGTCGAATCCCGTCGACTCTAGCAGTGCAGACAGGAATCCATGCGACAGGGACCCGCCGTGATCGATGTCCATTGCCACATCCTCCCTGGGCTCGACGACGGGGCGCACACCTTCGAGACGGCGATCGACATGGCCCGGGTCGCCGTCGCGGCTGGAATCCTCGGAATCGTCTGCACTCCGCATCATCTAAACGGGGTTTACCGGAATCCCGCAGTTTTGGTCCGGCACGCCTTGGCGGACTTGCGGCAACGCCTGCTCGATGCGGAGATTCCGCTCGACCTCTTTGCGGGTGCGGAGATCCATCTTGTTCCCGAAGTGCCGAGCCGCGTGCTCGACGGCAGCGCCCTGACCTACAACGACCGCGGCAAGGCCGTGCTCGTCGAGCTTCCGAAGAAGACCGTTCCGCGGGGCACCGACGTCATCCTGGGGCAACTTCTGCGGCACGGTATCACGCCCGTCATCGCGCATCCCGAGCGCAATCTCGCACTCGCGCGTCGCCCGCAGCGCTTGGCAGAGTGGGTCGATTGGGGCTGCAAGGTCCAGCTCACCGCACAAAGTTGCAGCGGCGATTTCGGCGAGCGCCTGCAGCGACTGAGTCGGCGTTGGCTGGAGTCGGGCTGGGTGCATCTGATCGCCTCGGATGCGCATCGTCCGACGAGGCGCAGTCCGGACACCCTGTCAGTAGCCCGCGCCTGCGTCGCCGCATGGCTCGGGGAGGATGCGGCGACGCTGCTGACACTGGACAATCCTCGACGTCTTCTCGACGGAGAGGATCTCATCGCGCTGGCGTCCGGCATGAGACCCGAGACCCCGCCGGCCGAAAGCGACTGGCTGCGCTTCGTGCCGTGGCGTCGCCGAACACCGTGATCGGGGGTTGCACACCGCGCGAGCAGACACCGTCGCGGCGGCTGCCGAGTCTCAAGGTCAGCGCGGCGCGTCCGCATACCGCGCGGCCGATCACGCGGCCGCGCGAGTCGATTCGGCCGGACGTCGAGGCTCGGGGCAGTTGTGGAATCCGCAGCCAGCGTATAAGGTTGCTCGCCGGCATCGGGCGGAGACCGTTAAAGAAGCGGACTCGACAAGATCCGCGGCGCGGTCGAGCGCTCGGCGCATTCAGACTCATTCAGGGAACCCCTTCACTCTCCATGCTCGCGGTGACACAGCTCCAGTGCAAGCGAGGCGACCGCCTGCTCTTCTCGGGTCTCGACTTCGCCGTGGCCGGGGGAACACTCCTGCATGTGCGCGGCGCGAACGGCAGCGGCAAGACGACGCTCCTGCGCTCGCTGTGCGGGCTGTTCACGCCGGACTCGGGTGAGATCCGATGGAAAGGCGAGCCGACGCGTCGTCTCGGCGAGGATTATCGGCGCGATCTCCTTTATTTCGGACATCTGAACGGTATCAAGGGCGACCTGACGGGTATCGAGAATCTCCGTATCGCCGCGACCTTGGACGGGGATCGCGTCGAGGATTCCGCCATCTGGGCGGCGCTGGCGCGGATCGGTCTTGTCGGATTCGAGGATCTGCCCACGCGCATGCTGTCGCAGGGTCAGAAAAAGCGCGTGGCCTTGGCGCGGCTGATCCTGAGCAAGGCGCCGCTCTGGATCCTCGACGAGCCCTTCACCGCCTTGGACGTCGGCGCCGTGGACTTGCTCGAGACCCTCATCGCCGAGCATGTGGCGCACGCGGGGATCGTCGTCCTGACGACTCACCAGGAGGTCGGCCTGACCTCCGGTCAGGTCGAACGCCTTCACCTCGGGGGTTGACCGGCCGTGCTGCGAGTCTTCTGGTGCGTTCTGCTGCGCGATCTGACGCTGGCCCTGCGGCGACGCACGGACGTCTTGACCACGCTCTTCTTCTTCATCATCGTGGTGAGCCTATTCCCGTTGGGCGTGGGCACCGAACGACAGATCCTGCAGATCCTCGGCCCCGGCGTGGTCTGGGTAGCGGCACTGCTGGCCTCGATGTTGGCGCTCGAGCGCCTGTTCGCGGCGGACTACGAGGACGGCACGCTCGAACAGATGGTCTTGACGGCGCAACCCTTGTCGTTGCTGGTGCTGGCCAAGATTACGGCACACTGGCTCCTGACCGGTCTGCCGCTGGTCCTCATCGCCCCGCTGGTCGGCATGCAGTACCATCTCTCCGACGACGCGATCCTGATCATGATGCTCGCCCTCTTGCTCGGAACGCCGGTGCTCAGTCTGATCGGAGCGATCGGCGCGGCCTTGACCCTGGGGCTGCGCGGCGGCGGTATCCTCTTGTCCTTGTTGATCCTGCCGCTCTATATCCCGGTGCTGGTCTACGGGGCCGGCGCGGTCACGGCGAGCGGTATCGATATGGCGGACACGCGGCCCTATCTCGCCCTTCTCGGGGCGTTCTTGGTTGCCGCGCTCACGTTTGCGCCGCTGGCATCGTCGGCTGCGCTTAAGATTTCAATCGAATAATCCGAGGGAAGACCCCTTCACCAATGGCTTCGAACTGGTTTAGATTTGCCGCCCCGGCCTCCTTCTACCCGCTTGCAGGACGCATGATCCCGGTGTTTTGGATCTTGACCGGGGTGTGTCTCTTGGCCGGCCTCTACTGGGGATTTTTCCAGACCCCGGATCAACTCGGCGGGAGCAATGCGCAGAAGGAGTATTACCGCATCATCTTTATCCACGTCCCGGCCGCTTGGATGTCGATGTGGCTCTACGTCGTGATGGTGGTCTGGGCGGCGATCGGGCTGGTCTTCAACACCCGGCTCTCGTTCATGATGGCCAACGCGATCGCACCGACGGGGGCCATCTTCACCTTCCTGGCGCTCTGGACCGGGGCCTTTTGGGGTCGTCCCAGCTGGGGCACCTACTGGGACTGGGATCCTCGCCTCACGACGGAGCTGATCCTCTTCTTCATGTATATCGGCTACATCGCGCTGCACTCGGCGATCGACGACACGCGCCGTGCCGACCGGGCTGCAGCACTCCTGGCGATCGTCGGTCTGGTGATGGTCCCGCTCATCTTCTGGTCGGTGAACTGTCCGGATCCGAACCAATGTGCCGCGCTCCATCAGCGGTCCAACCTGACGCAGATCGAGGGCAACATCCTCTTTTCGATGTTGGCGGTGACCTTCGGATTCTGGATGTATTCCTTCGCGACCACGCTGATGCGGCTGCGCAGCATTATCTTGACCCGCGAGTCCGACAACAGCTGGGTTCAGGAGCTTCTCGTGAAGGACGGTCGAGCATGAGCGAATTTTTCTCTCAAGGCGGTTATGCCTTCTTCGTCTGGGGCGCCTACGGGATGGTTGCGGTGCTGCTCGTGGCGGAAATCCTTCAATTGCGCGCTCAACGGCGAACCATTTTGGCCCGTCTTGGTCGATTGATCCGGATGCGCGACTCTGGAGTGAATCAATGAAAGCAAGACAGAAACGTTTGGTGTTCGTCGGCCTCGCCATCGTCGGTGTCGGCGCGGCCTCGGCCTTGGCCTTGAGTGCACTCAACAGCAACATCTCCTACTTCTTCAGCCCGTCTCAGGTCATGGCGAGCGAGGCCCCGGCCGAGCACGTCTTCCGGCTCGGCGGCTTGGTGACACCGGGAACCGTGGCACGCCAGGAAGACGGCTTGACGGTCAAATTCGACGTGACCGACAACGCCGAGACGGTCACGGTCGCCTACACCGGGATCCTCCCCGACCTCTTCAGCGAAGGCCAAGGGGTGGTGACCAAGGGCCGACTCGGCGCCGACGGCGTCTTTTACGCAGAGGAGGTCCTCGCCAAGCATGACGAGGAATACATGCCGCCCGAGGTCGCGGACACACTCCAAACCGCCCATGTCGAAGGCGTCATAGAGTCGATGGGCACCCGCGGAGCGTCAAACTGATGGTCCCCGAGCTCGGTCACTTCGCGCTTGTTCTCGCCCTCGTGATCACCGTCGCGCAGGCATCGCTCCCGCTTCTCGGCAGCTTCGTCGGCAACCGCCGTTGGATGGAGATGGCTCGGCCGCTCGCCCGCGGCCAGCTGACCTTCATCGCCATCGCGTTCGTCGCGCTCCTGCATGCGTTTCTGACGGACGACTTCTCGGTCGAGTACGTTGCGTCTCACTCCAACTCACTGATGCCGGCCATCTACAAGGTCTCGGCGGTCTGGGGCGGACATGAGGGGTCACTGCTCTTGTGGGCCCTGATGTTGGCCGGATGGGGTGCCGCGGTTGCGGCCTTCAGCAAAAACCTGCCGCTGGCAATGGTCGCTCGCGTGGTCTCGGTTCTCGGCATGGTGGCAATCGGCTTTCTGCTGTTCATGCTCCTGACATCCAACCCCTTCGACCGGCTCTTCCCCGCGCCGCTAGAAGGTCGTGATCTGAATCCCCTGCTCCAGGATCCCGGTCTCGCGATCCATCCGCCGATGCTCTACATGGGGTATGTAGGCTTCTCCGTTGCCTTCGCCTTCGCGATTGCCGCCCTCATCGGCGGCAAGCTGGACTCGGCTTGGGCGCGCTGGTCGCGGCCATGGACGACCGCGGCTTGGGTCTTCCTCACCATCGGTATCGCCTTGGGCTCCTGGTGGGCCTACTACGAGTTGGGTTGGGGCGGCTGGTGGTTCTGGGATCCGGTCGAGAACGCCTCCTTCATGCCCTGGCTGGTGGGTACGGCATTGATCCATTCGCTCGCCGTGACCGAGAAACGCGCGGCTTTCAAGAGCTGGACGGTGCTGCTCGCCATCTCGGCCTTTTCGCTGTCGCTGCTCGGAACCTTCCTGGTGCGCTCGGGTGTCTTGACGTCGGTGCATGCCTTCGCGACCGACCCAGCGCGCGGCACCTTCATCCTCATCTTCCTCTGCGTCGTCATCGGCGGCTCACTCGCGCTCTACGCCTGGCGTGCACCGACCATCGCGGGTGGCGGTCGATTCGACGTCCTCTCGCGCGAGAGCTTCCTGCTCGTGAATAATCTGCTCTTCGCGACACTCACGGTGCTGGTCTTATTCGGCACCCTCGCCCCGCTGATCTACGAGGCCGCGGGCTGGGGCAAGATCTCGGTCGGTTTCCCCTGGTTCAACAAGATGTTCGTGTCGCTCTCCCCGTTCCTGATCGTCGCAATGGGGATCGGACCCTTGACCCGCTGGAAGCACGACGAGCCGATGCGTCTGGTGCGCTCGCTTTGGATCGCGCTTGCGCTCGGCATCGCCGTCTTCATCGTGGCCTTGCAGCCGGTCTTCGAGGACGGCGGACTCGCGATGGCCTTCGGCCTGAGCATGAGCGCCTGGCTCGTCGCCACACACCTCGTCGCATTGGCCGAGCGATTGAAGAACAAAGGCGGATTCCGAGCCCTGGCCGCCGACATCAACGCTCGCAACCTCAGCTACTACGGCATGTGGACCGCGCATGTCGGGATCGCGGTGTTCATCGTCGGCGTCACCATGGTGTCGATCCACGGCTCCGAGACCGACGTGCGGATGTCGCCGGGCGACGTCCACGAGGACTCGGGCTACCGCTTCCAATTCAACGGTGCACAGGCGATCACCGGTCCCAACTATCTGGCGCAGCAGGGCGAGTTCATCGTCTACAAGGGCGAGCGACAGATCGCCGTACTCTATCCGGAGAAACGCTCCTATTTCTCCGGCGGAATGCCGATGACCGAGGCAGCCATCAACGCAGGCTTCCTGCGTGACCTCTATGTCTCGCTCGGCGAACCGGTCGGAACCGACGGCGATTGGGCCCTGCGGGTCTACTACAAACCCTTCGTGCGCTGGATCTGGCTCGGTGCGATCTTCATGGCGCTCGGCGGCCTCTTGGCGATGGCCGATCGGCGTTATCGCACGATGCGGCGAACAGCGGATGTCCCGGCCGGGGCGTTGGGGGCACGCCCATGACGGCGACCTCCGCAACAACAAAGGCGAAGAGGCGCGCGCTGATCCCGTTGGCGGTCTTCATCGCCTTGGCGGCCCTGTTGTTCTACGGACTGCAACTGGATCCGCGCAAGGTCCCCTCGCCGCTCGTGAACAAAGCTGCGCCCGTATTCGAGCTCGAGTCGCTGGACGACCCGAGCCGAACGGTCACCAACGAGATCCTCATGGGTAAGGTCTCGTTGGTCAATGTCTGGGCATCGTGGTGCCCGTCATGCCGTCAGGAGCATGGCGAGCTGATGCAGATCGCGCGCGAGAACGATGTCCAGGTCGTCGGCTTCAACTGGAAAGATACGCGACCCGAAGCGCTCGAGATGCTCAAGCGTTACGGCAACCCCTACGTCGTGAGCGCCTACGATCCGGACAACCGCTACGGCCTGCACTGGGGCGTCTACGGGGCACCCGAGACCTTCGTGGTCGACGGCGAGGGCATCATCCGTTACAAGCACATCGGGCCGGTCGACCGCAACGTCTGGGAAACCACGATCCGCCCCATCGTCGAGCAGTACAGACCTCAGTCATCATGATCCATCGCATCCGCAAGCTCTCTTTAGGCCTCGCGCTGCTCGCCGGCACACTGGCATTCGGCAACCTACCCGCCTACACGCTCGAGGAGTTCAAGTTCGAGCAACCCGGCCAGCACGAGGCATTTCGCGACCTGATCGCCAAGCTCCGCTGCCTGGTCTGCCAAAACGAGTCGCTCGCCGGCTCGCAGGCCGGCGTCGCTCAGGATCTACGCGAAGAGGTCTATCGCATGATGCTCGAGGGCCAAAGCGACGAGGAGATCGTAACCTTCCTCGTCGATCGCTACGGCGACTTCGTGCTCTACGAGCCTCCGATCAAGCCATCGACCTACATCCTCTGGTTCGGCCCCTTCATCTTCCTCGGCTTGGGCGGCTACCTGCTGTTCCGCACGCTCGGGCGCAAGAAGGACGAGCCCGAGGAGGATCTCACCGAGGCCGAACGCGCCCGTCTTCAACGACTGCTCGCCGCCGACGGCGACAACCAAGAAAACATCAAATGATCATCTTCTGGATTCTGACCGCCGGGCTCATGGGCCTGGCGATGTTTTTTGTCGCCCTGCCGCTACTGCAACCCGAGCAAGCAACCGAAGCACCGGAGCAGGACAAGTTGAACCTCACGGTCTTCAAGCAGCGACTCCAAGAACTGGATGCCGACCTGGCCTCCGGCTTTCTGGAACAAGATCAGTACGCCGCGGCGCGACGCGATCTGGAGCGGGATCTTCTGCGCGATATCCCGGGCGAGCTCGCGGCATCGGGGCGTCGCGGCACCTCCGGCGGGCGATGGATGGCACTCGTGCTGGCCGTGGCGGTTCCGACATCGGCGGTGCTGATCTACAACGAGGTCGGCCACCGCGAGATCATCGAGCGCATCGAGGGCGTTGCCCTGAGCGGCGAGACATCGCAGACCCTGATCGGACCCGACGGCGAGGAGCTCCCGCCGCTCGAGGTTCTGGTCCAGCGTCTCGAAGAGAGGCTCGCGGAGGATCCGAACAACGTCGACGGATGGCTGATGATCGGTCGGACCTACTTCACCATGCGTCGACCCGGTCAGGCGCTCGATGCTGTCTCGAAGGCCTACGCCTTGGCCCCCGATCGCCCGGACGTAATGCTCGCCTACGCCGAGGCCATGGCTGCCAACAGCAACAACAGCCTTGAAGGCGAGCCCGCCGCACTGATCGAGCAGGTTCTGAAGGCCGAGCCGGACAACGTGAGTGCCCGCTGGCTTGCCGGAATGCTCTACTACCAGCGCGGGCAGTACACCGCCGCGGCAACGGCTTGGCAGCGCATCCTCGACGAGATGGACCCCGCGTCGGAGGACGCCGCGGACATGCGCGAGATGATCACGGAGGCGCAGACGCGTGCCGGCGCTCCCGCAAACGCAGCGACCGCGACCCAGCCCGCCGCGGCAGCTCCGGGCGAAGCTGACGCATCACCCGGAACCCTGACCGAATCGCCCGCCGCGCCCGAGCCCGCCACCGGCGCATCGGTTAGCGCAGACGTCAGCCTGGATCAAGCCATCTCTGCCGGTGCCGCTCCGGAGGATACCGTGTTCGTCTTCGCGCGCGCCGTCGCCGGCCCGCCGATGCCGCTCGCCGTTCAGCGCATTCAGGTCAAGGACCTGCCGACCCGTGTCATCCTCGACGACAGCATGGCGATGATGCCCGAGATGCGCCTCTCCGCCTTCCCGCAGGTGATGATCGGCGCGCGCGTGGCCAAGAGCGGCCAAGCGACACCGCAACCCGGCGATCTCGAAGGCGAAAGCGGACCGATCGACAGCGCCGGAAACACGCAAGTCGCCGTCACCATCAACCGCATCAGGCCCTAGACCTAAACCGCGTCCGGCGCGACAAGCGCCGGTTACGCATTGCCTCGACGTCGTATCGACCCGAAAACCTCGCAGCAGACGCGGTTTAACGTTTCTCGTAGAGGCCGACCAGCTCGGTGCGACCGAGGATGTGATCTTCCATAGCAAGCAGGAGCTCATCCTTGGTCGGGGTTCCCAGCTCGCTCGGCAGGCGGACATCGAGCGCATAGAGCCGGTGGAAATAGCGGTGACAGCCGATCGGCGGGCAAGGCCCGCCGTAGCCGACACGTCCCCAACTATTGATCCCCTCGCCGGTGCCCACGGGAAGTCGATCGGAGGTCATGCCTTCGGCGAGTGATGCCTCGGGCGGCAGGTTATAGAGGATCCAATGATCCCACACCATCCGCGGAGCTGCGGGATCCGGGGCATCCGGATCATCGACGATCAAGACCAAGCTCGCAGTACCTTCGGGCAGATTTGCCCACGATAGAGGCGGCGAGACATCATCGCCCTCGCAGGTGTAGCGGACTGGGATGGGTGCTCCTTCGACAAAAGCGTCCGATTCGAGAACCAGTGACATCTTTACGTCTCCATAGATGTGCTAACCTATGGGGCATCAACGCCCCGTCGTCTCCGTTTCGACAGCGGCTCGGGTCACGGAGTTTTATCCGAGAGAAATCGCTCGGTCACGCCGATCAAGCCCGGACTCTCGGGCCTTTTAAGGATAACGCGAATACAGACACTCGAGCCCGCGGATCGATGCATCCGGCCACACGGACACGATCACCTCGAGATCGCTTTTCCTCTCAATAGCTGTGCGTCCTTCGGCGGCCGATTGGCCGCCTTTTTTTGGCCTGTGAAACCGGCCCGCAAATCACGCACGCACACCGACGCGCTCGAGCCACTTCGCCGCGCGCACATCGGCCCCAAGCCAGCGCTGCGAATTGATCCGCGACAGCCCGACGCGCGAATTCGGCCCGATCCCCCGTCGGGGCAACACCCGAGTTACGGTATAATTTCGTCCCGGAAATACATCTCGACGGGAAGCCGCACGACGCCCCGCACCTTATCCAAACGCCACTACAGGATCACCGATGTCTGATTACAATGCCGAGGACGTCCGCAACATTGCCCTGGTCGGTCACGCCGGATCCGGCAAGACCACGCTGGTCGAAGCGCTGCTCGCCGCGACCGGAGTGATCTCGACACCCGGCAGCGTGACCAAAGGAACCACGGTCTGCGACTTCGATGCGATGGAAAAGGAGCTGCTCCACTCCCTGGACGCTTCCATTACCAGCTTCGACGCCCACGACAAGCACGTCAACCTCATCGATACCCCCGGCTATCCGGATTTCCTGGGACGCTCCATCTCGGTCCTGCCGGCCGTCGAGACCGCTGCGATCGTCATCAACGCGCAGTCCGGAATCGAGCCGATGACCCTGCGGATGATGAAGGCCGCCGACAACCGCAACCTCTGCCGCATGATCATCGTCAATCAGATCGACGCGCCGGAGGTCGATCTGGCCCAGCTGACCGATCAAATACGCGAGACCTTCGGCGCCGAATGCCTCCCGATCAACCTGCCCGCCGAAGGCGGCCAACGCGTCATCGACTGCTTCTTTCAACCGAGCGGCGAAGGCGCCGACTTCTCGTCCGTCGCCGAGGCGCATAGCCGGATTATCGACCAGGTGGTCGAGGTCGACGAAGCCCTGATGGAGGTCTATCTCGAGCAGGGCCAAGAGCTCAAGCCCGAGCAGCTGCACGACCCCTTCGAGGCGGCGCTGCGCGAGGCGCACCTCATCCCGATCTGTTACGTGTCGGCAGCGACCGGGGCCGGCGTGAACGAGCTCATCGAGATCATCACCCGCCTCATGCCGAATCCTTCGGAAGGCAATCCCCCGCCCTTCCTCAAGGGCGAAGGCGCCGACATGAGTCCTGTGAGCGTCGATCCGGACCCCGGCAAGCACGCCATCGCACACGTCTTCAAGATCATCAACGACCCTTTCCGCGGCAAGCTCGGGATCTTCCGCATCCATCAGGGACGCATCACGGCACAAAGCCAGCTTTACATCGGCGACGCACGCAAGCCGTTCAAGGTCAACCATCTGTATCGCCTCCACGGCGCCGAGCAGATCGAAGTGCCCGAGGGTGTTCCCGGCGATATCCTGGCGGTCTCCCGAATCGACGACATCCATTTCGACGCCGTCCTGCATGACTCTCACGAGGAGGATCATTTCCATCTCTCGAGCCTGGAGTGTCCCGTTCCCCTGTTCGGTCTTGCGATCCACCCGACCAAGCGCGGCGACGAGCAGAAGCTCACCGATGCCCTGCACAAGCTCGAATCCGAAGATCCCTGCTTCCACGTCGAGCATAACGCCACGGCCAACGAGACGGTCATGCGCGGGCTCGGCGAGCTGCATCTGCGCGTCCTCCTACGCCGACTCTCGGAGCAATATCACGTCGAGGTCGAGAGCCATCCACCGAGCATCCCCTACCGCGAGACCATCACGGCCCCCGCCGAGGGACATCATCGTCACAAGAAGCAAACCGGCGGTGCCGGACAATTCGGCGAGGTCTATCTGCGCGTCGAGCCCATGGAGCGCGGCGCCGGCTTCGAGTTCGTCGATGCCGTCGTCGGCGGCGTGATCCCGAACAACTTCATCCCCTCCATCGAAAAAGGCGTGCGACAGGTCCTCGAGGAAGGCGCCATCGCCGGTTATCCGATGCACGATGTCCGCGTGACCGTCTACGACGGCAAGTTCCACCCCGTCGACTCCAAAGACATCGCCTTCGCGACGGCAGGACGCAAGGCGTTCATCGAGGCGATCGAGAAGGCCCGCCCGGTCCTGCTCGAACCGATCGTAAAGATCCGCATCACTGCCCAAGGCACCGCGATGGGCGACCTCGCGGGCGATCTCTCCAGCCGCCGCGGCCGTATCAACGGCAGCGACAGCAAGAGCCGCGGCCGGATCGTCATCGAGGGCGAGGTTCCGCTCGCCGAGCTCGACGGCTACGATGCACGTTTGAAGGCCCTGACAGGCGGTGAAGGCACCTACAGCATCGAGCTGAGTCACTACGACACGGTGCCCGCCAACATCCAGAAACAGCTCGCAGACGCCTACCAGCGCGCCGAAGACTGAACCGGCCCAACGCGGACCGGCGACCCACGTCGGTCCGTGCTCCATCGCAGGAGAAGATATCTCTCACCTGATAAGCGAGGCCCGGTATCTGCACACCCTCCTGCTCAGCGGCGCCCGCCGCAACGAGATTGCCACCCTGACCCGGGAGAATGTCGACTTCCAATAGGCAAGCATGACGCCCCGCGACAAGGTGGAAGGCGAGCGCACCATCCCGTCGACGCCTTACGTGGCATCACTGCTCGGCGCCCTGCCCCGCCGCAACGCCTGGGTGTTCAGCAGCCCGACCAGCGAATCCGGCCACATCACCGAGCCGCGCATCCTGCACAACCGCGCCCTGACCGCCGCGGGACTCCCGCCGCTGAGCCTGCACGGCATACGCCGCTCTTTCGGCACGTTGAGCGAGTGGATCGAGATGCCGGTCGGGATCGTCACGCAGATCCAAGGCCACAAGCCCAGCGCCACCGCCGAGAAGCACTACCGGCGCCGCCCGCTCGATCTGCTGCGGAAATGGCATACCGGTCTGGAGGGCTGGATTCTCGATCAGGCCGGTCTCGTGCAACCGGCGGCATCGAGGAGGTCAAGAAACGCGATGAACGCACGGACTGATTACCAGACCATCGTCCGCAACGGGGAGCCCGCGTTCGTGCTGGTGCCGGTCGCCGACTGGGAGCGCGTCCGACCGCTGCTCGAGCAGGTCGCCGCGGGGGACGGCATTCCGCAGGCCGTGGTAGAGGCCCATGTCCTGCACGACGTGCCCCTCGTGCGGGCCTGGCGCGAGCATCTGGGGCTGACTCAAGACGCCGTTGCCGAGCGCGCCGGGATGCAGCAGTCGACCCTGGCGCGACTGGAGCGCGGCGAGATCAAGCCACGCACCGCAACCCTGGCCCGCCTCGCCGCCGCCATGGGGATCGGCTTGGAGCAACTGCGGGCTTGACCGCCGAAAGACCCTCAAAACAGCAGGCCCCGTGGCGGCACTACCCGCTTCGAGGCCCTGACCATCACCACCTGAACGGAGGTCGGCAATGGCTGAGGAGCAGGATAGCGCAGAGACTGTCCCTGCGCGAAATTGGGCGCTCCACGAGAAGCCACCTATACGGTCGCGGAGATCGTTCAGCACTGGTGTGAGATCCCCGATCACCACGCCTTGAGTCTCGATCGCAGGACGCTGCTTCCGTATGCCATGCCTTGGGTCGGTCAGGACACTTAGAGTCCCGACTCAAGGGGAGTCCCTTTGCAGCATCGTCGATGTCCTTCAGCAGGTGCCGCTCGGGTCGGCCTCCACGGGAGCCGGCACACCCAGCATCGCGCACAGGTCGATGAAGTGAGATTTCGCGAACGCGCGCTCGGTGAGGGTTACGCCTCGCCGCTTGGTGACCATCGTCTCCGATGCGGCCGGGCCCACGCCATCGACCCCGCATATCGATCTGCATTTCCCATTTCTGGCGACATAGTGGCTACATAAATCCGAGCCAACAAAAAAGGGCTTACGACAACTTGTCGTAAGCCCTTTTTTTATTGGTAGCGGGGGCAGGATTTGAACCTACGACCTTCGGGTTATGAGCCCGACGAGCTGCCTGACTGCTCCACCCCGCAACTGAGTCAACAAGGTTACAGTGGAAGAGCCGAAAGCGCAAGCCCTTTCGATCGTCGATTTGCTCGAACTGCATCCAGCCCCCCCTTCGGACGCGTCGCGATCTGGAAAGGATGAAGGATGCTGCCGAGGGTCGCGGCTCAGTCTGACCCTGGAGACACCGCCAGCTTGCTCGGCTTGAACCGCTGCATGTAGGGGTTGTCGTGGCGTCGCTCGACGATGAGATAGGGGCGCTTGGCTTTCTCGTGACACTGGTTGCAGGCGCCGAGGAGCCGGTTGTAATCGGCATCGACGAGGGCCTCGTCGCCTGATTCGAAGGATGCCTCGAGGGTTTCGAAGCTCGGTACGAGGATCTCTTTGACCAAATTGCCGATGGGCACGCCATCGGCCTCGTCGATATCTTCGATCTTCTCGATCACCTCTTCGACCTCGTGGATGTAATAGGCGATGAGCCGCTTGTTGCCGGCATCGACGGAGAGACCGAGCTTGTGCGCGTAGTATTGGAGGCGGCCCATCCAAGTCACCAGTCCGAGATCATGCTCTTCGTCGCCTGCAAGGACCGGCAAGGGTCCGGTCAGGAGGGCGGCAACCAAGATCACCGGGATGCTTGTCGTTCGGATCATAAGGGTGTCCTCTTTTCTGATGCGTTGAAGGTGTTCCGACGGCCTAAGCCGCGTCCAGAGCGAGACGCTCATTTTCGAGCGAGATCGACGTTTGGCGCATCCACGTCCCTTAGCGGAAACGCGGCTTAAAATCATATATTTTTTAATATTTTAAACCGCGCAAGCTCCAGCACTCGTCGAGTACTACCGGGGCCAATCCCTTCCGAAAACATCGCGTATCGCGCTGGGCGCGGTTTAAAGGGTCTTGAGATACTCGAGCAGCGCCAGACGCTCGGATTCGGTCAGATCGTCGCCGAAGGTGTGGCCCCGATTGCCGTAGCCCGGGAGGCCGGTGTCGTAGATGTGGTTGCGCTCCTCCCAGCTCATGGCGCCGGCCTTGCCGTTGTCCAAAGTCCGATAGGTCCAGCCGAGGCCGACCTCATCATACGCGGGCCGGGCGTCGCCTTCTCGATCGAACCGCCAGAAGGTCGGGCGCGAGCGGCTGTCGAGCAGGGCTGCAAGCGTCGGCACCGAGCCGTTGTGCAGATAGGGCGCGGTCGCCCAGACGCCGTCGAGGGGTGGTGCGACATATCCCAGCGCAGGCGCGGCCTGAGACAGCTCGCCGTAGAAAGAGCTTCCGAACCATTTTAGGAAGCGGTCCGCATCGCTGAAACCCTTGCGCGCGAGCTCGGGATCGGTCTCGACCTTGCCGAGCGCGATGACGCGATTGGGATAGGTCGGCTCCTCGCCGTACGTCCCGTGACACTCCTTGCAGGTCTTCTCGAAGACCGCGCCGCCGCGTTCGGCGAGCGCCCGATCGATGGCGAAAGGGTAATCGGGCGGCTGCAGGCTTGCCAGATAGGCGCGCACGTCGACAAACCAGGCGTCGATCTCGGCGGCCTCCTCGACCGAATCGGTACAGGTGGTCGAGGCGAGGATCATGTAGCGGACGTGGTCGCCGCGCCCTTCGCCGTTGTAGAACATTGCGTGTTTTTTGCCCATGTTCCACCACGGCGGAACGCTCACCGGGAGCGGCGCCTGCGGCGGCGGCTCTATCAGGGGCGTGTCCGACCAGGCCAGCGTCTCCGGGTCGCGGTGCGCCATCAAGGCCAGGGTCAGGTTGTTTGCGGAGTTCACGCCGACGGTGTCGGTCATCATGTAGTCGGCGATGGCACCGATCCGATCGGCCCAGCGCCGCCACTGTGTCGCTTCGGGTCCGTCCTCGACCAGTGCGGCGGACGCCTCGATCCCGATCAAGGGATCGATGGTCAGATCGAGAAACGCGTTCCCCAGGCCCATGACCAGCTCCCCGTTGAAGGTCGACGCATGGCAGGCCAGACAGTTCGAGGTCACGATCTCGACACCCGAAGCGGCCACATGGGAGGTCAGCATGTACGGCAGCCCGGCATTGCGTCCCGTGCGGCCCGGGAACTGCGGACCCGCATCCTGCGCGGCCTCTCGGGTCTTGAGATAGGCGTTGTAGGGCAGACCACAGGTGACGACCGAGCGGTTGAGGAGCGCGTCGTAACCCCTGTCGGGGTCACCCGGACGCTGGGGATATGCCGGGATCTCCCCGACCTCGGCCTTGTAGACGCCGTCCTTCTCGGTCGGACCTCGGTCGCAGCCGAGCAAGGACAAGGTCAGCAGGATCAGCGGGACCTGAATCGACGGATAACGGATTTCAAATGCCATAATGACCCGGTTAGGATGACCCGGCCGCGATGACCGGGTTCGATTGAGAGAGCGACTAGATCAGATCCCGGACCGCGCCGGCACCTCGGCCGTCGTGTCGATCCGTCCGTGACCGGCGATGGCCTCTCCGCCTAGACGACCCTCGGCCTGCACCGCACCGCTCCAGAGTCGGACCCGGTCGTCGGCCTCTTGATTCCGCGCCAGCGGGATAAGCTCCAGCTCGAGCTCCAGGATCGGGATGCTCAAACGCCAAGCCACCGGGTAGCGCGCGCCGCTGCGCGGGCTCAGCCAGTGCTCGACCGCTTCGAGCCGGATCTCGCGGCGCCGAAAACTCTGCACCTGCCCGTCTGCGAGGATCAAGGCACAGGCCGGGATGGGTGTACCCGTACCGTCTTCGCGGCGCAACTGCAGACAGACCAGCTCGCGGTCCCGGTCGAGCTGGATCGCGAACCGGTTCAACCCGACTCGGCTCCGGCCCGTCGGAAGCATCCCCCAAGCATGATCGAGCCAGACCTGCCCCTCTACCGACCGGGGCTCGCCGTCCAGGGTCAGGGTACCGGCGGCCGCCATGCGCGGGAGCAGATACGCATGCAGCCCCGACGCGCCGATATCGCGTCCCAAGAGGCCGAGATCGGCGAAGGCGACGGGGCTCTTGCCGGCGACCAGATCCAGGCTCAAGGCCGGCCCCTCGCCACCTGCGACCAGACGCATCCTTGGCCGGTCCGGTTCGCCGTCGGACAGCGACAGAGACCAGTCCTCGATCCAGACCGATCTGAGTTGCGCGTCGGCTCCGGCCAGTCCCGCAGCGGCACGCGTCAACCGCGCCGCCGACTGCACCCCGGGCGCGTCGGCACGAATCAGCGTGAGTCGACCGCGGTAAACGGCGTTGGCCGCCCAGGCGGATGCACGTGGCGGAGACTCGGCAGCGAGCGCGAGACGTGTGATGCCGAGCTGAAAGTCGTAGCGCCCGCCCGAGGCATCGGTGAGCTGCCCGAACAGAGTCCACAGCTCCCCGCGATACTCGGGATGGGCGCCATGATCCGCGGGGAAGCGCGATGGTCTGTCCTCGACGACCTCGACAAAACCGTCTGCGCCGAGATCGCTATAGAGTAGGGCGTTTAGGGAAGGTTCAGGCGTCGATTCAGGCCCCCTGGGCCCCGGCGTCCAGAGGGAGGCGAGACCCGCGAGCAGAACCGAAAGGCCGAGCAGGACGAAAAGCGGCTTCATGATCGCATCAAGGCCGCGCAGCTTCATATTCGGCCATCGCCTGCGGGAGGAACCGCTGGATCTGTGCGATGCGTGCATCGTCGAGCGGATGCGTGCTCAGGAACTCAGGAGTCGAGGCCCCATTGGCCCGGTTTTGGGATTGGAAGCGCTCCCAAAACCCGACGGCCTCGGTCGGGTCGAACCCGGCTCTGGCCATGTAAAGAAGTCCGACCCGATCGGCCTCGTACTCCTGGGTGCGCGAATAAGGAAGCATGACGCCCACCTCGGTGCCCACGCCGTAGGCTTGCATGGCCAGATCCCGGGTAACCGCCGATTGGCTGCCGAGCGCGGCGGACAGCGCCGTGCCGCCGAGCTGCACGATCAGGTCCTGAGACATGCGCTCCGCGCCGTGGCGGGCCGTCACATGCGCGATCTCATGAGCGATCACGGTGGCGAGTCCGTCCTCGGTCTGCGTGATCGGCAGGATGCCGGTGTTGACGCCGATCTTCCCGCCGGGCAGCGCGAAAGCATTGGGCTCGTCGGATTCAAACAGCACGAACTCCCAGTGCGCATTCGGGATGCTCACGACGCTCGCGATGCGCCTGCCGACGGATTGGAGCTCGGCATTCGCCTGTCGGTCTCGCGAGACGGGCGTTTGCTGCTTGATCTTCTGAAACGACTGGAGACCCAGTTGAGCCTCTTGCGCACTGTCGATCAAGAGCACCTGGCGTCGGCCGGTCTCGGGTGCCGTGGCGCAACCGGCAACCGCCGCCAACATGCAGGACGCGGCCAGGAGGCGACGCACCTCCAACGATGCGAGCAGCCGCGTCTGAGCGAGCGCGCTGCGACGAGGTTGCGGTCTGGGAGGACCGCCGCGCAAACACCGGCCGACCATGCGGCAGGCGTGGAGAAAGCGTGGGGTCAGGTATCGCGCGTCCATGCGGGGAGAGTGGGGGCGCGCTACTCGGCACACCAGAGGCTCGGCCGAGCGCACTGCGCATCGGCGCCCGGTCAGATCTCGGGCGCGTCGTAGTAGCTCAGGTCGAGCCAGCCGGCGGCATCGCCGCGGTGCTCGTCATTCCAGCGATTGATCCAATCGTAGAAGGGCCAGAAACGCGCGCTGTCGCGCAAGACCCCATAGCGCGAGGCAAACCGATTCCAGTCGTCCTTGTTCTCGACGGCACGCAGATCCGTCAGAAAACGGCCCGCATCGGCGAGGTCCAGATCGATGAAGAGGTTCGGGAAGCCGTTGACCAGGGTCGGATAGACACTGAGGGTGTCTTCGTCCGGGAGCGCCTGACCGTTCTGAAACACCAGGGTATATTGAGACTTGTAAACGCGGTTCGCCACCAGCGAATAGACCCGATGACGATCCTGCGGCGGACCCTCCGCACGATTCAGTCTCAGCACCAGGACGCTCGGGAGCTGGGGCACGAAGGGCTGACCTTGAAGCGCCGTCAGCATGGAGACGGCCGACTCCCAGTCGTCGAAGTCCTCGATCGGGGCATCCACGGCGACCTCGGGCTTGACACGAGGGTTCAGCCGATCCGGCAGACCGCTGATGCGCGGCCCGAGGTGTCGGGCGATCTGTTCGACCAGGTCGATGAGAGGATCGGGTCCGCGAACCTCGATCCGAGTCGGTTGATCCACGGTCTCGAACGGGATCAGGCTCAGGGCCACCGAGCCGATGCCGCGCGTCCATTGATGGCGGATCCGCTCGCGCTCCTCGCGCGGCAACAGCCCGAGGAAACCGTCTTCGAACTCCTGGCGCAACATATTGAAGAAGAGCAGGGTTTCGAGCTTCCGAGCGTCGCCCGCCCAGTATTCGAAGCTGGCCACGGTGTCGTAGTAGAGACGCTCCAGCCCGCTGTAGCCCATCAGCCAGAAGGTCTGCGGCATACCGCCCTGCGCTCCCCGGAGCACCGAGACGTTGGTCTCGTGGCGCAGCAGGGTCAGCCAAGCGTTGCGGTTCTCGCCGTCACCGTCCCAGATCGCGTCGAGCGACCATCCCTCGGGATCGAGCCGTGCCCGAGTCTTGGCATAGGCATCGAGATAGGCCGCGTTGCCGACGAGCGAGCGGTCCATGAAGAGATCCCAATCGTCGAGACCCAAGCTGGGATCCCGCACCGAGATGTCGTAGGCCGGATCCAGAAAGAAGACCCAGAACTGATCCTTGACCGCGTAGGTCGCGATTTGACCGTTGCAGACCGGGCCGTAAGTGATCCCGCCGACAATGACCGCGGCGTTCTCGAGCAAGAAGCGGTAGCGGGACTCGGCCGGAATCGCCGCAAAGATGCGAAACGGATTGCCGATATCCCAAGGCGGATCGAGATCCGCATCGGCGGCCCAGTCCGGCGACAGAAAGAGCTCGCTCAGGCGCGCAATGTCGGTCGGGGCGAGGCGCCAGACGAAGAGACTCTTCTGCACCGGTGCCGCGGTGAGCTTCTCCAGCCTGTACCAGACGCGCTCGACACCGGGATCCCCGTAAGGCAGCGCCGTGGAGATGAGCTCGATCGGCGCGTCCTCCGCCGAGCGACCGCCCCGGCCTTCGTCGAGCAGGGACGCGGGCGGTGTCGAGGAGCGTACCAGACGGAAGCGATCTCCCGGGCTGTCCTCGAGCACGATGGTGGCGAGGAAGACGTGCTCGAAGATGAAGCGGCTGACCAAGGCTTGGCGGGGATCCGAGCTGTTGAAGAAGGCCTCCCAGGCCGCAACGGCCGTCGGGTTGGCGAGCCTCCGCGCATTCGCCTCTTCCGCCTCCGTCGGACCGGGGGAGCCCCGTGCGATCCAGTCCCGCAAGATCGCGAAGTCCTCCTCGGCAAGTGCCGGCAGGCCGAACGGCATCCCCAGACCGGGGTGTTCCTGAAGCCTTGCGGCAAGCGCATCGGCGGTCGACGGACAGGTCCCCGCGAAGCGTTGCAGTCGAAAGGGATCGACGGACGCACGCGAAAAGCCGGGGACGTTGTGCCGCATGCCGGCGTCGATCATCCGATAGAGGATGGAGTCATCCAGATTGCTCTGCGCCGAGGCGGTGCGCGCCAGGATGGGATAGAAGCCGCGTTCGCGCCATTGCGCGGTGGAATCGGCCGCGTCCATATCGGTGCGCGGATCCGCGGTCAATCGCGTCGAGTACGGATTTTGGCCGAAACCGCCGCGGTCGACCCCGGGAAAGGAATCCAGCTTGACGTTGCAGGGCGAGCCCAGACAGCCGTGACAGGCGATGCAGCGCCGGTCGAAGATAGGTTGGACTTGCGTACTGTAGTGCGGCGTCTCCGAGACGACTGATTCGGACGACGCACTGGCGGGCATCTCGCGGGCGGTGTCCCGCGGCTCCGCCGCGCGGAGCGGCGAAGCGAGCAGAAGCACAGCGAAGGCGATGGTGAGAGGAACCCGTGAATGCCGTATCAAGCCTAGGGTTCGTGCGTCAGGGTGCATCCGACAAGCCTCTTATGAGCGATGCCTCGTCGAGCCTATCCGGCATGACGGCCGGCGTGTCGAATCCATCCCGGAGATCCCGGGGCCGGAGTTGCGAAATACCTCAGAGCGCCCGCAGCCCGAGAACATCCTGCATGTCGAACATCCCGGGGCCGCGACCGGCAATCCAGCCCGCGGCCCGGACGGCCCCCCGGGCGAAGTTCATGCGGCTCGATGCCTTGTGGGCGATCTCGACGCGTTCGCCGTCGGCGACGAACCAAACACTGTGCTCGCCGACGATATCCCCGGCCCGGATCGTCTCGAATCCGATGGTGCGCCGCTCGCGCGGCCCGGTCTGCCCTTCCCGTCCATAGACGGCGACGTCGCCGAGATCCCGGCCCAAGGCCGAGGCGATCACCTCGCCCATGCCCAATGCCGTGCCGGACGGCGCATCGACCTTGTGACGGTGATGCGCCTCGATGATCTCGATGTCGACCTCGTCGCCGAGTACCCGCGCAGCAATGTCCAGCAGCTTAAAGCAGAGATTCACGCCGACGCTCATGTTGGGCGCAAAGACGATGCCGATCTCCCGACCGGCCTCGGCGATGGACGCGCGCTGCGCCGGGTCGAGCCCGGTGGTTCCGATCACCATGCACTTGCCGGCGGCGCGGCAGATCTCGAGATGCGCGAGCGTCGCCGCCGGCGAGGTAAAGTCGATCAGAACATCGAAGTCGTCGAGACATTCGGCCAGATCGGGCATCACCGAGACGCCCAGCCCCCCGATCCCCGCAAGCTCGCCGGCATCCGCTCCGAGCAATGAGCTTGCCGCCCGCTCGGTCGCCGCACCCAACACAAGCCCCTCGGTCTCGTTCACCGCCTGCACCAGCGTGCGGCCCATACGCCCGCCTGCCCCTGCCACGGCGATCCTGATGAGTTCCATCGTAGCTCCTGATATAGCCGTCACCGATCGCGGAAGCAGCGATCAACCAATATGCGTACCCGCCCGCCGCGATAAGAAGCGATTCAAAAACAACAGAATCGTCACCGAGAGCCCGCGTCGCCACGCGTGCCGACTCGGCACGTCGGACCCGGTAAGTCTCGCCACATGGCCCCCGAAAAAAATTCCTGAACCGCGTCGACTCCAACGCCGATCGATGCGAAAACGACCGACACGAGACTCGAACCGACCAAGGAAGATCCGGACGCGGTTCAGAGCCCGATCTTGTCGATAAAGCTCTTCACGCTGTCGAGCCAGGAATGCGATTGCGGGCTGTGCCGCGACCCGCCCTCCTTCATGCTCGCCTCGAACTCGCGCAGCAGCTCCTTTTGCCGCTCAGTGAGATTCACAGGCGTCTCGACCGTCACGCGACAGATGAGATCGCCGATCACGCCGCCGCGCACCGGTTTGACGCCCTTGCCGCGCACACGGAACATTTTGCCCGTCTGGGTTCCGGCCGGAATCTTGAGCATCACCTTGCCGTCGAGCGTGGGCACCTCGAGCTCGCCGCCGAGCGCGGCCGTCACGAAACCGATCGGCACCTCGCAGTGCAGATGACTGTCCTCGCGGGTAAAGATCGGGTGCGATTTGACCTGGATCTGCACATACAGATCGCCGGGCGGTCCGCCGTACTCGCCGCGCTCGCCCTCGCCCGCAAGACGGATTCGGTCGCCGGTATCCACGCCCGGGGGCACACGTACCGAGAGGGTCTTCTCCTCCTGGATGCGTCCCCGGCCCCGGCAATGCCCGCAGGCATCTTCGATCACGCTGCCCGTTCCCCGACAGGTCGGACAGGTCTGCTGGATCGAGAAGAAACCCTGCTGCATTCGCACCTGCCCGCTGCCCCCGCAGGTCGTGCAGGTCTTGGGCTTGGTGCCCGGCTTGGCCCCGGTCCCTCCGCAGAACTGACAATCGACTTGGACCGGGATGCGGAACTTGACCTCCTTGCCGTTGACCGCGTCCTCGAGACTGAGCGACAGGTCGTAGCGCAGATCCACGCCGCGCTGGGTGCGTCGCGCGCCCGAACGCCCGCCGAAGATGTCCCCGAAGACGTCCCCGAAGATGTCGGAGAAGGCGCCGCCGTCCCCTCCGGGACCGCCGAACCCACCGGCGCCCGCATCCACACCGGCATGGCCGAACTGGTCGTAGGCCGATCGCTTCTTCGGATCGCTGAGGACGTCGTACGCCAGCTTGGCCTCTTTGAATTTGGCCTCGGTATCCGCATCCCCGCTGTTGCGATCCGGGTGATACTTCATCGCCAGGCGGCGGAAAGCCTTCTTGAGGTCGGCCTCGCTCGCATTTCGCGAGACGCCCAAGACCTCGTAATAATCGCGTTTTGCCATTGAATCCTAAACCGCGTCCAGAGTCATAATCGATGGTGTCCCGGGAACCGCCCCCCGCGGTACGAGGGGCGGTGGTGCATGACGCGACTCCGAGCGAATCCGAAAACGACGCGTACCGCTCCAGGTGCGGTTTCGACATCGGCCGATTCATGCAAAGCCGAGCCGACGCGCAAAGAAGCGTTTTTGCCCTCGACCCGGCGATACCGTGTCGAGGGCACTGCAGCGTGACCGGTGACAGAGCCGAACATCGTGCCGAAACCACCGAGCGCCAGTCGAGACGAGCGCGTGTCGCGCATGGATTCGGACTGTCGGCCGCTTGAGTTACTTCTTGTCGTCTTTGACCTCTTCGAACTCCGCATCGACCACGTCGTCACGCGCCGGCCCCGCGGACTCCTCGGGCTCGCCGCCGCCGGCCGGGCCCGCGCCCGGACCGCCGCTGTTTTGTGCATAGAGCCGCTCGGCCATCTTGGAGGAGGCATCGCCGAGTGTCTTGGTCAGGGCCTCGATGCGATCCTTGTCTTCGCCCTTCATGACCTCCTCGAGCTCCTTGATCGCAGCCTCGATCGAGTCCTTCTCGCCGGGCTCCATCTTCTCGCCGAGCTGCTCCATGGACTTGCGGGTCGCGTGGATCATGGTATCGGCATGGTTGCGCGCGGCGACCAGCGCATGGAACTGGCGATCTTCCTCGGCATGCGCCTCGGCGTCCTTGACCATCTGCGCGATCTCGGCATCCGACAGACCCGAAGACGCCTTGATGATGATCGACTGCTCCTTGCCGGTCGCCTTGTCCTTCGCCGAGACGTTGAGGATGCCGTTGGCGTCGATGTCGAACTTGACCTCGATCTGCGGCACGCCCCGGGGTGCCAGCGGGATATCGCTGAGATCGAAGCGCCCGAGCGACTTGTTGTGGATCGCCCGCTCGCGCTCCCCCTGCAGGACATGCACGGTCACCGCCGTCTGATTGTCGTCGGCGGTCGAGAAGACCTGCTGCGCCGACGTCGGGATGGTGGTGTTCTTCTCGATCAGCTTGGTCATGACGCCGCCGAGGGTCTCGATGCCGAGCGACAGCGGGGTGACGTCGAGCAACAGCACGTCCTTGACCTCGCCGCCGAGCACGCCGCCCTGGATCGCTGCGCCGATGGCGACGGCCTCGTCCGGATTGACGTCGCGACGCGGGCTCTTGCCGAAGAACTCCTCGACCTTGGCCTGCACCTTGGGCATACGGGTCTGGCCGCCGACCAGGATGACCTCGTCGACCTCGCCCGCGGTCAGCCCGGCGTCCTTCAACGCGATCCGGCACGGATCGATCGTACGGTCGACGAGATCCTCGACCAGTGATTCGAGCTTCGCGCGGGTCAGCTTGACGTTGAGATGCTTGGGCCCGGTCTGATCCGCCGTGATGTAGGGCAGATTGATGTCGGTCTGCTGGCTCGTGGAGAGCTCGATCTTGGCCTTCTCGGCGGCCTCCTTCAGGCGTTGCAGGGCCAGAGGATCGTTGCGCAGATCCACCGCCTGGCTCTTTTTGAATTCAGCCACCAGGAAATCGATGATGCGCATGTCGAAGTCCTCGCCGCCGAGGAAGGTATCCCCGTTGGTCGAGAGCACCTCGAACTGATGCTCTCCCTCGATCTCGGCGATCTCGATGATGGAGACGTCGAAGGTGCCGCCGCCCAGATCGTAGACCGCGATCTTCTGATCCCCGCGCTTCTTGTCCATCCCGTAGGCGAGCGCGGCCGCGGTCGGCTCGTTGATGATGCGTTTGACCTCGAGTCCGGCGATCCGGCCCGCGTCCTTGGTCGCTTGGCGCTGCGAGTCGTTGAAGTAGGCCGGGACCGTGATGACGGCCTCGGTGACCGCGTGGCCCAGATAGTCCTCGGCGGTCTTCTTCATCTTTTGAAGGACCTTCGCGGAGATCTCCGGCGGTGCCATCTTCTTGCCGTTGACCTCGACCCAGGCGTCGCCGTTGTCGGCCTTGACGATCTTGTAGGCGACCATGTCCTTGTCTTTGCTGACGACACTGTCCTCGTAACGGCGTCCGATCAGGCGCTTGATCGCGAACAGCGTATTCGCCGGGTTGGTGACCGACTGGCGCTTGGCGGACTGTCCGACGAGCACCTCTCCGTCACCCGTGTAGGCCACGATGGACGGTGTGGTGCGATCGCCTTCGGCGTTCTCGATGACCTTGACATTGTCGCCTTCCATCACGGCGACGCACGAGTTGGTCGTCCCGAGATCGATACCGATGATTTTTCCCATGAGCGTATTCTCCAATAAGGTGTCTTGTGTGGCTGAACGGCCCCGAAGTTGCCTCTGAGGTTGGGTGAAACCCCTATCCGTTCAAGCCGATATCAGGAGGCATCCTGAGAGACCATAACCAGTGCCGGACGCACCAGGCGCCCGTTGAGCGTGTAGCCTTTCTGCATGACGGCCACCACGGTGTTCGGCGGCAGATCCGAGCGCGGCTGCATCGTCATCGCTTGATGAAACTCCGGGTCGAAGGGTTGCTCGACGGGATCCACCGGGGCCACGCCGAACCGTTCCATCACGTCGCCCATGAGCTTCAGTGTCAGCTCCATGCCTTCGCGAAGCTTGGCGATATCCGCCCCCTCGGCAAGTGCCGCATCGTGTCCGAGCTCCAGGCTGTCGCGCACCTGCAGGAGCTCGCGCACAAAGCTGTCCAGCGCATACTTGTGGGCCTTCTCCAGCTCGGCGGCGTGGCGGCGACGCAGATTCTCCATTTCGGCGCGAACCCGTAGCGCCTGGTCGCGCAGGGATTCCGCCTCCGCGCGCGCGACGGCCAGTTGGGACTGGAGCTCCTCTGGCGTCGGGGCCTCCGAAGCACTCGCTCGATCGCCCTCGGCGTCACCCGCACGGGACGCGGAGGCGTCCTCGAGAAGGGCCTCCTCCGCCGTCGATGCGTTCGCTTCGGTCTGTTTCTCTGATTCCGTACTCATTACGTTCTCCCGTATCCCGGTCCGCCGCTCCGCCGCGCTGCGATTGCGCACCGCGGCCGCACACGACCGATCCAAAGCCTGAAACTATTGTCTGAGCGCCGCCGCCAGCAGTCGAGCGGTGACGTCTACGATCGGGATGACACGCTGATAGTCCATGCGCGTCGGGCCGATCACGCCCAGCACCCCGACGACCTCGTCGTCCACCCGGTAGGTCTGGGTCACGACGCTGCAGTCGCCCAAGAGCGAATAACCCGACTCCTCGCCGATAAAGATCTGAACCCCGTCCGCGGCGATACAGCGATCGAGGATATGCAGAATCTCGCGCTTTTCGTTGAAGGCGTCGAAAAGCTGCCTGAGCCGCTCCATGCTGGCCAGCTCGCCGAACTCCATCAGGTTGGTCTGACCGGCGATGAAGCAGTCATCCTTGCGCTCGGCCGACTCGACGACCTCATGGGCCAGCATCACCGCGCGCATCATGAGCCGATCCATGTTGCGATGCGTGCTCTTGAGGTCCTCGACGAGGCGCTTGCGCACGTCCTTGATGTCTTGGCCGGTAAAGATCTCGTTCAGGTAGTTCGACGCCTGCTCGAGTTGCGAGGCACTGAACCGGCGCTCGGTCGCGATGATGCGGTTATGGACTTCGCCCTCGCTGGTCACGAGGATGGCCAACACCCGTGTCCCCGACAAGGGTAACAGCTCGATTTGGCGAAACACATTGCGCTCGTGACGCGGCAGCATCACGACACCGGCGAGGTGCGTGATCCCCGACAAGAGCGTCGAGGCCGTCTCGACGAGCGATTTGGCGTCGGACCGGGTGTCGAACCGAGTCCGCAGACTGGCGATGTCGTCTTCGGACGGCGGACGCACGGTCAGGAGGGTATCGACGAATAGACGATACCCGGCGACCGTGGGAACCCGTCCCGCGGAGGTGTGCGGAGAGACCACGAGACCGAGGTCTTCCAGATCCGCCATGACATTGCGGACCGTCGCGGGACTCAAGTCCAACCCGGTATCCTTCGCCAAGGTCCGCGAGCCGACGGGCTGACCTTCCCGAATGTAGCGCTCCACGAGCGCCTTCAGGAAATGGAGCGCACGTTCGCTGACCTGACCCTCGGTGTTACGTGTCTCGCTTGACAATGTGCGTCTGCCATAATGCCGGCGGTAATTAGGGATCTCGACCACGGCGAGCGACGTCGTTCGGTCGCGCTCGGCGGAAACCGGACGCGGCTGCTCCCGCAGAACACGCGCTCGACGGGACTGTCCGCGATCTCGTCGTTTCCCGAAACCACAGTCGAAGACGACTCGAGGGAGACACGGCGGATGCCGACGGACTCCGTGCTGCGATTCGGCGCCGAGCAGACCGCCGAGCAGACCCGGGCCGCCCGCGGCGTGTTTTAGCACTCACCTCAGCAGAGTGCTAACACGGCAATTTAGGGATTCGGGGCAAGCCTGTCAAGGCTGCTCGGTCCGCCTATTGGCGCCATCCCTCGCCCATGCTAGCTTTAGCCCTCGCACGCCCTTCCGGATTCCAGCCCTGACAGACCTCATGCCGCAATTCAACACCGTCGGCATCATCGCGAAACAAGGCGACCCGGAGAAGGTGGTCGGGACGTTGCGTCATCTGCGCGCCTACCTGCATTCTCGACACCTGCGTGTGCTGCTCGACGCCGAGAGCGCCCATCTGCTCGGCGCGGAGGTCGGGGCAGCGGTGCCGATCCCGGAGCTCGGCGCCGCATGCGACCTGGTCATCGTGGTGGGCGGTGACGGGACCCTGCTGCATGCCGCGCGTATGATGGCGGCCTACGGGGTCCCGCTGGTCGGGATCAACCTCGGGCGACTCGGATTCCTGGTCGATGTCTCGCCCGGGGATATCGAGTCCTCGCTCGACCCGATCCTTGCCGGCGCATACCAATCGGACCATCGCGCCATGCTCTCGGTCCGCGTGATTGCCGAGGACGGGCTCGAGCGCAGCTACTCGGCCCTGAACGACGTCGTCATTCACAAATGGAATACGGCCCGCATGATCGAGCTCGAGATGGACATCGACGGCGTCTTCGTCTCCGCACAACGCTCGGACGGCCTGATCATCGCTACGCCGACGGGATCGACGGCCTATGCGCTCTCGGGCGGCGGCCCGCTGGTGGATCCTGCCCTGGATGCGCTCTTGTTGGTGCCCATCTGCCCGCACGATCTGAGCAACCGCCCCCTCGTGGTGCCGGGCGATCGGCGGATCGAGGTCAGGGTACGCGGACTGGATCAGGCTCACGTGCAGGTGACCTGCGACGGGCAGGCGGACCTGCAGCTGCCCCCGCGCGCATCCATCGAGGTCGTGCGACATCGGCATTCCGCCCATCTGCTCCATCCGCATGGCCACGATCACTACCAGATCCTGAGGGCGAAACTCGGCTGGGGCGGCCATCTGCCCCCCATCGTTCCTTAGGGGCGCCGGCGGACGTTTCTCGATGCTGACACACATCCTTGTCAAAGACCTAGCCATCGTCAGCTCGCTCGAGCTCGAGTGCGGCTCGGGCATGACGGCGCTCACCGGCGAAACGGGCGCCGGCAAGTCGATCATGATCGATGCCTTGGGCCTCGCGCTCGGGGACAAGGCGGATGCCGCCATGATCCGCGCCGGCTGCGAGCGCGCCGAGATCGTCGCCGGTTTCGACCTGGACGCCGTCCCCGGTGCACGCGCATGGCTGGCCGCGCAGGATCTCGACGAGGACGGAGACTGTCTGGTACGTCGCCTGATCGTGCGCGAGGGGCGCTCGCGCGCCTACGTCAACGGCCGACCCGCCACCGGCGCTCAACTGCGTGACCTCGCCGACCTCTTGGTCGACATCCACGGTCAGCACGCGCACCAATCGCTCTTGCGAGCCAATGCTCAGCGCGACCTCCTGGACGCGTACGGCGGACATGCCGGCCTCGCGCAAGCGGTCGCCTCGGCGTTTCGCGACTATCGCGCACTCGATCAACAGCTCGGTGCACTGGAGTCGGCGCGACAGGAACGGGCCGAGCGGCTCGATCTGCTGCGCTTTCAGGTCGAAGAGCTGTCTGCACTGGGACTGAGCGCCGCGGAGATCGAGAATCTCGACCGAGAACAGCGGCGTCTGAGCCATCTCGGACGTCTGCAGGAGACCGCGGCGCGTGTCCTCGATCTTCTCTCCGAGGCCGAGCCGGCGATATCCGATCAGCTACGCTCGGCCGGCTCCGATCTGGCCGATCTGGCCCTGATCGATCAGGCCCTGATCGAGCCTCGCGACCTGCTGGAAACCGCGTCGATCCATGCCGGGGAGGCCGCTGCCAGCCTGCGCCATTACCTCGAGGGTCTGGAGGTCGATCCGGCCGCCCTCGAAGCGGTCGAGACCCGGATCGCACAGATTCACGACCTGGCGCGGAAATTCCGCGTCCTGCCCGTCGAGCTGCCGGACGCCTTAGTCGCGCGTGAGGCGGAGCTGGAGACGCTCGAGCAAGCCGATCTGCGCCTGGGCGATCTGCGCGCGTCACGCGACGCCGCGCTGCATGACTTTCTGGAGCAAGCACGCGCGCTCGGCGAAGCGCGCAACGAGGCCGCAGAGCGCCTGAACCGAACGGTGACGGATGCGATGCAGCAGCTCGGGATGGCGGGCGGTCATTTCGCCGTAGAGATCGAAGCACTTCCCCCCGAGCGTGCCGGCTCGGGCGGGCTCGAGCGCATCGCCTTTCTGGTCAGCGCAAACCCCGGTCAACCGCTGCAACCGCTCGCAAAGGTCGCCTCGGGCGGGGAGCTCTCGCGGATCAGTCTCGGCATTCAGGTCGCGACCGCCGAGTGCGGAAGTGTCCCGACGCTGGTATTCGACGAGGTCGATGTCGGCATCGGCGGCGGTGTCGCGGAGATCGTCGGGCGTCTGCTGCGCCGACTCGGCGACGCGCGCCAGGTGCTCTGCGTGACCCATCTCCCCCAAGTGGCCGCGCAAGCCCACCACCAGCTGCGGGTCCGCAAGGAGAGCCTCGACGGCCAGACCTACACCCGCATCGAGACCCTCGACGCCGATGCCCGGGTCGACGAGATCGCCCGCATGCTCGGCGGCACCAAGATCACGGCACGCACCCGCGACCACGCCTGCGAGATGCTCGGCTTGCCGGAGTGATAGGGGGTAAAGATCGGTTCAGAAACACGTCACGCAACTCAACGAGAGAGTGCTTTTGTGACGGTTGTCGTTGTCGACGGCTCCTGCCGCCCCTGGGAAACAAGACGCGCAACGGATCGAATGATTGCGTTCCGAACCGCAGCTAAACCAATTTTTAAGAGCCCTGAGCCCGATCCACGGACGATCCGCGATTCACTGCCCACCTTTCACCTTTCACCTTTCACCTTTCACCTTTCACCTTTCACCGACAAAGAATTCAGGAGTAGACGCATGAAAGTCATGGTGACCGGCAGCGCCGGTTTTATCGGCTCAGCCCTGTCTTTACGCCTCCTCGCACGCGGCGACGAGGTGATCGGAATCGACAATCTGAACGACTACTACGATGTCGGACTCAAAGAGGCACGTCTCGCCCGTACCTTGCCCTTCGACGGCTTCCGTGAGGAGCGCGTCGATATCGAGGACGGTGCACGCATGCGCGAGCTTTTCGCCCTGCACCGTCCGGATCGGGTCGTGCACCTCGCGGCCCAAGCCGGCGTGCGCTACTCGATCGAAAACCCGATGGCCTACATCAACACCAACCTGGTCGGCTTCGCGCACATCCTGGAAGGCTGCCGGGATGTCGGCGTCGAGCACCTGGTCTATGCCTCGAGCAGCTCGGTCTACGGCGCCAACACCGCCATGCCCTTCTCGATCCATCACAACGTCGATCATCCCCTGAGCCTCTACGCCGCCAGTAAGAAGGCCAACGAGCTCATGGCACACACCTACAGCCATCTGTATCGCATCCCCACCACCGGTCTGCGCTTCTTCACCGTCTACGGGCCCTGGGGACGGCCGGACATGGCGCTCTTCAAGTTCACCCGCGCCATCCTCGCCGGCGAGCCGATCGACGTCTTCAACTACGGCAAACACCGTCGCGACTTCACCTTCGTCGACGACATCGTGGAAGGGGTCATCCGCGTCCTGGATCGGGTGCCGAGCGGGGATCCGAGCTGGTCCGGCGCACAGCCCGATCCAGCGACCAGTCAAGGGCCTTACCGCATCTACAACATCGGCAACAACAAGCCGGTCGAGCTGATGGAATACATCGCCTTCCTGGAAGAGGCCCTGGGTCGCAAGGCGCAGATGAACCTGCTGCCACTGCAACCCGGCGATGTGCCGGACACCTATGCGGATGTCACCGACCTGGTGCGCGACACCGGCTACTGCCCGGATACCCCGGTCGGGGAAGGCGTGGCGCGTTTCGTGGAGTGGTATCGGGGGTTCTACCGCGTCTAAACCGCTTCTAAACCGCGTCTCGGGGCGCATGCGTTGTCCTAGCGGATGATCGGCATGAAAACCACCGGCGAGCTCGGCAGTAACGCGGTTTAGGTGATTTTTCGTCTGTTCGGGCACGGCACCCGGATCGCCGCGTTGCATTCGATTCGAGGATCCAAAGCATGGCCCGTGCACCCAAGATCGACATGGCCGAGGTCACCCGCCTCACCCGCGAAGGGCGGCTTCAAGAGGCGATGGCCTTGCTGCGCGGCGCAACACGCGATGCGCCCGCAGCGCCCGGATCGGATCGCGGAAGAACCGGCTCGGCGCCCGATTCCGATCGCGACCCGACCGCCGAAGAGGATTCGGCCGAGCATCGGAGGATCCCCGGAATGCCGGAGATCCCGCCGGCGCTGCACGGACTGCTTGATCGGATGAAGCAAGGGATCGGCGCGCACCTGCCGGGGCAGGTCGCCCGCTCCCCGAGCCAACGCAAGCCGGCGGCACTCCCCGACGGGGCGCGATTCGAGGAGCATCTCTATGCCGACGCGGCGGGCACGCTCGTCTACAAGCTCTATGTCCCGAGCGGCTACCGCAAGCAGCCGCTGCCCCTCGTGGTGATGCTGCACGGCTGCAACCAGTCGCCCGACGATTTCGCCGCCGGTACCCGGATGAACAGCCTGGCCGAGCAGGAGTTGTTCCTGGTCGCCTATCCGGCGCAGTCACTCTCGACCAGCGCAACCAAATGCTGGAGCTGGTTCAACCCCGAAGACCAGCAGCGCGGTCGCGGCGAGCCTGCACTGATTGCCGGCATCACCCGCGAGATCATGCGTCACTTCACGGTGGATCCCGATCGCGTCTACATCGCCGGACTCTCCGCCGGCGCAGCGGCCGCCGCGATCATGGGGGCCACCTACCCGGACCTCTATGCCGCGATCGGCATGCACTCAGGACTGGCTTACGGGGCCGCCGACGACATGGCATCGGCACTCGCGGCGATGCGCCAGGGCGGGACGCCCACGACCTTCGCCGATCAGCGACATCACGGACCCGACGGCAGGGTACCCTTGGTCCCGACCATCGTCTTCCACGGTGATTCCGACATCACGGTCAACCCGGTCAACGCCGATCAGGTCATCGCCGCTTCTCCGGGGGCCACGCAGTTACGCGAAACGCGCATTCCGGGTGAATCGGCCGGGGGCATCCGCTACACCCGCAGGCTCTACACCGACGAGAACGGTCGCGCGCCGCTGGAGCAGTGGATCCTGCACGGCGCAGGGCACGCTTGGTCGGGCGGCAGCCCCGACGGCTCCTATACCGAGCCGCGCGGGCCGGACGCCAGCCGGGAGATGCTGCGGTTCTTCATGCAGCACGCCCGCAACGCCGCAACCTGAGCGCGGTTGCGCTCAGGTTGCGGCGTTGCGGGCGATTCGAATAGACCTTTTGCGGCACGAACCGGACCGGCTTATGCCGCCTGTGATCAGCGGTCGGTTCTCAGCGATCGGAAGGGGCGTATTCACTTGCCCTGGAGCGTGCTGATGCCGAACCCTGCGAGGCACAAAGTGCTCTTCTTAAACCGCGTCCCCGCTGAGTGGCGTGGATGCACCAAACGTCCAACTCACGCGAAAGTGAGCATCTCGCTCTGGACGCGGTTTAGGTTCACTCGACCCACGGCGGCGGCTCCGCCGACGACGGTACGCTCACCGCGGGCGCCGGTTCGGTCTGCGGGATCGGGTCCGGCGTGCCGCCCGCATCCCCGTCGCCGACGAGGCCGAAGATCGCGTCCAGCCGTGCGATCAATTCGCGCAGTTGCAGTGCGAGGATCGCGAGCTCGGCGTCCATGCGCGCCGCGGGCTCGAGGTCGCCGTCGTCGATCTCGTTGAGCAGGGCGTCTCCGACGCGCAGGCGTTTCAGCGACATGTCCTCGGCCAAGACGAAATCGAGCCGCTCGTCCCAGCTCAGGGCCAGCTTCAGCACCTGCTTGCCGACACGCAGATGGGCGAGGATCTCTTCGCTGCCGAGATCCTGCCCCCGACAGCGGATCAGGCTTGCGGTGTCGCTCACATCGCGCAGCTCGCAGGCATCGCCGATCTGGAAATCGCTCGGCGCATCGCCGTTCAACAGCCAGCCGGTCATCACCTTCGGCGGCTCCATCCGAGGTGCGGGGGGCCGAGCCGGAAGGGTCTCGATGGTCTCGCGCAGCAGCGAGATCACGTCCTCGGCTTGCCGGTCGCTCCCGGCGTCCACCACCAGCCAACCCGCCTCGGTGTCGACGTAGAGAAGCGTGCGGCGCGAGCGGGTAAAGGCCCGCGGGAGCATCTCGGCCATGATCTGCTCGCGCAGCCGACGCCGCTCCGCGCGGCCCACGTCGCGGGCCTCCGCCGTCTCCAGGTCATTCACCCGCTCCTCGAGCGCCTCGGCGACCGCGGCCGAGGGAAGCAGGCGCTCCTGCTTGCGCGCGCAGATCAGGAAACAGCCCGAGACCGCATGAACGAGTGCGGTGGAGCCATCGCCGAGCGGCGCCGACCAGCCCATCGTCGTGGTCTCGAGCGGGCCGCAGGGCCGAAAGCGACGCTCGTCGAGACGGGCCTCGAGCGCGTCGGCGTCCAGACCGAACGGGCGTCCCAGTCGATACAGTCGTACATTCTTGAACATCTTCAGCCCCGGTCAAAAAGGCCGGGATTATGACCGAGCCTCGCCGAACTGCAAGCGCCGGGTCGCGCTGTCGGCGCAACGGGTCACCGATCCGCGCGAGCGACCGGGATGGCGTTGGGCCGTCGGAATGCGGATGCGCATCGACCGGAAAACACGGTTTCACGACGCGCCCGGCATACCCTGTCGAAGCCGGTATACTGTGTCCCAAGATCGACCCATCGCCAAGCTCGGAATCCAAGGTGGATGAACTCTCGCTGCCCGGCCTCTTTCTCGCGTTAGTGCTGTTGCTCATGCTCTCGGCCTTCTTCTCCGGATCGGAGACGGCCCTGCTCACCATCAACCGCTACAAGCTCAAACATCTGGCGGACGGCGGCCACCGCGGCGCCCGCATGGCCCGGGCGCTGCTGGAGCGACCCGATCGCTTGATCGGACTCATCCTGCTCGGGAACAACTTCGTCAACATCATGGCCTCGTCCTTGGCGACCATCATCGCCTTGCGCCTCGGCGGCGAGGCAGCGATCGGTATCGCCGCCGGGCTTCTGACATTGGTCATTTTGATCTTCGCCGAGGTCGCGCCCAAGACCTATGCCACGCTGCATCCGGAGCGTCTCGCCTTTCCGGCGGCCTATGTCTACAAACCCTTGCTCAAACTGCTCTATCCGATCGTGTGGTTCGTCAATCTCTTCACCAACGGGCTGCTCCGCCTGATGGGGATCACGACGGAAGGCGCACCGGGCACGGCGCTGAGCCGCGAGGAGCTGCGGACCGTGGTCAGCGAGGCCGGTGCCATGATCCCGGAGCGCAGCCGCTCCATGCTGCTCGGCATCCTGGATCTCGAGCGCGCCACGGTCGAGGACATCATGATCCCGCGCAACGAGGTGGAAGGGATCGACATCCAGGACAGCGAGGACGAGATCCTGCACGCAATCGGCAACTCCAGCTACACGCGGATGCCGCTCTTCGACGGCAGTATCGACAATGTAATCGGCGTCTTTCACGCCAAGCATGCCCTGCATGCACTCCTCGAGCAGGGCCTGGGCAAGGACCATCTGCGTGCGATCGCGCGCGAGCCCTACTATGTCCCCGAAGGCACGCCGCTCTATCAGCAGCTGCTCAATTTCCAGCGCGGCAAGCGGCGCGTCGGTCTGGTGGTCGACGAATACGGCGATTTTCTCGGACTCATCACACTGACCGATCTGCTCGAAGAGATCGTCGGTGAGTTCACGACCGACCCGGCAGACAGCATCCCGGAGATCCATCGCGCCGAAGACGGCAGTCTCTTGGTCGACGGCAGCATCACCGTGCGTGACCTCAACCGGGCGCTGCGCTGGACGCTTCCCACCGACGGCCCCCGGACGCTCAACGGACTAATCCTCGAATACCTCGAGACCATCCCCGAGCCCGGCACCAGTCTCAAGCTGCACGATCACCCGATCGAGATCCTGCAAACCGCCGACAACGGGGTGAAGACCGTGAAGGTCGTCACCCGTCCGGCCCGCAAGGCGCGGGCGCTCGTTTAAACCGCGTCCGGAGCGAGATGCTCACCGTCGAGTGAGCTCGACGTTTGGTGTATCTACGGCCCTTAGCGGGGACGCGGTTTATAACGGTATATCTTTTAATCTCTTGAACCGCCCAGACTCCGACGCCCGTCAAGTCTGCCGGGGCCGATCGCATCCAAAAGCACCGCGTACCGCACCGAGCGCGGTTCAATCGCCTCAAACCCCGTCGAGGGCCTCCGCGAGGGTCTTCACGGCCGTGATCTCCAAGCCCTCCACGCCCTCTTTGGGAACATTCCCGACCGGTACGATGGCCCGACGCACACCGTGCTTGGCTGCCTCGCGTAACCGATCCGGACCATTCGGGACCGGACGCACCTCGCCCGAGAGGCCGACCTCGCCGAAGACCGCGAGATCCAACGGAAGCGGCCGGTCCCGATAGCTCGACAGCACCGCCATCACGAGCGGCAGATCGACGGCAGTCTCGGTGATCCGCACCCCGCCGACCACGTTGACGAAGACGTCCTGGTTGAACATGGCCACCCCGCCGTGACGGTGCAGCACCGCCAGCAGCATCGACAGGCGGTTGCCGTCGAGACCCAAGGCCACTCGACGCGGATTGGCAAGCGGGCTCTCGTCCACAAGCGCCTGCACCTCGACCAAGAGCGGGCGCGTCCCCTCGCGGGTCACCATGACCAGACTGCCCGGGACCGCCTCGTCGTGGCGCGAGAGAAAGATCGCAGAGGGGTTCTTCACCTCGCGCAGGCCGCGGTCGCCCATCGCGAAGACCCCGAGCTCGTGCACCGCGCCGAAGCGATTCTTCACCGAGCGCACCAGGCGAAAGGCGCCGCCGGGCTCGCCCTCGAAATAGAGCACGGTGTCGACCATGTGCTCCAACACTCGCGGTCCGGCGAGCGTGCCGTCCTTGGTCACATGGCCGACGAGGAAGACCACCGTGTCCCGCTGCTTGGCGAATCGGACCAGCTGCGCCGCCGCCTCGCGCACCTGCGAGACAGAGCCCGGGGCGGACTGCAGCGCATCGGTATAGAGGGTCTGGATGGAATCGACGACCAGCACCCGCGGCCGCTCCTGCGACGCGGCCGCGAGGATCGACTCGACGTTGGTCTCGGCAAGCAGACGGATGCCCTCGCCCGCCAGTCCGAGCCGATGGGCGCGTAGCCCGATCTGCTGGGGCGACTCCTCGCCGCTGACATAGAGCACCGGCAGGTGGCGTGCAAGCGAGGCACTCGCCTGCAGCAAGAGGGTCGACTTGCCGATCCCCGGATCCCCGCCGATCAAGACCACCGAGCCCGTCACCAGGCCTCCGCCCAACACGCGATCGAGCTCGCCGATCCCGCTCTGGATGCGCACCCGATCTTCGGGGCTGACCTCGGCCAAGCTCTCCACGCGCGGTGACTCGGCCGCGCCCGCGTAGCCGCCGCGCACGGCGGGACGTGCGATCTCCGCGGTCTCCACCATGCTGTTCCAGGCCCCGCAGTCCGGGCACTGACCCGCCCACTTCGGCTGACGCGCACCGCAGGCGTTGCAGACATAGCTGCTGCGGGTCTTTCGGTTGCTCATCTGAGAGGTCCGTTCGGATCAATGCACACGCGCCATTGTAGGCCGATTCGGCTCGGCGAAGCCGAAGACGGGTTGACCGTCCGGCGCGCTCGGGGTGAAACGGCCCCGAGCCGATCTCACCCCCGCGCGCTGCGCCGTTCGGGAGCGCTCTTCGCGATCCTGTTCGCCCGGCACGACCCTTGACCGAAACCCTCTCGAACACTACTTTTTTCCACGTAAAGACTTTGAATTCCCCGTCCTTTAGACGTCGGCGGCAACGCCCGACCAAGCGCGAGGATATGCAACATGAAGTCTGACAAGAACCCATTATCGAACGGCGCCGCATCGGTCGATCGGGGCGTATGGACAGACACCGACAGCGTATGGCCGATCGAGACCTGGCTGTTCAATCGATTCATGCAGCTCATCGGGGAACCCGCCATCAGCGTCGTCTTCTGGGATGACCGGGAGCACTACCGGTGTCCTCGGGCCAACCCGGTCGCACGCATGCGCTTCGCCGACCGATCCACCTTTTGGCGACTCTTCGCCAATCCGAACCTGGAATTCGGGGACGGCTACAGCTCGGGGCGCATCCGCATCGAGGGGGACTTGGTCGCCTTCATCGAAGCGCTCTACGAGGCCAAGATCAAGCGGACCCGGCCCGGCGTCCTCCAGCAGTTCGTCAAGCGCGGTTTCGTCCGACCGCGACGCAACAGCCTTACGGGCTCGCGGGACAACATCCACCATCACTACGACCTGGGAAACGACTTCTATCGGCTCTGGCTCGACGAAGAGATGGCCTATACCTGTGCCTATTTCGCCGATCCGAGCGTCACCCTCGAGCAGGCCCAGGCCGCGAAGCTCGACCATATCGCGCGCAAGTTACAGCTGCGACCCGGCGAGGAGGTGGTCGAGGCCGGCTGCGGTTGGGGCGGGCTGGCACGGCACTTCGCGCGTCGTTACGGCGTCAGAGTCCGGGCCTACAACATCTCGCCCTCGCAGATCGCCTATGCGCGCGAGCGGGCAAAGGCCGAGGGGCTGGCCGACCGGATCGACTATATCGAGGACGACTACCGCAATATCCAAGGGACCTACGATGCCTTCGTCTCGGTCGGCATGCTCGAGCATGTCGGTGCCGAGCACTATGCGACCCTGGGTCAGGTTGTCGATCGCGTCCTCAAGGAGGACGGACGCGGCCTGATCCATTCGATCGGCCAAATCCGCCCCGAGCCGCCCAGCGCCTGGAACGAACGGCGCATCTTCCCAGGGGCCAACCCTCCGACGCTGCGCCGGATGATGGACATCTTCGAGGGTCCGGGTCTCTCGGTGGTCGACGTGGAGAACATCCGACTCCACTACGCCAAGACGATCGAGCATTGGCTGGCCCGTTACGAGAAACATGAAGCGGAGGTCCGCGAGATCTTCGACGACTTCTTCGTCCGGGCCTGGCGGCTCTATCTGGCAGCGTCGATCGCCAGCTTCCGCGCCGGCGCTTTGGAGCTCTATCAGGTTCTATTCTCTCGTCCGGGAAAGAACGACATGGCCTGGACACGTGCTCACCTCTATTGGGATTAAACCGCGTCCAGAGCGGCACGCGTCGTTTTCGCTGTGCGTTTGGCTTCGGAGATATTCTCGATCCCGGTGAGACGCGGTTTAAAATTTCAGATTGTTAATGCCTTAAACCGCGCCAAATCCGAGAGCCGTCGGAGCCGATCCAGCCAAATCACTCCAACAAACGACGCATATCGCAATGGGCGCGGTTTAAGCGTCGGCGCATCCGGCGGGCGGTGAGCGACCCGACAGAGGAGATCCTCGCGAGGACGGCCCATGATCAAAACGAACGTCATCATCGTCGGCGGCGGGCCTGCGGGCTCGTCCTGCGCATGGCAGCTGCGCCGTCGCGGTGTCGACTGCCTGATCCTGGACAAGGCGGTCTTCCCGCGACCCAAGCTCTGCGCCGGTTGGATCACGCCCGAGGTCGTCGCGGATCTCGAGATGGACATCGCGGCCTATCCGCATCGCTTCCTGACCTTCGAGGTGACCCGTGCACACCTGTTCGGCATCGGTCTGACGATGCGATCGCCGCAGCACTCGATCCGCCGCATCGAGCTCGACCACTGGCTGCTCGAGCGCTCGGGGGCCGAGGTCATCACCCACCAGGTCAAGCGCATCGAGCGAACGCCGAACGGCTACCGCATCGACGACCGCTTCGAATGCGCGGCCCTCGTCGGTGCCGGCGGCACGGCATGCCCGGTGTATCGATCGCTGTTTCGCGAGATCAACCCACGGGCAAGGGCGCTGCAAGTCGCCGCGCTGGAGCAGGAGCTGCCCTTCACCTGGCAGGATCGTGACTGTCATCTGTGGTTCTTCGAGAAGGGCCTGCCGGGCTACAGTTGGTATGTCCCCAAACAGGATGGCTATCTGAATCTCGGCGTCGGGGGCATGACGCAGCGGATGCAGGATACAGGCGCGAGCATTCACCGACATTGGGAACACTTCGTCACCTCCTTGCGCCGGCGCAAGCTGATCGACGCGGGGTTGGCGCTCGAACCCCGGGGCTATTCCTATTACCTGCGCGACGGGGTAGAGAAAATCCGGCACGAGAACGCCTTCCTGGTCGGCGATGCCGCCGGGCTCGCCACCCGCGACATGGCCGAAGGTATCGGTCCGGCGATCCGCAGCGGGATCCTGGCGGCCAACGCCATCGCCGACGGCGGCGAATACAGCCTGGAATCGGTCTCGCCCTACAGCTTGGGTGCAGGTCTGCCGCGCCGTGCGTTGGAATACGGGCTGTCGAGGCGGTGGGCCGCGAGTCCGGCCGCCAAGGTGCATGATCCAGGTTAGAATTCGCTCACCTCAACCCAAGCGACGAGATCCCATGGCCGGGGCCAGCCTGCTTACACTGCTCGACGATATCGCAACCGTCCTCGACGACATCTCGGTGATGACCAAGGTCGCCGCGCGCAAGACCGCGGGTGTCCTCGGAGACGATCTGGCGTTGAATGCCCAGCAGGTCCTCGGGATACGGGCCGAGCGCGAGCTGCCGGTGGTTTGGGCCGTCGCCCTCGGGTCGCTCAAGAACAAACTCATCCTGATTCCGGCGGCACTCCTCATCAGCGCCGTGGCACCCTGGGCCATTACGCCGCTCCTCATGCTCGGCGGGGCCTTTCTCTGTTACGAGGGTTTCGAGAAGCTGGCCCACACGTTCCTGCACGCCGAGGAGGAAGATGACCGTCATGCGGAGCTCACGCGGACGCTTCTGGATCCGAGTGTCGACATGGCGGCCTTCGAGAAAGACAGGATCCGCGGTGCGATCCGCACCGATTTCGTCCTCTCCGCCGAGATCATCGTCATCACCCTCGGGATCGTCGCCGGCGCCACATTCGGCGTGCAGGTGGCGGTTTTGATCGGCGTGGGGCTTTTGATGACTGTCGGCGTCTACGGACTGGTCGCGGGCATCGTCAAGATGGACGACGCCGGCTTCTACCTGCAGCAACGCACGGGCGAGGATCTCGGCGCCCGATTCGCGCGGCGTCTCGGCGCCCTGCTCCTCGCGGCCGCACCGCGTCTGATGCGCGTCCTTGCGGTGGTCGGAACAGCCGCCATGTTTCTGGTCGGGGGCGGGATCCTGGTCCACGGGACCCCGGGGACGCACGACATCCTGCATCTCCTGAGTCACGGCGCCGCCGCGGTTCCCACGATCGGCCCCGTCCTGGAGGCACTGACATCCCCGCTGTTCAACGCGCTCGTCGGTGTGCTTGCCGGCGCCGTCATCCTCGGTGCCATCACCGCGGGCTCACGCATCGTCGGTGCTTTCCGAACCTGAGTCGGCGACCGTCGCATTCAAAGAACGCGCAGAGAAACCCGCAATGCTGTCGACACCCCTGATGCGCACCCGGCTGTTCGGATGCCGCAGCCGCGGTCTCCTGTTTGCGGCGCTCTGGGCGATCCTCGGCTCGGGGGCGAGCGCAGCGCAGCATCCGGAGGACGTGGATCTCGCCGCACACATGCGGAACGGCGGTGCGGTTCTGCTGCTCCGCCACGCCGACGCGCCGGGGACGGGCGATCCGGAGGGTTTTCGTCTCGACGACTGCGCGACCCAGCGCAACCTCAGCGACGCAGGACGCGAGCAGGCAAGATCCATCGGGGCTTGGCTGCGCGGGCGCGGGATCGAGCAAGCGCGGGTCTACTCGAGCGAATGGTGCCGCTGCTTGGAGACCGCCGAGCTGTTGGGGCTCGGGCCGGTCACGCGGCTACCGGCGCTCAACTCCTTCTTCGAGCGCCGCGCGGACCGCGAGCCGAATCTGGCCGCACTCGAGGCATTCCTGAAAAACCAACCACCGAACGGCGAGCCCATCGTACTGGTGACCCATCAGGTGACGGTCACGGCGCTTACCGGCATCTATCCCGCCTCGGGAGAAGCGATGCTGATGCGGTTGTCCGATCAGGACCGGGGCAAGCTCGAACCGCTCGGACGGATGGACTTCGGTCCCTGACCCCGAAGCCCCAGAACCGGTGGAAGGCGTTCTCGAGACCAGCCCGTAGGGTGGACGAGCGAGAGCGAAGTCCACCCAACCTGCACCGACGCCGGTGGACTGCGCTGTGCTTGTCCACCCTACACGGTTAGCCCGCCCCCAGACCTCTCCTGTTATGCCGCAGCGGCCAGCCCGTCCGGTCCCAGCCGCGCCTTGAGCTCCTTGATCCGCCTCGGGACGGACTCGGGGTGACTCTGCGCGCCCTTGAGCTGCTCGGCGAAGAGCTCGGTCTCGGCACGACCGACCTGCGTGAGGAGACGACCGAAGATCACGTTGACCTCTCCGGCCTCCAGCTCGTTCGTAACCTTGAAAGCCTCTTCCAAGCTCATCTCCGGGACACGGTGCTCGACCTCGCGCAGCGCGTTGAGCGACTCGCGCATCTCTTGGTCCCGCACGCTGGGCACGAACTCCACCTCGCGGTTGACGGCGATCTGGTAAAGACAGGCGAGCATGAGCCGCCCGTGCTCCATCTCCTCGTCGCGCAGATCCAGAAAGAAACGGTGCACGTCGGGATTGGACTTAAACCGCTCGGCCATGGCCGCGTAGATATGCGCCACCCGAAACTCGAAAAGGGCCGAGAGCTTATAGGCATTGCCGATGGCTCCGGGCATCGGCACACGCCGCGCCTGATATTTCTCGGCGATGCGCTGCAGCAGGGTCTTGTCCTTGCTCAGCAACATCCCGACAAAGACGTCGAGCCCGAACAGTTGAATGATTTTGACAGGGTTCTTGAGGCAGAAGCCTCGGTCGATCACGGCTTGCATCTGGGATCTCCGGTCTCGGTTCCGATTCGCCCGCTCGGCGCTGTCCGTCCGTGCGCATCGAGGCGCAGACAGCGGTCCGGGTCGGACTGGGTGTTCCTCGGATCAGGATAGTCGATTCGCGCACGGCGCATCTGCCGAATCAATCGCCGCCTTCGGCCCGGTCGGCATCGAGCCGCAGCGGTGCCGGCACGCCCTCCGCTCGATAACGGCGATAGTCCGCCAGCACCAAGGCATGGTCGAACGCCAGGACCGGCGGAAGCGCATCCGGGGAGAAGACCTGCAGGGCGCGCGCATCGTCCATCGCCCGCGGCTCGCCGCGCGCCTCGGCCACGTAGACCGCGGTGACTGTATGGCCGCGCGGATCGCGCGCCGGATCCGAATAGATCCCGAGCAGGGCGCGCAGGGTGACCGCAAGCCCGGTCTCCTCGGCGGCCTCGCGGATTGCCGCCGTCTCCATGCGTTCGCCGACGTCCACGAAACCGCCGGGGATGGCCCAGCCGAAGGGCGGATTGAGCCGCTCGATCAGCACGACGGGGCGACCTGGCCGGTCGACCAGCTCGATGATGGCGTCGGCGGCAAGCAACGGAGTGACGGGTGCAGACATCGGGCTTTTCCATGCGAATCGGTGTCCGGGGACTTTAGCGCGCCCCGCGGCATCGGCCAATGACTGGACCTGTCGGGGCGAACACGCTGAGTACCCCGTTCCACCCTATTTTGCGAGCATGCAAAATAGGGTGGAACGGGGTACTAGCCCCTCGAGCTGATGGCCAACGCCTGAATACCGGGCGGATCCACACTGGTCAAAAATCGACCGGCACCGAGATCGGCTCGGCCCGCCCGCGGTTTAGACGATGCCCGCACAGCTTATCCACATGGGCAAACACAGGCCCCGGGGACAATCCAAACCCGAGGGTCAATGGTCTCGATCGCACTGCACCTGCTCGCAACTGACGCGGATCAATGCCGTAAGGCCGCACAGCCGCTAGGGTCCGATCCCCGATACTTCACGGAGATCCCGGTGAGCAACCCCTTCGACCTCGACGACGACAACGCCTATCAACACTGGAAAGAACGCAAGCTCGCCGCGGCCCCGACCGCACTCTCGGATCTCCTCGTAGAGATCGGCGATCCGCGCACACTGAGCGACGCCGAGCACGCAGCCATCCTCGCGCGTTGCCGCAGGGCCAACATGGCGATCTATATCGGCACGACGGGCGACGACCCCGACAAAGCGATCCCGATCACGCTCGGCGCACGCTTCGGCCTGCATCGGCTCGACCACAACCGTGGCGCCGACGAGGATGCAGTCACCTCGCTGACCGTGCAGACCGACGCCGCGCACCGCAACTACATCCCTTACTCCGATCGCCCCATCGCCTGGCACACCGACGGCTACTACAACACCCCGGAGCAGCAGATCCACGGCCTGCTCCTGCACTGCGTCCAGCCCGCCGAGACCGGCGGCGAGAACGCGTTGCTCGACCACGAGATCGCCTACATCCTCGTTCGCGATCGCGACCCGGAGCATATCCGGGCCCTCATGCACCCGGCCTGCATGACGATCCCCGCCAATGTCGTCGACGGCATCGAGCTTCGCGCCGAGCAAACAGGTCCCGTCTTCTCGATTCACCCTGACGGACGTCTGCACATGCGCTATACGGACCGCAGCCGCAACATCTCCTGGCGTGACGATCCCTCGACCACCGCCGCCGTGAGCTGCCTAAAAGACATCCTGCGCACGCCGTCGCCGTGGCACTTCACGGGTCGCCTCGAGTCCGGATGGGGTCTGATCTCGAACAATGTCCTCCACACCCGTACCGGCTTTACCGACGGCCCGAAGCCGCGTTTGTTGTATCGCGCACGCTATTACGACCGTCTCGTCGCGACCTGACCGTGACGCGCCGGGATCGCCCGCAAGCCAGCAGGCCGATCGGAGGATCCGGGACCATGGCGCCGGAGCCGACTCCCGTTGACGCCTCGGCTGCGATGCGGCACCCTCCCCTATCCCCGATAGGACGCCGTAACGGGGCCATAAAAAAACCTTGGGGTAACGACAATGGCGCAATCGGATCAATCGCTCGATGGCCTGAGCAGCGAGGAGCGCAAAAAGGTCCAGGAGTTGATGCAAAAGGACGCGAAGGCCGAGCGACGGGTCCGCGGACCCTGGCTTTGGCTGACCTCGCTGCTGGGTGCGGCGATGGTGTTGATCTATTTCTACGGCGCCGGGTTTCAAGCGCTCGACACCCAGTATCACCTGGGCGTCTATGTCCTCATCACCTTCGTTCTGGTCTTCCTGCTTTATCCTGCGGGCGGGCGCTTCGCCGTCGGGGCCATGTCGGTCTGGACCGCCGGGATGCTTGCGGTCTTGGTCAGCTGCTTCTGGGTCTTCGACTCGCCCACCGCCTTCTACGACCAGATCACGCTTTTTCGCGAGACCTGGGAATACGACGGCCTCGCCAAGGCCTGGGCCGATGACTTCGGCGCACTGCGGACCTCGCTGATCCTGATCCTGCCCTTCGCCGTCGTCCTGTTGCCGCTGGACCAATGGCTCGCCCGGCGCTTCCGCCAAAGCCCCACCGCGAGCGACGTCCTGATGGCCGCGATCGTCGCCGGCACCGTGATCTATTGGATCAGCCAGTTCGAGGCCCTGAACTACCGCGCCGGTGCGGAGAATCAGGTCGACATGCTGGTGAGCATCATCGGGTTGATCTTGTCGCTCGAGGTCTGCAGACGGGTGCTCGGTTGGTCGATCACCCTGATCGGCATCGGCATGATCGCCTTTGCACTGTTCGGGCCTTACCTGCCCGAGCTCTTCGCGCATCGCGGCTTCCGTTTCGAACGGCTGGCGACCTCGCTCTTTCTCACCACCAACGGTGTGTTCGGGGTGATGGCGAGCGTACTCGCCACCTATGTGATCCTCTTCATCTTCTTCGGCGCCTTCCTACAGAAGTCCGGAGCCGGCAAGTTCTTCATCGATCTGCCGTTGGCGTTGACCGGACGCTCCACCGGCGGACCCGCCAAGGTCGCGGTCGTCTCCTCGGCGCTGTTCGGCTCGGTCTCCGGCAGCGCGATCGCGAACACCGTCTCCTCGGGCTCCTTCACGATTCCGATGATGAAGCGCGCCGGATTCAAGCCGCACGTCGCGGGCGCGATCGAGCCGGCTGCATCCATCGGCGGCATGTTCCTGCCGCCGATCATGGGTGCGGGCGGCTTCCTCATGGCGGAGCTGACCGGGATGCCCTACTCGCAGATCATGCTCCTGTCGGTCGGCCCGGCCATTCTGTATTTCCTCTCGGTCTTCTTCATGGTCCATTTCGAGGCCAAGAAGCAGGGCCTGGTCGGTATCCCCGGCGAGACGATCCCGGACTGGCGACCGGTGCTCAAGAGCGGCTGGTTCTACGCATTGCCGTTGGTGATCATCACGGCCTTGATGCTGATGGGGCGTTCGCCCGGCAATGCCGCCTTCTGGGCCACACTGTCCTGCATCCTGGTGAGCTGGGTGCATCCGAGCACGCGGATGGGACCGCGCGCGATCTGGGAGGCGATCCAGCTGGGTGCGCGCAACACCCTGATCATCGGGGCAACGCTGGGCGTGATCGGCATCATCGTCGGCGTCATCTCGTTGACCGGGATGGGGCTGAAGTTCTCGGATCTCGTGATCTCGATGGCCGGCGACAGTCTGTTCCTGGCCCTGGTGCTGATCGCGATCGCCTCCTTGGTGCTCGGCATGGGCGTGCCGGTGACCGCCGCCTATCTGATCGTCGCGGTGCTCGCGGTGCCGGCGCTCGGGCACTTCGGTGTCGCGGCCATCGCTGCGCACATGATCGTCTACTGGTTGTCTCAAGACTCCAACATCACGCCTCCCGTGTGTGTCGCGGCCTATGCGGGGGCGGCCATTGCGGGGTCGGACCCCTGGAAAACCGGCTGGACGGCGTTTCGATTCGCGAAGATGCTCTATGTGATGCCGCTTCTGTTCGCCTACGTCCCGGCCATTCTCCTGGACGGAACGACCTGGGAGATCGTGAGTGCATTCTTCTCGGCGACCTTGGGAACGATCGCGTTCGGTGCCTTCGCCATGGGCTTCCTGCGCCGCAGTACGACGCTCGTCGAATGGTTGGTGTTGGGGATTGCGACCTTCCTGCTCTATTGGCCGGGATTCGTCACGGACGCCGCCGGACTGGCGCTGGTTGCACTGGTCTGGTGGCTGCAACGCGATGCCGCGGCGACACCTTTAAGTCCCGTGGCGAGGACATAAACCGAATCCGGTGCTGTATGCGGCATGTGTCGGAGTGGCTTGGCCGTGCCAGCGTTGCTCACAATCCCGGCCGTAGGGTGGACAAGCGCAGCGCAGTCCACCAGCGCCGGCGCGGGGTTCGGTGGACTTCGCTTGCGCTCGTCCACCCTACGGCAACGACCAGCGACGCGGCCGGGTTTATGGACAAGCCCTCAGCGCCAGATCCGAGACCCGATCCGTTTTCTCCAACCGCAGGTGAATCCCTATGGCCGAGATCAAGACACTCCTCTTCGCAACCGACTTCTCGAAGGGCTCCGCGCGCGCATGCGATCTTGCACGCTCCTTGGCGGACACCTGCGGAGCGTCCCTGACGCTCCTGCATGTGATCAACGAATTTTCCGATCGCAACGCGCGCAAGGTCTCCGCCGAGGTCTACGAGAAGCTCGCGGCGGAGATCGAGAAACATGCCGTGGAGGACATGCAGGAGTTTCGTGACCGCTATTTCAAGGACATGCCGGTCACCACCGCGATCGCGGTCGGCAAGAGCCACGAGGAGATCATCCGACAGGCCAAGAAGATCGGCGCCGACCTGATCCTGATGGGAACCCAGGGACGCGCGGGCATCGAGAAGATGCTCATGGGCTCGACGGCCGAGAGGGTGGTTCGCAGCTCGCCTATTCCCGTTTTAACCGTCCGGGAATGAGGCCAAATCGCAGTACGAGGGTCAATCCACACCGATGAGGAAACAACGCATGAAAAGAACGATCCAGCTCCATTCATTCAAGCTGAAGGCCTTCACGGGTCTAGCCGTCGCCGCTCTGACGGCTGTCGTCATCGCGACCGCGCCGATCGCGCAGGCAGCGGTGGAACGTCTGGCGTTCTCCGGGGGGCCGGACGGGGGCACCTTCCAGTTCTTCTCCAACGGGATCGCAACCCTTTTGTCGCGCAATATCGAGGGCGTCGATGTCTCCAATATGGCCTCGGCCGGCTCGGTCGAGAATCTGCGACGCGTGAACTCGCGCGATGCCGACTTCGGAATCGTCTACTCGGGCGACCTCTATCTCGGCATGAAGGGTGAATTGACCAACGACACGTCGAAATATCGCAACGTACGCGCGGTCTCGTTCCTCTACGGCGCCCCGGCCCATCTCATTGTTCTCGAGGACTCGGGGATCACCGACGTCGCCCAACTCGAAGGCAAACAGGTTGCCGTCGGACCGGCCGGTTCCGGCGCCGCGGCATCCGCTCAGCGCTTCTTCGAGAGCCTGGGCCTTTGGGATAAGATCCGTCCGCAGTTCATCGGCTACAACCAAGGCGCATCCGCCTTGGGCGACCGCCAAATCGACGCGCTGTGGGTCTTTGCCGGCTTCCCGAACGCCTCCGTCATCCAAGCGGCCACCAGCAACAAGATCCGCCTGCTGCAGGTCTGGGAGGCCGCCCAAAAAGGCAGTCTGCCGCAGGATCATCCCTACTACGTGAAGGTCACCATCCCGGCCGGAACCTATTCGGGCGTGGACTACGACGTCGCCACCATCTCCGACGGCGCACTCTGGGTCGCCGGCCGACATGTCTCCGACGAACTCATGTACGAGGCGCTCGGCGAGGTTTACTCCGAGGACGGTCTCGCCTTCATGCACAGCGTCTCCAAGGCCGCGACCGCCATGACCCTGGAGAGCGGCTTGGAGGGCGTGGCCACACCCGTACATCCGGGTGCGCAAAAGTTCTGGATCGAGCACGGAAAGACGCTGACCGACGCCCAGAAGTAAGCCCTATTGCTCGGTGCGCCGCCGCCTCGGCGCGCACCGAGCGGGGGCCTCGAGGAGGTGTCATCGGAAGGGTTTCGCACAAACCCTGCAAAGTGTATGGTTACGCCGCGTGACGACGTCACGACAGTGTCGAGTCGGCTCGCCCGCCAAGCGCTCAGGTGATCGGAGGGCGGATCGACATCGAATCTTCACAGACCATCACTGCAAGAGGTGCCTCGCATGGAACTAACCAAAAACATCGGTGAGAAAGACCGCAAGATTCGACTTGCCGCCGGCGCCCTGATCATCCTCTGGGGCGTGTTCGCCGGCAGCTGGCTCGGCCTCGTCGGGCTGGTCCTGATGGGAACCGCCTTCGTGCGGTCCTGCCCGGCCTACAGCATCATGACGATGAGCACCGTCGAGAAGCAATAGATCGCTCTCGTCTCGCGCGCCGCGTCCCCGCGGCGCCCCAGCATCCGCTTATCCGCCGACCAACCCCAGCCAATCCAAGACCGAGGGCAGCAGGGCAGCGGTCAAGAAGGCCGACAGCGCCATCGCCAGACCCGAGAAGGCACCCATCGTCGGGCTGACCTGGAACGCACGCGCGGTGCCGATGCCGTGCGAGGTCACGCCCATGGCGACCCCTTTGACCGCATCGTCGCGAATCCGCAGCGCTCTGAGCACACCCGTGCCGAAGACCGCACCCACGATCCCGGTACTCACCACGAGAACCGCCGTGAGCGACGGGATCCCGCCGAGCTTCTCCGAGATGCCCATCGCCACCGGTGCCGTGACGGACTTGGGTGCAAGAGAGATCTGGGTGGCGATGTCCGCGCCGAGCCAGGCTGCAAGCCCGATCGCGCTGACGCTCGCGGTCAGCACCCCCGCCAGCAGTGCGGCACCGATCGGCAGGGCCAGGGCGCCGAGCCGCTCGCGTTGTCGATACAGCGGGATCGCCAGCGAGACCGTCGCCGGGCCCAGCAGGAAGTGCACGAACTGCGCCCCGTCGAAATAGATGGCGTAGGGCGTCCCGGTGAGCGTCAGGATCCCGATCAAGAGCGTAACCGCCACCGCGACCGGATTCAGGAGCGGACTGCAGCGCCCAAGCCGATACAGACGATCGGCCGCCAGATAGCAGATCAATGTCGCCGTCAGCCAGAGTAACGGCGACGCGGAGAGATAGACCCAAATCTCGGTGAAGGGGGTGTCAGTCACCGGCGGCACCCCGTCGACGCCGGTGTAGGGTCGCGAGGAGCCGTTGCGCGCCCGCCATCGTCAATGCCGTGACTGTCAGCGTGAGGAGTGTTCCGAGCAGCAGTGCCGCGGCGATTGCGGGCCATTGGCCTTGAATACGCTCCCAGTGCAGCATGACGCCGACCCCCGCCGGGACAAACAAGAGCGAAAAATGCGCGAGCAGCGCATCGGCCGTGTGCCCGACCTCATCCGAGATCCCGCCGCGGAGAAACAACCACCCGAGCAGGAGCAACATCCCGAGCACGGGCCCGGGAACGGGCAATCCGGTCAACAGCACGACGGTCTCGCCGACGAGCTGGCAGAGCAGGATCAAGGTCAGCGCCTGCAGCATCGTCTTATCCGTGTCTCGACCGATCCGCGTCTCAACCGGGCTGGATCGGGAAGCCCGCACGCGGGCCCATCTCGAAGCGATCGCGACTGAACAGGGGCGGGCCCTGCATGTAGACGCTCACGAGTCGAGCAAGCGATTCCAAGGCATCGAAGTGGATGCGCTCGTAGCCGTGCGAGGCATCGATGCCGAAGGTCACGAGCGCGGTTCGCACGTCGTTGCCGGCCGTGACGGCCGCGGCGCTGTCGGAGCGGTAATATTTGAAGACGTCGCGCTGATGCGGGATCGCGAACTCCTGGCAGAGCTGGATGATGCGGTGGGTCAGGTGATAATCGAAAGGTCCGAGCTCGTCCGCCATGGCGATGGTCACGCCGAATTCGCTCGAGTTCTGTCCCGGGGCGGTCGTGCCGTTGTCGATGGTCAGCATCTCGGCGACATCCTGCTGAAGCGCGGCCGATGCGCCGGACCCGACCTCCTCGGAGATGGTGAAGAGCGGATGACAGTCGACCGGAAGCTCGAGCCCCTCGCGTCGCACCGCCTCGATCGCCGCGAGCAGGACCGCCGTGCCGGCCTTGTCGTCGAGATGGCGTGAGTTGATGAAGCCGGTATCGGTGATCTCGGGACTGGTATCGATCGCCAGGAAATCGCCGACATGCACGCCCAGACGCAGGAGGTCGGCGATGTCGCGCACGCGCGCATCGACGCGAAATTCCACGAAATCCCAACCGCCGGGCTGATTGTCGATCTCGGGCGCGAAGGTGTGCCCCGATGCCTTCAGGGGCAGGATGGTGCCGCGCCATTGGCAGTTGTCCGTGAAGAGCGTTGCGCGGGCCCCCTCGGCAAAGCGCGCATTCCAGTGTCCGACCGGGACCAGTTGCAGACGGCCGTTCTCTTTGAGCGACTTCACCATGGCGCCGAGCGTGTCGATATGGGCCACGATGGCGCGATCGGGTTGGGAGACCTCGCCCTTGAGCGTCGCACGGATGGCGCCCCGTCGGGTCAGCTCGAAGGGGACCTCCAAGCGCTCGAGCTCCTCGCACACCAAATGAACCACGCGGTCCGTGTAACCGGAAGGGCTGGGCGTGTGCAGCAGCTTGAGCAGGATCTCGACCAGATAGCGCGTATCGATGGCAGGCAACTTCAAGGCATGGACTCCCGGGCGGCGGTCTGAGGAAACAGCATGTCGACGAAGCGCTCGGCGGTCGGTTGGGGCTCGTGATTGGCCAAGCCGGGCCGCTCGTTGGCCTCGATAATCACATAATCGGTCCCGCGCACCGAAGGCACAAGGAAATCGAGCCCCGTGACCGGGATCGCCAGCGCCCGCGCCGCGGCCACGGCGGCCTCGCCGAGAACCGGATTGAGCTCCGCGGTCACGTCGTGGATCGTCCCGCCGGTATGGAGATTCGCGGTCTTGCGCACCGCAAGCACCTCCCCCTCCGGCAGGATCGCATCAAGATCGTAGCCGGCGGAGACGACGCACCGCTTGGTCTCGTCGTCCATCGGGATGTTGCTCTCCCCGCCCGTTGCCGCACGGCGACGCCGGCTCTGGGCCTGGATGAGGTCGCGCACGCTATGCTCACCCGTCCCGGTCACCTGCGCCGGCCGACGGATCGCGGCGGCGACCACCTTATTGTCGATCACGACGATGCGCAGATCCTCGCCCTCGACATACTCCTCCAGAATGACCTGATCACAGACCCGCCGCGCCGCGGCGATCGCGCGCTCGAGGGTCTCGGGATCGCGCACATCGACGCTGATCCCCGCACCCTGCTCCCCGCGCACGGGCTTGACGACCACGCGGCCGAGCTTGGAGAGAAACGCCTCGGCCTGATCCAACGCCTCGAACCGCGTCTGCTCCGGGACCCGCAGACCGGCGTTGCGCAACAGCCGATGGGTGACCGCCTTATCGTCGCAACGGCTCATGGCCACGGCGCTGGTCAGCTCGCTGAGACTCTCGCGACACACGATGCGGCGCCCGCCGAGCACCAGGGCGAAATAGCCGCCCTCGGCATCCAGCACCTCGATCGCAATCCCTCGCCGCCGCGCCTCGTTGACGATGATGGCGGCATAGGGGTTGAGCTTGGTCTCCGGCTGTTGACCCATAAAGAGCGGCTCGTTGTAGGCGTTCTTGTTCTTCAGCGCGAAGGCCGGAATCCGCTCGAAGCCGAGCTTGCGATAGAGCCGGATCGCACGGGTGTTGTCGTGGATCACCGAGAGGTCCAGGAAACCGCGGCCGCGCGCCTGATAGTACTCGATCACCTGTCGCATCAAGGCATCGCCCACACCGGGATACGGCGACTGGGCATCGACGGCGAGCGCCCAGAGGCTCGCGCCGTTCTCCGGATCGGAGAAGGCCGCCACATGATCGACACCGTTCACCGCACCCAGGATCCGACCGTCCTGCTCGTCCTCGGCCACCCAATAGCTGAGAACCTTCGAGGTGCGATGCGACCAGATGAAGTCCGCACTCGGCGGCACCATGCGCCGCATGATGTAGAGCCGGTGGATCGCCTCGGCATCGTCCCGACTATTGAGCAACCGGACATGAAACCCCTTCGGCCGACGCGGCGAGCACTGATAGCGCTCGAACCAGAGCCGAAAGGTATGTGACGGATCGAGAAACAGGTCTTGAGGCGCGTAGGAGAGCACCACGTGCGGATCGCTCAAATAGAGCGCGACGTCGCGTTTGCCGCGATGCTCCTCTTGAAGGGCCTCGGCGATGGCCTTGGGGTCCGTGAAGGTCTGACCGAAGAGCAGACGCCCCCAGCCGCAGTCGACGATTGCGGGCTGACCGAGTGCCTGATCCGCGCGCGGCCGGCGGTCCCAGTTCCTGAGCGACGGAGCACGACTGCGCTCGAATCGATGACGCATCCGATCTCTGCTCATGAGTGTCAGACCCCTTGTTCCTGCAGCCACATCTCCAACAGCGCGACCTGCCACAGCTTGGAGCCGCGCAGCGGGGTCAAATGATCGTCCGGCGCCGCCAACAGTGCCTCGACATAGGCCGGCTGGAACAGACCACGCTCGCGGGCGCGCGGGGAATGCAGCAGATCGCGCACGGTCTCCAAGACCTCGCCGCGCAGATATTTGAGCGCCGGCACCGGGAAATAGCCCTTGGGCCGGTCGATGACCGACGTCGGAATCAGCCGTCGACCGATCGCCTTGAGCACGCCTTTGCCCTCGTCACAGAGCTTGTGCCGATCGGGCATGCGCGCGGCCAGCTCGACCAGCTCGTGGTCGAGGAAAGGGACGCGCGCCTCCAGGCCCCAGGCCATGGTCATGTTGTCGACGCGCTTGACCGGATCGTCCACCAGCATGATCTGCTGGTCGATCCGCAGCGCCTTGTCGACCGGCGCATCGGCACCTGCGCGAGCGAAATGCGCGGCGATAAAGGCACGGCTCGTATCCTCGCCGTGAAACCGCGGATCGACAGCGCGCCGATAGTCCTCCTGCGTGCGATCGCAAAAGGCCTGTGCATAATCGCCGACCGGATCGGTGCTGCCGATCATCGGCGGATACCAGTGATAGCCGGCGAAGACCTCGTCGGCACCCTGCCCGCTCTGGACCACCTTCACGTGCTTGGCGACCTCTTGAGAGAGCAGATAGAAGCCGATGACGTCGTGGCTGACCATGGGCTCGGCCATGGCGCGCACGCAGTTGGGCAGCTCGGGCAGGAGACGCGAAGCCGAATCGACCCGGATCTTGTGATGACGCGTCGCGAAGGTGTCGGCGATGATGTCCGAGTACTGAAACTCGTCGCCCACCTCGGAGCCGACGGTCTCGAAGCCCACCGAGAAGGTGTTGATGCCGCGCTGGCCTTGCTCGGCCAAGAGGGCGACGATGAGGCTCGAATCCAGCCCGCCGGAGAGCAGCACGCCGACGTCGACATCCGCCACCAGACGGCGCGCCACCGCGGTGCGCAGCGCCGACAGGGTGAGCTCTTGCCAATCCTCAAAGGACAGATCGCGCTCTTCGGGGCGGGCGGCAAAGCTGATATCCCAGTAGCAACGGTCACGTTGGCGTCCGTCCCGCTCGATGGTCCGAATGGTCGCAGGCGCGAGCTTGCGCACGCCGCTCAGGATCGTATGCGGCGCCGGAACGACGGCGTGGAAGTGCATGTAGTGATGCAGTGCCACCGGGTCGATCTGGGTGGAGACACCACCGCCGGCGAGCACGGCCGGCAAGGTCGAGGCAAAGCGCAGCCCGCCCGGTACCTCGGCGTAATAGAGCGGCTTGATCCCGAGACGGTCGCGCACCAGGGTCAGGCGACCGGAGTCCCGCTCGGCGACGGCGAAGGCGAACATGCCGTGGAAGCGGTCAACGCAGGCATCGCCCCAGGCGTGGAACGCCTTCAGCACCACCTCCGTATCGCCGTGCGAGAAGAACCGGTAACCCTTGCCTTCCAGCTCGGCGCGCAGCTCTTTGTAGTTGTAGATACAGCCGTTGAAGGCGATCGAGAGACCCAGCGCGCTGTCGACCATGGGCTGCGCCGCATGATTGCTCAGGTCGATGATCGAGAGACGGCGATGCGCGAGTGCGACCCGTCCCTGCTGCCAGAGGCCATCGCCGTCCGGACCGCGCGGTATGATGGCCGCACTCATGGCGCTCAAGGCGCCGAGGTCAATCGGGTTGTCGTCGAAGCGGATCTCACCGCAAAGTCCACACATGAGGCTCTCCTGAAGGTCCGCAGTACAGAAGGCCAACGGCTGATAGACGCGAGAGCACGGGTGGCGTGCGCCGGCGTCGCCTGGCTCGGTCGCTGCACTCGGATGGCATGAAATCGATTCGGGCGGGGCGGGGTTTTCGGTCCGAGGTGCTTAGGGATCGAACCCGACGCAGGGGTCCGAAACACAGGACCGGCGCCGTGTGAATGCGATAGGTGAGCTGGGTAGCAAGACCTGCGGGATCGGCATCGTCGTTCGTCCGCGGATCTGGAAATTCACGATGAACACGCATAGATGATACCGAATGCGGGGGCATCTGGCCACCGTTCGACCACCACGGAGCGTCGGCAGACCGGTCGAACGGCCCCGGGATAGACGACTTGCAGTCGTCCTCTTCAGCCGGACAGACCGCCCGCGAGGTCGCGTTCGACGTGACGAACTTAAGTCCTGAGCAAACCGCCGGCGGACGTTGTGGTTTCTATCGTCAGCACCGACTACGGGTATGGAGTTTCCCGGAAATCATCTCGGAGCGTCTCGGAGTCTCCGCACCGCTCCGCCAGTTCCATTTGTCCCGCGCGGCCCCACCCTCTTGTCCAGAATCTGTTCACGTCGATATCCGGCAGCGCGCCCGAAGACGCCTCCCGGGTCACATCACCAGGACCATTTAGGCAACGCCATGGCAGAGAAACCCAAGCTCACTCAGGTTTTCACGCACAGCCATTACGCCACGAGCTTCGAGGCCGAGTCCGACGAGGAGGTCTATGACGCCCGCAAGGAGGCCCTCGTCAAGAGCATGCTCGGCGAGATCGGCGAAGACCCGAACCGCGAGGGTCTGCGCCGCACGCCGCTGAGGGTCGCCAAGGCGATGGATTTCCTCACCAGCGGCTATTCGATGTCCGCCGAGGAGATCATCAAGAAGGCGCTCTTCGAGGAAGACGTCAGGGAGATGGTGGTGGTGCGCGATATCGAGTTCTACTCGATGTGCGAGCACCACATGCTGCCCTTCTTCGGCCATGCCCATGTCGGCTATCTGCCCAACGGCAAGGTCGTCGGTTTGAGCAAGATCGCCCGCGTGGTCGACGTCTTCGCGCGCCGCCTGCAGGTCCAGGAGCGCCTGACCAGCCAGGTCGCCGATGCGCTCATGGAGCATCTCGGCGCGCACGGCGTCGCCGTCGTCATGGAGGCCAGTCACACCTGCATGATGATGCGCGGCGTGCAGAAACAACGCAGCTCGACCGTCTCGAGCGCCATGCGCGGGACCTTCGAGACCGATCCGCGCACCCGATCCGAGTTCATGTCGTTCATCAAGGGCTGATTGCGGTGGGTCGGACTTGAGTCCGATCCGGCCGGCGGCTGTCCTCGGCGCCTTTGTCGGGCTGAAGCCCGACCCACAGAGGGTTGCCGGGCAATCGCCGAGCCGGTTGCTGGTCGGATCAAACGGACGGATCGCGGAGCGATCAGATCATCCGCCGCGACAGCACGGGGTCGGGCAGCGCGGCGTGCGCGTCGCGGATCATGCGCTCGGTGGTCGCCCAGTCGACACAAGCATCGGTGACCGAGCAGCCATAGCGCAGCTGATCAAGATCCGCAGGGATCGCTTGCTGCCCGGCCTCGATAAAGCTCTCCACCATCAGACCGACGATCGAGCGATTTCCGCCGCTGATCTGATTCACGCAATCGTGCATCACCAGAGGCTGAAGCTCCGGTTGCTTGAAGCTGTTGGCATGAGAACAGTCGATCACGATGCTCGCGGGTAGACCCGCCTTGCTCAACGCCTGCTCCGCCATCGCGACGCTGACGGTGTCGTAGTTGGGGCGATTGCCCCCGCCGCGCAGCACCAGATGTCCGTAGCGGTTGCCGCGAGTCCTGACGACACTGGTCAAGCCTCGGGCATTGATGCCGAGAAAGCTGTGTGGCTGAGCCGCCGAGAGGATCGCGTTGATCGCGGTGTCGACCGAGCCATCCGTCCCGTTCTTGAATCCGACCGGGGTCGACAGCCCCGAGGACATCTCTCGATGGGTCTGCGACTCCGAGGTCCGCGCACCGATCGCCGTCCAACAGATCAGGTCCCACAGATACTGAGGGGCGATGGAGTCGAGCGCCTCGGTCGCGGTGGGCAAACCAAGCTCCGTGACCTCGAGCAGGAATTTCCGCGCCTTCTCCATGCCCTCTGCAATGCTGAAGGTATCGTTCAGGTTCGGATCGTTGATGTAACCCTTCCATCCGGTGGTCGTGCGCGGCTTCTGGAAATAGACCCGCATCACCAACACCATGCGGTCCGAGACCGCATCGGCCAAGACCTTGAGCCGCCGGGCGTAATCCAGACCGGCGACCGGGTCATGGATCGAACAAGGCCCGACGACGACAAAGATCCGAGGATCACGCCGATCCAGGATCGCCTGCAGGGCCTCGCGACCGGCAAGCACGGTCGCCGAGCCTTGATCGGAGATCGGCACGGCACGATGGATCTCCAGCGGCGAAGGCATCGGATCGAAGCCGCTGACGTTGAGGTTTTCCGTTTTCTGCACGCGCATTCACCTTAGAATTCAAACGAAGGGCCGGGGTCTCGTCGACCCAACGGCCGGGCACGAGGATTCTCCGCGGTAGCGCGGATCCCTGTCCATGAGAAAACCGGCCTTTGCCCCTCAAGCGACGGGTCATTGCGCAATCCACCTCTCCGGCTGATCCTGATCGCCGCCGGAAAATGGCTATAAAGACTCTTTCAGGGCCTCGCTCATTCAACCGCGCCCGGTACGGTATACGTCATGCGTTGGACGGGTTTGGCCGCGCCAGCTCCAGCAGGATGACCACCCAATCGTTCTCGCGCTGTAATCCTGTGTCGATCAATACGCGATCGGCTGAAAATCCGCCGGGACATCGAGCTCGAAAACCTGATCATGGATGCGGGCCACATAGAAGCCTTCGCGCAGCGCCCGCTCGCGCAGCTCGGCCGAAAGATCGACGGCGGCGAGGATGCCGTAGAGCCGTTTGTCGCCATGCTCGGGGAAAAATTGCCGAAAACGCGTCAGCAACGCCTTCATTTGGGCGATCGACTCCTCGCGCGCGTGGCTCTTCACCTCCACCACGTAAGCCGCATTGATCGGACCGTTGGCATAGGAAAGCACATCGATTTCAAAGTGCCGGCCGTCTTTGGTGACGCGCACGCTGGGGCTGACCACCTCCATGCCGAAGCGCGTGCGCAGGATGTTTTCCATCGAGGGCAAGGCCAGACCTTCAGTGAAGCTGCCGAATTTCTCGCCCAGGCCGCCAATCTGCTTGCCGAGTTCTCTGATCTGACGATCGGTGTCCTTCATGCGGCGATCGGTTTCCTGCATACTCCGGTCAGTCTCTTGCTGTGATTTCGTCAGCTCCCGCAACAAGCTCCAAACCTCTTCTGCCGGTGTGGTCATGACCAGTGCCCTCGCGTCGATGCGGCGATGAAAACTCGGAACTGCGCTCCACGGACCTCGCAGCTTGCTGCCGGCGCGGGCGGCGCGACCCCCAAACCGCAACCCGCTGCGATCGTGATCAAGACGAGTGCTCGAACTCGCTTTCCGACTCCCGTCCATTGATATAGCCCAGCAGGATCAAACAAAGATCCCGATGCTCGCCGAACCCACGACGCAAATTAGCCAGGAATAATGTGTTGTCGTCCTTGGCCATCAACAGCAGCAGTAAGTCCAGCATCGCGGGATCCTCTTCGGCGTCGATCCAAGCCCAAGCGCGCTCGGTCAGGGTGATGCCGGCACCATTGATCATCTCGATGAGCCTACGATGACGTTTTTGCACATCGGACTGCATCGCGTCATCCAACTGAGCACGCCATGACGCCCAGGTTGACGAAATCGCCGTCCCGAGTTGACTCAACATCGCCTCCTGCACGATCGAGAGCACATCTCCGGGCCGATATCGCACGAAGGACTCTCCGTCGCCGGTTTCCACGTCCCGCTCTGAAGCCCGGGTGGTCCGTTCGGCCCATTGCCCGAGTCCTCGCAGATCCTGCGTCAGTGCAGCAGTCTCACGTTCGATGATCTGCGCACAGGTTTCGGCATCATCGGGAAAGTGCTGCCGCAAACAGGCGATCACGGCATCCGCGCCCAAGGGGTATCGACAGTTGCGCGCACTCAGGCCGGCCATGTCCAGGAAGGCGTTCCCGAACTGCGAATAGACGCTGGACGGAACGGAGTCAGGCCGGTCCAGTCGATCGAGTCCGTCGATCGGTTCCGGCTCCCGAGTGAGACCCGTCGACACCAATGCGGATGCGAGTTGAGCAGGCGTCCACCGCGGCCCGGCATCATGGAGACTGCCCGCCTGGATCAATCCCTCGAGATCCTGCGTGCTGTCGATCCAGGTTCTGAGGGGTCGGGTAGCAGGGTGACCTTACGGTCACCCTGCTACCCGACGAACCAGACCCCTTATCCCCGGCCGAACGTCGTCGGGACATCAGCATGCTATGCTTGTATAGCGCTTTAACTTAGGAGACTGATCATGCTGGCCATCCGACTCCCCGCCGACGTGGAGCAGCGGCTCGAAGCCTTGGCACGGGCCACGGGGCGCACCAAGACCTTCTATGCTCGTGAAGCCATCCTAGAGCATCTGGACGACCTTGAGGACCTGTACTTGGCCGAGCAGCGGTTGATCGACATTCGCGCGGGCAAGACCCAAACCGTGCCGTTGGATGAATTGATGAAGCGTTATGGCCTGGACGATTGAGTTCGACCCGGCCGCCGAACGCGAGCTTGGCAAGCTTGATCCGCCCATCGCCCGCCGCATTCTGGCGTTTCTGCATGGGCGTGTCGCGCCGCTCGATGACCCGCGCCATCTCGGAGAAGCCCTCAAGGGGTCGAGATTGGGGGATTTGTGGAAGTACCGGGTCGGTGATTATCGCCTTATCGTGAGTATCGAGGATGACACGGTGCGCCTCCTCGTGGTCCGCCTCGGTCACCGCCGAGACCTGTATCGACGGTAAGTCACGCCACGCGCCTGGTAAATAAATCTTTCCCCTTTTGGCGCAAACCCCTGTGATGAGGCAAGCCATGAACACGGCATTTGATCGAATCACCATCAACCCCGGCTCGATGAACGGACAGCCCTGTAGCCGCGGTATGAGACTGACCCTTCGCCGCGTGGTTAAAGCCGTGGCCGCTTATCCGGACCGCGACGAGCTGAAACAGGACTATCCTGAAATCGACGACGAGGACATTCGACAAGCGTTGGAATTTGCGGCCATCAGCCTTGACGATCAAATCCTCACCTACCGCTGCAGCCCGTGAAGTCCAATCTCTGAGCCTGCAAATATGCGCACCCTGACCGCCTTCTCCGAGAAAGACCGCGCCTATCACGCCTACCAAGCGCGTCAAGAGTTCCTGCGCCAGCAGCGCTCCATCCAACAGGAGCTGGAGAAAGAGCGCGCGGCCAAAGAAGCCGAGCGACAAACCAAGGAGGAAGCACTTCAAGCCAAGGAGGCGGAGCGACGAGCCAAGGAGGCGGAACGACTAGACAAAGAGGCAGAACGCGAAGCCAAAGAAGCCGCGCTCGCCGAAGTCGCGCGATTGCAGGCACTCCTGAACCAATCGCGCGACGCCTGACTGCCTGCGATCACGAGATCTGAAATGGGTCGGGCTTCAACCCGACAACTCCGCCTCAGGTCATCCGGCGCTCGGCGTCGAGCGCAACACCCGCGCTGCAAGATGACGCCGAGAGCAGGTCGGACTGAATTCCGACCCACGGGGGCCGACCTTACGTTGAACGTTCTTCGAACCGGACCCCTTTTCCCCCAGGGACGCCTGGATTTTTAGGGATCCGCGCCCCCGCCCCGCACCCACCTCCGTGGTCCACTTGGACCTTGGTGGGGCACCGACGATTTTCCGGGGCTCAGCGAGCCAGGGGCCGGGTGTCTACTCCCAACGGAGCAGCCCCACCGCTCTGATCCAGAAGGGTAACTGGCGCGGATCGGAGTGAATCCGCGACCTTTCAACGAGAACCGCGGGCGCGTTGGCGGTAGCAATGTCGCACTTCCCGACCGACACAAGCGTGCTTGGGTGCGAGAAAAAAGGTCGTGCCATTGATCGGGGTCAGCTAAATGGTGACCCCGATGTCCCGATTCCGGGCGTACATGGCGGGAATTGCTGCTTCTTTATCGAGCTGATGGCGACCGGCACCAGTTAGGTGTATAAACACCGGAGTGTAAACACGCCGAACTGGAGGCATCGTGAACACCGTTCGCTGGAACATCGCCGTGTCGCCGGACGTGGATCGGTCCGTGCGCATGTTCATCGCCGCGCAAGGTGGCGGTCGCAAGGGCGATCTGTCGCGCTTTATTGAAGAGGCCGTGCGCGCCTACCTGCTCGAGCAGGCCGTCGATCAAGCCAAGACCGCCGCCGCGGGCATGAGCGAGACAGAGGTGACCGCACTCATCGAGGAGGCCGTGGAATGGGCGCGTGAGCACTGATGCGCGTCATCTTGGACACCAACGTGCTGCTCGCCGCGCTGATCTCGGCGCACGGCCCGCCTGAAACGATCTATCGTGCCTGGCGGGCGGCGCGCTTCGAGCTGGTGACATCGACGGTGCAGCTCGATGAACTGCGGCGCGTGAGCCGTTATCCGAAGCTCAAAACTATTCTGCCCGCACACCGCATCGGCACGATGATCAACAACCTGCAGCGCGCCATCAACCTCGAGCAGCTGCCGATACTGCCGGAGGGCGTCGAGGCAAGCGATCCAAATGACGCATTCCTGCTCGCGATGGCCCTGGCCGGCGAGGCGGACTACCTGGTGACAGGTGATCGGCGCGCCGGGCTGCTGCACCGGCGTAGCATTGGCCGCGCGCGGATCGTTACCCCCGCCACCTTCTGCGCCGAGGCGCTCTGATGAGGCGGGATGTTTCGGGAGGTCCTGACCTTTAGGGGCGCAAGGCACCGGATACGGCCGCCAAGAGCGACTTACGCGTCATTGCTCGCATGCCCGAGGCTGTCGCGAAGGTCCTGCACGACGCAGCCTGAGCCGGCAACCGGCTCGGAGCGATACTCTCCTGACACCCGCTCCGCGGTGTCACGCATGCCCCTGGCGCTCCGCGCGACATGCCGGCCCGGCTTGAGCGACGAACACGGCCGACGTCGCCCTCGATGCGACCCTCGAGCTACTCTGAGACTCCGCACCCGTCGATTGCGCTGACGATAGGAAGTGCAACACCCGCCGGCGGTGCGATGAGCCTCGCACGACTCGGAACACGCGACGAGACGCCGAATCCTCATCGCGGATGCCATCCGTCATCCGGCGCTCACAATCCGATCGCCCGACCCACCCGTGCAACAAGAATCGGCACCCCGACGACCCTGCCGTGTTTCGTCTTCGGTGCTTCCCGGGAAAGGATCTACCGACAGAGCCGGAACCAAGATAAGTCGTCGAAGGTTCCACTCGTTGTCGTTGTCGTCATCGGATTCCGGACGAACCGATCCTTCCTTGCACATCCGATCGACCGGAAGCAACGTCGCGAAGCGGCGTGCCCCCGGGATAGACGACTTGCAGTCGTCCTCCTCCTCGGGCCTCGCTTGCACGACCGTCGCGTCGGGCAACACCTGAAAGGAGGGGAAGATCGCGAATGGATGAGCAAAACGGAAACCGGTGCCAAAGCACGTTCAGCGCGGTTCTCGAGTGCGTCGCGCTGATCGCGACCTCGCGGGCCGTCGGGCCGGCTGAAGAGGACGACTGCAAGTCGTCTATCCGGGGGGTGTCGCCGCTTCGCGACGACCGTTGGCGTCACTTCCGACCCATCGTCTGCGCAGTTGGGATGTCGATTCCCGGAAATCGGCTTAAGACCCGACACCGACGCCTCGTAAAAAACCGACGAGACGGTCATTTTCGAGTCAAGTTGCGCCTACTTCGATGCCGACTTAGCCCCAAGGCACAAGTCAAGACCTGACACCGACGCCCCCCCAAGTGTCGCCCTCTATGACGCACTGACCAGCGCACCCGACGATCGCGCCCGCGCGCGCGTCATCGCCGAGGCGTTCGAACGTCTCGAAGAGCGTTATCCCCATCTCCCGGACCTCGCCACGCAGGGACATGTGCGCGAGTCTGAGTTGCGGCTGCAGAAGGAAATCGAGCAAGTCCGGGCCGGGCTGCGCGAGACCGAGCTCCGCCTAAAAAAAGACATCGAACAGGTTCGGGCCGAGCTTAAAGCGGACATCGAGCAGGTCCGGGCCGAGCTTAAAGCGGACATCGAGCAGGTCCGGGCCGAGTTCCGCGAAAGCGAACTCCGCCTACGGAAGGACATCGAACAAATCCGTGCCGAGCTTAAAGTGGACATCGAGCAAATCCGCGCCGATCTACAAACGACCGAGTTGCGTCTGCTCAAGGAGATCGAGCAGGTCCGTGGCGAAATCACCCGCACCAAACTCGATCTGCTCAAGTGGATCGTCCCGCTGATGCTCGCCCAGGTCGCGGCCATCGCCGCGCTCGTGAAATTACTCTGAAAAGTCGCTCGCAACGGCGGAGCGTTCACGGCGCCGTGTCGAGCGCTCAGGGCGTTGTTCATATTCCGGCTGTCGATACAAAGATAACGGGATGGTCCGCCCCGCTCCTCCGCCGAACCCCGCGCCGACGCGCTCGGCAAAGGCCGCCGGGTTCTCCTGCTCCTCGCGCAAAGCCTTACGAATGGCGTCGTTGACGATCTCCGACAGACTGCGACGGGCGCTCGCGGCCTTGAGCCGGAGTGCCTGATGTAGCGCAGGCTCTAGTGGATGCCCGCCTATTCGAGCGCATCCGTCGCATGCAGGCCCACTTCGACGCCCTGTGCCAGCGTATTGAGGCCGGATACGCCACGGTGCCCGAGGCGGAGGACCTAGCCGAGATCGACGCGGCGGTGGCCGCCATCCGCGCCGGGCGCTAAAGGTGTCCGCCCTGCGCGTTGTGCTTGACAATAACGTCCTGCTCTCCGGCATCGCGTACCCCGCCAGCATCCCCGGCAAACTCGTCGCCGCGTGGCGACATGGCGCGCTGGACGTGGTGCTCTCCGGCTACATTCTCGGGGAGCTCCGGCGGGTGTTGCCCAAGCTCGCGCACCGGCATGGCCTCGGCGCCGCGGAGGTCGACGACCTCGTCGACGCGCTTGCGATCCAGGCCGAGCTGGTCGAGCCGGGTGCGATGAAAGAACCCGCGCTCGGGGATATCAACGACCAGTCCGTGCTGGGCACACTGATCGCCTCGCTCCGCAACGGGCAGGCGGATGTGCTCATCGCCGGCGACAAGGCCCTACTCGCGCTGCGGGACCGCTATCCCATTCAGACGCCGGCGGAGCTCTGGGCCGCGCACGGCGGGCCCTGAGTGAGCGAAGGGTCGGAGTGAACGGCTGATCCCGATCTCACCAGACCAAGTCCCGGCCGCGATGGGCGCGTACGTCAGCTGCCGAATCGGCTGTATAGATAGCCAACTGCACGACACACGGCACCCTGCGCACTGTGCGTCGGCGCCGGAATCGGATTAAGGTTGTGACGGCCCCAAGTAGATCGCTCGGCAACTCGCGAGGCCGATTCGTCGCCGATCGCGATAACCGTGGTACGTCCCCGGTTTCCTCGCTGCGGGATGACGCCGAGAGTAGGTTGGCCTGAATTCCGACCCACAGGGGGCCGACCTTGAGTTGAGCGTTATTTGAACCTGCCTCCTCTTTTCCCTCCGGATTCCCGATCCCCTTGCTCCCCGAGCACGGATACCACATAGTCTCAACATGGATATCGAGTTCGATCCCGACAAGGATTTGGCCAATCAACAAAAGCACGGAGCTTCCCTCGCGTTCGGGATCGAGATCCTTGCCGATTCCAACCGGTTGGACATCCTGGACGTGCGCTTTGACTACGCCGAGGAGCGTTTCATCGCTTACGGCATGGTGAAGCAGCGGGTCTGGCTGTGCGTTTTCACCCAACGCGGAAACCGATACCGAATCATCAGCGTGAGAAAAGCAAATGATCGCGAAACACGACGATACCACTGCACACCCCGTTGAACCTGAACCCGATACTCCGCTCTCCGACGACGAGTTCGAGCGCGGTCTCGGGGCAATGCTGGCGCGCCGCGCCCGGGCTGCAACCGGCCTCTCTCAACAGAACTTTGCAGAGCAATTCGGCATCCCCGCCGAATCTCTTCGTGATTGGGAACAGGGGCGTAAGGCACCGGATACGGCCGCCAAGAGCTACTTACGCGTGATTGCTCGCATGCCCGAGGCTGTTGCAAAGGTTCTGCACGACGCAGCCTGATCCGGCAACCGACTCGGATCGATGTTTTCGTGACACCCGCTCCGCGTTGTCACGCATGCCCTTGGCGCTCCGCGCGACATGCCGGCCCGGCTTGAGCGACGAACACGGCCGACGTCGCTCTCGATGCGACCTTCGACCTACTCTGAGACTCCGCACCCGTCGATTGCGCTGACGATAGGAAGCGCAACACCCGCCGGCGGTGCGTTAAGCCTCGCACGGTTCGGCACAAGCGACGAGACGCCGCGCCGTATCCCCATCTCGGATGCCATCCGCAACCCGGCGATCGCGATCCGATCGCCCGACCCGCCCGAGCGACAAGAGTGGGCACCCCGACCCCACCGTGTTTCGTCTTCAGACCTGACACCGATGCCCCCGCTCGCTGCTTCAGGCTCCGTTCTGGTGGAGCTCGATCCGAATCGTTTCGCGCACGACATCCGCGAGCGTCTGCCCTTCAACGAACTGACGCAGTGCATCGTTCATCAGCGTTTGATAATTGCTGCCCATCATCTCGGCGCGCGCCTTGAATGCCGCCAAGATCCGGTTGTCCACCCGCATCGTCACCTGCGACTGGCTTCCTTGCTCGGCCTGCAGACGTGCCAATGCCGGTACTTCGGAAACAGACTTGGCATCGGTAAAATCAAGGTCGGCATAGTCGTCGAAAAGGGGATCAGAACTGTTGCTCATAGTGCCGCCGTTGGGATTGGTTCGCTTTCCAGGCGGAAATCAAACGAATGCGATTCCCGCGGAGTGTCCACACCGCCACGAGGACACGTCCCCGCCCGCCCATACCAAGGGTCACGAATCGCTGCTCGCCGTTTGCGTCCACGTCCTCGCGTGTCAGCGCGAAGGGATCAAGCAGCACATGACGTGCTTCATCGAATGCGATGCTGACCGAGACGCTCACAAGTCCGGTGGTCGCGGTGCAAATCCTCGATCCCTACAACCCGCAGGAAACCCTCAAAGACAAGCTCACCATCGTCGACGTGAAAGCCCGCGATGCGGCCGGCCGGGTTTTTCAGGTCGAGATCCAGCGCGACGATCGGACCAGACATCGGTGCGGTTCGTGCCTCACCGCACCCTACGCCCGGGCGGACCTGTACCGCCGACAACTGCGTCGCGGTCAGGACTACAGCAGCCTCAAACCGACCTATGCGATCTGGCTGCTCGATCAAACCCTGCGCGACGACACGCCGGTCTATGCACACCGCTATCGGATGCGCGATGATCGGGGCAGGCGCTGATCGAGCACGGCGGCATCTGAATTTTCGAGCTGAACAAAGCCGCCGTCCAACAGGTCGAAACCGAACAAAAACGCTGGCTGAAATTCTTCAACGAGGGCGAGACCCTCGATGACGAGACACTGCCCGAGCCCGCGAGTGGATACAAAACCCCTGTGATGAGGCAAGCCATGAGCACAGCATTTGATCGAATCACCATCAACCCCGGCTTGATGAACGGACAGCCCTGTATCCGCGGCATGAGACTCACCGTTCGCCGCGTGGTTGAAGCCGTGGCCGCTTATCCGGACCGCGCCGATCTAATACAGGACTATCCGGAAATCGACGACGAGGACATCCGGCAAGCATTGGAGTTTGCGGCCATCAGCCTTGACGATCAAATCCTCACGTTGAACGTCGCGTGATGAAATTGCTGCTGGATCAGTCCGTCACCTGCCGCTGCAGCCCGTGAAGTCCGATCTCTGAGCCTGCACATATGAGCACCAAGACCGCCTTCTCCGAGAAAGAACGCGCCTACCACCAGTACCAGGCGCGTCAGGAATTCCTGCGCCAACAGCGCTCCATCCAACAGGAGCTGCAGAACGAGCGGGCCGCTAAGGACCCGTTGAATAACAAGTGATCCACCTTAACCCCTCTCCCTCGCGGGAGATGGGTTGGGGGAGAGGGGGAGAATGAACCGGAATGGCTAAGTTGTTTCTGAATCGTGACTCAGGAACCAGCACTTCAAGCCAACGAGGCAGAGCGGCAAGCCAAGGAAGCCGCGCTCGCCGAGGTCGCCCGCCTCAAGGCGCTCCTGGAGCAGCAAAAAGACGGCTGAGCAGCAGTCCGAGAGAAGCGCGTTGCGTCCGCGGACCGGCCGTGCGGGTGCGCAAGCCGCCTCCGCCGCCGCCACAGCATAGGCGAGACGCGCTACCCTCATCATCCCCCAGCCCCAAGACGCACCCGTCGATTGCGCTGACGATAGGCAGCGCAACACGCGTCGGCGGTGCGGTGAGCCTCGCACGGCTCGGCACAAACGACGAGACGCCGAATCCTCATCGCGGATGCGATCCGCAACCCGGCGCTCGCGATCCGATCGCCCGCCCCGCCCGAGCGACAAGAATCGGCACCCCGACCCTGCCCCGTTTCGTCACATTCTGACACGATCGGTCGAAATCGAGGGGCGTGTCGCCGTGTCGGGTGGATCCTACGGATCGCGCTCGGCCGATGACGCGCGATGCTCATCCGGCCGGGCATCGCCGGTCGATCGATCGCGCTTTGGGCGGGAAATGCCGAATCACCCTGCGGTGATAAGGATTTCAACGTCTTGGGGCGCGGCGGCGATTCGGGAAAGCGTGATGCCGGTCACGGTGTTCGATGTGGACTTCCTTTAGAGCCGTGCGCGGCGTCTCGGTACGCCATCCGCACCGTCACCGGAGCCCGGAGACTGGCCCGAATGATGCTGCACCAAGGTCGGGACACCCAGGGATGAGATGCGAGAACACTGGCAGTACCCAACCGCCGGGATCGCCCGGGTCATCACACAGCAACGAGAGTACAAACATGAAAAAGCAGCAATCCGGTTTTACACTTATCGAGCTGATGATCGTCGTGGCGATCATTGGTATTTTGGCGGCGATTGCGTTGCCGGCTTATCAGGATTATACGAATCGGGCAAAAGCCTCAGAGCTTGTTCTTGCAGCGAGTTCCGCCCGTACGTGCGTCTCCGAAGTTTTCCAGTCCACTGGCTCAATGACGGCCTCTGCCGATTGTGACGACTCATTTGTAAAGACCCAGTACGTCGGGACATTAGTAGTTGACACAGATGGCGTAGTCACAGTTACTGACAGAGGTGCCACGGATCAGTTCTCCGAGACTGTGACAGTGGTGCTTACGCCGACTACTGGTAGTGGCGCGATCCAAGCGTGGACTTGCTCCGGCAGTCCGTCAAAATGGATGCCTGGCTCCTGTCGCGGGTAAATCACACGCAGCAAGGCTCCGAACCCCGGCTACGCACCGGGGTTCTTTTTGTCTGGGAATCTTCGACGACGCAACCAATTCTCATGTCAACACCGGCTCTGGGACGTTTTGCGAAATATTCGCATACTCATAGAACTGTCTTGATAAAGTGGGTTCTGCCACTTCTTGTCATTGCACTTACCTGGTACGCATACAACAAAGGCGCTACAGGCAGTCTTTTCTATGATGATTTATCTAATCTCTCGGCACTGACAAACCTAGAGACTCACGAAGCAATAAAGGTCTTTCTTTTTGACGGCTCTTCCGGTCCGACGGGTAGACCCCTCGCATTAGCAAGTTTTCTCCCCCACGCGCAAGGTTGGCCTGCGAGTCATATTACCGCTAGGCAGTTCAATTTTATTATCCATTTGTTCAATGGCGTTCTACTCGGGTGGCTCGGCTACGCTCTCCTAACGCTTGCGGATCAAACCTCCCCGCTTCGCTCCTATTTCATCGCACTTTCTGCTGCGAGCATTTGGCTTTTTTCGCCCTTACTCGTCTCGACAAACTTAATACTCATCCAACGCATGACGAGTCTCTCCGCGCTGTTCGGACTCGTCGGTCTGCTTACTTATGTTTTGGGCTACAGACTCCTAGCAAATCACCCACGTACTGGCGTAACTATCCAACTCGGAGCGCTCGCTCTCTTCACCGCACTCGCCATCCTCTCAAAGGAGAGCGGCGCATTGTTTCCGATTTATGCGCTGGTGATCGAAGCAGGAATAGCAAAGTCCGCTTCGATCGCCGTCCCGATGCGACGCCTAAGGTTAGGGATTCTTTACCTGCTTCTCATAGCCCTAGCGATTTATCTGATCAAAGAGCTTCCCAATGACTTGACAGCTCAGCTAGGCCACCGTGGCTTCTCCGTTTTGGAACGATTACGGACTCAGCCTGGAATCTTATGGGAATATATTCGGCTCGCAGTTGTTCCCGACCTGACTGCCTATGGCCCGTTCCATGACGACGTAAAAGCAGCGAATAGTATGTGGTCGCCTTTGATAGCGACATCCGCGTTTATTATGCTGACTTGGTTGGCTCTCCGTATGCGTCTAAGGAGTCCGTGGCTGCTCTTCGCTATCCTTTGGTTCTTCGCTGGACACCTGATCGAGTCCACTACGATTCCGCTCGAACTGTATTTTGAGCACCGCAATTATATCGCCATTTTCGGCTTTTTCTTGGCGATCAGTTACTATGCGCTTACGGTTCCACAAAAATACCTGAAGCTCTCGGCCTCGGCGCTCGTGATCTACATCACGTCTCTTTGGACAGTATTGTTCATGCTAGCAAACATTTGGGGAAACCCTCTAGAGGCTGGCGAAAACTGGGTTCGAAATCATCCCGAATCTTCACGCGCCGCAATGTCACTGAGCGCCCTCTACTACGAAGAACTTGGGGGTGAATCGACGGTGTCGCGACAAGTGCTCGATAGAGCAGCAGAAGCCTGCCCCTCATGTCTTGACGTCCGAGTCCAATCACTGCTCTACGCGTGCGGAAATGAAGAAACAGCAGAAATATCAAATCGCTTTAAGAAGCTCCTTCTTGATGCTCGCACTGGCCTTGGTACCCCAGCCACTCTCGACAGTATCTACCCGCTAAGAGAGTTCGCAAATAAGGACCAATGCGCGCCAGTCACGCTTGATCAGATCATGCGTTTGATTCAATCCCTCTTGGACAATCCCGCATTCAACTCTGGAAGTTTCGGGATCCATCTCCATTATCTCGCCGCCTTGACTTCATACGACCTGGGCAATCAGGAAGAAGCAAGACGCTACCTGGCTGCCGCCGAGCGATCCGGAACTGCGTTCAACATCATCGGCCTCCGCGTTCAGATGCTCATGGATCAAGACAAAGTTTCGGAAGCGGTCGGGTTCTTAGAGTCAAAGAAGAATCCTAGCCACATCTCGGCACAAACGCGTGGCTATTGGAACGAGCAAATCGATGAGATGATTGAGAAAGTACGCAATGCAGCAAACGCCGGAACTGAATGACCGCCGTGCAGTATAAGACTCGGGACGGGTCGCCCATCGCACCCTGTCCAGTTCGCATACACAAAAAGAAAGTGTTGAGGGATCGGGGACAGGAGGCATCGGAGGCATCGGGCATCGCGGGAGGCATCGGGGACAGGTCTTGACTTTTGACTTTCTTGAACAAGAAAAAGGCAGGTCTATTTAACAGCCACCTCGTCAGGACCAACCTCCTCGCGAGACCGCCCGCGTCTGCGAATCTCCATCCGGCGGCTCTGCTGAGGCAGGCCTACACTTTTGATCGGCGAACCGCTCTCATCCGGTCAGCTACCCTCGTAGCAAAGCCGCCGAATCAGCCTCCATTGTCCCTAGTTGATCGCGCCTCGCACGAGCTCACATGAATGCGCCGATCGAGTACGAATCGTGGAATCCAGGGCTCCGTACGACGTATCGATATCGAGCCAAGCAAGTGTGTCGTCTGCGCCCGGAAACCCACTCCGCCCTTATCATGTGACACCGGCCGTGCCCTTAGCCTATGCTGCACCAGGAGAACACAAACTCCAGAACGGAAGATATCGGCGAGGCGATCTTGAGCAACTCTCTCCCCCCGGAATATCAAATAGCGGGTACGGTACCCCTGTCGGTGATCCTCCCGGCAAAGAACGAAGGCGTCTCACTCCAGGGGCTGCTGCCTCGACTCCGAGCCACCCTGCCCCGAGCCGAGCTGATCCTTCTCGACGACGGTTCCACCGACCGGACCGCCGACATCGCGCTCGCTCACGGCGCCCGGGTCATCTCGCACCCCTACAGCCTGGGCAACGGCGCCGCCGTCAAGGCCGGGGCACGCGCGGCGACCGGTGAGGTCCTCGTGTTCATGGACGCCGACGGACAGCACTCCCCGGCCGACATCCCGCGTATCCTCGCCACGCTCGACGAAGGTTACGACATGGTCGTCGGCGCGCGCGGCAACGGGTCCCAAGCCAGCGTCGGCCGGTCGCTTGCCAACGGCTTCTACAATTGGTTCGCGACCCTGATCACCGGTCACAAGATCATGGACCTCACCTCCGGCTTCCGCGCGGTCCGTGCGGAGCGCTTCAAGCGCTTTCTCTATCTTCTGCCGAACGGCTTCTCTTACCCGACGACCATCACCATGGCCTTCTTCCGCTCCGGCTACCCGGTCGGCTATGTCCCGATCCACGCCGGCGAGCGCACCGGGACCAGCCACATCCGTCCGTTGCGAGACGGGGTGCGATTCCTGCTGATCATGTTCAAGGTCGCCACGCTCTACTCTCCGCTGAAACTCTTCTTTCCCGTCAGCTTGGCCTTCTTCGCGACCGGAATCGGCTACTATCTCTATACCTTTCTGACCCTGGGCCGGTTCACGAACATGAGCGCGCTTCTCCTCACCGCAGCCGTCATCGTCTTCATGATGGGCTTGGTCTCGGAGCAGATCACGGCGCTGAATTATCGCGAGGGTGATCGGTGAACCAAAGACATGCGCTAACATGACGTCCCCGGGCTCATGGCGTCGTCGGTCGGAGCCGCTGCTTGATGAACGCCGGCGGCGCGGACTCGGGTATCTTCAACATCCTCGATCGGCGGGCGCAATTTCAGGGCGTCTTCGGGCAGCAACCGCGGCCAGCGGTTCAACCTAAAGCGCCGACCGGATCCACTCCGCCGAAGGCCGCTTAAACGATGATTCACGACTACGAAGTCACACCATGACGACTCTGGCCCCGCTCCACTTCGTTTCCGTCGATGACTATCTGGCCAAAGAGGATGGGGCGGATATCCGTCACGAATATATCGATGGTCAGCTCTATGCGATGACCGGCGCGAGCCGCAACCATGGCCTGATCGTCGGCAATCTTTACGCACTGTTGCACCCGCTGCTGCGAGGCACACCCTGCCAACTCTTCGCCAGCGACATGAAAGTTCGGTTGCGGATCAACCATCAGGATATTTTCTACTATCCCGACCTGCTTCTGAGCTGCGACAAGAACGACCGCGCAACCTACTATTGCAGTCAACCCTGCCTACTCGTGGAGGTGTTGTCGGACTCCGCTGCACGTATCGATCGGCGCGAGAAACTCTGGGCTTACCAGAGCATTCCGAGCCTGCAGGAATACCTCTTGGTCTCGCAGACGGCCCGCGAGGTTCAGACCCACCGCCGCAAGCGGGACTGGGCGCCCGAGACCTTTACCAATGGCCCCCTCCGGCTCGAGTGCCTTGATGTCGAAGTACCGTTGGATGTGATTTACGAGGACGTGCCGGCACTTTGATGCCTATCCATAATGCCTGACCCTAAACCACGCCTGCTCGTTCTGACCTCGACCTTTCCGCGCTGGCGCGACGATGTCGAGCCGCCGTTCGTCTTCGAGCTGAGCCGACGCCTGACGGATGCCTTCGACATCACCGTTCTGACGCCGCGCGCTCCGGGTAGCTTGGAATGCGAAACACTGGACGGACTGCACGTCATCCGCTTCCCCTATTTCATCCGGCGCTGGGAGAATCTCGCCACACACGGCGGCGGGATCCTCAACCGCCTGCGTGCCAATCCACTCAACTATCTGTTGGTGCCGCCTTTCTTGATCGGCCAAACCTGGGCACTGATCCGTGTGCTGCGGCGGAGCCACTGGGACCTAATTCACGCGCATTGGCTGATCCCGCAAGGGATTGTCGCGCTTATCGCACGACGGCTGGCTCGGCATCCGGTGCCCTCGGTGTGCACCTCGCACGGCGGCGATTTGTTCGCCCTGCGCGGCCGACTCTTTCGGGCAATGAAGCGCGCGGTTCTTCGCGCAAGTGCTCGGATCTCCGTGGTCAGCGCCGCGATGCGAGACGAGGTGCTCGCACTCGGGATCGACGCGGAGAAGGTCGAGGTGATCCCGATGGGCGTGGATCTGCACAAACGCTTCACGCCGGACCCGCGTGTTGCCCGTGAAGCCAACGCGTTGCTGTTCGTCGGACGCCTGGTCGAGAAGAAAGGGGTGGACTTACTGTTGCAGGCCCTGCCGCAAGTGTTGCAAGCCTATCCCGACACGCATCTGACCATCGCGGGCGGCGGCCCGCTTGAGCCCGAGTTGCGCCTCCTGGCCGATGCATCGGGGATCGGAGACCATGTCGACTTTCGCGGGATGGTCGCGCAATCCGATCTTCCCGACCTCTATCGTCGCGCGACGCTGTTCGTCGCGCCTTTTCGGGTGGCTGGCAGCGGGGATCAGGAGGGGTTCCCGCTGGTTCCCCTGGAAGCCATCGGTTGCGGCTGTCCACTCGTCTGCGGGGAGATCGTCGCCTTCGGAGAGGTCATCCGGCACGATCGGGAGGCCATTCTGATTCCGCCCGACGATCACGCCGCCCTTGCGAAGGCGGTCATCGCGCTGCTCGGCGACCCGGCCCGTCGGGACCGACTCGCCGCCGATGCACGCGCACGCTGTCGAGAATCCTTCGACTGGGACTCGATCGCGATCCGCTATGCCGGCTTGCTGAAGAATGCGCTGCCGCCGAGCGACGTGAAGCCGACTTAACCCGCAAGGCCAACGGCCGGATGCTGAGTGTGCTCGGACACGATGACACACCTATCCGCGCGTATGTGCAGAGCGATGCCGGACCGGATCAATCTGTCTCCCATGCGAAGGACTACAGCCAAGGAAACTCGGTCGACCTCGGGGGTGTATTCCCGAATCCCGTGGCGAGCCGCCAATTAATGAGTTAGCTGTTTCAATCATCGGTCTTGATCGCAACCGCTACTAAACCGTCTCCCCAATCGTATCGATAAAACACCCGCTGAAGTGCTAAAAACGGACGATACGCGCTTTCACTGATCAACCCCAGAACTTTGCCCGCTGACTTCGGCTGACTGTAACTGCTTTGAAGGCTACGCTGCACACGGCCTTTCGCCTCATCGGCGGACGCTCTCTCGAACAAACAATTGGAAAGCCGTCGACTGAGCTCAGTCAACGGAAATCCATAGTTCACAATCCTCTCAACGCGATAACCTGCCCCGCTCAGCAAGTCCAGCAAATCCGCGCGCTCATACCGCTTAATATGCCCAACGCGCTCGTCAGACTGCCCGAACTTATGCTTATGCGCAGGAACCGAAACCATCAGTATTCCACCGGGGCGAAGCCGGCGGCTCCAGCTCGACAAGGACTGATAATCATCGGCAATATGCTCCAGCACCTCGAAGGCGAACAGATATTCGAAAAGCGGATCGGCATCCTCATCGACGGCGAAGTTCTCGATAACCTCAATACGATCCCCATAGGATCCGAGATTCCGACGCAGATATTGCCGGCTATTTAAATCCAAATCGTAGCAGCATCCCCAATAGCCACGATCGAGAAACAAACGTGTCATGAGACCAATCCCTGCACCAACTTCCAGGAATCGGCCGGACGCCCACTTTTCGCTCAGATCGAGCACACAGCCCTGGCGCAGGGCCAGCTTAGGCGATCGGCAGGCCATAATTATGTGCCTCTTTGAGGAGTGATCACTGCGCCTCTCGATCTAGCGATCGTTTCAGTTTTGGCACGCAGCAAGACCGGTATGGAGTACCGCATCCGCCAAAAGCTGCTCCAGTCGCCCCGCCTGATCACGCCAACTCGGGATCGACACGCGCAGTACCGTCGGCTCGGACAACTGACCTCGCAGCCGTCGGTCGAGATCCTCGTCGTCTCCAGGCGCATACAGGCACTCGGGATAGGCGGCCAATGTGCGCTCCAGCGCACCGAGGCGGGTCGTCAACAGCGGCGTACCGCATGCGAGAATCTCAAAAGCCTTCTGCGGAAAGGCATAGCGTCCGAACGCGGTATCGATCATCGGCACGACCGCCAAATCGAGCGCGCTGAAGAAATCAGGCATCGCATCATGGGCGATCCGACCCAGCCAGTGAATACGTGGATGCCGGGGCGGCGGATGGCGCGGGTCGATATCCCCTGCAAGGGCAAGATGGAGCGACGGATCTTCGGCACTCAAGCGCAGAAACGAGGCATACACGTGATCGATGCCCCGGTTACGGCTCAGACTCCCCGACACCCCGACCAACCGCACCATCGGCGGCAGACCGAAACGTTCGCGAGCAGCCAAAGGGTCACGCGGATAGAAGCGCGCCGGATCGATGGTACTCTCAAGTGTGATCGCCGGAACGCCCGGCGCCAGCGTCTGCACATATTCCGCCAAGAGTTCACTCACTGCCCCGATCCCACTCGCACCGCGCAATGCGCGCCGATACAACGACTTCATACCTGGGATTCGAGCCAACCCGAAGGCCTCATAATTATCGTAGAGGTCCAAGACATAGGGGACGCCCAGCCGCTTGGCGGCATTCCGCGTGAGGATGACATGCGGGGCATCGGAGCCTCCGAGCAGCACATCCGGCTGAAAGGCTTGCAGCTCGGCGATCAGCGACCGCCAATACCCCGGCAAGCCCCCGACCAACCAAGGGCCGGCCTGAAAGCCCACCCAGACCAACGAGCCAGGCGAATCGACCTGATCAACGCGGCGTTCGGGCTCTCCGGGATGATAGTTGAGACAGAGCGCCAAGACCGCATGGCCGGACTCCGCCAAGCCGCGAGGCAGCTCGTAGAGCCGCGCATAGCGGTCCCTGATCACGTCGTGCCCCATATAGCGGCGCTTCCAGAGCACGGCGATGCGCATGCCGGACATCTCCCATCTCTTCACATGCCATGAATTCGAGGATTGGCGGACGGCGCTTCAGCCGATCGCGGTGTCTGTCCGTAAATAAGCGATTGAAAGCGACCCATCAGAAACCTCTCGCGACGCATGCCACCATTAAGCACGCACCGCATGGGACTGAAGCGCCATTGAATCAGACTGACCCACCCTAGGTCGAAGACTTACAATGACGAGACCGTTCTTTCTTTCTCACACTCTCATCGACCCTGGGCATTCGCCGAAAATCCGATGTCTTCCGAATGCCTTCCGCATCAGACGCATCTCTTCAACAGACTGGTTTCAGAAGATCGCCATCACCCGTGCTACGATAGCACATCGCTATAAATCCGGCCCCGTCGATGACAACATCCCACCACCGCTTTCTCATCCTCGGCGCCGGTCCGACCGGGCTCGGTGCCGCACTGCGTTTGCTTGAGCTCGGCGAATCCGATTTCTTGCTGATCGAGGCCCAAGCCGGCGCCGGCGGTCTCGCGGCCTCCTTCCTCGACGAGCAGGGCTTCACCTGGGATTTAGGCGGGCACGTCCAGTTTTCGCACTACCGCGCCTTCGACCGCTACATGGACCTGGCGCTCGGCCACGAGGGCTGGATCGAACATCAGCGCGAGAGCTGGGTTTGGATTCGCGATCGCTTCGTTCCCTACCCACTGCAATACAACCTGCACCGCCTCCCGCCGGAAGAGCGCTGGCAGTGCGTCGAGGGACTTCTGAGTATCGCCGGCCACGAACCCGCCGCGCAGCCTATCCCCGCAACGGCGCGCGATTTCGACGAATGGATGCTCGCCACCTTCGGCCAAGGCATCGCCGACGTCTTCCTGCGCCCTTATAATTTTAAGGTCTGGGCCTATCCTCCGGACATGATGAACGCCACCTGGATCGGTGAGCGCGTTGCCCTGCCGGATCTGCGGACTGTGCTCAAAAGTCTCTGCCTGGGCGAAGACAACCTCAGTTGGGGACCAAACAATCGTTTCCGCTTCCCGAAACGGGGTGGCACCGGTGCCATCTGGACGAGTTTAGCCGGACGAATCCCCGACGCTCATCTGCGCTTCGGCGATGCCGTCGCAGCGCTGGATACGTCTCAGCACATCCTGACGACCGCAAGCGGTAACCGCTTCGGCTATGACCAATTAATCAGCACCCTACCGCTCGATCGCCTGGCCCTGCTCATCGGAGACCCCGAGCTCGTCGCACAAACCGCGAGGCTCAAATACTCCAGTGTCCACGTCATCGGCATCGGTCTGCGCGGCCAACCACCAGAATCGCTGCGCACCAAATGCTGGATGTATTTTCCCGAGGACAACTGCCCCTTCTATCGGGTCACTGTCTTCAGCAACTATAGCCCCGAGAACACGCCTGACCCCGGCGTCACCTGGTCGCTGATGGCGGAAGTCTCCGAAAGCCCATGCAAAGCAGTCGATGCCTCTCGCGTTCTCGATGACGTCGTTCAGGGTCTGCTCGCCACTCGATTGATCGCCAACCCCGCCGACATCCTCAGCCGCTGGTATCGACGACTGGAGCACGGGTATCCCACCCCATCCGTCGATCGCGATTCGATCCTCGAACAGGTCCTGCCCGCGTTAGAGACTCGACACATTTACTCCCGCGGGCGGTTTGGTGCCTGGAAATACGAGGTCAGCAACCAGGATCACGCGATGATGCAGGGCGTCGAGATCATCGAGCGACTGGTCAACGGCCGAGAGGAACTGACGCTCAACCGAGCCGAACTCGTCAACGGGCGCTATAACGAGGATCCGTATCCGGAGTGGGGCAGAGGGTGAAACACTGCCAGCGGAACCGGTACGAATGACCAGGCAAGGACAACCGGGCTGCCAGGCCCGCCGGCTTTAGTCAGCTCCTGGGGACCAGTGAAGCCCTGTAGGTACGGTGTGTAGAATCGGAACCGCCGAGCGCTTGCCGTAGGTGGCTCGGCGCTATCAACCGCCATCGGCGCCAGACCGGCTTCGACTACAAGCAGCAATCAGCCTTTGCGCCGATTGTCCATCGCACCAGTCATGCGTATAGGTACGGATTCGCTCACGTATCTCGGCCTCATTGTCATCTCCCTGGTTGGATAGGATCGACAACAGGGCCTGCTCCAACTCATCCTGAGTCCGACATTTGACGCCCGGCGTCATGGTTTCGAAGTCGAAATACATGGCCCGATCATGCTCGAGATACTCTTCCAGATCATGCTTAAAAAAAACGATAGGCCGATCCAGCAACAGAAAATCGAAAAAAATCGACGAGTAATCTGTGATCAGAATATCGGTCAGCGGCATCAAAGGATAGACATCCGCTTGCGCTTCGTACTCGATCAGATGCGGATACTTCAGCAGAGAGTGCATCCCATGCAAAAAGGGGTGAAGCTTTAGAACCATCAACAACCGATGCCTGCCAGCAAAAGAGGATAGACGCCCGAGATCCAACGCCTCCGCAACAGAACAGCTCATATCCTTGCGAAACGTCGGCACGTAAAGACAGACCGTCGAACCAGACTGTCGCGCTTCGGTCACCTGTCGCAGGGTCTTATGATCCAGATTGATCCCCGCCAAGCGACGGGCCAAGCTTCCAGCCGGAGGCCAGCCATATAGGATGTCATTGCGCGGATAGCCGGTTGCGTCGAACTCCCTGGCCCTGAAAGAGCGCGCAAACGCGTCACGAATAAATCCGGACGAAGTCGCGACCACCAGATCATAACGCGGAAAGCGTCCGATCACGGCCTTCTGAATCCGAAGCAGCGGACCCATCCAAGCTGGCAATTGCGTCAAGCGCCGCTCAAAAAGTGCCAACTCGATGTGCTTTAGCGGTGCCCCGTGCCACATCTGAATCCGTATGGCGCCAGAGGTAAGCGGATAAGCGCCGTAGTCGAACCAGGAGGAAACATCCGTCGCCACCGCCCCGCAACGCAGCAGCAAATAGAGCGACTTCCAGGATGGATGCGCCACAGCCTCCCCGCCGGCCTCGACCACCCGGCACCAAATCGAAAAATCTCTGGTCAGGAGCACGACCCGGCCGAGTCCCGCAAGTTGCTCAGTGGCATAGAGATAGAAGTACTTGCTGTTGTCCGAGAACCCCGGACGGGCGATGACCAAAATCAGATGCGGATCGCGAGGCACCAGTCGCGTCAGCGGATAACCGACCACCCAGCCCAGGAGTGCCGTTAACACCTGACGGAACGCAATCAGCGTCTCCAGAACAGCATTTCCAAAGGTTGGCGCTCTCACGGCGTCTTGATCTTCTCTATAATAGCGGTCGTCGAAATCGACGGCGTACGTGTCAGATAACGCACTTCACAAATGTCGGAGAACTCATCGAACTTTCCCGACCAATCGTCACCCATCACTAAAACATCGGCGTGATGTTTCAGCAGGTAATGACGCTTGAGGTCCAGGGATTCTTCCAGAAAAACCTCATCCACGTAGCGAATCGAGCTAATAATCTCCATGCGCTCGTTCTGGGTGTAAACCGGAAAATGTCTCTTCTTGTCGAAATTCATCTGGTCCGTTGAAACGCCGACCAGAAGATACCTCCCCAAGGCGCGAGCTCGCTCTAGGATACGCAGGTGGCCGATGTGAAAGACATCGAAGGTGCCGAAGGTAATCACCCGTTTCATTCATGCTCCTTCTTGCATCGCTTTAAAAGCGCATCATAAACTTCGAGATGTCTTTCAAGAAAAAGGTCGGGGTTATAACAGTCCCCGACCTTCCTCAATCCATGATCAGCCCAAGATCTCAAACGAGCAAAATCCGACATGGCGATCCTGATGCCCTCTGCCAATCCCTGAACATCTTTTGGCGTCACCAGCCAGCCGTTGAGGTCATGGTCAACGATCTCAGGAAGACCTCCCGTTCTGAAGCCAACGACCGGAGTGCCGCAAGCCATAGTCTCGATAGCAACAAGAGGCAGGTTATCAGCAAGAGTAGGAAATAAAAAAATATCCGCAGATGAATAATAAAGAGCCATCTCCCACTTATCATGAATATAACCGGTAAACTTGATCGATAGCGATGAATCGAAAATACCTCCTGGATCTCTCCCTAAAGCCAAGACATACGGCTTTTTTGGCAGACTCAGCAGGGCATCAATGGCGTATTTGAAACCTTTTCTTTTGTTACGGAGTGATGCCGCGCCCGTAATTACAATGAACGAATCATGAGGTAAGCCCAGTTTTTGTCTGGCCATCGCCTTATCAAGCGGCCGAAACCGAGTCAAATCCACACAGTTCGGAATAATAATCGGCTCACTACTCAGCATACCGGATTTCATCACCTCTCCAGCCATCCACCGCGACGGGACGATTGCCCGAAGATTTTCCTCTTTGCCTATTTTCTTCTTATAGTCCTGCATGAAACCCGTAAAATCGAGCTTGGAAAAGAAGGGCCATTCATGAAGCTGCGGGCAATTACCGCACCTGCGGGTAAAAGCATCACAATCACTTACCGACGGATAAACGCACCCCCCTGTAAAAGGGGCACAGTCATGGAAGGTCCAAACGGAAGGCTTGCGCCTTGCAATCCAAAGCAGAGATACAGGAGAAAACCCAGAAGACAAGGCATGAAAATGATAAAGATCGTAGTCGCACGGTTTTCTTAGCAGATGCATCGGCAGATCGACCGGGATGAAGTCCGCTAAGCCAGCTTTCCTAGATAAATACCTAGCCACCTTATAACCGAATTTAGAGATCGCCCCCCCGTAAAGATCGAAAACATAAGCATCTTGCGAATGTCGTTTTGAAGCGCCTCTCCAGAAATGAGCTTCAAACCCATGACTAGAGGAATTTATCAAGTGAAAAATATCATTCGCAACCATGCCCGCGCCATTGATCGAGGCATCGGGCCAGCTAATAATAGCGATTTTCTTTTTCACCAAGTCACCAGTAGTGCTTAATTTTCAGTTTTCTCGAGAACTGCCTATAACGCCAAAACAACCATCGTTTCGGCAACATAACCCATTGTAAGACCAATGGATCTATCCCGCGCGTGACCGGAAAATGATAAAACGCAACTTCCGGCCTAACCATTGGGGCAATAATCATAGTCTTCCTCGCCACACCGGACCAGTAGGAAGGCTCCAAGAAGAAAGCAGCATGCACGCAAGACCACATGCCTTTAGCGATTGCCGCTTTCCGCTCGTAACAAAGCTGTCCTCGGTGATCTAAGCGAGAACATGCCTTTAACAACATAGGAATCGTTAATTTCCGAATATCATTGAATTTCTTCGACGAAGAAATGCGATCACCCCAATGATGTCGCCAGACGCCGACAAGGGTATCCGTTCGAGCCCATTTCAAATCTCTCGATGAGCAAATATCGAACAACCACTCAAGATCTTGCCTTACTTCTGTCTCAGGATTCCAAACCGCCCCGCTTATCGCCGAATGTCTATAGACATGAGCTGTCGGCAAACATCGCCGCCAAGGCCCGAGTACAGCCACGCATAGATCATCGACATCAGGCTGCCTCCATACATCAAAGACGTTGCCCGCTGCATCGACAAGATTCACTGTACCAGACACCAGATCCGCCCCAGAAGTCCGCATGAGCTCATATTGTTTAACCGCTCCCTCGGGGATCAGGTAGTCATCATCATCGAGGAACCTCACAAAATCGCCTTGGGCAGCAGCCAAACCCGTATTTCGCGCTACATTGGCATTCGCTTCTTCGACTGGAATCACGCGTACCGCATGATGATCCTGAAATAGGGCCAACGCATTCCGCCAGGACTGATCCGGCCCGTTCGGCACCACAATGACCTCGACCTCGCCCGGAGCCATGCCGGCCAAAGCACTTTCCACGGCGCGCGGCAAATACTGCGGACGATTGGCGGTTGGAATGATGACAGAGACCAGAGGATTCATTGGGCTAAACGCCTACAGACGGATGGACAACCGAGATGGGCAACTCAGCCTCGATCATCCTCGTAAGATCGGCCAGGTGCCGATCGAGCGTGAAATTGGCCAACGCGCGGTCGCGCGCTGCCTTGCCGAGCGTGCCTGCGAGCGCAGGCGACTCCGCCAACCGCCGCATGGCCGCTGCCATGCCTTGGGCATCGCCCTCTTCCACGAGGAAGCCGGTCCCACCTTCGACCACGACATGCGGAATACCCGCGTGACGAGTACTCACGACCGGAAGGCCGCTCATCTGGGCCTCGATTATCCCAACCGGGGTACCCTCGCAATCGCCATCCTCCGCCTTCAGCGAGTGCTGGACGAAGGCGCGGGCATCGCGCATCAGGCGGCCGACCTCATCGGACGTTTGAGCACCGGCAAAGGTTACGGATTGCACAAGCCCAAGCGCAGCCGCCAGCCGCTTGCAAGGTCCGAGCAACGGTCCGTCACCCACCATGGTGAGCGTGGCATCGGACACGAACGGGATGACCTGACTGAAGGCGAGCAAGGTCAAATAGGGCGCCTTCTTCTCGACGAAGCGACCGACGGCAACGAACCGTGGGGGCTGCTGGCCAGGCAGCGCCCCATCGAAACACTCGGGGTCGACCCCGTACAGGCTCAGGTGGAGGCGTTCGGGCTTGGCCCCTAGACGCAGCAACTGCTCGCGCATCGGCTCGGACACGGCGACCACACCGGCGGCAGTTTCGAACATTCGCCGATAGGAAGTCCGATGGATTTCGAGAAGATCCGTCTTCCAGGCATCGTATCCATGGAAATGCACGAACAGCGGAACTCCCGCTTTCACGCAAGCCGAGGCCAGCCAGTCTCCGGTTGTGCCATACTCCGCCAGCACCGCATCCGCCTTGATCGACTTAAGATGCCAGGCAAGGAAGAACGCCGAGCCGGCCGAATTCATCTTGGGTGCCAGCCGACGGGCCGCTTCCCGGAACCACCAGCCCCACCACCAGATCTTGCGGCCTTCCGCATCTACTAGGTCGGTCTGAATGCCATAACGGGCGACCACCTGAAACGGCAGCCGCTCCACATGCGCACGAATGAAAGTCTCCGAGACACGATCCTTGAACGGCACGACAACAACAAGCCGCAAAGGCGCGTCCGCACCGCGCGTCCGTGCACCCTTCATCGACCACCCTCCTCGTGAACATAACAAAGGGGCACGATATCCCGATGCCGCTCGCCACTCATGGCCGGGCGCAGCGGCGACTGCTCATTGGGCCAGCCAGTGCGGTCCTCGTAGACGTAGGTCTGGTAGCGCTCCGGCGCCTTTGACGAATCGATACAATCGACGCGGGCAAAATGCATCCGATAGCGCTCGAAATAGTCATAGCCGGGCGCGCGCACGTGATCGGATTCATACGGATTCGGCGCCGGATACTCCACCGTCCGGTCGGCGACGATCGGGACCGGTAGAATGGCCATTCCTCCTGGCGCGAGAATACGACGAATCTCCGCCAGTGCGCGGCCGTCGTCCGGCACATGCTCCAGCACATGCGAGGCGTAGACGAAGTCGTAGCCGGCATCCGGAAACGGCAGCGCCTGGAGATCGACGCAGTAATCGACGTCGTCTGCGTACAGATCGGCAGTCTCATAGCGCGCGACGCGCGGTTCCAGAAGCTTGCGCAAGTGGGTCTCGGGCGCGAAGTGCAGCAGGCGCATCCGGCTGAAATCATGGAGGTCGAAGAGCTGGTGAAGACACCAGCATTGCAACCGATGCCGCTCGAACGCGCCGCAGCATGGGCACTGGGCATGCTTGCGACGGCCCGTTGGCGGGGTCACCGTGCGGAAGGGCCCCCGATAGCCGCAGAGCGGGCACTCGAAACGCGGCGCAAGCGGATGTAGAAGCGGGAAGATTCGCTCCCTTCTGAGCTTGGCGCTCGCCGGTTTCAGGTGTCGGCGCAATGTAAGCCTGCTGGAGCTGCTTGATTGGTTTGGGCAGGATTCGCCTTCCGGCCTTCCTGCTTTACCGCCGTTCCCCATAACCCGGTTAGCATCTGGCTTTCCTTGAAGCTGATCGAAGCAGGGTTGTCCAAGTGCACCAGCCACCGATAAACCGGATAGATGACGACTGAAAGTATAGCCCGTTGCAGCCGGCCCATTGCCCGTCGGCGCACCCAGAGACCTAGCATCTGCGCCAGGCTGGCATCCCAGCCGCCCATCGCATGAATTTCGATCTGTTCGAAACCGCTGTTCGCGAGGTGTCGCTCGAGCGCATAGGGCGTGTAGCGGTAATGGTCATAGGGTACCTCGTGAAGCGGCCAGAGGAATGGCACCGTAAAGAACAGCAGGCCACCGGGTTTCAGCACACGGTGGACTTCATGCAGCACCGCATCTGGGTCCGGGCAATGCTCGAGGACCTCGGTACAGATCGCACAGTCGACCGAGGCCGGATCGAGAGGGATCTTTCCGTCTCGCCAGGTGATCTCTGGCTGATTGTTGTGAATAGGGCTATCGTCCAAATCAAGCCCGATATAACGAGTCACTCGGCTTGATGGCGACACGAGTATGTCTTTATATGGTTTGTCGCCGCAGCCCACATCGAGCACAGAGCCGTGCAGGTTCGGCAGGACCTGTCGCAGAGCTCGTTCAATAGCGGAGCGAACCTGAAAAATGTCAAGTGTGCAAACGCTCAATGGTGGAGTATGGAGCTTGGCTTTGCCCGATCCAGCGTCCGCTGACTGGGTCAGCCGTCCGAGGGTCCCATCGCGAAGCGCCAGACCATACGCATGTGACTCGACCTCGTGTTTCCAGTAGCCCAGCGCAGACAAATATCCCGCCAAGAAAGGCCGCAGCAGCGCGTCCTCGCCCGACTCTATGCCCTTGATGGTGCTTTGGGTGAAATGGATAAAAACGATGTCCCAGCCGCCCGCGATCCCCACCGTACCGTCCGGGCGACTCACCCGCGCGCATTCCAGACGATTCCAGTTCGCTACGTTGCAGCCACGATGGCGCTCGATTGCCACATCGTTAAAGTAGACCGGCATCATATCGAGGTACGCTTGGTCGACGAACAAACCTTCGCTCGGTTGCTTCTCGCAGCGGTAAAGACATAACTTTGCCCACCAGGTCATCGCCGACCGCCCAGCCGCGGCGACCCCGACGAAACCCGCATTGAACAGCCCACTGGTTTGCAGGATCGCGAAATTATTTTCATCCAATTCTGGTTGCGAAGCTCTCCAGTGGGGCGTCAGCAGAACTGCACGCTCTCCCAATTCGTGCTCAAGGAACGTAAAGTCCGAGAAGAAGAAGAGATCCGGATCCAGGAAAAACGCTTGTTCGAACCCGGACGACAATAAGTGATTGAGCAGTACCGGCTTCATCGACCAGCGAAAGCAATCAACATTTGCGCGGCCATACTTTTCGAGAATCCGCTTTCCAATTCCATCCGCACAGAGATCCTGAACGGAGAGCAACCGGAGCCCGTCGAACGCACCATCGAGTGAAGCAACATCGGCGTATTCATCGGCTATCAGTGCAGTAAGCACGATCTCCGGCCTAAACTGCGTCAGCGAATGTCGCAGCGCCAGCGCGTAATGCAGGAAATCTGGGGTTATGATGGTGCAGTAGGCTGAACGCGTGCTATTCATGGCGCGATCGACCCGTGCGCTGGGCTGCGGCCGTCAACAACTCTGCGAGCGAAACGCGCAGGCGGAGCGGAATTTGGTACGCGAGTCGCCTGAAGTCACGGGCAAGCCATAACCGCTCCCACCGGTTCCCGTGCAGGATGCAATCGCTACTCATCATCCGGCGGATCGCGTATCTATCGATCGGGTTCCCTGTTGCCCACGGATGTGGCGCTGCGCAGCACTGGGCGACCCGATCCCGCACATCCCGCGAACCCGAACGCTGAAGTTCGATCAAGTCGTCCAGAAGGTTGTGTGGAGTCGGATGTCGATCCGATCTGTAGATATGCCAGATGGCCGCGTCTTGCACTGTTCTCGGCCGAGCATGGACCTGGGCATTGTACCGGTGATCAAGCCAAGCAAAAGAGACACCGCTTTCATGCAATGCCTGGTTGAGAGCCGGTTGATCATAGTGCTGGCCGGTGCTTTGCGCGGACTCCAGCCAGCGCTTGTGCCACAGGGCGCAAAACGCGTGCGTCTCCGGACAATCGGTCATGAACAGCACACCGCCATTCGCATACACTGGCAGGTCAAGCGCCCATCCGTTCCTCGCCAGGATATCCCTCTCGCCCGCGGGAATCTCCGAGCCCGTTCCCAGGCCGTTGTGGTTCGGGACGCCCGCCACCATGGCATCCACGCGAAAAACGTCCGCCAAATCACCCCGAACGAGCGTGTCCCCGTCAAGATAAAGTAATGGCCCGACGACATGTTTGCGGATCTGCGTCTTTGCGAAGCGGTTTCTCCAGCCACCCGGAGCCTCCTGGCAGGGTATCACCCGGATCTCGGCTTCACTTGAAAGGATCGGATGGGCACTCTTTCTAAGCCGTTCGTTAGAAACCGAGTCGATGAGCACCACAACGCTACGTCCCGGGTTGCTCTCCAGCAGCGACCATAGCGAGACGAGGTTCAAATCCGCGTAACTGTCCTGACCGTCCGATGTCAGGACGTATACGACCGCGCCTTGCGATCGAACTTTCAGAGCCGACCCTCCCCGTGCAAATCTTGATCTCCCTCGCGTTCGCGCGCCACAACCCGAAAGCTTCGCAAGCCTCGGCATGATAGTCGCGGTCCGAGGGACATCGAAACCGAAATAGGCATCGTCGCGACTACCAGCGCACTAATAGCCACGACCTATCCAAACGCCACCAAATCGCAAGCTGTGCTACAACAGGAACCATTCAGTTTCCGCTCCTGCCCAGCAGCGAAACGACAGACCGCCGCACTCGCCTTAATCCAGCCCAGACCGAAGGAGGAACCGTTTCCCACACACGCATCGCTAGACGTACGTCTCTCACATCCTCTTTCCAGCGGGTCAGTTCATCCCAAATAGGTTCGCGAACCGACGAGAACACAAGTTGCCGATAGCAGCCAATAGCAATTTCGGCAAATGTCTCCGAATCAAAAATAGCTTCCCCGCGCTCACAAAACGCCGTGTTTTCGAGTCGGTATCTAACCCGAAGAAAACCCCTACTCTCATAAGCCTTCAAAAGAAGATTGGAAACCCTGTGCTTAAGATCTATATATGGAACTCCATCATGATCCCGGCTTAGATAAACCTGCTCATCGACATCATCAATCACGATCGGGGAGCCCGGCGACATTCTAGGGTAAAAATAACCCAAGTCACGGTCTATTCGCCCATCGGCGTCCAACAAAAGAAAATCGATCTCCTTCGGGCATGCTTCGCTGGTTACAAACTCCTCCGAGGAACCAACAAATACCCGAACCGAATCAAGAACATTTGCTCGCCCAAGATTTCCCTCAATAATTCGAGCATTGTCTTCCGGAGAACCGAAGGCGCGCCGCGATGAAAAACGGCCGCCAAGTTGGTCTACCGACCACACTGAAAAAATCCGTTCCTGCACACCTGCACCCAGCGCAATCGCAATCGTGGCTGCTCCGTGTGCAGTACCTACCTCAACGAACCTTCCTCCAGCAACACCGGTTGCTACCTTATAGATCTCTCGGTACACAGACATGGGCAACATTCCATTAGCTGCGCTTACTAGCCGCTCCAGATCCGGCGGAGCTTGCGCTGCCTTTGAGAATTTCTGATTCATAGCGACGTCGCCATAACCTCCCGCACCCTGTCGGAAACACGATAGCAAAATAGATTTACCCGAAGGTCTTTCCGGTTGCAAACAGCAACCTCCAAGAATGGCTGCGGCTCTTCCATTGAGCCATGAACATGAACACGAAATCCGGCCCCCTCTATCACGTTCAAAAGGGTACTAAATCGTTGAGGCATACCTGCGAAAGAATGGAACTCGACGAACATTCTCTCCACTAAGTCTAACCTATCGGAGCAATCCTGCAGAACGTCTATCTCTGAGCCTTCAATATCGAGCTTAAGCATTTCAACACGCTCTGTTAGGTAGTCCCGAAGTCTCTCCGCCTTGACTATAACCTTGCCATCGTTACACGCTCCAGCCAGGCGCGCAAGATACCCCCCAACGGCGCCTGCAGGAGCGAAAAGCAGCTCTTCGTTTTTGACCCACACTGCGCTGTTGATCGTCCGAACCCCATCCAAGCCCCGGCAATTATTCTCGAGCGCAGCGTAACTATCCCTATCGGGCTCAAAGGCGATGACGCGTGCGTCTGGGAAAATTGACTTCATATACAGAGTCACCATCCCTACGTTTGCGCCGCAATCCAAGATCAACGGATCATTGGCGGCCGTGTTAAACCGCAAAAACTCTTGGTAAAATTGCTCCCTAAAGAGATTCGAAAGCGCGCCCCCATCTATGCCGACAATCGTTCGCCCCCGCAACGTGATAGCACAGGGCGTTGCAGGAGGAAGTTCCTGCAAGTATCGAAGCGCACGCTTCTCATAAAATCTCTCTCGAGCTTCCCGCTTCAACAAGAGTGATACCCCCCGCAACACAGACCACACGATCGGGGGAATCAATTGCCGAAGCGATTCTCGAAGGACAGCCTCAATCCTTGTTGTCATTAGCAAATATCTAACGCTGGGAGAAATTGCCTTTCTGCGCTTCGCAAAGGCAGAACGGACTCATTCACATCGAGTGATTCAAAGCCCCAATCGGCATGGAGAAGTCGGCATATGCTAAGCCGGAGTTTTACCATAACCGTAACGCACGAGAGCAGCATACTCGAGTCGAACAGCGCGCTGACGCACGCGCGGATCCCATACTAGGGGTGACGACAGCGGCGCGCTCACCCCAACAGCCGATTCATTCATAATGAGGTCCTCATCGTATTTCTCGTTACCTGTTTTTAAAGCCTCGCACAAATCCTTCCGTAGGCTTTCATGACGTCCGACAAATCGGATCTCGGGGGAGCAAAAAGAGAAATACAACTCCGAAACGTAGCCTGGACGACGAGATAGGACGTTTTCGACAAACACGTTAAAATCGGAACTTCCTAACTCATTGAGAACGGAATTAGGATGCCAAGCAGAAAATCGGCCTTCATCTCCAAACTTCGTCCAACGCCGCGTGTCTTGCGACTGATACTTAAACCAGGATTCATACCAATCTAGGGGATGGCGCACAAATGCGAACATGTACGTCGAATCTGGCGGCAACGTCACGCGCTTGGGCATCTGCAAAACATATCTCATCAAGGATGGTGTGCTGCGCCCGGCCAGAGCTAATAGTGTCCTTCCGAAATCAGAATGCTTTTCGCCCACTTCGGAATGTACAAGATTCATTTTTCGTAAGACATGCCTTACCCAGTTGCCCCCCGTCTTAGGAACATGGAGAAAGATGCTTCCGCCCTTCAGCCTAAGCGCCATTCTGGTACCCGGATCTCACGACGATACGCGGCGAGCGGTCATTATTTTGAGTGGAAAGCGGCATATCTTTTACCCAGACGAAAACCTGGGAGAAGTCTTCGTCCCACAGCGAGAAGCTTATTGAAGACGAAGGCAGAGCCTTCAGTCCGGCCGGAAAGACAATGTCAAACGTCCCGTTTCGATCGAGATTAAAGGGAGAGTCGCCGAGTGTTTTTGTAGTTGACCGAAAGATCTCGACGCCGCTAACTTTAAAAACGTAACTTATATGACAGCGACCGACAGGTCTCTCCGCATCATATGCAACGGTGAGGGAGCTTGAACCTCCAGCGCGTGGAGGATGCTGCTTCACAACGTGCTTGATCCGAAAAAGACTGTTGCTAGGATAGACAAACTCACCGGGAAAGCCATCAGGGCCGGTTTGCCTATGATAAAAGTCGATAGCTGCATGGGTGAGACCGGAAAAAGCCACGCAGCCGTCGACCAGTACGACGGCGGAATTGGAATGTCGCTCTATATTATGTAGCTGGTGAGTTACCATAATTGAGGCTGTTCCAGTCAGCATCAACTCTCCTAGACGATTGAGGCACTTGAGTTGGAAAGCGGAATCCCCGACAGAGAGAATCTCGTCTAAAATCAAAACATCTGGACTTAGGGTAGAGGCAACCGCAAAGCCGAGCCGGACAGTCATGCCTGAACTATAGCTCTGTACTGGTGCGTCTATAAATTCCGGAATCCCGGAGAACTCGACTATCTGCTCGAGCTTCCCGTCGATCTCTCGTTTAGTTAGTCCGAGTACTGAACCATTGACGTAGATATTTTCCCGGCCTGTCAGAATCGGATTGAACCCGGCCCCCAGCGCAATTAACGCCCCAACCCGCCCCCGCATCTCGATCCGTCCCTTGTCCGGCTTGATCAACCCGTTGAGCATTTTCAGCAGGGTGGTCTTGCCAGCACCGTTGCGGCCGATCAGGCCCAGGCATTCTCCGCGTCGCAGCTCGAAGGAGACGTCGTCCACCGCCCAAAATTCGCCGCGGCGCAGGGTGGCATGGCGTTCTATTTCGCGCTCGCCCGGCAGCAGCTCGGCGGCGATGTCCTTCACGCCGTACCAGAGGGATTTCTTCAGGTCTCGGCAGAATTTTTTGCCGACACCTTCGACGCGAACGAGGACATCGTCGTTGTTATGAGCGCGCTTTGGCATAACGGTCAGGCGTCAGCTCCCCATGCGTTCAATCAGCATGGGCATGGCGAGACGAAACACGATACCCATGAACAGCAGCAAGACCAGCAGGATTGCGTTCACCAGCAGGAAGGGGCCGAGGAGATCGCCGGGGAGGCCGGTGAGCCAGTCGCGGGCGGTGAGGATCAGCGGGGTGAGCGGATTCCAGCTGAAGAGTGTCAGCGCCCAGCCGCTTGTGGGCATCGGGAAAACGACCGGGGTGAGGTACATCAGGAATTGCAGCACCAGCGGCAGGCCCTTGCCGATGTCGGTGTAGAGCAAGCCGACAGGGGTGAGCAATAGGCCGAAGGCGGTGCCGGCAAGGATCAGCGAGGCGACGCCGATGGGGAACAGCAGCAGGGGCCAGCTCGGGTAGATGCCGAAGAAGAGCAGCACGACGAGCAGCAATGCGATTTTGATGCCGCCGTTGAACAGCGTCTGCAGGATGCCGGACATCACCAGCGCCTCGCGCGGGAAGTTGATCTTGGCAAGCATCGCCTTGGCGGCGGTGGCCTGCTGCAGCGGGGCGTTCATGGCGTCCATGAAGATGGCCCAGAGCATGGTGCCGGTGAACACGTACACCGCATAGGGCAGCGGGGTTTCGCTGATCTGCACGATGCCGGAACCGTTCAGGAACAGCCATACGGCGGTGTTGGCGAGCGGCAGGATCAATGCCCAGAGCAGGCCGAGCGCGGCCTGGCGGTACTGGGCACTGATGTCGCGCACCGCGAGCCGCCAGGCCAGGCCGCGGCCACGACAGACATCCCGAAATAGGTCCGCAAGCAGTTGCGACGGTTGGCGCATCGCGGAGCCGGGCGAGTAGACGGTGATGGGGAGTTGGCGGTGAGTGGTCATGTCTTGGTGGGCACGCCTCGCTTTGCCCACCCGACCGCGGCGTGTTGGCGGTGCCAGTGCCAGGCGTGGCGGAGGGTCTCGGCGAGATCGGTGTACCGCGGTTGCCAATCGAGCAGGCGGTGCGCCTTGTCCGCGGCGGCGGTGAGTATGGGCGGGTCACCGGGGCGGCGGGCGCGGAGCTGTATTGGGATGTCTCGGCCAGTGACCTTGCGCGCGGTCTCGATCACTTCGAGCACGGAATGCCCGTGGCCGCTGCCGAGGTTGATGGCCGTGGTGGCGCCGCCATCGGCGAGGTAGCTGAGCGCCATGACGTGGGCCTGGGCGAGGTCGGCCACGTGGATGTAATCGCGGATGCAACTGCCGTCGGCTGTCGGGTAGTCGGTGCCGAAGATCTGCAATGCCTCGCGCTGGCCGAGGGCGGCCTGCAGCGCGAGGGGGATCAGGTGGGTTTCCGGGTCGTGATCCTCGCCGATGTCGCCATCCGGATCGGCGCCGGCGGCGTTGAAGTAGCGCAGGGAAACTGAGCGCAGCCCGTAGGCGGTGTCGAAGTCCTGCAGCATGCGTTCGATCATCGCCTTGGAGGCGCCGTAGGGGTTAATCGGCTGCTGTGGGTGGTCCTCGTCGATCGGGGTCCGTTCCGGGATACCATAGGTAGCGCAGGTGCTGGAGAAGACGATGCGACCGATGCCGTGGTGCAGCAGCGCCTCGAGCAGGGCCAGGGTGCCGGCGACGTTGTTGCGGTAGTACTTGGCCGGTTCTTGTACCGATTCGCCAACATACGCGTAGGCGGCGAAGTGGATCACGGCCTCGGGGCGGTAGTGCGCGATGACCGCATCGAGGCGCGTGCGGTCCGCGATGTCACCCACTTCGAGCGGCCCCCAACGCACGGCTTCGCGGTGGCCGTTGACGAGGCTGTCGTAGGCAACGGGGGTGTAGCCATTCTGCGCCAGGGCCTTGCAGGCGTGGCTGCCGATATAGCCGGCGCCGCCGGTAACAAGAATCCGTTTTCGGAGGCTGTCACTCATCTGGGTTTTGCGGCCATTCGATTCATCGAATACTCATCCCTCGACGGGAATGTGTATGGCGAGACTGTCGACGCATCCGATACTCGACTCTTGAGCACGCCCTTCGGAAGTCCAGCACGTTGGTTTGGTAACCTCTTTGGCAAGACGGCGGATTCTTAACGCTTGGTGCGGCGCCCTCCACCCTCTGCCTCGTGTCTCGCGCAGTTTGGAAGATGTCCTCCGTTCCTCCGGTCCTCGGCAGTGAAGCAGGCAGCGACAGGCGTCGACAAAGCTGCAGTCGATGCGGTCGCCGAGGGTTTCCAGCGCGGCCGTCTCCGCACGGACGACGGATCGACCGAGGCGCTCGATCTCCTGAGCTTGCGCTGGACCGAACTCGATACCGCGTGCGACGGCGGGCGTTGCCGAGTTGATCTGCGCGTGGCCGACGGCATTCAGCATGTTGATGTCTCTGGCGAGTCTCAGTGGGTTGCCTCGAAGATAGACAATCGGATTTTGGCAACCTCCTATGGTGCTTTGGGTTGAGTCAATCTTACATCGGTAGCTGGCGCTTAAGGTTAGCCTGGATCACAGTTCTGCACTTTTTCGGGGCGAACGACGGGACTGGGGTCCATTCTGTTGGCTCGTTTGGCGAAGGTTTGTGGAGGCATCCGGAATTATCATTGGCTGATAGGGGTTGTCGGTCCCGCCGTGGTTCTCGGTATTCAGTGGTCACGCCCTGCATCAAGGCTGGTCGTTGAGGGGATGGTGGGACGTGTCGGGTGGACGGGTGCGGTGACTTGGGTGGCACGTTGTGGTGAAGCCGCCGATGCGGCTTCGAGCCGGCAGGTTGCACGCGCCGGGTGGCCAATCTGCGTAGGGGGCTCGGTGGCGATCATCGGGCGGGCGGCGTTGGGAAAATGGGATGGTGGCTTCGGGTGCTTGTCGGCCGTAGGGGATCATGTTCGTCTACGCGCACCTAGGCAACCTCGCGGCGATGACGCGTCAGGTCGCCTTGGCCCGCCAGCAAGCCCTCGATGGAGATGTCTTCGTCCAGCGCATCCCAGTGAATTCCGCGCGCACTGAACTCGCAAACCGCGCGCTGCTGCGAGGTTGCGGCACGCAGACGCGGGAACCACACCAACGGAACGCCGAGCGTTCGGCCGTCCGCTAGCTCGACCCAAAGGTTGTCTGCATCTGTCCAGGCGCGTTTAGGAGAAATATTCATTCCAGGCTCTCACAAAGTATTCACGGTGCTGCCTTACCAGGCGCTCGATGCGACGTAAGCTTGGCGCATCGAATCCGTCATTGCTCGCCAGTTGGACATCCGGCGCGAGCCAAAACTTCGCCTCGATAGCGGCTTGCCGGACATGCACATGCGCTGGTTCGCTCGGATTCTCCGCGCATGGTTAGCATCTCCTCCAGGCTCAGTTGCTTGAACCGAGCCATGAGCCAGGATTGTGAAGACGTCGGCCCAGCGATGCCGCGTGGTTCCGGCGGATCGTTAGTCTGCAGTTGAGGATAGACACGTGGCGCCACTAGCTCACCGAAGGTGGAAAAACGCTACTCGCCTCAATGCAGCACCTCGTCCAAAGTCTCGGCGCTGAGGATCCGCTCTGACCATTGCAACAGTGTGTCTGCGTCCGCGGTCTCGACTTTCCGGCGGGTCTCGGGCGGGATCGCGCCGAAACGTGCGGTGAGCTGCCGCAGCAAAATGCGCGCCTCGCCTTGCTGGACGCCTTGCTGGACGCCTTGCTTGACCCCTTGCTGGATGCCTTGCTGGATGCCCTGTTGCACGCCTTGCTCGATGAACCGTTCTGCAAATCCGCTCATGATGTCCGCCTCCGGCGCGTAGCGCTGCTCGTAGAGTTGCCGCTCATTGTCGTCAAGCTCGGCATAGATGTCGATGAAATCCAGATACTTGAGCCGCCGCTCCGGATCAGGCTCCAGGGTGATCAGACCACGTACCGCTTGGGCGTAGACGTCGACTTTCTCATCCGGCGCATAGGCCATGTTCGGTAGATTCAGTCGCGCGACCACATTGGGGCTGTCGAAATAGTCGCGGGCATGCAGTCGGAACAGGGGCCAGGCGAGATAGCGAAACTCCAGGTAGGCCTGGACATCGCCACCGAGCCGCAGTTCGGGAGGATAGGCGCCGGGTTGCAGAAAGATCACCACGGGGACGATTCGCTCGGTGCCCATCAGCTCCGCGAGATCCAGGCAGTAATGGGCCAGCCGGTGGATCGAGAAACGGCTGGGGTTGGTGTCTTCTTCCAGGACGAAGAGCAGGGTCTCGCGGCGCCCATCGGGCCATTCCACCAACAGCGGCGTATCGAGCTCGCGAAAGCGCTCGCCGAGGCGCTCCTTCAGTTGCTCTTGGCGAATCGGCAGGATTCGCGCTCCTTGATCGATGGCCGCTGACTCCGCGGCGGCAGCGAACTGGATGGCCTCGCGGGGGTAGTCCAGGATGAGATTCTTGAAGTTCTGGTCGTGGCTCATGGGCACGGAACTCCCATGTGTTCCGCGGATTCAGCGGCCGACCGGCGAGCTGGCTCCGGAACCGGAGCCTCGGTACGGCGTCGGCTGCTGTTGAAACGAGCGAAGCCTTGAAGGAGGCTCGGGACCGTCCGGACATGCGCAGGCTGCGGATTGTCACCGATATCGCGCGCCGGGGGGCGCTCGGGTGCGCCGCGGTCGTTATGCGGAGTCATATGAGCCGCGGCGTCACGCACTCATGCGCTCGATCAGGATCGGCATCGCCAGGCGGAAGACAATCCAGACGGCGAGCAGCAACGCACAAGTCAGTAGATTGACCAGCAGGAAATAACCCAGGTGCTCGGGAGTCAGCCCGGTCAGCCAGTCGCGGGTGGTGAGAATCAGCGGCGAGAGCGGGTTGAGGTTGAAGAGAGTCGCCGCCCAACCCTCCTTCGGCATCGGGAAGACGACAGGGGTGATGTACATCAGGAACTGCATCACCAGCGGGAGACCTCGGCCGATGTCGGTATAGAGCAGGCCGATCGGGGTGAGCAGCAGTCCAATGGCGGTGCCGACCAGGATCAGCGAGAGGATGCCGAGCGGAAACAGGAAGAGACCCCAGCCGGGCATGATCCCCAGCAGCATCAGGGCGCCGATCAGCAGCACGACCTTGATCGCGGCGTTGAACAGGGTCTGATAGATCCCCGAGACGACCAGGGCCTCGCGCGGGAAGTTGAGCTTCGCCAGCATGCCCTTGGCCGCGGTGGTTTGCTGCAAGGGCGCGTTGAGCGCGTCCATGAAGATGGCCCAGATCATGGTGCCGGTGAAGACGTAGACCGGGTAGGGCAAGTCGGTCTCGCCAACGCTCACCACCCCGCTGCTGCTGAGGAAAATCCAGGTAGCGGTATTGGCGAGCGGCAGGATAAAGGCCCAGAGGATGCCGAGAAAGGCCTGGCGATATTGCGCGCTGATGTCGCGCACCGCCAAGCGCCACGCAAGCTCCCGCCCGGCGGCGAGGTCACGGAACATGTCTCGGATCATGCCCGCCGGATCTTTTAGCCGGCTTTCAGGGGTATAGACGGTGACGGGCAGATCCGGCATGTCGTTGGATGGTGTCATCGCTGCAATGCGCTGTTTGGCATTTTGACATCGAGTCGCCCGGGCAGATGCCTGCCCTGCCCCATTTTCGTCGGAGACCGGAGGTTCCCGCCCGTCGCTGCGATCTCGCTCTCAAAGCAGTCTAGCACTTCCCGTTGGACCGAGAGGTACATCGGTGCGGTTCTCACCGCACCGCACCCTACATCAATCCCCACATCATCATTGTGACACGTCATCAAGAGTTCGCCCCGCCCGAACGCCAGCACCCAGTGCCTCTCGAATCATCGGAATCCTCCCACGCACAAAGCGATCCGTCAGATGCTGACTGTCACGAAACACCAGCAAACCATCCTCGGCCACGGCGTTGCAGATCCCTTCGGGGCAGACGAGATCGTTCAGGTCCAGAAGATGGACATTGCCGAATCGTTCCGCACTCCGCCCGAGATCCCGCGTAACCCGCGCAACATGCTCTTGGCGCTCCGTCGCCCCGCAGGCATCGCGGCCGATCTGTCCGTCCGGCGACAGGTTTCGCGCCACACAGCCGGGGCCATCGAAGGGCAGGCTCGGTGTTCCGGGGATGAGGATGACGGTGTCGGCGGCCTTGCTCAGCCGAGAGAACACGCGGGCGCTGCCTTCAATCCACTGGGCTTCGGTGAAGTCGTAGGTGGCTGCGCTGCCCGTGATCACCACATCCGGTCGGATGCGCTCGATTTCTGCCAGAACCGCGTCGCGCCACTCGCTGCAGACAGTGTAGACCTGTCCGATCCTCGGGTAGAAATAGTCTTCATCAACCATCGCGCAGGCGGATTTCGTCAAGACGACGATGCGCCAAGTGGGCTCCGGAAACAGGGCCGGAACCATCGAAAACCATTGTGCCAGGATGCTGTCCCCAACCAGAACAAGGGTGCGGGGCGCGTCGTCCGGTCCGAAGATGCAGGGCTCCACATCGGCGTGGTGGTACCAGGCATCGCAGGGCATCCGGTAGATCACCGGAAGATCCGTCTGCCATTCGGCCATGTTCGCACCCGGCATATCGTCGGCCTTCGGCGCAAGTCCTCGCCAGAGATGGAAGAGCACGGCGATCAGGGCGGCCATGATCAAGAGGCTGATGAGCAGAATCCTTCGCGGTTCCGCGTGGCTGAAACGGCCTTTCCAGAAGGGGTACTCGACCAAGCGGTAGCTGAGGATCGCGGCCAGAAGGGACAGCAGCACCAGACCCAGAGTCGTGATGGGCTGACCTTCGAAGCCGAGGGAGAAGCCGAGCATCAGCACCGGCCAATGCCACAGATACCAGGAGTAGGAGCGATCGCCCAACCAGACGAGCGCGGGATGGGCGAGCGGCCCGGCCTGCCCTCCGGCCAGATCGTGTCCGGCGGCGATGACGAGGGCGGTTCCCAATGAGGGGATGAGCGCCCAGAACCCCGGATAGCCGAGCTGCGGATGCAGAAACAGGGCGCTCCCCGCAATCATGGCCAGTCCGCATCCGAGCGCCGGCCAGGCGATGATTCCGGAGGACAGGAGTGACCGGATGCGTGGATGGTCCGCGACGCGTGGCGCGTTGAATGGTGATGTCTCGGACAGGGCCAGGAAGACGACGGCGCCGAGCGCGAACTGCCAGATGCGCGACGGCATCAGGTAGAAGGCGTAGTCGGGTGCGGTGGATGTCCAGAACAGCGCGAGGACGAGGCTGGCGACGAGGAGCAATCCCAGGCCCCACCACCAGATGCTGTGTCGACGCGCGGTATGCGTATCGCCGCGAGCGATCAGGAAGATCCCGAGCAGGATCGGAGGCCAGATGAGGTAGAACTGCTCCTCGACGCCCAGAGACCATGTGTGCAGGAAGAGATCTCGCGCGGCCAGCTCGTTGAAATAGTCCACTCCGAGGAAGGCGAATTAGAGGTTGCTAGTCCATGCGGCGGCAAAGGGTGCGGAAGCCAGTTGCGCACGCGCTTCGAGATCCGACAGGAGCCAGAGCGCGGCGGCCCTGCCGACGACGAGCATCGCCGCGAGGGCGGGCAGAAGGCGTTTCAGCCGCCTGGCGTAAAAGCGCAGAAAGCGGATGCGGCCGGTTTGGCGCAGCTCGCGGATCAGGAGTCCGCTGATCAAGTAGCCGGACAGGACAAAGAAGACATCGACGCCGATGAAGCCGCCTTGGGCGTAGGGCACGTTCGCGTGCGCGAAAACAACGAGGAGGATGGCGATGGCGCGCAATCCTTGCAGGTCAGGGCGGAAATCCGGTCGATCCGAGGTCGTGGACATGGGCGTACGCTCCTTGCGAGTCGGGGGCATGGTACACCGATGGGGGTATCGTTTTTGGGGAGCAGGTTGCGATTCAGGGCTGGCGTCGACGTCTTCTCGCTCCGCGCTCCGGGGACGATCTCGCTTGACGATCATGCCGCTTGGCGGTGGGCTGATGACGCGGAGACTTTATCGTGTGCGATCGGATAAGATTCGCGACGACACGAACACGCTAAGGAGAGGCCCATGCGCAAGCCCGTTGCCGATCGCGACGATTATGATTCCCCCTGGAAGGACCTCCTCGATCGCTGGCAGCGTCCGTTTCTGGAATTCTTCTTCCCAAGGATCGCGGCCGACATCGACTGGTCGCGTGGCTTCGAGTTTCTCGACAAGGAGCTGCAGAAGGTCACGCGCCGCGCCGTGGTCGGGCGCCGGTATGTCGATAAGCTGGTCAAGGTCTGGCGCCCGGGCGGCGAGGAGACCTGGGTCTTGATCCACACCGAGGTGCAGGGCGAGCCGGATCCGGGGTTTGCGCGGCGGCTCTACACCTATCACTCGCGTCTGATGGACCGCTACGATCGTCCTGTCGCGACCTTGGTGATCCTGGCCGACGAGCGGCGCGACTGGCGCCCGGAGCGCTATCGTCATGCCCTCTGGGGCTGCGAGGCGGTGCTGGTGTTTCCGGTCGTGAAGCTGCTGGATTTCAAGACCCGCCCGGCCGAGCTGGAGGCGAGTGCCAATCCCTTCGCGCTGGTCGTCCTGGCGCAGGTGGCCGCCGTCGCGACCAAACGCGACCCGAGCGCGCGGCTGGATCGTAAGATCGCGCTGACCCGGCGGCTGTACCGTTTCGGCCTGAGCCGCGACGAGGTGCTGAGTCTGTATGCCTTCATCGATTGGGTGATGACGTTGCCCGAGCCGCTGGAGGACGACTACCATCGGGCCATTCAAGCCATCGAAGAGGCGGAGCAAATGCGATACGTGACCACGGCCGAGCGAATCGGCATGCGCAAGGGGATGGAGCGAGGGATGGAGCGAGGGATGGAGCGAGGGATGGAACGGGGGATGGAACGGGGGATGGAACGGGGGATGGAATCCGAACGTGCATTGCTGCAGCGCCAAGCTCGGCGGCGCTTCGGAGACGCCGTCGCCGAGCGCGCCGCGGCGCTGTTGGCGCTGATTCGGGCGCCGGAGACACTCGAGCAGCTCGGTGAAGCGCTGCTCGATGATGCCGACGGTGAGGTCTGGTTGACGGCGGTGCAGGCACAGACTGAACGCGCGGACGATCGCATCGATGCCGCGGGAGACCCCTCGCCGGCAGGATGAAGGCGCGGTCGCCCCGAACGGCAGCCCGATGCCCGAACCGCCTCCGGAGATGCCCGACCCCGCGGAGCGGATGTCATAGGTCTCTGAAGGTCCGAGTGGCGGATCTCATGAACGAGGCCAATCGAAGCGGCGGAAGATGACGACTGCAAGTCGTCTATCCCGGGATGTCCGGGGGGTCGGCCACGGGTAGAGTAGAGAGCAGGCATCCTGCGCCCGTAGACCCGGCCTATCTGTTGCCGCCCCTTTCGTTTGGCGGTGCCTCAGTAGCCGAGTCATAGACACAGGATACCAGCCCTCCCTCATCAATCCGTGCATACGGTTCTCCCGTACACGGCTTTCCGATGTGCTTCACGCCGAGGCATGCGCCGATGTCCAGCCTGCGGTGGTTGGGACCTTGAACAATCCGAGGTGGTCGTAGACATGCGCATTGGGAAAGCGCAGATATCCTTGCGCCCGGCTCCGGAGCTTGTGGCGGCGACGCAGTTGCGTACGCATCCGCTCCTCGGCATGCGTTTTTACCCGACCAAGAACCGTTGAGCAGTTGCGGTAGTGGAAGTAGCCTGACCAGCCCCTGAGGGCGTGGTTGACCTCGCCGATCATGTCCCTGAGCGCCACCGGGGTTCGGCGACGCGCGGTCAGTTCCGTGACCCGGTCCTTGATGCGTTGCTCGGCCCGTTTCGATGGCTCCACGTGCGGGTAACCCGTGCCGCTGCGACGGCTCGTTCGCCAGGCAATCCGAAACCCCAAAAAGTCGAACCCGTCGGCGCGCGCATCGACCACATGGGTTTTCTGCACGTTGAGCGTGAGGTCCAACTTCTCGAGGACCGCCGTAAAGACGGCCATGGGCTTCTCGGTGCCGTGGCGACAGAGGATCACCGCATCGTCGGCATAGCGCACCAGCCGTGCGCCGAGTCGACGCTCCAAGTCGTGCCGCACCCAGATCCGGTCCAGGAGATGCAGATACAGGTTTGCCAACAGGGGTGAGGCGACGCCGCCCTGCGGGGTTCCCCGTCGATTCCCTTTTCCGCCCACGGGACGGCGCTTGCCTTGCTCGTCTTCCTCAATGACCGGGGCTTTCAGCCATTGCCGGATGAGTCCCAACACGGGACCATCGACAATGCGTTCAGCCACCACAGCCATCAGCTTGGCATGGGGAATCGTGTCGAAGGACTCCACGACACAATACCCACCACCACCACGTCGACGGCTACCCCGAGCGGGTAACTGTCCGGCGGACCCGCCATCCCTTTGACGGCCAGTCACTCGAAGTCTTCAGCGCCGTCACCCTTCAAGGTGAACTCAAGCTCGTCCTGGTGCTCCCGGACGGGACGCGCTTGCGCGTTCCGGCCACCTG
>NZ_AFWV01000010.1 GCF_000223985.1 Thiocapsa marina 5811
AGACGGCTCTGCGCACCGTCGAGCAGACGCGCACACAAACGGGGTTGAGCGTGACCGCGCGGATCCTCGACGCGACCTACGAGATCGGCCGTACGTGTTCCGACACCTTCCGCGACGTCAAGGATCGGTTCATTCGCCACGATTGCGTGAACGGACAATGGAACTACCTCGTCGATCCAAATGGGTTCGCTTGTTAAAATGTTTAACTAGTTTTTGAACCGTTACTTAGCGTGGGTAGGGCCTCGGACTTTTGTGGCAAAGCATCCGCTACCTTTCGACCCGCTCAATAGCCACGCTCCCCGGCGCATCGACCTGGCATGACGACCACGCTTGGAGCCTGTGCTATGCTCCGCGCACACGTCACGGAGGAAATCGAGCACCATGGACTCGACGACGATAGACCAAGCCGAACTGCCTTGAGCGATTGATGATCGTTCGAGGGGTTCGGCTTTTTTGTTGTCCGCTCTAGGCTGCACGCTTGGGTTCCCATTGAGGCCATAAACTAATCTGTCTCCTTTTTCGATGAGCTTAGTGAGTATTCAATGAGGCAAGAAACATACTTTTACGCTGGCACAAAGAAAATCGGAAGTGTTCCGTTTTTGCTGTCTTCCCTGTTCGTGGGAATGGCAGTAACGTTTCGCGGTGGAAGCATGGAGAAGACGTACGAAGTCACTGGCTGGCGTTATTTATTTTCCAGCTTCGCGGAAGATGATCAGTGCCTATTGGTTTCTGTCAGTGAGACTAGTGTAAACTAGCCAGCCTCACGAATAATTTTAGATAGAGAGGGCGCAGGAGACGGGACTATGACGCCATAACAAAGTACCGGACAGTTTGAAGTCTCTATTGAAGGGGAGGTCTTCGCGGTTTGTACTGCAAAAGAAGGAAAGACCACGTGGTGTGGTTATGGCGAGTTTAGAAATCGGCATATAACCGAAACCGGGCGATACGAGCCGGACGCTATAAGCAAATGGAAAGTTGAGGTAAAATATTCCGCCACCGAATCATCGATGACAAGCACATGACCCATTAACCGCACAAGATGCAACTCCGTTGTCCGCAAAAGAGCTGGATCTCGGACCTATCGCTTCCGGGAGCGTCACCCCGTCGCTCGCGAACCACGCTCTCAAGTATTTTTCTGCGTCCAGATACCGAGTACGCCGCATCAAAAACATCTTCGTACGAGTGCATTCATGAATAGGCACGAGAACGGCGACTTCACTTTCCCGCGTTGTCTGTTTGAAATATGGTACCTGGAAAGTTTGCTGGCCTTGTTCATTATCCCGTCCACCCCGTCATGCCGCGACCGGCATCAGATAGGGTAATTTCGGCGGGCGTGGCCGTCGGCGTCGCGGTCGCGGCGGCAAGGGCACACGCAGGATGAGTTGCTCGAACAGCGCGGGGTGTGTCCGCCCGAAGAAGCGCTCTGCGGCGGTCGTACTGTCGGGGCGGCGGATGTGGAAGTTGTGCACGGCCGTGAGCGCAGCGAGCCTGCGATCGCTCAAGCGATGACGCCCGTGATGATGCAGCGACAATTGGCCGTTGCGTCCTTCCACGCAGGAACTGCTGCGTTGGAACAGATCGGCGCAAGCGCCGGCGACCTGTTCGACCCGCGCGCTGTTCGCGGGCGCGAGACGCTGCAGCGGATGATCGGCGCGCCGCAGCGCGTCGAGCAACGCGGTACTCACCGCCTGCACGCGGTGTCGGGTCTCGGCCGCGGTGCTGCGGGCGGCGACGCGCTCGAGATAGATGGCAGGGATGAGCTGCTCGAGGACTGCCGCTTCCAGCTCCGGGGACAGCGCGAGGGCCTCGACCCTGGCGCTCACGGTGGCGAAGAAGAACGCGAGCGTAGCGAGCCACTGCACGGTCAGGCGCTCGGCCTTCATGATGCGTTCGCGGGCGCGCTCGGGCAGGTCGGCGGCCTCGGCCAATCCCTTCAGCCGCGTCCAGACCGCGGTGAAGCGCGCCGCCACGCGCTCCACCGGCTGCGTCTGTCCATCCACCGGATCATATGGGTGATACAGCACACCGAGCTCGCGGATCAATTCACGCGCCTCGCTCTGCCGCTCCCGTGCGCGGTCGCGTTCGGTCTCGCACGCGACCAGCGCGCTCAGGGCGGCGCCAATGCGGGTCTCGAAGGCGGGAGGACGCCCGGGCGGGCGCGGTACGCGCGCTTCGAACGCCTGCTGCGCCGCGCGCTCGGCCTCCCAGTGCGCCTGCGCGGCGGCGACGCCGGCTTCAGCCCGGCGCAGATCACGCGCCAACGCCAAGGCCGTGGCTTTGGAGACCTCGTGTTGGCCGTGAAAGAGGTCCGGGGAGTGGTGGGCACCGAGATCCGTCTCGGCATGCCGGCGCAACGCCTTGGCCTCGTCGGCGGTACTCTGGATCACCTCCACGGCGAGCCCCGTGCAGGCGTCCTCCAGCGCAGCGGTCCAGGTCGCCGCAGTGCGATCCGCGGCGTAGTGCTCCAGCAGGATGAAGTTCGACACCGGCTCGATGGCCACCAAGCAGATCCCCGGATGAAAGGTTTCGTCCTCGCACACCGTCACCGCACGCGCCGGCATGCCCTCGGCGAGCGCCGTGCGCTGCTCCGCGGCCACCGCGACCACGGCCGTTTCCAGAGCGGCATTCAGTGCATGCTGCGCACCGTCGCTGATCCCGACGAAGGCCGACAGTCCGCTCAACTCCAGGAATTCACTCACCAGCCGGGTGCCGCCCGCCGCCCGCAACGTGATGCTGAAATGCGCCGCCAGCACCATGCGATGCAACCAAGCGACCCCGTCCGGGGTGCGTGCGAAGGCCGCCAAGCCCGCCGGCGGATCCCCGCACGGGACGTCCCGGCACCATCCCCGCAGGGTGCTGCGCGCGACACCCATATCCGCGGCCACGCCGCGTTGCGTCTCCCCTGTCGCCAGCCGTGTCTCGGCCGCCGCGATGGACTCGGCTTGTTCCAAGCGTGTGCGTCGCGTCACGACCCGATCCCACGGCAGAGTCTCGAATGGCCGGGTAGCGCAGCGCACGCGCTTGGTCTAAAGTCAATCTCGGCAGGATCTTCGAACATCTTTCCGACCCCTCGGTGAGTTTGCACTTCCAAGGGTAGGAAATTTCGAGGATCCTGCCAAATCCCCGCACGTCTATCACCAAGCCCTGGGATCGGACTTGGCCGCGCTTATGAGCGAGGCCCCGTCTGGGTTGGAGAGGATTGCGAGTTGCCGCGGAGGGTGCATCGATTTGGAAGTGAAGGGGTACATTGTGCCGGGGGAGAAAAGGTGGTCTGTCCCTTATTTTGCTGCGGTGGGGGTATCGATTCGGAAGTGAAGGGGCTCAGTGTGCATGAGAAAAAAGTGGTCTGTCCCCGTTTCCACATGCTCCCGAGCCCCGTTGCCGCGCCTCCAGCGCGCCCCGGCTCGGACGCGGCAAACCTGGACACCTTCGTTAGCCAATCATCGCGGACGCGATGTGACGAAAAGGAGAGATGTCGATGAACGCATGCGGGAATTGGAAGCCGTTTGTGAGTGCGGTCAGCGATTTTGATGGTTTCGCGATCAAGTTGCGTGATGGGGGTCGGCGAAGCGCTCCCCCGGTCTCGCGCGGCCGGGGTGTGGGCCGGCGGCGCGAGGTGGATCCAGCGCGGTGGCGGGACTCAGAACAACAGGGGATCGTCGAAATCCGGTCCGTCGAACAGGTCCGGTTGGTGGTCGTGAGGCCGGTTTTCGTCGCGTTCGGCATCGCGAATTTGGGAGGCGTAGCGGGTCTCGAACTGATCGGTCAGTCGGAAGAGGACCTCCCGGATGGCGAGGACCGCGTCATCGGACAGGGGTGGCCAGAAGAATGGCTGCAGGGTGGTATAGGGCTGCGGCATGGTGGTGCTCCGAGTGGGTTAACGTGGCAGGGCAGCCCGCCGCGGGGTGGCGGTGGCGGGCGGGGTGAAGACCTCGAGGAAGAGCGCCTCGTCGAGGTGGGGGCGCTCGGTTTGGGCGGCGACGGCGAGCAGCTCGGCGGCCAGGGTGGCGAGGATGCGGTAATTGCCGGCGGCGTGGTCGCAGAGGGTGTGCTGCAGGGGCTCGCTCATGAGGGCGGCGTTGCCGGCGCTGGCGCACAGGTGTTGCAGGCAGGCGAGCAGCTCCTCGCGGCGCGCATGCTCGGTGGCCAGACGGGTGCGGATGCGCGAGCCCAAGGGCAGCAGCTCCTCGCGGCGCAGGTGATCGGTGAGGCGGGTGTCCCCGGCGAGGACGACGCACAGCAGGGGTTGGGAATCGAAGCGGGCGCTGGCGAGCAGGCGCAGCTCGTTGAGCACGGCGGGACTCATCTCCTGTGCCTCGTCCACCAGCAGCACGGCACGCCGACGCGTCGTCTCCAGATGGCCGAGCCAGGTGGCACGCAGCGCCTTGAAGCCGCCCCAGCGGTTGTGCGGACGCAGCGGGACGCTGAACAGCTCGCCGAGTTCGCGGTAGAAATCCCCGAGGCTGCTTTGGGGATGGTCGATGGCGCCGACGCTCAGATCCGGGAGCCGGGCGAGGCGTTCGGCGAGCAGACGCAGCACCACGCTTTTGCCGGTGCCCGGTTCGCCGTGGATCATCGCAAACCCGCCCTCGCGGATCTGCGCCTGCTCGATGCGCCACAGGAACTGCTCCACGCGCGGGGGGATGTAGAGGGCCTCGATCGGCAGCTCCGAGGAGAAGGGATGCCATTTCAGCCCGTAGAGGGCGAGCAGTCGCGCATTCATCGGATGTCCTCGGCGGTGTTCAGGGGCAGATAGGCCGGCGGCAGGCCGGTCGCGGCATGGGTCTCGAGGAGCTGGCGCAGCAGCGGCGCGATGCCGCCGGGCGCGCTCGGTTGCGGCAGCGGTGCGCCGGGCACCAGCGCACGGCGAGCCTCCCCGGCATTGGCGGCCTTATCCAGCGGACGCACGGGGCTCAAGATCGCACCGCTGTGCGGATCCACCAGATCGACATGGGCCAGATCCCAGCGCGCGTAGCGCAGATGCACCGTCTCCAGGGCGCGGTAGCGCGCGGGGATCTCCAGGCGGATGCCGGCCAGGCTGACGGTGCCGTCGGCCCGGCGCTGGCGTCGTGCGACCTCGATGCGAAAGGCCGCGCGCAGGGCAGCGGCGTCCGGGCAGGGGCGCGCCACGGTCGGGCCCTCCAGATAGCGCGCCAGCGGCGTGGTGGCCAATTCCGAATGGGTGCTGCGGTGATACTCCTGCTCGACCCAGGCTTGGGTGGCGCGGTTGAGGGTGTCCAAGGTCAGCCCCGGCTCGCCTTCGAGCATCGCCATCAGGCGGCCTTCCACGCGGCCCCAAAAGGCCTCCTGCTTGGCGTTCTGGTACGGTGAATAGGGCAGCGTGGTCTGGTGCAGGACGCCCAGTCGGGCCAATCCAGCGACGGTCTCCTCGGCCAGCATCGCCGCGCCGTTGTCGGTCATCAGGGCACGCGGCAGGCCGCGCTTCATGAACGCCTGCGACAGTCCGTGCACCAGCACCTCGGCGGTCTCGTTGGTGTACCACTGCAGGTGACAGACCAGGCGCGAGCGGTCGTCGATGACGCCGAACAGCAACGGCGTCAGCCAGGTTCCGGACGGCGTGAGCACCTTGCGCGAGCCGTGGTGGAAATCCAGGTGCCACAGCGCGGAGACGTATTCGACCTCGAAGCTGCGCACCTCGCGCTGCTCCAGGCGATCGCGTGCGGCCAACGCGCCGGCGGTGTCGCGCTTGGGGGTGGCGCGGCGAACCATCCCGTGGGCCTTCAAGTAGCGCCGCACGCTCGGATAGGACGGCACCGGGGTGGCGGTGCCGGCGAGGGTCGCGGCCAGGTTGTCGCGATGCAGCTGGGCGGTCCAGCCGGGATGATCGCGGTACTGCGCCTGCAGGGCCTCGCGGGCGGCGGGCAGCACACTCGGGAAGGCCCCGCGGTCGGCGCGCACGCGATTGCGCAGCACCGCCACCGGATCGGCGGCAGCGCGCGCGGCGTAGTACCAGCGCTCGAGGGTCGACACACCGAACCGAACATCCAGGCCGGTGACGGGATGGCGCCAGGTCTTGGCGGCCAGGGTGGCCAAGGCCGCCTGCAAGTCACCGTCCGGCGGCGGGGCGGCGAGTAGGGGGCCAATGATCGCAAAGCGCACGCGGGCCCACCGCTCGCGTTGCGGAACCTCGATGGGGATCGGCATAGGGGTCTCCCGGCGACAGTGCCGGGGTTTCCGACACCTTCGCGATCAGCCTAGCCGGGTGCCCGGACGCCTTCGAGCTGCATCCTCTGCGTGGCGTCAGCCGCCCTCGTGCAGCCTGCACGAACGACTCGTCAAGGGGCTTAAAAAGCGCAGCAACGCCACCACGGCGTCCGCGGCATCGCCGAGGAAGCGCACGAGCAGACTCCCCGGCGCCTGCTGCAGATCCACCGGCGGCACAAAGCCCCCCTGCGCGCCGCACCACAGCGGGGTCTGCGGCAACTGCTCCCGCCACCACGTCTGCCAGCGCCGCAGGGTGCGGATCGGGACCGCCAGCGTCGCGGCCAAGGCGTCCGCTTGGGGGTGATGCCCGCTATGGCGCACGGAGGCCAGCACGACGATGAGGCCCAGATAGACCCGCCGGCCCAGGAACCGCACCGAGCGCGGCGTCAGGCGCCGCCGACACTGCGCACAGCAGAAGCTGCGACGCGTCGCGAACGCCGCGCGCCATGGTTCCGGACAGCCTCGCGGCTTACGGGGGTAGTCGGCCTGATGCAGCACCCCGCCGCAGGCGGGACAACCCTCCCCTCGGGCGGCCTCGGCGAGGTCCTCGTCGATGTGCATCAACACGGCGAAAAACGTGGGGCTTTCAAGGACGGCGTGGCACACTGATGGAGTCTCTTTGTCTTCGCAAACAAGAGACTCTCCCGACGGGTGCTGTTGTTCAAGCACCCCGAGGGAGGCACACCGCTCTCCCTCATGAAAGATGACGATTTAAGGGGGAAGAAACATCAGGGAAGGTGGCCGTACTCAATAGCGCTTCCAACGCCTCCTGCCCCAGCGTGTCGTGCAGACCGTCCGTGCAGATCAGAAAGGTCTCGTCCGGCGTCCAATCCCCCGGGCGCCAATGGATCGCAAAGTCATCCTCGGCCTCGTCGGCCCCGAGCATATGCTCCAGATCGTGATACAGCTGACCCACGTACTGGTCGGCGGCGCTCTCCCCACGCTCGACCATGGACTGAAAATAGGTGTGATCCCGCGACAACTGCTGCCAGCGACCCTCTCGGTCGATGCGATACACCCGCGAATCCCCGACGTTGAGCACGCTGAACCGCCCCGCGCGCCATTGCAGCAGGGCCAAGGTGCACGCCGAGCCGCGGGTGCGGCGATCCCCGGCAAGCGCTCGGCACAACGCCGGATGGACGTGCCGGCGAATCAGCCGCGGGCCGATCCAGCCGTCTTGCAGCAAATCGTCATGCTGCGGGCCGATTTCGCACAGGGCCTCAAGCACGGTGCGGCTTGCCCGCTGCGGGTAGGGGCTGATCGCGACGCCGTCGGCGACGGCGCAGAGTCCGTCCTGGCTCTCGGCGATGCCCAGGCGCGCGCGAAGATCGGGATATTGACTCACAGCGCCCGCGACCAAGAGCGCATCTTGCTGATCGCGGGCGAGCAGGCCACGGTGTTGCGCAAACGCGAGCTCGATACCGTGCTTCACTTGCCGATCTCCCGTGGGCCGCAACTGAGAGGCGACTTTTCAAGCAGGGTCACCCGCGCGATCGACCGGGATGACGCGGCAGCAACGATCCGCAGACCGATCGTCACGGCAAAATCCTTTCATCCCAGGCCCGATTCCCGTCATCCGGAATATGCGCCAACGCCCAGGCCGCGAAATTGAACGACGTACCGGCGAAGGTCTGCGCCGCCGCGGGATAAAGATAGGCCGTCACCGCATCGTGGAAAGCGTTCAGCTCGGCATGGTTCGCCAATCCCGATACCCCGGCGAGCGCCGGTCGAACATCGCTTGAACGACACAACGTCGCAGGGTCGGGTGCATCATCCCGTAGAACACGTTCCAGCGGTCCTGAGACCTGAGCCACTGCCACTCCCAAGCCACCGCCAGCGCCTCCTCGTGCAAACGGTCGAAGGATCCGCCGACCAAGCGCCGAGAGAAGTCGCAAACGTAATGGAACCGTTCGTGCTGATAGACGGAGAGCACCAGTAATCGAAGCACCCGCTCGGCATCCTTCTCGGTGATGAACGGAAAGCGACGCTGGGCATCGCGGATCAGACTCTTCCAAAATGCCTCGATATTTCCCCGGTAGAGACTGATGATGCCGGCACTACCCATCCACTGGTAGGTCCCGAGCAGGGCGATCGAGTCAGCACGATCGGGAAATTCCGGCCCGGTGTCGGGCACCCTTTCCCGGAACACCTCCAGCTCGGGCGCGTCGTCGAAAAGCCCGGCAGGAAGCACACCGTCGTCCGGTGGCTCATCCACGGCAAGTAGATGCTCCCTGCCGTGTATTGGCACGGCGCTGAGAATCTGTTTGATCAGGGTGTCGGCGACTGACATGGCGGGTCTCTGGTGAATCCTAAAAAGGGTTGAACGTGACCGGGCACGGCTTTTCCTTCAGAATCGTGATCACGTTTCCTATGTGTTGTGACGTGCCGAGAAAGCAGGCCCTTTTCATTAGGCAGATCACCCGAACCTTAGGGGCTCGTGACACCCGGTCTCGGGAGCAATGTCACGAGGGAGCCGGGACTTGGACGGTCGGTCAGGGTCAGCAAGGCCCCTTCAGCGTTTCAAGCAGCTATCCGGCGCAGCCCCGAAGTGCGCTTTCGCTACGGGGACGGCATGCTCTACTCAGAGCGTCTCCGTTGGCCCAAACACCAACGCGAGGGTCAGATTCCCGTCGCGTGTGGCGAACGCGCTCAGATAGACCCAGCCGCCGGGCACCGCCATGCGGGCGGTGCGGTCGTTGTAGCCCATGGTGACGGCGCTGCCCAGACGCTCCCAGTGTGGTGTGGTTTGGTCTGCTCGGGCGACCACCGATGTTCCGGGTCCGGCACGAAGGTCAGGGCCTGGGTGCTCATGGCGGACTGCGAGCCGTCGTAGTGGTGAAAGCGGAACAGCCAGCCGCCCTCGACCGCGGCGATCTGCGTGGTGTCGCGTTTGGTGCACCAAATGTCGCTCGCGTCGCGCATTTGGATAAGGTGCCAGTCGAGACGCGGTTCGCTCGGGTTCTCGGTCGCTTCGCTCATGTCTGTCGGATGCATGTTGTCCGTCCATCTGGGCAATGTCCCGGCGCGATCCTCGGCCGCTCGCATCGGGTGCCGGGTCGTCCGGGGATGGTCTCCGCGGCGCCGTTACGCCGTTGTGATCTGCGGCGGTTGCGGCTGCGTGATGTGCTTGAGAATGGCCTTGCCGCTGTCGACATCGAGGCCGAACATGGTGCTCATGAAGACGTGGTTGATGCCGGTGATCTGTTTGATCTCCTGCGCAGTCAATGGGGGCGAGACGGTTTGAAACCGGCGCAGTCTCATCGCGTATTCCTCGTCGGGATGTTCCGCGCGACCTTGGTAGGGCGATTTGATCAGCGTCCCGTCCGCCTCGCCGACGGCGACGATGCCGACCCCGGATTGATAGAGAAAGACCATGTCGCCGCGTGCCAACCGCTCGATCTTGAACTTCCAGGGATCGAAATAGGCCGCGGCTTTCCGGCTCGACAGCATGTCGTTGTGGTCTTGCGGGCTGTTCTTGAAATTCGTGTTGAGGATGTAGTACCCCTCGGCGATATCCTCGTAAGGGTTGTCGCAGACCCTGAACGGCGACATCTCGAGCAACATCTCGTCCGGAACACCGGCATAGACGCGATAGACCCATGGCCGGACATCCAATCCACCCGACCGCCAATACCGGACGGCCTCGCGGGTTCGATAATCCATGCCGTTGGTCATGACGACAAAGACCTGCTTACGGTTGAAGGCCTCTTCCGGGAGCTCGACCTCGAATTTGGCCCGATGTGCCGTCTTGAGCGATTGGGATGGATCGGTGGACTTCTTGAACCAGACATCCAGCTCGGGGTATCCCATGCTCCCGAAGAGCTGACCGTAACGGAGCACCTGCAGGAGGTTCGATGCCTGCGACTCCCACGCCTTCAGCTCGAAGATAAAGAGCCTGCCCTCGCGGTCGATGGCCATTAGATCCGGCTCTTCCTGCCATGCGCGGGACTGCATCAGCAGGAGCAGCTCGTCATCGGGAAAGAGGCGATCCAGCGAGCGAAAGAGGATCCCTTGCAGCGCCCGCTCGTCGAGCCCGAACGACTGCAGACGCAGGGTCCGCCGCTTGTCCGTCTCGCCGGTCTTGGGGTTGATGCTCAAGAGCATTGTCGTGAATCCTTATGATGCTGCCGACCGGCGTCGTAACCTTGCAGGACACCGGGGTCGGCGACGGATCTCGATACGTGTCCTGCGAGGTGCTGCAACGATATCCTTCGTATGCGACACTGCGCGTCGTACTCCTAACAAGTTCCTGGCGACCAACGGGTATCGCTATCCATCGGCGAGATCTGTTGACAAAGACCTGCTTTCATCAGCCCAATGGGGCATGATTTTCAGGGTGGGAGACATCATGAGCTACCTTGCCCATTTCGGCGCCAAACCGGATATCTGCGGCGGTGAAACCGTGATTCGCGGAACACGCGTTACGCTTCGGACTCTGCTGGCAAGCCTGGCCGACGGTGACAGTATCGCCGAAGTCCTGGCCGCTTATCCGACGATATCGGAAGAGGATCTTCACGCTGTGATTGCATTTGCAGCGGCTTCGGCGGAGGAAGATCTGCCGATTCCGGCGATCCCGAAGGTTGCGTGAAGATCAAGCTGGATGAAAACATCCCCTCCACTTTGATGGCGGACCTGTCAGCTTTGGGGCATGACATCGATTCCGTCGTTGATGAGGGTTTGATGGGCCATTCCGATCCGGATGTTTGGGCTGGCGCTCAGAGCGGCGGTCGTTTCCTGATCACTCAGGATCTCGATTTTCCGACCTGAGGCAGTTTAAGCCAGGCACTCATCATGGAATTCTGCTGATACGCATGAAGCAACCGGGACGCCGCGCCGTCATGAATCGAATCCTGTCGCTGTTCAATGGCCAGGATGTCGGTTCTTGGCGAGACTGTTTTGTTGTTGCCACTGAGGTCAAGGTGCGCGTTCATCGTCCGTGACCAGTCGGTCGATTTGACGTTCCATGCACTGATCAAGGCGCCGGATCGAAGCGACGCAGACCGGCCTCGCTCGCAACTCAGGCCACGGTACGCCTGCAGAGGCGTCTTGTCAGTACAGTGAAGTCCGTACCGGGGCAAGCCATACCCCCGTAGCCAAAGGTTACTGCGTCGCCGCGAGGCGGGGTGGGGAGCGGCCGGAGGCAAACGATCAGCCCGTAGGATGACGAACCCGTTTCGGTGTTCGGTGGTGGTGAGTCTGCCGTGACATGGCGAAGCCTGAAACTGCTCAAGAGCATATCGTGACTCCTTAAGATGGTGCCGAACGCCGTCGTCAGATTGCAGGCCACCGAGATCGCCGGCGGATCTCGATACGTGTCCTGCGAGGTGCTGCAACGATATCCTTCGTAGACGACGGTGTGTGTCGTACTCGGCACCTGGGCACCTGTTCAAGGCGACCAGCGGCTAACGCTACCCATCGGTGGGATGGGTCCAGAGCTTCGCGGCGATGAGCAACTGCCGTTCTTCGATGCGCTCGGGACGATTCAGTTGAAGGAGGCGTATGGTGGTGCGACCGGCGGGTGTGGTGCCTGAAAGTGTCCCGTCCGAGGCGAGATCGAAATGATCATCCCAGGTGTCTCGTCGGGGGTGGAACAGCGGAACGACGAGGTTGGTTTGCGGATCGATGGCCGTCAAGTCGCTGCCCTTGTATCGGTTGCAGAGGGTACAGCAGAGGGCGAGATTCTCGTGGTTTGTTGATCCCCCGTGCTTTTCGGCAATGATGTGATCGATCTGGTGGGGGGCGAAGCTGACTGTCTCCGGGATTCCACAGTATTCGCAGCGGCCGGCGGCTCGCTCGCGGATCAGTCGGCGCAGGCGCGCCGGGATAAATGTTCGGCTCACGCCTGCCGGAGTCGTTCTGCAGCTCGAATCTTGGACTTACGAACCAGATGCTCGATGTACTGGTAGTGTCGCCATTGACGATCCTCTTCGTCCGATAGGTCGCCCTCGCGGCTGCGCTTAAGAAGGGCGTCGATTTGGGCCTGGAGCGCTTGGCTTGGGCGGAGTGCCATGATCTGCTCCGGTGTGGGCAGGCTGGCGAGAAACTCCATGACGTCCGCCAATCCAGAGAATCCGGCAGCGCCTTCGGCGTCGAGCTCGCGCAAACCAAGGCTCAGAATGCGCGGAAGACCCTCCTTGCGGGGCGTGAGCGCTGCCGCAAGGTCATCCGGTATTTGCAGGGTCAGTTGCATGTCGCCGTACTCCGCTTAAAGAACAGGCTTTATCGAATGGCTGTCCGGAGTATTCGGGCCAGCCAAGGGGGACGTCAAGTTGTAGCGGCCTGTTTCGGAAGCATGGCCACCAATCGATCTCCGATTCGGTTGGTCCTTCATCGGCACGATCGAACCATCGACCTTCACAAATCGAGCCGGAATCGCGTAAGCGTATGGCCTCATAAGGCTGCTGCAAATCCTGGAATGACTTCGCCGAAGCGGATCCCGCGCAGTTCCGCCTCGGCGCCGATCGAAACGACGCTTTCCCCTCCGGGATCACGCCGCCCTGACCATCTCATCCCCCTTCAACCGACACTCCGCCATCAGCCGGCGCAGGAACTGCTCCGGTGTCGGGGTCTCGCCGAGCAGCTCGCGCTGGCGGCAGACGGTGGCGAAGTCGCCGGGCGTCAGGCTCTCCAGCGCCGTCAGATGCCGCGCGATCTTCGGTGGGACCGGAGCTGTAGCATCCCCGAGCGCCTCGCGGGCGAACAGGGCGAGGCGTTGGGCCGGCTTCAGTGCACGGAAGTGCAGCTTGAAGTCGAACCGCCGCAGCGCCGCGGCGTCGATGCCCGACATCAGGTTCGTTGCCGCGATGAAGATGCCGGGAAAGCCTTCCATCTGCTGCAACAGCTCGTTCACCTGCGTGCGCTCCCAGCCGTGCCGTGCCGATCGCCGGTCGGCGAGGAAGCTGTCGACCTCGTCCAGGAGCAGGACCGTGTGCGCCGGGTCGCACGCGCGAAACAGACGTGCCAGGTTCTGCTCGGTCTCCCCGACATAGGGCGAGACCAAGTCGGAGGCCTGCCGCGCCACCAGCTCGCGGTCGAGCGCCTCGGCCAGCACCTCGGCAAAGGCGGTCTTGCCGGTCCCCGGCGGACCATAGAAGCACAGGCTGCCGTGCCCCCGTTCGGCCAGCGCGCGGGCGATCGCGCCCGGCGTGATGTCGCCGGCCAGGTTCAGATAGGCGACGTCGAACGCCGTACCCGTCCGACGTCGGCGCGGCCCCGGCGCCCCGTGCAGGAGGCTGCGCAGCGCCCCGATGCCGTCGCGCACCGTCTGCTCGGCCGGCGCCTCCGGGTGCAGGTCGAGCAGACGGCGGGCCGCGCCCAGCTGCGCCGGGGCCAGGGCGGTGTCCGCCGCCAGCTCGTCGAGCAGCGCCGGCGGCAGTGCCGCGTCCCCGAGATGGCACTCGGCCATCCGACGCCGGACCGAGCGGGGCGGGGTCGTGAAGGCGACCGGCAGCAGGAAGCGCCGCAGGAAGGCCGGATCCATACCGTCGGTGCGGTTGGTGATCCAGATCGCCGGCACCGGGTTCTCCTCCAGAATGCGATTCATCCGGCCCTTCTGCCGGCCCGCGCTTTGTTGCCTGCCCAGCAACGCGAGCAGGCCGCCGCCCTCGTCGAACACGTCCTCGACCTCGTCGAAGATCAGCACCGCGCCGCCGCGTCGCCCGAGCAGGCGCTGCGCGACCAGATAGGCCGACAGACGCCCGTCGCGATTCAGCCCGTCCGCGTCCTCGTCGGCGCTGCGCACCTGATAGGCGTGCAGCCCGCACGCCTCGACCAGGGCACGCGCCAGCTCGGTCTTGCCAGTGCCGGGCGCGCCGTAGAAGAGCGCGTTGACGCCGACCGCCCCGGTGGCCGCGGCGCGGCCCAGGGTCGCGCTTAGCCGTGCGGTGTCGGCGGCCAGATGCGGGAAGGCATCCAGTCGCCAGGCACCGACGGGCGCCGGCTCGATCAGGAGCGCAAGCAGCGCCTCGCTGTCCCGCGGGGCGGCATCGAGCACGTCGCGCAGGAGGCTTTGCGGGGCTAGGTAGTCCTCCAGGTCGGACTCGTGACGGTGCTGTCGGTCGAGGAGCCCGAGACTGTTCAGCGGGCCGCGCTTGGCCAATGCCTCGCGCATGGCACTCCGATCGAGACCCAGAACCCCGGCCAAGCGCTCCAGATTGGTCCGCCCGGTGCCTCGGCTGCCCGCGCGCAAGACCGTGCGCAGCGCCTCGGACTGCTCGCGCTGCTCCAGGAAATCGAGCACGCAGAGACTGGTCTCGTCGAGTCCGAGGACCTCGCCGAGCAGGGCGACGGTCGACGAGATCGGCGCCCGCCCGTCGGCTTTGGCCAGACGCTTCAAGACAGCGCGCGGCAGCGTTTGGAAAAAGCCGTGGACGTGACGCTTCTGGCGGTGATCCAGCGCCTGATCCTCGTCGCCCGGCCAGTCGTTGTGGAGACGCTTCGCGAGCTGGCGTTCCAGGTCCGATTCGTAGCGGACGTCGGCGTCTTCGTCCGGCGACCCTGCGTGAACCGGCGGCAGCCAGCCCCCCACGGACTCGGGATCAAGCAGCGGAAGGGTTAACCGCCAGATCGACACGAGTGTGTCGTCGCTTCTCAACGTGACGCGCGCGGCCGGGAAGCTGTCGAGCCACTGCAGGGCAAAACGGGCGAGACGGCGCTCGGCGGCCGGGACAACGTCGAAGTCACGACGCCACAGGGTGCGATGCGGGTGCTGGCTCATATTTTCGTTGCTCTCTCTGCCAAGGTTGAAAACGTCGACCGTCGTCGGGCCTGTGCCGGATCCCGCGATGACTCTGCGGCGGGTCCGCAGCTCGATGGTCTTCGGGTCTCGGGCATCCGGTGACCGGCGGCTCTCGATCGGTCAAACGATGAACCCCGTTTCGCGTGTTTTCCGGCGAGCTTTTTTCGAGCGGATTGGATCTGGGTGAAGGGCGTATTGGACCATTCGGATGCGACACGACATGTCGGACAGGACGCGTGACGGACCGATCGCCTTGGGGTACGGGTCTTGCGGGGTCACGCGGCGCGGGGTTTTCGGCTCAGCCGATTCGATGTGCGGGCGAAGGTTCTCCGCAACCTTGGCGGCATCGGAGGAACCATCACCCGCGGGCACCGACAGGAGCAATCGCGTCGTCTTTCCGCAGGGTTACTGCAGAAAGGACGTTTATTTGAAGCTCGCCCGGATCAGCGATCGAGCCCGCCGTCGTCGGACTTGGCTCCGGTCTCAGGCGCCGGCGCCGGCGCCGGCGCCGCCATCAGCCCCGGCAGCTTGTCGCCGCCGTTGGCGATGTACAGATGCACATCGCGCTGCGGGAACGGGATACCGATGTCGGCGGCATCGAAGCGCATCTTCACCTCCCGCGTGATGTCCCAGAAGACCGTCCAGTAGTCGGCGGTCTTGGTCCAGGGTCGCACGATGAAGTTGACCGACGAGTCCGCCAGTGCACTCATGCGGATGGTCGGCGAAGGCTCCTGCAATACCTGCGGATGGGCGTTGACGATCTCTTCCAGAATCGCCTGGGCCTGGTCGATGTCGTCGTCGTAACCGATGCCGAATTCCATGTCCACACGCCGCTCGGTGACGCCGCTGGCATTGGTGATGACGTCTCCCCAAACGCGATTGTTCGGCACCACCATCTTCTTGTTGTCGAAGGTCTTGATGGTGGTCGAGACCAGGTTCACCGATTCCACCGAGCCGGAGACACCGCCCGCGTCGACCACGTCGCCGACGTCGAACGGCTTGAAGAACAGGATCATGAGGCCGCTGGCGAAATTGCTCAGGGAGTCCTGCAACGCGAAGGCGACGACGAAGCCGGCGGCGCCGAGCATGGCCAGCAGCGGACCGATACTCACCTCCAGCGACGCCAGCGCCATAATCAAACCGATGGCCAGAACGACCCATCGCACCGCCTTGACAACAAAGTCCTCCAGCAGTTTCGATGCACCCGGCACGCGACGCACGGCACGGTGAATCAGGCCGCTGGCGATGCCGGCGATGATCCAGGCAACCAGCAGGATGCCGATGAAGCTCGCCAGATTGACGGCCCAGCGCGTACCACCCTCGTCCGACATGGCCCAACCCTTGATGGCGAGCCAGGCGGACGTGGTGTCTTTGACATCGAGCTCGATGCCTTTCACGGCGGAGGCATAGAGCTTGTAATCCGCGATCTTGGCCAGCGTGTCGGCGTCGCCCTCGTCGGTCTTGGCCTCCAAAGCGGTGAGCACGGACTTGAACTGATCCAGCAGCAGCGTGCGCTGCTCACGCAAGTCCGCGACCGCTTCCAACAGGGCCACCTTCTCGTCTTTCTTCGACTCCGCGGCCTGCTCGCCGACGGCAGCGGCTGCGCCGGCGTCGAGCGCGTCGGCCGCCTCCATCGTCTGTGCCGAGTCCCTCTCGGCGTTCGCAACATCCGCGGCCCTTTCCGCCACGACATCGGTGGCCTCTTCGGCCTGTCCCGTCGCATCACGCACCTCTTGCGCCGCGGTGAGCAACACCTCTCCGGTCTTGCCCTTGGCCTCGTCGACCACCTCCGTCAAGTCGTCGACGGCAGCGCCGGCCGCCTGCGCGGCGTCCTCGGTCGCTTCGAGCTTGGCCTTGACCTCCTCGGAGAGCTCGTCGCGTATCGCTGCGCTGCGCTCCGCCGCACCGGCTGCCTCCTCGACGCGCTGTTTCACGATGTCCATCTGCTCGCGTGCGTCGGCAGCGGCGGCGTCCGCCTTCGCGATGGCATCCTCGTCACCGCTTGCGCGGGCCTCGGTCGCCTGCTTGCCGACCTCTTCGAGCTGCTGCTTGGCCTTGGCGGCCGCTTCCTCGATTGCTTGCGCCTTGTCGATCTCCTGGTTCTGACGCTTCACGGCGATCTCGGCTCTGGAGATCTCCTCGGCCTTACTCTGCACCAAACCTTGCCAGGCTTCCGCTTCGATCAGCAATTGCGCCTTGGTCAGCGGTTTGAGCAACAGGCCCAATTCATCGACCGGGATCGACGGGTCCGCGGTTGTCACCGGCTCGGGTGCGGCCGCCTTCTCCTCGGCCATCGCCGCGACGCAGAGCAACGACAGGGCCATTGCCAAAAGAAAGGGTAAGCGCATCATTTGCATGAATGACTCCTCTACGAGTTGGTGGCTGGAATGGACTGGCGAGCAGTGTGGTGTGAACGGCAATCGATGTTGAGCGGCGGCCCGGAGGGCCTAGAGCGCCAGCATGCCCGAGAGCATTGGTTACCGAGACGGAGCGGTGATCAGGCCTTGTCCTCGGAGGGCAGCACCTTGGATACCGCTCACACGGGAGACACGATGTCTTTAACCGCACGCCTCCTCGATGCGCGCGGGTTGTGCTTCGAACGAACGAATCCCTCGACACAGAGTAAGATCGAGGGACACGTTATGCATGAGTCTAACGCAGCAACGCCTCTAGCCGGGAGGGTTGCTGCCTTGTAGCCGATAGATCAAAGGGGCCTTGAAAGCTTTCGCCCGGCAGATCCACGCCGATGCGGTCGAGCCGGCCGAGCCGGCTCCCGCAAGCCAGAACCTAAAGCACGGCGCGACTGACGGTGAGGGGGCGTCACCGGTTGAAGTACGAAAGCCACGTTTTTTGCCCAGCATTCCGGGATTTCATGGACCCTACCCTGCCGCCGACGAGCCGGATACGGACACAAAAAAACCGGGCGCCTTGCGGCGCCCGGCCAATATCGAGCCAACTCGGGGCACTCGGCCCGGTCAGCTTCATTATTCGAACAGTTTGCTCTTGTCAACCGCGCCGGCGCTGAACGCGCTTGACGCTGGTCCAGGTCTTTGTCTCTATTATCGTGGACCGCGTTGACGAAGCATTTTCAGTTCTCCTCGTCTACAAAATTGTCATCAATCCGAACATCCCGCCGCGATCGCTTTGCCCGGAACAGACATTCTCCGGACACAGCGCTTTTCGTTGTCTCGGTCTATCGCTAAGCTGGTGCGAGGGTAGAGACTGCCCCGATCGCGGTCAAAACAGAATTTTGGCCTGCTTTCATAAATCTGCTTTATTAGGTATTTCTGATGACTCCGGGACCGGCAGAGGAAAGCGGATGAGTCGAGCACGAATTTGGTTAACGACCGGCGCGACCTGCGGGTTCGTCACGGTCGCGCTGGGAGCCTTCGGGGCACACGGTTTACGAGAGATCGTGAGCCCAGAGCGGCTCGCGAACTGGGCGACCGCGACGGACTACTTGGGTTTGCACGCGCTTGCGATCCTGGCCTGCGGGCTGTGGCTGCTGCAGCGACCCGCCGATGGTCTCGTCCATCGGGCGGCCGGGGCATTTTTGGCCGGCATTGTGCTTTTCAGCGGCAGTCTCTTTGCGCTCGTGCTGACGGGTCAGCGTGCGATCGGGATGATCACCCCGGTTGGCGGTTTGCTCCTGCTTGCGGGCTGGGCGCTGCTTGTCGCCGGTGCCCGAGGTCTCCGGGAGGGCGCCCATACGGACTCCCGGCCCGGAGCGGATTGACGTCTCGCCGATGCGAATCCCGCGCGTCTATGTCGACCTGCCTCTGGAGCCCGGCACGGCCCTCGAGCTGCCGTCGGCTCAAGCCCGCCACCTCACCCAAGTCCTGCGCCTACCGACCGAGACGCCCCTGGTGTTGTTCAACGGCGACGGCTATGACTATCCCGCGCACCTGATCCGCGTCGAGCGGAGCGGGACAGCAGCGCTGATCGGCACGCCCGGGGCCCCGGAGCGAGTCCCGCCGTTGAACATCCACCTCGCGCTCGGCGTTTCCAAAGGCGAGCGGATGGACTACGCGCTGCAGAAGTCCGTCGAGCTCGGGGTCGGCCGCGTCACGCCCCTCTTCACAGAGCGTAGCCAGGTTCACCTGAGTGGCCCGAGACTCGAACGGAGGCTCGAACATTGGCGTGGCGTCCTCATCGGGGCCTGCGAGCAATCGGGGCGGCGAAGGCTGCCGTATCTCGCCGCTGCGGCGACCTACTCGGATTGGCTGAGCAAGCATGCGGACGGCGGACTGCTGCTCGACCCGGAGGCCGATCGGCCATTGACCGCCCTATCCGCCCCGGTCGCGACCATCACCCTGTTGATCGGCCCGGAAGGCGGACTCAGCCCGCGCGAACGCACCGGGGCTCGCACGCGAGGCTTCGAGGGCGTGCGCCTGGGGCCTCGGATCCTACGCACCGAGACGGCCCCACTCGCCGCTATCGCCGTTATCCAAGCGCTCTGGGGGGATCTCGGCGACTAGAGGCAGCGCGATCGTCATTCCACCCCATCCAAACGCAACTTGACCAAGGCGTCCAGGACGGCTTGAAGGAGTTTCGCTTGTCGTGCTCGCGGCTCGTCCGACGCCTGTCGATCGACGATCAATCCGCGCCTCACGCTCTCCAAATCATCGAGGATCTCCCCCAAGCGACCGCAGAGCTCGCGCTGCACGAGACCCTCGCCCATGGCGTCCGCGGATTCGCCCGGCGGCCTCCCGTTCGGGTGTGGATTGCTCTGGAGACGATCGACAAGATCCCGTAGACGTGCCAGACCAAGGTCGAGTGCATCCAAGCCCGAGATCAGTCGCGCATGGGTGATGTCCAACGCTGCGCGACAGCGCGTAATCTCGGCAATCTGCTCCGCGAGCGAGACGGCCGCCGGGACCGGATCCGCGCCCGGTATCGGCAAGGCCGAAGGAGCCGGCGCCGACTGAGTCACGGGACCATCCAAAGGCTCCGTCCCCGGGTCGGTCAGGGTAGAGAGCGCCTGCTCGAGCTCCTCGGCGAGGGCCTGTTCCGAGCGTTCGAGTGCGCCGCCGGAAGCGGAGCACGCATCCGCTGCCTCGCTATCGGGTAGCTCATCCACATCCGGCAGCACCCATTCGCCCGGCGTCTCCGGGGCGGCCTCGAAGGTATCGAGCAGGTCCTCGATGGGGATCTGCGGAACATCGTCCAACCGCGCCGAACCATCCAGCGGGACGAGTGCCGACAAGCCGTCGACATCGAGGTCCGTATCCGCATCCGTCGCCGCTTCGGCGATCTGCCCGGCGCGCGCGACCAGCGCCTTGACGACGGAGGCGCCCCCCTCGGCCGCTCCGTGCACCAACGCCGGAAGCTGATCCAGCACCTCGGCGATGAAGCTCGTCGCCGCAGGATCGCGTGTCGGCTGCGCCGCCACACGGACTAGAAGCTCCTCGACCGACGCGGCAACCTCCGCAACCCGTCGGGCCCCGACGAGCAGACCGCTGCCCTTGATGACGGAGAAATGACGCTTCAACCCGGTCACGACCGAGGCGTCCCGTGGATCGAGCGACCACCGGGCAAGCCGCTCCCGCGCGGAGGCCATCTCCTCGTCGATCTCTTCGAGAAAGATCTCCATGAGCTCCGGAGCAATCCTCTCCTCCGCGGGCGTCGGGATCAGCGGGGGGGGCGACCCTTCCGAGGGCACGCCCCTCGGCGCTCCGAGCGGCATGGCCGGAGCCCCGCGCTGCGCGCTCGCGCGCGCGAGCGCGGACAACGCCGCCTCGGCACACCCCGTCGGGGACGGCATTGCAAGCCCTGCGGCCAGGCATGCGTCGATCTCTCGTCCCAAACAGCCCAGCGCCTGTGCCAACGGCGCAGGCCCGTCATCGACCGACGGCGCGCCACGACCGGTGTCGTGTCGACGCACCCAGTCTCCGCAGGCCGCAGCGAGATCCGCAGCTTCGGTCAGCCCGAGCAGGCGCAGAACGCCGGCAAGTCGGGCAAGCATCGCCGTGACCTCATCCGCGCGTCGGGAGATATCCGGAACGCGGCCATCACCGAACAGCAACGCGATGCCCCCCCGAAGCGCATGATCGAGCTCACCCAAAGCGGCACGCGTCAGCTCGGCCGGCGCCATCCCGGGACCGGGCGACGGCGCTTGCACGGCGACACCTTCCTCCACCCAGGTTTGCACGATCGATTCCAAGGCCAGCAGATCGGCGACCAAGGACTCCAGACGTGTCGACTGCTCGGAGGAGTCGGCCGACACCAGCGCCTTCGCCTGGTCGGCGATCGCCCCCAGACGCGGCGCAAGCCGACAGGCATCGGTCGGATCGAGGACACCGACGACTTCGTGGAGTGCCGCATAGGCGGCATCAAGCGCTGCCGGATCGACGAATGCGCCGCGGTCGATCAGCTCCAGCAGCTCCTCGAGAGCAACGAATTCGGCAAGTCTGCCGGCCGTGCGATCGAGATCATCGTCTCGGGCGGGCGATATTCGATCGCGACGCGCACTCGGCGCGGACCCGACCGTCTCGGACGAGCGGTACACGGCAGCCAGATCCATCACCCGGCGGTCTCCCGGCTCCAAGCCTCCCAGCACATCCAAAAGCCGATCGATCAGCGCTCGAGCCTCGTCCTCCGGCCAAACGGGCGGCTGCCGAGCAAGTGGCTTCAAGACCCGATCGAGCTGCCCCATCAAGGCGCGCGCACCCGCATCGCCGCCCAATCGTCCGTCATGCAGCGCGACGGCAAAGATCTCCGCCAGAGCGAAGAGGTCGGCCAGCATCCCGCCGCCCAGACCGGCGCTCACCTTTCGAAACAAGGTCTCGAGGCGCATCAGCCCCCGCGGATCCGCTGCGTCTCGATACCAGGCGACCAGACCGCGATGAAACTTCGGACGCACCCGCCGCATCACCTCGGAGAGCGTCTGAAGAGTCGTTGTCGAACGCGACATCTCGGCGTCGATCTCGACAGACAGGCGCGGATCAGCCATCGGAGAGTGCCCCGGCAACGGCATTCAACAGCTCATCGGCGGTGAAAGGCTTCGCAAGACAAGACCGCGCCCCGGCCAAATGGGCCCGAACGCGGTCATATAGCCCTCCGCAATCCGAGAGGATCACCACTGGCAGGTCAGCAAGCCCGGGGGCTCGTTTGACGAGTGCGCAGGCCTGGAACCCGTCCAGCCGCGGCATCCGACTATCGAGAAGCAGAAGATCGGGCTTCACATCAAGCAACATCCCGAGCGCATCGAGGCCGTCGAGCGCAACCTCGACACGGTAACCGCGATCGCTCAGAAGCTTGGCGGCGAAGCGGCGAGCCACCGGACTGTCGTCCGCCAGCAGGATCCCGGCATCGCCTCGCGCAAGAGGCGCCGGCAGCGATCGAGCGGGCAGCCGATCCGACGCAGGCGAATCGGACGGAGCCGGAACCTTCGTCATCGTCACTGACAAGCCCCCGACCACTGAAGTACACTCGCGCGCATGCCTATCGATCTCGGCGTCGTGATGGATCCGATCGGATCCATCAACATCAAGAAGGACAGTACCTTCGCCATGCTGTTGGCCGCGCAGAGGCGCGGCTGGCCCTTGTGGTACATGGAGGTCGCGGATCTGTCGTTGCGCGACGGTCGCACCCTCGCGCGGATGCGCCCGCTCGAGGTCGTCGACGATCCGGCGGGTTGGTATCGCCTCGGGCCAGAGATCGAGCGCCCGCTCGATGCGCTGGGAGCGGTCTTGATGCGCAAGGATCCGCCGTTCGACATCGAATATATCTTCACGACCTATCTCCTCGAGCAGGCCCACGCGGCCGGCTGCTTGGTCGTCAATCACCCGCGCAGTCTGCGCGACGCCAACGAAAAGGTCTTTACCGCGGCCTTTCCGAAGTGTACACCGCCCACCCTGATCACGCGCCGCTCCGGAGCGATTCGGGACTTCCATCGTGAGCACGGCGACATCATCCTCAAGCCGCTCGACGGTATGGGCGGCGCCTCTGTATTTCGCGTGCGCACGGACGACCCGAACCTGAGCGTCATCATCGAGGCCCTCACGCTGCACGGTCGACGTTTCTGCATGGCCCAGCGCTTCATCCCCGAGATCCGCGACGGCGACAAGCGCATCCTGATGGTCGACGGAGAGCCGGCACCTTACTGTCTTGCGCGTATCCCGGCACCGGGCGAGACGCGCGGCAACCTCGCTGCAGGAGCATCTTCCGAGGCGCGGCCCTTGACCGAGCGGGATCGCTGGATCGCCGCACAGGTCGGCCCGCAGCTGCGCGCCCGCGAGATCCTCTTCGCCGGTCTGGACGTGATCGGGGACTATCTGACCGAGGTCAACGTGACCAGCCCGACCTGTATCCGCGAGATCGATGCCGCATACGGCACCGACATCGCGGGGGATCTGATGGACGCGATTCAGGCCCGAGTCATGCGTCGCACCTGAGACCTTGCCCACCGGTCACGCGACCCGCTCGGCCTTGCGAGCGAGCGCGACCGGCAACCCATTCCCGGAGGTGTCCGTGCTGTATTCACCCTCCCACCCCGACCGGATTCGGCGCTCGCCTCTATTGTGCGCACTCGCCGCTGCCCTCTTCGGACTCGCCGGCTGCGGACAGGAGACCCCGGTCACCACCATCCGTTTCGACGCCTTCGGAGGTCAGGTGGACCTGAGCCTGGTCAGCGTGAACCGGCAACAGGCACAAGAGGCGGCATCCCTCGTCCAACAGGACTTCGCCTTCCTGCAGGACGCATGGCATTCCTGGGAGCCCGGCCCGATGGGGCGGGTCAATCAGCTGCTGCTAACCGAGGAGCCCTTCGTGGCCCCGCCGTCCACGATGCCGCTGGTGCGTCTGAGCAAGGACTTCGAGGAGAAAAGCGGCGGACTCTTTAATCCTGCAATCGGCTATCTGATGGACCTCTGGGGGTTCCATGCCGGCGCAGTGCGCAGCCGCCCGCCGCCGCCCGAACAACAAATCAAGCGTTTGGTCGCGGCAACACCCAGCATGCGCCAGATCGACATCGAGGGGCTCGAGCTGCACGGCCACAATCCGGCCATCAAGCTGGATTTCGACAGCATCGCCAAGAGCCATGCGCTGGACCTCGCCATCGAGCACCTGCGCGAACTGGGGATCAAGAGCGCGCTGGTACAGGCCGGCGGCGAGGTCCGCGTGATCGGAGATCGTAGCGGCCAGCCTTGGCGGATCACGATTCGTCGACCCAGCGGCGCGGGGGTGCTTGCCATCGTGCCGATGCGCGGCGACGAGAGCCTCGTCACCAAGGCAGACTACGACCGGAACTTCGTGTTCAAGGGCGAGATCTATCACGCAATCATCGATCCGCGAACCGGCTCGCCCGCGCGCGGCACCCGCTCGGTGACCGTCCTGCATCGGGATGCGACCACCGCGGCGGCAGCCGCCACGGCCATGTTCGTGGCGGGACCGAGCGATTGGGAGGCGGTGGCGCGCGCGATGGACATCGCCTATGTCCTTCTCGTCGATGCCGAAGGCACCCTGCACATGAACCAAGCGATGGCGGACCGGATCGAGCTGGTCGACACAAGTGCACCGATCGCGCCGAGGCAGCAGTCGAACGAGCTGCCCGAAGCGACAGGCCCTTGATCCCCGACCAGCCCCGCGGAAGAGTTGATTTCGACGACAGGACTTACCGACTTTAAACCGCGCATCCACCAAGGGCGGGACGTTCCCAAGGCCGAAGTCAACATGAAAATCACGCATGTCGCTCTGGACGCGGTTTAGATCCATGCCCATCCGCTCGTCCGATCCGCAGATTCCACGAGCGCTCGTCGCGACGCCCCGTCACGACTCATCGGGTCTCGTCTTCACGATGGCCCTACTGGCCGCAACGCTGCTCCATCTCGGTGTAATCACCCTCGTCTCATTCGGGCCACCCCGACCCGAGGCGAGCGGCATTGCGGAGTCGGCGTTGGAGATCCTGATCCTGCGCGACGCCGGCCGGGGTGCGGCAGCCCCGGACGCGGCCCCCTCTCGAATCGATCGGTCGGGCGCATCCTCGAGCGGCAACGCCGTCTACGACGACGAGATCGCGACCATCTCGGACGACATCGAGGCGCCAGAGCCTCCGATGCCCATCCTCGATACCCGGACGGAAGCCCTCGAGGAGTCGCCTGCCGAGGCGAGTGCAGGTGCAGCGCCCGAGACCGACACATCGGCCGATCGAGAGGCGACCTTAGCGGAGTCATCCCCGAGTCCACTTGACGCAGGCACAGTCGAACCGTCTCGCGAGCCGGTCGATGCCGAGGCCATGTCGCCGGCCTCGACAGAGTCAGTCGAGCCGTCTCCTCGGGACCTCGCGACTGTCGCACGATTGGAGCCTCCGCCCGAACCCGTACCCGATGCCGAACCCGAGCCGCTCCCGCCTCCCGACCCGATGGCCGCTCGGGACATGTCCGCTCGGGAAGCACCGGTCGACGCAGCCGCGATCCTCGCCAGCCGCGGCGAGGAAATCAATCGGCTCACCGCCAACCTCCAGGCCAAGACCGCCGCCTATGCGAGCCGGGTCCGGCGCAAGTCGGTGAGCGCGAGTACGCGGGAGTTTCGCTACGCCAGCTATCTCGGCGCCTGGGCACGCAAGGTCGAGCGCATCGGCAACCTCAATTATCCGCAAGCGGCCCGGGATCAACGCATGTTCGGCAGCCTGATCCTGCATGTCGCCGTGCGCTCCGACGGAAGCGTGGAGCAGATTCGGGTCGTGCGCTCGTCCGGCTACGACCTGCTCGACGAGGCGGCCGTGCGGATCGTGGAGCTGGCGGCCCCTTACGCGCCCTTCCCGCCCGACATCGCCGCGGAAACGGACGTGCTCGATATCGTGCGGACCTGGCAGTTTTTGCGCGGCGGAGGGTTGGGTTGGGAGCAATAAGCAGGACAGTCGAGGCGGGGATCAGACACTGCGATAAAACGCCGCCCCTCGATGTCAGAGCAGCTTGCCTGCGGCGATGATCAACGCGGCGATGGTGGTGATAAAGCCAATCAACCACAGAAAATGGCGATCGTTGCGTTTGATCAGCTCGTCGAATCGACGGTCGAATTGCTCGAAGCGCTTGTCCACCTGCTCGAAGCGTTTGTCGACCTGCTCGAAGCGCTTGTCCACCTGCTCGAAACGTTTGTCGACCTGCTCGAAACGCTTGTCGACCTGCTCGAAACGTCTTTCGACCTGCTCGAACCCTTGGCGCATCAGCTCGCGCTGATGCTTGAGCTCCTCCTCGACCCGCACCATTCGCTCGCGCAGCTCGATCTCGTAAACAGCGGGCGGCTTGCCGAGCGACACCTCGGCAAGCCACTCGCCGAGATGCTCCTTGATGAACGCGATATCTTCTTTGGCTAAGGCCATCAGTCGAACCTCCCCGAGGCTTGGCTCCCGCACCGGCCGCATCGCAGATGCATTGAAGCCAACAGGAGAACGCCGACATCCCCTGTGGCTCGCGGACCCTCGAGCCCCTAAACACGAATTGTTGCACAACCCTCACCGAGACATCCAGTAGCCTTAAGCCCATGCTCGGGCTTGCTTGAGATCTCCCCGACCGGGATACTAACACCATGTCCTTCAGCACCTCGCTCACCAACCACTTCCTGATCGCGATGCCGGGTCTTCAGGATCCGAATTTCTCGCGAACGGTGACCTATGTCTGCGAGCACACGGATCAGGGCGCCATGGGCATCGTGATCAACCGTCCGCTCGATGTGAGGCTCGGCGAGCTGTTGGAGCAGCTCGAGATCGTCGCACTGCGCCCGAGCGCGACGCAGATCCCGGTCTATCAGGGTGGACCGGTCCAGACCGACCGGGGCTTCGTGCTGCACACCGCCGGCCCGACCTTCGACTCGACGTTGAGCATCACGTCGGATATCAGCGTCACCACCTCGCGCGACGTGCTCGAGGCCATCGCCTCCGGCGAGGGTCCGGATCAGACCCTGGTCGCGCTGGGCTACGCCGGCTGGGGCAGCGGCCAGTTGGAGCAAGAAATGAGTGCAAATGCCTGGCTGAGCGGTCCGGCCAGTCAAGAGATCATCTTTCGGATGGACCCGAGTGCGCGCTGGCTCGCAGCGGCCCAGCTGCTGGGGGTCGACCTCAACCTGCTCAGCGGCGAGGCCGGACACGCCTAAGCCGTGTCTTCACGGGCACTCATCGGATCGATCTCGTTCGAGAATCGCATGACCACCCTACTGGGTTTCGACTTCGGTCCGCGCAAGATCGGTATCGCCGTCGGTCAGACCATCACCCGCTCGGCCACACCCTTGGTCACGCTGCGCAGCCGCAACGACAAACCGGATTGGATCGGTATCGCCGCATTGGTGCGGGAGTGGCAGCCCGAGGCATTCGTCTTGGGACTGCCCTTCACCATGGATGACAAGGAGGTCGATTGGTCTGCGCAGATCCATCGGTTCGCGCGTCAGCTCGAAGGACGCTTCCGCCTCGCGGTTCATCTCATCGACGAGCGCCTGACCTCGATCGAGGCGCGGCGGCAGCTCGCGGAGACGCCGGGCGGACGCTCCGCCGACCGGGACGCTGTCGATGCGGTTGCCGCCGCCCTGATTCTGGAAACCTGGCTGTGCGAGCATGGCGCTGCGTCAAGCGACGAGCGGTGAGCGCGTTGACTCGTAAGCGGCTTGGAACGATTCGTAACCGACCGAAACACGATGGGTAGAAGGCAACGAGACCCCTACAGCACGCTGAAACGTCACTCTGCCCAACCGGCCACTGACCACTTGAGCATCCCGACCATCAAGCACCCAACTCCGAGCATTCGTCAGTGATCAATTCCGATATCTGGAAAGACAGCGCCGAGATCGACGGCATCATTGGCCGGATGGCCGACGAGCTGCGCTCCCTCGTCGCAGAGCGTGCAATCGAGTCCCCGCTGATGATCGGCATCCATACCGGCGGGGTCTGGGTTGCGGATCGGCTGCACGAGGTGCTGGAGCTGACCGAGCCGCTCGGTCACCTGGACATCTCCTTCTACCGCGACGACTTCACCCGCATCGGGATGCATCCGCAGGTGCGCCCATCGTATCTGCCGGTCGGGATCGACGACCGCCATCTGATCCTGGTGGACGATGTCCTGCAGAGCGGTCGTACCATCCGTGCCGCACTGAATGTCCTGTTCGACTACGGACGACCGGCCTCGGTGATCCTGGTCACCCTCTCCGAGCGTGACGGGCGCGAGCTGCCGATCGAGCCGAACGTCGTCGGCTTGCATGCCAAGCTGGAGCCGGGCGAGCAGATCAAGCTCAGCGGACCGCACCCGCTCGTTCTGCTGCGCGGGCAAAGCGCAAAGAAATCGGCGGCCAAGACCGACAAGGCGTCGGTCGGCTCGCCCGACAAGAGCGCCAAGGGCGAGGCCCGTCGATGAAGACAGGCCATCAGCAGCTCGACGGCAAAGGCAACCTCAAACACTTTCTGACGATCGAAGGGCTGAGCCGAGGGCTCTTGGTCGAAATCCTGGACCGCGCCGAAGGCTTTCTCGGGGTCACGCAACAGGCCGTCAAGAAGGTCCCGCTGTGCCGCGGCAAGGTCATCGCGAACCTCTTCTTCGAGACCAGCACCCGCACCCGCACCACCTTCGAGCTGGCCGCCAAGCGGCTCTCCGCGGATGTGCTCAACCTCAACATCTCCACCTCCGCGACCGCCAAGGGCGAGACCTTGCTCGATACCTTGCGCAACCTCGAGGCGATGCAGGTCGATATGTTCGTGGTGCGCCACGCTTCGAGCGGTGCGGCACATTTCATCGCCGCGCATGCGGCACCGCACGTGAGCGTCATCAATGCCGGGGACGGGCGCTATTCCCATCCCACCCAGGGCATGTTGGACATGTTCACCATCCGCCGTCATAAAGGGGGGTTCGCGGACCTCCGGGTGGCCATCGTCGGCGATATCCTGCACTCGCGTGTGGCACGCTCGCAGATCCTGGCACTCAATACGCTGGGTGCGGCCGAGGTGCGGGTCATCGGCCCGCGCACCCTGATTCCGGCCTTCGCCGAGGAGGCCCTCGGCGTGCGGGTTTTTCACGACCTGCTCGAGGGGATCCGGGATGTCGACGTCGTCATCATGCTGCGCCTGCAACGCGAGCGCATGACCAACGCACTCCTGCCGAGCGAGCACGAGTACTTCCAGTTGTACGGTCTGACCGAAGAGCGCCTCGGCGTGGCCCATCCCGAGGCCATCGTCATGCATCCAGGCCCCATCAATCGCGGGGTCGAGATCGAATCGCAGGTCGCCGACGGACCCCGCTCCGTCATCCTCGAGCAGGTCACCAACGGGATCGCGATCCGCATGGCGGTGATGTCCATGTGCATCGGCACCCAGAACATTGCCTTGCAGGCGGACGGGAAAACGGATGGTGAGGCCAATGGCTGAGGTCGAGCGAATCAGCATCCGGGGCGGGCGCCTGATCGACCCGGCCAATCGGCTCGACCGAGAGGTCGACCTGCATCTTGCCGACGGGCGGGTACTCGCGATCGGCGAGGCGCCACCCGGATTTCAACCGGAGCGCGTCCTCGATGCGCGAGGACTGATCGTCTGCCCGGGCTTCGTCGACCTCAGCGCCCGGCTGCGCGAGCCCGGTCTGGAGCAGAAAGCGACGATCGCGAGCGAGACTCGGGCGGCGGCGGCATCGGGGATCACGACGCTGTGTTGCCCGCCCGACACCTCGCCCGTCATCGATACCCCGGCCGTCGCACAGCTGATTCAGCAGACCGCACAGCGACAGGGCTTCGCGCGCGTCGTCCCGGCCGGTGCCATGACCCGAGACCTCGACGGCAAACAGATCACCGAGATGGCAGCGCTCAAGCTCGCCGGCTGCCCGGTACTGAGCCAGGCCGATCGGCCGATCCGCAGCGCCCAGGTGCAACGCCGTGCGATGGAGTACGCCGCCACCTTCGGATTAACACTCTTCCTGCATCCGCAAGACCCGGACCTAACCAGCGGCGGGTGCGCGCATGAAGGCCGCGTGAGCGCCCGATTGGGCCTGCCCGGCATCCCGGAGGCCGCCGAGACGGTCGCCGTCGCCCGCGACCTCGCGTTGGCCGGCCAGACCGGCGCGCGCATCCATTTCCGCGGTCTATCGACCGCACGGGCGACCGTTATGCTGGCAGCCGCCCGCGGCCGCGGCGTGAAGGCGAGCGGCGACGTCGCGGTCCACCAACTCTTCCTGACCGAAGACGACCTGGACGGCTTCGACGCCAACTGTCACCTGGTGCCGCCGCTGCGCACCCGAGCGGACCGCGATGCCCTGCGCCATGCGCTCGCGGCCGGCGAGATCGGCGCCATCTGCTCGGATCACCAGCCGCACGATGCCGATGCCAAACTGCTCCCCTTCCCGGAGACGGCACCCGGCATCTCGGGGCTCGAGACCCTGCTGCCGCTCGCGCTGCGTTTGGTCAGCGAAGGCGTGCTCGACCTGGCGGGCGTCGTCGCCCGACTCACCGTCGGTCCCGCGGAGATCTTGGGTCTCGACCTCGGACACCTCTCGTCCGGGGCGACGGCCGATGTCTGTCTCTTCGATCCGAATGACTGCTGGATACCGACGCCCGACACACTTCTGAGCCACGGCGAGAACAGTCCCTTTCTCCACACGCCGATGCACGGGCGCGTCATGGCCACGGTGCTGGATGGACGCATCGTTTTCAAGCGGGTGAAGGATTGCTGATCAGGTCAGGGCGCGTTCCTAAGCGCCATCAAGCGCCGGCCCGGAGTGCCTCCGGGTTCAAGACCTGCATGGTCTCCTCGCCCATACCCATCACCAACACGCCCCGGCGCGTGGCACGACGAACGACACTCGCATCCGGATAGAGGCTCGCCAGGATGCCGACAGGACGACGATCGGCATACTCCGGGAAGACTCGCGGGATCTCGGCGAGCCGTTCAAGAATGCCCTCGACATGCCCATCTGTCAGACGTGACTTGGTCTCGTTGACCAAGACCACCTCGGGGCAGACCAGAAGCGCATCGTACTCGCGGGTCTCCCCGCCGAAGCGGCGCACGACGCGCACCCCGAACAGATCCGCCACGGGACAGGAGAAGAGTTCTGCCGCGACCCGCGGAAGATTGGGCGCCACGATGTCCTCGACCAGCGTGCCGAGGCGATTGGCGAGATCGCCCCATTGCTTGTTCATGCTCCGACGCTCGCGCTGGCTCTCTTCCTTGAACGCAAGCATCTCGTCCTTGAACTCGCGCATCTCCTCGGACAAACGGGCCAGCGACATCTCGGTGCGCATCGCCTGGTAGCTCAGCTCTTTCATGTACTCCCGAAGCGTGTCCACCTCTTGCTTGAGTGCAGCTTGTCCCATGACGATGACCCTCCGACGCAGTCCGGTTGTCCTCGTGAAAGCATAAACCCAAAAGGGGGAGTGAGGAGTGAGTGGTGAGTAGTTTGATTGTCGAGGGAAAGAACTCGCCGCCTACTCGCTTCTCGCCTCGAAAACTCGGTGCCTTCCGGCTAGACTCGTCGCATCCTCTCGCCTGGAGCCCGTCTTGCCCCCGATCTCGACTCATCCTTTCCCGGATTTTTCCCGCACCCGTATCCTGGTGGCCGGCGACCTGATGCTCGACCGCTATTGGAGCGGTGCAACCCGTCGGATCTCGCCCGAGGCCCCGGTCCCGGTGGTGCACGTCGCGCGGGTGGAAGACCGCCCGGGCGGCGCGGCGAACGTAGCGCTGAACCTGGCCGCGTTGGGCTGTCATGTCACCTTGACGGGCGTGACGGGCAACGACGACGCGGCCGATGTGCTGGCCGCACGACTCGACACGCACCGCATCAGCACCCGCCTGCACCGACGCGCGGATGTGCCCACCATCACCAAGCTGCGGGTCTTGAGCCAACATCAACAGCTGATCCGGTTGGATTTCGAGGCGTCCCTGACGCCCCTCGGCGACGACCCGCTGCCGGCGCTGGTCTCCGGGGCGCTCGATGCCTGCGACCTCCTGCTGCTGTCGGACTACGCCAAAGGGACGCTCGCCGACCCGCAGCCGATCATCAGGCTCGCACTGGCGTCCGGTAAACCGGTACTCGTAGACCCCAAGGGACTCGATTTCACGCGCTACCGCGGCGCCACGCTTCTGACCCCGAACCGGTCCGAGCTGGAAGCGATCGTCGGTGTCTGTGCCGACGATGTCGCGCTGATCGAGCGTGGCCAGCGGCTGCGTGCCGAGCTCGACCTGCGGGCCATGCTGGTCACGCTCGGCGAGCGTGGCATGCTGCTGCTGCGACCCGACAGCGAGGCACTGCACCTGCCGACACGGGCCCACGAGGTCTTCGACGTGACCGGAGCCGGCGATACCGTGATCGCGACCTTGGCCGCCGCGCTGGGCGCGGGTGTCGCGCTCGACGAGGCCTGCGCCCTGGCCAACTGCGCGGCGGGTATCGCGGTCGGTAAATTGGGCACCGCGACGGTCGGCGCACGCGAGCTGGAGCGCGCCTATCAGGGCAGCGAATGGCATACGGTGCTGGACCAAGAGGCGCTGCTCGACGCGATCGAGGCCGCACGCGCTGCCGGCGAGCGGATCGTGATGACCAACGGCTGCTTCGACATCCTCCACGAGGGCCACGTCGCCTATCTTCAACAGGCCAAACGGCTCGGCGATCGATTGGTCGTCGCGGTCAACGACGATGCCTCGGTGAGCCGACTGAAGGGCCCGGAGCGACCGATCAACGGTATCGAGCAACGCATGGCCGTGCTCGCCGGTCTCGCCTCGGTCGACTGGGTCTGCGCCTTCTGCGAGGACACGCCCGAGGCACTCATCTGCCGGGTCAAACCGGACCTGCTGGTCAAGGGCGGAGATTACCGACTGGAGGAGATCGCCGGGGCGGACTGCGTCCGCGCCAACGGAGGCGATGTGCGCCTCCTCGACCTGCTGCCCGGGCGCTCCACCACGCGGATTCTCGGCGCGATTCGAGCGGATACGCCGCAGAACTGAGCCCGTGCAGACTCGCCGACCCGTACCGCCGCATACCGAGACAACCCCTCGCAGATGACCCGACGCCTCTATACGCTCCTGCTGCGCCTGCTGCTGCCGCTCGCGCTTCTTCGCCTCTATTGGCGCAGCCTCAAGTCCCCCGCCTATCGGCGACGGGTGCCGGAGCGACTTGCGCTCGGCCCCGCAGCTCCTGCAACGCAGATCTGGATCCATGCCGTCTCGGTCGGCGAGGTTCAGGCTGCCGAGCCTTTGATCCGGCGCATGATCGATCGCGACCCAGCCCTGTCCGTGCTAGTGACGACCACCACACCGACAGGCGCCGAGCGGCTGCGCGAGCGCTTCGGCGGCGGCGTGGCGCACCGCTACACCCCTTACGATCTTCCCGGAATCCTCGACCGCTTCCTGGACCGAACAACCCCGGCGCTGTTGATCGTCATGGAGACCGAGATCTGGCCCAACACCCTGGCGGCCTGCGCAACGCGCGGCATCCCGGTGATCCTGGCGAACGCCCGGCTCTCGGAACGCTCCGCAGGAGGCTATCGACGGTTCGCGCGCCTCACCCGCGAGGCGCTGAGAGGCTTCGACCTCATCGCCGCCCAAGCGAAGGCGGACGCCGAGCGTTTCGTCTCATTAGGGGCGGATCCAGATCGGGTCCAGGTCACCGGCAGCATCAAGTTCGATCTCCGGCAACCGGCGAGCCTGGTCGATCGGGCCGAAGCCATGCGGCGCGCTTGGGGGGGGCAGCGTTCGGTCTGGGTCGCGGCCAGTACCCATGAGGGGGAAGACGGGCCTATCCTCACGGCCCACCAACAGATTCGAACGGTCGTGCCCGATGCCTTGCTGGTGCTGGTGCCGCGCCATCCCGAGCGGTTCGAACGCGTTGCCGAGCTGGTGACACGACAGGGTTTGACGCTCGCACGCCGCAGCCGACAGGAGCCCTGCACCCGGAGCACGTCGGTCTTTCTCGGCGACACCATGGGGGAGCTTCCGATCTTCCTCGCCGCGGCCGACGCGGCCTTCATGGGCGGCAGCCTGGTGCCGACCGGCGGTCACAACCTCCTGGAGGCGGCTGCAGCTGGCGTCCCCGTCGCGATCGGCCCGCACCACTTCAATTTTGCGGCCATTACGGAGCTGCTGTGCGCGGAAGAGGGCGCGATCGAGATCGCCGACGCCCAAGCACTGGCACGACTCATGATCTCCTGGCTGAGCGACGCCACCGAGCGTGCACGCATCGGCGAGAACGGCCGTCGCGTCGTCGAGTCGAATCGCGGGGCACTCGATCGGCTCGTGACGTTGATCGAAGCCCGCTTGCCGAAGACGCGAGACTAAACCGCGCCGGCTCCGACAATCGTCGAGCCTGCCGAGGCCGATCCCATCCAATAACATCACAGACCGCGCAGGGCGCGGTTTAATGTCGATCAACCGAGGGCGAGCGATGATCGGGCCGCGGGAATGATCCGTGATCGACCGCCCCGGTGCATCAATCCGCTGCCTTGAACATCGACCAAACCTCGCGGAACTGGGTATCGGTGGAGTCACCGACCCACTCGAAGCCGACCGACTCGGTGCAGACGACTTGAGTCCCGGCGTGCCGCATGCGATCCAGCACGTTCTGTTTGAACGCGGCCCTGCGCGAGATGATGGCATCGGCCGGAACAAACACCTGATACCCCCAACGCTGGAGCCCGGAGACGGTCTGGACGATGCAGATGTGCGCCTCCATCCCGACGACGATCAACTGACGCCGGTCAGGATGGGCCGAGATGTTGCGCTCGAAACCGGGCGCGGTGCAGCAGGAAAAGGCGGTCTTCTCGGTCGGCTCCGCGCCTTCGGGCATATTCTCGCGAATGCTCGCCAGGACCGGACCGAGCCCTTTGGAATTGTGCTGTGTCGCGATGACCGGGATCCCGAGGATCTTCGCGGCCGACACCAGCCGATTGATGTTCCCGACGACCAAATCCAGCTCGTCGGCAGGCATGGCATGCGCCAGACGTTCCTGGGCATCGATGATCAGGAGCTGGGAAAAGGCCCTCTGACAAAGCGGCATTTGCGCTTGATGGGTACTCATGGCGTGTCCTCGCAACATTGTTATTTGGATCGCCGCTGGCCGAAATCAGCCGTGGCTCAGGGCAGTGTGCGTCAGTTTCCCGACGGGAATCAAGGAAAAAGCGGCATCGCATGCAGCCGCAATCGGGTCGAGACCCGCGCGAGATCAGTAGACCGGCATCGCGGGATCCAGATCACGCGCCCAGGCTGCAACACCGCCGTCGAGATTGACCGTGCGCGTAAAACCCTGCTGCTCCAGGAAGCGCGCGACCTGAAAACTGCGAATGCCGTGATGACAGATCACGACGATCTCGCGACTCGGATCCAGCCGTGCCAATGCCCCCGGGATCTGCCCCATCGGGATGGAGACGGATCCCTCGATCCGACAGATCTCAAACTCCCACGGCTCTCGGACATCGAGCAAGACCGGCGGCTCGCCGTCCGCCGCCAACAACTGCGCAACCTCTCCAGGACCCATTCGACGCATCACCAGCCCTCGCATTCAGCCACGCCCGACGTGCATGCGTTTCCGAGGTCGACCGACCAAACCTCGACGAAAGCAGCAAGCCCCCGGCAAACGCACCACAATGGTTGATCCTTATCGTTCCGGTCTCCTGAACCGCGTCCACTGCAGCGCCTGTTGATTCAAAAGACATCGAGCCCTTACGCAAGCCCCGCATCACACACCGGACGCGGTTCAGCGCGGTTCAGAACTCGAACTCGTTCGCCTCGGCGGCATTCTTCAAAGCAAGCGTCGAGGTCTCGAACAGCCCCTCTCGGCGAAAATCACGCTCGCCGACACGGGTCACGAGCGCGGCCTCCATCACCGGCTCCACCCCGAGGATGCAGAACAGACGTCCGCCCGGGGCCAATTGACCCTGAAGCAGCGGCACAGCAGCCTCGGTGGGCATCGATCCGGTCACGGCGATGACATCGAAAGGTCCACCGTCGACAGGCTCGCTCAGCGCATCACCCGGGCGGATCTCGATCGACCCGAGCCCCAGTTCGGCCAAGCGCACCCGCGCCTCGTCGGCCAGGTCGGTATCGATCTCCACCGCGATCACGCGCCCGCCCAGGCGGTCGAGACAGGCGCTGATGTAACCGGTCCCCGCGCCGATCTGCAGGACCCGCTCGCCGGGCTTCACGTCCAGTGCCTGGAGCATGCGCCCCACGACCTTCGGCGCCAGCATGCAGGAGTCCGCGCCGATCGGGATCTCGATATCGGCGTAGGCCAGGCCCTGGTAGGCGTCGGGCACGAACGCCTCGCGCCGAATCTCAGCCATCGCCTCGAGAACCCGGTCGTCCAAGACGTCCCACGGGCGAATCTGCTGTTGGATCATGTTGAAACGCGCACGTTCGGCGGTGATTTCCATCGGATGTCGAGTCCTCGTCTTCTTGTTCTGGGCGGCCGGAAAGCCTACTGAGTTTGGGCGGATCGGGCAACTTGGGATGGTGGTAAGCGGTGAGTGACACCCGCGGGTTTACTCGACCACCTGCGCATAGCCCTCGCTGCGCACGCCCTGGAGCAGGGAGTCGACCTCGCCGGTGGAGATGCCGAGCATCTGCAGCGCTTCCGCCCCCAGGCGCAGGCTGCTCTCGATCGCCTCGGGGTAGGCCAGCGTCGCCCCGGCGCGAATAAGACTGCCGCAGGCCTCCAGGTCCCGTGCGCGGGCGATCACCGGCACCTTCGGGTAGGCGGTGCGGATATGCGAAACCGCCCGCAAGGCGGTCGGCCCGTGATCGATGGTCAGGATCACCAGGGCCGCCTTGTCCACTTGCGCGGCCTCCAGGAGCTCCACGTCGCCGATATCGCCGAAATAGACCGCGCGACCGTCCTGCTCGCCGCGCTCGACGTGGGCCGGGTTGGTGTCGAAGGCAATGAAGGGGATGTCGTTGGCCTCCAGGAGGGTCGCGACCGTATGACCGACCCGCCCGTAACCCGCAATGACAACCCGTTTCGTCGGACCATCCCCGGTGTCCGGATACTCGAAGGTCGGCGGGGCCGACGTTCGGTGCTCGAGTCGCCGCGCCGCAACATCGCCGATCCGCACCAGCAAGGGCGTCAGCAACATACTGACCGAGATCACGCTCACCGCGATGACGAAGGTCGCGTCGTCGATGACACCGAGCACCTTGGCCGAGCCGAAGAGGACAAAGCCGAACTCCCCGCTCTGGGCCAGCATGAAGGCAACCCGTGTCGCCGTGCCGCGCGGCAGGCCGAACGCCACGCCGATCAACAAGAGCACGACCAGCTTGATGGCGAGGATCACGCCGACATGCTGAGCGAGCAACAGCGGCTGAGCCGCGATCGCCTCGAGGTCGATCGACATCCCGACGGCAACAAAAAAGAGGCTCATCAGCAACCCCTTGAAGGGCTCGATCTGGGCCTGGATCTGGAAGCTGAAGCGCGAGGTCGAGAGCAGCATGCCCATCATGAAGCCGCCGAGCGCCATCGACAGGCCGGCCTCGTGCATTGCACCTGCCGCCAGAAAGACCGCCAGCAGGGCGACGAGGGTAAATGCCTCGCGGTTGTGCTGGCGCAGCAAATATCTCAGCGCGATCGGGACCAGGTAACGCCCGAAGCCGACGACCAATCCCACCATACCGGCGACGACGAGGATCTGCTGCCAGAAGGGGACATCCGAGGACAAGGTGCCGACATCGGAGAGGATCGGCACGATCGCAAGCAGCGGTACCACCGCCAAGTCCTGCATCAAGAGAACGGCAAAGGCGGCTGTCCCGTGGCGGGTCGCGATGTCGGCGCGCTCATGAAGGGTTTGCATCACCAAGGCCGTCGAGGAGAGCGCCAGGGTCAGCCCCATCAAGAGCGACGCCCGCCACGAATACTCGTAGAGCGAGATGTAGCCCGCCACCAGAAGGCCGGAGATCAGGATCTGGGCCGAGCCCATCCCGAAGACCTCGCGACGGAGCGACCAGAGCCGCCGGGGCTTCATCTCCAGGCCGATCAAAAAGAGCAGCATGACCACGCCCAGCTCGGTGAAGTTGCGCACATCCTCGACTTGCGCCGTCACCGACGGGCCGGGCGAATGCGGCCCGACCACGATCCCCGCCACCAGCAGCCCCAGGATCGAACCCAGCCCCAGATGCTTGAACAAGGCGACCGCGAGCGCCGCCACGGTGAGCAGCGCGATCGCCGAAAGGACAAAGCTGTTGAGCTCCATGCCGCGACTCTACCAAATTCCAAAGGGGTTGCATGCGAAGCCGGACATTCGCCCGACGCGGTATATCCTATTGCCTTAAAACCGCGCCTCGTGTGGTATGCGATGTTTTCGGACGGGATCGGCCCCGGTATTTTTGACGACCGCTGGAGCCAATGCGGTTTAAGATATTAAAGAATTTATTATTCTAAACCGCGTTTCCGCTAAGGGCCGCGGATGCACCAAACGTCAAGCTCACTCGAAAGTGCGCATCTCGCTCTGGACGCGGTTTAGGTCGGGACATCTCTCGAGAGACAGGACGCCATGCCATCCACTCAATCCGGGCGACCGAGGGTCGCCGTCGCCGGCGCAAGCGGCTTTATCGGCACCGCGGTCTGTCGCGCACTGACGGACGCCTTTTCGGTTCGCGCACTCACCCGATCGCCCGCCCGGGCACAGACGCCCGACCCGGATCGGCGCATCTCCTGGCGCCATTGCGATCTCTTCTGTGCGCCCGATCTCGCCGCAGGACTCGCGGACTGCGATTACGCCATCTATCTGGTGCATTCGCTGGCGCCATCGTCGCGCCTGACGCAGGCCAATCCGCGCGATATGGACCTCATACTGGCCGACAACTTCGCGCAGGCCGCGGCTGCCAACGGGGTCAAGCAGATCATCGTCGTCGGCGGCCTGATCCCGGACAGCTTCCGGATCTCGCCGCTCTTGTGGAGCCGGCGCGAGGTCGAGCTGGTGCTGGCCTCGCGCGGGACACCGGTCACGGCGCTGCGTGCCGGACTGGTCGTCGGCCCCGGCGGCTCGGCCCCGCGGCTGCTGGTCGATCTGGTCCGGCGCCTGCCGCTGCTCTTGCTGCCGCCGAGCGCCCGCTCGATGACGCGGCCCATCGCGCTTGACGATCTTGTACGGGCGGTACGCCACTGCTTGGGACAACCCGAGACCTGTCGGGGCGCATACGACATCGGCGGTCCTGAGTGCTTGAGCTACGAAGAGATGCTGCGTCAAACCGCCGAGGTGCTCGGGCTTCGCAGACGCATCCTGACCCTGCCTTGGATGCCGCTCTGGCTGGCCTCGGCGACCGCGCGGTTTTTCAGCGGTGCGCCTTCGGCCGTGGTCGGTCCGGCGCTGGAGAGTCTGCCCCAAGACACGGTGATTCGCGACAATCCGGTGCAGCGCGCAATCGACCCGTCAGCGATCCCTTTCAGCGAGGCGCTGCGCGCCGCGCTCGACCGGACCGGCCGACACCTGCTGCCGAGCCCGCGTCAGCCCATCGAGGGTCAGAGCCGCGAGCTGATGCGGCGTGCGCGGCTGGTGCGTTCCATCCAGCGGGTGATTCTGCCCCCCGGTCAGGATGCAGCCTGGGTCGCCGGCAACTATTTTCGCTGGCTCGGCGCCTGCTGTTGGCCCATGGTCTGCACGCACATCGACGAAACGGGTCGATGCAGCGTCTACACGCGTTTCCCGCGCCTGCACCTGTTGACGCTCCAATGGCAAGCCGAGGAGAGCGGCCCGCAACGCCAGGTCTACGCCATCGTCGGCGGTCTTCTGAGTCGAGCGGACGGGCCCGGGCGCGCCCGCTTCGAGTTTCAGACCCTTCTGGATGATCGCTACACCATGGCGGCGATCCACGACTTCGCACCCGCCCTGCCCTGGTACGTCTATCTCTGGACTCAGGCGGTCGCACATCTCCTGGTCATGCGGCGTTATCAGCGGCGGCTCGCACGGTTGGCGCGGTGAGGCTCCTGCCTCTTAGCCGCCTGCCGCCTGCCGCCTGCCTCCTGCCTTTAGGCTCGAAACCGAAGCCGGGGGCTGGTGGCTGGTGGCTGGTGGCTGGTGGCCGAAGGCCGAAGGCTACCCCGGCAGATACGGCGTCAGCATCCCCCCGAGATCCACCCGTGCGCGCAGACGCCGGCACAACATGAATGCACCCATTAACTTGCGGTGCAGGAACATGGTCTCGGGCGCAGGTACGGTGCTGAAGGCGCCCGAGTAAAACATCTCGCGACCGCGCGCATAGACACGCTCGAAGAGGTCCGAGACACCGAAGTCGTAGTGGCCGGGGCTGCGCAGTGGCTCGCTGGACATGCGCAAGAGGTCGATGAGCGCGTTCACCTGCTCGCTCGGGTCGTTCGCGCCGACATACCCGAGATCGATCGAGGCGGCGCGCATCGCGCCGCGATCGTCGGCGAGCGCGGCACGGGCGAGACGCCGGTAACGTTCGATCAGATCGGACGAGACGGGGAGCGCCGCGCCGAAATCGAGCAGGACGATCCGCCGAGCCGCCGCATCATAGAGATAATTGCCGAAGTTCGGGTCCGACTGGACGAGACCGAACTCGAAGAGCTCGCGCATGGACAGACGCGTCAATGCCGTCGCGGCGTGGTCGCGCTCTTCGCAGCTGAAGTCGCTGTCGGCCAAGCGGTCGACCGGGACACCCTCGGCGAAATCCATCGCCAAGACGCGTGTCGTGGAGAGGTCGCGATGCACGCGCGGGACGAAAAAGTCCGGATCTGCGCCGACTCCTGCCCCGTACGCCTCGAGCGAATCCGCCTCCGCGCCATAGTCGGCCTCCCGGTGGAGCTGCCGGCGTGCGCCTTCCAGATAAGGCGTCAGATCCACGCCCGCCGGAGCCATCCCGAGGGTGCGCGCCAAAAAGGCAAGGTTGTCGATGTCGCTGTCGATGCTCTCGCGAACACCCGGAAACTGGATCTTGAGCGCAAGCCGACGCCCGTCGCGCGTCTCGGCCCGGTGCACCTGCCCGATCGAGGCGGAGGCTACGGGCGTGAACTCGAACCGCTTGAACCTCGCGTTCCAGCCCGGCCCGTATTCGCGCTCCAAGACACCGACGAGCTGGCTCATCGGCATGGGCTCGGCGCGCTCGCGCAAGGCGCTCATGATCTCTGCTGCCTCGGGCGTGAAGATGTCCGAGCCATCCATGGACATGAGCTGCCCCATCTTCATGACGGCGCCGCGCATGCGCGCGAGCCGGTCGGTGAACCGGCGGGTGTGCTCGGGCGAAAGCCGGATCCGCGAGGGCTCGGCGCTGCGACGCGTCCGGGCAAGCTCCATCAGACCCTTCACGCCGATCCCGGCGGCGAGATCCCCGGTGGCACGCCCCAGGTGCCAAAGGCGACTCAGACGCGTGCTCGGGACGGCCATGCCGGGTCGGGTCGGTGTGCTGGACATTGGGTTTCCTCGTAAGAGAATCGGTGACGTCCGGATCCTGTCCAGACCAAAGATTGGACATGGTATCGGGTTATCCGCACTGCAACGATGCGGAATCGCATTAAACCGCGCCCATCGCGGTCTGCACTGTTTTTGGATGGGACCGGCCCCGGAAGACTTGACGACCGCCGGAGTCAGCGCGGTTTAAGATATTAAAAAATCGACTATTTTAAACCACGCATCCTCTCTAAAGCCGTGAATACATCAAACCTCGAAGTCACTCGAAAGTGCGCATCTCGCTCTCGACGCGGTTTTGCGTAGCCGGAACCACTTGGCTGGGACCGTTGCGCATGCCGACCGCCGTTGCTAGCATTTTGCTTGCACTCCTGTTCAGCGAGAGCGCCGATGCACACGCTGGTCCTGCGCAACGTCCCCGACGAGATCTACCGACAACTAAAGGATTCCGCGGCGATCCACCGCCGCTCCATGACGCAGGAAGCCATTCTCTCCCTTCAAGCCGAACTGGAAGGCCACAACGCCTTTCCGGGGCGAGCATCGCCCGAAGAGACCCTGGAGTGGTTGAGACGCGAGGTCTGGCCGCTGCCCGTGCTCGACCGGCGCACGGACGAGGAGATCCTCGGCTACAATCCCGATGGTCATTTCGCCTGATCCTGTGCCCGACCCGGCGCTTCACGTGGCGATCGACCTTGCAGTCGATACCAGCGCGCTCACTGCGATCCTGCTCGGCGAGCCGGAAACCGAAGAGTTCCTGTACCGGTAGAGCTCAGCAACCCGCCCCGGACTCTGTGCACCCAATCGCACCGAGCTTCTCTTGGTGATCTAAACGCGCCTCGGCGATCCCGGGGTCGAGCGCGCCAAGCAATTTCTGCGCATGCAGCGAATCCGTACGATCCCGCTGGATGAAGCGGTGGCCGATGCGGCAGCCGACGCGTACCGCCGATTCGGTAAGGGTCGACACCCCGCAGGACTCAATTACGGCGACTGCTTTTCCTACGCCCTGGCGATCCGCGCGCCGGCCCCGCTTCTGTATCAATGCGATGATTTCGCGCAGACAGACGTGCAGTCCGCAGGACACCGAGCCGCGAATCAAACTTGATCCAGCTGCAAGCCGCGCAGATAATACCCTGTTACTTTGCGAATCCCCCAGGATGGTCCGCCGGACTTCCCGCCGGACGCGCCATTCTTTCGAGGCCCCACGATGGACACCCCCGACACGAGTCTCGGCTTCGGCCAGCTCGGCCTAGCCCCCGCCGTTGCAAAAGCGGTCGAGGACCTCGGTTACGAGACCCCGACGCCTGTTCAAAGCCAATGCATCCCGCATCTGCTCGCCGGACGTGACCTGCTCGGTCAGGCCCAGACCGGCACCGGCAAGACGGCGGCCTTTGCCCTGCCCTTGCTCAGCCGCGTCGATCCGACGCAGCGCGGCCCTCAGATCCTGGTTCTGACCCCGACACGCGAGCTTGCGCTGCAGGTCGCCGAGGCATTCCAAGGCTATGCCCAGCATCTGAAGGGCTTTCTCGTGCTGCCTATCTACGGCGGACAGGGTTACGGCCTACAGCTCAGCCAACTGCGCCGCAACCCGCAGGTCGTCGTCGGCACGCCCGGGCGCGTCATGGACCATCTCAAGCGCGGCACGCTCGCACTCGACGTGCTCAAAACGCTCGTCCTGGACGAGGCCGACGAGATGCTCAACATGGGCTTCGCGGAGGATATCGACTGGATCTTCGAGCAGACCCCGCCCGGACGCCAGGTCGCGCTCTTCTCCGCCACCATGCCCGCGGGGATCCGCCGGGTCGCCCAGACGCGGCTGTCGGATCCGGTCGAGATCCGCGTCAAGGCGGACTCCGAGACGGTCGACACCATCGACCAGCACCACTGCGTCGTCACCCGGTTCCACAAGCTCGATGTGCTGACCCGCATCCTGGAGCTCGAGCCCTTCGACGGCATGCTCGTCTTCGTGCGCACCAAGCATGCAACCGTGGAGCTCGCCGACAAGCTGAAGGCACACGGTTTCGCCGCCGAGCCGCTGAACGGCGACATGAGCCAGGAGATGCGCGAGCGTACCGTCGAGCGCCTCAAGCAGGGACATCTGGACATCTTGGTTGCGACCGACGTGGCCGCGCGCGGACTGGATGTGGAACGGCTCAGCCATGTCGTGAACTACGACATCCCGACCGACCCCTCGGCCTATGTTCACCGGATCGGGCGGACCGGACGCGCCGGTCGCGCCGGTCGCGCGATCCTGCTGGTGGAGCCGCGCGAGCGCGGACTGCTGCGTGCGATCGAGCGCACCATCCGACGCAGCGTTCCGGCGATGGAGCCGCCCTCGGCCTCGCAGTTGAGCGAGTCGCGGATCGACCGCTTCACGGCGGAGCTGCGCAAGACCCTCACCGAGCAGGATCTGGACTTCTTCTACCGCTTGGTGGCGCGGCTCGCCACCGAGCAAGAGCTGGAGATGATGGACATCGCCGCGGCGCTGGCCTATCTGACCCAGCGCGAGCGTCCGCTCGATGTCCAAGCCGATCTGCCGCGCCCGGCGGCGACGCGGCCCGAGCGCCCGGAGCGCAGTCCGCGGAGCGAAGGTCGCGACGAAAGACGTCCTCGCGCCCCCCGCGACGGCGAGCGCGGCACGGCGCCCCGGCGCGAAGGGGCCCGCGAAGACAGTCGCGACCGCCCGCGTGCCCAGGGGCGAGGATCCGAGGGCCTCACCAGCTATCGGATCGAGGTCGGCCACCAACACGGCGCCACCCCGCGTGAAATCGTCGGCGCCATCGCCAACGAGTCCGGACTGGAAGGCCGCTATATCGGCCGGATCGACATCCGAGACGATCACTCGCTGGTCGATCTGCCGGAAGGCATGCCCCGCGAGATCTTCAATCATCTGAAGCGCGTCTACGTCCGCGGCCAGGCGTTGCGGATCTCGCTTGCGGACCCGGCGGCGGGCGGCACGCGGCGCGGCGGCGCGGAAAACGCCGGCGGCGCTCGCCCCGATCAACCGACCTACGAGCGTAAGCCTCGGGAGGCCGGATTCCATCAGGAGCGTCGGCGCAAACGAACGGACCCCAGCTGAACCGCGTCCCGGGCCGGGCTCGAGGCTTGAGTCCGGTGCGGACATTCGAGTATCGACTCGGACTTTGAGTCGACGCGGGTTCAGAGATTAAAGGGAAAAGGTCAAAGGCGAAAGGGATTGGATTGTCGGGAAGGGAACACGGGGGCGGAGGATCGGGGACATTCGGGGTGCCGCACCGCCCCCTTCGGCCCGTGATCGTGGGATTTGATTGGTGGCGTTATTCTTGCTGAGCCACTCAATGTTCTTCCTCGGTCGCAATAGGTCCCCCAAGATGCTTCAACGACTCGCAGCCGCGCTCACGCGTGGCGATCTGATTCCCTATCTCGGTCCCGGCGCGCTCGCCGGCGTGGTGGACACCGCCAGCGGCGAGCCCATACCGGCCGACAGCGACAGCCTCATCCTCGCCATGAACGGCGGCAAGCCTATGTCACCACGCCTCATGTGGGAATTTCCACGTGCGGCCATGGATGTGGAGCTCAAGCGCGGTCGCAGCGCAGTCAATCGCTTTCTGGACACCACCTACGGCCAGCGCACCTGGACGCGCGCGCCTCTGCACGACTGGCTGAAGGCGCTGCATCCGCGCTACGTCATCGATGTCAATCGCGATACCCAGCTGCAGGACTCCTACGCGGGCGTCCCGCACACCCTGGTGCGCGGTATCGCGCGCATCGCCGGCACCGACTATCGCTTTCGGCTCGACCACTACGACGGGGCACACTACCGACAGGTCGAGCTCGAAGAGGTCGACCAGCGGCTTCCCGTGCTCTTCAAGCCGATGGGCAGCCCGCGGCCGGACGCGACCTACATCGCCTCGGATGCGGATTTCGTCGACTACCTGACCGAGCTGATGGGCGGATTCGGGATCCCTGCGTTTCTCAAGACCTATCGGCAGGAACGGCAGTACCTCTTTCTGGGGCTGCGCCTGCTGCGCGACACCGAGCGCATGGTGATGTCGGATTTGATCTACGGGGCTGGAACACCGGCCGGTTGGGCGCTGATCCCGGATCCGACGGACAAGGAGCGGCGGTTTTGCGAGAGCAAGGGGGTAGAGGTGATCGAGGCGGATATTCCGGATCTCCTTGCCGCGGGCGGGCTCTGCGATGCGGTCGGGGAGTTGATTCCGGCCACGCACGAGATCGGTTGCTGAACCGAACCGCGTCTGACGAACCACGCGCCGTCTTCGGGCTGGATCGAGAGGGTCCGGGTCAACCGACGTCGGCGGTGACGCGGTTCAGGATGGGAAAAACGGGAATGAGGGAAAGACGCGGGAAAACCCTTCCGCGCAATCACCTCGGCTCGTCATGCGCCGGGGTACGGCAGGTCAGGTGTCGGCGTCGGGATCGATGCCCAGGGCACGTAGTCGTGCGGCGAGACGCTCCGCGCGTTCGTGCTCCTGCTGCGCCAGGGTTGCTTGCTCTTGCGCCCGAGCGGTCGCGTGATCGGCGCGCCGCGCCAATTCGATCGAGGTTAGAAAGGAACGACCGTTCGGACCAAAGATCTCCAGTGTCTCGGGCGTGAGCGCAAAGCGGATTCCGAGCCGCGGGCTGACCCAGCCGTTGATGTGGCTGATCGGGCGGAGCCGCTCGCCTTGACGGATCCACAACTCGAGACGGTTGGTGCCGGGGTCGTAGAGGTAATACTCCTCGACGCCGTAGAGCTCGTAGTAGGCCAGTTTATCGGCCATCTCCTTGAGGCTGTTGGCGGGCGACAGGATCTCGAAGGCGACCTGCGGCGCCACCCCGCCCTCTTCCCATTGCTTGTAGCAGCCGCGTCGGCCCTTGGGCCGCCCGAAGACAACCATGACATCCGGTGCGACGGGGCCGGAGACGCGGCGATCCGCAACCGGATACCAAAGCAGATCGCCGGCGACAAAGACGTCCGGCCGATCGGCGAAGAGGATCTCCAGGTTTTCCTTGATCTTGACGATCCAGTCGAACTGCTCCGTGTTCTCCGCCATCGGCTGTCCATCGCTCTCGGGGTAGGGATCGTCCGGATCGAAATAGGCGAGCGGGTTCACGTGGATTGCTCCATCGCCGCGACCTTGGCCATCACCATGGCTTCGAGATCCTGTTTGAAGCGCACGATCCGCTCGCGCACCTGCGCGTCCGAGGCGCCGATGATCTGGGCGGCGAGGATCCCGGCATTCTTCGCGCCGTTGATGGCGACCGTGGCCACCGGCACGCCGGCCGGCATTTGAACGATCGAGAGCAAGGAGTCCTGCCCGGAGAGGCTCGATGTCTTCACCGGCACGCCGATGACCGGCAGCGGCGTGATGGCCGCCGCCATGCCGGGCAGGTGCGCAGCACCCCCGGCGCCCGCGATGATCACGCGCAGGCCGCGCTCGACCGCGCTCTCGGCATAGTCGTAGAGCCGCTTGGGCGTGCGGTGCGCCGAGACGATGGTCATCTCGTAAGGGATGCCGAGCTCGCCGAGCACGGCGGCGGCATCCTGCATCACCGGCAGGTCGGAATCGCTGCCCATGATGATGCCGACTCGGGCCGGTTGACTTGCCGATGGCTGGGATGGTGTGGCTACGGTCATGGGTGGTCCTCTCCCGAGATCTCGATCAATCGACGAACCCGCTCGGCCTTGATGCGGGCCTGCTCGATGTCCCGATCCAGGACCGTGACATGGCCCATCTTGCGATAGGGCGAGGTCGCCGCCTTACCGTACAGGTGCAGGCAGACGCCCGGAATCGCCAAGGCCTCCGCCATGCCCTTGATCACGGGGCGCCCCCGGTGACCGGGCGCCCCCAACAGGTTGATCATGGCCGCGGGGCAGAGCTGCTCGGTGGACCCGAGCGGCAGACCGACGACTGCGCGCAGATGCTGCTCGAACTGGTCGGTCATGTTCGCTTCGATGGTGTGATGACCCGAGTTGTGGGTGCGCGGCGCAACCTCGTTCACCAACAGGTTGCCCGCCTCGGTCAGAAACATCTCGACCCCGAAGATGCCCACCCCGCCCAAGGCATCGACAGTGCGCACGGCGAGCTGCTCCGCGGCGGCGGCGGTCTCGGCCGGGATCTGCGCCGGGGCAAGCAGCATCTCGAGCACATTCTCGCCCGGTCGAAAACGCATCTCGACCGCGGGATAGCACCGATGGTCGCCGTCGAGACCGCGCGCAACCAGTACGGCCAGCTCTTTGGTCGCCGGGATGAAGCGCTCGACCAGAGAGGGCACCGGAAGATGTGCGTCGAAGTCGTCGGGGCCGTCCAGGATGGAGACACCGCGACCGTCGTAGCCGCCGCGGCAGGCCTTCTGCACCAGCGGATACCCGAAGGCTGCGAAGGCGTCGGCCGAGGGCTCGGGCATCGGCTCGAACGGCGCGGTCGGGATGCCGGCCGCGCTCAGCGCCCGTTTTTGCGTGAGCTTGTCTTGGATCAAGGCCAGTACGGTCGGAGGGGGCTGAATATTATGCCCCTCGCGCCCGAGCTGGATGAGTGTCGCGGCATCGATATCCTCGATGTCGAAGGTCACGACATCGCAGGCCTCGGCCAGCTCGCGGAGCTTGGCGGGGTCGTGATAGGCACCCACGATCTGGTGTCCCGCGACCTGCCCGGCAGGCGAGCCCGGTGTCGGGTCCAGCACGACACAGGTGCAGCCGATCCGTTTCGCAGCCTTGGCCATCATGCGTCCGAGCTGACCGCCGCCGATGATGCCGATACGCGCAATTGGGAGAGGGAAGACGTCCATGCGGTGAATCATCGGCGCTCTGAAGGAAATTGGAAAGCCCCAATGGCGCGGCGCCCTCCTCGACGAGCACGGCCGAACGAACGCGATCGCATCTGCGCGTGAAACGGTCTATTCTTGAGTACACGGATAAACCGATTTTCAGTGCGACGCGCCGAACCCATCGGGCCGCTCCGATCGACCGCCTTCGTCTCGACAAGATCCCGGACCCGCACGGCAGGCCGTCCGGCGAGGCGAAACGATCCTTCGCGCACGATCGCATCCGACACGAAAGCGCGACTTGAGATCGCCGGAACAGCATGCGCGATCGCGACACACCGACGATCACCTCATCTTGGAGAATCGCACTCGCGACCCTCTTTGGTGCCCTTGTGTTTTCGGCCGGCGTGGTTATCCACACCGAGCAGGAGCATGTACAGCTCATGCGCGCGGATACGGCCGTCCTCGCGCGGGAGTACGCGAATTCGATCGCGAGCACCATCGATCGCGCCTTGTCGGCGACCCATACCTTGGCCGCTCTCGTGCACCAAGGCCAAGGCCGGATCTCTGATTTCCAAGAGATCGGCAAGGCGATGCTCCACCATTATCCAGGGGTCGACGGCCTGTTTTTGGCGCCCGACGGCGTCATTCGGGACGGGGTTCCGCTGGCCGAAGGCGAGCGGGTGATCGGCCTCGATGTTCTGAACGATCCCGTGCGCGGCCCGGATGCCAGGTTGGCTCTGGAGACCAAACGCCTGACACTGTCCAGCCCCTCTACGATGGTGCAAGGCGGGACCGGCATCATTGGACGTCTGCCCGTCTTCATCGACGATGCACAGGGCAACCCCGCCTTCTGGGGATTTACCATCGTCCGCCTACCGTTCCCCGATGTCCTCGCAACCAGCCGCCTGTCGCAGCTCGTGGAGCGCGGCATGGCCTATAGCCTGTGGACCCGGGAACCGGCAACCGGCGAAGTCCGAATCATCGAGGCATCGACGGTCGAGCCGGTCGCCCCGGTGCAGGCCCAGCTCGAGGTGCCGAATGCCACCTGGACCCTGAGTATCAGCCCGATCGACGGATGGAGCGATCCGCTCGCGCTCGGCGTGCGGATTGGGCTGGGCCTGCTCTTCAGCGTCCTGTTGGCGACGCTGGCAAAACTGCTGGCCGACGCACGCTCTCAAAAGGCGCGACTGGCCATGAAGGTTGCCGAACGCACGGCCGAGCTCCGTGCGCGTGAGGCGGAGTTGGAGCGTGCGGAGCAGATCGCGCAGGTCGGGAGCTGGGATTTCGATCTCCAGTCGAACCGGTCGACCAATTCGGCCGTCGCAAGCCGCATCACCGGCGTGCCGCCCGATAGCCCCGTCAGCCTCGAGCACTTTCTGGAGACGATTCATCCACTCGACCGCGAAGCGGTCGCGACCGCCTGGCAGGCGGCGCTTCGGGGCGAGCCCTACGATGTGGAGCACCGCACCCTGATCAACGGCAGGCTGCAGTGGCTGCGTCAAAGGGCGGTGCTCGAATTCGATACCGACGGTCGAGCGCTGCGCGCCGCCGGCACCGTCGAAGACATCACCGAGCGCAAGACGGCCGAGCAGGCACTGTCCGACAGCGAGGCGAACCTGCGACGGATCGTGGAAACGGCGCGCGAAGGGATCTGGATGATCGACGCGGAAAACCGCACGACCTTCGTCAACCCGCGCATGGCCGAGTTGCTGGGATGCCCGACGGAACAGATGATCGGTCGGCCGCCCTTCGATTTCATGGATCCCGAGATGCGTCGGCTCGTCGAGCGCAAGCTCGTCGAGCGTCGGGAGGGCAACACGGACCAATACGAGCTGCGGCTCACGCGGCTCGACGGCTCGCAGCTCTGGACACTCCTTTCCACCAACCCGCTGAAGGATGCCGCAGGCCGGTATATCGGCACGCTCGGCATGCTGACCGACATCTCGGCGCGTAAACAAGCCGAGGCTGAGCTGCGCATCGCGGCGATCGCCTTCGAGGCGCAGGAGGGGATGCTCGTCACCGATGCCGAGGAGCGGATCCTGCGGGTCAACGAGGCATTCACCCGGATCACCGGATACACGGCCGAGGAGGCCGTCGGGCAGACCCCGAGGTTACTGCACTCGGGTCGACACGACACCCACTTCTTCGCGCAGATGTGGGCACACATCGAACGGAATGGATACTGGGAAGGCGAGATCTGGAATCGGCGCAAGAACGGCGAGGTCTTTCCGGAGTGGCTGGCCATCACCGCGGTGCGTGACGACCTCGGGTACGTCAGCCACTATGTCGGCACCCTGAACGACATCAGCCAACGCAAGGAGGACGAGGCGGCGATTCGCCGGCTCGCCTTTTACGACCCTTTGACCGGACTCGCGAATCGCCGGCTGCTGCTCGACCGGCTGAATCAGACGCTGGCCGCTGCGGCACGCACGGGTCAGGACGGCGCCCTGATCTTCATCGATCTGGACAACTTCAAGCTGCTCAACGACACACGCGGACACCAAGTCGGCGATCTGCTGCTGGAGGAGGTCGCACAGCGGCTGACCGAGACGGTGCGCAAGAGCGACAGTGTCGCGCGCCTCGGCGGCGACGAGTTCGTTGTCCTGCTGCAGGATCTGGGCGAGGATCCGGCGCAGGCCGCGGCGATGGCCGAAGGGGTGAGCGAGAAGATCATCGCCGTCCTGGGGATGCCCTACAGGCTCGCGGGCGAGGAGCACACCAGCACCCCCAGTCTCGGGATCGCGATGTTCAACCGCGAGCCGCATACCGCCGAGGAGATCCTGAAACACGCCGACCTGGCCATGTACCAAGCCAAGGCCGCCGGACGCAACCGGCTGCGGTTCTACGATCCCAAGATGCAGGCGAGCGTCAACCAGCGCGCAGCGCTCGAGCGGGAGCTGCGTCATGCCATCGGAGAGGGTCAGCTCGTCCTCCACTACCAATCGCAGGTCGACGGACAAGGGCGCGTCAGCGGGGCCGAAGCACTGCTGCGCTGGCGCCACCCGGAGCGCGGTCTGATCCCGCCCGCGCAGTTCATCGGGCTCGCCGAGTCGCTCGGACTGGCCCTGCCGTTGGGCCGTTGGGTCCTCGCAAGCGCCTGCGCACAGCTTGCCGAGTGGGCAAGGCGACCCGAAACCGCGGGGCTCACCCTGGCGGTCAACACCAGCGGCGCGCATTTTCGCCGTCCCGAGCTCGTGGAGGATATCCGCCGGGCGCTCGCCGAGAGCGGGGCCAATCCGAAGCGATTGCGCCTGGAGTTGGCCGAGGCGACCTTGCTCGACGACCCCGATGACTCGCTCGGGAAGATGATCGCGTTGAAGGAGACGGGCGTTGGCTTTACTCTTGACAACTTCGGGTCGGGCTATTGCTCCTTGTCGTATCTCAAACGCCTGCCGCTGGATCAGCTGAAGATCGCCCCGGCGTTCGTGCGCGAGGTCCTCGAGGATTGCGAAGACGACGCGACCGCCGACAGTTTCGTCGCACTTGCCGAGAGCCTTGGACTGGCGCTCATGGCCGAGGGCGTCGAGACCGAGGCCCAGCGCGACTACCTAGCCCATCATGGCTGCCAAATCTTTCAGGGCTTCCTCTTCGGACTTCCGGGTCCGCCCGACGCGCTTTTACCGGCAGGAGCACAGCCGCCGAAGCGTAGGGAAGGCGAGGCCGGAGAGACGTCCTGAAGAGGGAGTGTCTCACCCGAGATCCGCCGCCGGAGAAGTCGATCGAATCCGTGCATTCCGCGACAAACGGGGGGACGGAGTTGTGCCGGGTACGGTGCAACATCGGCGTTTCCGGCAAGCACGATAAAAACGAAAGACATCGCACAGTCGAACCGAAACCCACAGACTCGCGCTCACGGGTCTATTTCGCAGCCGGCTGCGTCGCCTCCACGCCGACGCAGCCGACAACGCCTTAGAAGCGGAGGCGGCAGACATGGAGCTCGACCGCGATGACCCATTCCAGCCTTCGAGCCGCCGCCCGACCCGGGGTGGTCGCGGCCGTAGTCTTCCTGACGGCCGCGATCCTTGGCGCAGCGGCGATCGCCTACTTCGAACAACAACGGCTAGCGCTCGCCCGGGCGGATGCGGCGGCGCTGGCCGACGATTTCGCGGACATCCTCGAGATCCAAATCGATCGCGCCCTATCGGTGACCTACGCCTTGGCTGCACTGGTCCATCAGGGGGAAGGACGAATCGATGGATTCGAGACGACGGCCCGTGCGCTTCTGCCCTTTTACGAGAACGTCCAGGCCCTCTATCTGGCACCTGAAGGCATCGTCCGGCAGGTTTCTCCCCTGGAAACCAACGAGGCGGTGCTCGGCCTGAATCTGCTCGAGGACCCGGATCAACGCACCGAGGCGCGCCTTGCGCGCGACACGGGCCGGCTCACCCTGGCAGGGCCGTTCGCGCTGGTGCAGGGCGGCGAGGGTCTCGTGGGACGACTGCCGGTCTTCTTGGAGGATGCGCAGGGCAACCCGCTGTTTTGGGGCTTTACCATGGCGATGTTGCGCACCCCCTCGGCACTCGCACCCGCCGGGCTGTCGCAGTTGCACGAACGCGGTTTCGAGTTCGCACTCTGGCGCACCGACCCGAGCAGCGGCGCGGTGCAGATCATCGAGCGATCCTCCCCGGCGACACTTGCGGATCCGGTGAATCAACCGGTGCCGCTGCCGAACGCGACCTGGACGTTGAGCGTCAGCCCGATACGGGGCTGGTCCGATCCGGCAGGGCTCGCCTTCAAAGGCGCATCGGCGGTGTCGCTTGCGCTCCTGCTGGCCGCCCTCGCCGGCCTGCTCGTGAAATCCAAGGGCGACCGTGAGCGACTCGAGGATCTGGTGCGCGAACGCACCACGCAGATCCGCGCTCGCGAGTCGGAGCTCACGCGCGCCCAAGCGGTCGCCAAGGTCGGCAGTTGGACGATGGACCCGGCAAGCGGTCGCGTGCAACGTTCCGCCGAAACGGAGCGAATCCTCGGGCCTCACGAAGGCCAACCCTGCACGACGCAGGCACTGTTCGGCCCCGTTCACCCGGATGATCGGGAGATCACGGAGCAGGCTTGGCAGGCGGCGCGCGCGGGCGAGCCATTCGATATCTGCTACCGCACCCTGAACGGCGAAAGGCTCTCTTGGCTTCGCGCCCGTCTCGAGCCCGCGCCCACAGCATCGAACGGGCGAGGCTGTAGTGTCGGAACGCTGCAGGACATCACGGAGCATCGGGCTGCGGATGCAGCATTGCGCGAGAGCGAGGCCTTTCTCAACTCCGTCATGGAGATCCTCCCCGTCGGGATCTGGTTCCTGAACGCGGACGGCGAGATCCGATTCATCAACGAGGCCGGAAAACGCATTTGGGGCGGCACTCGCTATGTCGGATTCGAGCGGTTCAGCGAGTACAAGGCCTGGTGGCTCGACAGCGGTAAACCGATCGAGCCCGCGGACTGGGCGGCAACACGCGCCATTTCCCGAGGCGAGACATCGCTGGGGGAGCAAATCGAGATCGAGTGCTTCGACGGCACACGCAAGATCGTCTTGAACTCGGCCGTTCCCCTGCGCGGAACCGACGGGGCCGTCACGGGGGTCGTCGTCGTCAACCAAGATATCACCCGGGATAAGGCTGCGGAGGAGGAGATCCGTCGTCTCGCCTTCTTCGACCCCTTGACGCGCTTGCCCAATCGTCGGCTCCTGCTCGAGCATCTCGCCCACGCCCAAGCCAAGAGCGCCCGCAGCCTGCAGGAAGGCGCTCTGCTCTTCATCGATCTGGACAATTTCAAGACGCTCAACGACACCTATGGCCACGAGACGGGCGATCTGCTGCTTCGGCAGGTCGCGGAGCGCCTGAATGGCTGCGTGCGCGAGGGCGACACCGTGGCCCGTCTCGGGGGCGACGAATTCGTCGTCATGCTCGAGGATCTGAGCACGGATCCGAAAGAGGCCGCGGCCCATGCCGAGCGCACGGCCGAGAAGATCCTCGCCCAGCTCAATCCGCCGTATCGCATCGCGGAGCAGTCGCACCACAGCACCCCGAGCATCGGGATCACACTCTTCTGCGGCCATCGCGAGAGTCTCGAAGAGGTGCTCAAACGCGCCGACCTGGCCATGTATCAGGCCAAGGGTGCGGGCCGCAACACCTTACGCTTCTTCAATCCGGAGATGCATTCGGTCTTGGCGAGACGCGCAACGCTCGAGGTCGACTTGCGCCAGGGCCTACTCGACGGGCAGTTCTTTCTCCAATATCAGCCCCAGGTGGACGACAACGACAAGGTGACGGGCGCCGAAGCGCTGCTGCGTTGGCGCCACCCGCAACGTGGCCTGGTCTCGCCGGGAGAGTTCATCCCGGTCGCCGAATCCTCGGGCCTGATCCTACCGCTCGGACAATGGGTTCTCGAGGCCGCCGCGCGTCAGCTCGCCGTCTGGGCGAGGCATTCCGAAACCAGCCACCTGTCCTTGGCCGTGAACATCAGTGCGCGTCAGTTCCGCGATCCGCACTTCGTCGAACAGGTCCTGCGGATCATCGGACAGACCGGGGCGAATCCTCAGCGACTCAAGCTCGAGATTACCGAGAGTCTGCTGCTCGACGACATCGGCGACGCCGTGGCGACGATGACGGCGCTCAAATCCCACGGCGTCGGCTTCTCGCTCGACGACTTCGGAACCGGCTACTCGTCGCTGTCCTATCTGAAGCGGCTGCCGCTCGATCAATTGAAGATCGACCAGTCGTTCGTCCGCGATGTGCTGACGGATCCGAACGACGCCGCGATTGCGCGCACCATCGTCGCCCTTGCACAAACACTCGGACTCGGCGTCATCGCGGAGGGTGTCGAGACGCAGGCTCAGCGAAGCTTTCTCGCCGAGCACGGATGCCACGCCTTTCAAGGGTATCTGTTCGGACGACCCGGCGGCGCCGAGGATCTGCTTGCGCAGTCCCAATCGATGGCTTGACCCGTTCGGGCGAGTCCAGCCGGCCACGCCTAACCGCGGACGGTGGTATCCTTGCGGGGAGCGAGTCACCGTCCTTCCGTTCAGGCAGTCGCGCGCATGAATCTTCTCTTCGTCGTTCTCATTCCCTTCATCGGGGCCGGCTTGGCCGCCCGGGTGTCGCGCTTCGGCCGACTGCAATCGGCCTGGATGGCCGGAGGCGTCACCCTCGCATCCATGGCAGCGCTGGCGCCGAGCGTGACCGCCCCGTTTCTGGGCGAGACCCTGGTACAACGCATCCCCTGGATACCCGCGCTGGGACTCGACCTGACATTCCGGCTCGACGGTCTGGGTCTGCTGTTCGCGCTGATGATCCTCGGGATCGGACTGCTGGTCATCCTGTATGCGCGCTACTATCTCGCAGAGCGCGACTGCATGGGTCGGTTCTACGGCTATCTGCTGCTCTTCATGGGATCGATGCTCGGGATTGTCCTCTCCGAGAATCTGATCCTGCTCTTGATGTTCTGGGAGCTGACGAGCCTCTCGTCCTTCCTCCTGATCAGTTATTGGCAGCATCGCGAGGATGCCCGCACGGGCGCGCGCATGGCGCTTGCCGTCACGGGGTTGGGCGGGCTCGCAATGCTCGGCGGCTTCGTGCTGCTGGGCGAGATGGTCGGAAGCTACGATCTCTCGGTCGTCCTCGCCAACGGCGATCTGATCCGGTCCGACCCGCTCTATACGCCGATGCTGGTCTTGATCCTGCTCGGCGCCTTTACCAAATCGGCGCAGTTCCCGTTCCATTTTTGGCTACCGCACGCCATGGCGGCACCCACCCCCGTGTCGGCCTATCTGCACTCGGCGACCCTGGTCAAAGCGGGCGTCTTCCTGCTGGCACGCCTGTTCCCGGCGCTTTCCGGGACAACCGAGTGGTCGGTCCTGGTGATGGGTGCGGGCCTCTCGACACTGTTGATCGGCGCCTATTTCGCCCTCTTCAAGCACGATCTGAAGGGTCTGCTCGCCTACTCGACCATCAGCCATCTGGGCCTCATCACCCTGCTGTTCGGCATCGGCACACCGCTCGCCGCCGTCGCCGGGGTCTTCCACATCATCAACCACGCGACCTTCAAGGCATCACTCTTTATGGCGGCCGGGATCATCGACCACGAATGCGGGACGCGCGACATGCGCCGCATCAACGGTCTCTGGCGCTACATGCCCTACACGGGGACGCTGGCGATGGTGGCCGCGGCGGCGATGGCCGGTGTCCCGCTCTTCAACGGCTTCCTCTCCAAAGAAATGTTCTTCGGCGAGACGGTCAGCTTCTCGGCCGACCATACCTGGGATTGGCTCCTGCCCAGTGCCGTCGTGGTCGCCGGCATCTTTGCCGTGGCCTATTCGCTGCGTTTCATCCACGACGTCTTCTTCAACGGCGATCCAGTCGATCTGCCCAAGACCCCGCACGAGCCACCGCGCTGGATGAAGGTACCGGTGGAGATCCTGGTCGCGGTCTGTCTACTGGTCGGGATCCTGCCGGCCTTTACCGTGGCACCGCTGCTCTCCGTGGCGGCGGCGGGCGTGCTCCAGAGCGCACCCCCCGACTACGACCTGGCCATCTGGCACGGCGTCAACGCCGCGCTGATCATGAGCGTCGTCGCCTTGGTCGGAGGCATCCTCATCTACGCCGGGCGCAGACCGCTGTTCAACCTCGCGACCCGGCTCGAAGGACTCCTCGATGCCAAGGCCGTCTTCGATTGGCTACTGAGGAGACTCCTCGCCCTGGCCTGTGCCGTCACGGGCTCCCTGGATACCGGCTCGCTGCAGCGCATGCTGCTCGTCTTCATCGTCTCGGCGCTGAGCCTGGGGACGATCGGTTTCCTCGGCGGCGACGCCGCTCTGACCGGCGATCGCGACCTTTTGCCGGCCGATGCGGTCAGTCTGCTCGTCACGATCGCCCTGATCACCGTCGCACTTTGGACGGTTGTCCTGCACCGTCGTCGCCTGACCGCACTCATCGTGATGGGGGCCTTGGGCCTGCTCGTCTCGCTCATCTTCGTGAAATTTTCGGCTCCGGACCTCGCCTTGACCCAGCTCTCGGTGGAGGTGGTGACCATCGTCCTGTTGCTGTTGGCGCTCTATTTCCTGCCGCAGCACAGCCCGAGCGAATCGAGCCGGGCCCGGCGGATCCGCGATATCGGGGTCGCCGGCTTGGCCGGCGGCGGTGCGGCGGCACTCACCTGGTCGGTACTGACCCGGCCTTACGAGAGCATCGCGGACTACTTTCTGGAAAACAGCGTACCCGGAGGGGGAGGCGGCAACGTCGTGAACGTCATCCTGGTCGATTTCCGAGGTTTCGACACCTTGGGCGAGATCTCCGTCCTGGCGCTGGCGGGCTTGGGGATCTATGCGATGCTCAAGGATCTGCGCCTGCCCGGACCGGCCTGCGACGCACGCGGTCGGCCCTGGAACTGGGACATGCACCCGACCATCATGGCGGCGCTGACGCGGCTCCTGCTGCCCCTCGCACTGCTGGTCTCGGTCTTCGTCTTCCTGCGCGGACACAACCTGCCGGGCGGCGGTTTCATCGCAGGGCTCATCACCGCAATCGCCTTGATCATGCAGTATTTGGCGAACGGCGTGGAATGGACGCACAGCCGCATGACATCGAATCTGCATCCGGTCATCGGCGCCGGGTTACTGATCGGATTGCTCACCGGGCTCGCGAGCCTGGTCTTCGGCTATCCCTTCCTGACCTCCACCTTCACCCATGTGCACTGGCCGGTAATCGGTGACTTCGAGCTCGCCTCGGCGATCGCCTTCGATCTCGGGGTCTATCTCGTGGTGGTCGGAGCGACGCTCCTGATCCTGGTGCATCTCGGTCTGATGCACAACGCCAGTCATCCGGACGATCAGGAAAGGGCGGAGCCGAACCATGCTTGAGGAGCCGTCGTCGATGGAAGCCCTGATCGCCGTGATCATCGGTGTCTTGACCGCCTGCGGGGTCTACCTTGCACTGCGGGCGCGCACCTTTCCCGTGGTGATCGGACTGACCCTGCTGTCCTACGCCGTGAATCTCTTCCTTTTCGTCACCGGACGCCTGACCATCGGTCAACCCGCGGTGATCTCGGATCAGGCCGTCGGCTATGCGGATCCGCTTCCGCAGGCGCTGGTGCTGACCGCCATCGTCATCAGCTTCGCCATGACCGCCTTCATCATCATGCTGGCGCTCAAGGCGCGTGCCGAGCTGGGAACCGATCACGTGGACGGCCGCCTCGAGGCCGGCGACGGCGGCGGCATCCAGGGGGGAGAGCGCGGATGAACCATCTGGTCATCGCCCCGATCCTCTTCCCGCTGTTTGCGGCGACCCTGTTGCTGCTGGTTCGGCGCGCCATCCCCTTGCGCGTGCGCCGCCGACTGAATCTCGTCGCACTCATCGTGCAGATCCTGCTGGTGTCGCTGCTGGTTCAGCGTGTCGCCGGGGGCGAGATCCTGGTGTATGCGCTGGGCAACTGGCCGGCACCCTACGGGATCGTCATGGTCGCGGATCGCCTGAGCGTCTGGATGCTGCTCATTACGAGTCTGCTTGCCTTCTTCGCCATGCTCTATGCCGTGCGCGGCACGGATGCCGGAAGCAGGCACTTCCATCCACTGTTTCAGCTCCAGATGTTCGGTCTGAGCGGGGCCTTTCTCACCGGCGATCTGTTCAACCTCTTCGTCTTCTTCGAGATCCTGCTGCTCGCCTCCTACGGGCTGCTGCTGCATCGCGGCGGGGCGAGTCGGGTTCGCGCGGGCCTGCACTTCGTCGCGCTGAATCTGGCGGGGTCGACGCTCTTTCTGTTCGCGGTCGGCACGCTCTACGCCATCCTCGGGACGCTCAACATGGCGGACCTTGCGGTGAAGGCGGCGGCCACACCCCCGGAGAACCTCGGCGTGGTGCGCGCCGCAGGGCTCCTGTTGTTCACGGTCTTCGCGCTCAAGGCGGCGTTGATCCCGCTCTATCTCTGGCTGCCCGCGGCCTATTCATCGACATCGGCACCGGTGGCCGCGCTCTTTGCCATCATGACCAAGGTCGGCGCCTACAGCATCCTGCGGGTCTATACCCTGATCTTCGGCGCCGAGGCCGGCCCGGTCGCGGATCTGATCGGACCCTGGCTGTTGCCGCTCGCGCTCGCAACCATGGCGGTCGGCACCTTGGGCGTGCTGGCCGCGCACGAGCTGCGCCGGCAGGTCGCCTATCTGGTGGTGGTCTCCGTGGGATTCCTGCTGACGGCCTTTGGACTGGGGACCGAGGCCAGCATCGGCGCGGGCCTCTACTACTTGGCGCACAGCACCTTCGCCGCGGCCGCGTTCTTCCTCCTGGCGGACATCATTGCCATGGGACGCGGCACGCTTGCCGATCGCCTGGATCCGGGGCCGATCATCGCCAACGCCAACCTGGTCGGTGCGCTCTTCTTCGTCACCGCCATCCTGGTCGCCGGACTGCCGCCGCTCTCTGGGTTCTTAGGCAAATACATGGTCTTGAACGCCGCGGTAGACCTGCCGAGCATGCCTTGGGTCTTCGGTGTGATTCTGACCGCCGGACTCTTCGGCGTGATTGCGCTCGCGCGCAGCGGCAGCCTGTTGTTCTACCGCGCCGAGGGCGTCATCGAACGCACCGGTGCGGCCGGCCGCTCCGCCGTCGGTCCGAACTGGGGCCGCCTCCTGCCGGTCATCGGCCTTCTGCTGCTGTGTGTCACGCTGGTCGTCTGGGCCGGCCCCTTGTCCGACTACACCCGTGCGATCGCCGAGCAGCTCTTGAAGCCGAACGTCTATATTCGAGCCGTGCTGGGCGACCCCCTAAACGCATGAGCGGAGTGCACAAGCGATGAAGCTCAGGCTGCTGCCCCACCCCATTCTCACTCCGGTCTTGACCCTGATCTGGCTTCTGCTGGTCAACAGCCTGTCGCCGGGGCAAATCCTCTTGGGTCTTCTCCTGGGATGGGCGATTCCGGTCTTTACGCTGCGCTTCTGGCCGGAGCGGGTCAGGATCCACAAGCCACTGACCTTGATGCGATTCTTTGCGCTCGTCATGTACGACATCCTGATCGCCAACCTCACCGTCGCCGCACTGATCCTGGGCGGTCCGAAGCATGTCAAGCCCGCCTTCGTGCGCGTGCCGCTCGCCTTGCGCACGGATCTCGGGATCAGCCTGCTCGCCAATACGGTCTCGTTGACCCCGGGCACCGTCTCGGCCTGGCTCAGCCCGGATCGCAGCCATCTGGTCGTGCATGGTTTGAAGGTCGGCGATCCCGACGCCCTGATCGCGGAGATCAAGCGCCGCTACGAGGCCCCGATCAAAGAGGTCTTCGAACCATGTTGAACATCGCCGTCGCCATCGCGTTCGCACTGGTCTCCGGGGCGCTTTTCCTGAGCCTGTGGCGTCTGCTCAGAGGGCCGGACAAGCCCGACCGCATCCTGGCGCTCGACACCCTCTACATCAATACGATCGCTTTGCTGGTCCTGCTGGGGATCCACTTAAGCAGCTCGCTGTACTTCGAGGCTGCACTGCTGATCGCCATGATGGGTTTTGTCGGCACCGTGGCACTCTGCAAGTATCTCCTGCGCGGCGATATCATCGAGTGATGAAAGCGCGTCTTTTGGTGGACTTTTGTAATATTCGAGGGTTTGCGAGCGTCGTGGGCATCTGCGGATGTCGGAGCCGACGCGCTTTCATGATTTTAAATTTTTGTTATTTCTTCAATCGCGTCGACTCCGGACCTTATGGAATCCACGTGGATATGATTCGGCACACCCTCTACTGATCACTGCGAGGACGCGATTGAATGCTTGAGATGATGTTGTCGGTTCTGATCGTCGTCGGTGCGCTCTTCACCTTCATCGGGTCGCTGGGACTCGCCCGGCTCGGCGATTTCTACACGCGCCTGCATGGCCCGACCAAGGCGACGACACTCGGCGTGGGCGCGTTGCTGATCGCCTCCGTGCTCTATTTCAGCACCCGCGGCGAGGGGCTCAGCCTGCATGAGGTTCTGGTGACGCTTTTCCTCTTCATTACGGCCCCGGTCAGTGCGCACCTTCTCGCGAAAGCCGCACTCCATCTGCGTGTGCGCTCGATTGCGCCGCCTCCGCCCGAGGCCGAGGATCCCTTGGCCGACACCCGCGCCCGGGCCGGCGACTAGACCCGACCGGGTCCCTTCGGCCTTTCCGATCCAAGCGACTCTCGAGCACGGCACTGATCCGCCATGATCATCGTGGGCATCGATACCGGAGGGACCTTCACCGACCTGGTGCTCTGGCGCGACGGCTCGATACGGACGCATAAGGTCCTCTCGACACCCGCAGCGCCCGAGCAGGCGATCCTGCACGGGATCGCCGAGCTGGGTCTGGATCCGGTCGGGTTGAACGTCATCCACGGGAGCACGGTAGCGACCAATGCGGTTCTTGAGGGCAAGGGCGTCCGTACTCTCTATGTCGCCAATCGCGGGCTCGGCGATCTCTTGACCATCGGCCGCCAGGCGCGACCGGATCTGTACGATCTCCAGCCACCTGCACGGCTCCCGCCGGTGCCGTCCGAGCTCTGCGTCGAGACCGGCGGGCGCCTCGGCGCCGACGGCCGCTGGGTCGAGCCATTGACCGCGGCCGACCTGGACGCGCTGAAGGCAACGCTCGCGCGGCTCGCCCCGAAGTCGGTCGCCATCAACCTGCTCTTCTCCTATCTGGACGACAGTGCCGAGCGGGCCCTGGAGGACGCGATGCCCGAGGGGCTGTTCGTGGCACGCTCCTCCGAGGTCCTGCCGCTCGTCGGCGAATACGAGCGCGGGATCGCCACCTGGATCAACGCCCGGATCGGACCCATCGTCGCACGCTACATCGGGCGCCTTGCCGACGGTCTGTCGGGGGCGCGGGTCTCGGTCATGCAAAGCAGCGGAGAGGCGGTTACGGCGAATCAGGCCGCCCGGCATACCGCGCGCTTGCTGCTCTCGGGTCCGGCCGGCGGGCTCGCCGGGGCGGCATTTGCCGCGGCGCAGACCGGCTGTCCGCGGTTGCTGACCTTCGACATGGGCGGGACATCCACCGACGTCGCCGTAGTCGACGGCGAGCCCCGGCTCACCACCGACGGGCACATCGCAGGCTTCCCGGTCGCACTGCCGATGGTCGATATGCACACCATCGGGGCGGGCGGCGGATCGATCGCACGACTGGATGCCGGCGGCATGCTCCTGGTTGGACCCGAGTCCGCCGGAGCCGACCCGGGACCGGCCTGTTATGACCGCGGCGGACGCGAGGCGACCGTGACCGACGCCAACCTGGTGCTCGGACGGCTCGACCCGAACGGCTTTCTCGGCGGGCGCATGCGGTTGAACCCGGACGCCGCGCATGCCGCGCTTGAGCGCCTCGGGCGGGCGCTGGGACTCTCGGCCGAAGAGGCCGCGCTGGGCGTGATCCGTCTGGCCGACGAGCATATGGCCCGTGCCCTGCGGGTCATCTCTGTGCAGCGCGGGCTGGATCCGCGCGATTTCATCCTGACCTCCTTCGGCGGTGCCGGCGCTCTGCATGTCTGCGCCTTGGCCGAGGCGTTGGGCATGACCCGCGCCCTGGTCCCGGTGCATGCCGGCGTCCTATCCGCTCTCGGGATGCTGGTAACCCCGGCCGGACGGACCCTGACCCGAACGCGACTCGGACTGCTCGCCGAGGCCGGCGATGCCGAAATCGAGGCGGCGCTTGTCGCGCTCGCCGAGTCCGGGATCGCCGAGCTGGGGCAGGAAGGTGTGGCCCGCGCCGCCCTGCGTGTCGAGCGCTCGCTCGATCTGCGCTATCGCGGCCAATCCCATACGCTCAACCTTCACTGGGCTGGGGTCGAGGACACCGCCGCCGCCTTTCACGCGCAGCACCGGGATCGCTACGGCCATCGGCTCGATCTGCCGGTCGAGCTGGTCAATCTGCGGGTGCGCGTACGCGGCCCGATCCCGGATCTTGCGCTGCCGTCGATCGGCGCGTCCGGCCGAGGGGGTCCGACGGGAAGCTCCACTGCCTACGGATGTCCGACGCCGGTCGCCTGCTGGACACGCGAGGATCTCGGACAGGGGCATGAGCTGGTCGGCCCGGCGATCATCGCAGACGCACTGGCGACGACATGGCTCGCCCCCGGCTGGCGGGCCGATCTGGACGCGGTCGGGAACCTGATGCTACAAAGAGCGGTCGGAAGAAAACCCTAGCCGGACAACGGCAAAGGGCCAGATCGCCACCGGCCACGACCGGATCGGCACGCCACCACCACTCCTTCAGGACATCCATGACGCTTTACGGATTGCTCGACGTCGACATCCTGTCCGCCGTGCTCATCACGCTCGGCATGACCCATATCACCATCGTCGCCGTGACGGTTTATCTGCACCGCGCACAAGCACATCGGGCACTGGATCTGCATCCGGCGGTCTCGCACTTCTTTCGATTCTGGCTCTGGCTCACGACCGGCATGCTCACCAAAGAGTGGGTCGGCGTTCATCGGCGTCATCATGCCAAGTGCGAGACCGCCGAGGACCCGCACAGCCCGCAGGTCTTGGGCCTGCGCAAGGTCTTGGGCGAAGGCGCCGAGCTCTACGCACAAGCCGCGAGCGATCGTGCCGCCGTCGAGCGCTATGGCCAAGGCACCCCGGACGACTGGCTGGAGCGTCGACTCTACAGCCGCTTCTCCTGGCAAGGGGTGGCGCTCATGCTGATCCTGGATGTCGTCCTGTTCGGCGTCTACGGCATCGTGATCTGGGCCGTTCAGATGCTCTGGATCCCCATCTTCGCCGCCGGCGTCATCAACGGCGTCGGGCACTATTTCGGCTATCGCAACTTCGAGCCGCCGGATGCCTCCACCAACATCGTCCCCTGGGGCATCCTGATCGGCGGCGAAGAGCTGCACAACAATCACCATGCCTTCCCCAGCTCGGCGCGGCTCTCGTCGAAATGGTGGGAATTCGATATCGGCTGGATGTATATCCGCATCCTCCAAGCACTGCGGCTTGCGAAGGTCCGCCGGGTCGCACCCAACCCGCAGGTCGTCCCGGGCAAGTCGCAACTGGATCTCGAGACCCTGCGTGCCGTGATCACGAGCCGGATGCACGTCTTTGCGCGCTACGGGAAAGAGGTGATGGTTCCGGTCTCGCGCGAGGAACTATGCCGCGACGCGGAGCACTGCAAACGCTTGGTCAGGCGTGCGCGAAGACTGCTCCTGACCGAGGGCCAGCGACTCGACCTCGCCGCTCGCGGCAGTTTGGAGCAGATCCTGGCCAAGAATCAGACGCTCGCCACTGTCTATCAGTTTCGCGAGCGCCTGCAGGAGATCTGGGACCGCAAGGCACCCAGCCAGGAGGCGTTGCTTCACGCGCTTCAGGAGTGGTGTCAGCAGGCCGAGGCGACCGGGATTCAGGCGTTGGAGCGATTCTCCAGGAACCTGCGCGGATTTGCACTGACGCCGACGCTCGCTCATTAAACCGCGCCAGCTCCGACAGTTGTCGGTGCTGGCGCCGCCAAGCCAATCCAACACACGACGCATACCGCACCGGGCGCGGTTTCGGTCAACGCCGGGTGTCGTTCCGGGTGGCCAACTCCTCGAGCAACCCGTCGATGCCACGACGCTGCGCCACCGACGTGAACTGATTTCGATACGAGGCCAGCAGGCTGATGTCCTGAACCGCCACGTCGTAGGCCCGCCAACGCCCCTCGCTGTAAGCCATCCGATAGTCCACCCGCACGGGCTGCCCGCCCGGCTGCTGGATCTCGGTGCGCACGAGCGTGCGGGTGGCTCCGGGCTCCAGCTGCATGGGGAGGAAGCGGATGTCCCAGGAGCCGAGCGCGTCGAGCGCGGAGGCGTAGGTCTGGATCAAGAGCCGCTGAAACTCCGCTTGGAACATCCGACGCTGCTCCGGCGTCGCATCCCGCCAATAGGGTCCGAGCGCCAAGGCCGAGACGCGCGGGACATCCACATGCGGCAAAAAGAGCTCGTCGACCAGACGATGAACATAGCTCGGGTCGGTTTTGAGCAGGTTCCGATCCTCGCGCAGCACCCGCATTAAACCGTCCGAGACCTGCTGGATGATACGTTGCGGCTCGTTCAGCGCGCTGTACGCCGTCGCCGGGAAGAACACGGCAAACTGAAGCAAGAGAAGCGTGGCCCAAAGGGCGCGATCGTTCACTGGGGTCATAGGTCGATATCCGATCCGGTTGCCCGGTTTCCTGTAAGGGTATACTTCGACACCGCGTCCGACGAAGGGGTTGCATCCCCGCTCGACGACAATCGGACCATCAGTCGTGACGGAGAGACCCATGACGAACCCCCAGTTGTCCCCCCGGCTGTCCCCACAGCCAACCCAGGCCGATCTGAAGGACTTCTTTCTCAAGGACCGGTTCGCTGCACACGTCGGCATCGAGCTTCTGGAGATGGCACCGGGCCGGGCCAAGGCCAAGCTCGAGATCCATGATCACCATAGGAACGCCGTCGGCGTTGTCCACGGCGGAGCCATCTTCAGTCTGGCCGATCTGGTCTTCGCCGTCGCTTCCAACTCACACGGCACGGTCGCGCTCGGGATCAACGTCTCCATCTCCTACATGACCGCCGCCCGCGGCGGCACGCTCGTCGCCGAGGCCGAAGAGGTCTCGATCAACGCCAAGCTCGCCACCTATCTGATCCGCATCCGCGACGATGATCAGACCCTGATCGCGCTCTTTCAGGGGACGGTTTATCGGAAACGCGAGGCGCTGCCGGTAACGGAGTAACTGCCTGCATGGCATTCGACCAGCCGGTAGTGTGGACGAGCGAGAGCGAAGTCCACCGAACCCAGCGCCGGCGCCGAATGACTCAAACCGTCAGGTATTGCTTGACGAGATCCTCGGTCAGATCAGGCATCGCCCCGCTCGCCATCAGCCGTCCGCGATCGAGGATGATGAAACGATCGGCGACGCGGCGGGCGAAGGGGAGCTTCTGCTCGACCAGGATGACGGTGAGGTTCAAGTCGGTCATCAGCCGACGGATGATGTCGCCGATCTCGTGGACGATGTTGGGCTGGATGCCTTCGGTGGGCTCGTCGAGGATCAGGAGTTTGGGGTCGATCACCAACGCCCGGCCGATGGCCAACTGCTGTTGCTGACCGCCTGAGAGGTCGCCGCCACGGCGCCCGAGCATCTCCTTGAGCACCGGGAAGAGCTCGAAGATGTAGCCGGGGACCTGCTTGGCGCGATCGGGCCGTGCGGCGAGACCGATGCGCAGATTCTCCTCGACGGTCAGCAGCGGGAAGATCTGACGGCCTTGCGGGACATAGCCGATGCCGAGCGGTGCGCGACGCTCGGCGGTGAGACGCGCGAGATCCTGCCCCTGATAGCTCAGGGATCCGGAGCGCAACGGGAGCAACCCCATGATGCATTGCATCAGGGTGGTCTTGCCGACCCCGTTGCGACCCATCACGCAGGTGCACTGACCCTGCGGGATCTCGACATCCAGGTCCCAGAGGGTGTGGCTCTCGCCGTAGAACTGGTTAAGGCCCGAAATCGCAAGCATTGAATCGCGTCCGAAGTAATGATCGATGTCGTCGTGTGCCCCGCGTCGATGGCTCAGGATGCCTTACAGTCGACGCGATTCAAGACAAAAGAAAAAATTCCCAAAACGCGTCCCGCTGAGGTCGCAGGCTGATTGGCCACCCAATCAAATCAATCACATCGTATGCTGCACGAGACGCGTTGTAGGCCCGTAGGGTGGACGAGCGAGAGCGAAGTCCACCGAAATCGGCGCCGGCGCTGGTGGACTGCGCTGCGCTTGTCCACCCTACTGCGCTTGTCCACCCTACAGTGCAAGGTCATCGCAGCGATCGGCGTTCTGCGCGCGGCCACCGAGACGCGTTCTAGCCGGGCAGGAAGGTGCCTCGGATCTGCGTCTGATCCCACGGGCAGCGCTCCGGAAAGGCATCGTAGTCCAAAGGCGTCTCGGCAACGGCGAGGTCGATCGCGTCCGGATAGGCGTCGCGGATGATCTCGTCGAATCTCGCGGCCAGGCTCGGATTTTCGTCCAGCAGCTTGGCGATCGCGCGGCGTTTGGTGTTGATGGTCGCGCTCCAGGATTTGCGGCTCGGATTCTCGGGCTGGTACTGCCATTTCAGAAGATGTCCCAGCAAGACCGCGAGCCGACTTTCCAATGCACGGCGTTCCTGCTTTCCCAAGTCCTCGATCTCCTTGACGAGGTGCATGACATCCAGTCGCCCGTACTGACCGGAACGCAGCAGGCTGGACTGCTCTCGCGACCAGGCATAGAAGTCTTGATCGTAGTCGGTCGTCATCGCGTGGCCTCCGAGGGCGTTCGCGCGCATGGCGCGTCGTCTCGAACATGATACAGGAGAGGTGATCCCCATCGGGGCTATTCCCCCAGATAGACCTCGACCACGCGCGGGTCGTTCTGCACCTCGTCCATGCTGCCTTCGGCGAGGACCGCGCCCTGATGCAGAACGGTCACGCGCTTGGCGATGGAACGAACGAAATCCATGTCGTGCTCGACCACCACCACCGAATGCTTGCCCTCGAGCGAGAGCAGCAGCTCCGCCGTGCGGTCCATCTCCTGGTGGGTCATACCGGCGACCGGCTCGTCGACCAGCAGAAGATGAGGATCCTGCATCAGCAGCATGCCGATCTCGAGCCACTGTTTCTGGCCGTGCGAGAGTGCGCCGGCCTCGCGGTGGGTCTGCTCTTGGAGACCGATGATGCCCAGAACCTCGTGGATGCGGTCGCGTTGCTCGCCGCCGAGTCGGGCGAACAGGGTCGGGAAGACGCGTTTGTCGCCGGCCATCGCGAGCTCGAGGTTCTCGAAGACGCTGTGGGACTCGAAGACGGTCGGCTTCTGGAATTTGCGGCCGACCCCGAGCGCGGCGATCTCGGGCTCGGAGAGCCGCAGCAGATCGATGGTCCGCCCGAAATAGGCACTGCCTGTATCCGGACGCGTCTTGCCGGTGATGATGTCCATCATGGTGGTCTTGCCGGCCCCGTTGGGGCCGATCACGCAGCGCAGCTCCCCGGCGTTGACGTAGAAGTTCAGGTTATTGATTGCCTTGAAGCCGTCGAAGCTGACGCTGACGTCTTCCAGATAGAGGATCACGCCCTGGCTGACGTCCAGATCCAGGTCCAGCATGGAGTACATGAAGCTCCACTGCCGGTCCTTGCGCATGGACTCGCGTAATTGCTCGACCGGCGTCATGGCGCGGCCTCCGCTCGAGGTCCGGCGGGGGATCGCGATCGTCGCCAGGTCCGAATCATGCCGACCAATCCGGCGATGCCCTTGGGCAGGAAGAGTGTGACGACGACGAAGAGCGCACCCAAGGCGAAGAGCCATGCCTCGGGGAAGGCGCCGGTGAAATAGGTCTTGCCGTAGTTCACCAGGATGGCGCCGATGACGGCGCCGTAGAGCGTGGCCCGCCCGCCGATCGCCACCCAGATCACCAGTTCGATCGAGTTGAGCGGCGAGAACTCGCCCGGATTGATGATGCCGACCTGCGGGACATAGAGCGCCCCGGCCACCCCGGCGAGCATCGCCGAGAAGGTGAAGATGGCCAGCTTCACGCGATCGACGCGGTATCCGATGAACCGGGTGCGGGCCTCGGCATCGCGGATTGCGACCGCCACACGTCCGAGCCGCGAGGTGACGATCCAGCGGCAGGCCAGATAGCCCAGCGCCAAGGCACCCGCCGAGGCAAGGAAGAGCCCGATCCGGGTTGCGTCGCTCTTCAGATCGAAGCCCAGGATGTCCTTGAAGTCGGTCAGGCCGTTGTTCCCGCCGAACCCCATCTCGTTGCGGAAGAAGGCCAGCATCAGGGCATAGGTCAGCGCCTGGGTCATGATGGAGAGATAGACACCGGTGACCCGTGAGCGGAAGGCGAGATAGCCGAAGATGAAGGCCAGGGTCCCGGGGACCAGGATGGCCATGAGCGCGGCAAACCAAAAGAGGTCGAAGCCGTGCCAGAACCAGGGCAGCTCGGGCCAGTTCAGGAAGACCATGAAGTCCGGCAGCACCGGATGGCCGTAGACACCACGATCGCCGATCTGGCGCATCAGATACATGCCCATTGCATAACCGCCCAATCCGAAGAAGGCGGCATGACCCAGGCTCAGGATGCCCAGATAGCCCCACACCAGATCGACCGCAACCGCGAGCAAGGCGTAGGTCAGATATTTGCCGAGCAGGGTCACCGTGTAGGTGGAGACATGCCAGGGGCTGGACTCGGGGACGACCAGATTCAGGATCGGCACCACGACCGCGACAACCAGCAAGACCGCCAGCATCGCCTGTCCGCCTCTGTCACCCCTCATGATCCTGACCAAACCCATACTTGTCTCTCCGGGACCGCAAAAAACGCAATCTGTCGATCGGGTGGACGGCGCGTCGCCCGATCGGCGAGCTCGTTACGACATGCCAGATACGACATCTTTACCCGTCGGCGGCACGTCCGCGTTGGGGAAAGAGCCCGCGCGGACGCTTCTGAATGAAGAGGATGATGAAGACCAACACCAGGATCTTCGCGAGCACGGCACCCGCCCAGGGCTCCATCAACTTGTTGGCAACACCCAAAGTCAAGCCGGCGACCAAGGTCCCCCAGAGATTGCCGACCCCGCCGAAGACCACGACCATGAAGGAGTCGATGATATAGGCCTGCCCCATATTGGGGCCGACGTTGGTCAGCTGGGACAAGGCGACACCGGCGACACCCGCGACACCGGCACCCAGGCCGAATGTCAGTGCATCGACCCGTGCCGAGCGGACACCCATCGAGCGCGCCATCGCCCGGTTCTGGGCGACCGCCCGCACCTGTAGTCCCAGAGCAGTGCGCTTGAGGATGAGCAGCAAGGCCACGAAGACGATCAGCGAGAAGAACAGGATGTAGAGCCGGTTGTAGGTCAAGGCCAAGGCAGGGTTGATCTGAAGCGCACCGCTCATCCAGGACGGATTCTGCACGGCCACGTTTTGGGCCGAAATCGTCGTACGTACCAGTTGCTGAAGGATCAGACTGATGCCGAAGGTGGCGAGCAATGTCTCGAGCGGTCGACCGTAGAGGAAGCGGATCACGGTGCGCTCGATCAGGATGCCCAGCAACCCAGCGACGACGAAGGCCGCCGGGATCGCGACAAACAGGGAATAGTCGAGGAATCCGGGCATCGCCTGCTGCACGAGATAGGTCGTGTAGGCCCCGATCATGATCAGCTCGCCATGGGCCATGTTGATGACGCCCATGACACCGAAGGTGATCGCCAGGCCGATGGCCGCGAGCACCAAGACCGACCCGAGACTGAGTCCGAAGAAGAGCGTCTCCGCCGCCGCGTTGAGCTTGAGCCGTTGCTCGGTTGCGGCGAGCGCGCGCTCGGCGGCAACACGCACCTGTGGGTCGGACTCGACGTTCAGCAACGTGCTCAGGGCGTTGCGCGATTCAGGATAGAGACTTCCCGCAAGGGTCTCGACCGAGGCGAGCCGGACCGCAGGGTCCTCGTCGCGCAGGCTCGCGAGCGCCAAACTCAGGTCGAGATAGTCGCGCACGCGCTGATCGTCCTCGCGCCCGAGCTGCTCGCGGATCGCCTCGATCACCATCGGGTCGGCGTCCCCCAGCATCTGCTGCGCGGCTTCGAGCCGAATGGCCGGATCGGGACTCGCCAGGGTGAGGGCGGCGATCGCCGTACGCAGTTGGTTGCGCATCCGGTTGTTGATCGTGATCTTCTTGACGGCGCCGCGCTCGACCTCGCCGAGGTCGCTGCCGTGGAAAGCGTCGGTGAGCCGATAGCCGCCGGGGGCGGGCGTGACCAACACGGGCCGCCGATCGTCCTTGCGGGCGTAGAGGTCACCGGCCAAGAGCGCTTGGAAGAGCCCTGCCGCGCGGGGGTCACCCCCGATGGCGATCGCCTCGACTGCGGCCTGCTTCACGTCGAACGAGCGGTCGCTCAGATCGATCAAGGCCGAATCGATCTCATCGGCCAGACTGCCGAGCGGCAGCCACATCAGAATCAGGAAACCATAGACGAGGCCAAGGTCCGCAAGGCGCGGGAGTCGTCGCGATCGGCTAGTCGGACTCAGGGGCATCTTGATACTCGCTGCGGTCGGAGGCTGTCTGGTAGCAGCCCATTGGTTCATCGGCGAAATCAGAGGTCGACGCGGCTTGCAGACGCGTCGAGCAGGCCGGACGAGGGCTTACCGAACCGGGCCATCTTTGGAAGAAACATTCCGACTGCGCGTGTCCAAAAGAACTGCGGCGAATTCATTCACCGCTGCACGCCGGTGGATCCCGTCCACGAAATCACCTAAACCGATCCCGAGAATCACTTGAACCGCGTCCACCGCCGCGCAGACGGGCTCACATCAGGGTGAGCCCGCAACTCGCACTGCGCATCACTCGCCGGACGCGGTTCAACTGTCCTATTGCGCCTGAGCGCCGAGACAGGTCTTGGTCACCGTATTGAAGTTGCCGCACATGACCGGAGGGGTCCAATCGGCGGTGAGGTCCTTGGAGCCTTCGAGGAAGTCCGACCAAGCGTCGCCCGGGACCTCTTCTTCGGTTTCCCAGACCACGGCGAACTGCCCGTCTTCCTGAATCTCTCCGATCAGCACCGGTTTGGTGATGTGATGATTCGGCAGCATCGTGGCGGTTCCGCCCGTGAGGTTCTTGGTCTCCAGGCCGATGATCGCGGCCCCCACCGCGTCGGGATCCGTTGTGCCGGCCTTCTCGACCGCTTGCACCCACAGATCGAAGCCGATCTTGTGCGCCTCCATCGGGTCGTTGGTCACGCGCTTGTCGTTCTTGGTGAAGCCGTGCCAGGTCTCGATAAAGGTCGCGTTGGCCGGGTCGTCGACGCTCATGAAATAGTTCCAGGCGGCGAGATGGCCGACCAGCGGCTTGGTGTCGATGCCCGAGAGTTCTTCCTCGCCGACCGAGAAGGCGACGACCGGGATATCCTCGGCGGAGACGCCCTGGTTGCCCAGCTCTTTATAAAAGGGGACGTTGGCGTCGCCGTTGATCGTCGAGACCACGGCGGTCTTCTTGCCTTCGGAGCCGAAACGCTTGATATCGGAGACGATGGACTGCCAATCGGAGTGACCGAACGGCGTGTAGTTGATCATGATGTCCTCTTCCGCCACGCCATTCTGCTTGAGGTAGGCTTCGAGGATCTTGTTGGTGGTCCGCGGATAGACATAATCAGTGCCGGCGAGCACCCAACGCTCGACGCCGAGCTCGTCTTTCAGGTAGTCGACGGCCGGAATCGCTTGCTGATTGGGCGCGGCACCCGTGTAGAAGACGTTTTTCGAGGACTCCTCGCCTTCGTACTGCACCGGGTAGAAGAGTAAGCCGTTGAGCTCTTCGAAGACAGGCAACACGGATTTCCTGGACACCGAGGTCCAGCACCCGAAGACCACGGCGACCTTGTCCTGTGTCAGCAGCTCGCGCGCCTTCTCGGCGAACAGCGGCCAATCCGACGCGGGGTCGACGACGACGGCCTCGAGCTGCTTGCCGAGCAGTCCGCCCTTCTTGTTCTGCTCGTCCACCAGCATCAAGACGGTGTCTTTCAGTGTCGTTTCGCTGATGGCCATGGTGCCCGAGAGCGAGTGCAGGACCCCGACCTTGATGGTGTCGTCCGCGGCCTGAGCCACGGAGCCGGCGGCGAGGCCAACGGCCAGGCCCGTGCCGAGCAAGATCGATTTGATCGGGTCGCGTCTAAGCATACGTTCTGGCTCCTGTTGATCGTGAGTCACGTGAGTGATGGGTTCGCGGACGAGGACGTCCGGCAGCACACCAAGCAAAATGCCGGCCACAAGAATCGACTCGTGTTTGGGGGCCCCGCGTGACCTTCCACGGGAGAGAGCGCACTGCATTGGTGCGAGCGACGAAGAAAACGGCGCGCTCGGCGACCCTCCACGCTCCAAGATCGAACAACCTGGATCTAGTTCGGAATCTGTACTATCGTCGTCGCCGCAAAACCACATAAATATCGGTAAAGGAGACGGAGAATGCACAAACTTCTGCTTGTAGCGGCGGCAGTGTTGATGACGGGCAACGCGATCGGCGCCGATATGGCTTCGCCGGACGACGCGAAGGCCATGTCCCAGAAGGCGCAGGCGGCCGTCAACGAGATGGGAAGCGAGCAGGCCTTTGCGCTCTTCGCCGCTTCGGACGGCGGCTTCCAAGATCGCGACCTCTATGTCTTCTGCATGGACATGGACGGCGTGATGCTGTCGCACGCGATCAAACCGGAGCTGGTCGGGAAGAATCTTCTGGATTTCGACAAGTACGGCGATACGCTCTTCAAGAACATGATCGCCGTTGCGAGCAGCACGGGCGAGGGTTGGGTCGACTACAACTGGCCCTATCCGGGCACCGAAGAGATTCGCGAGAAGACCAGCTATGTGATGACGAACGACCAGGGCTTCTTCTGCGGAGTCGGAGCCTACAAGTAGCGCGTTTCGAGCCTAAGGCATGCCGCGCATAGCGGCATGCCGACGCTAGTCCGCGGCGAAGCCGGACTGGTCCGAAGCAACCTTGGCGATCGTCTCCTTACCGCGCTCGTCGGCCTGCCGAAAATACTCGACAAGCTCGCGCTCACGCGCCGAGAGCGGATCGGTGTCGTCAAGACACAGAAGGTACGTCGGGGTCACGGTGCCGAGCGCAACCGCAAGCTCTTGAGCCTCTTCGAGACCCATTCGGCGAATCCCCTGCTCATAGTTGCTGATGCGCGATTTGGAGAGCGATTCGGTACGACCGGAAAGCTCCGATAAGCTCAGCTTCTGATCTTGGCGGGCAGCGCGTAAGCGCTGCCCGATGCGTTTTGTGAGATCCATAATTGTTTGGCTCTTCTCACCTGATGTCAGTGGTATTCGGTTGGTTTTTAGTGTACACAAATCCTGTTAGGACCTGGCACATTCGCGATGCGCGCGAGGGCAAAAGACACATGATGTCGCCCTCGAAAAGCCTCCGGTGCCCTCCTGTGCGGCCGAAAGCCGAGCCATCATCCCAGAAAAGCATCTTCCCATTCTTCGACATCGCCCACGGTTTGAGGTTGCGGTTCTACGATCCGGTCCGCAAACGCTCGATCAAGCGTCTTGATGAAACACTTGGTTTGGGGCGACAGAAATTTCCCGCGTCTCTGTACAATGCCGTAGCTGCGCTTCGGGAAATACTGAGATAGCGGGATTCTACTCAAGTTTTCGTCACCCGTCAGACAGACATCCGTAACGATCGAGATTCCGAGGCCCAATTCGACATATTTCTTGATGACCTCCCAGCCGCCAGCCTCCAAAGTGACCCGATAGGCCAGGCTGTGTTGCTTGAACACCAGATCGACCATCCGCCAGGTGCTGAGATGACGCGGCGGAAGGATCAAGCCGTAGGGTGCGATCTCCTCGAGGGTCACCGATTCCCGACCCGCGAGGGGATGATCCATCGGCGTGATCAGCGTCGGCTGATAGGTGACGAACGGACGGTAGGTGATGTCGTCCGGTACATCCATCATGGAGCCTACGGCGAGGTCCACCTCGTCGGCGCGCAGCATTGCCAGACCGTCGCGGCCGGTCACGTTGTGCATCTTCAGCTCGATTCCCGGATACTGATCCACGAAGGCGCGTACCGGGTCAGGCAGGATATAGAGGATGGTCGACTCGCCGGCGGCGACGTTCAGCACACCGCGATCGACCCGGCCGCATTGCGTCGCGAAGGCCTCGTGCAGCTTGTCCATACCCTCGACCAGAGGCTCGGCCATCTGGAAGAGCAAATCGCCTTCGGGGGTCAGCTTGATCTTCGGGCCGCGCCGCTCGAACAAGACCGTGCTGAACTCGCGCTCCAGCGCTTGAATCTGCAAAGACACGGTGGGTTGACTGAGAAAGATCTTCTCGGCCGCAGCGCTGACGCTGCCGGTGCGCGCCGCGTGGCAAAAAGCCCGCAGTTGTTTGAGTCGATTCTGTTTATAGTGAATTTGGGATCCTGAGCCCATCGGGATTTCGATCTTCGTAATGGTGGTAAAAACTATACTATCTCAGCAGAGGCATTGAAAGAAGCAATTATTTCAACGCAACAGGCGATGCGCCACGCGCCGGGCGAGAGGCGCTACGGCCGGATCTCGCGTGACCGAGCTGGCGAACGACATCGTATGAACGCAATCATGCAAGGCTGTCGGAGCCTTGCATGACACAGGATGCGGCCAAGTGCCGGATGGAGGAAAAACCCGAACAATGGCGCCGATCGAGGACAGGCGCCGTGGAACCGCTCAAGCCTCGTCGAGCTGATTAAGGATGTTGCGCGCCACGCGGCGTTGATCGGCATCGCCCTCCTCCAGAACCTCGTAGAGCACCGTACGCGCGGCGAAGGTGCTGCCGAGCTCGCGCAGTCGGTTCGCCCGCCGAATCTTCTCCTCGACCGAGTTGATTGCGGGGGACGTGGTGCGCGCCGTGTCTGCCGGGTGCGAGTCAGGGTTTCGAGGCGTCTTCGAGATCTCTTCGGCCTCGATCAGATCCAGCTCGGCCTCCATCTCGGATTCGCTTAACGGCTGCCAGCGATCCGGATCGTCGAAGTGCGGATCGAGATCGCGCCCGATCTCCCGCAGCTCGGGCCGCGGCGTCACTCGGCCCGGGCTCGATCCGCCGGCCGGACCCTCGGGGGCTGACGGCGATGACGAAAATGCGCTGCCCGAGGCGTCCGGATCCGGATCCTCGTCGGTGACCGTCGCGCGCCGCCCCACCAGGACCTTCGAAAAGACAATCCCCAGCTCGAACAGCAACCACATGGGCACGGCAAGCAAGGTCTGGGAGATGACATCCGGCGGCGTCAGGAGCATACCCACGACAAAGGCACCGACGATCACGTAAGGACGCTTCGAGGCGAGGGCGGCCGGCGTCGTGATGCCGGCCGCCACCAGCAAGATGGTGGCGATCGGGATCTCGAAGGCGATTCCGAAGGCGAAGAACAAGGCCAGCACGAAGTCCAGATAGGCCGAGATGTCCGTCATCATCGCCACGCCATCCGGCGTGGACGCCGACAGAAACGCGAAGATCAGCGGGAAGACGACGAAGTAGGCGAACGCGACACCGACGTAGAACAGGATGATGCTCGAGATCAGCAGCGGCGTCGCCAACCGCTTTTCGTGCTTGTAGAGCCCGGGCGCGATGAACCCCCAGAACTGGTAGAGCAGGAAGGGCATCGCCAGGAACACCGCAGCGATCAGGGCCAACTTGAAAGGCGTCAGAAAGGGCGCGGCCACCTGGGTGGCGATCATCGTATTGCCCTCCGGCAACTGCGCCATCAAGGGCGCCGCCACGAAGGTATAGATCTCGTTGGCGAACGGGAAAAGCGCCAGGAACACCACGAAGATGGCGATCGACATGCGGATCAGACGATCGCGCAGCTCGATCAAATGGGAGACGAAAGGCTGTTCGGCACCCGGATCGTCGGGCTGCATCGCGGGGGACATGGGTGATGTTCTCGTCGCAGGTTGTATGGCGGATCCGCGAGCGGACCGGGCGAGCGACACGTCCGTCGGCTTGCCCGACAGGCGTGGGTCGGGTCGCCGGATCGACCCCGATCAGCTCGCGGAGGTGTCTCGCTCGGTTTGAGGGCGGGTCGAGGTCGCCTCGCCGCCCCCCGCGGGTGTCTGGTCCCGAGGCGGTGTGGATACGGCCTCGGTGCCCGAGGCCGGCGCCCGGGAGCGTGGTTTCGCCGGTTCTTCGAGGATGCTCTCGAGCGGGCGGCTGCGCGCCTGTTTGTCGAGAATCTCCTTAAGCTCGTCGGCCTTGAGTTCGCGCCGGATGTCCTCTTGAACCGATGACAGGGTGCGGCGCGCACGTCCAAGCCAAAGTCCCGCGATGCGCGCAACCTTCGGCAGGCGCTCGGGACCGATGACAACGAGGGCCACGACGCCGATCACCAACAGCTCCCAGAAACCCATGTCGAACATGGCAACCTCGCGTGACCGCCTCGCTAAGTGGACGCTTTGGGGGAAACGCCTTCGAAGACAACGCCTTAGGCGGATTTATCCGATGGCTTCGCCGGCTCGCGTTTGGCGGCGTCGCCTTCGGCGACGCGCTTCTCGGCGGTCTGCTCGACCCGCTTTGCCTCGGCTTCTTCCTCGGCCTTCTCGCTCTCCGACATTGCACTGCGGAACCCCTTCACCGCATTGCCCAGATCCGAGCCGATGCCCTTGAGTCGTTTGGTCCCGAACAACAGCAGAACGATGACCAGGATGATCAGAAGCTGCCAGATACTGATGCCACCAGCGCCCATGTTTTCCTCCGTACCGTCGACTGAGACGGTCGACTCGATTCAGTGGGGAAGCCGACGGAGCACAACGCCCTCGGCTGGATTTTCGATGTCTTCCGTACCCCTGTCCCGGAGTTGCGGAAGCGCCCGGATCATACCGCAATCGCGTAGAGGCGGTTAGTCCTCGACAAGCCAAGGCCGAGCACGCGATCAGGGTCAAGATTTACGCCCGGCCTTTTCTTCCAGACCCGACAGGCCGAAACGACGATCCAGCTCCGCAAGAACATCGCCGGGTCCGAGACCCTGCTGCGCAAGCAGGACCAGCGTGTGAAACCAAAGATCCGCCACCTCGTGCACGATCTTCTCGGGGACACCGTCCTTGGCCGCCATAACGGTTTCGGTCGCTTCCTCCCCGATCTTCTTGAGGATGGCATCGAGACCTTTGGAATAAAGGCCCGCGACATAGGAGCTTCCCGGATCCGCCTCCTTTCGCGACTCCAGAACATCGGACAACCGCTCGAGCAAGTCATTCATGGTCGATTAAACCTTACCGTAAATCGTCTGCGGATCTTTCAGTACGGGCGCGATCTCGACCCAGCGCCCCTGCGCATCGAGCTCGCGGAAGAAGCAGTTGTGACGTCCGGTATGGCAGGCGATCCCGCCCTTCTGCTCGACCTCGAGGAGCACCACGTCCGCATCGCAGTCGATCCGAATAGCGTGCACCACCTGCTGGTGGCCAGACTCCTCGCCCTTGTGCCACAGCCGTCCGCGCGAACGCGACCAGTAGACCGCGTGTCCGGTCTCGCGCGTCAGCCGCAATGACTCCGGATTCATCCAGGCCATCATCAGAATGGTCCCGGTCGCGCGCTCCTGCGCAATCGCCGGCACCAGTCCCTGATCATCCCAGTGGATGGCGTCGAGCCAATCGTCAGACATTCTCGATCTCCCCGCGGCCACGCCGGTGTCGATGACATCCGGCTCCGCGCGTGTGGTATTCGTCCCGGCTCAACGCGGACTCAAGCTGTCCGCGAGGCGCTGGCCCTCGGCGAAATCGAGCGTGCCTTCGTAGATCGCGCGCCCCGTGATGGCCCCGATGATGCCGCAGCTCGCCACCTCGGCGAGCGCACGCACGTCGTCGATCACCGTGATGCCACCGGAGGCGATCACCGGGATGCGGATCGCCCCGGCCAACGCCCTGGTCGCCTCCACGTTGGGCCCGTTCATCATGCCGTCGCGGCCGATATCCGTATAGATGATGGCCGCGACACCGGCGTCCTCGAAGCGCTTCGCCAAATCCTCCGCCTGGTGCTCGGTGACCTGCGCCCAGCCCTCGATGGCGACCTGTCCGTCCTTCGCATCCAGTCCGACCATGATCTGACCGGGAAAGGACCGACAGGCCCGTTCGACGAAGACGGGTTCCTTCACCGCCTGGGTCCCGATGATGCAGTAGGTCACCCCGGCGCTCAGATAAGCCGCGATGGTGGCCTCGTCACGGATCCCCCCGCCGACCTGGATCGGTAGCTCGGGGAAGGCCTCGGCAATGCCGCGAATGGCCTCGCCGTTGACCGGCATACCGGCAAAGGCGCCGTTGAGGTCGACCAAATGCAGTCGGCGCGCGCCCTCGCCGACCCAACGTGCGGCGGTGTCGACCGGGTCGTCGGAGAAGACCGTCGCCTCGTCCATCCGGCCTTGACGCAGGCGCACACAGCGGCCGTCCTTCAAATCGATTGCGGGAATCAGCAGCATGGATCGGTCACTCGCTGTCGGATGTCGGATAGGCGCCTCGCGGCCGAGAACCCCGGCAACGGCGGCGATGTGGATCGCGTCTCAAAGCGCGCCCTTGGTGGACGGGGTGATCCCGGCCATCCGCGGATCCGGCTCCACGGCCATGCGCAAGGCACGCCCGAACGCCTTGAAGACGGTCTCGGCCTGGTGGTGCGCGTTGGCGCCGCGCAGATTGTCGATGTGCAAGGTGACGGCCGCGTGGTTCACCAGGCCTTGGAAGAATTCTCGGAAGAGGTCGACGTCGAAGCCGCCGATCATGGCGCGGGTGAAATCGACATTGAACTCCAGCCCGGGCCGACCGGACAGATCGACCACGACTCGCGACAGGGCCTCGTCCAACGGGACGTAAGCGTGACCGTAGCGACGCAGGCCCTTCTTGTCCCCGAGCGCCTGCGCCAAGGCCTGACCGAGCGTGATGCCGATGTCTTCGACCGTGTGGTGGGCGTCGATATGCAGATCGCCTTCGGCCTGGATGTCGAGATCGATCAGACCGTGTCGCGCGACCTGATCGAGCATGTGGTCCAGGAAAGGCACGCCCGTCTTCAGATTCGAGCGCCCGGAACCGTCCAGATCCAGTGAGACTCGGATCCGGGTCTCCAGGGTATCGCGCTCGACTCGGGCCTTACGGTTGGTGCTGTCGCGGGTCATGTTGAAGCAGTGTCTTTGGCTCTCAAGCCAGCATTAAACCATAGCCGATCCGCGCCACATAAGGGCGCCGGCCGCAAACACCGGAAACCACGACGCACAACCTCCCGACGAGGCAGGCATTCAACTACCTACCCGCCGAGGGCCGTGGATGCACCAAACGCCGAGCTCAGTCGACAGTGAGCATCTCGCCATGAGACGCGGTTTAGCTAGACATCCCGCGCAGCAGCTCACGCACGAATCCGGGGCCACGATAAATGAGTCCGCTGTAGATCTGCACGAGATCCGCCCCGGCCGCGAGCTTAGACGCCGCGCCCGCAGGATCCATGATTCCCCCGACACCGACGAGCACCGGGGCAGGACCGACAGCCTCCCGAACCAAGCGCAGCAGGGCGGTACTGCGCTCCAGGATAGGCCGACCCGATAGACCGCCGCTCATCCCTTCGGTGCTGCTGCGCAGCGCATCGAAGCGGATGCTCGTGTTGGTCAGAATCAGGCCGGTACAGCCTGCATCCAGTGCAGCACGGGCACAGTCGACGGCGTCCTCGTCGGCGAGGTCCGGCGCAAGCTTCACCAGCAGAGGCCGTGGGTGCGCGAGACGCTGGTTCGGCCCCTGGATCGTCTCGATAATCCGCATCACCTCGTCGACCCGCTGCAGATCCCGCAAGCCGGGCGTGTTCGGGCTTGAGATGTTCACGACCACGTAATCCGCGAGATGCCCGACACGCTCGAAGCTGCGCCGATAGTCGTCGGCCGCCTCCTCCGCCGGCGTGACCTTGGACTTACCCAGGTTGACGCCCAAGGGAACCTCGAGGATTTCCCGCGCGCGCAACCGCTCCAGCCGAACCGCCGCCGCATCCGCCCCCGCGTTGTTGAAACCCATCCGGTTGATCAGCGCCTCGTCCGCCGGCAGACGAAAGAGGCGCGGTTTCGGGTTGCCGGGTTGCGCCAAGGCGGTGATGGTACCGACCTCGATGAAGCCGAAACCCAGCGCCTGCCAGGCCGGCACGGCAACGGCGTCCTTGTCCAGGCCCGCCGCGAGTCCGATCGGGTTCGGGAAGCGCAAGCCCATCGCGTCGACGGCCCGTCCCGGCGCACGGGCAAGGTCGCCGGCACCCAAACGGCCTGAAAAGGCGCGAGACCAGAACCCAAGAAGCGCCAGCGTCGACTCGTGAGCGCGCTCGGCGTCGAGACGAAACAAAACCGGTCTCGCCAAGGACCAAAATCGCCCCATCCCACTCTCGAACATACTCATACTACGACTCCAAACTCCATGAAACTCGCAACAATATCGAAAACGGGAAGATCAACGCCCGGCCCGTAAGGCTATTCAGCATACACGCTACCATGCGAAGATTAGGCAACCGGGCACGGCCCCTCCGCACCAAAAATGCGTGCCACTCCTGCTGGCCGCCGCGCCGGTTCCCGAGACGAGCCGCGGCTATAGACAGGCCCTGGGCGCTTGCGCTTCGGCCCCACACCCCGCGATCGCTCCGGCCGCGAAGCACGAGCCGCAATCTGCGGGCTGAATGATTCCGAACAACGACACCGCTGAATCCGATCGAAAGCTTACCGGCGATGCCAAAATGACGATCCGAAAGCTAACCAGCCATTCCTTTTCGCGCGCGAACAATGCACTTCCCGGATGGGACCAGATGCATGCGTTTACCTCAAAACAGACGGCGCCGGCCCTATCCGCTATCGCCATTCTCGGCTTCATTGCCTACTTATTCGCTCAACATAACCTGGTCTTCCCGTATCACGACGATTGGGGATATGCAACCTTATCCTATGTCGGCGAGCAAACGGGATTTACTGGTCAGAACTTCAACCTGACGCAGATGCTCTCCTTCCTCTACGGAGAGTACATGAATTGGTCGGGCCGGATCGTTGCATTTTTTGTTCAAATAAACCTCTTCAAGCTCGGAATTGAATATGTCAGGCTAGCGCAAGTCGGAATCATATTCGCCATCGTTTTTCTTGCTATTAGGATTTCACCGCAGAAAAACTTTATTCACCCACTGACAATTGTCCCGATCGTCTACTTCTTGTCGCTACCGCAGTATTCAGCCGTCGGCGGACTATATTGGTTTTCCGCGTCGATCGCCTACGTTTGGGGTATCCCTCTTTTCTTGTTCGCGGCCCGTTTGATTCAAAAACGAAGAACACTCGATATTACCTCGACAATACTCCTGACCTGCGCTGCCGCATTTCATGAGCAGATGTCTTTCGCAGTTTCGGCATTTCTTGTTTCGTATATGGCACTCAGCGCCTTTTACGGACTCGATACAAATCGCATTTCCAGAGACCTAAAACTCACAAGCCCCGTCTTTGCGATCGCTCTTATCACGATATTCGCGCCGGGGAATTTCCACAGAAAAAACGTATCGACTTTTCCTTCCGAGAACCTGACGGACACTCTAACCCTCAACGCCGAATCCTTGGTGAATTGGATATTCGTCCACCAGGAGGCACGCACAATTCTAGCCCTACTTTCGGCCTCCTTCATTTTCTTGCTCGTCTTGCTTATCAGATCCTCGCCAAGCAAGCCCAACGCGCTTGCCGTGCTGCTCTCGTCCTTGCTCTTGCTCGGCATCAGCTACAGCCTATCGCTTCTAGCGTTCTTTACTGCGGCGCTACTTCTGTACGGCGCACTCTTATTCCATTTAAGGAAGCCATTCCAATTCGACGTGATCGCAGTTTCCATCTATGTCGGCGCAATCACTTCATTGATTGTATTGTTGGCAGCACCGGGAGTCGCCGGGCGATCATTGCTGACGTTCTTCTTCCTGATGGTTGTCCCGGTGACGTTCATTTTCATCCAAGCCTTTCGAGCCGGCTTGGGGCCGGCTGTTTACGCGACGATACTGGCAACACTACCATTCGCCATTTCAAATGCAGGCAGCATTTATTCGGGGTATAAATCAAACTTCGAAGCGAACTCCGTCAATCATGCGAAACTGGTTGCGGCAAGCCACGAACTTAATTACGAGGGAAGCCCTCGAAACTCGATCGACCTCCTCAAACTCAACGACCCGCGATACGCTGAACAAATGCCTTACGACAAACCGCAGATCGAGAAATGGATCAAGAAATATTACTCGCTTCCCGAAGATTTTTCGCTCGTTTGGAACGACAATCGTTAACATCGAAGATCCCGTTCAAATCAGAGATACGGCCGAGACGAGACGGGATGCAGAGCCGCCCGGAACTCAGACCGCACGATCCGCGCAACCCCGCTAAACTACCACGACGCACCCTACGTTCGCGGAGATCACTTATGTTCACTTTCGTTGCGTCCGCATCTCGAAGGCTTTTGTCCTTCGGGATCGTTGGGGCGGTCGGCACCATCGCCCACTATGCGACGCTGATCCTCTTGGTCGAGATCGGGAATTTGAATCCGACCGCCGCAACAACAGTAGGGTTCGGCGCGGGCGCACTTGTGAATTATCTCCTGAATCATCGTTACACGTTCAACAGCACGAAGACGCATCGTGACGCGGGACCTAAATTCGCATTGATCGCAATCGTCACCGGGCTGTTGAACACCTTCATTGTCCACATGGGCGTCGACAGCCTCGGATTTAATTACCTTCTCGTCCAAGTAGTCGCCACGGCAAGCGTGTTCCTACTCAATTTCGTCTTGAATAGTCTCTGGACCTTTCGCGAGAGCGATGCGCTATGAGTCTCAAGGATCCCGATTCGCTCTACACGTCATCCGCCCAACGCGCTGCAGCCAGAGTCAAAGAACGCCCGACGCTTTCGATCATCGTACCCGCCTATAACGAGGCAGAGGTGCTCGATGAGCTTCATCGGCGTCTTTCGGCCGTGATCGACGGGCTTGGCGTCACTGCCGAGCTGATCTACGTCAACGACGGCAGCCGCGACGCGACGCTGGACATCCTCTATCGACTGCATTCCGCCGATCCGCGGGTGGCCGTCTTGAATCTCAGCCGGAACTTCGGCAAGGAGATCGCGATGACGGCGGGACTGGATCACAGTCGGGGCGAGGCCACCGTCATCATCGACGCCGACCTCCAGGATCCGCCCGAGCTGATCCCCGAGCTTATGACGCGTTGGAGCCAGGGCTACGACGTCGTCTACGCGACGCGCCTGTCGCGCGACGGCGAGAGCGCTCTGAAGAAGCTGAGTGCACGCTATTTCTACCGCGTCATCGGTGGCATGAGCCCGATCGAGATCCCCAAGGACACGGGCGATTTCCGTCTGCTCAGCCGCCGCGCGGTCGACGCCCTGTGCCGGCTGCGCGAGCAGCATCGATTCATGAAGGGCCTGTTTGCGTGGATCGGTTATCGACAAACCGCCGTGACCTACCATCGCGACCGCCGTAGTGCCGGGGTGACCAAATGGAATTATCACAAGTTGTGGGGATTCGCGATCGAGGGGATTACGTCCTTCAGCACCGCCCCGCTCAAGGCGGCCAGCTATGTCGGGCTGATCACGGCCATGACGGCATTCCTCTACGCAAGCTGGATCATCTACAAGACCTTGCGTTATGGAGAGCCCGTCGCCGGCTATCCGTCCCTCATGGTTGCGGTCCTCTTCCTCGGCGGGGTTCAGCTCGCCGCCATCGGTGTCTTGGGCGAATATCTCGGACGGATGTTCAACGAGACCAAAGGCCGGCCACTCTATCTGGTCGAGACCTACGAGCGCCCGAGACAAGACGAGCGCGACCTCCGGTGCGACACCAGCCATCCGTCCGCGGCGGGGCCGATCCCCCACCCCTAGGCGGATGGAGCCCTAAGCCCTCGGAGGGTCGCAAAGCACCGGCATCACCATGCCGGGATCACGCCAGGAGGGGCTAGGCCAAACCCCGCCTCTCACGCCGCAAGCTGTACTCGTTCCCGATAAAGATCAGCGCGGCGCCGGCGATGACCCAAGGATCGAGTCCCTCGCCGTAGAAGAGCGCCCCGACCAAGGCGATGAGCGGCAGGCGCAGAAAATCCATCGGCAGCACGACCGTCGCGTCGGCGTGCTGAAACGCCTTGGCGATACCCAGATGAGCGCTGATCCCGGTGGCCGCCGCAACCAGCAGCCAGGGCGCGTCGGCCCAGGTAACCGGCTGCCAAACCAGCAGCGCAGGGACGAGGCCGATCAGAAGCTGCATCGCCAGCATCCAAAAGAGGATGGTGAAGACGCCGTCGTAGCGCGTGAGTCCCTTGGTCGCCGTCAGACTCACCGCGAAGCCGACCGCTGCCGCCAAGCCGATCAGGACACCGAGGTCGAGCGGCTGCGCCCCCGGTCGGGTGATGACGAGCACACCCGCCACGCCCAAAGCGAGTGCCGCGACACGGGCTCGATTCAACCGCTCGCCGAGAAACAGCAGCGCCAGCACGGCCGCCCAAACAGGCGTCGTGAACTCGAGCGCGAACACCAACGCGAGCGGCAACATGCCGATTGCGGTAATCCAGCAGACCTGCCCGCCGTAATGGAAGATGTTGCGCAGCAGGTGCAGTCTCAGGCGTTCTGTGCGGTAAAAGCCGGGAGCCAACCACAGCGCCAGCGGTACCAGGAGCGGCAGACCGAGTAATGTCCGCGCGAAGAGAAACTGCACCGGCTCCATGGTGTCCAGCAGCTCGCGCGCCGAGACGGCGAGCAGCGCGAAGGAGGTCAGGGCGACCCCCATCCAGGCTGCGGCATGGGCAAGCCGGCGAGATGCCCGCGGCAAGGTCGCGTCTCGGGACATGCGCGGCTTTACTCGGAGCCGATCGCCGAGACGACCAGGAGATGAGGACCGATGATCGCGTGATCGATCGGGGCTATTCGCGTGACGAAGGAATCCATTGCAGGGTCATCGCTCCCTCGAACCTGAACCGCGCGACTGACCGACCCCGTCGCCGGGGAATCGGCCTCAATCGCTTGCGAGCACGCGCATCAGGATCTCGTTGACCTGCTGCGGATTGGCCTTGCCCTTGCTCTCCTTCATCACCTGACCGACGAAGAAGCCGAAGACCTTGTCCTTGCCGGCACGATATTGCTCGACCTGGCCGGGGTTGGCGGCGACGATCGCCGCGATCATCGACTCGAGCGCGCCGCTGTCGGTGATCTGTCGCAGCCCGCGCGCCTGAATGACGCTGTCGGCGTCGCCCTCGCCGCTCCACATCGCCTCGAAGACCTGTTTGGCGAGCTTGCCGGAGACGGTGCCGTCCTGGATCCGATGGATGAGGCCGGCGAGCATGGCCGCGGAGACCGGGCTCTGCGCGATGTCGATCTCGGAGCGATTCAGCGCCGCGGCCAGCTCGCCGTTGACCCAGTTGGCGGCCAGCTTGGGCTCGGCGGTGGCCTGCACCACCGCCTCGAAATACTGTGCAAGCTCGCGCCCGGCGGTCAGCAGACTGGCGTCGTACTCGCCGAGCCCGTATTGGGTGTGGAATCGCTCGCGCATGCTGTCGGGCAGCTCGGGGAGATCCGCGACGGCCTCGACGATGAAGGCGACATCGATCTCGACCGGGAGCAGGTCCGGATCCGGAAAGTAGCGGTAATCGTTGGCCTCTTCCTTGGAGCGCATGGGACGGGTCTCGTCGCGCTCCGGGTCATAGAGCCGGGTCTCCTGCACCACGCTCCCGCCGCCTTCGATCACGTCGATCTGACGCTCGACCTCGAACTGGATGGCACGCTCGATGAAGCGGAAAGAGTTTAAATTCTTGATCTCGGTGCGGGTACCGAAGCGCGTTTGACCGAGCGGGCGCACCGAGACGTTGGCATCGACCCGGAAGGAGCCTTCCTGCATGTTGCCGTCGCTGATACCGATCCAACGCACGAGCTGATGGATCTTACGCGCGTAGGCCACGGCCTCCTGAGGCGTTCGCATATCCGGCTCCGAGACGATCTCAAGCAGCGGCGTGCCGGCCCGATTCAGATCGATGCCCGTGTAGCCGCCGCCCGCGAGGTTCTCCTCGTGCAAGGACTTGCCGGCGTCCTCTTCCAGGTGCGCACGCGTCACCCCGATCGACTTGACCGACCCGTCGCCGAGCACGATCTCCACGCGTCCCTCGCCGACGATGGGCAGCTCGTACTGACTGATCTGGTAGCCCTTCGGCAGGTCCGGATAGAAGTAATTCTTGCGAGCGAACACCGAACGCGGCGCCACCTCGGCACCGATCGCCCGACCGAAACGCACGGCCAGACGCACCGCTTCGGCATTGAGCACCGGCAGCACCCCAGGCAGACCCAGATCGATCGCGCAGGCCTGCGTGTTGGGCGAGGCGCCGAAAGCGGTCGATGCACCGGAGAAGATCTTCGATTGGGTCGCGAGCTGAGTATGGATCTCAAGCCCGATCACGGTTTCCCATTGCATGCTCTATAACCTATGTCGCGATCCTACAGTCGGCAAACCTGCCATCTCATGTCGCTCACTCTATGAAGCCTTTCATGGCGCGCCGGGCGACGCGCTCGCCGATCACTCGAACCCGGACGGCGCGCCCTGATGCCAATGCGTCACATGCTGGAAGCGATGCGCGACATTCAGCAGGCGGGCCTCTTGAAAGTAGTTGCCGATGATCTGCAAACCGACGGGCAACCCCTCGACCGGCTCGACCGGGATCGACATCCCGGGCAGGCCCGCGAGGTTGGTCGCGATGGTGTAGATGTCGTTGAGATACATGGCCACCGGGTCGTCCGTCTTGGCGCCGAGCGCAAAGGCGGTCGACGGCGCAGTCGGCCCCATGACGACATCGACATCCTCGAAGGCGCGCGCGAAGTCGTCGGCAATGAGATGTCGGATCTTCTGCGCCTTCAGATAGTAAGCATCGTAGTAGCCCGCAGAGAGCACATAGGTGCCGATCATGATGCGACGCTGCACCTCGTCACCGAAGCCCTCCGCGCGACTGCGCTTGTAGAGGTCTTCGAGATCCTGCGGGTTCTCGCAGCGATGGCCGTAGCGCACCCCGTCGAAACGCGCGAGGTTGGACGAGCACTCGGCCGGCGCGACGACATAGTAGACCGGCACCGAGAGCGGACTGTTCGGCAGGCTGATCTCCTTGACCTTCGCACCGAGTCGCTCGTACTCCTTGATCGCATCCTGCACGGACGCCGCCACGCGCGGATCGAGCCCCTCGCCGAAATACTCCTTCGGCAAACCGATGCGCAGGCCCGCGATGTCGTCATCGAGCGCATCGACATAATCGGGTACGGCCACGTCGGCGCTGGTGGAGTCGCGCGGGTCGAACCCGGCCATCTCGTCGAGCAAACAGGCCGCATCCGCCGCCGAGCGGGCCAGCACGCCGGCCTGATCCAACGAGGAGGCGAAGGCGATCATGCCCCAGCGCGAGCAGCGGCCGTAGGTCGGCTTGATGCCGGTGATGCCGCAGAGCGCCGCAGGCTGGCGGATCGACCCGCCCGTATCCGTCCCGGTGGCCGCCGCGCAGAGCCTCGCGGCGACTGCGGCGGCCGATCCGCCCGAGGAGCCGCCCGGCACGCGATCGGCGTCCCACGGGTTATGAACAGGGCCGTAGTAGCTCGTCTCGTTCGAAGAGCCCATGGCAAACTCGTCCATGTTGGTCTTGCCCAAGACGACCGCCCCGGCTGCGGCGAGACGCTCGACGACCGTCGCATCGTAGGGCGCGATGAAGTTGTCGAGCATCCGCGAGCCGCAACTGGTCTTGATCCCCGCCGTGCAGAAGATGTCCTTGTGCGCGATCGGAATCCCGGCGAGCGGCCCGGCATCGCCCGAGGCGATCGCGCGATCGGCACGCTCCGCCGCCGCCAGCGCGGATTCGCTCGCGACGCTGATGAAGCTGTTCAGGCGCGGATCCAGGCGCGCGATGCGCTCCAGATAGTGACGGGTGAGCTCTACGCTTGAGTAGTTGCGCAGCCTCAGCTCCGCGGCCATTTGGGCGATCGATTTGTTCTGCATGAGTGCTCGGCGTCAGTCGATGACCTTGGGAACCAGATAGAGACCGCCCTCGGTCAAGGGGGCGATGGCCTGGAACAGCTCGCGCTGGTCGTGCTCCGACACGCGGTCCGGTCGCACGCGTTGGCTCATATGCAGCGGGTGCGCCATCGGCTCGACGCCCGTGGTGTCGACCGCGTCCATCTGCGCAACCAGGTCGAGGATGTTGGAGAGATCCGCGGCATAGCGCTCGATCGACTCGGGCGCGATCTCGAGCCGCGCCAAATGGGCGATCTTCTCGATGTCGGAGGCATCCAATGACATGACCGATCCAGCGTGATTGACAAGCCGCGCAACATAGCACAGCCGCGCGAGACGCGGAACTTGCGGGCGTGACTCCCGACGCTGCGAACGCGGCAATGGAGACCCGCCGCACGATCGGACAATCGTACGTCTTGACGAACTCAAGTCTTACGGCTTTAATAAGCGGCTCCGCTACCCGCAACGGGAGCGGATCTCAAAGCCCAGGTAGCTCAGTTGGTAGAGCAGAGGACTGAAAATCCTCGTGTCGGTGGTTCGATTCCGCCCCTGGGCACCATCAAAACAATGACTTGAAACAATAGCCCCATCGATTTTTCTGTCCCTGACTCTTGGCTGTTCGTTGTCGCCGGCGCGGCCATCGCCCCTCGGATGCTCAAGGCGCCGCTAGAACGAGTAGGGTCCGCGGATGCCAGGTTCGTCCTCCGGGAAATCCTTAGGTATTGCGAGTGACCAATAGGGCACTGTGCTCCATGGCAGTGGCGAGGATGATGGCATCCGGAAGCTTCAGGCGCTTGGCTTGCCGCAGCGCGACGGCGCGTTCGGCGATGGCGGTATCGATCCCCATACACTCGAAGCGCCTCAGAAAACTGCGCACCGGCGGTGCCTCGTCGGGTGCAGTGCCCACCAGCACCTCCATCCAGGTGATCAGACTGATACTCGGCCTTTAATAACGGGCGATCTCGTCGCGCGCCGCGACGACACCGTTCAGGTAGTCGATCAGGATGTCGGTATCGAACTCCGGGCACCTGTTCGGCGGCAGATGGGCAAACGGCACCCGCGGTTGACGCTCACCGCATTTTGGTCAAGTCTGACGCCGAATCCGATCTTCTCCTTGTCTTTGGCCTCGCTGGACCTCGGTTATCGCAAGCAACAGCCACCACCTTCGGATCAAAGATCGTCACGCGCTCGGGGTCCGCGTCCCGTATCTCGTGTTTCTCGTCACCTCGTTGATCTTGCTCACGGCCTGCGGCCATGACAACTCGGACTCGACGGACGCCTGCGTGACGGTCTGGGCGCATGCCGGCCAGGAGAGCGAGCGCAGCGTGCTCATCGAGCAGGTCTCAAGGTTCAACGCTCGGGAGACGGATTGTCGGGTCCGACTCACTCTGATCCCCGAGGGAAGCTACAACGCACAGGTTCAGGCCGCGGCAGTCGCCGGCGGATTGCCGGATCTGCTCGAGCTCGACGGCCCCTTCCTCTACGCCTATGCCTGGCAGGGCCGCCTGCAACCGCTGGATCGTCTGCTGCCCGCTGACCTTCAGGCCGACTTGCTGCCGTCCATCCTCGAGCAGGGACGCTATCATGACCGGCTCTGGGCGGTCGGCACCTTCGATTCCGGTCTGGGCCTGTTCGCCGATCGTGTCCAGTTGAGACAGGCAGGTATCCGCATCCCCGATCTGAAGGCACCCTGGGGCGCGGCCGAATTCGAAGAGATTCTGGAACACCTCGCGACCCGCGACGCGGACGGTCAGGTGCTCGATCTCAAGCTGAACTATGCGGGAGAGTGGTACACCTACGGCTATACGCCGCTGATCCAGTCTGCCGGAGGCGACCTCGTTGCCCGGACCGATCCAGCGCGCGCCGAGGGCGTACTCGACGGCCCGAGCAGCGTCGGTGCGATGCGGCGCATCCAATCCTGGATCCTCCGAGGCCGTGTCGATCCCAACATCGACGACGCGGCCTTCGCCACCCGCCGGGTCGCATTGGCCCTCGGAGGGCACTGGAACCACCCTCGATACAGCGAACGCCTGGGAGAGGATTTACTGCTCTTGCCCCTACCGGACCTCGGGCACGGGCCCAAGACGGGCCAAGGGTCCTGGTGTTGGGCGGTGAGCGCCGACAGCACACACCCGGATGGGGCTGCCCGCTTTCTTGCGTTCCTGTTGGAACCGGACCAGGTCCTTGCCATGACTGCGGCCAACGGCGCCGTGCCCGCGACACGCCGTGCCGTCGCACGCTCGCCGCGCTACCGCCCCGGCGGCCCGCTGGACCTCTTCGTGGAGCAACTGGACGGCGGCTATGCCGTCCCTCGCCCCTCGACACCGGCCTATCCCGTGATCACCGCCGAGTTTCAAAAGGCCTTCGACCGGATCCGCAGCGGCGGGGAGGTACAGGCAGCGCTCCGGCATGCGGCTCGAACGATCGACTTGGAGATCGAGGACAATCAAGGTTATCCCTTGGTCGGACGTGCCCGAGAGGAGACCGTGCGATGAGCGCACCGAACGCGCGGCGCCGACTCAACGACCAGACCGCCGTCGGCCTGCTGCTGGCCGGGCCCGCGATGCTGGGCCTTTTCCTGTTCATCCTGGCGCCCTTTCTGGTCGCACTGGCGCTAGCCTTCACCAACCTGCGACTCGGCTCGCCGCTGCCCCTGGAGTTCGTCGGGGTCAAACAGTTCGAACGCATCTTCACGGACCCTGACTTTCTCCGCGCCCTGAGCAACAATCTCCTGTTCGCATCGACGGTCGTGCCGCTTCAGACCGCCCTGGCACTTGGCCTTGCGCTGCTCCTGAATCGAGGGCTGCGGGGCACGGTCGTGTTTCGGACCCTGTTCTTCATGCCGGTCGTCTTTCCCATGTCCTTGGTGGCGGTGGTCTGGGTCCTGATCTACGCGCCCGGCCCCGAGGGCATGATGAACGGCTTCCTCGATCTGGTGACGCTCGGCGCCTGGGAGCCCCGGGATTTCCTGCGCGACCCGATGCTGGCCATGCCGGCGCTGATGCTCCTCTCGATCTGGCAGGGTGCCGGCTTTCAGATGGTCATCCTACTGGCCGGTCTGCAACAGATCCCGGAGGAGCTCTACGAGGCCGCAGCCCTGGACGGCGCCGGGCGGTGGAGCCAGTTCCGTCACGTGACCTTGCCGCAGTTGCGAAACTCACTCGTCTTCGTCGTGCTCGTCACCAGCATCCTCGCCTTCCGTCTGTTCGATCAGGTTCAGATCATGACGCGGGGCGGGCCGGACGGGGCCACGACCACGGTCATCTACGAGGCGGTACAGGCGGTCTTCACCCGCCAGCAAGTGGCACGGGCGAGCGCCATGACGGTAGTCTTCTTCCTGTTGGTGCTGGCGCTCACCTGGCTGCAGCGTCGCCTGGCGCGTCAGGAGCGCGAAATCGGATGAAAGCGTCTCGCCTTGGCCGACTGGGTTCATACCTGGCCTTGACCGGCCTCGCACTCTTGTTTCTCGCCCCGCTGGCGATGATGCTGGCAGGCAGCCTGAAACCCAACGAACGGGTCTTGGTCGAGGCCGGAACCCTTGCCGCGTTCCTGCCCGTCGGTGCCTCGCTGGACAACTACGCAGCCGTCTTCGAACGAACGGACTTCCTGCGCTTCCTGTTCAATTCGGTCTTCATCACCGGCACCATCGTCGCCGCCGGGTTGATCGTCAATGCGCTCGCAGCCTACGCCTTCGCACGCCTGCAATGGCGTGGACGGGACCTGCTGTTCAATCTCGTCCTCGCGCTGATGATCTTGCCCTTCGAGGCGATCGCCGTGCCCCTCTTCTACGGCGCCTCCATCCTCGGCCTGCGCGACACCTATATCGTGCAGATTCTGCCCTTCATCGCCAACGCCTTCTCCATCTATCTGTTTTATTCCTTCTTCATCGGCCTGCCGCGGGAGCTGGAAGAGGCCGCCAGCCTCGACGGGGCATCCACCCTGCGGATCTTCTTCGCCGTCATCGTCCCCAATTCGAAGCCGGCCTTCGCCAGTGTGGCGATCCTGAGCTTCCTCACCTGGTGGGGCTCCTATCTGTGGCCGTTGCTGGTGACCATCGTGCCCGAGGTGCGCCCCCTACCGGTCGCCATCGCGAGCTTCTACACCCTCCCGCCGCTGCAATGGGGGGATATCCTGGCGTTCGGAACCCTGATGGTCATGCCCGTGCTGGCGGTCTTCCTGATGTTTCAGCGGTGGTTCGTCCGCGGCGTGGCCTCGTCCGCCATCAAGGGTTAACCCGGGAACATTCATGGCTTCGATCAGCTTCGAGCACGTCAGCAAGACCTACCCCGACGGTACCCGCGTCATCGACGGACTCGATCTGGAGGTCGGCGACGGGGAGCTGCTGGTGCTGGTTGGACCGTCGGGGTGCGGCAAATCCACCGTGCTGCGCATGTTGGCGGGATTGGAAGACCTCAGCGGCGGCGAGATTCGCATTGACGGGAGGGTCGTCAACGACCTATTGCCGCAGCGGCGCAACCTCTCGATGGTGTTCCAGAATTATGCCCTCTATCCGCATCTGACGGTGCGGGGCAACCTTGAGTTTCCCTTGAAGATGAAGGGGCTGTCGCGCACCGAGATCGACCGCCGGGTGCGCGAAACCGCGGCGATGCTCGACCTCGATGCCTTGCTCGATCGCCGACCCAAGGCGCTCTCGGGCGGCCAACGCCAACGGGTGGCCATGGGCCGGGCCATTGCTCGCGAAGCCGATGCCTTCCTGATGGACGAGCCGCTCTCCAACCTCGACGCCCGGCTGAGGGTGCAGATCCGCACCGAGATCGCCGCACTCCAGGCGCGGCTCGGGGTCACGACCATCTACGTGACTCACGACCAGGTCGAGGCAATGACCCTGGGGCAGCGGGTCGCCGTGATGCGAGGGGGGCGATTACAGCAGGTAGCGCCGCCTTGGGAGATCTATCAACGACCGTCGAACAGCTTCGTGGCCGGATTCATCGGCACCCCGGGGATGAACCTCGTGCGTGCGCCCTTGGATTCATCCAACGGCGGGCTGTGCGTGCGCTTGGGCGATGTTCGCCTGACCCTAACCGCACAGGCGCTGGCCGATCAGCCCGGCCTCGCCGACCGGACCGGCGAGGACGTGCTGATCGGCATTCGCCCGGAGGACATCTGTTTGGCGGAAGCAGGCGCGACGAGCGCACTGACCGCGACCGTGCGGACCGCCGAGTCCTTGGGACACGAAACCCTTCTGCACTTGGATTCACCTCTAACCACGGTCGCCGCCGACGCGCCCCGTCGAGTGCCGCATGGCGAGCCGCCCGCTCTGATCGCGGCGCTGCGCGGCCACCACCCGAGCCGTCCCGGCGACGCCGTCCGTCTCCAACTCGATCCCGCGGATCTCTATTTCTTCGCGCTCGACGGCGAGGCGATTCGCTGAGCAAGAAAAAGGGGCCTTTCGGCCCCTGTCGATGCGCTTTCCGAGGTGGGGCGATCAGCCCAACAGCGGCGCGATCGTCAGACTCACGATGGCCATAACGTTGATGAGGATGTTCATCGAGGGGCCGGAGGTGTCCTTGAAGGGATCACCGACGGTATCGCCGACAACGGTGGCCGAATGCACGGTCGAACCCTTGCCGCCGAGATTGCCCTTCTCGACGAACTTCTTGGCGTTGTCCCAGGCACCGCCGGCATTCGCCATCATGAGAGCAAGCAGGACGCCGGCGAGCAGGGCGCCGCCGAGCATGCCGCCGAGGGCCTCCGGACCGATGCCGAAGCCGACGACTGCGGGTGCGCTCACCGCGATGACGCCGGGCAGGATCATCTTCTTGATCGCCGCGGTGGTGGCGATGTCGACGCAACGGGCCGTATCCGGCTTGGCCGTGCCTTCGAGTAGGCCCGGGATCTCATGGAACTGCCGACGGATCTCGTTGATCATCTCGAAAGCCGCGTCGCCGACCGCGGTCATCGTGATCGCGGCGATCAGGAAGGGAATTGCTCCGCCGATCAGCATACCCATCAAGACGTCCGGATCACCCATGCTCAAGGCAAAGTCCGGAATCAAAACATGTAGGGTCTCGATGTAGGCCGCGATGATGGTCAGGGCGGCCAGTGCAGCGGCACCGATCGCGAAACCTTTGCCGATGGCCGCCGTGGTGTTGCCCAGCTCGTCGAGCGAGTCCGTGATCTTGCGGGTCTCCGCACCCAGACCGCCCATCTCGGCGATCCCGCCGGCGTTGTCCGCGACCGGACCGTAGGCATCGATCGCCATGGTGATGCCCACCGTGGCCAGCATGCCCACTGCTGCGATACCCACACCGTAAAGACCGGCCATGTGGCTGGAAACATAGATGATCAAGGCAATGGTCAGCACCGGGATGACGACCGACTGCATGCCGACCGCCAAGCCAGAGATCATGACGGTTGCCGGGCCCGTCTCGCCGGACTTGGCGATGCGACGCACCGGCGCGGCGGAGGTGTAGTACTCGGTCACCAGGCCGATGACGATGCCGCCGACTGCACCGGCAAGCACGGACCACCAGATGTGATTGGACACATCGATCATCCAAACGACCAGGAAAGAGACGGCGATGAAGAGCAGGGTGGCCCCGATGGTGCCCGTGCGCAGCGCGGTGGCCGGCTTGTTGGCCGAGACGGACTTGACGAGAAAGATGCCCGCGATGGAGCAGAGCAAACCGGCCGAGGCAAGAGCCAGCGGCAAGAACATCAGCGATGCCTGAGCGCCCAACACGGCCAGGGTCGTGGCCGACATGGTCGCGGCGATCGCGATGGTGGCGATCTGCGCGCCGCAGTAGGACTCGAAGATGTCCGAGCCCATGCCTGCGACGTCGCCGACGTTGTCGCCGACGTTGTCCGCGATGACACCCGGATTGCGCGGATCGTCCTCGGGGATTCCAGCCTCGATTTTGCCGACCAGGTCCGCGCCCACGTCGGCGCTCTTGGTGAAGATACCGCCGCCGACGCGATAGAAGAGTGCGACCGATGACGCTCCGACGCCGAAGCCGTGGATCGCATGCGATGCCTCGGGATTACCGCCGAAGAGCAAATAGAGGAAACCCAGACCCATGAGACCCAGCGAGGCGACCAAAAGACCCATGACCGAACCGCCGTAGAAGGCCACGGTCAATGCCGCGGGCGCACCGAGCGTGTGTGCCGCCGTGGTCGTGCGCACGTTGGCCTTGGTCGCCGAAAACATTCCCAGGAAACCGGCACTTGCCGACGCAGCAGCACCGACCACGAAGGCCAGCCCCGTCTTCCATCCCAAGAACCAGGTCAGCAACACGAGAACCACGAGGCTGAAGATGCCCAACAGCATCATCTCGCGCTTCATGAACACCATGGCGCCGAGATGGATCTCGTCGGCGATCGCTTTGATCTTGTCTTCCCCTTCGGGATAGGCCAAAACCAACTTGAAAATATAGTAGGCCGCCCAAAGCCCGAAAATGCCGAGCAGCAGCGGGATCAACGCATTGAAAGACATTGGATCTCCTCAGTTTATCGGTCGTTTTGGTGATAAAACCGCAAGGTTTATAGCAAATATCGGGCGGAAAAGCGATTCGACCGTCATTGAGCTGTCACATACAAACCATTGATCTTAATCGGTCTCGGTGCCGGATACAGTGCCGGGTGAGACTACATCTTCGGAGGATGGGGCCAGGGGCCGGCTCGAGGAGCCGCCGCCCAGGTCCGCCAGCCGGCGCTCCAAGCGATCGATCGCCTGCTGCTGACGCTCGACCTGCTTGAGCAACGCAGGCAGGCGAACGAGTGCAGCGCTTTCGCGAAGGGCCTGCTTCACCGGACGGGCAGGGGTCCCGAAGACCGCCACTCCGGCGGGAATATCCTTGACGACACCGGCTTGGCCGCCGATGCGTGCGCCGTCGCCGACCGTCACGTGATCCGAGATCGCAACCTGCCCGGCCACCACCACGCCTTGCCCGAGCGTCGAGCTGCCCGCGACGCCGGATTGGCTGACCAAAATGCTGTGGGCACCGATGCCGACGTTGTGTGCGACCTGGACCAGATTGTCGATCTTGGTGCCACGCCCGATTCGCGTCGTGCCGAGGGTTGCCCGGTCGACACAGCTGTTGCAGCCGATCTCGACGTCGTCCTCGATCACGACCCGCCCGAGCTGCGGGATCTTGCGATGCGCCGTCCCGTCCCAGCGAAACCCGAACCCGTCGCCGCCGATCCGAACACCCGGATGCAGGACGCAGCGATCGCCGAGCGTCGAGTCGCGCAGGATGCTGACGTTGACCCCGATCAAACAGTCCGCCCCGACCTCGACCCCTGCGCCCAAGTAGGAGCCGGCACCGATGCGAGAGCCCGAACCGATGCGGGCATCCGCATCGATGACCACGCCGGCACCGACCTCCACATCCTCCCCGAGGTCGGCAGTCGGATGCACCGATGCGGCCGGATGAATGCCCTGGCTCTCCGCGACCGGCACGAACCAAAGCGCAATCTCGAAGAAAAGATTGCGCGGCTCGGCAACACGCAGCAGCCGCTTGCCGACGACCTCCGGAAAAGTCTCGCCCACCAGGACCAGCGCGGCCGCGCTGCTCGCAACGGCATCCGCTTGGCTCGCGTCCTCGGCAAAACACAGATCCCGGGATCCGGCCTGCTCCAGCGTGCTGACCCCATGGATTTCGGCGTCGTCGGGAACAGCGAGGGCGAGGTGCAGCCGGTCGTAGAGGGCTTGAATGGAGAGTGTCATGGTGCGGGCCAGTAAAAGGATTCAGCCACGGCCCCGGTTGCCGGAAGCGTGACATTGCGGGTTTGCGCCTGCCCGGCATGCTCGACGGTCAGGACATAGTCGCCCGGCGCGAGGTTGGCGTACAGCCAAGGCCCGACGGTGACGGTCGTGAGCAGGATCGGCCCGGCGGCGTCCTGGATCTGAACGCGGATATTGGACAAATAGGCCCCGGAGCCCGCGACGGCGAACAAGAGCCGCAGGTTGTATTGTGACTTGACCTGCTCCATCGCCTCGCGCTCGGATGCGCCGATCCCGCCACTGACGTGCGGAACCCCGAGGGTCGACTGACCGGGAAGGCGTCGCTCCGTAGAGGGCTCGGCCGGCGGCGCGGTCGCCGACTCCTGCGCCGGCGCCGAGACCTGCTCGGGCCCCGCGCCCGGAGCGACTGCAGGGACCGGAGCCGAGCCTTGGTCCGCAGCGACAGGCGCACCCGGCAAAATCGCCCCGCCGGGAAGGACGGTTCCCGGAGGCAACACCATGCCCTCCTCGAGCACGGTCCCGTTCGGCAGCGTCGACCCTTCGGGCGCGATCGCCCACTCCACCGTCGGCTGAGCGACCGGCTCCGGGGCCACCGCCTCTTGCCCGGTTTGCTCCTGCGCCGATGCGGCCCCCGAGCCGAGCCAAACCAACATCACCGCAACCTCGAACCTCTCGTCGCGTCGCCGCATCGCTGAAAAACCTCCCGAAAAATGAAATGACCTTAGACGATTCGAGGAATAGGGTCATTTCCTGGCTTAAGGAACGACTCATAAAAACCGAAACACGTCGGATGGGTAGACCCTTTCCCAAAAATCACCTTAAAACGCGTCCGCTGCAAGCCGAGCGGACAGGGCCAAGCGCAACCAACACAACAGCATCCCTTAAACGATCGAGACGCGTTTTAAGCAGCGCAACCGCTCCAGCGGCTCGGAAACAAACTCTCGATCACCCCCGAGCGATGCAGCACGCCCACACCCAAGACATGTCCGCGGTAGTCGACGATGATCTGCCCCGTCGGCGTGGCGGCCCGTTGTTCGGGGGTCGGGTCGAAGATCTCGCGGCGCAGATAGCGATCGCGCTGCTCGGCATCCAACGAGACACCGAAGCGTGTAACATCCCGCCCGAAGAGCAAGGCACCGCCGGTGCTCGGCTTGGGCGGTCGCACGTTGGTGCGATGGAAAAACAGACCGCTCGACTCGGCCACGGGAACCGCAGGCGGCGCATGATCGACCGCCATCAGGTGCAACCCGCGTCGAGTTTGGCGATTCGCGCGGTAGCGGGTCCAGTAATCCCCGCCGAGGCCGTATTTGTCGTCGAGGCCGGCGAGCCACTCGGCGGCATCCGTATCGTCGAGACCCGCAGGCTCGGGCGTCGGCTCGTCGGCGCAGCCGGGATCCTTCTCCAGGATCGCCATGAAGAAGCCGCCGGTGTCCCGATGGTGGGGCCAGATCCGCAGACAATGCGCCAGCTCGGACGGAAGCTCGCGGCCGTTCCAACGGGTGACGCCGGGCATCGCGATGAACCCCGGGATCGATGCCGGCACCAGGCGCAGCAAACCGGGGTGCTCGGCGAGGATGTCGGCCACCACCAGCTCGTTCTCCTCCGGTGCGAAGGTGCAGGTGGAATAGAGGATACGCCCGCCCGGGCGGCAGCGCTGCACCGCCTTGCGCAGCAAGGCGCGCTGACGCGGTCCCAGCCGAAGCGCACTGTCCGGATCCAGCCGCGGCAACAAGGACGGCGTACGCCGCAGCGTGCCCTCGCTCGAGCAGGGTGCATCGACCAGGATGCGGTCGAACTGACCGCTCGCACTCGGCCAGTTGGCGCCGTCGCAGCAGGTCGTGGTGACGTTCACCACACCGAGCCGGTCGAGATTGCCCTGGAGCGCCTTGATGCGCGCGTGGGCGATGTCGTTGGCGACGAGCGTCCCGCGATTGCCCAAGGCGAAGGCAATCTGTGCGGTCTTGCCGCCGGGTGCGGCGCAGAGATCCAACACCCGCTGACCGGGTGCCAGGTCCATCAGCATCGCGGGCAGCTGCGAGACCTCCTCCTGAGCGTGGGCCAGACCGGCGCAGTACCACCAGTTGCGGCCGGCCTTGGTCTCCTCGGGGAGTCGCAAGGCAGCGGGCAGCCCTGGTACCGGCTGTGCATCCAAACCCTGCTCGGCCAACAGCTCGGCCAGCTCGGCGACCGAGATCCGGGTCGGATTGGCCCAGATGCAGGGCGCCAGCGGGCGGCCGATCGCCGCGGCGAAGGCGTCCCAATCGTCGACCAGGGTGCGATAGCGGGCCAGGGGCGAGGCGGCGACCTGCTCGGGCGTGACGAGCGCGGTCGCCTTCGCGCGCGGGAGGCGCACGCCCTGCGGGTGCGATTCGGTGGTTTGAGTCATCGGAGTCCAGTCAGCGTTTGCCGGAGCGCCGGCGGTCGAGTCGCGCCACGAATTCGCCGATCAAGCGGGCGTAGAGTTGATCGCCGAGCACCTTGTCTTCCACACCTGCATCCAGGCTGGGGTTGTCGTTGACCTCGATCACGACCGGGCCGGCGGGCGTCTCCTTGAGATCGACCCCGTAGAGCCCGTCGCCGATCAGATCGGCCGCCTTCAGCGCCGTCTTCAGCACCGCGGGCGGGACGACCTCGACCGGCAGGGTCTCGAACCCGCCTTGCTCGTGACGACCGTCGCTCTCGTGCTTGACGATCTGCCAGTGATCTCGGCTCATCAGATACTTGCAGGCATAGAAGGGCTGGCGACCCAGGATACCGATGCGCCAATCGAAGGGCGTGTAGAGATATTCCTGCGCCAGGATCAGATCGGACTCCTTGAAGAGCTTGCCGGCGATCCGCGTCAACCCGGCGCGATCCTCCGCGCGGAAGACCCCGCGCGAGAAGGAGCCCTCGGGGATCTTGAGCACGATCGGATAGCCGATCTGCGCCTCGGCGTCCATCAGGTTCTCCTTGCGCAACACCAGGGTCTTGGGCCGCGGGATACGATGCGCGGCCAGCAGCTCGGCGAGATAGACCTTGTTGGTACAGCGCAGGATCGAGTCCGGGTCGTCGATCACGACCATGCCCTCGCTGTCGGCCTTCTTGGCGAAGCGGAAGGTGTGGTGACCGATACGCGTGGTCTCGCGGATAAAGAGCGCGTCGTACTCGGCAAGCCGGCTGTAGTCCTTGCGCTGGATCAGCTCGACGTTGACGCCGAGCGACTTGCCGGCCTTCACGAACCGTTGCAGCGCCTTGCCGTCGGAGGGCGGCAGCTCCTCGGCCGGGTCGTGCAGCACGGCGAGGTCGTAGCGGTAGGACAGGCGTGCACGCGGCTGGCGCCAACGCTGAGAGAGGTAACCCTCGAGCGCCGCAAACAGAGGCCCCTCCCCGTCCGACGCGACCGCGGCCAACGGCAGGGCCTTGATGGCCCCGATGCGCCAAGTGCCTTGGCGGCGAAACTCCACACGCAGGATCGGGCAGCGGAAGGTCTCGAAGATCTCGCGCGCGAGCGGTTGCAGCTCCTTCACGTCGCACTGGCCGAAACAGATGGTCAGCTCGTAGGCCGTCGGCGCCAAGGCCGAGGTCTTGCGTCGACCGAGCAGACGCTGCACCAATCCATCCAGCTCCTCGGTAGCCAGGCTGTAGAGCTCGCGGCTGGAGAGCTCCTGGATGGTCCTCACGCTGGGAATGACCTTGTGACCACGCGCCTCGGCGAGCAGGGAGCAGTAATAGCCGACCGAGAGATAGCGGTAACTGCGGCATAGGTTGATCACGCGCAGATCACGCTTGGACGCCAGCTCGCCGCCCGCGAGATAGTCGCGCGCGGTCACCACGGGCAGACGCGGAAAACCCGCCTTCCAATCGCCTTGCTGCTCCACCAACAACAGGTGCTCAGCCATTTAAATCGCGCTCGTTCGTGGGGTCTATGTCGCGTTGCATTTCGGTTCCGGGTTGATCCAACCAACGCGCCTCGGCCCGGGCGCGATTTAAAGAACAAAAAATAAAAATCCTAAATCGCGTCAGTGACGACGGTGGTCGCTGCCGGGTCGTTCCGATCCAGACGCGAACGATGCATGTCGCACCGGACGCGATTTAGCAGGTGACGAGGACCACCGCCTGCAATCCGACCCGACCATAGCGGGCCATTCGGCTGAATTCGTCGCGGCGAATCGGCATATCGATCGAGTCCAGCGTGGTCTCTCCGTTGGCGTAGTCGACGTAGGGGTCGTGGACATAGACGAAGTGCTCGTCGAAGCCGGTGATCACGACCCAATGGGGGAATTTCTCGCGGTAGATACGGTAGGAGCTGATCAAGACCAGCGGCACCGAGCCAGCATCCCAACGCTGCTGGAGATCGTCGACGCTGAGCGTGCCCTTGTGGACCGGGATACCCAAGCGTTGCGCCTCCGCCAGCATATCCTCGTGGACGAGGCGCATGACCTCCTTCTTCTCCGGGCTGCGCACCGAGTCGACAAGCGGCACGCCCGGATCGTTCACGAAGACCTCCACCGCGAAGCCGCGGGACTGCGCGGACAGCGCCAGCCCCAACGGGCCGCAGCCGCCGTGTCCGGAGGTCATGAAGATGGTCGTGGACTCGCGCCAGATCCGCAGCTCCAAGGTTCGATTGAGCTCGAGGCTCGGACGCAGCGCCTGCATCGCCATCATCAGCGACGAAGAGCCGCAGGTGAAATCGAGCGTCTGCTCGTAGAAGGGTACGCGCTTGAGCTCCGGCTTGAGACCAGGCGAGAGCGTCTTCTCGTAGCGCAGCGCCTCCATGTGGTCTTCGTAGTAATCCGAGAGCACGCCGAAGCGCCGATAACCCGCGCGCTCGAACAACGCCTGCGAGGCGCGATTGTCGCGTCGGATCTCGAGACGCAAGTAGGCGCGCTCCTGCTCCCAGGCCGCCACCTCCGCCGCCTCGACGAGTGTGCGACCGACTCCCCTGCCCCGTGCCCGCGCGGCGACCGCGATCGAATAGAGCCGCGCCACCGAGGTCGCTCGACTGAAGAGCACCATGACGTAGCCCAGCAGATCGCCTCCTGCATCCTCGGCAACCAGTGTGCGCGCCTGCGCACGGGTCAACATGTAGCGGAACTGGCGACGGGTCAGGCGGTCGCTCTGAAAGCTTGCAGCCTCGAGCCGAAGCAACGCACCCATGTCGGCAAGCGCCGCAGGACGCAGGCGTACAGGCGGGGGCGCAGTGTCGCTGAGCGTGTGGGTGGACACGGGGATTCGGTATCGGTGTGGGGACTGGCGGGAGCCGCGAAGGCGGGATAGAGTCGGCGAAATCTACAGGTCGCGCAGAAAAATGCAAGGCGTCGACCGCCCTCCAGATTTCGGTAGGGGCGACTGAAGTCGTCCCTACCGAAATCTGGAGGCATGCACAATCGGGATGACTTCCGGACATCGCCTCGGAAGCCGGGCGGCGCGAAGCCGCCGTGCCCAGCGCCGCAGGACCCGAGCGCATGCACGCGTGCCCCTGGACCGTGACCAGCGGAGCGAATCCAAATTCACTTTATTGGGCGACGATCCCGATCACCTCGAGCGTCGCCACTCAGCGGAGCACCTCATGTCCAGCCAGGCGCCGACCCTGACCACCATGCTCGAAGGCCTGATCGGCACCCTGTCGGTCAGCAGCGTTACGCCCGCCTTCGACCACAGCAACCGGGCGGTGATCGACCTGCTGGCCTCCTGGTTGGAGTCGGCCGGCTTCCGGGTCGAGATCCTCGTGCTTCCCGGACAACCGGACAAGGCCAACCTGCTGGCCACGCTCGGCAGCGGGCCCGGCGGTCTGGTGCTGTCGGGACACACGGATACGGTTCCGTTCGACGCCCATCTCTGGACCCACGATCCGCTCAAGCTGACCGAAACGGACGGGCGCCTCTACGGGCTCGGTACGTCCGACATGAAGTCCTTCCTGGCGCTGGCGATCGAGGCCGCACGCGGCTTGACCGCGACCGATCTCGCCCAGCCATTGATGATCCTGGCCACGGCGGACGAGGAGTCCGCGATGCACGGTGCCCGCGCCCTGGTCGAGGCCGGACGACCGCTCGGGCGCTACGCGGTGATCGGGGAGCCGACCGGGCTGCGGCCGGTGCGTCTGCACAAAGGGGTCATGGGGGAGTCGATTCGGTTGGTCGGTCGCAGCGGCCACGCGAGCGACCCCGCCCTCGGCAACAACGCCTTGGACGGCATGTACGAGGTCATGGGTGCCCTGATGGCTTGGCGCTCGGAGCTTGCCGACAACCACCGACACCCGGACTTCAGGATCCCGCATCCGACACTGAACCTCGGCCACATCCACGGCGGCGACAACCCCAATCGGATCTGCGGCGAGTGCGAGCTGCACGTCGACATGCGTCTCCTGCCCGGCCTGAGCGCGACCGACGTGCGCGCCGAGCTGAGCCGCCGGGTTGCGACCGTCGCCGACCGACGCGGGCTCGACTGGTTCGTCGAGCCCTTGTTCGAGGCCATCCCGCCGGCGGAGACGCCTGCCGGCTCGGCGATCGTGCGTGTCGCGGAGGGCTTGACCGGTCACACCGCCGAGGCGGTGAATTTCGGGACCGAGGCGCCGTTCCTCAATCAGCTCGGGATGGAGACCATTGTCCTCGGCCCGGGCGATATTGCGCAGGCCCATCAACCGGACGAATATCTGGAGCTGGATCGGATCAGACCGACGCTCAAGCTGTTGCGTGCCCTGATCCAGCGTTTCTGTTTGCGTTAAACCGCGCCCGGCGCGCTATGCGATGTTCTTGGATGGGATCGGCCCCGGCAGGTTTGACGACCGTCGGAGCCGGCGCGGTTTAAGATATTAAAGTTGATATCATTTCAATCCGCGTCCCCGCTAATGGTTGTGGAGACACCAAACGTCGAGCTTACTCGAAAACAAGCATCTGGCTCTGGACGCGGCTTAGGCATCTGAGGAAAGCCCATGCGTTGGAAGACCGGCAGGCGTAGCGAAAATGTGGAGGACCGCCGCAGCGGCGGGGTCGGCGACAGTCCGTTGGGCGGACGGCGCCCCCTCGGCGTGGGACGCCGTGTCGGAATCGGCGGCGGGCTCGGAGGTCTGATCCTGGTGGTCGTCTTGTTGCTTCTAGGCGTGGATCCGAGCCTTCTCCTGACCCAAGGAGGTTTGGGGCCGATTCAGGAGACCTCTCGTGCGCCGAGCGGCCAAGCGCCCTACGGGGATCCATTCGGTGCCGGTCAACCCGAGATCAGGCTCCCGACCCCGGCCGTCGAGGACGAGCTCGCCGACTTCGTCTCGGTGGTCCTGGCAGACACCGAAGACACCTGGGGCGCGATCTTCAAGGCCGGCGGCGAGCAGTATCGAGAGCCGACTCTGGTGCTCTTCTCGGGCATGACCCGCTCGGCCTGCGGTTTGGGCGAGGCCGCCATGGGCCCCTTTTACTGTCCGGCCGATCAGCGGGTCTACATCGACCTGGCCTTCTACGACGAGCTTCGTCGCGATTTCGGTGCACCCGGCGATTTCGCCCAGGCCTACGTGATCGCGCACGAGGTCGGCCACCACGTCCAGAATCTGCTCGGCATCTCAGAGCAGGTCGAGAGGTCGCGGCGTGGGGCCGGTCGGGAAGAGGCCAATCAGCTTTCGGTGCGTCTTGAGCTGCAGGCCGACTGCTTCGCCGGGGTCTGGGCCAACCGCGCGGAAAAGGCGCGGAGCATTCTGGAATCGGGAGACGTGGAGGAGGGCCTGAACGCCGCCTCCGCCATCGGCGACGATCGTCTGCAACGCCGAAGCCGCGGGTATGTCACCCCCGACAGCTTCACCCACGGCAGCTCCGCGCAACGGGTGCGTTGGTTCAAACGCGGTCTGGTCGAGGGCGAGCCTTCTGCGTGCGATACCTTTTCGGCCAAAACCCTTTGAACCGATCGAGGCTGCACGCCAGGGCGTCTTTGCAGCCTCTCAGCCCTCCGGCGACGCGAGGCGCCCGACCAGCGCATCCCAGGCGATGACCACGCCCGGCAAGACGCCGACCGGGGTTTCTCCCGCCAGCTCCGTCACCGCAGCCCCGCCGAACCGGCCCTGCTCCAGCCGATAGACGGTAAGGGTGCGGTCGACCGGGTGCACCAGCCAGTATTCGCGTACGCCGGCGCGCTCGTAGACCTGGCGCTTTCGCACATGGTCATGGCCCGCGGTGCCCGGCGAGAGCACCTCCACCACGAAATCCGGACCGCCCCGCACCCCGCGGCGATCGGTCTTCGCCCGATCGCAGATCACCAGCACGTCAGGCTGGACAACCGTGTCGATCTCCGCGTCATCCTCGTCGGCACGGGGAACCCGCACATCCACGGGGGAGACGTAGGCGCGGCAGGGTTGGTCCCCGAGTGCCTGCCGGAGCTGGTAGTAGATCTCGCCGACCACATCCTGATGATCGAGCGTCGGTGCCGGCGACATCAGGTAGGCGACGCCGTCGATCAGCTCATAGCGCACGTCATCGGGCCAGCTTAAATAGTCCGCGTAGGTCGAGTGCCGATGATCGGGTTGGAGAAGAGTCATGGCGGATACCGATTGGAAGACGTCCGAAAAAGTATAGAGCAACTGCCGTTTAAACCACGCTCGGTGCGATATGCGATGTTTTCGGGATGGGATCGGCCCCGGCAAACTTCACGACCGCTGGAGTCGGCGCGGTTTAAAACATTAAAAGATATATCATTCGAAACCGCGTCCGCGCTAAGGATCGTTGATGCACCAAATGTCGATCTCACTCGAAAATGCGCTTGTCGCTCTGGACGCGGTTTAGGTTATTCGTCCCATTCCTCCCCGTATTGCGCCGGTGCCTCGCCATGGCTTTCCAGGATGAGCGGTGCCGGAGGTAAGAATCCGGCCTCGGGGCGCTCGGCGACGATTTCGAATGTCCAGGCATCGCCGAAGTCGAACAGGAACTCGATGCGCTGGCCCTCGGTCAGCGAGAGCTCGCCGATACGCACCTCGTCGGCCACCGCGTTGTCCGTCTCTCCCTCAAGATCGGCGTGGTCGATCTCGACCGTCTGGCCGTAACGGTCCTGATAGCTGAAGCGATACAGATGGTCTTCATCGAAATCGAACGCGGTCAGAATCGTCGAGGCCAGCGCGGCAAGGTCGGTCTCGCCTCCGCAGCGGATCCGCCGCCAGCAGGGCGCTCCGAGCGACACCTTGAACTGGTGCGCTCCCGGCTGAAAGTCGGCTTCAGGGGACTCGAGATCATGTCGCCATTCCGGCAGCGCGGGACGGATGGAGCGGCTCCAGTCCTCGAATGCAGCACTCGGATCGAACACCCAATCGAGACTCAGCTCCGCTGCGAGGGCCGCGACCTCGGTCGTGCTCGCCTGATGTCGGGCGTCCAAGACCGAACTCAGCAGGGTCCGGCCCCAAGGGAGCAGGGTGATCGCGCCGGGACGCCATCCTTGCCCCTCTTCCGGGGGCATCACCTGGATCTCGAACAGCCCGAAGAGCTCAAAAAGGGCTAGATTGACGAGGCCGGGGCGATATTTCAGGCTGATGATCGCATCCGGGTGCTCGATGTGCGGACAGCCCCTGGTCAGACACTGTTTGGCGAAGTCGATGACTTGAGCCGCCAGATCGCCGCTCCAACTTATCCGTTCGCCGATCATGGCGTTATTCCCGCGCCCCCACCAGGCCTTGAGTAAGGCGAAGTAGCGTTCGGTATCGTTGAGCGCCGACCAGGCGTTCAGCATCGCCGGATCAAGAACCAGACGTGGCGGTTTAGCGACGGCATCGATCTGGCCCAGGCCGCTGGCGCGCAACAGGAGATAGAGCCCGCCGATGACAGGGTAAGACTTCTGCATGGTGCGCTTCAGCCCCAGCCTGACCGGTTTGGCGAGACCCTGGTTGATCGCCTCCAGCGAGGTCGAGGCAAAGGCGTGCTTCGGCGACAGCGCGAGTCCCCGATCGCCGATCAGCTCCAGCAGACGATCGAAATCCGCCAACAGGGTGCCGGCCGCGCGTGGATCGAAGGTGTGACTGTCGAGTGAAAGCGTGCTCATGTGAAGGCCGTCGGTAGAGACGTCCCGCTCAATCCCTGACCGAATGAGCGGTAAGTCTATTGGTCTTAACGAATCCGGTTACCTTGTCGCTATTCCGGCCAATAGTCGTCATCAAACAGATCCGCCTCGCTGAAAGGACAGACCGTTAGAAACAGGCTCGCATCGATACCCGTTTCCCGGGTCGCGATGCGGAGCGCATCCGGGTATGCCTCCTGGATCGCTTCGGGCACGAATGGCTTAAGGCTGGGGCTCAGCCGGATCTCGCGCGCGATCTGGACCCGCTGCTCGACGATCGATCCGCGCCGGCTTGCCGAGCGCTTCGTGGCTTGATACCGCCACTTCAGCAGGTGGGCGATGAGGACTATCAGCCGGCTGACCAGCTCGTAGCGCTCTCTGCGTCCCATGGCCTCAAGCTCCTCGGCAAGCAGATCGGTATCGATGTCCTGCAACCGCCCTTGCAGCAGCAGGGCCGCTTGCGCCTCGATCCAGGCGCAGAAGTCGTCGCGATAAAGACTGGTCATGGCAGGCATGAACGTTCCCTCGGCGGCCGTGGGTGGGTGTGGGTTGCAGCGTAAGCCGCCTTCGCCGGCCTTTCGAGCGAGAAGCCAGCGGGTGTCGCACGTTAAGCGTCCAGTCTAGCGGCTCTGTTCGGCCATGGCCACGACGGTCCGGCTGATGGCCCCGAGCCTCCGCCGCGAAGCCTAACCCGAATTGCGATCTGTCTATATACTCAGCAAATGCGCGAGTTTCGGCACTTTCACTCGCCGACAATCGCGAAGTTCTCGGTCAACAACGAGCGCATCTGATCACGATACAGATGCGAGTTGTCGAAGAACGCTTCGCAAGCGCTCCGAAAATCGCCGAACGATTCATAATAGCGATTATAGAGCGTCGTTTTCTTGAAGAGCTTCCATAATCGCTCGATCGGATTCAAATTCGGGGCATACGGAGGAAGAAACACCAGCTTGATGCGCGAATCCTCGAGGTACGCCTGGACGGCTTTCGATCGGTAATAGCGCGCGTTGTCGCAGATCACGTAAATGCACGCGGCGTAGGCATAGGCCAACAGCAGCTGATCGAACAGTGCGATGGTTGAGTCGGCGTTGATGGTGTCATCGTAGCGCACCACCGGCTCCATCCGCTCCAAGTCGATGGCGCCGTTGATGTTGAGGCGCTGCCGCCCGCTGTTGGAACGCACCTCGTGGTCTTTGCCGCGCTTGATCCAGCCGTAGCCCAGCACCGGATTGTGCTGTAGATGCACGGCATCCATGAACACGATGACGTCGTTCGGGCCTTTGTTTTTCTTCAGTTCTTCGTACTTGGCGAGAAACGAGCGCTGGGCCTGCGGGTCGGCCTTGCCGGGGACGAGCTTTGGCTTCTTGTAGACGAACCCGAGGCGATGCAGCAAGGCCGTCATGCCGCTGGGGGTGTAGCTGACCTTGAACTCGGCTTCGACCCACGCCGCGATGTCGTTGGCCGAGAGGTAGAGGTGTTCCTGAAGATGCAGATCGAGCCGATCGAGTTGCGCGTCGCTCAACAGGACATCGCTGCCGCGATACTCGACCTTGAGCAACGCGTCCAGTCCACCGGCGCGATAGCGCTTGAAGTGAGTGCGCACCGTATTGGGGTCGACCAGCAGGGCCTCGGCAATGTCCTCGGCTCGCCAGCCGGAGGCGAGGAGGATGACGGCTTTGATGCGATCGGCCTCGCGCTGGTCGCGCGTGCGCCGGTGTGCGGCCCGCAACTGCGTCAGTTCGTCCGATGTAAGGGTGTAGTCGACCATGGCGGCAATGATAGCGAAGCTTCAGGATCTTGCGCTAGACTCCTGAGAGAAAAACTCAGATGAGACCGGTATAGCATACCGGTCAACCCGCTACCCGACGAGCTTCCTTTTTCGCGGCCTCGGGGATTCGCACAATGAACTTGACAACAACGGCCTGACTGATCGAAAGCGCGATGGCGCACCCGAGCGCAGCTTTTGGTGTATTACGTTCGGCTGAGCATCGGCCGCGCCGTAGCCTGTAACCCCAGGGACGGCGGCGATCAAGATGAATCTCGATGAGGGTAGAGTGATGGTGCCGTTTTGGACAATAGAGACGGCTCGAGGGAACGGCTTATTTGGTCCGCCGGTTGCCAATCAAGATCTCCTGCTGCTCACCCTCGCCTGGCTTTTGGCATCCCTGCCCTGGGTCCTCGGCGATCACTTCATCCCCTACGACTCGGTCGGTGAGTTCTATCCACAATCCCGTTTCGTAGTCGACTCGATTCGGCACGGCGACTGGCCTTGGTGGAACCCTTACCAATACTCCGGCCTTCCGGTTCTGGGTGATCCACAAAACATGCTCTTCACTCTGCATACGCTCGTGGGGACGCTTCTTGGGCCGGGATACACGTTGCAAGCGTTCGACCTGGTCACCTTGGTCCATCCCTTCATCGGCGGGTTGGCAATCTACGCGATCGGCTCGTCGCGCGGCGTTCCGAGGGTCTGGCTTCTCTCGGCGGCTTTGGTCTTCATGCTGGGTGGAGTGGCGACCAGTCGACTCCAGCATGTGCCTCAGATAATCGCCTACGGCTTGTTGCCGGTCTTGCTCTGGCTCTTATTGATGCTTGAATCCAAGCCCGCGATCGGGCGTGCAATGCTACTCGGGCTATCGGGGGCGATTTGGGCTGCCAACGCCAATCAAGTTGTTTTCCTCGGCGGACTTCTGTTGGCCGTGTTCGCAGTGTTGACGGTTGCGCGATCCGAAAACCGGCTGCGCCTCGCTGCAATGTACGGCGTCGCCGCATCTGTATCCCTTGCGCTTCTCGCGCCTGTTTACTCAGCGATCATCGAGATCATCGCCCTGTCGACACGGAGCGATTTCACGCTAACTGACTCCGCGCACCCGTCTTTTTCACCAATAGTGTTTGCGAGCCTATTTTTCCCTGCATTGTTCGGAAATTTAAACGGCAAGATCTGGAGCGTCACGGATATCACGCAGGATTTTTTATATATCGGAATTATTCCAATTTCACTGTATCTGCTGGCGTTCTTCAGCTGCATGCGTTGGAGGACCACGGCCGTTCTGACATGGCTTACGCTTCTGCTATTCTTCGTGCTCTTTTCCTTGGGTGTCAAAACACCCCTTTATCCGTTCTTGTTTAATCATATTCCCGGCTTTGATTTCTTTAGACGACCGGTCGACGCCGCTTATCTTCTGAACCTCCTTTTCGCGTTGGGTTTGTTGGTGATCGGGCGGGAAACTGCTCGATCTACAGCGCTTCCATGCGGCGACACAGGACACCAATTGTCGGCTAGCAGTCGACATCTTCTGTTCGCTATAGCTCTATCCATCCCTTTACTGGCATTCGTTCTTGGAGCCGCGGCGCAATCGAAAGACGCGTTGCCCGTGCTCTTGGAAAATTACGGCTGGTTGGTGGTTCGAGTCGGTTTATTCGCAATCCTGCTCTGGTGGATAAAGAAGCAGCTTACGAGTCCGAATCGGTCTTTCTGGATCCTGATTGTGGCTGGGATCTTCTTCGCCGTGGACCTCGGCGCAGCCGGTCGCTACAGTGGTTTATTCTCTCAACGCTATTCAAAAATAGCCCTCGCCAGGGCCTATCAGCACACACAGCCTCCCGAATCGAATTCGCTAGACGCTTGGCTGCAATCGAATACGGCACCTTGGGCGCGTGTCGAGATCATCGGCGGCGGTGAATCCATGGGCCATTCGAGCGTCGCTCGATGGTACAATACGCAAGGATACAACCCAATTCAGTTAAGACGCTATGCCGAACAGATCGGGTCTTTTGTAACCTTCAACGAACCACGTACCTTTGTCGATGGCTCGGAAGGCCCCCTTGACCAACGTTTCGACGTCCTTGGACTCCGCTACGTCGCTTTTATGACCAAGTGGGCTCAAGCGTCCGAGAAAGACCCTTCGCCTGCGTCGGAGCAGGCCCGGCGATATCGGGACGAACTCGCCAGCGGAGGCGCCAGAAAGCTCTTCTCCGATGACCGATACGAGGTGTGGGAGCGACCAGGCGCGTCACGTTGGCTCGCTGTGTCCGACTCGGCCTCGATCGACGGGCTGGAATCCGCGCCCTGCGAAGTCGAGGAGTTCTGCAATACGCGTCTCACGATCAAGTGTCGATCACCGGTGGAGACGACATTGGTGATCGGCGAAGTGTATGCGCCGGGTTGGTTTGCCTGCGTCAACGGCACGCCAACGCCGATTGAGCCGTTCGCCGATCTGTTTCGGGCCGTAACCCTCCCTGCGGGTCCGTCGACTATTTCCATGACCTATCACCCGGTACCCTTCTTGCGGCATTTCGGGTGCAGCAACGGTTTGTTTATCGCACGACCGGACCTCCCGCTGTCGGGAGAATAGCCCAACACCCAGGATCGAACATAAAGGCCATGCGCCATCAAGCGGACCCCTCCGGGAGTCCATCCTCGTTGCCGTACTCGCTCGCCCGCCGCGCATCCCCGCGCACCTTCTCAGCCGGATAGCGCACTGCGTTGATGGCGATCTTCTCGTCGGCGGCGGCGAGCAGATCGATGTCCAGGCGTTTGGACAAGCGCACCAGATAGATGAGAATGTCGGCCAGTTCGTGCGCCACCTGCCGCTTTTTCTCCGGGTCCAGTGCGGCGCTCTGTTGCTCGGTCAGCCATTGAAAATGTTCGAGCAGCTCGCCGGCCTCCCCTGCAAGGGCCATGGCGAGGTTCTTGGGCGAGTGGAATTGTTCCCAGTCGCGCTCGCGGGCGAACGCGAGCACCCGTGCGTTGAGCCGCTCCAGGCTATCCGGCATCCGGGACTCCTGCGTCGGCCAAGCGGGCGCGCGCTCGTCCGATCGCCGCGCGCACTTGGGCCGGGGCGGTGCCGCCGAGATGATCGCGCGCGGCGACCGAGCCTTCCAGGGTCAGCACGGCGAAGACGTCGTCCTCGATCGCGGGGGAGAATCCGCGCAGCTCGTCCAGCGTCAGCTCGGCAAGATCCCGACCCTCGCGCACGCCGAGCCCGACCGCCTTGCCGACGATCTCGTGGGCATCGCGGAAGGGGATACCCTTGCGCACCAGATAGTCGGCGAGATCGGTCGCGGTGCTGAAGCCCTGGGCGGCGGCCGAGCGCATCCGCTCGCGGTTGCAGGCGACCTCGCACATCATCTCGGCATAGACCTTGAGCGAGCCCTTGAGGTTATCGACGGTGTCGAACAGGGGCTCCTTGTCCTCTTGGTTGTCCTTGTTGTAGGCCAAGGGCTGGCCTTTCATGAGGGTCAGCAGTCCCATCAGGTGTCCGAAGATGCGCCCGCTCTTGCCGCGGACCAGCTCGGGCACGTCCGGGTTCTTCTTCTGCGGCATGATGGATGAGCCGGTACAGAAGCTGTCCGACAGCTCGACGAAGCCGAACTGACTCGACGACCAGAGGATCAGCTCCTCGGAGAAGCGCGACAGGTGCATCATGAGGATGGCCGCGGCGGCGGTGAATTCGATCGCGAAATCCCGATCCGACACGGCATCGAGCGAGTTCTCCGCCGGCCGATCGAAGCCGAGCAGCTCGGCGGTGTAGGCCCGATCGATCGGATAGGTGGTGCCGGCCAGCGCCGCGGCTCCGAGCGGCATGACGTTCATGCGCCGCCGACAATCGGCGAGGCGCCCGCGATCGCGCTCCAGCATCTCGAACCAGGCCAGCATGTGATGGCCGAAGGTCACGGGTTGTGCGACCTGTAGATGGGTGAAGCCGGGCATGATGGTCTCGGCCTCGCGCTCGGCCAGATCCACCAAGGCCGACTGAAGCCGTGCTATGGCCGTGCGGATTCGATCGATCTCCTCGCGCAGCCACAGACGAACGTCGGTCGCCACCTGATCGTTGCGTGAGCGCCCGGTGTGCAGCTTCTTGCCCGCATCGCCGATCAGCTCGGTCAGGGCGGACTCCACGTTCATGTGGACGTCCTCGAGCGGGATCGACCACTCGAATGTCCCGGCATCGATACGCTCGCGTACCGATTCCAGCCCGGCGACGATGGAATCGCGCTCCGTGTCGCTGAGGATGCCCCGACGGGCGAGCATCGTGGCATGGGCAATCGAGCCCTGAATGTCGTAGCGATAGAGCCGCCGATCGAAGTCGACCGAGGCAGTGAAGGCCTCGACGAAGGCGTCGGTGGGCGCATTGAAGCGTCCGGCCCAGGGTTTGGCGGAAGAGCTTGGCTGGTGCATCTGCGGGATCCGAATGGGAGCGATCCGAAGATTCTACACGCTGGCGATGCTGTGCATGGATCGTGCGCCGGCCTCTCGCGTCAAGCAGACAGCCGACACCGAACACGCGATGTCGGTACCCGATCAATCCCGAGTAAAATGGTCGTAGGCTATCTTTAAGCCGAACATCCGCTTTGGTGGAAAGTCGGCCTGAAGATGCGTCTCGCCGGTCCCGAGCGCTTTCTGTTCGACCGAAGAAGCACCATTGTCAAGCTGGTCCTGACCTAATCCATGGAAAAGGTTATGAACATCCCGGTCGTCGACGATGCAGCACAGGCAGGCGAACAGCCGCTCGATCAAGATCCGTCTCGAACTGCCCCGCGGCGCCGGATCAGCGCCCATTACCGAGGCGGGCTGCGGACGGTAGAGATCGAGGATGTCATCTATCTGCGCGCCGAGCACAAATACGTGACGGTACGTCATATCGATGGCGAGCTCTTGATCGACGAATCGCTGCGCGCATTGGAGCAGGAGTTCGCGGAGCTCTTCCTGCGCATTCATCGCAACGCACTGGTCGCGCGTGATCGGGTCTGCGGCCTGGAGAAGCGCTCGGACGGAGGCTCCGTCATACAGCTACGCGATTGTGCGGAGCAGCTCCCGATCAGCCGCAGGCATCTGCCCGAGGTTCGGCGCTGGATGCGGGGAGACGACTGAATTCCGTGAATGCTCGAATGACGGCCACTTCCGGTCGCTCGACTCAGACCCCATCGGGCTGGGAGCGCCGCGTCCACCCCCAATAGAGAGCCGCCAGCAAGCCGATCCAAACCGCAGCCAACCAGCCGATGACGCCGTCGTAGCTGCCGACCAAAAAGGCGGCCGGGGCATCGGGGTTGCCGTCGGTCACCCGTCGCGTGACCTGAATCACGAAGACCCAACCGGCGTGCAGCCCGATTCCCCATGCAATATGCCCGGTGCGCTCGCGCACCAGGGCGAGAAAGACCCCGACCATAAAAAGCGCAGCCATCGAGCTTAGATGTTTCCATTGGAAGACGTCGATGAAGACGGCGCCGAACATCTGCCATGCACCCGCCCAATCGAAGAGCATACCCTCGGGCAAGGCGCTCGGCTTCATGAAGTGGACCAGCATGTAGAGAAATGCGCTCCATATCACGGCCGAGTTCACGCCGTCGCGACGACGGATCGCCGTGTAGAGCGCACCGCGGAAGAAGGTCTCCTCCAGAACGCCGATCAACAGCCCGCCGATCAGGGCTTGGAGTGCCTTTTTCGCCAGATAGGGCCAGAGCTCCAGCTCCGCGTCGGGCACGCGGATCTCCAGCGCGACGAGCACCAACGCGAGCACCGCGAGGATCGCCACCCCTTCGACCCAGCCGAGCGCGAGCGCCCGTCGGAAGTCCGGCTTTGGAATGCCGTAACCCAACGCGGTCCGATCCGCCAACTGCAGGCGCTTGAGCAAGGGCCATAGCCCGAGAAGGATAAAGAGCTGCGCCAAGCGCCCCATGATCCGCTGCGGGTCTTCGTCGAGCCAGCCGGTCGACATCACGGGATAGGTCAGGAGCGCCCCCAGGAGGAGGCAGACGAAGAGATAGGCGAAAAAGAGTGCGGTCGGGCGCATCGGCGGGATCGGAAATTCCGCCAGTCTACTGACAGGATCCCGCCACGAACAAGCCCCGACAGATCCCGACCGGCGATACAGCCGATCGAATCCCGCACGCAGCTTGTCAGCGTCCGGCCCGTCGTTCGACAATGAGGGCACATCCAGCGGGGTCTTGCACCCGCTCCGCGCCCGCAGGCTCCTGCCCGGGCCCACCGAGCCATCCGATGCCGCAGGTCTCGACCCGACCATCCGATCCGAAGGCGACCCGCTGATGTGCGGGATCGCCGGCTTCATGCTGCGCGGCGGGGCTCGCCCGAACCCGGACGAGCTGGCCGGGATGGCCGCGACCCTGGCCCACCGCGGTCCGGACGATCACGGCATCCATTGCAGCGGTCCGGTCGGATTGGCGCAGACACGGCTGTCGATCATCGGGCTCGCCACCGGGCATCAGCCGATGGTCTCGGCAGACGGGCAGCTCGCGCTGGCGGCCAACGGCGAGGTCTACAACTACATCGAGCTGAATGCGGCGCTGCGTGCGCAGGGGCGCGAGCCGCGGACCGATTCGGACTCCGAGACCATCCTGCACGCGTACGCGGTGCACGGGCTGGATTTCCCCGTCGAGCTGCGCGGTATGTTCGCCTTCGCGCTCCACGATGCCCGGGAGGGGCGGCTGATCCTCGGGCGCGATCGGCTCGGGATCAAGCCGCTCTTCTACGTGCGCCTGCCCGACCGCATCGCCTTCGCCTCCGAGATCAAGGCGCTCTTGCCGATCCTGCCGGGGCAGCCCCGCGTGAACCCGGTCGCCTTGCGGCAATTCCTGCAGAATCAGTTCGCGAGCGGCGAGGAGACCATCTTGGAGGGCATCCGGCGGGTGCCGCCCGGCGAGATCCTGATCGTCGATCGAGATCTGCGCATCGAGCACCGACGCTTCTGGTCGGCGCTCGATAGCGCGCCCCGCGCGATCGGCCTCGACGAGGCGCAAGCCGAGCTGGACGGCCTGATGCACGCGGCCATGCGCGAGCACATGCGCTCGGACGTCCCCTTCGGGCTCTTTCTCTCGGGCGGCGTGGATTCGGCCGTGCTGGCCGCGCTGCTGCACACCCACGGGGCCGGTCGCATCAAGAGTTACTCGGTCGGCTATCGCGGCACGGCGATGGCGCACGAGCTGGACGAGGCGGCGCGGGTCGCGGCGCACTTCGGACTGGATCACCGCCCGCTTGAGCTCGAGCTCGATCAGGTCTTCGCACGCATCCCGCATACGGTCTGGGCGGCCGACGAGCTGATGCGCGACTATGCCAACCTGCCGACCTCGATCCTGGCCCAAACCGCCGCGGCAGATCTGAAGGTGGTCTTCTCGGGCGAGGGCGGCGACGAGGTCTTCGCCGGATACGGCCGGTATCGCCCGCCGCCGGCCGAGCGCTGGATCAAGGGTCTGCTGAGCCCGGGCAGCGGCGGTTTCCGCACCCGCGGTCAGTGGTCGGGACACTGGTCGCGACAGCTGCTCGGGCCGGCGCTCGGGTCGGTCGGGACACCGGATCGCGCGCCCTTTCTTCATGCCTGGCGGTCGACGCCGAAGGGCTGGTCCGACCTGCAGCGTCGCCAGTACACCGACCTGGTCACGGCCCTCCCGGACAACCTGCTGGTGAAGACCGATCGCATGATGATGGGTTTCGGGCTGGAGGGGCGTGTGCCCTTTCTCGACCATCGCATCGTCGAATTCGGCCTGTCGCTGCCCGATGGGCTCAAGATCAAGGGCCATCAGGGCAAATGGCTGCTCAAGCACTGGGCCGAGCCCATGCTGCCGCCGGGACACCTGACGCGTCCCAAGCGCGGTTTCCATGTCCCGGTCGGCGACTGGCTGACCGGCGATGTCGCGGCCCGTGTCGGCGAGCGTCTGGCCCAGAACCGGGGCATCCGCGAGTGGTTTCGCGTCGATGCCATTCCTGCTCTGGTCGCCGCACGTCAGGCCGGAAAGGGCGGCAGTCGCGAGCTGTTCGGCCTGATGCAGTTCGCGATCTGGCATCGGCTCTTCATCGAGCAGCCCGGACTCACACCCTCGCCCGACGAGGACCCCTTGGATTGGATCGCGAGCGGCACCTGACCATGGCGACGCGCGTCCCACGGATTGCCTGCTTCTTCTCGACCTCCGGTCACAGCGGGGTCGACCGCGCGGCCAAGCATTTAATCCCCGCCTTGGCGCATCGGGGCTATCGAGTCGATCTGCTCAAGGTCCGTCGGCATGGGCCGCATCTGGATACCATCACGGACGGGGTCTCGGTGGTCGATCTGGGCTCGCGGCACACCTACGCCTGCCTGCCGGCGCTGGTGCGGTATCTGCGCCGCGAGCGCCCGGCGGTGATGCTCTCGGACAAGGATCGCGTGAATCGCACCGCACTCCTTGCCCGCTGGCTCGCCGGGGTTCCGACGCGCCTGGTCTTCAGCTCGGGCACGACCATCTCGATCGATCTGGCGACCCGCGGCGCGCTCGAGCGCTGGGTCCAGCGCACCTCCATGGGCCGACTCTATCCCTTCGCCGATCAGGTGATCGTGACCAGCGCCGGCGTGGCCGACGACATGGCGCGCTACACCGGCTTGCGGCGCGAGCGCATCCGCGTCGTGCCCTCGCCCGTGGTGCCGGCGTCGCTCTTCACGGATGACTTGGCGCGTCCGGATCACCCCTGGTTCGGCCGATCCGACCTGCCTCTGATCTTGGGCGCGGGCGAGCTATGCGGACGCAAGGACTTCGAGACCTTGCTGCGTGCCTTCGCACGCGTGCGGGCCGAGCGTCCGTGCAGACTCATGATCCTCGGTCAAGGCCGCGCCCGCGAACGCCTGCTCGCGCTCGCCGCCGAGCTGGGCGTGGCCGAGAATGTCGCCCTCCCCGGCTTCGTCCACGAGCCCTATGCCTTCATGGCCCATGCGGATCTCTTCGCCTTCACATCGCGCTGGGAGGGCCTCGGCTTCGTCATCATCGAGGCACTCGCGGTCGGCACGCCCGTGGTGGCGACCGATTGCCCGAGCGGCCCGCGCGAGATCCTGCAGGACGGACGCATCGGCCCCTTGGTGCCGGTCGGCGACGCCGACGCCTTGGCGGCGGCCATGATGCAGACACTGGACGCTCCGCCGCCGCAGACGATCCTTCGCGACGCCGCCCGACCCTACGAGATCGAGGCGAGCACCGATGCCTATCTGGATGCCATGCGGCTGCCGCGGTGGGCGGGGTAGGGGCGATGGGTTCTTCGCGAGTCAGCAAGACTCGCCGAGAATCCCGGATAGATCATATACCGAGCGCACGTGGATTTTTCGCCGCATTGCAGGCCCCGCGCACGCCGGGCCGGCGTTGCGCCTCCTCGCCGTAGGGGCCGCTACGCCTCGTCGGCGCGCCTTGCCCCGACGCGCGCGGGACGCACCCTGCTTTCCGAAAAACCCACGCGCGCTCGGTATAGATCGGCTCGCTTGGGAACTGTTCCGGATCCAGCCCGGTCTCGCGAATTGCCCAATCGCGGCCATCGTCCCATGCCGATTCCAGTGCATCGGCCAGGATGGCCGGATTGCGAAGCCCCGGATTCTTTGCGAGGAGACGTTCGATTTGGCGACGTTGGGTTGCAACGGAGTTGCGCCAACCTTTCTCGTTAGTCGGCGTTCGCTCGGTTTGCACCTCCAACTTCAGGAGGTGCGCGACGATGACCGCCATGCGCTCAGCCAGTGCGCGTTGCTCGGAGCGTCCCATCTCTTCGATCTCTCCAGCCAGATGCTCGCGATCCATACGCCCGAGATTCCCTTCGGGTACCGCCGCGGCCTGCTCCCGGGTCCAAGAGAAGAAATCTTGCTCATACGCGTGACTCATAAGCGGTGCCTACGATAGCCAACCATGGAGTGATGATAACCGAATGGTGAGTCCGAAGGCTGGGATGTGGCGAGCGAACCCCGGCGTGACCGCGGCGCCGAAGATGCCGGGGTCGTTCCTCACCCCAGCCTGCGGTCCTTGACCCCGATCCCACGTCTGGGCACGGTTTGGTGACACCTTGTTTCGCGCGATCCAAAGCCGTGAGCGAGAATAAACTGCCCTTTCCGGGCTTGGCTAACTTGGCCATTTTGGCTATGATGATCTCGGAAAAGCGGAGAGGCGGCCATGCAAGTCAATATGTTGGAAGCAAAAAATCAACTTTCGAAGCTGGTGAAGGCAGCGGTTTCCGGCGAAGAAGTCATCATCGCCAGCCATGGCCAAGCCCAGGTTCGGCTGGTTCCATGCGCGGCCTCGCCCGGTTTGCGCCATTGGGGGGCCTTATCCGGACATTTCCTGGACGTGGATGCAGCCTTTGGCGAGCAGGCGGATGCCGACGTCGGCAAGCTCTTCGACGGCGCATGAGACTGCTGCTCGACACCCAGATCATGCTGTGGTGGTTGCTGGGCGATGCGCGGTTGGGGCAGCAGACGCGAGAGCTCATGACGACAACGGCTTGCATGGTTTCCGTCGCCAGCGTTTGGGAAGTGGCGATCAAACACCGCTTGGGAAAGCTCTCGGTTGACCCCGTCACCTTCCGCGATCAAAGTCTTGACGCCGGTGCTTCGTTGTTGATGATCAACGATGCGCATGTCATCGAGACGGAGTGCCTCCCCGGCTTTCACGAAGACCCCTTCGACCGATTGATCATTGCCCAGGCACGCACCGAGGGATTGATGGCGGTCTCCGCCGATGCCGTCTGGAGCGAATACAGCGTCGCCCTCAGGCGACCTTGAACCGCTTTGAACGCGATATGTGATGTTTTTATCTTGTGGAGCTGCGCCCCGAGCTGCTTGCGGAATTCGCCGGTCGCGTCGACGTAGTCACGCAGGAGGACCTCGCCGGTGTCGAGATCGGCATTCAGAAAGGCGTCGAGATCTTCGAACCACCGACCGAAGGGACAGCCCCGGCGTGCGTCTCGAATCCACACCATGACCAATCCCGCGGCGGGTCCGGACTGCTATCGAATCAACCCTCGCCGATCAGCCCGAAGGCCGCGAGATAGCGCCGTGCGCTGATATCCATCCGATACTCCTGCACCGCTTCCTTCAAGACATCGGGCTGCCGGGGGTTGCGCAGGGTCTCTTCCATGGCGGCCGCCAGTGCATCGACATCGCCGACGGGCACCAGTGCGCCGAAGGCACCGTCGCGGGTGATCTCCCTCGGTCCACTGCGGCAATCGGTCGAGACCACGGGCGTGCCCAACGCGAGCGCCTCGGTCAGGACATTGGGTGAGCCTTCCCAAAGCGAGGAGAGGGCAAAGAGCTTGGCGCGCGCAAGGAAACGGTAGGGATTGGGCTCGAAACCGGGCAGGGCGACATCCTCGGCAACGCCCAGATCCCGCGCGAGGCGCACGAGGCGCCCCTGCTGGCGGCCCTGTCCGAGGATCATCAGCCGACAGGGCCGGCTTGCACGCAGCAGGGCGAACGCCTTGATCAGGGTCGAGAAGTCCTTCTGGGTGCGCAGGCCGCCGACACCCATGATGACGGGCGGCTGGTCGGGGCCGAACCAGTGGTGATCCAGCGGCTCCCGGGCTTGGGCATAGAACTCGGGCGTGATGTTGGGGTTGCGCACCACCCGGATGCGACTCGGCGGGATACCCGTGACCTCGGCGATGTCGGCCGCGACGCCTTCAGACACGGCGACGACCCCGTCCGCCCGTTGGAAGAGATGACGCAGCTCGCGCTGCTCCCACCAGCGTTTGAGCCGATTCTTCCCGCGCGCACGCCAGCGCTCGGACATGGTGGTTCCGGGACGCAGGAAATACCGAGTGTCGGTCGACGCGGTCGCCTTCACCGCGAGCGCGATGCGATCGTCCTCGGTCTTGGCCGAGAGGACAACCGCGGGTCGGCTGCGCGCGACATACTCGGCGAGGAAGCGCTGCCGCTCCCTCGGCGGTACGCGGCCGAGCGCATGGATGGTCACGGTTGGAGGCAGACTGTCCAGAAAGGGCGCCTCGCGCCGGCCGACCATGAAGTCGACCGGGACGCCCTGATCGGCGATCCCGCGAGCAATGTTGACCATCATGCGCTCCACCCCGCCGTCGCCGAAGCTCGGGATAAAGAGGCAGACCGGGCGCAGCACTGGCTGTGGCAACGGCTCGGCGGTGGGTTGATCCGACGGGGACATGGCAGGTATCCATCATGTCTCGACACAGCCGATCGGCGGGGTCGAGGCGTTGTTGAGGCCCGAATCCGGGGCAGCGCGCCGGTGCGCCAGGTGAAGCGATCCCGCGTATCATACCTGTCCCGAGACGACACCCTCACCCAGACAACCTTTCGAGATGCCGATCGTGTCCCAGCCGCATCGTCCGACGCCGCGCGTCCCCGTCACCGACGGTTGGTCGCGCGCCGGCCTCGTCGGACTCTATGTCTTCACATTCTTCGGGCTGCTGGGGATCACGCCGGCCACCGTCGGCCTGATTCTGCTGACGCTTGTCTTCCTGATCCGATTCGACGCTTGGCGCGTGCTTGCACGGGACCCGGTTGCCCTGATAGCCCTGACCTTCGGCGTCTATGTCGCGGTGCACAGTCTGATCGCCTATTTCCTGGAGCCGACCCCCACGCTCGCGCAAGCGGTCGCGGACAACGGGACGGATTGGGTGAAGCTGTTGCTCTTCATCCCGCTCGCCTACTGGGTCGCCGGACGTCCGGATCGGGTGCGGTTGGTTTTGATGCTGGGGCTCGCGGGCTTCACCCTCGCGACCTTTCGCAAGATCGACTGGGCGACCTTCGACGCCGCCTTTTTCTCGACGCGGTTCGATGCTTACCTTCCGTCGATCGCCTTCGGCATGTTCGCCGGACTCGGCGCACTCGGGCTCATCGCGACACGCCGCGCCTTCTGGGCCGAGCGCGACCGCCCTTGGCAGCGTTGGCTCGCGACGTCGCTCTGGGCCGTATGGCTGCTGATCATGCTCGAGGGTCTGCTCCTGTCGCAGTCGCGCGGGTCTTGGCTCGGTTTTCTCGGCGCTCTGGCGGTCTTGGTGCTTCTCGAGTGGCGGGCGCGACGGGCGACGACGGCAGCACCGAGGCGCCGACGTTGGCCGGCGATCCTGTTGGGCGCCATCGCGCTCGGGGTCATCCTGTCGAGTCAGTATCGGACGATCGAGATGCGCCTCACCGACCAAACCGATACCCTGCAACAGGTGATGAGCGGCGAGGTGACCGAGGTGACCTCCGATCCGGTCGGCCTGCGCGTGAATGCACTGCTCTTCACCTACGAGAAATGGCGCGAACGCCCTTGGTTCGGCTGGGGAGCGGGCACCAGTCGCGAGTGGATCGCGACCAGCGGGCGCACGGACACCCTCCTGGACAACGTCAATTGGCTGCCGCATCTGCACAACGCCTATGCCGAGACCCTGTTTCAGTTCGGTGCCGTCGGTCTCCTGTTGGCAGTCGCGCTCGTCTGGGCGCTGGCGCGCTCGACCGGCAACGAATGTCGCGCCGGGCGGCTCCCGGCGGATCTCTGCCGTCTCTTTCTGGTCACGCTCGTGTTCGTCCTGATCTGGAATCTGTTCAACTATCGCGTGGTGCGCAGCGACTGGATGGTCTTCTGGATCCTGCTCGCAGGGTCCGCTTACAGCTTCCGTCTCGCAAGGCTGACGGAGCCCTCGGGGCACGACCGCGGGTGAAGATCCTTGTCGTCAGGCTCTCGGCGATCGGCGACATCGTCTTCGCCTCGCCCCTGATCGCGGCCTTGCGGCGTGCCTATCCGCAGGCGCACATCGCCTGGCTGGCGCAGCCCGAGTATCGCGCCCTGCTGGACCGACACCCGGATCTGGACGAGGTCGTCGTCTGCCCGCTCGGCCACTGGCGGCGCCTGTGGCGCGAGCGGCGGCTGCGCGAGCTGATATCGGAGATCGCGGCGCTGCGAACGACTCTGCGCGAGCGGCGCTTCGACCTCGCCATCGACCTGCAGGGATTGCTGAAGAGCGGCGCCTTGACGCGACTCTCGGGTGCCCGCGAGCGGATCGGTTTGGGCTCGCGCGAGGGCAGCCGATGGCTGATGACCCGGACGATTGATCGCGGCGGGGATCCGCGGCGGATCGGCTCGGAGTATCTCTATCTGGCGCAGACCTTGGGCCTGCCGGCGGATGACTTTGCGATGGCCGTACACTACGGCGAGGCCGAGGTGGACTTCGCCGATCGGATCATCGCCGAGCATGCCCCGAGCGCCGGCTTCGCGGTGCTCTGCCCCTTTACGACGCGGCCCCAAAAACACTGGCTCGAGGAGCGTTGGGCACCGCTTGCGGCGCGCATCCAGACGGATCTCGGCTTGACGCCGGTCGTGCTCGGCGGTCCGGCGGACCGGGAGGCCGCGACACGGATCCGCGATGCGGCCGACGTCCCCTTGCTCGACCTCGCCGGCCGCACCAGCCTCATGGAGGCCGCAGCCCTGATCGAGCGCGCATCGCTCCTGATCGGCGTGGATACGGGCCTGGGTCACATGGGCATCGCCTTCGGTACCCCGAGCCTGCTCCTCTTCGGCTCGACTTGTCCCTATCTCGACACCACCCGCGCCAACGCCCGGGTGCTGTATCACAAGCTCGACTGCTCGCCCTGCAAACGTCGCCCGACCTGCGACGGGGCCTTCACCTGCATGCGTCTGATCACGATCGACGAGGTCCTGGACGCGGCCCGCGACGTGCTCGGGGCCGCGCCGTGAGGATCCTCCATGTCGAGGGCGGGCGTCACCTCTACGGCGGGGCCTATCAGGTCCTGCACCTGCTGCGCGGGCTCGCCGCACGCGGTCACGAGAATCTGCTCGCCTGCCCCGCCGGATGCGCGCTGGCCGAGGCCGCGGCGCCCGTCGCGCGGGTCTACGGCCTGCCGATGGGGGGCGATCTGGACCTGGCGATGGTCGTACGCCTGAGACGCCTCATCCGTGCGAGCCGACCGGATCTGATCCACCTGCACAGCCGTATCGGTGCCGACGTCATGGGCGGCATCGCCGCACGCCTCACCGGTGTACCCGTCGTCCACACCCGCCGGGTCGACAACCCCGAACCGCGTTGGATGGTCGCGCTCAAGTACCGACTCTTCGATCGGGTCGTGGCCATCTCCGAGGGGATTCGCGATGTGCTGCTTGCCGAGGGACTGCCCGCCGAGACGCTGCGGGTCGTGCGCAGCGCGGTCGACTATGCCGCCTACGCCCGACCCTGCGCACGCGCCTCGATCGCCGACCGGCTCGGGGCGCCCGAGGATGCGCTCCTGATCGGCGTCGTCGCCCAACTGATTCAGCGCAAGGGGCACGCCGACCTAATCGAGGCCCTGCCCCCGTTGCTGGATCGCTATCCCGGTCTTCAAGTGCTCTTCTTCGGGAAGGGGCCGCTCGCGGACACGCTCGCGGCACAGATCGATCAAAAGGGTTTGACCGGGCGTATCCGACTCGTCGGATTCCGCGACGATCTCGCCGAGCTCATGCCCTGCCTGGATCTGCTCGTTCACCCGGCGCACATGGAGGGGCTCGGCGTCTCCTTGCTCCAAGCCGCGAGCGCGGGCGTGCCGATCGTCGCGAGCCGCGTCGGCGGTATCCCCGAAGCGGTGCGAGACGGCGAGAACGGGCTCTTGGTTCCCCCCGGCGACATCACCGCGCTGGGGGCGGCGATCGAGACCCTCCTGACCGACCCCGCGCGGCGTCGAGCACTCGGCGCAGGCGGACAGACCCTGATGGCGCGGGAGTTCTCCATCGATGCCATGGTGGAAGGCAACCTCGCGGTCTATCGCGAGCTGCCGGCCGAAGGTGCACGCGCCAAGCCGGAGTGACGGATTGCGACTTGACCTTTGTAGCCTCGGTGCGCAGGCTTCCCGCATCGTCTTCGCTCGTCGGGCCGACGCGGGCGAGCGCAGAAGACACGCCATACACAGTCGCCCGGCACGACGGCCGGCTTCGTATGACGCCGATCCAACCCGACAGGAACGACAGACCGACGACGAATCCAGCACGTTATGTCCGATCCATCCAGCATCCAAATAGTCGCCAGCAAGGCCCTCGGCGGTGCCGAGCGCTGGGCGATCAGGTTTAGCCTTGCGCTTGCCGAACGCGGAGCCCCCGTCGACTTGGCGATCCGCCGCGGCAGCGGTCTCGACGATCTCGACTACGGGGCACTCCAGGTCCATCGCCTACCCTTTCTCACCACCTGGGATCCGCTCTCGCACGATGCCGTCTCGCGGACCATCGCCCGGGTCCGCCCGGACATCGTCCAGACCTATATGGGACGTGCCACCCGGTTGACACACCTGAGCCCGTCGAAAGGGCCGGTCCATCTTGCCCGGCTCGGCGGCTATTACGCACTCGGCCCCTTTCGCCACGCCCACGGCTGGATCGGCAACACCAAGCAGCTCTGCGACTGGATGGTCCAGAACGGTCTGCCGGCGGATCGCGTCCATCACATCTACAACTTCGCCGAGCCGGTGCATCCGGTGGCCCCGGAGCGGGTGGCCGAGCTGCGTGCCCGGCACGGCGTTCCGGACGCGGCGTGGGTGATGGTCACCTTGGGGAGGCTGGTCGGCTTCAAGGGGCATCGGCATCTTGTGGATGCGATGGCCCGGCTCCCGGAGACGATCGCGGGACGACCGCTGCGCCTGGTCGTCGTCGGCGACGGACCCTTGGGGCCAAATCTGCATCGTCAGGCGATCGAGGTCGGACAAGACAAGCGCATCGTCTGGACCGGATGGCAGAAGGATCCCTCGGCCTATCTGCAGATGGCGGATCTCGTCGTCTTCCCGTCCTTGGACGAGGAGCCGATGGGCAACGTCATCTTGGAGGCATGGGCCTGGCGCAAGCCCTTGGTGACGGCCAATTTTCGCGGGGCAAGGGAGATCGTGCGGCATGGCGAAGACGGGTGGGCCGTGCCCTGCGCGGATGCGGGCGGGCTCGCCGAGGGGATTCGTGAGGTCCTGTCCGACCCGACGCTCATGTCGGGCCTTGCCGAGCGCGGCCATGCGCGGGTGCAGCGCGATTTCAGTCGCGATGTCATCCTGGATCAGTATCTGGCCCTCTATCGGGAGCTTGCCCGCTGACGGCATCCTCGCCGCGGCAGCCCCCTGAACCCCGGCCGGAATTCGGCCGTCTCACACGGCAAGCTGGGGGCGCAAACGCGGCAGATCGATCTGTAGGAGCCGGGCGTGCGGGGAATAAAGATCGTAGCGCTCGAGCTCCGTCAGGGGCACCAGTCGGGCGCTCGTCACCTCGGGAGAGCGGGCAACAAAGGCCCCGGAATCGATCTGCCGGCGCAGCGCCTCGTAGCCCATCGCGGGCTGGCAGACGAAATAGAAATCGAGCCGATTCGAGCCCGGCTCTTCTTCCACGAAAGGCATCGCATCGACCCGCAGCAAGCGAATTCCAGTCACCCCGATGCCGAGCTCCTCGAGAATCTCGCGCTCCATAGTGCGCTCGAGCACATCGTCCGGCAGCCCGGCGTCCGTGGCGACTCGGGGACGCTGCGGCATGGATTCCAAGGACCCTCCCGGCAGGCCCCACGCGCCCCGTCGGCGGTAACTGTGCTCGATCAGGAGAACCTCGGGGGGCGACCGGCTCATATCGATCAAAACGCCCACGGCACCGACGATCCAGTCGCGGGCCATGAAACGTTTGAGCAGGCCGGCCAGTCTCGGCGGGAAGAGACGCCAAAGACGCAGTGCGACCCGGTGCAACGCAGGTCGTCGTTCGATCCAATGTGTCAACCCAGACAACATCGCGCGTCTCTGCTTTGAGAGAAAACCGCCGGTTCAAGGTTGGGGCCGACGGCGCAAGGATATGGGGGTGATGCTACGAGATGGCGGACACCGAATCAAACCGGGCCGAAGCGCCGCCTTGAGCTGCCCGCCCGATGCTCAATCGGCGTCGTCCTCGCCGCCGACTTGGTCGCGTCGCTCGACGGTCTCCGGGTCTGCGGTAATCGGACGGTAGATCTCCACCCGATCGCCGTCGCTCAGACGCGTCTCGAGCTTGATCAGCCGCCCGAAGATGCCGACCTTGTTCTCGGTCAGATCGATCTCCGGAAACTGCTCGAGCAGACCCGAGCGCTCGATCGCGTCGCGGGCGGTGCTCCCGTCCGGAACATCGAGCTTCAGCCAGGTTTGCTTGAACTTATCCGCGTATGCGACACCGACATGCATGGATCTGATCCTCGAAAGCTCAGACAGGGGTTCGGGAACGGCTCAGGCGACCGCGCCGGCGGGCGATGCAGGCTGCTTGGACGCCGCGATTCGGGCGTCGATCAGACGCTTGCCGGCGAGCATGAAACCGAGGGCCAGGAATCCACCGGGCGGCAAGACCGCAAGCAGGAAACCGCGGTATTCCGGGATCAGCGTCAGCTCCAGAAAAGCCATTCCTTCTCCGAGCAGCAGCTCGGCGTCGGCAAACAGGGTTCCGCTGCCGATGATCTCGCGGATCGCGCCCAGCGCGACCAGGACGACGGTAAAGCCTACGCCCATCATCAGCCCGTCGAAGGCAGCCGGCATGGTCGGATTGCGCGACGCGAATGACTCGGCCCGGCCCAGGATGGCGCAGTTGGTCACGATCAGGGGGATAAAGAGACCCAGGACCTTGTGCAGATCGTGCAACCAGGCGTTGAGCCCCAGGTCCACCAGGGTCACCAGGACGGCGATGATCAGGACGAAGACCGGAATCCTCACCTCGGGCGTAATCAGGCCGCGCAAGGTGGAGATGATCAGCCCGGAGGCCACCATCACCGCGGTGGTCGCGAGCCCCATCCCGAGCCCGTTGGTCGCCGTGCCCGTCACGGCGAGCAGCGGGCACAGGGCAAGCGACTGGGCGAAGACCACGTTGTTGTCCCAGAAGCCGTCGCGTGCGATCCGGCCCCATCGGGTCTCGTTCTTTTCGCCTGAAGGGATGGCTTTCGCCGTAGCTGTCGCTGTACTCATATCGCCTCGATGCAATCTATCCCGAAAGAACTCTGCCGCCCGACGCTCGACTCAGGGCTTCCGCGCGGGGGCTCCCGCGCGGGCGGCGTCCGGCGTGTCGACCTGAACGACCGCGGAAGCGGTCAGGGTGTCGCGGTGCTCGGCGAAGAACTCCAGTCCGCCGCGCAATGCCCCGAGGATCCCGCGCGGCGTGATGGTGGCCCCCGTGAACTGATCGAAATCGCCGCCGTCCTTCTTCACCATCCAGCGCTCCGCGGGTGGATTGCCGAGGCTCAAGCCGTCGAAACCCAGGATCCAGTCGCTCTTGGAGACCTCCATCTTGTCGCCGAGCCCGGGCGTCTCCGCATGCGAGAGGACGCGTGCCCCCAGGACCGTCCCGGACGTGTCGAGCCCGAGCAGCAGCTCGATCGTACCGGCATAACCGACGCCGGCGATCCGGTAGGCAACACCGGTGACCTGGAGTCCTTCACGCGCGCGGTAGACGATCAGCGGTGCGCCGTCCGGACCTTCCAGCGTGAGCGGATCGGCCAACAGATCATTGTCGTGGATCGACGGCGGAATGACCTCCGCGAGCGACGCCTTGAGATCCTCGGCCTTGCGCAGTGCGATGGTGTCGCGCGTGGCGATGTCGCCCATCACCAGGAGGGCCGCGGCGATCAGGGTGAAGCCCCCGAGCAGGCCCGCCTGGTAGCCGATGCGTTTTCGATAGCTGGGTTGGGCAACGGTGGTCATTTGCGCATCTCGGCGTTGTCGGCATATTCGATCGGCGTGCCGCGGCGATCACGGCCGTAGACGCGCGGCCGGACGTAGTGATCGATCATCGGGGTGCAGGCGTTCATGAGCAGGATGGCGAAGGCGACACCTTCCGGGTAACCGGCCCAGGTCCGGATGACGTAGACCAAGACCCCGCAGCCGGCCCCGAAGATGATCTGCCCCGTCTTGGAGACGGGCGAAGTCACCGGGTCCGTGGCGATGAAGAAGGCCACCAGCAGCGTCGCACCCGAGACGACGTGATAGAGGGCGCCAGCATAGTGCTCGGGGTCGTAGAGATTCATCAGGGTGGCGAGGATCGCGAGGCTGCCGATCATGGCCACCGGCGTATGCCAGGTGATCACGCGTTTGACGAGCAGGAAGAGTCCACCGAGCAGGATAAGAAGCGCCGAGGTCTCGCCCATGCTGCCGGCGATGGTACCGACGGCGCCGGAGAAGAGGTAACCCATGTCGGGGAGAATCTCGGTCAGGGTGAGGCCCTGGCTGAGCTCGGTGCGCACATGGCTCAACAGGGTGGCCCCGCTGACGGCATCGAAACCCGGCTGACCGAGACTGATCCCCACGCTCTGCAGGAATCCCGGCGCATCGGCGGAAAACAGCGGCATGGGCTGGACATAGTTGGTCATCTCCAAGGGAAAGGAGATCAAGAGGGCCACCCGCGCCACCATCGCCGGGTTGAACAGGTTTTGACCGAGGCCGCCGAAGACCTGCTTGGCGACCACGACGGCCAGCAGGGCGCCGATCGCGCCGATCCACCAGGGCGCCCACGGCGGCAGACTCACCGCCAGGATCCACCCGGCCAGCAGGGCCGAGCCGTCGAGTAGGTACTGACGTTGCGGTTTGCCCGCGATCCGCAAGCAGACCGCCTCGGCAAGAACCGCGGTGCTCAGGGTGGCGAAGAAGAGAAAGATCGCCGGCCAGCCGAACTGCCAGAAGCCGAAGAGGGTCGCCGGCAAGAGCGCCAGCATCACCAGACTCATGGTGCGTTGAATGCTGGTGCGGGCGTGGGCGAAGGGGCCTGCGCTCGAGGGCGCTGTCTCGATCTGCATCTCAGGCCTCCGCCGTCGTCGCCGTGGGCTCGGCTGCCGCCCCGGACGTCATGGTCGCGGCATCGGCCGCCGCCGTCTCGGCGGCCTTCTTCGCCGCGGCCTCGCGCTTGCGCTTGGCCATCGCCTCGCGCTTGGCCTGCTTGATCGCCTCCATCCGGGCGGTGCGCTGCTCGGCCAGGCGTTTGGTCTCGGTCATCTTCTGCTTGGCCCGTCCGCGCGCGGCCATCTCGCCTTTGGCATAGTTGAAGTACTGCACCAAGGGGATATGGGCCGGGCAGACATAGGCGCAGGAACCGCAACCGATGCAATCCATCAGGCCGAGGCTTACGGCACCATCCAGATCGCCGGCGCGCGTGTGAGCAGCCATGTCGAGCGGAACCAGCCCGCATGGACAGGCCTGCACGCAGGTCGCGCAGCGGATACAGGGCATGGGCTCATGCCCCGCGGCCTCGGCCCCGGTGAGCGCCAAGACACCGTTACTGCCCTTGACCATGGGGACGCGTGTGCTCGGCAGAGGTTGGCCCATCATGGGACCGCCGCTGATGAGCTGCGCGGGCTGTTCGGTGAAACCACCGCAGTATTCGAGCAGATCCTGGACCCGCGCTCCGATCGGCACGCGCAGGTTGCGCGGGCGCGAGACGGCGCCGCCGCTGACGGTCACGATGCGCGAGACCAGCGGCCGACCAAAACGCAGCGCCTCGTGAACCGCGAAGGCCGTCGCGCCGTTGTGCACGACCACGCCGATGTCCGCAGTCAACCCGCGCGCCGGGGTCTCGCGGCCGGTCAGGGCCTGCACCAGATGCTTTTCAGACCCCATCGGATAACGCGTCGGCAGGCGGGCGACGCGGATCCGCGGATCCACCGAGGCGGCCAGCGCCACCGCCGCCTGTGCCTCGGGCTTGTTGTTCTCGATGGCGACGATGATCCGCTCCACCCCCAGCGCGTGCGCCATGATTCGGACCCCGTCGATGACCTCCTCGGCATGCTCGCGCATGAGCCGGTCGTCGCAGGTCAGATAGGGCTCGCATTCAGCCCCGTTGATCACCAGGGTGTGCAGACGGTAGCGGGTGCGCAGATTGAGCTTCACCGCGGACGGGAAGGTCGCACCGCCCATCCCGACAATGCCGGCCGCGGCGACCCGCGTTGCAATCTCTTCGGGCGTCAGAGCAAAGGGATCGGAGACACCTTGGATCTCGTCCGACCACCGATCTTCGCCGTCGGGCTTCAGCGTCACGGTCCGTACCGAGAGCCCGGAGGCGTGATGCGCAGGATAGCTGCCGACGCCCATCACCCGTCCCGATGTCGGCGCATGCACGGGCGCCGAGATGACGCCCTGGCTGAAGGCGAGCAGATCGCCCTTGGCCACCTGCTGACCACGTCGCACGGCGGGTTTGGCCGGCGCGCCGATGTGCTGCTGCAACGGGATGTGCAGCAACGCCGGCATCGGCAGGTCCTCGATCGCCTGACCGGCCGCGAGGTGCTTGTTGTCGTGCGGATGCACGCCGCCGCGGATCTTGAAGAGTTTCATCGTCGGGGGTTTCTCGTCTCTGCGTCTCGATGTTTCGGGCGTTGCGCGGGGGTGCCTCCTGCCGCCTGCCTCCTGCCGCCTGCCGCCTGCCGCCTGCCGCCTGCCGCCTGCCGCCTGCCTCCTGCCTCCTGCCGCCTGCCGCCTGCCGCCTGCCGCCTGCCGCCTGCCGCCTGCCATCATCCAAACCGAGGCTGGCGGCTGGCGGCTGGCGGCCGGTGGCTAGCCTCACGGCGCCGGCACGCTCGGCTTCGCCCAATACCAGGTCTGTAGGGTCGGCGTGACCGGGCGCATTTCGATGCATTCGGTCGGACAGACGTCGAAGCAGAGCTCGCAGCCGGTGCAGGCGTCGGCGAAGACGCTGTGGATCATGTTGTTGGCCCCCATAATCGCGTCGGTCGGGCAGCGCTTGAAGCATTTACAGCAGCCGATGCAGAGGTTCTCGTGGATGTGCGCGATCGCCGGCGCTTTGTCGGCGACGCCGGAGAGGTCGACATTGACGCCGAGCACACCCGCAAGCTCCTCCGCCAAGGCACGTCCGCCCGGCGGACAGATGGTCACCGAGGCGGCGCCCGAGGCGATCGCTTCCGCCGCCGGCGTACATCCCGGATAACCGCATTGACCGCACTGCGAGCCGGGCAGCAGCTCGACGACCCGCTCGGCGAGTGGATTGCCCTCGACCTTCAGATAGCGTGCGGCGAGGCCCAGGAGCCAACCCAAAATCAGACCGAGTGTCGTGAGGCTAAAGATCGCGGCTATCATCGTGTTCCGATCTCGTTTAAGAATCCGTCATGTTGGTTGTGCCCTTCCAGGCGGCCAAGGAACTGCTGGTCCGCTGCCTTCCGAAACCCGACCCGAACGCCGTCGGCATCCGTCTCGAAAATCGTCACACCCGTGCAGCGCCCCCCCTTCAGCGATCTCTCGCCCTCCGGAACGCGTCCCGCCATGGCCGCTGACCGGACAAGAGTTTGAGCGCTTCACCACTGCTTGCCTGTCGCGCCGACCGCGTTCCGGAGTTTCACGCCAACCCGGCGAAGCCCATGAAGGCCAACGACAAGAGACCGGCCGCGATAAAGGCGATCGGCGTCCCGGTAAAGGCTGCCGGTACCTGCGCCAGCGCCAGTCGCTCGCGCATACCGGCGAACAGCAACATCACCAATGTGAACCCGAGCGCCGAGCCGAACCCGTAAAGCACGCTTTCGAGAAACCCGTGCTCCTCTTGAACATTCAACAGGGCCACGCCGAGCACCGCGCAGTTGGTCGTGATGAGGGGGAGGAAGATCCCCAAGACCTGATAGAGCGCCGGCGAGAGCTTGCGTACGGCCATCTCGGTAAACTGCACGACTGCAGCGATCACCAGGATGAAGGTCAGGATGCGCAGGAAGCCGATATCCAGCGGCTGGAGCACGAACCATTCGAGCAGCCAGCTCGCGACTGCGGCCAAGGTCAGCACGAAGGTGGTGGCCAGCCCCATTCCGAGGGCCGAGTCGAGCTTGTTCGACACCCCCATGAAGGGACACAGCCCCAGGAACTTGACCAGCACGACGTTGTTGACTAACGCCGTGCCGAGAATCAGCATCACATACTCGCCCATACGGATGAACGCCCTTGCCTCGCGACCTTGATGTCATGACCACAGCAAATGCGGTGCCAGCCGCCGAGTGCGAGGCTCGCACCAGGCCGACCGGGTGTCGTCAGAAGAGGGGCCGGAGACCGAAATGTCGGTGCGTCGTCAATAGATTGAGCGCGATCCGGAAGAGGACGATACGGAGCAGTCGGCAGCCGGCAGGCGTTTGGGGCTTCGACTTAGGCGTGATACCGCAGGAGCCGGGCTGTCGCGGTGACAACAGAAATCCAGGTTGCAGTCGCGTAGAAATGTCGTAAAACTGACATGGACATCGTCTGATCGGATCCGGACGAGGCCGCTGTGCCGTCCGAGCGGACAGGGCGCCCCTCGGTCGCCCCGCACCCGGTAACATCCGACAACGAGCGAAACATGAAGGCCGGCTTGTGCTTGCGCACCAGCTCTTGAAGCCGACGTCGGGGATGCCGGGGTTCGCAAGCTCACCCCAGCCTACCCGCCGACCAAGGTATTCGCCTCATTTCCGGGTCGTTACCCATGGCCGATGGCATTAAAATTGCCTTTTAACTCCGCCACGAACAGCAATCAGGAGAGTGCCGTGCCGGTCCGAGAAGCCCCGGACACCGTCCAGCAGGTCGTCATCAACGCACTCGGCGAGTTTCTGGCCTCGCCGCCCGACGGGACCCCGATCGAGGTTGTCGAGGCGCTGACGCTGATGGGCGGCAATGTGTTGGATCCGCTGCCTCCGCGCCTCTTCTTCGAAGCGGTCGAGCAGTCGCCCGTGGCCATCTCCATCACGGACCACAGAGCGGCGATCCTCTACGCGAATCGTGCCTTCGAAACCTTGACCGGATATAGCCGCGAAGAGGTCCTCGGCCAAAACGAGTCGATCCTCTCGAGCAACGCGACCCCGCCCAGCGTCTACCAACAGCTTTGGCGGACCATCCAGCGCAAAGAGACCTGGACCGGCACGCTGGTCAACCGCACGAAAGCGGGCCTGGATTATCTGGCCGAGCTGATCATCTCCCCGGTGCTGGATCGCGACGGGGATCTCCAGTACTTCCTCGGGATGCATCGCGACGCGACCAAGGTCCACGAGCTCGAGGGGGCGCTGCGTCAACAGAAGGCCCGCATCGAAACCGTGCTGGACGCAGCCCCGGTGATCGTCGCCCTGCTCGACAGCAAGGGCCAGATCATCCTGGACAACCAGGAGTACAAGAAGCTGTTCGGAGACCTTCGCGGCAAGGAGCCTGCCGATGTGCTGCGCGCGGCGGTGAGCGAGCAGCTCGGCCTGGACGCCTTCGCCGCCTGTTTGGAGGGGCGCGGCTTCAAGGATGTCGAGGTCGCCATCGAGATCCCGGGGTCGATGGGGCCACGCTGGTTCGCCTGCTCGGGAACACCGGTCGAGGAGAGCGACGCCAGTGCTCGGACCTATTTCGGTCGCCAGGCCCCCGGTGACCGGCGTCTGCTTCTCCTCGCCAACGAGGTCACGGCGCGGCGGCGCGAGATCGAGCGGGCCCATCTGGAAAACCTGCGCGCCAGACTCGCCGAGCAACAGCTGATGCATGGAATGCGCGAGGCACTCGCCGCGGCCATCTATCAGATCCAGGTCCCGCTCAACGTCATCAATGCCGCCGCGGCCATGGTGCGCGGCGGGGCCGGCAACGTCGACACGCTCGCCGGGATGCTCGACCAGATCAGCGTGTCCGGCGCCAAAGCGCTCGCGACCCTGACCTCGGCACTGCCCGAGGAGCCGCGCGAGGCCGGGGTCATGGTCAACGTCAACGAGCTCCTTCGCCAGGTCCTGGAGCTGGAGACCGATCGGCTGTTGGCCACGGGGATCGTGGTCGATTGGCGCCCGGCACATGTCCTGCCCGAGCTGGCGGGCCACAAGAACCAGTTGCGCGCCTTATTCAAGCACCTGATCGACAATGCCATTCAGGCGCTCTGCGAGACCAACCGCGCGCACCGCGAGCTGCGCCTGACCACCCGCCGTGTCGACGAGGCCGTCGAGGTCGAGATCGAAGACAACGGCCCGGGGATCCCGGCCGAAGACCGCTATCGGGTGTTCGAACCCTTCTACATCGGCTGGCGCAACCGCCGCGGCAAGGCCGGTATGGGTCTTGCCCTCAGTCAAGAGATCGTCAACGCCCATGGAGGCACTATCGAGGTCGACCCGACAATGACCGATGGCTGCCGAATTCGCCTGTCACTGACGGCAGTCCCCGACGACGACTGAGCTTGCACCAACCCTCATGAATGCCGACTTCCCCGTCCCCGGCAGCGCCGAGCAGGCCTGCCGGTTGGATCTGCTCGAATCCCAACTGAGCGCACTCTTCGAGGTGAGCTCCGTGCTCAGCCGTTCGCTCGATCTGCGCCAGACCCTGAGCGAGGTGCTCGGCGTCCTGCACGAGCGCGGCCGCCTTCGACACGGAATGGTCAGTCTCCTGAGCGAGGATCGCGGCGAGCTCTTGATCCGCGCGCTGCACAGCGACGACCCCCACGCGACCGACCGCATCGCCTATCAGCCCGGCGAGGGCGTGATCGGCAGCATCCTCTCCCGGAATCGGCCTTGGATCGTGCCGCGCATCGGCGACGAGCCGCGCTTCCTCGATCGACTCAGTCTCTACGATCCGAACCTACCCTTTATCGGTGTCCCGATCCGACTCGGCGAAGGCGGTGCGATCGGCGTCTTTGCCGCCCAGCCTCCCGTGGCCGACGGGCTGCTCGAAGAGCGTGCACGTTTTCTGGAGATGGTCGCCAATCTGATCGGCCAAGCGGTCCGTCTTGCCCGCACCGTCGAGGCCGAGCAGCAAGCCTTGCGCGAGGAGCGCGACAAGCTCCGTCGCGAGGTCAAGGGCACCCATGGATTCGACAGCATCATCGGGCACACGGACGCCATGCGTCTGGTCTTCGATCAGGTTCGCCAAGTGGCGAAATGGAACACCACGGTCCTGATTCGGGGCGAATCAGGCACCGGCAAGGAGTTGATCGCCAACGCCATCCATTACAACTCGCCGCGCGCCCGCGCCGCCTTCGTCAAGCTCAACTGCGCGGCCCTGCCCGACAATCTGCTGGAATCCGAACTCTTCGGCCACGAAAAGGGCGCCTTCACCGGGGCCATCAGCCAACGCAAAGGCCGTTTCGAGCAGGCCGACGGCGGCACCCTCTTTCTCGACGAGATCGGCGAGATCACCCCGGCCTTCCAGGCCAAGCTGCTGCGCGTCCTGCAGGAGGGCGAGTTCGAGCGGGTCGGCGGCGGTCGCACCCTCAAGGTCGACGTGCGCGTCATCGCGGCCACCAATCGCGACCTCGAGGCCGAGGTGCGCGCAGGCGACTTCCGCGAGGATCTCTACTACCGCTTGAACGTCATGCCCATCCGCATGCCCGCGCTGCGCGAGCGCATCGAGGACATCCCCGACCTCGCCCGCTTTCTCGTGGAGAAGGTCTCGCGCATGCAGGGACGCGACCTCTCGATCACCGACAGCGCCCTGCGCATCCTGATGCGACACGACTGGCCCGGCAATGTCCGCGAGCTCGAGAACTGCATGGAGCGCGCCGCCGTCATGAGCGAGCAGGGAATCATCGATCGCGACGTCATCGAGCTGACCGGCCTGAACGTGGCCGCGCTCGCGAGCGAGCCGCTGACGAGCACGCCCGCGAAGACATCCACGATCGACTTCAACGACCCCGACATCGACGAGCGCGAGCGCGTCATCGCCGCGCTGGAAGAGGCCGGCTGGGTCCAGGCCAAGGCCGCGCGGCTGCTCAACATGACACCCCGCCAGATCGCCTACCGGATCCAGACGCTGAACATCAAGATGCGGCAGTTTTAAACCGCGTCCGGAGCGAGATGCTCATCTTCGAGTGAGATCGACGTTTGCTGCATCCACAATCCTTGGCGGAGACGCGGTTTAAAACGATATAGTTTTTAATCTCTTAAACCGCGCAGACTCCAACGGCTGTCATGTCTGCCGAGCCCGATCCCATCCAAAAGCATCGCATACCGCGCCGAGCGCGGTTTAAGCCCGCACCACACGGATCTGTCGGCCCTGCGGGCTGCGCGTCTCCACGCTGCTCGTGCGCTCGGCGATCGGCGGCTAGCCGGTGCGGGATCGAAGATCACGAGCCAGCCACCGTCGAGCCCAAGACCGGCGAGAGACCCATCCAATTGCGCCAACCCATCTTCCAACGGATCGGCCGCACCGTCGCGCCAGACCTTCAACTCGATTCCGAGCGTGACCGCCCCGTAGCGCAGACATAGATCCATCCGGCCCGAGCCGATTGCGTATTCGCGCTCCGGCGTGCCCTCGCCGTTGGCCACCCGATGCAGGAACGCCATGAGTACCAGATGCGGGGCAATCTCGTGATAGGCGGCGCTACCCAGATCAACAGCTTCTCGATCCACGAGCCCGGTCACTCCAGCTTGCGATCGAACTGCTTCGCCAATCGCTCGTAGCGCTCGCGAATCGCTTGTGGCGGACGTTTGAGCTGATTTGCTGCTTTGGCGATCCGGTCGTCGGCTATCGGCGATTTGGGCTCAAGCCGGGGATTCAATGCGTCAATGTCTTGCGAAAGCAGCTTACGGCCGATCCCGTCTGCGCAGGTGTCGGCGAGAGCAAGCACTGCGGCGCAACGGGCGGATGTTGTCGCTCATGCTATTTCAACGGAAAACTAGTTTGAGCGACTCTTCAACGCTTTGCAGACGCTGACGCTGACGATCCGCATAGACCGGATACTACCCAGACCTGCCGCTGAGGTCCGGGGACCGAGCGGCAGGTTCGGACGCTTATGGAAAGCTTTACATAAGCGTCCTTATGCAAAGTTCGTGATTATGGAAAGCTTCCCTCCTGGAGCCCGCGCAAGGTGGCGCGGGAAGCGGCCAAGTGCGCGTCGCCCCCGCCAAATGCTCGACATAATCGCTTCCATCTCCTGAAGTGGCGTCTCCGCCTGGCAGGACGCCAGCAAGAGCAGCGACACACACCTTAAAGCCTCCACCGTGGACACCCTGACCCATTGCACTCAGGCTCGGCCACGAAAGCCCTGTGACGACGCACCAGTAGCGCGAAGGCGATTTGCTGGGGAAGCGGCAGGCCCTGGCCAGAATCCACGAATCGGACACGGCGCTCCAACGGTACCGGACACCTGACCGCCTGATTCTCTTCCTGACGACGCTCTGATTATGACAAGCCTTTAGCGCTGCCTGGCCGCCATCCAACGGCGATCGGTGCGCCCTGCGGCGGCTCCCTTTGCATAATCGCGACCTTTGCATAAGAGGATATTGCGGCCCCTGGGCTAGGCAGGGTGGAAGGTCTCTTGTCGTCGATTGCCGCCGCGACGAAGTCCGAACGTCGGAAGTCGTGGTCACGACTCGTGAGCCTCAGCGACAGCGTTGGCGGAATCCGGTAGAGCCGCTCCGGATTATTCTGAGAAGACCTGGCGGAATAGCCTGAGGGACAACAGGTCGCGCTTACCTGCTCGTGGGGCGGTTCCTCTATTAACGGGAGCTAACCCCTTTACCTCGTTTTGCCATGATGGCTGGATAGTTCGCGACGACCCACTGCTCCATCGCACGCGCCAATTCGCTCAAGGACCGACCGAGCTCCGTAAGCTGGTACTCGACGCGAGGCGGCACCTCCGGATAGCTGATGCGCTCAACGAACCCGTCGCGCTCAAGATCGCGCAGGGTTTGTGTGAGCATCTTTTGCGAGATACCCCCCACCGAACGCATCAACGCGCCCGCTCGAACCGGGCCCTGCTGGAGGCAGCACAGAATCAGGATCGTCCACTTGCCCCCGATCAGGTCGAGCAGGTCGCGGGAGGGACAATTCAGGTTGTACGGGTTGGCAGCTTCAAACATGGACTCAAATATTACCAAAAGGTGCGTACTTGCCAAGAGTATACAGTTGAACCTACGATGCTCGACAAGTAACCTAAGGAGCCAGCCATGACGCAACTAGGTCGTGTTTTTCTTTATGCCGAATTTCAAGCCTCCGTGCCTTTCAACGAAGGCGTTTGGCGGGAGGCAAATGCCACCATGCAGTCCGTGCCCGGACTGCGCAGCAAGACCTGGTTAAGCGGTATCAACACCCACTCCGTCGGGGGGTTCTACGAGTTCGACTCTGAGCAGAACGCCAGAAACTATGCCGAAGGCATGCTGGCCGAGTTTGCCAAAGCTGCCGGCGCCAGCCTCACCGTCAAGCAATTCGATGGCGACGTTGTGGCCGAGGCGAGTAAGGGCATGAATTCGCCGTTCTTCGCAATTTGACTGCTGCCTCGGCCTGAAGCGGTGTACCGTTCCCACCTTTCACATGGCCGCTCTCGGCGCTATCGTCCACGCGTTCGCTCCTGGCCTCCAACGGTATTACTTGCGCTACCGCGTAACTTAAGCGTTGGGCAGCTCAAGGGATCTTGATGGCGGTTGAAATGGATCGATGTTGCACATCTACCGCACGGCGCATCCGCGCGATTTGGCGATTCCGGCAGTACGAGATGCTCCCACAATCGAGCGAAACATAACTGGCTTCTGTCATGTTAGACAATCACGATGCGTCGAGACAGTCTGTCGCGTTACTGCCTGGTACGCTAGCAGGCATTATCGACTGGCATATCCTCGACCGGATCTTTAGTGTCATCCGCCAGTCAGAGGGCTCAGGGTGGTGGCTTTACAGAAATGATGCACGTATGCTAGGTGATAACCGACCCAGTGAAGTCGATACCATCGGCGACCTCGCCTCCTCGCTAAATGCACTTCAAGCATACCTTCGTCAGTCACATCCACGCCACTATTGCGGGCTCGTATTCGCAGACTCGTTAAAAGATCCGACACTAATGCGGATTTTTGACCCGAAATCCCTCACGTCAATATGCAACATCTATGGTAATACACCAGCGCCAAGCTGGGTCATCTCCACAATGAATCCGCAACAACTTTCCGCGAGTCGAAAGACCTCGTCGAAACTCCAGAATCATCGTTTCGGTAAAGATCTGCCCACAGCACCAAAGCATCCACAGATAGCAGACTCTCTTGATGCTAGACGCATGGGATGCCCGCTTCCGCTAGTTCACACTGCCCGTTCACTTCGTCGATTAGCGGTCGGAGAAATCCTTGAAATCGTTACGATCGATCCAGGCTCTGTCAACGATATTGAATATTTGTGTAGATGCACGGGTGCAAAGCATCTGGCTTTGGCCGAAGGGGAATACGGGTATTCATATTACATCGAGCGTGGTTCGGACGAAAAGCTTGATAGCGAGAGAAAGATTGCGGACAACCAGTAAGCCCACCGCATGTTGGGCTCTGCCGTGGAGCATACGTTCAGAAACTCCAGAAGTGCCCTTCAAAATCTCGGCAGGTAAAACCCCTCCCTCCGTAGACTTCATCCCGAATCCTCTTCCCTGGGGCCGAGCGTCTGCGCGTCGAGCTCCGCGCGTCTCCGCCGAGTCTGAGCGTCGCCCGTGCTTGCAATAGTCTCAGACGGAGTCGGGTAGAAATACGGCGCGCGCAACTTTAGGTGCGGGCTTGGCTGTTTCGGCGTTTCCGCGGTACGTGCCCGTTCAGCCCTCACCATCGCTCACGTTTCCGCAAGCCCCCCTCTCATCCCGGACGGTCGGATTTCCCGAGTCCGGTTGGCGATCAGTGAGCACGGGTTTATTCATCGCCGCGCCTTCCCGAACGGACGGAAGCTCAAGTGCACGCACACATACACCCCTCACCCGAGCGGTTTACCCGACGACTAGCCCGAGGTGCCGTGAACCGCCATTACTTGGGCTCAGTGTCCCATGGCGCTGCCAACCTCCGGGCGCTCACTGTACCGAGAGCCCCTTCGCCCGAGGGTCGGTGTGACCGCCGCTCGGCACGGGACTGACACCCGTGTCACCAGGCATTACCCCGGCTTTCTCGCTCCTACGGGCTCATGCGCCCGACCTCAATCCTCTCACGGCCTCGGTTCTACCCTTGTACCCTGAGTCTTTGCAGGTTGCTGCGTGCCCCTGCTGGAACGAGGCCGTTCCCTGCGTTATCTCCGCGAATCTTTCCCCAGGTGCCTGGACCCTTACCCCGGTCGCCCCTATGATCCACGTGCTCGTTTCTTCCCACAGGGCACCGGCCTTCCTCCTTTCCTAACGGGGTCGGCACCGCACATTTATGTTGGAGGCTTTAGCAAGCGCTTCCAATTTGGCATTGTCCAACGTTGCTTGGCGATCTGCTGAAATAGCTGAGAGTAGAATGCCGGCCTTTCCTGCGAAATAGCTATTCTCATAACTTCCTTGATTCGTAACGTTTTGTAACTTGGCCGTTTGATGAACGAGCCAAGAGCCCCTAGTCTTCTTGTCCATTTTCGCTTGGAGCTAAGATTACAGTTGAGGTAACGGGCGTAACGGTCCGGTTAGGCCTCAGTCGACTTGCGTGCTGACCCACCAAGTAGTCCCGCCCGCATCGGTGAAACCACCGCGCTTGTCAGCATCGCCGTCCTGAATGGGTCGCTTCACGATCGTGGCCCCTGCAGCGAGGGCTCGCTCGAAGATCGCGTCCACGTCCGCGACATAGATATGCACCTGGCTTGGAGTAGATGGCCAGCCCTCTACTGCATCTGTGAACATGATCACCGTGTCGTCGATACGCACCTCTCCGTGGGCGACGGTCCCTTCGCTCCCCGGGACCATTCGCAGCGCCTGCGCGCCAAACACTCGAACGAGGAAATCGATCGTGCCCTGAGCGTCATTCACGGTGAGGTACGGAGCCACGGAGGTGTATCCACTTGGTTTGTATGTCATCAGTGCTCCTTGATGAGGGCCAACGTCGTGGCTCAGGGCGCAGTGTTAGGCCGTGGAGTCATTGCATTGAATGAAGGCCAATCATATTGCCTTCGGTATCCACAACCATTGCAATGAAGCCGTATCCTCCAATCGACATCTTGCCCTTGAAGATCTCTCCTCCGTGTGCTGCTGCACGGGCAGCCTCAACTGAGCAATCCTCACATGAAAAATAGACCAATGTACTGCCGCCAGATGGACATCCGGCCATCTTTACCAATGCACCCGCAGCGCCAGATTCTTCCATTGACATCGGAAACGCCCACATCTCCATATCAGGGAAGCCGCTGGGGTCAGGATTCTTCAACTCTTCTAATGCGCCTTGGAACACAGCTTCGTAAAACGCCTTCGCTCGGGGCATATCCTGAACATAGATTTCAAACCAACCAACCGGATTGCTTTTCATGGTGTTTCTCCTTTTGTGGATCAATTCTGATAAGGCCTAACTAGGATTCACTGGACGAACGGTCCCGATATTTTGGGCGCGACAGGTCCGTATCCCAAACATCCCATTCGCCTGCAGATGGGAGGCGGTCGCTGGAACGGCATCGTTAGTGGTTTAGGCGGCCGTATCGCCGCCTAAACCGCTAATGGCGCAGCCTGGCCGCCTAAACCGGCAACGAGGAGCGCCAACATTATGCCCAAGCCGCCGTCGGATCAACGTGATGGAGCGAGTTTCCTCGGGCTCGTTGCGTTCCCATAAGCGGCGGGCTTGGGTCGCGGCCGCCGCGCACAGGTGCGGAACTGGCGGCCGAGAGGGTTGACCGGCACAGTCCGCTGCGCGTCCGGAGCGGTCGCTCAGGACGACGCGCCGAGAGGACGTTCCGGGGCGAGAACGAACCTTCCTTCCGCCGCCTCTCGGGTTCCAGGCAGACTGTTTGGCAAGCGCTCCAGCAAGGGTGCGACGGCGCGCCATTGGTTGTCGCTCGCTGATAATGACGCCCGTGCTTCAGCGCCGCGGTCCCGCGCAGGCAACGGCATTCGGATCCCGGCCGATGCCGGTGGTGTAACCACGCGCGGGGACGAGTGCGTCGTAATCGGATTCAAAGCCCGCGTGCAGCAGGGCCTCGCGCAGCGGTGACTCGAGCGCCGGGAGTCCGTCGATCTGTTGGATGGCAAGGCGCTTGCGCCCGCGCTGCGGGAGGCGATGCAGGGCGGCGAGCGCAAGCGGCAACTCGCCGCCTTCTTCGCTGATCGAGCTCGGGAACCGCGTCAATTGTCGCCCGGCCGAGCCGAGATAGAGCACCGGCTTGCCGGCGACCAGGATCAGATAGGCGCCGCTGATGCGTTTGGGTGGCGGACCGCCGCCGAGGTCCGGCCAAGGCAGGAGCGCGCCGTAGGGATTGGCCGGGTCGATCGCGGCGAGGATCCGGACCGCGTCCGCGCCGAAACCCTCGATCGGGGTCTCCTCGATGCGTGCGCTGCGCAGCCGATCGATCGCGCCGTTCAGGGCGAACTGGGCACCGGAGAGCCCCTCGACGAAATAGCCTCGGCGGACCTGTCCGCCCTCTTCCATCTGTTTGAAGACCCGGCAGAGCGGACCGAAGCCGCCCGGGATGCCCTCGGCCTGCACCGCCTCGCGACTGACCACGCCGTAGCGCTCGAGTAGGATGCGGGCGCGTGCGAGCAGGCGCTCGGTGTCGCTTGCCTCGATGCGCAGATCGGCCACGCGCGACCAGCGCCCGCCGGCCAGTGCGGTGCCGCGACCGCGCTTGGGTGCACGCGTCCCGCCGAGCGCGCGCAGGGGCGCGAAGGTATCGTTGGTGATCTCCCCGGCCCAGACCAAATCCCAGAGTGCGGACTCGAAGGCGTCTCTGCCGAGCTTCAGCCCGGCGCGCTCTAGGGCCTGCATCAACTCCATCAGGAAGGATGCCCCGCGGGTGCGCAGGTGATCGAGCAGGATCCGGGCGACGTCGGAGTCGTTCGCGGCGGCGTCGCGCGGTGCCCTTTCCGCTACACCATTCGAGGATACGCCGGCGGACACGTTCGGCTGTTCCGCCCGACTCGACTCCTCGTCGGCGACACCCAGCTCGGGACTTCCCCGTCGATAGAGCGCGATCCGCCCGTCCTTCGGGCCCGCCGCGCCGCGGCCGACCCAGACGATCTGTCCGGTGGCAGCGAGCATGTCCAGATCCTCCGAGCGGTAGCCCGGCACCCGGGCCGGCAGGAGCACGCGGTCGAGCTGGGACCAGGTCACCGTCAGGCCTTCCAGTTGAAGCAGCGCCTCCAGCAGCCGATCCGGTCCCTTGATGTCCTCGCCGATCCCGTGCCACGCGGGCAGGAATCGCCCGAGGGTCGCCGCATCGACCGGGGCGACCGCATCGCGCGCCTTGGCCAGGGTGCGGCGACGCAGGCGGCGCAGGACCTCCGGGTCGCACCATTCGGGCTCGGTGCCGAGCGGTCGGATCTCGCCGCGGATCAGCTCGTCGCGCGTCTCCAGGAGACGCAGGACGGGTTCGAGCTGCGTCGCCCTCAGACCGTAACGCGCGGCCGGGTCGCGCGTCGGAAAGGGACCGTGCGTGCGGGCGTAGCGGTGCAGCAGATGTTCCAGCGGGGCATCCGCGGACATCAGGAAGGCGTCCGGCAGACCGGGCGGCGGGACCAGACCCAAGGCGTCGCGATAGAGACCGACATCCTCGGCCGCGATCCAACGCGGTCCGTCGATGAATCGCAGTGCGACCGCCCGGCGCTGCTCGACCAAGGTCGCGAGCCAGGGCGAGGGATCGCCCTCGGCGCGCTCAGCCAGCTCGGCGGAGGAGAGATCGCCGAGCCGTCGCAGCAGGTCATGCAGCTCGTCGGCATCGCGCGCCTTGCGTCCCTCGACGGTGTGTTGAAGCTCGCGCTCCAGGTCATCGAGCACCGCCGGATCGATCAGCTCGCGCAGCTCCGCCTGACCCAGCAGCTCGGCCAGAAGACCGCGATCCAGCGTGAGCGCCTGGGCGCGGCGCTCGGCAAGCGGGGCGTCCTGCTCGTAGATGTAGGCGGCCACATAGGCGAAGACCAGCGAGCGCGCGAAGGGCGAGGCGCTGCGGGTCTCGACCTCGTGGACGCGGATCGAGCGGTTGCGGATGCCGCTCAAGACATCCTTGAGACCGGCGAGGTCGAAGACATCGCCGAGCGCCTGTCGATAGGTCTCGAGCACGATCGGAAAGGCCGGATAACGACGGACCACCGCGAGCAGGTTGTGCGCCTTCAGGCGCTGCGCCCAGAGCGGCTGTCTGCCCTTGGCCGAGCGGCGCGGCAGGAGCAGCGCTCGGGCTGCGTTTTCACGAAAGAGCGAAGCGAAGAGCGCGGTGTCGGCGAGCTGCTCGGTGACCCGCTCGTCGAGGTCCTCCGGTGCCGGCAAGAGATCCGTCAGCTCGGGCAGCGCCTCGCCGTCGGCGAAACGCAGCACGATCCCGTCGTCGGTGTACATCACCTGGATCTCGAAACCCTCGCGGCGCCCCAGATGCCATTGCAGGGCCATCGCCCAGGGGGCATGGATGCGTGCGCCGAAGGGTGTGAGGATGCAGATGCGCCAGTCGCCCAGCTCGTCGCGGAAGCGCTCCACGACAATGGTGCGATCGCTCGGCACCTGACCGGTCGCGGTGCGCTGATCCTGGATGTAGGCGGCCAGGTTCGCCGCCGCGAGCGCATCCGACGGGGTCTGCTCACGAATCCAATCGGCGGCACGCTCCGCCGGGATGGCCGCGACCGCGCGCGTGAAGGCGCCGACCGCTCGACCCAGCTCGACCGGCCGCCCCGGACCGTCGCCGCGCCAGAAGGGGAGCTTGCCGGGCTCGCCGGGCGCCGGCGAGACCAGGACGCGGTCGCGCGTGATCGCCTCGACACGCCAGGTGGAGGCACCGAGCAGGACGCAATCGCCCGCCTTGGTCTCGAAGACCATCTCCTCGTCCAGCTCGCCGATGCGCGGCCCGTCCTCGCCGAGATGCACGGCATAGTTGCCGCGATCCGGGATGGTGCCTGCGTTCAGACGGGTGATCATGGCCGTGCCTTTACGGACGCCGAGTGTATCCGCGGTACGGTCCCATACCAGGAGGGGCTTGAGCTCGGCGAAATCGCTCGAGGGATAGCGTCCCGAGAGCATATCCAGCACCGCCTCCAGCGCCGAGCGCGACAGCTCGCGATAGGGGCCGGCACGGCTCGCCAGACGATGAAGATCCGCGACCGAGCGCTCGGTCTCGACACAGTGGGCGGCGATCTGCTGAGCCAGCACGTCGAGTGCGTTGCGCGGCATCCGGAAGGGCTCCAGCTCCCCGGCGAGCATCCGCGCCCCGATCACCGCGCATTCCAGCAGATCGCCCCGGAACTTCGGGAAGATGCGCCCGGTGCTGACCTGCCCGACCCCGTGCCCAGCGCGTCCGACGCGTTGCAGCCCGCGCGCCACCGAGCCGGGCGACTCGACCAGCAGCACTTGATCCACGCCGCCCATATCGATGCCCATCTCGAGCGAGCTGGTGGCCACAATGGCCTTCAGATCGCCGCGCTTGAGTCCTTCCTCGATCCGGGTGCGCTGCTCGAGACTGACGCTGCCGTGGTGTGCACGCACCAGCTCGGGACGATCCGCTTCGGCCGGGAGGTCCGGGCCCGAGTCCGAGCCCGGGTCTAGGTCCGCCTCGGCCAGCGCGTTCAACCGCTGACAGAGCCGCTCGCAGAGCCCGCGGCTGTTGACGAAGACGATGGTCGAGCGATGCGCGCGGATCTCGGCGAGGATGGCCGGATGGATGGCCGACCACAGGCCTTTCTCGGCGGGCGCTCGGGGCGTTGCTTGGCGATAGAGCTCGCCGAGGATGGAGCCGCCTTCGAACCGAGACGCGACGCCCTCGGGCGGGCGCTCCATGTCGGGCACCGGCACTTGAACGCGCAGATCCAGCTTCGGCGGGGCGGCGGCATCGACGATCTCGACCGCACGATCGCCTCCGAGATAGAGCGCAGCCTCCGCCAGCGGGCGCACGGTGGCCGAGAGCCCGATACGTTGCGGGTCGCTCGCACAGCGCTCGGCCAGACGCTCCAGCGAGAGGGCCAGATGAGCGCCCCGCTTGGTCGGCGCGAGCGCGTGCACCTCGTCGATGATGAGTGTGTGCACCCCGGCGAGGTTGGCCGCCGCCTTTGAGCCGAGCAGCAGATACAGAGACTCGGGCGTGGTCACCAGGATCTCGGGCGGCTCCTTGAGCTGCCGCTGCCGCTCCTTCGCCGGGGTATCGCCGGTACGGATGCCGACCCGCGGCAGGCGAGCGGGCACGCCCAGTATCTCTGCGGCGCGCGCGATTCCGGCGAGCGGGGCACGCAGGTTGCGCTCGATGTCGTAGACCAGGGCCTTCAGCGGTGAGACGTAGAGCACCTGGATGCAGGCGGGACCGGTGTCGGCGGTCGGCCCGCCCTGCATCAGCCGATCGATCGCCCAGAGAAAGGCCGCAAGCGTCTTGCCGCTGCCGGTCGGGGCCGTGATCAGGGCGTGCCGACCCGACGCGATGACGGCCCAACCTCGGACCTGGACCTCGGTCGGTACATCGAAGTTTTGGGTAAACCAGCGGCGGGTGGAAAGGCTGAAGGCGTCCATGGAAGGCACATGGGGGAGATGAATCCGGTCTTCGAGTCGAAGACCATGGTCGAACCAAGGCCATCCGCAATGCCCGATCGGCGTGGAGTCGGACTAGAATACCCACGGAGCGTGCAACGCCCCGCCGACATCCTGCCGGCTTCCGGAGGGGGCGCTGCGGATTCCGCTCGGAACAAGGAAGCGGTGAGGAGATTGAGATCCAGGTCGAAGACAATGGCACGGAAGAACCCGACGAAAGCATCGATTCAGTCGATCGGCTTGTGGCTCTGCGCCTGTGCCGCAGCGCTCGGCGCCGCCCCCGGCTCGGACCACGTCGAGATTCCGGTGCTCCCCTACCTCAGTACCGAGCGCCTGCTGACCCTTTACGAGCCGCTGCGCCGACATCTCCAAGAGACCCTCGCGCGCCCGGTTAGGCTGGTCACCTCCCCCGACTATCGGAGCTTCATCGCCGACGTGGCGCAAGACGACAATCTGCTCGTCATCAACGCAGCCCATATGGCGAGGCTTGCGGAGGTGGATTCCGGGTACCGGTCGATCCTGCAGACCACCAACCCGCTCTATGCTCTGGTGGTTGTCCGTGCGGAGGATTCCGTCAACGAGGTCGCGGATCTACGGGGCACCAGGATCCTGACACCGGATCCTCTGGCGCTCATTACCCTGATGGGCCATCGGATGCTCGCAGAGGCGGGCCTGACCCCGGGGACGGATGTCGAGATACCGACGGCCGACACCCACAACAACGCCTTGACGCTCCTTCTCGGCGACGATTCGATCCGTGCAGCCATCGTCTCCAATCGGGCCTACAAGACACTCAGCGCGGATGCGCGCGCACGCCTGCGGGTTCTCGCCGACAGCGCAGGTCTCACCGGCATTCCCTCGCTCGTCTACCAGACCGGGCCCGGCCACGAGGGTGCAGACCGCGCCCTTCTCACACGCGAGATCCTTCACTTCGCCAACGAGACCTCGGCAGGTCGTGCCATGATGCTCACCCTCGGGCACGGGGGATTGCGCGAGGTCGCCGAAGCGGACCGCAAGAGGATCGACCCCTTCCTGCCGGCAACACGAGAGGTCTTGGCTGCGCCATGAGGAGACTTCTTGCGCGTATCCCGCTCGGCTTGCGCTTCGGCTTGGTGATCCTGGTGACTCAGGCTGCCCTGATCGCCTGGGTTGTCCACGACAACCAGCGTCTGAGCAACACCGCCCTGACCCAACTGCACGAGGCGCGACTGACCGTCCTGAGCGCGCTCCTGAGCGAGTCCTTGACCCCTTTGCTGGCGCAGCGCGACATCGCGGCCCTGCAGGAGTCCCTGCATCGGTTCGGCCATCTACCGGAGGTGCGTTATCTCGAGGTCGACGACGCACGTGGACAGCGCCTCGCCGAGCACACGCACTCACACGACCCGCGGTCTCCCGCCGTCGCAGATGACGAGCGTCATCCGGCTTCCGAGGATCCATTCCTGTGGGAAACGGCCATCCCGCTGCAACTCGTCGGCCAAACCTACGGCACCCTCCATGTCGGTCTCTCCACCGACATCTTTGCCGAAACGCGCCAGGGGCTGATCGAGCAGAGCCTGCGCAACGGCATGATCGGGTTGCTCGGGCTACTGCTCGTCATTGTCCCGCTCGCCATCCACGCCGGCCATCGGCTCGCTCGGCTGGATGCCGCCGCGCGGGCGATCGCCGCGGGGGATCTCGGTCGCCGTCTCGACGACACCGGCCAGGACGAGATCGGCCGCTTGGCGGTCTCCTTCAACCGCATGGCCGACGCGCTCGGGCAACGCGAGTCCGCCTTACGGGATGCGAAGGCGGACCTCGAGCGCATCGCGTCCTCGAAGTATCGGATCTTGTTCGAGTCGACCACGGATGCGGTCATGCTGTTCGATCGGGAGCGCGGGCTGTTCGACTGCAATCCCGCCGCGCTGCGCCTGCTCGGCTGCGATCGCGACGCGCTTCTCGGCACACAGCCGAGCGACCTGTCGACGTCGCCCTTGCCCCTCGGCACCGATGCACTCGCGTTTGCTTCGCAAGCAGGTCAGCCGGCGGAGAACAGGGGCTTCGAGTGGTGTTTGCGCCGCCGCGATACCGGCGATCCGGTGGAGGTCGAGGTGCTGCTCACCTCGGTTCAGCTCGACGGTGCGACGCTTCTGCAGATGGTGGCGCGCGATATCGGCGCACGCAAAGGGGCCGAGGCGGCGCTCAAGCGCTCCGAAGAAAAGTACCGTTTCCTGCTCGAATACAGCTACGACATCATCTATCTCTTCTCGACCGACGGCAGCTTCATCTTCGTCTCGCCGAGCTGGTCGCGCCTGATGGGCTATTCGATCGACGAGACCTTGGCGACCCATTTCTCGGTCTATGTCCATCCCGAGGACCTGCACATCTGCAACGCGGCCTTCAGCGCCGTCGTCGAGACCGGAGAGATGCGTCGGGATATCGAGTATCGCGTTCGGCACGGTGACGGCACTTGGCGCTGGCATAGCTCGAGCGCCATGCCGTTTCGCGACGAGAACGGCGTCATCGTCGGCTTCCAGGGGATCGCGCGCGACTTCACCGAGCAGAAGGAGACCCGCGAGCAACTGCGCATCGCCGCGATCGCATTCGAAGCCCAGGAGGGCATGGTGGTCACCGACGCCGACGGGGTCATCCTGCAGGTCAACGGCACCTTCACTCGGATCACAGGCTACAGCGCCGTGGAAGCGATCGGTCAGACGACGCGACTGCTCAAATCCGGACGCCACGAACCCGAGTTCTACGTCGCCATGTGGGCGAGCATCCTGGAAACAGGATCCTGGCAAGGGGAGATCTGGAATCGGCGCAAGAGCGGCGAGATCTATCCACAGTGGCTGACGATATCGGCCGTGCCCGGCCCCGGTGGCCAGATCACCCATTATGTCGGCACGATGACCGACATTACGCAGCGCAAGGCGGACGAAGAGGAGATCCGCGAGCTCGCCTTTTTCGATCCCCTCACGCGTCTGCCCAACCGCCGCCTGTTGTTGGATCGTTTGCAACAGGCCCTGTCGAGCGGTCGCCGAGAAGGCCATTGCGGGGCGCTCTTCTATATCGACTTGGACGACTTCAAGACACTCAACGACACGCTGGGCCACGATCAAGGCGATCGCCTGCTCCAACTGGTGGCACGGCGACTTTCGACCCGCATCCGCGAATCCGACACCTTGGCGCGTCTGGGCGGCGACGAGTTCGTGGTCATGGCGGAACACCTGAGTCCAAACCCGGTGGACGCGGCGAGCCAAGCAGAGGCGCTCGGCAACGCGCTCCTCGGCGTCCTTCGTCAGCCTTACGACCTGGGTGGGCAGACCCACTACAGCGCCGCCAGCATCGGGGTCACGCTCTTCGAGCCGCACCCGATGCGTGTCGAAGAGTTGATGAAACAGGGCGATTTGGCGATGTACCGAGCCAAGGCAGCCGGACGCAACACCATACGTTTCTTCGACCCGAGCATGCAGTCGGAGGTCAGCGCCCGAGCGACCCTCGAGGCTCAGCTGCGCTGCGGCCTGCGCGACGAGCGCTTCCTCCTCCACTACCAGATCCAGGTCGATCGCGAGGGGGCCGTCATCGGTGCCGAATGCCTGCTGCGCTGGCGGGATCCGCAGGGCCGTCTGGTGCCCCCGGTGGCGTTCATCCCCCTCGCGGAGCAGAGCGGCCTGATCCTGCCCATCGGACATTGGGTCCTGCAGACCGCATGCGGGCAGTTGGCCGCGTGGTCTGCACAGACCGAGACCGCGCAGCTGACACTCGCGGTCAACATCAGTGCACGCCAGTTTCGCCGGACGGACTTCGTCGACCAGGTCTTGACCTGCATTCGAGACACGGGTGCGGATCCGTCCCGCCTCAAGCTCGAGATCACCGAGAGCCTCTTGCTGGACGATGTCGAGGACACCGTCGCCAAGATGATCGCCTTGAAGGCCCGCGGCGTCGGTTTTGCGCTGGACGACTTCGGCACCGGTTACTCGTCCCTGTCGTACCTGAAACGGCTTCCCTTCGATCAGCTCAAGATCGATCGTTCCTTCGTCTTGGACGTCCTGACCGACACCAACGCCGCCGCGATCGCCCGAACCATCATCGCGCTTGGCCGCACGCTGGAGCTCGCGGTCATCGCCGAAGGCGTGGAGACCGAGGAGCAGCGCGACTGGCTTGCCGCCCATGGCTGCCATGCCTATCAGGGCTATTTCTTCGGGCGCCCGGAGCCCTTGGACAGCCTGTCGTTGGACACGCCGAAAGCCTCTCTCTGATCCGCCGAACCGGGCGCTATCGGCCGGATTCAACATCGATACGACGCGGTATCGGCAACACCGAAGGACCCGATGTCACGGGTTGAACTCAGACCCGGAGCCCTGTAGGGTAAAAAAGCTGTCGTCGGCGTCCGGGTCTTCACCCGGATGATCCGGCGCGATTCATCGTCCCCATGCCCGCCGGATGCTCAGGCTTGCCCTGCCGGTCGATCGGGACACGCGGCATCTCTCGCCGCAAATCAAGTTGCGATGCCGACTCCCGAGCGTCGCACATCAAGCTCCGTAAGGATCATCAGGGCCATGCCCGCAGAACAATCCGTCAAGATCGCCGTGCGCGGTCTCACCAAGGTCTTCGGCGACGAGCCGAAGGATGCCCTGGCCCTTTTGCGCCAAGGCGAAACCAAACAGGCCATCTTCGAGAAGACGGGGCTGGCCGTCGGCGTGGCCGATGCCGACTTCGATGTCATCGAAGGCGAGATCCTGGTCGTCATGGGCCTGTCGGGGAGCGGCAAATCCAGCCTCATTCGTTGCTTGAACCGACTCAACGAGCCGACCGCCGGACAGATCCTGCTCGACGGCCGAGACATCGTCCCGCTCGGGCACCGGGAGCTCCTCGAGGTGCGTCGGAGCAAGTACGGAATGGTCTTCCAGCATTTCGCACTCTTCCCGCATCGCAGCATCCGCGAAAACGTCGAGTTTGGTCTGGAGATCCAAGGCTGTGCCGTCGACGAGCGGGCCGAGAAGGCGCTGATCGCTCTGAAGCAGGTCGGTTTGGAAGGCTGGGAGGACGCCACTCCCGGGCAACTCTCGGGCGGGATGCAGCAGCGTGTCGGCTTGGCCCGCGCCCTCGCGGTCGACCCGGACGTCCTGCTGATGGACGAGGCATTCTCGGCCCTCGACCCCTTGATTCGCCGCGACATGCAGCAAGAGCTCGTCGCCCTGCAGAGCCGTGTGCGCAAGACCATCGTGTTCATCACGCATGACCTGGACGAGGCGCTGTTTCTCGGCAACCGGATCGTCTTGATGAAGGACGCCCGGATCGAGCAGGTCGGCACGGCCGAGGAGATCCTCTCCAACCCCGCCACGCCGTACGTGGAGCGATTCGTCGCGGAGGTCGACAAGACCAAGGTTCTGACCGCGAGCGCCGTCATGCGACGCGCGCGCAGCGTCGCCTTCGTCAACGACGGCCCGCGCACCGTCTTGCGCAAGATGGAAGACGAGGACCTGAGTTTTCTCTGCGTCGTGGAGACCGACTTCAGGCTGCGCGGCATCGTCCGCGACGATGCCGCGTTGGATGCAGTCAAGCGCGGCGAGAAATCGATTACCTCGATCATGGAGCCGGGCGTTCAACCGGTCGGGCCGGACACCCCGGTGCGCGACCTGTTCGGCCTGCTGGCGGAGACCACCATGCCGGCACCCGTCGTCGATGACGCAGGCCGCCTGCTCGGCGTTGTCGTGCGGGCGTCGCTGCTGCAGGGGTTGGCGGAATCCATCGGCAGCAACGGCAACGCAAGCACGTCCGACAGCGCAACCGAGATCGTGGAGACGGCAGCATGATCGAAATCCCGCGACTTCCCCTGGCGGAATGGATCGACGACGGGCTGGATGTCCTGACCGGACAGTTCGCCGGCGCGACCAAGGTCGTCTCCGACCTGATGGAGACCGGAATCGAGGGCACCGTGGATGCACTCATGTGGCTCCCGCCGGGTGTGACGATTGTTCTGGCGGGTCTGCTCGTGTGGCGCCTGACCGGAATCCGCACCGCGCTCTTCGCGTTGGCTGGCTTGGCGTTGCTGTGGAACCTCGGACTCTGGGAGGCGACCCTGCAGACCCTGGTGATGGTCCTGATCGCGACCCTGATCGCCGTGTCCGTCGGCGGACCGCTCGGCATCCTCGCCGCCCTCTCGCCGAGCGCCTACCGGATCATCTTCCCGGTCTTGGACTTCATGCAGACCATGCCGGCCTTCGTCTATCTCATCCCGGCGATCCCCTTCTTCGGTCTCGGACCGGTCGCGGCGATCTTCTCGACCGTGATCTTCGCGATGCCGCCGGCCATTCGGCTCACGACACTCGGGATCCGGCAGGTTCCGGCCGATCTAGTCGAGGCGGCCGATGCCTTCGGGGCCACCCGGCGTCAGAAACTCTGGAAGGTCCAGCTCCCCTTGGCCGTCCCGACCATCATGGCGGGGATCAACCAGACCATCATGCTCGCCCTCTCGATGGTGGTCATTGCGGCCATGATCGGCGCCCAAGGCTTGGGCGGGGAGGTCTGGCGGGCCATCCAACGCAACGAGGCCGGCATGGGATTCGAGGCCGGGATCGCCGTGGTCATTCTGGCCATGCTCCTAGATCGAATCACCCAGGGGATCGGGAGACGCGGCAAGGATCAGCCGAGCACCTGACCCCACCACCCATCAAGTAAAGGTAAGACATCATGATCAACAGGTACGCAGTGGCCGCGCTTGCGGCGATGGCCGCCCTCGGGACCTCGGCGCTCGCCGCGGACAAAGGCGAGGTCGAGTTGGCCTATGTCGAGTGGTCGAGCGAGGTAGCCAGCACCAACCTCGTGAAGGCCGTGCTCGAGGACATGGGATACGACGTGAAGATCACCCCGGTTTCCGCCGCGGCCATGTGGCAGGCCGTGGGCAGCGGCGATGTCGACGGTCTCGTCGCCGCCTGGCTGCCCACCACCCATAACCACTACCTCGAGCAGGTCTCCGACAAGGTCGTGGACCTAGGGCCCAATCTCGTCGGGACCCGGATCGGATTGGTCGTGCCGGCCTATGTCGAGATCGACTCGATCGAGGAGCTCAACGGTGCCGCCGAGCGTTTCGACGGCAAGATCATCGGGATCGATCCGGGCGCCGGTCTGATGAGCAAGACCGAGAAGGTGCTCGAGGACTACGACATCACCGATCTGACATTGGTCGAGGGCACCGGTCCCATTATGACCGCCGTGCTGGGCGACGCCATCGACAAGGAAGAATGGGTCGTAGTAACCGGCTGGACGCCCCATTGGAAGTTCGCGCAATACGATCTGAAGTATCTCGACGACCCGAAAGGCGTCTACGGCGGCGAAGAGGAGATCCACACCATCGTCCGCGCCGGTTTGAAGGAGGATATGCCGGAGGTCTACGCGGTCCTGGACAACTTCAGCTGGACGCCGGATCAGATGGCCGAGCTGATGGTCATGAATCAAGAGCGGCGTGCCGACCCGTTGAAGAACGCGAAGCTCTGGATCGCGGAACATCCGGATGTCGTCGCATCCTGGATGCCGGCCGCCGAGAGCGAGTGAGCGAGTGATGGCGATGAGACGGAACGAATTGCACGCTCGCGCCGAGACCGCTCGGCATCAGGCGATCGGGGCGCTGCTCCTCGGGATGCTGTGCGCACTCCCGGCGGCGGCCTCGGCCGATGTCCAAGCGCTCGAGCAGCGCGTCGCGGAGCTCACACGCCAGCTCGAAGAGGCTCGGCGCACGCTCGCCGCAGCGAAGGGCGAACCCATCGGCACGGGCGCGCTCGATGCCGGAGCAGACGACGCGGCGGTTGTCTCTCAGAAGATGATTGCCCCGGGCGTCGTCGCCGAGACGGACGAAGCCCTGGACGAATCCGCCCCGGAAAGCACGGTGCTCAAGATCGGACCCGTCACCGTCGGCGGCGCCATGCGAGTCAACTACGTCCTGGGCAGCTACAAGGTCCAGGAGGCCGTCGCCGGACCGAACCGCGGCGGCAACGGCGGCAATATCGAGCTGGATACCTTTCGGCTCAATCTCGCGCTCGACTACGAGAACATCATCGGTCGGCTCGAGTACCGCTGGTATGCGGCGGGGACCGGCAAAAGCTACAACTTCCTCCATACCGGCTGGCTCGGCTATCGGTTTGCGGACGACAGCGAGGTCCAGGTCGGTGTCAATCGCGTGCCGTTCGGCCCCGGCCCCTACGGCGTCTCGCAAAGCTGGTTCTTCGATCAGCACTACTATGTCGGGCTGTCCGACGACATGGATCTGGGCATCAAGTACAGCACCACCATCGATCAATGGAAACTGGACGCGGCTTACTATCCGTCGAGCGAGGGCAGCTATTTCGGTCGTAGTCTAAACAGTACCCGCTACAGCTACGACGCGGTGCGGTGGGAGGAATCGGTCGATGCCGACGGCAATGTGTCGTTCGGCGGCGAGCACAACGGCTTCGACGAGCGCAATCAGCTCAACCTGCGCGCCATCTACAGCCTCGCCGACACCGCGATCCCGACCGATCTCGGCGTCTCGCTCCAATACGGTCAGCTCAAGGGGCAGCGGACCGACGACGGCAGTCATTGGGCCGCCTCCGCACACATGGTCAACCGGATGGGTCCGCTCACCGTCGCCTCGCAACTGACCCGCTACGAATACGATATCGACAGCGACAATCCCTGGGGTACGGATACGTTGATCCCGATGGGCGCGTACGATTTTGCGTGGCCGGTCGCGACAAAGGCGTGGATTCCGGCGGTCTCCGTCAGCTACTTGGTGGAAACGCCTCAGATCTCCTGGCTCGACTCCGTGCTGCCCTACATCGAGTACAGCAGCATCGTGAAGGACGAGAGCGACTTCAACGACAGCCAGATGTGGGTCGCCGGCGCGGCATGGGCGAGCGGCGGCTGGTACATCTACAGCGATCTCGCCTACTCCAACGGCAATTACTTCGTCGGGAACGAGGCCGCCGGCGGGGGCATGGATGATTACGGACGCATCGACGGCGTCGGGGACTTCGGCGTGAACGGAAACGATAAGTGGAACTATCGCTTCAACATCAATCTCGGGTACTACTTCTAAACCATGTCCAGAGTGAAATGCGTCATTTTCATGTTGTGTCGGGCTCAAGGATTCTTCCGACCTTTGGAGTGACGCGGTTTAGGTCTTCAACCACCAACATCACTCCCGCTCCGGGAGACAGGAGGTGACATGAAGCTCGAACGCACCAAGCAAGACTACGGGACCAATCCCTTGAAGGTCCGCGACACCAATCATTATCAAGCCGAATATATCCAATCGTTCGTAGAGAAATGGGACGAGCTGATCGACTGGGACGGACGTGCCCAGAGCGAAGGCGATTTCTTCATGCAACTCCTCGAGGAGCATGGCGCGCGCAAGGTGCTCGATGTGGCCACCGGAACCGGCTTTCATTCGGTACAACTGCTGCGGGCCGGCTTCGAGGTGACCAGTGCCGACGGTAATCCGGTCATGTTGGCGAAGGCGTTCGAGAACGCACGGCGCAACGAGAAGATCCTGCGGACCGTGCAAGCGGATTGGCGGTGGCTCAATCGCGACGTCCACGACTACTACGACGCCGTCATCTGCCTGGGTAATTCATTCACCCATCTCCACGACGAGAACGATCGCCGCAAGGCATTGGCTGAATTCTATGCCACGCTGCGCCACGACGGCATCTTGATCCTCGATCAGCGCAACTACGACGCCATCCTGGATCATCAGATCGCCCCGACCCACAACTACTATTACTGCGGCGAGAACGTCCGTGCGCAGCCCGAGCATGTCGACGACACGCTCGCACGCTTTCGCTACGAATTTCCCGGCGACCACGTCTTCCATCTCAACATGTTTCCCTTGCGCAAAGAATACACGCGCCGCTTGCTGCACGAGGTCGGCTTCCAGCGCGTCACGACCTACGGTGACTTCAAGGAGACCTATCGCGACGAGGAGCCGGACTTCTTCATTCACGTTGCCGAGAAAAGCTACGTGGAGGGGGGTGACGAGGTATGAGCGAAACTTATACCGCGGTGGTCGAAACCGCGCGCACCTATTACAACAGCGAGGATGCCGACAACTTCTACTTCCATGTCTGGGGCGGAGAAGACATCCATATCGGGATCTACGACACGGCTGACGAGGCGATTGCCGATGCGAGCCGCCGCACCGTCGAGCGGATGGCTGCGCTGGTTCCCGGACTCGGACCCGAGACACGGGTACTCGACATGGGCGCAGGTTACGGCGGGGCGGCGCGCTGGCTCGCCGGGAAACTCGGCTGTCGCATCACGGCCCTGAACCTGAGCGAGCGCGAGAACGCGCGCCACCGCGAGATGAATCGGACGCAGGGTCTCGATCACCTGATCGAGGTGGTGGACGGGAGCTTCGAGAACGTCCCATCACCCGACGGGAACTACGATTTGGTCTGGTCGCAGGACGCCATTCTGCACAGCGGGCGGCGCGAGCAGGTCATTGCGGAGGCCGCGCGCGTGCTGCGACCGGGAGGGCGCTTGGTGTTCACGGACCCGATGCAGGCGGACAACTGCCCGTCGGGCGTGCTCGAGCCGGTGCTCGCACGGATCCATCTGGACAGCCTGGGATCCATCGGTGCCTACCGTGCAGCGGCCGCCGGTCATGGGCTCGCGCCGGTCGAGGTGCTCGAGATGACCGAGAATCTCGTGACGCACTACAAACGCGTGCGCGAGGATCTGATTCGGAAGCGCGAGTCGCTCGCCGGCAAGGTCTCCGATGCCTACGTCGATCGCATGATCACCGGCCTCGGGCATTGGGTCGACGCCGGGGCCTCCGGCTATCTGCGGTGGGGAATCCTACACTTCAAGAAGGCTTCCGACTAAACCGCGGCTCACCGAGATCGAGGAGATCTCCAAAGCCAAACGCAGAGTGAAAATGACGCATGTCGCTCCGGGTGCGGTTTAATACCGAAGGATCACGACCATGAACGATACGAACACATCGGACCCCGCAGCGGGGGCCGAATCCAGACCATGGATTCAGTGGAATCCGCCTGTCTTCATTGTCTCGGCGGTTCTGACCTTGGCGTTCGTGCTCTTCGCCGCCCTCGCCACGGAGACCGCCGAACCCCTGTTCAAATCCATTCAGGACTGGGTGATCGACTCGGCCGGCTGGTTTTACGTGATGGCCGTCGCCGGGTTTCTGGTCTTCGTGATCGCGCTCGCCGTCTCGAGTCTCGGGCGCATCAAGCTCGGACCCGAGCACTCCGAGCCGGACTATAGCTATCTGTCCTGGTTCGCGATGCTGTTTTCGGCGGGCATGGGGATCGGGCTGATGTTTTTCGGCGTGGCGGAGCCGGTCATGCATTTCGTCACCCCTCCGGTCGGCGATCCGGAGGTCGCCGAGGCAGCACGCCAGGCGATGCGCATCACCTTTTTCCATTGGGGCATCCATGCCTGGGCCATCTATGCCGTCGTCGCGCTCTCCCTGGCCTATTTCGCCTTCAGGCACAACCTTCCCCTGACCATCCGCTCCTCGCTGTACCCGCTCATCGGCGATCGTATCTATGGCCCGATCGGCCATACGGTGGATATCTTCGCGGTCTTGGGAACCATCTTCGGCGTGGCCACTTCGCTGGGATTCGGGGTTATCCAGATCAACTCGGGGCTCAACTATCTCTTCGACGTGCCGACGTCGCTCGGTGTCCAGGTGATGTTGATCGCCGGCATCACGGCGATTGCAACCCTGTCGGTGGGTCTCGGACTCGACTCGGGGATACGACGTGTCTCGGAGTTGAACATGATCCTGGCCGTGGCCTTGATGACCTTTGTCCTGATCGCCGGGCCGACCGTCTTTCTGCTGCAGACCTTTGTTCAGAACACCGGGATGTATCTGTCCAACCTGTTCGAGATGACCTTCAATCTCTACGCCTACGAGCCGACGGATTGGATCGGCGGCTGGACGCTCTTCTATTGGGGATGGTGGATCGCCTGGGCGCCCTTCGTCGGCATGTTTATCGCGCGGGTCTCGCGCGGACGCACCATCCGTGAATTCGTCACCGGCGTGCTCCTGGTCCCGATGGGCTTTACATTCATGTGGATGACCTTCTTCGGAGACACCGCCATCCACATGATCATGGTCCAAGGAATCACCTCGCTCGCCGACGCGGTGGCGGCCGATACCTCGGTCGCACTCTTTCAGTTCTTCGAGCAGCTGCCGTTTGCGAACGTGACCGCGTTGCTCGCCACCGTCCTCGTCGTCACCTTCTTCGTCACCTCGTCGGACTCCGGTTCCCTGGTGGTGGATATCCTGACCTCGGGCGGGAAAGAGGAATCCCCGCTCTGGCAACGCATCTTCTGGGCGGTCGTCGAGGGCGTGGTCGCCGCTGCCTTGTTGGTCGCAGGCGGGTTGGCCGCACTCCAGACCGCTACCATCGCCAGCGCATTGCCCTTTACGATCGTCATGATCCTCATGTGCTGGGGCTTGCTGCGGGCGCTGCGTCTCGACGCGATCAAGCATCTCAGCCTGCGCGCGGCACGGGTGACACCGGGCGGCCCGCAGAGTCCGGTCAACTGGAGGCGGCGGCTGCGCGCACTCGTGCACCAGCCGACCCAAGCCGAGGTGTTGCGCTTCATTCGCGACACCGTCAAACCGGCCTTGAGCGAGGTCGTCGATGAGTTGGGCAAGATGAGCCTGGATGCCGGGCTCGTGGAAGGCGAGGATGGCCGCGTCTGGGTCGAGGTCCGCCATGGCACCGAGATCGATTTCTTCTACTCGGTCCGACCGCGCCCCTACGAAGCACCCAGCTTCGTACTGCGCGACACCCGCGCCAGTCGGGCGAAGGCGCTCGAATATTTCCGCGCGGAGGTCCATCTGCGCGAAGGCGGTCAAGACTACGACCTCATGGGCTGGAACTCGCAGGACATCATCGGCGACGTCCTCGACCAGTACGAGCGCCACATGCACTTCCTCCAGACGGTGCGGTGATGTCCCGACCGTCTCCGGCCAGGTGGCCGTCTGTAAGCTCGACCCGCCCTGCGCCCAACCCGTACGACCAAACGTCCCCCGCGACAGGTTCCGGACCGCCATGGAGGGCGTCGATGAACGCGATCAACGACCTACGGATCTTCGGCCCGAGGACGGGGAGGCGATGATCTGCCTCCCGGCCCCGTCGACCCGTCTCAGTTGATTCGCACCGACTCGATCGGGGCGGGAACCCGGCGAATGCCTGTATGCACCGCCGCCCCGCCCGTCTGACCCTCAGGCAGACCCGAGCGCATGACTGCCAGAGAGGGCCCCGTGCTGTGCTCCAGGACGGGCGCATCCGTGAGGAGCAGGGTCGTACCCGGCTCCAGCAAGGGGTAGAGACGGCGGCTCATGTCCTTCGGCATGTGAAGGCGCTCCACTGCGTTCTCGTCGTGGCCGTCTTGGCTCTCGGCGGCGTGGCCCGGGAGTCCCACGGCACTCCAGCGCGGATGCCCGCTGCTCGAGCCCGCGAGCACCGTGTAGGCATGTGTGCCCAAGGGCACGTTCACATTGTCGACCTCGATGCGGGCGCGACCGATCTCCACCCCGTCGCGCAGCACGATGAGGCGCCGGTCCGCGGCGCTGGCGACCAGTGTCAGCGGGCCCTCGGGCGATGCCTCGGGCTCCCAGCGGAAGTCCTCGAACAGTCCCAGCGCATTGTCCGACTCAGGCGCCCCGGTCGCGGCATCCACCGGCGTCAGTACAGGCGGGTGGACCACGGAGCGCGGTGCGGTCGACTCCCCGGCGATGACGACGGTCGTCCCCCGGTGGGTGATTCCGAACAGCAAGCGGGCGAACGCCGAGGGCAAATGGACACAGCCGTGGGACGAGGGGTAGCCCGGAAGCCCGCCGGCATGCAGGGCCACGCCATCCACCGTCAGCCGCTCGGAATAGGGCATGGGCGCATTGCCGTAAGTCTTTGAGTGGTGGTCCTTGTCCTTGTTCAGGATCGTGAACACGCCCGTCGGTGTGCCGTGGCCCGGTTTTCCGGTGCTTGCGGTGGCCACGCCGATGCGCACACCGTTGCGATACACATAGGCCATCTGCTCGGGGAGGCTCACGACGACCACCACGGGCCCTTGGGGCTCCAACTGCCCCTCCCAGATGAACTCCCCGGGCTGGAGAGCCTCGATGGGTGTGTCGGCCGGTACGGAGTGCTTGGCGCCCCAAAAGGGGGTGGCCGCGCAGTCGAGGGCCGCCATCAGAGGAAGGGCGGCAAGGAGATTTACAAGGCGCATTTTGAATCTACCATTCGAATCGTTTTGGAAGCCAATCATGCCGCCGTCCACAGCTTCGATCGATTCGATCGGCCGATGTCGGGCAGAAGAGCGAATCGACGAGGGCGCGGTCACCCTCGCCGTTCGCCGTCTCCGCCCGAGGGATCTGTGCGGCTCTCGATAGACTGGGGAATGCGATTGCAGTGCAATGGCAAGGGCTTTGACCGATCGCGCCTACTCGGCGATTGCGAGCGCGAATGTCGACCAGCGAAAAATACCGCAATTGGTTAGATCGGTGAACTGGACCTCGTCGGGGCCATGCATCCAATTGGTCTGCCCGCGAACACCAGCGAACATGAATGGCTCCGCATCCTTCATCTTCACCGAGAAAATCGTTCGGCGCGCGGCCTTTCGCTCTCAACCGCGCCAGCTCCGCCGGCTCTGGGAGCTAGCCCGGCCAAGTCAATCCAACAAAAAACGCATACCGCAACGGGCGCGGTTTAGCGATCCTTGAGCTCGTTGATCCGAGCTTGGTATTCGGCCTTGATGCAACCGTGCTGGTCGGCGGACTTCCAGCAGTCGTCGCGCCCCTTCACCCAGCCGCGCTGCTCGGCTTTGAGCGTCTTCTGCTCGCTGGCCGGCAGATTCTTGAGCACGGTCGCATAGAGCTCTGCGAGGCTGCGGTCCAGCGCGGCGAGGTCCGCGTCTTTGCAGATCAGAAGCTCGGCCTCGTGGGTGGCCTTGCTGCAATCGAAGCTGGGGTTCGACGCCTGCACCAAGGGAGCGGTCAGGCAGCCGGCGGCGAGGAGGGTGAGGGCGATCTTGGTCATCGAGAGCGTCTCCGGTGGATGAGGTGATCGAGTGCAGCCCGATGATCTGTTCACGGGCAGCGGATGGAACGGGAACCCGGGCCTTGGCCCGGTCTCCGTGTGGCGGTGTATCAGGCCTTCTTGATCAAGCCGACGACCAAGAGCAGGACGGCGGCGCCGATGACGGCCGTGATCAAGGAGCCGATCATCCCGCCCCCCAAGGAGATGCCGGCCAAGCCGAAGAGGAATCCGCCGATGACGGCACCGACGATGCCGACGAGGATGTTGCCGAGCAGGCCGAAGCCGCCGCCCCGCATGAGCAGTCCGGCCAGCCAGCCGGCCACGGCGCCGATGAGCAAGAAGATTCCTAGGCTAATCAGATCCATAATCAATGTCCTCGAGTGTGGGTTAATGGTCGTGCTTGTTTCGGGATCCTGTCGATCCCGGGGCGCGGCGTCCCGCCGCCTCTGTCGCGATCCTCCGAGCGGGATGGCGTCCGGGATCTCGTAACGTTCGTCGCCGCCCCGGATGAGGTGAAGATCGTTCCTTTCGCGGCGCTGACCTCACCGTAGCGTCGGTTAAGGATTGCGGTCGCAGCAAGATGCCAGGTTCCGCGGGCGCACGGGATTCAACGGCGGCAGTCGCCTTCGCTGAGGTAGCGCCCTGCAACCCAACCGGTGACGCCCCGGTACTCGACCTTGCACCAACGCGGATTCTCACTTGCGCGAAGCACCTTCTCCTCGGGGGACAGGTTGGTGAACTCCTCGAAGGTGAGTCCGCCTTTGCAGCCCAGATTGCGGATGCAGGAGCCATCCGGCGGGATCTCGCCGATCTTCCGTGCGCTCGCGCTCGGCTCTACCCGAATATTCAGCACGTCGTTTCGGGCAACGTCCCGAACGGCGTAGAAATCCGGCCCGTCCGCTTCGGCCCTGAGGGCCCCGGCCGCGAGGCTCGTCGCAAGCCCGAGGGCAAGGGCGGCGTGACCGGGTCGACACGACAACAAGCCGGATCTCCGATCCGATCGGCCCGGGGCCAGGGTCAACCCGGCCGCCCTCGGCATTCGCAGAGCCGAGACGAAGGTTCGCATCGATGCCATACTGAAAACCTTCAGGTTGTTGGCAGAATGCTTGCCGGAAGGCAGCCTGCCGGCAGCGCGATCGATTTCAGCACCAAGCTCGCCAAGGGCAACGTCCGGAAGTGGACCTGGCGAGACGCTAAGGAACGATTCGAAAACAACCGAATCGTCACTAAGAATCGACGTCGACCCGGTCCGGGATCCGTCCGCATCCGGGCGCTGACGCGTCCGGATGCTGGCCCCCCGGACGCCCATCAAGCGGAGCGGGGCATCATTGGACGACGGTCAGCTCCTGGACAGCGCCGTCATTGGAGACGAGGCAGCGCCAGCGCTCGGTCGTGGAGCCACCGCGCACCCCGGCCGCGTCCACCATGACCACCGAATTGGCTTCCGAATACTCGGAGCTGGCCACCTGCACCGAGCGGACGTTCCCGCCGTAGTTGCCGTTGACCGCCGCCATGCACGCGCTTTCCGCGGCGCCGGTTGCTTGGCGCAGCGTGCTGCTGCCCTGGCCGGAATCATAGTCGGAGGTGGCACAGGCGCTCAGCAGCAGCGTAGCGGCGGTCACAAGCGCGGTTGGAATCTTTTTCATCATCGGCACGTGGTCGTCCTCGTTGTGGTTTGTGTCCAGTGTCCCGGGCGCTGCGTTGGCTGGTCGTCAGGAGACGAGGCGAGCCGAGCCGAGCCGTTCCACTGCTTTAGGAGCGATTCAAAAACAACGGTGAAACAACTTGTTTTCCCTGTTTCTGAATCGTCGCTTATCAAGCCCTGCAATCGCGCAATGCATGATTGCAAGACCCATTGGGGCGCTATCGGGAATCCGCCCTACAGCCTTGGATTTACTCCTCCTGACAGATGCCGTTGGCGCCGTGCTTGCCGGTGTACATGACGGAGGCGGTGCCGTCCGGGTTGATGCCGATGGAGACGGTGACGCCGCCACCGACGACATCGTATGTGGTATCGCTGATCTTCTTGAGCTTGGCCTCGTCGCCGTTGATGTAGGCCGGCCCGCCCTCGTCGGTGTGCAGATGGATGTTGCCGGGGCAACTGTAGTTGAGCGTCGGCAGGCCCGCTTGTGCGGCGCCGGCGAGTAGGAGCAGGGAAAGGGCGGTCAGGCGTTTCGTCATGGTGATCCAGTCGTAGTCCATGGAAGGGGGCTCGGCCCGCATTGCGGGACGGCCCTTGGCGATGATGTCATTCGGCCGGCGAGTGTTCCGATGTGTTGACCCTGAAACGCGCGCCGGGAGCGCGCTCCTATTCCCCCTCTCCCCGGGGAGAGGGGCAGACCCGCGGACCGTTCGCACGCTGGTTGCAGACTCCGGGGCGTCGGCGCTCGCCATGATCGTTGGGCGACATGCGGGATAACCCCATCGGCCCTGGATCGGTTCCGTGACCCTACTGCTTCAACTGCTCGCCGGCGTGTTCCATGGCTTTGCCGGCCTCGTCCAGCTTCTCGCCGGTGTAGTTCCCGGCCTTGTCCAGGGCCGCCTCCGTCTTCTGGCCCGCCGTTTCGACCGCTTGATCGATCTTTGCACCGGCCTGCTCCGCCGGGCCGGGTGCCGGCTCCTCGGAGCAGCCGAGGGTCAGGGTGATGGTCAGGGCGGCCAAGGTCATTGCCGTGGTTTTCATGCTGTACATGGCTCTTCTCCGGTATGTGGTAGGCCGGGATTGATCGACCCGGATTGGTGAAAACCCGAACCGGCGCCCGGCGCCTGAATGAAAAACTCGGCTAACCCAAATTGGCGCGAAGGATAAACACAAGCACACCGCGCTGCCTGTCAGGTAAAGTCCGTCAGGAAATTCCCGACAACAAGCTGCTCCAGCGATTCGAAGCCTGTTACGTGCTCGACAGGGCATCCTGATTGGAGGTTGCGCCCATTGAACGGGATCCCACCGCAGCGCCTTGAGCAACATCGGGTGGTCCGACGCTTTGTCGCCGGCCACGATCTTCCCTTCGTGGCTGGCTGGATGGACGGCCCGGTGACGGGGATCGTGCCCCAAGAAAAAGCGTCGGAAGCCCTTGCGGGCTTCCCCTTGAGGGCCGACGCACGGCCCAGCACAAGGTGCTGGGGCGGTACGTTCAGCGCGGCATCGGCGGCTTACTCGCCTACCTTCACCGTGCTGCAGTCGTCGGCTGTTCCACCCGCATAGTTGCCGGAGACGCACGCGGTATTCTCGAAGCTGGATGGCTTTCTGGCGATGACGGTCACGTCGTCGACCTTGAACATCTCGTTCTCCTCACCGAATCCACTCGCCACCCGGAAGCGCACCTGGGTTTTCGGGGAGATCTCGCGGCTGATGTTGAAGCTCTCGGTGCCGTTCTTACAACCCGCAAAGCCGGTGAATGCCTTCAACACCCGGAAGCGTCCTCCAGCGCGGCGCACCTCAACCACCACCTTGTCGGCGGGATCGATGCCGCACCAAGTCCTCCAGTTGAAGGTCAGCGTGGCGGACGTCGCCCCGCGGAGATCTGCCCCCCGCGCGGCGAAAGGTTGGGTCCCCGTGTTCGGCTTGTCGTCAAGCCACAGCTCGCCCGTGTGACTTACCAGCAGATTACCCCTCAGGGGATCCTGGGTGCCTGCGCCGGCCGGGTTAGCCTTGTCGAACTCGTACCAAGAGCCTTTCCATTTGGCGTTCCCGTCGTTGTTGTCATAGCGCCGTTTGGTGAAGGTGTCTTTGAAGGTCATGACGCTGACGCTGTTTGCCGGGCGCTTCGTCGTGCAGGTGTAGGTTTTTCTGCCCGCGGCCGGGAGGGAGCCGATGGTCTTGTTGCAGGCAGGAGCCTGCGGATCTTCGACTTTCACGTCTGTCAGCTCGCACGTCCCGGTATTGGTGACCTTGATCTCGAAGGTCACGTTGCAGCCCGGACAGCCGCCGGATTTCACCGTCTTCTCGATGTCGATCGAGCCCTTGCAACTCGGCCCGAAGACGACCCCCGAGACCTGGTCTTCAGTAATCTTGCTTAGATTACACTCGGTGCTGCTGCCCGCGCCGGCGCACGCACCGGACCATTCCTTGATCTGGAAGCCCGAAGCCGGCAAGGCGGTGCAGGTGCTGCTCCCGCCCTGTCCGACGAAGGCCGGCGAGCAGCTCACTGTGCCGCTGCCCTCTGCGGTGGCGCTGATCCAATAGATGCTGTCATTGGTGAAGGTACAGCGGATGTCCTGAGAAACGCCCAGTGAAATGTCCGCGGTCGGGCCAGTGAAGTTTCCGAGCAGGCCAGTGTTGTCCTCGCAGGCGATAGCGACCGGTCCCAATTCCTGTGCTGGGAGCACTTCCTCGGTTACCGTGTAGTTGCCAGCCTCCAGTTCGAATGTCGCCCTGTCCGTATAGTCATTGGGGCCATCACTGTCCAGATCCTCCAGGCTCGTGTCCACCGAGAACGCGATGGCCTCCCCGAGCTGGCCGCCTTCCAGCGTAAAGAAGTAGTTGGTGGTTGACGGAACCGGGGTCTCCTTGACGACGGTGATGGTGCCAACCTGAGCCTCTTCGAAGGCACCAATGTCATCGGCCGCGCCGGACGGGCGCGCATAGCCGCGCTGGTCGGTGTTCAGGTCGGTGTCGCCAGCGTCGATGGCGGGACTGCCAGCCAACAGGGCGTGGGTCCGGGTTGGGCCGCCGTTGTTGCGCAGGACGCCGAGCAGCGGGTCCTGGCCGACGATGTTGCCGTTGGCGCCTCCGACGAAGTCGCAGCCAGCCTGGGTCTGGACCAGGTTGTTGCCGGCATCCGAAGGGGCGAAGAGGAAGGCTGCGCAATCTTCAGCACCCGAGTTTCCCGCCAGAATGCTGTTCTTGAGCGAGGCGCCGCCAGACCCTCCCAACAACAGGCCGCTGCCGCTGCCGACGCCGAAGGGCACGGTATTGCCGGTGACGGTCACGCTGTCGAGGATGAGCGAGCTTGAGCTGCCGATGCCGCCGCCATTGGAGCTGCTCGTATTCCCCGAGACGGTGCTGTTGCTGATCGTCAGGCTGCCTTCGCTCTGGATGCCGCCGCCCGACTCGCCACTACCGGCGCCGACGAGCTCATTGCCCGCGATGGTGCTGTCGTTGATCACCATCACCGCCCCCGGTCCATTATTGATGCCGCCCCCGCCCTGCTCGCTGTTGTTGCCGCTGATGCTGCATCGGTTGATGGTCAGGTTGCCGAGATTGCGGATACCGCCGCCGCGCTCCGTGCCCAGCACATTACCGCCGGTGATCAAGAAGTCGTTGATGGTCACCGTGGTGTCGGCCTCGATCAGGAAGGGCCGCACGCCGGGGTACAGATTGCCGTTCCAATCGCCGCTGTTGCCGTTGCCTTCGATCACCAGCTCCACCCCGGGGGTGGTGTTGTTGATGGCCGTGGTGCTCTGGTTCGCCGGGATGCCGTGGTCGATGGAGATGGTGTAGGTACCCGCTGTGGTCTTGGTGTTGAAGCAGGCGATGGCCGCGCTCAGCTCGACTTGGTTGGTCACGGACCAGGGTGAGTCGCCGCATCCCTCCTGGCTTTCGTAGGCGCCGATATCGTCGGCCGCGCCGGACGGCCGCGCGGCACCGCGCTGATCGACCGTCAGGCTGGTGCTGCCGGCGTCGATGACGGGGCTGACCAGCAGCTGAGGTGCATGGGTCTGGGTCGGGCCGCCGTTATCGGCGAGGGGTTCGAGATTCGCGCCCGACAGGATATTGTTGTTGTCACCGTTGACAAAGCCGCAGCCATCCGAGCCGACGAAGAGGTTGTAGCCCTGGTCCACCACCGAACCGCTGCCGGAGGCATCGAAGTAACAATCCTTCTGAGCAATAAAGTTGTCGGAGAGGATGGTGTTGCCGATGGTCAGGTTGCCGTTGACCGTATCGACGTAGATACCGCTGCCCTCAGTCGCGGAATTGTCGGTGATGGTGACGCTGTTCAGCGTCAGACTGCCGGAGGCGAAGATGCCGCCACCCCAGTCTTGGAGCCCCCCGCTGTCGGCGTCGTTGCCCGAGATGGTGCTGTTGGTGATCGTCACCGAGCCGCCTTCGCTATAGATGCCGCCGCCCTGGGCAGACACATCGGTCGTCGTTCCGGCAACGTTGCCGGAGATGGTGCTCGAATCGATCACCAGGGTGCCTCGGTTGGCGATGCCGCCGCCGCTGCGATCCACGGTGTTCCCGGCAACCGTGCATCTGTTCAGCGTCAGGGTGCCTTCGTTGCGGATGCCACCGCCGCGCTTGAGCGCACCACCGCCGACCGGCTTGCCGCCGGTGACGGTCAGGTCGTTCATGGTCACGACCGTGCCGGACTCGATGGCGAAGGGCTGCATGCCGTCAAAGCCCTGCACGTTGACACCATCCTGCCCGTCCACCTGGAAGCCGCCACCCTCGATGATCAGGCTCTTGCCGCTGATGACGTTCTGGATGGGCGTTGTACTTTCGTTAAGGACGATGTCCGAATCCAACTGGATGGTGTAGACGCAGGACTCCGCCGTCGTATCCGCGTTGAAGGTTTCGATGGCGGCGTTGAGCTCTGTCTCAGTCTCAACCGTCGTGACACCGCCGCAGGCCGCGAAGGCTGGCGACGCGCCCGAGGCCAGCAGCAGGAGCGAGCCTAGCGCGAGCGCGTGGCCGGCGAGCTGAAAGCGTCGGTTTGGTGTGGCCGCTGGCGCGACCTCTGGCGCTTGAACCCTCTGGGCAGGACACGTTGGGGACTGCATCATGTGTTCGTTCTCGTTGTGGCTTGTTGTTGCTGTCGTGGACGCTGCGTTGGCTGGTCGGCCACAGGCAAACCGCTCCGAGCCGGTCTGCTGCCTTGCCGACGCTAGTCGCCCGACAGGGGGATGCGAATCTTCTGGCCCGGGAAGATCAGATTGGCATCCTTGATCACCTCGCGGTTCGCTTCGAAGATGCGTGGATAAGCGTTGGCATCGTCATAGAACCGTTTGGCGATGGCCGAGAGCGTGTCGCCCTTCTCGATGACGTAGAACTCGACCTTGGCGGTCTGTGCCGGGGCCTCGAGCTGATCGGCCTTGACCTCCCCGACGCCCTTGACGTTGCCGGCCATCAGCACCGCCTTCTCCATCGCCTCCGGACTGTCCGCGTGTCCGCTGAGCGACACGATGCCGTCCTTGTAGTCGACCTTCAGGTCATTGATCCCCGGGTTGTCCCGTTCGATCTCCTCCTTGATCTTCTCGCTGGCCTCGGCCTCTTTGCCGAACAGATGCTTGCCGACCTCTTTCGCAAAGTTGAAGAGCCCCATGGTGTTCTCCGGTGTGTGGCAGGCCGTGATTGATCGACCGGGATTGGTGAAAACCCGAGCCGGCGCCCGGAACCTGAATGAAAAACTCGGCCAATTCAAAGTGGCGAGAAGGATAGACACAAGCACACCGCCCTGTCTGTCGGGTAAAGTCCGTCAGGAAATCCCTGACAAGGGCGACGGGCGCGACCAGACGCGACCCTCCGGGAGCAGTCCGCCCGTGTCTTGCCATCCGATGAAACGGCAGCTCAGGCGGCCTTGGCGATCTGACGAAGAAGCCCTGACTTGTGGCGGTCCGGGTTTGCGACGTAAATTCCGCATTTATGAACGGCAGTACCATTCCTTGGGCCGATAGGGCGCCGAGGCTGAGGAGGCCGATCGCTCCCGTCATCCCGGGCAGGATCTCTTGCGTGGTTTTCTCGAAACGACCCTATTCGGCGGAAGGACCCTCATGCCTCGACGAGCCCGGAGTACAAAACTCATGCGCATTCGCTTGGTCGTTTCCTTCTGCGCGGTCGCGACACTCCCGTGTGGAGCAGTCGCAGTCATGCAAGGGACCTCGGCGCCACCCGCCCGCTCAGCCGCCGACATTGTCGTGAAGGGTGCGCACGAGAGCGAGGTGCGCAGCGCCGTGTTGGAGAACGGACCCTTGTTCCCGGTCGCAATGACCGACAGCTCGATCCCCGAGATAGAGCCGGCCGATGGCGCATCACCCACCGTCACCGTCTTGGGCGAGGCCGTCCACACGACCGACCCCGAGGCACTGCAGGAGGCCATCCTCACACCGCTGTTCGATCGTTATGCGGCCGAGCACGGGATCGAGGCCGAGCCCGCCGAGATCGATACCTTTGTCGAGCACCTGCGGCAAGGTCTGGCAGCCGAGGGACTGACCGCGGAAGAGGGGCTGACGCCGGAGGAAACCGCCGAGATCGACGGCATGCGAAGGGACGTGGCGCGCGCAATCATCCGGCAGTGGAAGATCAACAAGGCGCTGCATGCGCAGTACGGGGGCCGCATCATCTACCAGCAGCTCGGACCCGAGCCGTTGGACGCCTATCGGGAATTCCTCCAGCAGCGCCGGGCCGAAGGGGCGTTCAGGATCCAAGATCCGGCCCTGGCGGAGGGGTTTTGGCGGTACTTCACCGATGAATCGATCCACGACTTCATGACCCCGGGCGGCGCCGACGCGGCACGGGCCTTCAAGGTCCCGCCTTGGGAGGACACCCCATGATCCAGTTGGAAGCGGCCTACGGCGGACCGAGCCAAAGCGGCTTCGGCAGTGCCGTGTTCCAAGAGACCTTGCACAGCACCGACGACCTGACGCAAGCGGCGCTGTCGACCTACAAGACCTTCGTGGGGCCGCTCTGGGACCGCTTCGGCGAGCCGGCGTGGATGGGGCCCTGGAGAGAGGTCTACGTCAGAAACGCCGGCACAACGCCGGACATTACCGCCGAGCTGCGGGCCATCATCGACCCCGACGCCCGGCTGTCCGTGCCCATGATCCTGGACACCAACGACCGCCCCGACGCAGCCCGCGCCGCCTTGTCCGCCGCCTTCGACGACTCGGCGGTGACCGAGCTTCGCGTCTTCAACCTGGGGGACGGCGCGGCGATGTCGGGGTTATTGATTGCGGCTCGGCGCGGGGCCAGCGGCGAGACCGGATTTCTGATCTTCCTGATGGACTGAATCCGCTGTTCCGGAGTCGCGTCGTCGGTCAGTGACTCATCATAGGCTCTGTCAACAGCGAACGATTCAAAAACAACCGAAACACGTAGGATGGGTAGAGCGCAGCGAAACCCATCCACCCCGCTCAGACGCCTCATCCCCCCAATCCGATTTGCGCCCCGGAAAGATGGGCTTCGCTGCGCTCCACCCATCCCCAACGCTCAGACGCCCAATCCGGGTGGCGCCGCTGAAAAGATGGGTTTCGCTGCGCTCTACCCATCCTACCCCCGACTCAAGGTGTTCACCTTGGTGTTGAATCTTCACTCGGATGGTTCAGGGTTTGGTCATCGCGCGGGATTCGGATGGGACAACGACAGCGATGACGTAGACAAGGACCGCGTTGAGGATCCCCAGTGCCGACAGAGTCGCCAGCCAGATCAAGATCAGGGTGACGCTTGCGGGTGCTGTCGTCGGTTCTCCGGTGAAAGGAAGCATGAGAGGGACGAGCCCCACCACGAGCCCGGCAAGCAACCCATCGCGAAGAACGCGACGGGCTCGTCCCGGGCGCCGCCGGCTGGACCAGGATGCATAGTCCGGCAGTCGCACGTAGACCGCGACGGCGCAGACGAAAACCAGAGCGACGAGCCACCAAAACCCGATTGGGGGCGGATGATCGGAGCCGGCGTACAAGATGCCGATCCAGATCCCGAAGAAGGCGATGGCAGTCCGAGCCCGGATTTTGATGGTCATGGCGGCAAGAAGCGCGGCAACATCCGTAAAGTCATGACGCTGCGCGGCCGCCCTGCTTCATCGTGCAAGCGCGACCACAGCCTCCTTAGCCGGACTGCCATGTGTGTCCGCGATCGCCGGACCCTGAGCCGATCCCGTTCGAGCGCTCGGTGTGCAGACCGGCAGCGGGAATGCCCCAGGATCCGGTTCGGATCAGTCGTTGATGATCATCTCCAGCCGATAGTTGGCCGCCTCTCCCCGGCGTGCGGCGCTGCGCATGAGGTAGACACGGATCTTGTAATCTCCGTTCGCGGGCAGGATACCCTCGAATTGGTTGCCCGATGTGGAGCCGATGAACATCGCCTCGTCGTTTTTTCCGGGTGCCAGGATGTTGAAGTAATTGGCCGAATTGTCGGTGGCCATGCTGACGTTCATGGACTGGCCTGCCCGTGCACCCAGGACATAGTCCACGCTCTGGTAGCCCTTGATGGTGTCCTCCACCGTTGCGCTGGTTGCGCCCTTCTTGAACTGGACGCGCTCGGTCCGGGTGTCGTCGGCCGCTGCCGCGGCGCTGACCAGCAGGGCGACGCCGAGCGCCATGAGCAGGTTTTTCATGTCTTGAACCCTCCGATTGGATGAATGGCCCGCGGATCGCGTCGTCGCCTCTCGGCAGAACCGATCCCGAGCCGCGGTTGCCTCGCCGGGAGGCGGATAGACCGAGCGCGCTTCGCTGCCCGGGATCAGCCGCAGGGAATCATCCGCCGGTGATCAGCGCGTCGGCGAAGCGATAATGCTCTTGGTCGTTGGCGGTGACCGTCCACTGGTCTGCGTCCTTCGTGACCCGCAGCGGGGCACCGTCGCGGGCGCTGAATTCGCCCTGCGAGAAGGTCAGCACGCGGTAGGCGGGACGGTCGCGCACGGCGATGTTGGAGATCCAGATCTCGGCGCCGCCGCCGGGCTTGCGGACGACGCGCCAGCCGCAGGCCTGATCGAAGGTCGGGGCGCCGGCGGAACAGGGCATGGTTCCGGAGGCATCGTACGTCGATGGGCCCATGTCCGGCTTCACGCTTGGCTCCTCCACGCAGCCGGCGAGCGAGACGACGAGGCAGGACGCGGCGGCTCCGAGCGCGCCGCTGCGGATGCTGTGGTTCAAGAATCAGACTCCTATAGCTGAGTGGTAGACGCTTATGGCCTGGGCCGGGAAGTCGAAGATCACGCCCTTGTCGCCGAGGCCGGACGTGCGATACACGGGCACGTTGCGAACGGTATCGCGGAAGTTCCCGGGCTGACTGCCGGCGGGCTCCAGCCCGTACTCAGTCCCGTCGTCGAGCGCGATGCGCACGAATCCCTGTTGTTGCCGCGTTGGATCAAGAGCGGCGAGCCCCGGCACGACCCTCCTCGCAGCGGGGCGCGCCGCAATGGACAGCTCAACTGAACATCGATTTGATGCGGTCGATCGAGTCCTTGACGCCGACTTTTACCTGCGCCCACGTCTCTTCCGCCTCGTCCTTGAGCGCCTCCCATTTGTCGTCGGCGGCGTCCGCGATCCGGTCGCGACGCACGGCGAGCTCGTCCCACTTCAGCTTCAACTCGGCGATCTGATGATCGACCTTCTCCTTGACGTCATCCGAGGCATCCGACGCCTTATCGCGCAATTGAGCCAGATCCGACTCCCACTCATCGAGCTGCGCCTTGAGTTTCGCCACGTACTCGTCTTTCGTCTGCATCGTCGGTACTCCCGTGATCGAGGTTCGGATTCGCAAACAGTGTGACGCAATGATCATGTCGCTCGGACACGAACCGAGTGAGGGTAGACCATGACGAACGGCCTGTCTGTCGGGAAACTCCTGACGGAAAAACCTCGGCCTGTTCCCGTCCGCGACTCTCACCAGACTTGTCATCGCCTCGCTTGTAACACCTGCGAAACGGCCTGCAAAGCTTGTCCACGCCGTCGACACCTGTTGTCGCTCACGTTGCTCCGCGACCTTTTCTCAGATGAATCCTCGCTGGATCTTCCACTTGGCGCCACCGCTGTTGTCGAGGATTGGTGAAAACACGCTCTCCCAGCCCGCGCAGGATCTCCAGGGCCGCCGGGAAGTCCAGCCCCTCGATCTGCCGCAGCAGCTCCCGAGCCTCCCCGGGCCCTTGCGTCTCGGCCCAGCGCTCCAGCCAGGGCAAGTGGTCGAGCGCGCGGGTATTGCCCGCCTCCAGCAGTGCCTCCAGCTCGCCGACGCGCCGGCGCCGTTCCGCACACCCCGGTTCAGCGGCCCCGGCGGATGTCTGCATTTCCGACGGCGTCTGCAGCTGAGAGAGCACCGCGAGGGCGGCCTCCGCACTGGCAAAGAAGCAGGCCCTCGAGTCGGCATCGACGGGGCCGTCGCTTGCGACCGCCCGCTCCAGGCGCTCGGCCGCCGCGGTCAGGTCCTCCGCGCCAATCGCTCCCGCGGCCCCGCGGAGGCGATGAAGAAGCTCGCCGGCCCGCGCCCGATCCCCGGCGTCCAAGGCGGTTCCGATGGCGGTTGCCGCCTCGGGGTACTCTGCGAGGAAGGCCCGTACCATGCTGCGCCAGGCGTCCGGGGCCAAGTCCAGCCAGCGCTGCACGTTGGCCGCATCGAAACCGGGCAGCGTCGGCGCTTCGGCGAGCGCGGCAGACGCCCGTCGCGGGACCTCGATCGCTTCGGTCGCGGGCCGCAGCCGGTGGCACAGCTCGGCATAGAGGGTTTGCGGTTCCAGCGGCTTGGTGAGGTAGCCGTCCATGCCCGCGGCCAGACAACGCTCGCGCTCCCCGACGAACGCATTGGCCGTCAGCGCGATGATGGGTAACCTCCCGTTCGGCAGCGCGCGGATGCGACGACATGCCTCCAGTCCGTCCATCTCCGGCATGCGGACGTCCATGAGCACGATGTCGAAGTCACCGCGAGCCGCCGCATCGACCGCTGCGGCACCGGTGGCGGCCAAGGTGACCTCCATGCCGCGCCTGCTCAGCAGATCATGGACCAGCACCTGGTTGACCGGGTCGTCCTCGGCCACCAGCACCCGGATACCCCCCAGTGTCAACGGCGCCGGCACCGGCGCCGCCTCCGCGGCCGCCTCCACGGCCCTGGGGAATGCCAGGCTGAACCAGAAGCGGCTGCCCTTGCCCTCGACGGACTCCACCTCCAACCGGCCGCCCATCAGGGCGACCAGGCGCGCGCTGATGGCGAGTCCCAGGCCGCTGCCGCCGTGGCTGCGGATGGTCCCGTTGTCGAGCTGGGTGAAGGCCTCGAACAGCTCGGCACGGCGCGCCTCGGGGATGCCGATACCGGTGTCGGCGACCCTGAACGTCAGTCGCAGCTCGGCCTCGTTCTCGTCCTCCACCCACGCCGCCAGCGTCACCGTGCCCCGGACGGTGAACTTGACCGCGTTGCCGAGCAGGTTCAACAGCACCTGGGTGAGGCGCAGCTCATCGCCGAGCAGCGTGCCGACTGGCTCCGCCGGCCCCTCGATGCGTAGCTCAAGCCCCTCGTCGGTGGCCTGCTGTTCCACGATCGCCCGTATCCGCGCGAAGATCGCGTCGAGCTCCAACGGCTCGCACCGCGGGTGCAGCTTGTCGGCCTCGATGCGGGACAGGTCGAGGATGTCGTTGATCAGCGCCAGCAGGGTGTGGGCCGAGAGATCGATCTTGCGCAGGTACTCGCGCAGAACCGGCGCGGGGTGGGTCTCCATGGACAGGCGGGTGAAACCGATGACGGCGTTCAGGGGGGTGCGGATCTCATGGCTCATATTGGCCAGGAAGACCCCCTTGGCCCGGTTGGCTCGGTCGGCACTGTCCTTGGCGTGCAGCAACTCGGTCTCCGCCTGTTTGCGCCGCCCCACCTCGCGATGCAGGCGGTGGTTCCAATACAGCATGGTCGCGAAGATCAGCAGCGCCGCTGCGAACACCTGCCACAGTAGCCTGTAGTCAGGGGCGGTGACCAGGTCGCGCAGCAGCCACGTGTTGTGAATCGCGGCGCGCTCCTCCGGGGTAATCGCGGCGATGGCGCGATTGATCAGCGGCAGCAAGGCGGCGTTGCGCCTGCTCACCATGACCTCGAGCTGGAATTGCACGTCCGTGACCCCGATGAGCTTCACCCGCCCCGGCGGGAAGCCCTCGATCTGCTGATGCAGCACCGGCAAGATGTCGACCGCGGCCTCGGCTCGGCCTGCCGCGACCGCCTCCAGGGCCGCGCGCGTGTCATCCACCAGCACGAAGTCGATCCCCGGGGACTGGGCCTTCAGCAGGAGGTGGGCGCTGTAGTCCCGGCCCACGGCGACGCGCCGCCCGTCCAAGGACGCGGTGCCGGCGTAGATGCCTGCATCCGCCGCGCCGGCGACGGCGATGGGATAGCGCTCGTAGGGGTCGGAGAACAGTGCGAAGCGCTCGCGGTCCGCGGTGCGCGTCGTGGCGGCATAGAGGTCGATGTCGCCCCGCTCCATGGCCGCCAGGATGTCGCTGAAGGGTTGCCGCTCGGCGCCGGCCTCGCGCAGGCCGAGCTTGTCCCGGATCAGCCGCCAGTAGTCCTCGGCCACACCCGTCGGCGCGCCGTCGGCAGCGGCAAAGTCGAACGGGATCCACGCCGAGGCGAGGGCGCGGCGGAAGACCGTCGCATCCAGGTAGGCGCGCTCCGCGGCGTCGAGATCGACGTCGCCAATGCCCGTCTTCCGCGCAAACCAGCGCTCCCAGATGCGCTGCTTTTCGGCTTCCGGCATCGCCGCGAAGGACTTGTCGAGAACGGACGCCAGCAGCGGCGCTTGCCTGCTGACCCCGAAATAGTGCCCGCGACGGCTGCGTTGGCCATCGAACACGGCAATCGCCTTGGGTTCGACATCGGTGAGGAGCGCGCGGCGCAGCACGGCCTTGCCGGACTCTGTCTCGCTGATAGCGGCGTCCGCCTGGCCGGTCGCGACCAGGCGGAACATCCCTTCGGCGTCGGTCGCGGTGATCATCCGCGTCTCCGGCAGATACTCGGGAAACCGCGCATTCCAGGAATATCCGGGATAGGTCGCCAGGACCTTGCCGGCCAGGGATTCCACGTCTTTGATATCCCGAACCTCTTTACGGGCGAAGATGCTGAGGGTGAACTCGGCGCTGCCTTGGGAGAAAAACAGGACACGCGCACGCTCCGGGGTGGGATTCACCGCCAGGGTGACATCGAGCGCGCCCCGTTCGGTGCCTTCCGTCACTTGCGCCAGCGTCAGGACGCGAAACTCGGGGCGCAGGCCGGCGCGTGCCGCGATGTCCCGCATCAGCTCGACCAGATAACCGTCCACCCGGCCGTTCTGCTCCTGGATGTAGGGCGGCAGCGGGTAGGCACCGACCCGGATGGTCGGATTGGCCGCGATCCAGGCACGTTCTTCGTCGTTGAGATCCAGCGGTGCCTGTATCCCGCCGTAGGCCGCCGAGGTCAGCCAGTGCTGACGAATGGCGATGTGCTGGTCAGCCGTGATGGCGTTCAGTCCCTTGTCGATGAGCGAAATCAGCGGGGCCCATTCCTTGCGCGTGACCATCGCCTGCTTGTGCTCGCCGAAGGGGGTGGGGCCGGCGATCCTAAGATTCGTGATGCCTTGAGCTTGCATCAGGTAATCGGTGACCAGAAGGTTGCCGACATAGGCATCGGCAGCGCCGGTCGACACCACCAGCAGCGCGTCTTTGGTACTGTCCTGGACGGACAAGTCGATGGCGGGTTCGGCGCTTTCCAACAGGCCGTGCATGACATAGCCACGCTCGACGGCGACTGTCCTTCCACGCAGGTCGTTCAGCGTGTGAATGTCCCGTGTGTCCCTGCGGGTGAAGATCGTCCAGGGCGAGGACAGGTAGTCCTCGCTCATGGCCAGTGTCGCCAAACGTTCGTCGGTCCGTTTCGCGGCCGGTAGCAGATCGTAGTGACGGTGCGCCCCGGCCATGTCCTCGAACCCCTCGGCCCAGGAGTCATCGGCGGGAATGAATCGGAAATCGATGTCGAACAGCTCGGCGATGAGCCGCAGGTAGTCGACCGCCATGCCATCGGCGCCGGGCTTGTTGATCTCCCATGGTGGGTGCTCGCCGATACGCACGCGGACGCTGTGCTTCTCCGCGAGCCAGGCGCGCTCATCCGCGCTGAGGGTGATGTTGGGCTGTTCCTTGTTGCCCCACTTGCGCAGGATCTCCATCATCTCGACCGGGTCGATGGCCTTCAGCGCCTTGTCGATGATGCCGAGCAGCGGGGCGTGCTGTTTGAGGATGGAATAGCGCAGGTCGAGCTTGCTGCCGGGCACCGCAAACCCGAGGTGCAGGTCCGGCAGCATGTTCTCGGTCGCGATCCACTGCAGGTTGGCGCTGGAGATGGCCGCATCCACCTCGCCATTCTGCACCGCGACCGCCAGCGCTAAGGGGCTGTCGAACCCCACCTGCACGATGGCCGGCCAGGCGTCGAGTAGCTTCAGGTCGGACAGGTTGCCGCGCAGCACGCCGACGCGCTGCCCCGAGAGGTCATCCATCGACGCGATGGGGCGGCCCGGGCGCGTGAAGATGAACTTGTGCGTGCTGTAGGGACTCGCGCTGAACAGGAAGCGCTTCGCTCGCTCGGCATGGCGGGCGGAGGCCGCCAGGCCTTGCAGCTCGCCAGCCTCGGCGCGTACCACCATGTCGGCCCACTCGCCCAAGACCAGCTGGATATTGGCCCCGGTCAAGCCGTTGATGCGCGCGATCAAATCGGCCTCGATGCCGGCGGCGCTCCCATCATTCTCGCGCCAGACGAAGGGGCGCCAGCCGGCGTCGCTGCCGAGCAGGATACGGGGGTTGGCGTCCAGCCAGTCGCGCTCCGCCGGGGTCAGCTCGACACCCTGGCCCGCGACGGCCTGGAATGTGGGCAGCCAACACAACAGTATCAGCAGTATCGAAAGGACTTTTGCGGGGTACACGTCGTCGCTTTGTTCGTCGCGGTTCCCGGTGGTAACGGTCGTCGGTTGACGCTATTCGCGGCAGGCTCAGCTCATCGCGCCGGCCGTGTTGGCCGGCAGCGCGCGATCTCTCACTGCCGTCAGGGCCACGTCGTGGATATTCAAGGTGGTGCGCATCGGCTTAATATTTCCCGAGAGGCGTGGCCGCCGCGAATTGACGACGCTCCGGTGCGGCGAGGACGATTGTACGCCCAATCAGAACGAGCACCGAATGTCACCCGAAACCCAGCAGCGCTCGGCAACGATCCTCATCATCGACGACGAGCCCGTCCAGATCCGCGCCATCGTCGCCGAGCTGAATGCCCTCGGCTTCGAGACCCTGATCGCCCGCGACGGGGCCGATGGTCTGCGCAAGGCCGAGCGGGGCCTCCCCGACCTGATCCTGCTGGACATCCGGATGCCCGGCTGGGACGGCTACGAGACCTGCCGGCGTCTGAAGGCGGACGCGACGACCCGCGCCATCCCGGTGATCTTTCTCACCGCGCTGTGCGACACGGCGGAGAAGCTCCAAGGCTTCGAGGCCGGCTGCGTGGACTACATCACCAAGCCCTTCGACCATCGCGAGGTGCTGGCGCGAGTCAGCGCGCACCTGCAACAGCGCCACCTGTTCGCGCGCATGGCCGAGCAGGTCGAGCCGCCCGGCGAGTTGCAGGCGACCCCCGCCGGCCGCGAGCACGCGCATCCTCGGGATGCGGATCAGCCCGGCTTGCGTCTCGTCTATCGCGCCATCGACATCCTGCTCGACGAGATGGCCGACCCGCCCTCGCTCACCGAGTTGGCGCACTGCGTCGGCACCAACCAGGTGCGCCTCGGCCGCGAGTTCCAGACCCACCTCGGCATGAGCACCTTCGAGTACCTGCGCGAGCAGCGGCTGGTCCGTGCCCAGGAGCTCCTGACCACCACGGACCGGCCGATCCAGCAGATCGCCGACGCGATCGGCTTCAAGCGGCCCGGCGACTTCGCCACTGCCTTCCGGCACCGCTTCGGCATGACGCCGCGGGAGTACCGCAAGGGGCACGGTTAGCAGCAGTCTGGCGCCCGCGGCCTTTCAGCGCGAGCGCGCCCGATGGCGTTTCACGTGTCGCCAACCGGACCATCTTCGTCCCCTTCCGCACCCGCGCGGGCGAAGTCCGCCCCGCCGTTACCTGCCGCCTCCGCGGGCTCGCGGCCGCCTGGCATTCACCCGATCCCACAGGGGCTCCCGTCCCGAGCCACGGGCCACCAAAAGTTGGCTGGCCAAACAGATTGTTTGGTTTGCCGAACTGCTTGGCCGCAAGCGGCTGTCTTTCACGGAAACCTGATGCAGAATTTGCCGCCGTGATCGACGCCGTCCCAAGGGCTTATATGGCCCGCGACTGCCGGAACGTTCATGCAATGCGACGCGTTGCTTTGCTTCTAGGCAACGCTTCGCTTGAGGTCGCCGATAGTCAGGGAGAGGCCGGGGCGACCAATCCGAAACGATCAGCTTTGGAGACGCAGATGAATCCGAATACCGCGCTCAAAAGGGGCTCTCTTCTCGTGTTGCTCGGCCTCGTCGCCGTCCTCATCGCCGCCACCCCCGCCGCTTTTGCCTCCACGGCCTCGGAGCGGGAATACCAGCGCGGCTACAACGACTGCCTCCAGGGCCGCTACGACCAGAACCAGCACGGCGAGTCCTACAAGAAGGGCTGTCGCGCCGCCGAGGATGGTCAGAAATCGGGGGCGCCTTCGGCAAAGCATGCCCCCGCCACGACGAGCGGGGCATCCAAGGCCAAAATCTCGGATCTGAAGGGCATGGACTCGATCAAGGCCTTCGACGTGATGACCTCGAGAGGTTTCACGAACGTCGACACCATTTCGCAAGGCAATGCGCTCTACGGCATCTACTACAACGCCAAGACCCAGCAATGTGTGCAGCTGACCAACGCCAACGGCCGCGTTGAGAGCGCGAACGACATCGGCACGCATCCGAACTGCCGTTGAGCGCCCGCCGGCATGGCGGCCGCCGCGCCGATTCCGGCTCGCGCTGCCGGCGCAGGTCTCCACGGACAGGGATACGCCGCGAATCTCGCGGCGCGCCGGCGTGAACAATGGTCGTCGCCTTCAGGCTCGTCTATCTCTGCGCGGCGCTCCTCTCGAGCGCCGCGGGCGTGCTCGTCGTTGCCAGCTTCTTCATTCCGGATCGCGCCCCGGGGAACACCGAATTCCTCGGCATCCACCTCGCTGTGGGCACCGTCTTCCTGGGCGCGGGCGTCCTGCTCTTCGGCATACGGCGGCACGTCGCCGGTATTGCGGCAAGGGCGGCGGACGTGGACGATGCCGAGACAGCGCAGGAGCTGGCAGCCCATCTCAGCCGGCTTCTGGCATACCTTATCGCTGGAGGCGCCTTTCTCGGCGCGGTGCTCGGCGCCATGACCTATGGGATCCTGGAGCGCATCGATCAGGGTTTTGCGGTGTTCGGGTGAACCCTCGCGTGCATTCAGCGCCGCGAATGACGCCGCGCCCGGCACCCGCATCGGACGATCAGGGCGGCGCCCGCTTGCCCGGGTCGCCGGAACGTTGGGAGTACCGACATCGCAGCATTGATCGGAGGTCTTGAAGACGATGAAGCAGAAAGCGTCGGCGGTCCTGATGGCCGCCCTCTCGATGGGCTGGGCGCTGCCGTCCGCCGCGGACTCGACGCAGGCCCGCTGCGAGATCTACCCGAAGGGCTCGGACAAGATGCAGACGATGGTGCCCTGCACCTTCGGCCAGCGGCAGGGCTACATCACCATTACCCGCGAGGACGGCGTAACCTATGAACTCTCGCCGGTCGGCGACAGGCCGGGCAACTTCCGCGACCAGGACGGGCGCGCGGTCTATCGCCAGAGTGGGCTCGGCGAGGCGGGGCTGATCTTCCGCTTTCCGACACAGAGCGTCTTCGTCTACTGGGACAACGCCGCGAGTGCGGGCGCCGCGGCGGACAACGCCACCGCGCCCTTCGCCACCAAATATGAAGGTGGCGAGTACGACGCCACCACGCTGCTGCGGTGCAAGACTGCGGGCGACACGGAGTTCGGAAATTGCCCGGCGGGGATCCTGCGGATGGACGGTGGGCAGGCGTCGATCGTGATCCAGAGCCCGCACCGAGCGGAGTTTACGGTCAACTTCAAGACCGATGCCGTCAACGCCACCGTAGGCGACGTGACGGCCAAGTTGAACGGTGACCTCTGGACCGTCACCCGCGACAACGGCGAGGTCTACGAGGTACCGCTGTCGGCCATCGAGGGCGGGTGAGGGCGCCCTATCTACGGACTTCGAGCTCGGATCAGTGTTTCTTGATCCTGGCGACGGCGAATAGGAAGAGTGCGGCGCCGATGGCGGCCGTGATCGGGGCTCCGACCAAACCGACTTCGAGGTCCACGGGGACAAGGCCGAAGAGAAACCCGCCGCCGAAGGCGCCCAAGATGCCGACTGCCACTCGGCCCGCCAGGCCCGGGCCGCTCCCGGGCATAAGCCGTCCGGCGACCACGCCGGCGAAGGCGCCGATGAGCAGGAATGCGATCAACAGGCCGACGACGAGACTGGTGACGTTCAAGATAAGCTCCTTGACTCATCGAGCGGTGCGCGAGCCGTTCGAGCATGTTACCGAATCCGCGCGGGGCATACGATTCAGGTTGCGACGCCATGGTTAAAACCGGAGCAAACCCCGACCTGCACCGCCTCGGGTCGACGCAGAGCGTCGCACTTGGCCTCGCCGGGACCGTGGCCCCGAATCTGGTCATGGGCGCACTGACCGCGCTCGCGTCGAGGCCGCAGGTGCCCGAGCTGGTGGAGTTGGCGCGCCAATTCCGGGTCTATCAATGCACCCAGGGGCGCGGGTCCGGTTGTGGATTCCGATGGAGCCCGAAAGCGGTTAGGATCGGGGAACGCTGACTCACGTGGCAATCATCCCAGCCATGCCCGCGACCATACTACTGTGCGACGACCACACCCTGGTCCGCGAGGGACTTGCGGCGTTGCTGCGACACCGCACCGACTGGACCGTGGTGGCGGAGGCGGCCGATGGCCGAGAGGCCGTGGAGCTGGCTGCCCGGCTGCAGCCGGACGTGGTGCTCCTGGACGTGGCCATGCCCCGGATGTCGGGCACCGAAGCAGCTGCAGCCATCCACGAGGCGGCGCCGGCCATACGGATCGTTGCCCTGTCCATGTTCGGCGACGCCATGTCTCGGCGTGGCATGTTCGAAGCCGGAGCCCTGGCCTATGTGCTAAAGAGCAATGCGGCCACGGACCTCTTCGCAGCCATCGACGGGGCGTTGCGAGGCGAGACCTACCTCAGCCCGGCCCTCGCCGAGCCGACCGCTCGGTCCGACACGGGCGCTACAGACCCCGAGAAGATCGAGCTCACCGGCCGGGAGCGCGATGTGCTGCGTCTTCTCGCCGAGGGTCGGCGCACCAGAGATATCGCCACGGACATGGGGATCAGCCCCAAAACGGTCGAGACCTACCGCAGCCGCATCGGCCACAAGCTCCGTATCGAGACCCTGGCCGGTTTGGTGAAGTACGCGATTCGGGCGGGGATCGTCCGAGGTTGAGCGCGCAGGATGGGTAGAGCGCAGCGAAACCCATCTTTTCCGTGCCGGCTCCAACGGTCGTCAAGTCTGCCGGCGCCGATCCCATCCAAGGACATCGCGTACCGCACCGGGCGCGGCTCAGGGTCGCCGCGTAAAGCGTGATTGGCGGGCCATGAGCCCTTCGATGCGCTGGCGGATATCGCGCAGGCTCAGGCGCCCGACCGGCTGGCGGCTCGCAGCCCTGGCCGCATCCGCGGCGTCGACGCGTTCCTTGACGATGCGGGCGAGACGCTCGGCCAGTTCCGGGCGTTTGGCCAGCAAAGACCGCAGGCAATCCAGGTCGATCCGGATCAGGGTCACATCGCTCTTGGCCCGCAGCTCCAGGAAGGAGGGCTCGTCGGTCAACATGGATGTGATCCCCAGATGGTGGCCCGGGCCGAGCACCTCGGTCACCTTGCGGGTGCGATCCGGCAGCGTGATGGCGGCCTCCACGAGTCCACCGACGATCACGTAAAAGGCATCGCTCGGCGCGCCTTCGACGAGGATGACATGCCCGCTGTCGAAGTGAGAGTAGACACTGCGCGCAGCGACCTGCTCGAGCTCCTCCTGCGTGAGCAAGCCCGCCACATCCAAGCCCTTGAGCGCGAGCAAGATCGTCGGCGGCTCGGCCTGGACCACGGCGGCTCGACGCGTATGCAGCTCATGGACCTCCGGCGCGATGCTGATCCCGGCGCGTTGCATGGCCCAATGAATCTCGCGGAACAGCTCCTCGCGACCGCGAAACACCGCGGGATAGTTCTTCAAATGGACCCACACCATGTACTGATACGGGATGGTCGTCGCATCCGCGAGACGAACGATCGGATGCGGGAACTTCAGAATGCTTTCGCATCGCAAGGCCGCGTCGAGAATCAGTGCCGTGGCAAAGCGCGGATCGACCTCGGCCGGGATCCGAACGAAATACCAGGGCGCAAAGAGATGCTGGTCATCGTGTAGATTCTTCAGCGGCTCGCCGGCCATCTTTGAATTCGGAATGACATGGGTGGCGTTGTCCCAACCCCGCAGGCGAGTGGCGCGCCAGTTCAGGTCAATCACCTGCCCGACGGTGCCGTCGCGCAGCTCCACCCAATCACCCATCTTGAAGGGCCGCTCGATGCCGAGTGCGATCCCGGAGAAGAGATCCCCGAGTGTGCGCTGGAGCGCAAGACCGAGCACCGCTGCGGCAACGCCGGTGGAGAGCCATATCCCGGTAAAGGAATAGCCGCGCTCCCACATCAAGATCGCAATCCCCACGAACATGAGCGCGCCATAGATCAAGCCGACGACGAGCTTGGGCACGCGCTCGGGCAGGGCGTCGTCGGCCTTGCGCAGGATCATCACCTCGATCAGGCGAGCCAGCAGCCAACTGGCGACCAGATAGCAGACGATCAAGGTCCCGGTCCGGACCCCGGCATTACCCTCTTCGAGCCCGATCCAGGGCGTGAGCTGCAGGATCAGACTCCCCGCCACGAGCACCAAGGCAGGCCACAAGAGCAGATCACCGACGGCGAGTGTGATCGGAAAGCGTTTGCCCAGTCGGCGCCCCTGGAGCGGCCCCGAGCCGAGGCGCCAGAGCATGAGCACAAACGTCACACCCAGTAAAACGGGCCAATGCAGTTGAGCCAGTCGTTCGAATAGGATCATCGTTTCTCCGGGCGGTCTGCGCGCAACCGACGCTCGGCGCCGGGCCGAGAGGTTCGAATGCGTGCCCCGCCTCGTCGCCTGGCTCGGGTCAGTGTTGACAGTGCACGCAATAGAAGCTCGAGCGTTGTCCGATGCGCCGCAGGCGTAGAGGCGCGCCGCAGGCGATGCAGGGCTCGCCGGTGCGGCCGTAGACCCGCAGCGACTGGGCGAAATAGCCGGGGTTGCCGTCCTCCTGGACGAAGTCGCGCAGGGTGGTGCCGCCCTGCGTGATGGATGCCTCGAGCACGCCGCGGATCACCTCGGCAAGACGGCGGTAGCGCTCGAGGCCGATCCGATGGCAGGCGCGTGCCGGATGGATGCCGGCCAGAAAGAGCGACTCGTTGGCATAGATGTTCCCGACCCCGACGACGACGGATGCATCCATCAGAAAGATTTTCACGGCGACCCGACGTTGTCGACCCAAACGGTGGAGGTGGTCCCCGTCGAACGCCGTCCCCAGAGGCTCGGGCCCCAGGTCGCGCAGCAACGGGTGGCATCGCTCGGCAAGCTCGGGCGTCTCCGGGAGCCACAGAAAAAGTCCGAAACGACGCGGGTCGTGAAACCGCAGACAACGCCCGTCGGTCAGCACCAAGTCGAGATGGTCGTGCTTCTTCGGCGCACTGTCCGCCGGAACCACCCGCAGGCTTCCGGACATGCCCAGATGGATGAGGAGACTACCCTGATCCAAGCCGATCAAAAGATATTTGCTGCGACGCGACAGGGACCGCACGGCTTGGCCCGCCACGCGCTCCGCAGTCTCGGGGGGGATCGGGCGGCGCAGCCTCGGGTCCCGCACGATCAGACGCTCCACGCGCGCGCCGTCCAGATAGGGACGGATACCCCGGAGCGTGGTCTCGACCTCCGGCAACTCGGGCATCAGGGTTGACCCCTTTGCGGCGCGGGATCCTCGGGCACGGGACCCGTATCGGCAGAATCCGGGGCGAAGGGATCCAGACCGAAGCCCTCGGGGAGCTCTCGCCCCGTCTCGACCCCGAAACCGCCCTGCCCGACACCGTCCCGCGTCAGCACCTCCTCGCGAATCATGTCATGCGGGCGCAGCCGGACCTCCGGCGGCGAGCCGAGCGGGAGCTCGCCGGAGAGGGGGGCGTCCGGGTCCATCAGTGAATCCAGTGTGCCGGGGGATTCGCGCCACTCGGAATCCCCCGGGGGTGGCGGGGCTGGATCCGGGGCGAAGACGTCCGAGCCGGGATACGCGGCGGATTCCGGCCAAGCGGCGTCGCTCGGCGCGGCATCCGGGGCGACGTCCGAGCCAACGTCCAAGCCAGCAAAGGGCGGCGCAACCGCGCCCGGCGGCGTCGGGTCGATCGCGCGGGGATCCTCGATCAGCTCGGGGGCATCGCCGAGCACGTAGGTCAGCATCAGATCCGGTCGCGTCCAACGTCGACCGTCCTCCGACACCCGATAGCGCACCCGCGCCCCGTCCGATGCGCTCACCTCGAGCAGCGCACCGGTCGGCTCGCCGATCAAGGGCTCGACCCGTTCGGCGACCAGGCCCGCGAGCCGAGTCAAGGTCCCGCCGCTCAGCGGGACGCTGTTGCGTGTGGCAAACACCGGCACGAGATCGCGCGGGATCGGCGCGCGTGCGACAGCGTCGAGCGGCGGCGCGATCAGCATATGCTGGAAGCGGTCCGGGATGAGGTGGACCAGGTCGTCGCTCGCGACATAGCGCCATTGCGCGATCGGGTCCAGACCGCCCATCGCGATCTCGGTCGCGTCCAGACGCAGACGCAGCTTGACCGGGTCCAGACCCAGCTCGTCGAGCGCGGCGGCCTGCGCCGGAACGCTGCGCAGGAGCGGCGCGTCGCGGATCGCCAGCAAGGCGGCGACGCGGTCCGGGTCTGCATCCACGTCCCACGGAGAGCGCATCCGCCAACCGGAGACGAGGCGCTCGAGCGCGATGGTCGGCTCGCCCTCCCGGACGATCTCGATCAGGTGGGGCTCGGGCGTACCCGAGCCGGCCAATGTCGGCGGGGTACGCGTAACGGCGAGCTCGTGACGGATCCCCCAGACGAGTGCCGAGAGGACGAGGATCAGAATCAGGTTGAGGATCCAGCGCGATCTCATGACTCCCTCCAGCGCAGCCAACGGATGCCGAGCCCGATCACCAGGAAGAGCGCAGGCAAGAGGGCCAGGGATCCAAGGCCGACCCGGACCCGTTGCTGCTCGTCCAGGACGAGCGCAACCGGCTCGCGCGGGTCGGGCGGAAGCACCGTGAGGTCGCCGGGATCGCTCAGCCAAGTCAGCAGGGCAAGCGCGAGCGCCCGATTCCCGTAGGCTCCGATCTGGGCGTTGCTCGCGAAGTCGCCGTCTCCGACCACCAGGACACGCTGCTCGCGGCCATTTTCCGGCACCGGACGACTCAGGGCCAAGACGACAGGGAGCGGACCGGACTGCTCGCCGACGACCTCGTCGCGGTCGATCAGGCCGTCGAGCCGACCGGTTTCGTTCCAGCTGCGCGCGCCGGTCGCCAGATAGGAATCGAGAATCCATCCGGGTGCGAGCTCGGTTGCGAAGGCGATGCTGCCGGGCAGCAGGGCCGGGACCTCGAGATCGGCCGAGAGCGGGTGATCCGGATACTCGGCGATAACCGCGACGGCCGGTGTCGCGACACCCAAGGCGGCGGCGTCCGCGTCGACGACCGTTCCGGGCAGGATCGTCAGACCCAGATACGCGGCCAAGGGCTCGAGCCCGTTGAGCGGTCCGGGGTCGAGCAGCCAGAGCAGATTGCCGCCCCGATCCAGATACGCGATCAGGCGCTCGACCACGCCCGGAAAGAGCGAAATGCGCGGCGTGGAAAGCACCAGGATCCGGGTGTTGATCGGCACCTCTTCGACCCGGCCGAGATCGAGCGGGCGTGCCAGGAATCCGCGCTCGGACAACTCCCCGCCCAGACGGCCGAGATCCGCGCCCGCCTCGCCCTGGATGGCGCGCTCGCCGTGACCCTCGATCACGGCCACCCAGGGGACGCGGCTCGCACCGAGCCGGGCGATGGCGGCGCTGATCGCCCGCTCGCCCGCCTCGGCAACGGTCTCGCGTCGCCCGCGATAATCGAGCAGGATCTGTCCGATCAGCGTCACTTCGGCATCGCGGGCGCGTTCCGGAAAGAGCTGCGGGTCCACGACCTCGATCCGCATGCCGGGCTGCGCCTGTCGGTAGCGTGCGAGCAGCCGCTCGATCCCCTTGCCCAGCGGGCTCGCCGGATCGGCAAAGACGGTCGCACGCAGCGGGCCGTCGAGCCGAGCGAGGATGGCCAAGCTCTCGGGCGTGAGACTGTTGCCGCCGTCGGCGGTCCAATCCCAATAACGGTCATGACGGGCGACCAACCAGCCGCCCGCGATCAGCATGGACAGCAGAAGCATGAGAAACAGCGCATCTGCAAGCGGGCGCTCGAGGCGGCGAAGCCGTGTCGTCACAAGGGTCAGGATGCGCTTCACTGCAGGACCCGGTTCGCGAGTCGGCGGTGGGTCAGGGCTAAAAAGAAAGCCGTGAACCCGAGCAGATAGACCAGATCGCTCAAACGTACCGCCCCGAGTAAAAACCACAAGAGGTGCTCGTTCCAAGAGAGCCAGCCGAACAGCGAGAGAGCATGCGCACCCAGCGTCTCGACCCGACCGACGACGGAGAAGACCAGCAGGATCGAGAAGGCGGCAATCACGGATGCACCCGTTTGAGCGCTCAGGCTAGAGGCATAGAGCGCGACGGCACAGAACATCATGCCGACCAGCCAGAGGCCGAGTGTCGCGGCGGCGATCTGGCCCGGATCAAGCTCGGCGCTGCCGGCGAGCAGCGCGATGTTGAGGACCGGCAGCAGACACAGCGGCGTCATCAGGATCGTCAGCGCGAGAAACTTCCCCGTCACGAGCTCGCCGATACGCACCGGCGCGGCGGCCACCAGCTCGAAGCTGCCGTCGCGAAACTCCCCGCTCAGCATCCGCATCGCCATCAGGGGCACCGCGAGCATGAGGATCACGGCGGCGAATCCGAAGAGGTTCAGGGCAAGCTCCAGCGTCAGACTTGCGACCCGCTCGTCGGCCCCAAGCCCCGTGAAGTCGTCGACCACCTTCAGAAAGATCCAGGCAAGCACGACCTGCCCCCCGCCGAGCAGGATCCAGGGCAAGGGCGACACCAGCGCGCTGCGCAGCTCGCGGCCCGCGATCACGCCGATCATGCCGTGCCTCCCGCGCCGATCAGATCGAAGAAGACGCGCTCGAGGTCCGGGCGCTCCGGACCCAGCTCGCAGAGGTCCAACCCGGCGCCGAGGATCTGGCGGGACAGATCGGCGGACTCGGCGCCCTCGGTCAGGATCACCCGAAATCGGTCTTCGCCCAAAACAACGGCAGCCTCGACGCAGGCCAGACGCTCGAGTCGCTCGGCCCCCGAACAGGCACCGGAATCGCCCCGCGGGCGCAGACGCACCCGCCAGAGCGCGGTCGGACCGAGCACCCCGAACCGGTCGCTGCGCAGCATCCGGCCCTGATGCAGTACCAGGACACGATCGCAGACCGCTTGGACCTCCGACAGGATATGGCTCGAGAGGATGATCCCGCAGTCGCGCGACAGGTCGCGGATCAGGCCACGGACCTCGCGGATCTGCACCGGATCGAGTCCCTCCGTCGGCTCGTCGAGGATCAGAAGCTTCGGACGGTGCAGGATCGCTTGGGCGATCCCGAGCCGCTGGCGAAAACCCTTGGAGAGTTTGGCGATGAGTGTGCGACCGACCGCGTCGAGCCCGCAGCGCTGTTTCGCCCGATCCACAGCATCGGCAAAGTCCACGCGCGGCACGCGATGCAACCGGGCGCAGTGGCCCAGATACTCGTCGACCCGCAGCTCCGGATAGAGCGGCGGGCGCTCGGGCAGATAACCCAGATGCCGCTTGGCCGCGACCGGGTGCCGCGCAAGGTCGATGTCCAGGATCTCGACCCGGCCCCCGCTGGGCGCAAGTGTCCCGCTGAGCAGGCGCAGACAGGTCGTCTTGCCGGCCCCGTTCGGCCCGAGAAGCCCCAACACCTCGCCCCGTCTCAGCTCGAAATCGAGGCAGCACAAGGCCCGGCGGGCTCCGAAGCGACGGCTGAGATCGGTGACGCGGGCGAGTGTGTCCATGACGCGGGAACGATACCCTGTGCGTGCGGCATTGCCAAACCGCTCCCTATCGGGCGGTGGACGGATCGACAGTCACCTTGAATAATGTCCGGGAATCGTTCTGTCCTCGACCCGAGCGGGCCCCACCTTAAACCGCATCCGGAGCGAGATGCTGAATTTTCGAGTGCGCTCGACGTTTGGTGCATCCACGGCCCTAAGCGAGGATGCGGTTTGAAATAATCTATTTTTTAATACCTTAAACAGGACCGGCTCCAGCGGTCGTCAAGCCTGCCGGGGCCCATCCCATCCAAAAACATCGCATGCCGCGTTGGGCGCGGTTTAGCAGCCCCCCGGAGCAGAGAATCGAACATGTGGCTGAACCTGGTTTTCCTGTTGTTGCTCGCACTCATCATCATGCCCATCGCCGTTCTGCTCTTCGGGGTCACGCGCTGGCAAGCCGGCACGAGCCGGCTGCAAACGCGCTTGGAGAACGGACGGGGCAGGATCATCCCGAACACCTATGATTCGAGCGAGTTGGAGGGACTGCCCGAGCCCGTTCAACGCTACTTCCTCGTGAGCTTGAAGGATGGCCAACCCATCATCTCCGCAGCCGAGCTGGGGCTCGAGGGAGAGATCGACCTCGGACGCGCGCGGGGCAAATGGTCCCCTGCAACGGCGACCCAATCGGTGGTCATGCAGAGTCCCGGATTCCATTGGGACGCCCGGGTGCGCATCGCCCCGGCAACGAAGATCTTCGTGCTCGATGCCTATATCGCCGGCACGGGCATGCTGAAGGCCGCGCTCTTCGGTCTCTTCCCGGTCGTGAAGGTCCCGAGCAGCCCGGAGCTGACACATGCCGAGCTGATGCGTTTCCTCGCCGAGGCACCTCTGTACCCGACGAAGCTCCTGCCCAGCCAAGGCGTGGTTTGGGAGCCGATCGACGATCGCTCCGCACAGGCCACGCTCGCCGACGGCGATCTGAGCGTATCGCTTGTCTTCGACTTCGACGAGGCCGGCCTGATCGGCGGCGTGCGCGCGAGCGGGCGTTACCGTGCGCTGGACGGGAAGATGGTCCAAACACCCTGGGAGGGCAGCTTCTCGGACTACAAGGAACGCAGCGAGATGCGGATCCCGCTGCGGGCCGAGGTCGCCTGGATCCTGCCGGAGGGGCGCACGCCCTACTGGCGCGGTCGTGTCATCGACATCATGTACAAGTTCTCCGCCTGAACCGCCGGAACCGCCGGAACCGTGGCTTTGCCGCGGACACACCCCGGCCGATGGCATCGCTATGATCGGCGATCGTAGCCCGAGAATTCCGGAGACGGGGCCGACCCGACCACGGCGGTCACTCCGGAAGTCCGGCGCGTCGCAGATCCTCCAGGAAACGCTCGCGATAGATCGGATCTTTGATCGGAAAGGCGCGTCGGACATGCGACACGGAGAAACCCGGATCCAGCGCCAAGATCTCGCGGGTCTCCCACTCGGCATCGCCCGGCCGATCGGCCGCGGCATAAGCCGCCGCGAGCCAGACGCGACTCAACTGAAAACTCGGACTCATGTCGACGGCGGCCTGGAAATCCGCCACGGCCCGTTCGATGTCGCCGTTCTCGTAGTAGAGCGCCCCGCGCACGAGTCGGTAGATTGCCGGCATGCGGGGGTTTAGGCGGACCGCCCGCTCCATGCTGACCAGTCCGTCGTCGGCTCGGCCGGCGAAGTGAAGGATCCACGCCAGCAGCGCATAGGCATCGGCGTAATTGGGCTTGATCGCGATCGCTTCTTCCGCGCTGCGGATGGCGGCGACGTAGTCGCGTCGATAGAGATCGATCTGGCCTTGGACGAAATGGATTTGCGGGACCATCGGGTCCAGCGCCCTCGCTTGCGCGATCAGCTCTTGCGCCTTCGCGAGCCCGTCCTCCGCACCGAGATCCCATCCGTCGACCGCATCGCGCACATAGACCAGCGAGAGCCCGGCATAGGCACGGGCGAATTCAGGATCGATGGCGATCGCCCTACGGTAATGGTCGATCGCCATTTGGGTATCCTCGAGCGACCGTCGTCCATAGTGATCGAGCCCGCGTAGAAAGGCATCGTACGCCTCGATGCTCGCGAGGTGACTGCGGCCCGGCCTCGCGCGATCGCTCGGGGCGATCTCGACCTCGATCGCCGAGAGGATGCTGGCCGCGATCTCGTCCTGGAGCGCAAAAAGGTCATCGATCCGCCGGTCATAGCGTTCCGCCCAAAGATTGCTGCCGCGCAGACCATCGACGAGTTGCACATTGAACCGAATGCGATCCGCGGAACGCTGAACACTGCCCTTGAGGACATAATCGACGCCGAGCTCCCGAGCAACGGTAGGCTCGTTTTCGGTGCTGCCCCGATACGCGAACGCAGAGTTGCGGGCGACCACCCAGAGACCCGAGAGCTTCGACAGATCGGTAATCAGGTCTTCGGTGATCCCGTCGGCGAAGTAATCCTGCTCCGGAACGGCCCCCAGGTTGACGAAGGGCAGAACCGCGATTCCGGGGATGTGCACCGGCGCCGGAACCGTGCCGACGCCGTCCGACACCGTTGGATCGCCACCTTTCGGGAGGAGAAGCCAGAGCGCGATCGAAACGAGCGCCAGGACCGGAATCAGGATGCGAAAGGCGATCGACGATCGGGTTTGCGCGCCGTCTCCGGCCGGGTAGTTCGGCTCATCGGACACCCCGCCACGGACCTCCGCGATCAGGCGGTAGCCACTTTTGGAGAGTGTCTCGATGTAGCGCGGATGACGGGCGTCGTCGCCCAGCGCCTTGCGCAGCTTGATGATGGCGCTGGTCACCGCATCGTAGGTCACGACCATCCCGCGCCATGCCTCGGCCTCCAGCTCCTCGCGCGAGACCACGACCCCCGGCCGCGAAGCGAGAAAACAGAGGACCTGCATCACCTTGGGCTCGAGCTTGACCCTCCGGATCTCGCCGCGAATCTCGTTGGAGCGTGGATGAACCTCCCAGGCGCCGACGGCGAAGGGTGCATCAAGCCGCGAAAAGGTCTCCGGATCGGGGATCGTCGCCAAGGGTCGAGCCTCTATCGGCGTTGATTCGAGTCGCGCTCATGTTGATTTTAGACCCTGATCGCAGTCTTTCTCCCCACTTCGCTCTCGCTCGTCCACCCTACCGGCCGAGCATGTAAGGGCGCACGCCGGGTATTGTCGTCGATGCGGTTTAGTGAAATGAAAACCAAAGGATCAGGGCGACGCGGTTTCAGATTTGCGGCGGCACGAGTGGAGGATGACCGCTGCGCCGGCGAATCCAATTGATTCCGTCGAGAACGCGCTGTTTACTCGCGAGGCGGCGCTCGAGCGCGTATTTCCCGGGAAAGTCGCTCAGCACCAGGCCCATGATGATGGTGAGGATTCCCTGGCCGGGGAGCACCAGCATGAGGATTCCCGCCAGGACCAAGACCCAGCCGACCAGGTTCTTGAACAACCGCAGGCTCACATAGACGACCGGATGGAGGCTCTTCAGCTCGCGCCAGATCTTCTTGAGTGCATCCTTGGTGGATCGCCCGGACCGATAACCGAAGTTGGCGTCATCGAAGATCGGCTCGAAGATCGGTTCCAGCCGGTTGAGGATCGCTTGCTGGCACACCCGATCGTAGATCGTCGGGATACCCAGCGCTCGACACTCGCCCGGCTTGCCCGCCTTGGGGATGAGGTGTTGCAGCACGGGTTGCGGCGCATAAGTCCCCTCCTTGAGCTCCACATGCAGCCGCTCGAGGTTGCCCTCCAGGTCGGCCTCAAACGCCGCCACATCGACTCCATCGATCCCACCCGCACCACGGTTGCGCTTCACCTTCTCTCTGGCCACCGCAAGATTCTTCCGCTGATAGATCTTGTCCACCAATGAGTGAACCTTCCTCTCTGCCGTCGGGTTAAGCCAGTCCGCGAGTCTCCTCGGACGCTGCTGCTCGGGTCTTTCACTTAAGGAACTTGTCCGCATCAACGCCTTTACTCACTCACTCGCTGTCTCGTCCCAACCACCTCTGCCAGCCGCCTTCCCCGGCCCACTCGGCCGCTGCTCGCGCAGTCACCTGACTTTCGCCCGGCTTGAGGTACTATGCAGCTGTCCGACGACTCGCCGCGCGTCACGTCCCACTTCGTCTCTCGACTTATAGGGTCGCTGATCCCGGTGCCGCCCGAGAACGCGACGAGCCATCCCGGGGTCACGCCTGGATCTTCCGTACCGTGCCGCCCGCACACACCTTGGTACGACGGGTGGGTAAGAAACGCCTTCGCCGCCATAGTGCCGGCTCGACCTTGCCCCGTCTTTGGCCGACCGGTTCATCATGGAGTCGCCTCCTCGATGACGGCCCGGTACTTCTCCGCAAGCCCTTCGGATTCCACCTCGCGATGGACACCCCGCCCTCCGGTTGTCTCTCGACAGCTCACTCGACTTAGGCTCCGCCTTGGCCGTATCCGCCGTTTCCGGCTGCGTGCCCGTTTAGACGTCTCCTTATCGGGTGGCCCCGGCCAGCGAGGCGTTACCCCCGCCTTTGGATATGGCGCCCCTTACCCGGGCGCCAGTGGGACTTCAACCCACCTGATCCGGGCGCTGCCCGGCACACCCTATGGGTGGCTCCGACTTCCGACACCCTCCGCCCTCGTCCTCGCTTTCTACGCTTGTTCAAGGGTGCGCCGATCCTTCGGCACCGACTGTCGGATCTCCCTGGTTACCGCGCTATCTCGATGTGAGGCTCGACACGGCCTGAGGCTCCGGGGGGTCGCTGCACACTCGCCGTGACGCGTGCAGCGCTGTTGCCTGCTGGCCCATTTAAACCATCGGCCGATCCCAACGTCGGTCTTTTCGGAGCTCTACACCTTCAAGGTCAGCATCACCTGTTACCCTTGCACCTCGCCCCCTTTCGTGACTACGCATCAATCGGCCCGTTGCCGGTCCGACTGCAAGTCTCGATTCCAGGCCCGTGGCTAGCGGCTACCTGGGCAGGCTTCCCACCCGCACGATAACGCGGCCTTGCCAGGCCGCAACAAATGGTGACCCCTTAAACATTAAACAGCTGCGTTTAGCCTCATCGAGTGACAGGAGTCGCACCGCATTTCGATCAGTAATCCTTTTCCAGCTTTTCCACGTGCTTCTGTTTAATACCCCGCAACTTTACGTCATGCAGATCAATCAGTGATTTCAATCCAAGCTTACGGCCCAGCAAGCCGATCATATAGAGCGAAAGCCCCTCATCCGCAATGCCTCTGGCTTTGATGCCGGCAAAGTTCCTGATTTTGAGTTCCAATGCCTTCAGCCCTTTGATTTCCAAAACCGGATACTGTGAGGCTTGATATCCGCGTTTTTGCAGATAACCGCCAACCCTTGATTCGATAAGTTGCACCTCGTCTTTCCGGAGTTGACTTTCCCATCGATACGCCAGGGATTCCTTCGGATAGTTGTATTTAGTCGTTTTGGTGTAGTCGAATAGCTTTTCAGTATAGTCAATGCCGATGAACTCGCAGACTCTCCTGAGCTCCGCTTCCGGATGGGTGACGAAATCTTCATATCTCAACTCGATCCATGCGCGCTTATCAATAACTGCGCTCAACTCTTCCCATTCCTGTTCCGCGGCGACCCAAATATCCGGCGCATAATAATAGGATCCGGACCACCCCAGCTTAACGCTGGAAATGGCGATATCCCGGGGATCACGGATGAGATGGATATATTTCGCATCGCTGTAAAGATAGGGTATTTTCTCAAAACCCACATGTACCGTAACCCCCAGAATCTTTTTTTTCCCTCGTGCCGTATGTGCTTTATTGTTTAAATATGAACGAATATCCTCTATGGAGGATGTTCTGGATGTTTGGGGTCTTTCAGCATCAAAATGCTTGAGAACCCGACCATGGTCGTCGATGAAATTCACTGCGAATTCCCAGCCCCTGTCCCAGGAGACATCCGGGTGTCCATTTAAGCACATCCGAAACAGCGTTGTTCCCGACCGCCTTGCTCCAACGAGGAAAACAGGCGTGATGAATTCTGGATCCGCTTTCATTTCAATGCCTCCTAATAGGGTATCGAGCCGGGAACAAAGCCACTTGCTTAGTCGATCAAGACGACGCGTTTTTCAATAGACATCTGAAGGACTGAAGTTTCTCACTCCTATACGGCAATATCATAATATAAGCAACCACGAATATCTGCGTATATTGGTGAAATCTTATTGATGAAACCCATACTGGCTCAATGACCAAACGGGCGTGAAAAACGCGGATGAATCAGCGAAGAAACAAGCGGTTGACGATGAATGCAGGCCCGCTTCAGCGCATAACAAAAGGCGCCTAAGCCAATGATTAGACGCCAAATACGAGCCGCATTCGACGTCGATCCTACCCGCGCTCGCCGTTCAATTCCAGAGCCTTTTTCCGAGCTCCGAGCACGGCCGAGAACGCGCCCGCTGGTTCATTCTCACGCTGCGGGCCATCCTGCTGCCGATCACCGCCTCGCGCACGTCAAACCTGCTGCGCACCATCGCGACGCTCTTCGGCGTGGTGATCGGCGAGGCGAGGTATTACACCTTACATGGCCTCGGCGAAGCTGCCGTAGGCGCAGACCATCGTCACGCTCGGTCTGCTGAAGGTCATTCACGGGCGCTGGTGCTGCCTGCCGCTGGCCTTTGCCTTTTACCTGCGCAGGGCAACCCTGGCGTTGCGCTGCGTGCGCATCCGCGGTCGGGCGCTCACCTTCGAGACCAAATTCACCCCAGCCGTGCGCCTGATCCGGAGCCTCGCCGGGATCTTTCCGCGGGCGCCAATCCTGGTGGTCACCGACAGCTGGTTCGGCAACAACGGCTTGCTCAAACCCTTGCGCCGCCCTGCGCTGGCAAGTGCGCATGGTCTGTGTCTTCCCGGGCACACAAGGGATCACGCTGGTGACCACCGACCTGACCCTATCCGTTGCGCAAATCATCGAAATCGATGCCGCGTGCTGGAAGATCGAAGCCGGATTCAGAAACATCAAGCAGGAGATCGGCAGTGCCCGGACGCGGACCCGCAACCCCGATGCGGTCACCAACCATCTGCATTTCTGTATAGTGGCCAGCACCATCACCTGGATCGACGCGGCTGGCTTGGAGCAGGCCCCCGCGCGGCGCACCAAATATGCCTTCGCCGATGTGCGCCGAGCGCTTGCCCACGATCTCGCCGACGTGGGTTTCGGGGTCGACTGCGGCGATCCGGGCAAGGGCATCCGAAATCCCCTCATCGTTGCAGTCATGCGGCTGGTCGCCTGAGGAAAACGAGAAACTTCAGGCTGGAAATGAGGCCACACAACGGCCGCGCGCATGGACAGACCACCAAGACGATCGGCAACGACCGTTGCTCCCGAAAGCTGCTCAAGGGCAGAGGAGGCTCGGGAAGATCAACCGCTCTTTGGCTCCGAGCCGACCGGTCGCCGAAGCGCCTCAACCTGCCTTCCGACCCGTCATTATACGCTCGTCGCCACACGGCCGATTCGGTGTAAGCGTCCGGCGAACTACCGGATTGACCCTGCCTTTTCCGGCAGGACAATCGCATCAAAATTTTAGCAACGACTACTGGCCTATATCGATAGGGTGGTTAACATGCGGCACCCGTGTTTGCTGATTGGTGTGCTGCTTCCGATGCTCGAAATGACCCTGGACCGCTCCCCGGTGAGGCATTTTCGACGCTTGAAGACCCGCGCTGCGCGCTCGAGCGGCGTCACAACCTGCTCGACATGATCGTGATTGCGATTGTCGCGACCCTCTGCCGGGCCGATGGATGGATCCAGATCGAGGAGTTTGGACGTGCCAAGCAGGCATGGCTGAAGCAAGTTTTGAAGCTGCCCAATGGCATCCCGTCGTACGTTACGTTCGGGCGTGTCTTCAGCCTGCTGCAGCCCGAGGCGTTCGAGGCCTGTTTTCGCGACTGGGTCGAGGCGATCCGTGAGGTCATCCCGGGCGAGCTCATCGCGATCGCCGAGCAGATCGTGGCGCAGGGCGGACGCTATGTCCTGGCGCTCAAGGGCAACCAGAGCACCTTGGCCACCGAGGTCGAGGAGGCCTTCATCGAAGCCGGTGCGCGGGAGTACACCGATGTCGCCTTCCGCGAGGATGCCTCGCGGGTGCGTGATCCCGAGGCGCGGAAGAATCCGGCGCTGATTCGGCGCGTCGCCCTCACGCGCTTGCAGCACGACGACCGCAAGCTCGGCATCCAGAGAAAGCGCCTGAAGGCCGGTTGGGATGAGCGCTACCTCGCGTCGCTGCTCTTCGAGGCGCCGAAGATCTCTCTGCAAAAGACAGCCGCCAAGGGCTCGAATATTGGGAAAACTTGATGCGATTGCCCTGACTCATGACCCCAGCTAAAGCCGGGGCGTCGATGCGGTTTAGAGGAATGAAAACAAAAGGATCAGGGAGACGCGGTTTCAGATCTGCGGCGGCACGAGTGGAGGATGACCGCTGCGCCGGCGAATCCAATTGATTCCGTCGAGAACGCGCTGTTTACTCGCGAGGCGGCGCTCGAGCGCGTATTTCCCGGGAAAGTCGCTCAACACCAGGCCCATGATGATGGTGAGGATTCCCTGGCCGGGGAGCACCAGCATGAGGATTCCCGCCAGGACCAAGACCCAGCCGACCAGGTTCTTGAACAACCGCAGGCTCACATAGACGACCGGATGGAGGCTCTTCAGCCGTGCGGAATGCCGGTGCGGGTCCACGAAATAGTCCTCCGGGATGCGCGCCAAGAGGAACGGCAAGGCAATCAGGGATCCGATGAACATTAAGACCGACGCGCCGGCCAACGACAGAAGCAGGCCCTGATGGGCCTCGACCCAAATCATGTCGATCATTACCCTCGCCTCCCGGACCCTCGGCGGTCTCTTGTTCTACAGCCCCATACTCTGGACGTGCACACGCCGCGGATCAGCAGATCCGCGGCAATTGCTCGCCTGCAAGCCAGTCGACGATCCGGCTTCCGCCGAAGCCGGTCTCCATCTGCACGAAGCGATGCGGGTCCTCGACGACCTCGCCGATGATGGCCGATTCGGCTCCCAGCGCATGGCCATGCATGGTTTCGACTAGACGCTCGGCCTGATCCCGCGGACAGACGGCGACCAGCTTGCCCTCGTTGGCGACGTAGAGCGGGTCGAGCCCGAGCAGCTCGCAGGCAGCGGCCACCTCGGCGCGGACCGGAATGGCGTCCTCGCGGATCTGCATGCCGACACCGGACTGATGGGCCAGCTCGTTGAGTGTCGTCGCCAAGCCGCCGCGGGTCGGGTCGCGCAGACAATGGATGTCCGGGACGGCGGCGATCATGGTGGCGACCAGCTCGTGCAGCGCGGCACTGTCGGATCGGATCTCGGTCTCGAAGCCGAGATTCTCCCGCTTGGAGAGAATGGCCACGCCGTGGTCGCCCATGCTCCCGCTGACCAGGATCACATCGCCCGGCTCGGCACGATCGCCCGAGATCAGAATGCCCTCCGGCACCACGCCGATCCCGGTGGTTGTGATGAAGACCCCGTCACCCTTGCCGCGCTCCACCACCTTGGTGTCGCCCGTCACCACGGGCACGCCCGCGGCATTGGCGGCTCGGGCCATGCTCGCGACGATGCGCGCCAGATCCCCGAGCGGGAACCCCTCCTCCAGGATGAAGCCGGCGGCGAGGTAGAGCGGGCGAGCACCGGACATGGCGACATCGTTGATGGTGCCGTGCACGGCGAGCGAGCCGATGTCCCCGCCGGGAAAGAAGAGCGGGGAGATCACGTGACCGTCGGTGCTCATCACCATGCGGCCAGGGGGAGGCGTGAAGAGCGCCTGGTCATTGCCGAGGATCAAGAGCTCATGGTCGAGGTAGCGCTGAAAGAGCTCGCCGATGAGCTGCGCCATCGCGCGCCCGCCGGAGCCGTGACTCATGTCCACGGCGCCCTTCTCAAGATCGAGCCGCACGGGAAAGCGCCGATCGGATGTCATTCTGAGACCTCGTTTTGGGACGACTGGGACGGTGATGGAAGGCAGCCAGCTATCAGTGCCGGGTGGACACGCGCCGCAGGGTAGACCAGCGCAGCGCAGTCCACCAGCGCCGGCGCGGGGTTCGGTGGACTTCGCTCTCGCTCGTCCACCCTACCCGCTGGTCTTATCGACAACGCCCATCCTCGCCGGCCGACACGGGTTCGAGCATCAAAGCCGGCTGGCGGCTTGCGGTTGAGCACTGGAAGCCCGGAACCGCCCGTAGCTCCAATAGGCCGCACAGGCACCCTCGGAGGACACCATGCAGGAGCCCATGGGGTTGTCGGGCGTGCAGGGTTTGCCGAAGAGCTTGCAATCGGTCGGTGTCTTGACGCCACGCAGGATGGCCGGGCACTCGCAGCCCTTGATCTCTTTGGCCGGGGCGATCTCGACCGGAAAGCGCTGCTCTGCATCCAGGTCCGCGTAGGCGTCGGCCAGCGCCAAGGCGCTGTTCGGAAGGAAGCCGAGCCCGCGCCATTCGAACTCGGGGCGGATGCGAAAGACCTCGTCGATCAGGGCCTGAGCCTTGCGGTTGCCCTCCTCGCTCACCGCACGGGTGTACTGATTCTCGACCTCGCAGCGGCCCTCGTTGAGCTGCCGCACCAGCATCAAGGCGGACTGCATCACGTCCAGGGGCTCGAAACCGGCGATCACGACCGGCACGCCGAACTGCTCGGCCACGAAACGGTAGGGACGGCTGCCGATGAGCGTACTCACATGGGAGGGGCCCAGGATACCGTCGAGCTGAACCCCGTCAGGTCCGGCGGTGCTCAGGATCGTCTGCAGCGCCGACGGGGTCAGCACATGGTTGCAGAAGACCGAGAAGTTGGTCAGCCCCTCGGCGCGAGCGCTCTTCAGGGCGACGGCGGTCGGCGGCGTGGTCGTCTCGAAGCCGATGGCGAAGAAGACGACCTGCCGATCGGGGTTCTCGCGCGCGATCCGCAGCACGTCTTGGGTGGAGTAAATCATGCGGATGTCGGCGCCCTCGGCCTTCGCCTTGAGCAGGCTCTTGCGCTCGCTCGCCGGCACGCGCATGAGATCTCCGTAGGTGCAGAGCGTGACATCGTGCTGCGTGGCGAGCGCAATCGCGTGGTCGATCCGGGCCATCGGCAGCACGCACACCGGACAGCCCGGGCCGTGGATAAAGCGCAGATTCGGCGGCATCAGGTGCTGCACGCCGTAACGGAAGATGGCGTGGGTATGACCGCCGCAGAACTCCATCAAGCGATAATCGCGTCCGGGATGCGCCTCGGCGGCGATGGTCTCGGCGAGCCGGCGGGCGAGCGCCTTGTCGCGGAACTCGTCGATGTATTTCACCGTTGGCCTCCGGAACCCGCGACGGTCGAGGTCGGCTCGGGATCGAGCTCCTGTTCCTCCTCGAGAAGCCCCATCTCCGCGATCATCTCGAGCGTCCGCTGCGCCTCCTCTTCGCTGATCTTGTTCAGGGCGTAGCCGACATGGATCAGGACATAATCGCCGACGGCGGCGTCCTCGATCAGGGCCAACGAGATCTCCTTGCCGACAGACCCGAGCGCAACCTTCGCGGTATCGGCGGCGACATCGATGGAGGTGATGCGTGCAGGGATGGCTAGACACATGGACAAAGGACCTCGCAGGTAAAACGCGTCCGGGGCGATCAAATAGGCGGGTGGATCGGGGCAAACCTCGTCGCCAACCGAAACCTTGGCGAGACGCGTTCTATATCAACAAATTAAAAATCTTAAAACGCGCCATCTACGAGGGTATCAGACTCACCCCCACCCTACGCCCGAGTGACGACCTCGCATATCGCTCGGGCCGCGTTTTAACAGGTGAGCTTGAAGGCCACGCAGGGATCGATCGCCGTGATCAAGAGCTCGGCCTGCCGACGCAACTGCTCCTCGGGCCCGGGCGGCAGACTCTCCAGCGCTCGGACAACGACGCCGCGCGGGTGAAAGTTCCACTCGGTGGGCGCAAGGATTCGATACTCGCGGACGCGGCCGTCCTCGACTCGGACGACATGTGCCAACAGGCCACGCGCCGCGAAGACGCGCCCGAGCCCGATCCCGTTGCCGCCCGCGGACGTCGGCTGCGCCCCGGCGTTCCCGACGGGACCGCGGCTCAACAACCGCAAGCCGGTGGCGACCTCCGTGAGCTGGGCGGCAAGGCGGACCAAGAGGCCCGCTCCGTAGACCTCGATCAGCGGAAGGGGGTGGACACGCGTGAAGGGGCTGGTCTCGCGCGGTTGACCCTGCCAGGTCGGAGCGGCGACGAACTCGGCCCAATCAGGCGCACTCAGCCGAGCAATCAGATCCTTCTCCGACAGTCTCGGAAGCGCGGGAATCGTGGTCTTCCCGAGCGATGCCTCTCCCGATTCCAGCAGGGAGCGCAACAGACGAGCCGCCACCGTCTCCGTATTCCGACACCAGCGCTCGAAGCCCGACGGGTCACCGATCAGACTCAACCAGTGCTCGGGCGGGACGCCGAGCACCTTGTGCGTCAGCAGATCGTGCAGATCGGCGAGCAGGACGTCGAGACCCGGGGCCTGACCAGGGGTGTGACCCGCCGCCGTCCTCGCACCGACTCCGAACAGATCGCCGGCAGGATCGAGCCGCGAGAGGATGCGGTTCGACAGAGCAAGTGCCGAAGCCATGTCGTCACGACAAGGCGGCTCGCCCAGGAGCGTGGGCCAATCGAGCAGGATTCGCCACAGGTGCTCGCGGATCGTCTCGGCGGCGATCGCGGCCTCGCGCCGTCCTCGGATAATCGGGCTTGCGACCCGCCCGGAGGCCTGCTCGAATGCCGCCGCACAGGCGCCCGCTTGCGCGCGGGCACAGATCGAGAAGAGCAGCGGCAGGCGCGCGGTCGTCTCCTCGGGCGAGCGTCCGACGAAGGCCGACGCGGCAGCGACCGGACGCGTCGAGACGATCGTGCAGACGAGACCATCCGAAGATGGTGTCAATTGGATTTCGAGACTTCCACCCGGATCGGACATGCGGCTCACGAACCTCCGGATCGGCGATACAGAACTTGCAGTGTAGCCGATCGCGCTTCAGGATAGCGGCGCTTCGTCCCACCGCAGACCAGGTCGTTGCAAACGCGGTCTCGTCTCTTGCCCCATCCTCATCGCATTGACGCAGGCCAAACCCACGTGCTCACACCCGAACAACTTGCCGCCCTTCGTCGTGACATCCTCGTCAATGCCGAGCTCGGCGGGCGCAACCTGACGCTGCACAGCACCTGGGGTCTCTTCTCGCCGCGCGAGATCGACGAGGGCACCCGCCTGCTGCTGGCGCATCTGGAGGTTCGACCCACCGACGACTGCTTCGATCTGGGCTGCGGCTACGGTGCAATCGGCTTGGCGATGGCGACGCTTGCCCCGCAGGGTCGAACCCTGATGGTCGATAAGGACTTCGTGGCGGTGGAGTACGCCAACCGCAACGTGAATTTCAATCGACTTGAGAACGCACGCGCGCAGCTCAGCAACGGTTTCGATCAGGTCGACCCCGAGCTGCGGTTCGACCTGATCGCGAGCAACATCCCGGCGAAGGTGGGCAAAGAGCTGCTTGCGCTCCTGCTGCACGACGCGCATGCCCGCCTGCGCCCGGGCGGTCATCTCTATGTCGTGACCATCAACGGACTGCGCCAGTACATGAAACGCAACCTGACCGAGGTCTTCGGCAACTACGACAAGCTCAAGCAGGGAGCGCATTACACGGTTGCGTTTGCCGAGCGGGCTCAACGGGGTGGCGGGAGCGCGGCAGACGTTTGAGCATGGCCGCCGCATCGAAGACCCTTGGAGTCTTTGGGTCCACGCGGATTAAGGCATCGAAAGCCGAGTGTTGCGCCGCGTCCGCCGCGACGCTTTCGGACACTTTTCGTGCTTGCGTCGCGCCGAGGATCGCGAATCCGGTTCCGACCGGGAGCCTAGTGGTGGAGTGTAGAGATTTCGAGACCGTCCGCGATCATTTTCGTTGTCGTCATCGACCATCAAGACGACCACTATTACGATGACGACAACGAAAGGTCTCGATACATCTGCCGCGCCGCAGAGGAGAGACTCGTCAATCCCGATCACTACTCCTCGATCAGATCCAATAAGCGGGTCGCCTCCTGACCGACACCCGTATCGGCACCGAGATCGCGTGCGCGCTCGAGAGCCGTGCGCGCCTCGACCGTATCGCCGGCCTGCAGGCTCACGAATCCGAGGGTCAGCCAGATGCGCTGGTGGTTCGCGTCCTTGGCCGCGCCGGCACGTAGTTGCGTCAGCGCCCCATCGGGGTCGCCCATGTAATGCAGCGCCAACCCGAGATCGTTGTGGGCCTCGACGTCGCCCGGCCGAAGCTCGAGCAAACGGCGATAGATGGGCACGGCCTCGGTGTAGCGACGCTCCACAAAGAGCGCGTCGGCTTGCTGCGCCAGGAGATCGGGGTTGGTCTCGGTGATGGTCTGCGGGATCGCGGTCGGCGCCGGGCGCGGAGTGGTCTGAGTAGGCAGCCCATGGGGAGCGGCCGCGGCGACGGCAGGGCGCGCAGCGTCGCGAATGTAGTAGTCGCGCGTGACCGCAAAAACCGTGAAACCGTAGAAGAACAAGAACACGGCGAAGAGCAGCCACTGCAGCGGGGAGAGTCTGGGCATGGTGTCGAAACGGCTGTCGGAGGAGAGGTCGAACGATCCTAGGAACCCCGGCCGGGGCTGTCAAACCGTGCATTCGTGCAGCAGAGATCCCTCGGGCGGTGCGATAAACCCAAATGGAGCAGTCCAACCCTGCCGCCGTTACGTTTCGTAGCCGATGGGGTGCAAGGGAATTAACCGTATAAACATCTCTGACTCAGACCGGCGCCGTCAGCGGGTGGAGCGACCAACGCTGATGTGGCCTTGGATGCAATAATCGGCGATCGGCGGTTCCTAGCGCACGATCGGCTGGGCCGCCGACGGGTTTGACAGTCCCAACGTCCCGCTGAACCCTATCCAGATCGCCATGAGATCCCGTTTCCTCAAAGCGCACTCCTGGACCAGATCCTCGATAACCACCCCCGAACTTTGCGCGCCCGCCGTTCAATAATCTCCCCGAGGCGCCGGCCTTCCGCAATTATGGTCGGAACCGGGTCGGACCACCAGAAGAAAGGGAGTGTGGCGGGATGTCGGTGGCTCAAAAGCCAGCGATAGAATGGCGATCGGGATGCATTTGGCATGTCCCGCCAAGCCAAGAAGTCTTCAAACGGATACCAAAGTCTCTTACCGACACGGTAGTGGATAAGCGGATCCTGTGGCCGTTCAGTCAGACGACTGTAGACCAGCATGGCGAGATCGAAACCGCTATCGGCAACCAGGCAGTTCGCTGCGGTGAAGCGGGCGTTGCATTCGATTAGCTTGAGCACGCCGTCACGTGGGTCGCGCTTGAACTCGACGTTGGCAAGTCCCCGCAGTCCAACATGCTCGAATAAACGTAGTGAGACCGGTATCAATTCTGGAATCCAGTCCGTCACATGACAGCAACCGATCCCGTGTACCGCCGGGTAGCGACGGATAATTCGCTTAGTGAAGTGAAAAAGAGGTCTCCCGTTTTCGTCGAGATAAGTGTAGTAACTGCATAGCAAGTCGTCGCCGCCGGGAATCATTTCGACGAGCATCACATCGACGCCCCCTTGCAGGACCTTGCGGAACAACTGCATTAGCTCGGAAAAGTCGCGGGCGATAAAGAGTTTCTCACCAAAACGTTTTTGAGATTCATGCGACAGCTCCGGTTTCACCACCAGGGGATAGACGAGCTCGTTTCGGACCTCTTCCAACTGCCGATCGTTTTGCGGTGTCCAATACCTCGGCGTCGCCACACCCGCCGCCGTGGCTGCTCGGTATGTACACAATTTATTCAGCATGCACAGCTGTGCGGTCGGGTTCATCGCGTCGAGTCGAAACTTCCGACCCAACTCTGCGTGATGCTCTGCGAGAATTTGGATCGCTCGATCGCTGCATGCGAGAAGCACGGCGCCACGTAGATGGTTCGAGTCATCGCTAAGAAGATACCGGGTCCATGCACGCTCGAGGGAGCTTTCCGAGGGAACGGAAAGGCTTTCGGCGAAGCGCGAGTAGCAGACATGCTCCTTGGCACCATTAATAGCGTAGACCTTTACCCCGCGCTTGCCGAGGAGTCGCGCAACGGAAAGCGCATTGGCGCCGCCTCCAAGTATAATCGCGGGCGGACTGCTCAGCGAAGACGACCAAACGCGAACACGCCCAGCCCTCTGCACAACCGATTCAACGGCGGTCACGCACAAAACCGCCGGTCTGTGGGCATTCGGTTACGACCATTTGCTTTGCGCCATAAGCAAGTCCCCGCAGGCTTCATGCGGCTTTTACAGGAGATCACGCCATTTGCGCTCCTCACCAGAAAACTCAGTCATCAAATCAGCAACTTGAACCGAACGACTCCACCAGTGATCACCGTCGCCATAGAAAGCTTCGACTGGCATTTTCGATCAAAAAATCACCAGGATGCTCAGGAATCTGACTGGCTAGCGGCCATTTAGTGCAGCCAACAGAATGTTGGACACGTCAGCGGCAGCTTCGAATCGACTACTTTTGTGATTTTTTTGAAGATATTGGACACGAACCTTTTTCAAGTATTCTATCCACCCATTCGTTCGAGAAGTTGCCGCGCCGCACCGACTCGAAATACTCGGAATTGGCATTCTTATGCTGCACAAGCCTTTCCAGAAGCTCGCGGACAATCGCGTTCGGCACAATCACCAGACCGGCCGGGTCGCCGACCAACAAATCACCCGGATTGACGACGATTCCACCGCAACAAATTGGATAGTTGATCTCACCCGGCCCTCGATGGAGCGGACCAAAAGGCGTTGTTCCACGTGCGAACACAGGCATATCACTACGCGCGATTCCGGGTAAGTCCCGAATCAATCCATCTACAACGAAGCCGGCGACGCCGCGATGCTTCGCCTTCGTGCAGATCAGGTCGCCCAAGACCGCGTTCGTCGCGGATCGGCCCGTATCGATGACAACGACGTCTCCGGGGCGGGCGATGTCGAGCGACTTGTGGACCATTAGATTGTCGCCCGGAAAACACTTTACGGTGAGTGCCGGGCCGCATACGAAATGAGTAGGCCCAGTCAGACAGCGAATTTCAGGATCGACACAGTATAGGCGGTTGAGCAAGTCCGAGATGTCCGGTGTCGGGAAATCGCGATAAGCGTCCATCAGCTTCCGCTCCGGACGCGAGATATCCGTATTGACCCGAAACCCAGGGCCGGCATGCATTTCCGAGGATCGAGGTTCGTGCGACATCGTTGCCTAGCCTCTAGTGGGATTATTCAACGCTTCTCTGACACGTTATTGAATCCGGAAGCTGCGACTGCTTAAGCACTTCGCGTGCATGCAGCTCAGCAAGGATCTGAATGGCCGACCGTACGTTGTCGCTCGGGAGTCCGGCAGCGGAGATTTCGCCGATTACCTGCCGAGCTGACTCGATCATGCGTGGCCGCAAGCCGACATCGGCCACCATTTGTGCGGCCTCGCGCAGTTCCTGGACACGGCGAGGCGCATGTTGCGGGTAGGACGGCAAGGTGCGTTCGAGGATTGACATGAGGCCTGGATAGGCCTCGCCGCAAGAGGCAAAAAACGGCTCTAGCAAGTCGACCTCTCGAGCGGCAAGGCATACCTCGACGAGTAATGCCGTAACGCCTTTATTGACACCGGATATGAGCATCTTGAATGCCGATGCCGCACCAGCGCGATCGCCTAAGACGCGTGTCCGCGCTGCGCGTTCTAGAACCACCGCAACCGCGGGGGCCGAAGCGCCGCTCAGATAGATGGTCCCGAAGGTCGTGAGTTGAGCGGCCATTCCGTGGACGGCGCCGTCCACGAAGTCGACATCCGCATCGGCAAGCATTGACTCTATGTGAGCGACGGTCGCAGGTGCGATGGAGTTGAGATCGACGAAGCACTGCTGCCGAGCCTTGCCTGAGCGGCAAGCACAATACTCCTCTGCGACCTTCGGTGCGGAGTCAGGATGAACGGTCGACAAGACAATATCGGCAGAATCGACAAGTTGCTGAAGTGAATGAACAACTTCGAGCTGGGCGTGCCGACAAAGCTTCCGGGTACGTTTACTACGACCAGCAAGAGTGGTGATCGTCCGAAACCCTTGCTTTCTGAGGAGTCCGCCCAGGACGGAACCCATTTCGCCTGGATAGAGAACCCCCAAAGTCAACGGAACAACCTGCTCCGAGCCCATGTCTTTACGCGTAGTGTGGGCGTCGCTGTGTTTCATGTCACTGAGATCACAGAGGGAGGGGCCAGGCGCCTTTCCGGGTCGATCATGGAACTACGTTGTGTTGATACATGTTAACGCTCATTCTCGAACCGGGATAGGTCGAGCGCAAAAAAAATGCTGCCCTCGCTTTTCTCCGGAATCTAATCGCGTTGTGCTCGGCGAGCACAAAACGCTTGAGATCCAGGTCCACAGCGCCCTTGAGGGAACGCACTGCCACTGTTGCGGCAAGCCGATCGACCATGGCTACGGACTTGGTCAAGAGATCAAGCTACGTGATTTACCCGTGTTCGATTACAACAGCGTCCTTGTTTTGCGACCCAAACGCTGTCAATGCCACTACTGCGAGGGGCGGCCGACAACGGGCCAGACGCTGTCCTGGTATACGGCACGCGCCTCGGTCACGAAGGCCTTCGAGCAGCAGGTGCTGCTCGAGTTGATCAACAGTACGCTCGAGGATGTGAGTCTCAAGCACGCCATCGGAGTCGATGCTCTGCATGGCATTCTGGATCGCCGCATAGAGCCCGAGGTCGATTGGAACGGGATCGAGACGCTGGAGGTCAGCGGTATCGACGAGGTCGCGTTGAAGAAGGGTCATCGCGATTTTGTCGTCGTGATCAGTGCCTATGTGAAGGATCGGCTACCCGTCATCGTCCTGCTACCCGAGCGGAACAGGCCGCCATGGAGGCGTTTTTTCGAATTATTTACAAGCACTTATGGTGCAGCATCGCGGTCGTCTGCTCGGACCTCCACCAAGGCTTCATCGGTGCCGCGAAGGCCGTGTTCGGCAAACGCGCCCTCATCTGCGCGGACCGCTGTCATGTCGCTCGCTTGTATCGCGAGAGCGTGGAGACCCTGCGCAAGCGCGAACTTAAGCGGCTGCGTCGCACGCTCTCCAAAGCGTCCCTCGATGAGCTCGAGAACGCGCATTGGGTCCTGCGGCATCGTCGCGCCGACCTGAATGCCGACTAGCGTCGCCTGCTCAATCGCCTCTTCGCCCACTCCCCGAAACTCAAAGATGCGCATGAAGCCTGCGAGGCCTTCACCGCCATCTACGACAGTCGCCTGTCCAAAGGTCAAAGGAAGCGCAAACTGCGCGGCTGGATGCGCCGCATCACCAACCGCAAGCTCACGTGTTTCAATCGTTTTCTCGGCACGCTCGAGAACCGCTTCGCCGATCCCGGTCGTTTGGACGGTTACCCCGTTGCGTCACCGGCCCCGGCGTCACTGTTGGCGCTCCCGGGCTCGGTCTGCTGCTCCATCCCGCTCGGCTTGAACTTCGGTCTCGCCTTCTCGCCCTCAAGCACCGCGATCTGGTCGCGCAACTGTTGGATCAGCTCGGCTTGCCGGCGCTGTTCTTCCAGCAACCGGTCGATCCGCACCACCGGCACCTCGACCAGCGGCGTACGGTCCGCTTCATCAATCACTGGTAATGGATTCGGGTCAGTCATACTCGACGGATGAAGCACTCAGGGGTGTAAGCTTGTCTTTAAGTGCAGCTTATTCTCGTAGCTTAGTGGTATCCTTTCCGCTACCTTTTGAGAAATTACCTTCGTTCGGCGTAAGTCGAAAGAAAAGTAAAGGAAAGGGAATCGAAGATGAGGTGTTGAACTTGGGCTATCAGAGGCTTTCTGACAGCGCAAAAGGCTCATTACTGAGGTATTGTCCGGCTCACGCCGTGCCGTCCACTATTAGGGACGCACCCTGACAACCGTCCAACTTCGCTTTCCAGGGCCGAGCCCTCGGGAGGCAAACGTCACGCGAAACAACCTGGTCTGCTTGCAGACGATTGAGCTTTCGAGAGGATCAGGATTGCACAGGGATCCGGCTCGGAGAATCGGAGACCAAAAAAAGGTCGCGACGACAGGGTGTGTAGCTGCCGTGGCGACCAACTGGCTTGCTGCCCGGGTGTGGCTCCGATTTAGGACCGGCAGTCGGATCCATCGGTCTTGTCGGTACCACGTATGCGTGAAGGACGAGCGCCACCGGCGTCGTCGCGGTTGATGAGCGCGACCAAAAAACCGGCGCAGAGAACCGCCGCGACCAAGCCCGTGATCGTCAGTGCATCGAAGCTCATGCGTGCTCCCCTCTATCCGTCGGATGACTGCTCCAAGAATCCGCAGGGCCGGGGGTCTGAAGACAACACGACCACTGGCCTGCGCGTACGGGTTTATCTTGCGCCAAGGGCATCAATAGAGTATTTCAGTCAGCTCTAATGTTGTTACAAGTTGTTACAGTCGCCTGACGTCGGGCGAACGGGACCACGCGGAAATGCCCGATACACCGATCCAGATCCTGGTTGTCGACGACGATTCGGCCTTGCGCGCTCTGCTGGGAGATTATCTCGCCGGAGAGGGCTTCAGCGTTGCAGGGGCCGAGGACGGCGTAGCGATGGATGCCTGGTTGGCGGAGCATGAGACTGACCTGGTCATCCTCGACCTGATGCTCCCCGGCGAGGACGGTCTGACCTTGGCGCGTCGACTGCGTGCGCGCGCGGACACCCCGATCATCATGCTGTCGGCCCGCGGCGACGATATCGATCGGATCGTCGGCCTGGAGGTCGGTGCCGACGACTACATGCCCAAGCCCTTCAATCCGCGGGAGCTGCTGGCGCGAATCCGTGCCGTGTTGCGCCGTCGCGCCCCGAGCGCGCCGCCTGAGCCCCGCGAGGACGAGGCCGTCATCCGCTTCGGGCCCTATCGGCTCGACCTCGGCCAACGGGAGCTGCGACGCGGCGACGAGTCCGTCGTGCTCACCTCGGGCGAGCTCGAGCTGCTGCGCATCCTTGCCGAGCATCCCGACCGCGTCTTGGATCGCGATCTGCTGCTCGACCTGCTCAAGGGCTACGAGCGCTCGCCCTTCGATCGCAGCATCGACGTGCAGATCGCGCGATTGCGCGCGAAGATCGAGCCGGATACGAAGCGCCCGCGCTACATCCGCACCATCTGGGGCAAGGGTTACATGTTCACGCCCGCCGGGGACGCATGAAGCTCTTTGCGCGACTGATCCCTGCAAGCCTGTTCGGGCGCGCCTTGCTGACCTTGGTCTTCACCTTCGGCCTGTTCGGCCTCATCACCTTTTGGGTGATCGTCTCCTATGCCCTGGCGCCGGTCGCGCAGCGCTCCGCTTCGGATCTGGCGAGCATCATGGTGCTCTCGGCGCGGACCCTTCGCCAGCTCCCGGCGGAGATGCGCGACGACTATCGCACCAGGCTGGCCCGGGAGTACCAGATCCGACTCGCCGAGGAGCGTCCGCTCACGGACGTGAACCACTTTTTCTTCCCTTACATCGGCCAGCTCAAACGCGCCTTGGGAGACCGACTCGGCGGCGAGGTGGAGATCGTCACGAGTGTCGCCAACAGCGAGCGGTGGTTCTGGGTCGCACTCGACGCAGGCGGCGACACGGTCTGGGCAGGGTTCCCTCGAAGCCGGGTCGAGACACGCCCGATCGAAGGACTGTCGGTCATTATCGGTGTCGCCGTGCTTTTAATCGTGGGAAGCGCGGTGATTCTCGCCGGACGCGTCACCCAGCCGCTGAATCGCCTCTCCAAGGCCGCCGAGCAGGTCGCGCTCGGCTACTCGCCCGCCGTCTTGTCCGAAAGCGGCCCCAAAGAGCTCGCGAACCTCGCGCGCCAGTTCAATGCCACCAGTCGACGTATCCGCGAGCTGATCGCCAACCGCACTCTGCTGCTCGCCGGGATCTCGCACGACCTGCGCACGCCGCTGACGCGCCTGCGTCTCGCCCTGGAGATGCTGCCGCGCGGCACCGCGCCGGCGCTCGTCGCCCGGATGGAGCGCGACATCGAGGAGATGAACGCGCTCATCACGCAGGCAATCGATTTCGGGAAAAGCCTCGAAACAGGAAATCGCGAGGAGATCGAGCTCGCCGCCTTGATCGACGACCTGGTAGCCGGTCGGCCGCGGGTGATCTGGCAACGCACTCGACCGTGTCGCTATCGCGTCGACGCGCTCGCCTTGCGCCGCATCCTGACGAATCTTCTCGAAAACGCCCTGCGCTATAGTCAGGACCTGGTCGAGATCCATCTCGACTGCAAGATGGCGACGCCCGTGATCTACGTCCTCGATCGCGGACCGGGAATCCCGGAAGCCGAGCGGGAGGCCGTCTTTCGTCCCTACTACCGTCTTGAAACCTCGCGCAGCCGCCTGACCGGCGGCACGGGCTTGGGTCTCGCCGTGGCTTACCAGCTCGCCCTGTCCAACCAGATGGAGCTTCATCTGGACACGCGTCGCGGCGGCGGCACCGCAGCGAGCGTTCGCTTGCCGCCGCTCGAGCTCGAGATCGCGCGTGGACCGAGCAACGGCACGGCGGTTGACGCGCCGTCCGCGGGTGCCTAAATTCCGCCCTGACGTTCATCAATCCGCTCGACCACCCGGAGCCCTTTGCGATGCTGCAACCTGGCGATCACGCGCCCGCCTTCACCCTCCCCAACGCGGATATGGGACGGGTCAGTCTCGACCGGCTCCTCGGGCAACGTAACCTGGTGATCTACTTTTACCCGAAGGACGACACGCCGGGCTGCACGATGGAGGCGCTCGACTTCACCGACCTACAAGCCGACTTCGACGCCGCCGAGACCGATGTCGTCGGCATCAGCCGCGACACCTGCACCAGTCACGGCGCCTTCCGCGACAAATACGGCTTGACCGTTCAATTACTCGCCGATACCGAGGGCGAGGCCTGCGAGGCTTACGGCGTCTGGCGCGAAAAGGAGGCGCACGGCGAGAAACGCATGGGGATCGTCCGCTCGACCTTCATCGTCGACAAAAGCGGCGTGATCCGACACGCGCTCTACGACGTCAAGCCCAAGGGCCATGCCGCTCAGATCCTGGAACTGGTCCAGGCGCTCTGACCCGCAACCGGGGGCGACCATCGAGATGCTCTCGCCGCCGACCGAGGAGAGACGATCGCTCTCCTCGGTCGAGCCGGGATCAGGGGCCGACGCGCCGTCGCCTACGATCGACCCCGAGCCGCGTTCGGAGACCTCGCGCAGCGTGAAGCTGCGCGCCTACATCCTGATCTTCCTCCTGATCTTCGGCCTGACCCCGCTTGTCTTGGCCGTGCTGATCAACCTCCCGCTGGTGCTCGATCGCACCGCGATGTTCTACCAGCGTGCCTATCTGCAGAATCTGCGCGCGGACTTTCGTGATCTCGACCAGCATCTGGCCAGTCGCCACGAGATGATCCGACTGCTCTCGAAGCTGCCCGAGCCCGGCCTGATCCTCGGCGAGCAGGGCGATGCGGATCAGATCGATGTCGCACGCGCGCGCTACACCGCCTGGATCAACCAGATCGTCGCCGATCAGCGCGACATTATTCAGATCCTCTTCGTCGGCGATGACGGTCAGGAGCGCTTCTGGCTGGCGCGCGATGCCCGCACGCAGGAATGGCGACCCACCGCCTCGCCCCCGCAGGTCCCGAATCGCGAATTCCTGACCGCCGGGCTCGATCTGCAGTCCGGCGCGGTGATGGTCAGCCGAATCCGCATCGACCCCTTGGCGGGTGTCGAAGACCCGCGCCAGCTCATGACCTTGAGTCTGGTCAGCCGAATCGGCGGGGAGAAACCGGAAGACCCGCGAGGGGTGGTGGTGATGACCATCGATGTCGGCGGGCTCGCCCAGTTCTATCGGGACACGCTCTGGGTGAATCACGACGGCAGCTATCTGCGTCCCGGTCAGCCGGCAAGCGGCCAGCCCGAGGCCTTCGATGCCTTCCCCGGCTTGGCCGAGATCTTTGCCGGCGGCACCCTTGCCGTCTGGAAGGGCCGCCAAGGCCGCCAGCTGCTCTGGGTACCCATGTTCTTGACCGAGGACGGCGTGCCGCTCTGGGTCGGCCGGGCGGTGGATCCCTCGCCCATCGAGGAGTTTCGCGACGCGCTGATCGTGCGTGTCCTGTCCATCATCTTCCTGCTGATCTTGGTCGTGATGGTGCTGGCCCGTTGGATCGCCGCCCGTGCCGAGCATTTCGGCGAGGAGCTCCGGGGCGGAATCGGACAGGTGCTGCGCGACGGTCGACCGCTGCGCTTCAGTTGGCGCGGGCCGCGGGAGATCCGCGAGCTCGGCGAGCAGCTCACCGCGCTGGCGCAGACCCACGCCGAGCACCTGCAGACGGCGCAAGCGCATACGCGCGAGCTGGAACGATCCAATCGGTACAAGTCCGAGTTCCTGGCCAACGTCAGCCATGAGCTGCGCACGCCGCTGAACTCGATCCTCCTGCTCTCGAAGATGTTGGCCGCCGAGACCAGCGGACTCAATCCGGGGCAGCGACGCCAGGCGCAGGTGATCCACGAGGCCGGGCGCGATCTGCGGACCATGATCGACAACATCCTGGACATCTCGCGGATCGAGGCCGGGCATGTCGCCGTGACCTCCGACTGGGTCGAGCTGCGTCCGATGCTGGAAGAGCTGATCGAGCTGGTCGAACCCATGGTGTCGGAGAAGCCGGTCGTGCTCGACCTCGCTGTCGACCCGCGCGCTGCGACAAGGGTCTATACGGACCGCGACAAGCTGCGGCAGATCCTCAAGAATTTTCTCTCGAATGCCGTAAAGTTCACCGAGCAGGGTCGCATCACGCTGGCGGTCGACGCGGGCGAGGATCCCCGACGGCAGGTCGTGCTCAGTGTCGCCGACACCGGAATCGGGATCCCGCTCGACAAACAAGAGATCATCTTCGAGGCCTTTCAGCAGGCCGACGGATCGACGCGGCGTCGCTACGGCGGTACCGGTTTGGGACTCTCCATCAGCCGCGAGCTCGCGCTGTTGCTCGGCGGACGGATCACAGTGGAAAGCGCCCCCGGGGCCGGTGCCTGCTTCAGGCTTGACATGCCCGTTGCAGCCGTCGCCGTCGAGCCGATCGGGGTCGTCTCCCCCGCGGCACCCACGAGCGCACACGCCACACCGCTACCGCCGTTGGACTCGCCCGGCACGCTCCCTCCGACCTCGGTCAGGGGTTCCGGCACAACCTCGCGCGGCGGCTGGGTGCTGATCGTCGAGCGTGACGTCAAGACACTCGTGCAGCTCGCCTCCGAGCTATCGCGGCGAGACCTGCGCATTCAAACCGCAGCCGATCTCGACGAGGCGCTCGAGACCCTGCAGGAAGAGGGCGAAGGTTGCGAGCTGGTGCTTCTGGCCGCCGGGATGTCCGACGAAATGACCTGTGCTACGATTCGCACTCTAATGAGCCGTAATACGGGGCCTCACCCGGCCGTTGCCGTGCTCGGCGATCGATCGGCCAAGACCCGGGTTGCCGATTGCTTGGGTGCGGGTGCCGTTGAATTTCTATCCAAACCCATCGATCCCGATCAACTCACTGCGCTGCTTGCCGATGTGCTGCCGGACAGACCCCTCCCGGAGGCATCCGCAGCGGTCCGCGAATCGATCGTTTGAACCGCCCGAGACCAGCTCTCGACGGTTCCGGGCGCACAAGGGCAGACGACATGACCCGCTACGCCGGATTCAAGCTGCTGATCGTCGACGACCACGCTCACAATCTCTTTACGCTCAGAACCTTGATCGAGAGCGAGATGGATGTCGAGGTTCTCGAGGCCACCTCCGGGCAAGACGCCATCGACCTGACCCATCGGCACCCGGACATCGACCTCATCATCCTCGATGTACAGATGCCCGAGATGGACGGGTTCGAGACCGCATCCATGCTCAAATTGCGCAAACGCACGCGCGATATCCCGATCATCTTCCTGACGGCCGCCTTCAAATCGGAGGAGTTTCAGCAACGCGGATTCGCCGTCGGCGCCGTCGACTATCTGCTCAAACCGATCGACGACAACCTTTTGATCAACAAGATCAGCACTTACTTCAGGCTGATCGAGAAAGAGCGCGAGCTCAACCGGACCCTCGAGCAGACGGTCGCGCAACGTACGGCAGAGCTTGCCGAGGCAAGGCAGTACCTGGAGAACATCATCACCCACATGGGCGAGGCGCTCTTGGTGTTGGACCCCGGCGGCACCATCAAACACACCAATCCGGCGGCGTGGAAGATGCTCGGCTACTGTGCCGACAATCTACGCGGCATGTCCATCGGAGACGTGTTCGAGGAGGAAGGCGATGCCGAGGCCGGCGCCTTCATGGGGACCTGGCTGGAGGCGCTGATCCGCACCGGCGCCTTGAGTCGGATCGAGGCGCGATTCATTGCCCGCGACGGGCGGCGGGTCCCGATTCTCTTCTCGCGGACCGCGGTGAAGGATCCCGAAGGGCGTATCAGCGATATCATCTGCATCGCAAAGGACATGACCGGCTATGTACGGGTCGCAGAGAACGAGAACGCGCGTGCCCTGCCGACAGGGGGATCAACAACGACACGATAAGATTGGAGCCCCTAGGGAGGAGCAAGCATGAGTGAACCAATGGTCCCGGAGACCCCGGAAGAGGATGAAAACACGACCCTGACCGCCAACGCCCTCAAGGCGATGGCGCACCCGCTGCGGTGGAAGATCCTCTGCTCGCTCGGCGACAAGGAGCTCTCCGTCGGCGAGATCGTCGACCGAACCGGGACCTCGCAGAGCAACATTTCTCAGCACCTCGAGCAGCTGCGCAACAAGAACATCGTCGTCGCGCGCAAAGAGGCCAATCGGATCTACTACCGCATCCGCAACGATCAGTTGCTGGATCTGATCGGCATCATGCGCGATGTACTTTGCCCTGCGAATCTGGACGACCGATTCCCGAAATAGACCGCGGTTTCTGCGTAACCGCATGCCTAAACCGCGCCCCCTAAGGGCCATGGGTGCATCAAAGGTCGAACTCACCCGAAAGTGAGCATCGCCCGCGGGACGCGGTTTAGACCCGCGGGTCGTCGGCTCTGCCCGGACGCAAGGCCGAATCGAGATTCGCGGCCTGCGGTCGTGATCAAACAGCGGGTCGGAAATGGTTTAAGCACCCAATCCAGTCGTTGTCGTTGTCGAGAACGACAACCGCGGTAACGGCATCCTCTCGTGGCGTCGTTTTACTCATTGCTGAAGCGTTCCTGAGATAATGCCCGCCCACTCCACTCAGGACGATCCCACATGCTCGATCCCAACACCTGGTTCTCCGAGGTCGCCGACGCCGACGGCGCCGCCTTTTCGCTGCGTATCTCCTCGAAACTCCACGAGGAGCAAAGCCCCTACCAGCACATCGAGATCTACGAGACCGAAGGCTTCGGCCATCTCATGGTGATCGACGGCTGCACCATGCTCTCGACCCGCGACAACTTTCTCTATCACGAGATGATGTCGCATCCGGCGCTCTTCACACATCCGGACCCCAAGCGCGTCTGCATCATCGGGGGCGGCGATTGCGGAACCTTGCGCGAGGTGTTGAAGCACCCCGGCGTCGAGCAGGCGGTTCAGATCGATATCGACGAGCGGGTAACACGTCTCTCCGAGATGTTTTTTCCGGAGCTCACGGCCTCCAACGGGGATCCGCGGGCACACTTGTTGTTCGAGGACGGGGTGCGCTGGATCCAGGAGGCGGATGCCGGCAGTCTCGATATCATCATCGTCGACAGTACCGACCCGGTCGGACCCGCGGTCGGTCTCTTCACCAGCGACTTCTACGCCGACTGCCGACGCGCCTTGGGCGCGGGCGGCATTCTGGTTCAACAGAGCGAATCCCCGCTGTATCACATGCGCATCCTGACCGAGATGCACACCGCGATGCGCAGCGCGGGCTTCCGTGACACCCGCACGCTCTTGTTTCCTCAACCGATCTATCCCTCCGGCTGGTGGAGCGCAACGATGGCGGGCACCGACCTGACGCTCGGGGATTTTCGTGCCGAAGACGCCGCTCGCAAAGCGTTCGATACCCACTACTACAACTCCGAGATCCATCGCGCAGCCCTGGCTCAACCTGAGTTCTTTCGCCGCGCGCTCGCCGAGATCGCCGACTGAGCCGAGTTGCGCGGGCCTTCCGAGGCGATTCGCGGCACAAAAAAGGGGCCCAAAGGGCCCCGAAGAATTCACAACAGCGCAAAACAGACGATCAGACGGCTCCGCGAGCCCCGACAAACTCGGGATAGGCCTCCAGGCCGCACTCGCCGATGTCCACACCCTCGTATTCCTCCTCTTCGCTGACTCGAATGCCCATGACAAGCTTGAGGATCAGCCAGACGATGAAGGAGGTCACGAACACCCACCCCAGAATGGTACCGAGACCGATCCCCTGAGCAGCGAAGCTCGCATCGCTGTTGGTGATGGGCACCGCCATGAGGCCCCACATCCCGACCACACCATGTACGGAGATGGCACCGACCGGATCATCCACCCGCAGCTTGTCCATGGTCACGATCGCGAAAACCACGATCACCCCGCCGATCGCCCCGATCATGGTCGCGAGCAACGGAGAAGGCGTGAGCGGCTCGGCCGTGATCGCGACCAGCCCGGCGAGTGCGCCGTTGAGGGCCATCGTGAGATCGGCCTTGCCGAACAACAGGCGTGCCGTGATGAGACCGAAGATGGTGCCGCCGGCCGCGGACATGTTGGTGTTCACGAACACCGCCGCCACCGCGTTGGCATCCTCGATGTTCGAGATCACCAGCTGCGAGCCGCCGTTGAAGCCGAACCAGCCGAGCCAGAGGATAAAGGTCCCGAGCGTGGCGATCGGCATGTTCGCGCCCGGGATCGCGTTGATCGATCCGTCTTTTCCGTACTTGCCCTTGCGCGCACCCAGCAGGAGAACCCCTGCAAGCGCGGCCGAGGCGCCGGCCAGATGCACGAGTCCGGAGCCCGCGAAGTCGAGGAATCCGAGCTCGTCGAGGAACCCGCCGCCCCACTTCCAGTAGCCTTGCATCGGATAGATGAAGCCGGTCATCACGACCGCAAAGAGCAGGAAGGCCCAGAGCTTCATCCGCTCGGCCACGGCACCCGAAACGATCGACATGGCGGTGGCCACGAAGACGACCTGGAAGAAGAAGTCGGCCATCGAGGAATAGTAGGTCTCCCCGTCGCTTCCCATGACCTCTTCGACGCTGTTGTCGCCGCCGAACATGAAGCCCCAATCGATGGCTGGGATGAAACCGTTGCCGTCGGCGGGATACATGATCCCGTACCCGACCAGCATGTACATGATCGAGGCGATCGCGAAGAGTGCGATGTTCTTGGTCAGGATTTCAGCGGTGTTCTTGGCGCGGACCATCCCGGCCTCGAGCATCGCGAAGCCGGCAGCCATCCACATGACCAGTGCGCCGGAGATGAGAAAGTAAAAAGTATCGAGCGCGTAGCTCAACTCGGTAATTGCTTCCACTTGAGAATCTCCAAAGAGGTTCGAGGCGAGGCAGGGACCGAGGCGGAGGAATCCGCCTCGGCAAGCGGCCTAAAGGATATAGCCGCGCTCGCCATGCTGAGAAAGGTCGAGACCTTCGGTTTCCTGCTCCTCGGTGACACGCAGACCGATCACGAGATCGACCAGCTTGAGGATGATGTAGGTCAGGATCACGGTGTAAACCAAGGTAAATAGCACCCCTTTGGTTTGGATCCACACCTGTCCGGGCATACTCATGCCCTCGGCGAGACCGGCACCGCCGAGCGCGGCCGAGACGAACACGCCGGTCAGGATCGCGCCGACGATCCCGCCGACCGCATGCACGCCGAACACGTCGAGCGAGTCGTCGTAGCCCAAGGCCCGTTTGAGCTTGGTCGAAGCGAGGAAACAGATGATCCCGGAGGCGACACCGATCGCGAGCGCACCGAGCGGTCCGGCCGTTCCGGACGCCGGCGTGATCGCGACGAGCCCGGCAACTGCACCGGTGGCGATACCGAGGACGCTCGGCTTGCCGTGCAACACCCACTCGGAGAACATCCAGGCAAGCGCGGCTGCCGCCGTTGCGACCTGGGTCACGAGCATGGCCATTCCGGCGCTTTCGTTTGCGGCGACTGCACTACCGGCATTGAATCCGAACCACCCCACCCAGAGCATCGATGCGCCGAGCAGCGTATACCCCAGATTGTGCGGAGGCATGGCCGTGTGCGGATAGCCCTTGCGCTTACCCAAAACCAATGCAGTGACGAGACCCGCGACCCCGGCATTGATGTGCACCACGGTACCGCCGGCGAAGTCCAGAACGCCCCAATCCCACATCAGCGCCCCGTCGCCGCCCCAGACCATATGGGCGATCGGCAGGTAGACGATGGTGAACCAGATCCCCATAAACCAGAGCAATGCGGAGAACTTCATGCGCTCCGCGAAGGCACCGACGATCAGAGCCGGGGTGATGATGGCGAAGGTCATCTGAAAGGTCGCAAAGACGGTCTCGGGAATCGCTGCCGTGAGACTCTCGCGTGTCACCCCGCCAAGCAGGACCTTATCCAGTCCGCCGATAAAGGTGTTGATGTTGAGGGCGCCGGACTCCATGCCCTGCGTCGAAAACGCCAGACTGTAGCCGTAGAGCACCCAGAGAATCGTCATCAGTGCAGCAATGGCGAAACACTGCATCAAGATCGAAAGAACGTTCTTGGCGCGGACCAAACCGCCGTAGAAGAGCGCTAGACCCGGGATGGTCATGAACAGTACGAGCGCGGTAGCCGTCAGCATCCATGCGGTATCGCCGCTGTTCAGAACAGGCACTTCCTCGGCGAACGCCAACGCAGGCATCAGCAGCGAAAGAGCCGCCAAGGCCGGTACGGCCAATCGTCGCGGTTCCAATGTGTACATCGTTGCGATCCTCTCGGAGACGACTAGAGTGCGTCCGATCCGGTCTCGCCGGTACGAATGCGGATGACTTGCTGGAGGTCGAAGACGAAGATCTTGCCGTCGCCGATCTTGCCGGTCCGAGCCGCGCTGCTGATGGCCTCGATCACCTTCTCGACCATCGCATCGTCGACGGCGATCTCGACCTTGATCTTGGGGAGGAAATCCACGACATATTCGGCGCCGCGATAGAGCTCCGTATGACCTTTTTGACGACCGAAACCCTTGACCTCGATGACGGTGATACCGGATACGCCGATGTCTCCGAGTGCCTCGCGGACGTCGTCCAACTTGAACGGCTTGATGATGGCTGCAACCAGTTTCATTGCAATTAAGCTCCTGTAGGGGCCAAGAGCGAACCCTTGGCCGAGGGATTGGAATCGCGAGTGCGAGGCGGGGTGATTCAGAACTCCTTCAACCAGCCGACCCAGAACTGCGGGTCGTCGTTGTAGGTATCGCGTCCGACCTGGTCGTAATTCAAGCTGAAGGTGCCGAAATCGCCGGCCTCGCGACTGATCGTCAGACCCCAGTGGCCATAGTCGTTGCCGCCGTCGTTGTAATCGAAATCGTAATAGCCGCCACGAATGCCGAGACCGAAGTCGTAGGGCAGTGCGAAATCGAGACTGGCGTAGTAATACCAGTCTCCTTCGACGAAGAGTGCTTCGCCGGAGGTCACGCCGGGGGCATCGTCGGCTTGGCCATAGACCGTATAGGCCAATCCCGCCGTCAACCATTTCCAGGTCGCACTGCCGCCGATTTCCGCGAAATCGAGATCCTTGCCATCAGGGTATGCGTAGTAGATGGCGTTGATGTCGAAGCTGAGGTCGTCGTTGACCGCGATGCCGTAACCTAAGTAGCCGTCGAGCTCGTAACCGGGCGAATTGAAGGTATCGACGACATCGAACGTTTGCTCGTCGAAATCAACCTCGTACTCGACGCCGTCGCCGAAATCGACATTGGAGATCCAGGCACCCGCATAGAAGCCACTGCTGTGCTCGTAGTCGACCCCACCCTGGACGGCCGGCCCGTCGTCGGTTTGGGTCAACCCGCGGAAGAGGTAGTTGCTGACCACGCCGATATTGGCGCTGAAGTTATGCGTCTCGTCGGCCGCGGCGATCTGGAAGGTGCCGGCGCTCATGGTCAGCGCTCCAAGCGCCAGAACGGTTCCGATGCGTCGTGTTGTCATTGCTGTGTGCCTCTCGATAGTGCGGGCTTGCTAGGCGAGGTTGAAAATAGACCGGCGGGCGCCCGAATGACCTTGCCGGTTGTGACCATGTGATGTCGGTCTAGCAGATCGCGTGCCACAGTCCATCATCCCCTGAGAAAGACGTATTTCAGCATCATGTGACAAAGACACAACACTACAGCGCACCGATTTGACGCATGAGCGGAACCCCGAAGAACCGAGCGCACCAAGAAAGTGCGTCATGCGCGCGCGGGGGCGACGCCCGTCGACGAGGCGTCGCGCCTCTCCGGCGTGCAGGCGCATCGCCGATCCGGCGTACGCGGGACGTGCAAGGCGGCGAAGAACCCACGGGCGCTCGGTATATAATGGCGCTCGAGTTGACTCGCGGCGTCTTTCGCGACGCCGAAGTCGACGCGGCATCGGACCGAGCTTCCCCGCTTTCAGGTCGGAGTCACGCGTCAAACCAAGACCGCAGTTAAGAGGAATTTCCCCATGCTGGATCCCAAACAGCTCGACGATCTCGCTCAGCGCCTCGCATCGGCGATGCCGAAAGGCATCCAGATGTTGCAGGAAGACATCGGCCGTAATCTCCGAGCTTCGCTCGAATCCGGACTCGACAAGCTCGACTTGGTGACCCGCGAGGAGTTCGACGTCCAGTCGGCCGTCCTGGCACGCACCCGCGAGAAGCTGGCGTTGCTCGAAGCGCGCATCGCAGACTTGGAACGCGTGCGCGCACCGACCCCTACAGAGGCGGACTGACCTCCACGCAGCGAGCAAGACCGTGGCCCTCTGCATCCTGCATAGCCGTGCGCGGGTCGGAATCTATGCCCCCGCCGTGACGGTCGAGGTCCATCTTTCCGGAGGGCTGCCCTATCTGTCGATGGTCGGTTTGCCCGAGATGGCGGTCAAAGAGAGCAAGGACCGGGTGCGCGGCGCCTTGCTGAACGGCCGGTTCCAGTTTCCGGTCGGTCGCGTCACGATCAACCTGGCACCCGCGGATCTCCCGAAGGAAGGCGGGCGCTTCGATCTTCCGATCGCGCTCGGCATCCTGGGCGCTTCCGGACAGATCGCCACGGATCGGCTCGAGCGCTACGAGTGGATCGGGGAGCTTGCACTCTCGGGGACCTTGCGACCCGTCAACGGTGTCCTGCCGGTCGCCGTCGCGGCACGCGAGGCGGGCCGGGAGTTGATCCTGCCTGCGGAGAATGCCGCCGAGGCGTCGCTGGTTTCCGGGCTCGACATCCGACCGGCGCGGCACCTCATGGAGGTGTGCGAGCATCTCAACGGGACCCGGGTACTGCCGACCTTCGTGGCGGGCGAACGGGTTTTCGTCGAGCCTGTCTATCCCGACCTCGCGGAGGTCAGAGGTCAGGAGCATGCGAAACGGGCCCTCGAGATCGCGGCCGCGGGCGGCCACAGCCTGCTTTTGATCGGCCCGCCCGGGACCGGAAAATCGATGTTGGCCAACCGGCTCCCCGGACTCTTGCCGGCGCTGAGCGAGGACGAAGCACTGGAGGCGGCGGCGATTCGCTCGGTGAGCGACCGCGACCTGTTCGACCCGGCGCGCTGGCGCGAGCGCCCGTTTCGCTCGCCGCATCACACGGCATCGGGTGTCGCGCTGGTGGGCGGGGGCAGCAACCCGCGACCGGGCGAGATCTCGCTCGCGCACCAAGGGGTCTTGTTTCTCGACGAACTGCCGGAGTTCGACCGCAAGGTCCTGGAGGTCTTGCGCGAGCCCTTGGAGTCCGGTCATATCGACATCTCGCGGGCGGCACGACAGGCGCGTTTTCCGGCACGCTTTCAGTTGATCGCCGCGATGAACCCCTGTCCATGCGGCTATCTCGGCGACAACAGCGGTCGCTGTCGGTGTACCCTCGACCAGGTGGGACGCTATCGCGGACGCATCTCGGGACCCCTGCTCGACCGGATCGACATGCACGTCGAGGTCCCTCGGCTGGATCTCTCTCGACTGAGCGAAGCCGCCTCGGAGACGCGGGAGACGACGGCGCTCGTGCGACAGCGTGTAGACACCGCACGCGCCCGCCAGCTTGCGCGCGCGGGCAAGGCCAACCATGTCTTAGGACCCGCCGAGATCGAGCGCGACTGCGCCCTGGAGCCCGACGGCCAACGCATGATCCAACAGGCAATCACCCGCCTGGCCCTATCGGCGCGGGCCTACCACCGGATCCTGAAGGTGGCCCGAACGATTGCCGATCTCGACGGCCTCGCGCGAATCGAGCAGCAACATCTCGGCGAAGCGATCGGCTACCGTCGGCTCGACCGAGGCAATCCGGCACCCACCTAAACCGCGTCCAGAGCGACATGCGTCATCGTCATCGTCATCATGTATTCGGCCTTGAGGACTTCACCACCCTTGGCGGAGGCGCGGTTTAATATTCTCAAGTTTTCAAAGCCTTAAGCCGCGCCAGCTCCGACTAACCGCAAGTCTATCGGGGCCGGCCCCACCCAAAAACATCACATACCGCGCCGGTCGCGGTTTAGACTCGACACCATGCTCCAGCTCCAATCACTCAGCCTGCGCCGCGGCCCGCACCTCTTGATCGAGGGTGCCGACGTCACCGTCTATCCGGGCCAAAAGGTCGGATTGGTCGGCTACAACGGCTGCGGCAAATCGAGCCTCTTCGCGCTGTTGCTCGGGGATCTCCATGCCGATGCCGGCCAAGCGACGATCCCGGCCGGCTGGGAGGTCGCCCATGTCGCCCAGCACACCCCGGACAGCGAGGTCGCGGCAATCGACTTCGTGCTCGACGGCGACGCGGAGCTGCGCCGCATCCAGGCCGAGCTGGCACGCGCCGAGGCCGCCGGCGACGGACTGCATCAGGGCGAGCTGCTGGGACGGCTGGAGGCGATCGACGCCTACGGGGCCGAAAGCCGTGCGGCGCGACTCCTGCACGGGCTCGGCTTCGCACCCGGCGACGAGCGCCGCCCGGTCAACAGTTATTCGGGCGGTTGGCGGATGCGTCTCGCCTTGGCATGCACCCTGATGTGCCGCTCGGATCTGCTGCTGCTCGACGAGCCGACCAACCACCTGGACCTCGACGCCGTCATCTGGCTCGAAGGCTGGCTGAAGGCGTATCCGGGAACGCTCCTGCTGATCTCGCACGACCGCGACTTCCTCGACGCCGTCACCGGGCACATCCTGCATCTCGACCACCGCCAGCTGACCCTCTACGCGGGAAACTACTCCGCCTTCGAGCGTCAACGCGCCGAGCGGCTCGCCCAGCAACAGGCCGCGAGCGAGCGTCAGCAGCGCGAGATCGCGCACATGCGCAGCTTCGTCGAGCGCTTTCGCGCCAAGGCCACCAAGGCACGCCAGGCGCAAAGCCGGCTCAAGGCGCTCGAGCGCATGGAGCTGATCGCGCCGGCCCATGTCGACTCGCCGTTTCGCTTCGAGTTCGCCCCGGCCGAGAACCTGCCGCGCCCGCTCCTGCGCCTGGACGCGATCGCCGCAGGCTACGGCGACAGGTCCGTGATCGAGGGGGTTGGACTCAGCCTCAACCCCGGGGATCGCATCGGACTGCTCGGGCGCAACGGTGCCGGCAAATCCACCTTCATCAAGGTCCTGGCCGGGGAGCTGACCCCGTCGAGCGGGCGTCTGGAGCGCGCTCAGGCCCTGAAGATCGGCTACTTTGCCCAGCATCAGATCCACCAGCTCCATCTGGACGACAGCCCGCTCGGACATCTGCGGCGTCAGGATCCGAGCGCAACCGAGCAGGCCCTGCGCAGCTATCTGGGCGGCTTCGGGTTCGAAGGCGATCGCGCACTCGGCCCGGTCGGCCCGCTCTCGGGCGGCGAGAAGGCCCGGTTGGTGCTCGCGCTGATCATCCGCCAGCGGCCCAATCTGCTCTTGCTCGACGAGCCGACGAACCACCTCGACCTCGAGATGCGGCATGCCTTGACGGAAGCGCTCCAGGGTTTCGACGGGGCCCTGGTGCTGGTCTCCCATGACCGTCACCTGCTGCGGGTCACGGCCGACGCGCTGCTCCTGGTCGACGCCGGAGCGGTGCGTCCGTTCGACGGAGATCTCGACGACTACCCGGCCTGGCTGGCCAACAACGACCCGAGTCGCGGCTCCGCTGCGACGCGACCGACCGGGTCGCCGTCGATCGCCGCAAGCGACGGCAGCGACCGTAAGCAACAGCGTCGTCAGGCGGCGCAGTCGCGTCAGACACTCCAGCCGTTGCGACAGCGCGAGAGAACACTGGAGAAGCGCATGGAAGCGCTTGCAACCCGCCGCGCAGCACTCGAGCAGACACTCGCCGATCCGGACCTTTACGCCCCGGAGGCCAAAGGTAAATTGCTCGCGCTGCTCGAAGAGCAACGCCAGGTCTGCGCCGACCTGGAAGCCACGGAGGAGGCATGGCTCGAGGTCAACGAGGCCATAGACCAGGCTCGATAGTTGCTTATTTTGACCCGACGAGACCGTCAAGGAGACCTTCACGCAACGACCGATTCCGCTCGACCGAGCTGATCACGCCTTTCGCACCCGACGCGATTCGGCACCTCGGCTCGAGCTTCACCCCAACCGATCAAGGATCCAGCGGCGCCATGTCACCGTTCAAAAACATCATCAGTGCCCGACCGAACGAGCATTTCTTCGACCTTCCCCCGCTGCCGATGACCCCGGAGGGCATCGCTCGCGATTTCCAGCACTACTACGCCTATACCTTCGGGCGGGATCGCGACTGCCAGTCTGCCTACTATCCGTACAAAGCGCTCGCGATCGCACTGCGCGACCGTCTCATGGAGCGCTGGAAAGGCACCAGGCACGCCTATGAAGAGGTCGGCGCCAAGCGCACCTATTACCTATCGCTCGAGTTCCTGATGGGGCGCGCGCTCTCCAACGCCATGTTGAATCTGGGGATCAGCGACGCCGCCGCGAAAGGGCTCTACGACCTGGGGATCTCGCTCGAGGAGATCGCCGGCAACGAACCCGACGCGGGTTTGGGCAACGGCGGCCTCGGCCGGCTTGCGGCCTGCTTTCTCGATTCCTGCGCCACACTGCAGCTTCCGGTCAGGGGCTACGGACTGCACTACGAGTACGGGATGTTTCGCCAACTGATCGAGAACGGCAACCAGATCGAGGAGCCCGATCACTGGGTTCGTGACGGGAACCCCTGGGAGTTGGAGCGCCCGGAGTTCACCCAGCGCATCCAATTCGGCGGACACACCGAGACCCACAAGGACAACGACGGGCGCGATGTCGTGCGCTGGGTCAACACCAACGACGTTCTCGCCGTCCCCTACGATATCCCGATTCCCGGTTATCGCAACGGCACCATCAATACCCTGCGCCTCTGGAAGGCCGCCGCGACCGACGAGTTCGATCTCGGCGAGTTCAACTCGGGCAGTTATCCCGAATCGGTCGCACAGAAGAACGCCGCCGAGCACATTACCATGGTGCTCTACCCCAACGATGCGAGCGAGAACGGCAAGGAGCTGCGCCTGCGCCAACAGTTCTTCCTCGCCAGCGCCAGTATCAAGGATGTGCTGCGCGACTGGATCCGTCTGCACGGAAAGGATTTCAGCGGTTTTGCCGAGAAGAACTGCTTCCAGCTCAACGACACGCACCCGGCCGTTTCGGTTGCCGAGCTGATGCGCCAGCTCATGGACGACCACGGCCTGGAATGGACACAAGCCTGGGCCATCACCCGCAAGACGATGGCCTACACCAACCACACCCTGCTGCCCGAGGCGCTCGAGCGCTGGCCCGTACGCCTCTTCGAGCGTCTGCTGCCGCGTATTCTGCAGATCATCTACGAGATCAATGCCCGCTTTCTCGCCGAGGTCGCGACCCGCTGGCCGGGCGACAACGACCGCCAAAGACGCATGTCGCTGATCGAAGAAGGCTACGAGTCACAGGTCCGGATGGCCTACCTGGCGATCGTCGGGAGCTTCTCGGTCAACGGGGTGGCCGGCCTGCACTCCCAGCTGCTTGTCGAAGGCCTGTTCCGCGACTTCTACGAGCTCTGGCCGGACAAATTCAACAACAAGACCAACGGCGTCACCCCTCGGCGCTGGCTGGCCATGTGCAATCCCGGGCTGCGCGAGCTGCTCGACGAGACCATCGGCACCGAATGGGTGCGTGATCTGAGCCAGCTCGAGCGTCTCGCGCCTTATGCCGAGGACGCCGATTTCCGCGAGCGATGGCATCGGATCAAGCAGGACAACAAGCGCTGTCTCGCCAACACGGTCGAGCAGGTCTGCCGGGTCTCCTTTCCGGTCGATGCGCTCTTCGATGTCCAGGTCAAGCGCATCCACGAGTACAAGCGACAGCTGCTCAACATCCTGCACGTGATCCATCTCTACAACCGCATCAAGCGGGGCGATACGCGGGACTGGACGTCACGTTGTGTTCTGATCGGCGGCAAGGCGGCGCCCGGCTACCAGATGGCCAAGCAGATCATCAAGCTGATCAACAACGTCGCCCGCGCGATCAACAACGACCCGGAGACCGAGGGCCTGTTGCGGGTCGCCTTCATCCCGGACTACTGCGTCTCGCTGATGGAGGTCATCGCACCCGGCACGGACCTCTCCGAGCAGATCTCGACCGCCGGCAAGGAGGCCTCCGGCACGGGCAACATGAAGTTCATGATGAACGGCGCCATCACCATCGGCACGCTCGACGGGGCCAATATCGAGATCCGCGAGCAGGTCGGTGACGAGCACTTCTTCCTCTTCGGCCTGACCGCCGCCGGGGTCGAGGCGCGCCGCTCGCACTATGACCCCAACGGCATCATCGCCGGCGACGCAGCCCTTCTCGAGGTCATGAGTCTGCTCGAGTCCGGACACTTCAACCAGTTCGAGCCCGGCATCTTCGATCAGATCATTCTCTCGATCCGCAATGCCCATGACCCCTGGATGACCGCGGCGGACTTCCGCAGCTATATCGACGCCCAGGAGCAGGTCGCGGCAGCCTACCGCGACCGCGAGCGCTGGTTGCGTATGAGCATCCTCAACACCGCCCACAGCGGCCACTTCTCCTCCGACCGCACCATCGCGGAGTACAACCGCGACATCTGGAAGCTCGCGTCGGTCACGCCCGAGTCGTTGGGCGGCTGAGCGAACCGACCTCGGACGCGCTCGCACGAGCACGTCCGAGGTCGGACCCGCGGTCCGATCCCATCTGCGGGAGACCGCCCGCAACCCTGACCTCCGCGCCTATGGTATAAGGCGGTTTGTTCCAATCCTCGGCAGAACCGACGAGCCAACATGCGTATCCTGATTGCCGATGATGCAAGCGATGCGAGGGAGATCCTCGGGCGCCTGCTCAAACGCTGGGGGCATGAGGTCGTGACGGCAAGCAACGGCCGCGAGGCGTGGGAGATCCTCGAGCGCGAGACGATCCGTCTGATCATCAGCGACTGGATGATGCCCGAGATCGACGGACTGGAGCTGTGCAGACGGATCCGCGCCGTGCAGTGGGACCATTACGTCTACTTCATCCTCTTGACTGCCCGCGACGACAAGGAGGATCTGATCGAAGGCATGACGGCGGGTGCCGATGATTTTTTGACGAAATCCTTCAATTTCGAGGAGCTGCGCGTGCGGCTGCGTGCCGCCGAGCGTATTTTGAGCCTTGAAAGCCAGCTCGCCTCGCGCAACAGAAAGCTCGAAGAGACCAACAGCAAGCTCCACGCCGCACTCGACCGGATCGAGCAGGATCTGCGTGCAGCGGCGGCCCTGCAAGCCAGCCTGTTGCCGAAGGATCCGAACGCGTCGCCTGCCATGGCCTTGGCTTGGTTGTTCCTGCCCGCGACCGAGATCGGCGGGGATATCTTCGATTTTTTTCGTTTAAACGACCGCGACCTCGGGTTTTATCACCTTGATGTCGCGGGGCATGGCGTGCCCTCGGCGATGATGTCCGTCACCCTGAGTCGAACCCTGTCGGCGGAGCTCAGCGAGGGGCATTTGATCGCTCCCCCCGGAGGCGAGATTCGCGTCAAAGCCCCGGATGCCGTCGTGGCCGAGCTTAACCGGCGCTTCCAATCCGGCGAGAACGCACCCTATTTCACCATGGTATACGGCTACATCGACACCGACTCGGGACGCGGCGAGCTCTGTCAGGCCGGCCATCCCTATCCGCTGCTGGCTCGCCGAGACGGACATGTCGAACAGGTCGGACACGGCGGATTTGCCGTCGGGATGCTCGAAGGAGTGCCCTACGATTCAGTCGCCTTCACGCTGGAGCCCGGCGACCGGCTGATCCTCTACTCGGACGGCATCACGGATTGTCGCAACGCCGAAGGCGAGAGCTTCGAGATCGAGCGCTTGATCGGCCTGACCGGAGACTGCATCGATACACCTCCGGCAACCTTGACGACGCGCGTGGACGAGACCTTGAGGAGCTGGCGCGGAGCGGGAGAGATCGAGGACGACATCTCGCTGTTGGTGCTCCAACGGCGATGAGCGATCGGGCGCGAGCGCGAAACCGCCGCCCCGAAAAGTGAACAAGGACACTGCCCAACACCTGCTCAGAGCGCTATCCTTAGGCGCGAGGGCCTCGCCCCGCGACCGAACGCCGACACCAGTCGGCCCGGGTCCGCGCGCGGCCCGGCTGATCCGCTTACCGCCGGGCCTCGGATCGCGCACACCGGCTCCGGTGTCTCGCGCCACGACCACAACCGATATCGGATGAACAGCATGTCAGGTTCAGGAGAAGATCGGATCGAGACGGTCATCGACACAAGCGTCCTCGAAGACATCCGTGATCTGATGGAAGATGATTTTCCCGATTTGGTGCGGCGTTTTCTTAAGGATTCCGCCGACCTGCTCGCTCAACTGGATCAAGGCATCGCCCTGAGCGATACCGATTCGGTCCACCGCGCGGCCCATACGCTCAAGTCGAGCTCCGCGGCACTCGGCGCGCTGGCACTCTCCGATCGCGCCAAGCATCTGGAGGCCCTCGGTCGCTCGGGGATCCTCGTCGGCGCAGCATCGGAAGCGGCTGCGGCCCACGTCCAGCTCGCGCGCGTCAAGGAGATCCTGGAGAGGGACATCTGAGGCGGGATCCCGACCATGATGCCGAACCTTCGGGCCCGCGCCGCCCTGCTCGGCAAGCCTCTCGTCAAGTTACGGATCCCGATGCAAAAACAACCGCCCGACCGCCGGAGCACATGAGGATGAAAGCAACCGTTACCCATCGGAAGATCGGCCAGGTCGACACCGTCGCCATCGCCGGACGCTTAACCGCCGCCGAGGCGCCGGCCGTTCGGCAGGAGATCCTCCAGGTTCTGGAGCGGGGCGACGCGCGCCTCGTTCTGGACCTGCCCGAGATGACCTTCTGCGATTCAAGCGGCCTTTCGGTGCTGATCTCCGCACTCAAGGCTGCGCGCGGCAGCGGCGGCAACGTCTCCCTGGCCGGACTCACGCCCGCGGTTCGGGCGCTCATCGAGCTGACCCGCCTCCAGCAAGTCTTCGAGATCTTCGATGACGCAGAGGTCGCCGCCGCGCGAATGGGTTAAATCGACAATGCCGGGCAGACACCCGTCCGGATGAACGGGATCGAGCACTCGAGCGCGTCGGGGGAATCAGCCCGACTCGGGCGTTCGCGCTCCCCTTCACATCGCGTGATCGGTTTCGGGCTCGCCCTCTTATGGACGTCGATCCTGAGCGGATGCGGCGCTTGGGAGGTCGTCCCCGGACCCACCCCGTCGGCGGCCTCCGATTTCGAAGTGCCTGAACGGCGGATCGAGGCATCAAGCTTCGAGCTCCTCAAGCAATTCGAGCAAGCCGGCGAGCCGGTTTATCGGTTTGGTCCCGGCGACGAGCTCGTCGTCTCGGTAGCCGCCCGACCCGAGATCTCCGGCCCCCATCTCGTCGGTCCGGACGGCATCATCACGGTCCCTTTCGCCGGACCGATCCTCATCGGCGACCTGACGCGGGAGGAGGCCGCTGCCCGTGTTGTCGAGGCGCTTGCCCCCTACTATCTCGATTTGTCGGTCACCGTCGGCGTTACGCGATACGGGTCGAATCGGATCGTCGTTCTCGGGCGGGTCGAGAATCCCGGCGTGCTGCAGTTCGACACGCCGCCGAATCTACTCGAGACGCTGGCCCAGGCCGGCGGCCTGCCGCTCCTGCGTCCCGAGCAGCTCCTGACGCGGTGCGCCGTGATTCGCGGCGACAAAATCCTCTGGGTCGATGTCGCACGTCTGCTCACCGGCGACCTGTCGTTGAATATCCGATTGCAGCGCAACGACATCGTCTATATCCCGGATTCCACCGACACACCGGTTTACGTCCTCGGCGAGGTCCAGACCCCCGGGGTCTATCGACTGACACCCCAGATGTCGTTCCTGGATGCCATGAGCCAGGCCGGTGGCCCCACCCGGGATGCGAACCTCAACCGGATCCACGTCATCCGTCCGGCGGATCGGGTCAATTTAACCTTCTCGTTTATGGAAATTCTGAAACCGGATCCGGGGCTGAACGTCGCGATGAAGGAAGGCGACATCGTCTATGTCCCGCGCAGCGGTGTCTCGCAGGTCGGGTACATCCTGCAGCAGATCAATCCGTTCAGCTCCATCCTGGTCATCAATCAGCTCTTGGGCACCGAGTGACCAACCGAGTCATCCATCGCCATGTGCCGGCGCAACCTTGGAAGACGGTCGGGGGGCGTCCTTGAGCGCACCGCCTACTCAACCTGTCTCCTCGGGTGCTTTCCAGCCGCTCAACAGCATCTGGAATCACAAACTCCTGATCGTCTTGGTTGCCTTGGTCGTCGCGACCGGCGGAACCTATGTCGCCTACATCAAGGGCACCGCCGTCTATCGCGCCACGGCGGTCATTTACGTCGCACCCCGGTTCGCCAATATTCTGGAGGACTCCAAAGAGCTGGAATTCCAGTCCTTCTCCCAGTTTCAGCAGTTCATGAAACAGCAGGCGCGCACCATCAATCGATACGATATCGTCTCGGAGGCGCTCGCGCGGCTCGGTGAGCGCGGTGCCGCCGTTTGGCGCAGGCCCGACGAGTCCGAGCGGGAAGCGACCGAACGCCTGCAGCAGCAACTCCAGGTACGCGATGTCCGAGATACCTATCTGATCACCGTCAGTCTCGATTCGGAGAACGCCGACGGGCTCGACGAGATCGTCAACAGCGTCGTGACGGTCTACCTGGAAAAGTCGAAAAAGGAGGAGATCTATGCCGGAGAGGATCGCATCGAGATCCTCTCCGAGCGCCGCAAGGCGCATGTCCTGCGGATCCAGGCGCTCACGGAGCAACGCAACGCGCTCGCTCAGGTCCTCGGGGTGACCACCTTTGTCGAGGGCTCGCTCAACCCTTATGACACCCTCTTGATCGAAAGCACCAGTGCCGTCCTCAAGGCCGAGCGCGCTCGCATCGAGGCAGACGCCGAGTTGGCGACCTACGATGCCGCGACCGGTGGCGAATCGGCCCGTCTGGCGTTGAACGCGGCGGCAAGCGAGATCGCCGCCAAGGATCCCGGACTCAACAGTCTCAAGGCCAATCTGTACAAGCGACGCAGCGAGGTTCTCGAACAAACCACGGGGCTCACGGAGAATCATCCCGTCAGGCGCATCGCGCAGCGCGAGCTCGATGATCTGGAGAACGAGGTCCAAAGCGCCTCGGCCCAATTGATCGCCGAGAAATCCGTCATGCTGCTCGAGGAGCGCAGGGGGCTCGTGCGCGAGCGCTCCGCGGTCGAGGATGTCCTGCGTGCGCAGCTTCGCGAGCAACAGAATCAGGCCGCCTGGTTCTCGACCCGTTACAACGATGCACTGGACGCCACCAACGAGATCGCACGCGAGCGTAAGGCGTTGGATGCGATCGACGACCGCATCGAGTTTCTGGAGATCGAAGCAAGTGCGCCGGGCTTCATCCGGGTCTCGACCTGGGCCATGCCGGCGATCCTGCCGGTGAGCGGCGGGCGGACCAAGCTTGCCGTGGTCTTCGCTGCGCTCGGGGGCATTTTGGGACTGGTGGCGGCGATTGCGGTTGATCTGTTCGACCGGCGCGTTCAGACAAGTCGGCAGGTACAGTCGCTCGTGGGCTTTCCACCCTTGGGTTCCTTCCTGGAACCCTCCCGGGATCCGGCTCACCGGGCGCTGCTCGCCGATCAGATGCGACGGCTCGCCCTTGCGCTGAAGCGAGAGCACGACGCGAACGGTGTGCGCCGTCTCCTGGTCACCGCAGCTCGCGATGGTTGCGGTTCAACCACCATCGTGCTCGATTTAGCACGCGAGCTGACTCGCCAAGGCCTGCGAACCCTGGTGATCGAAGCGAATCTCTTCTTTACGGACCCGCGCTACAGGGCGACGCCCGATCGCCCGAGCCTGCTCGACATCCTGTCGGACGACCTGGATCCCACCCTCGCGATCGTACCGGGAGACGAGAACCTACCGGACCGCATCCGCACCGGGGATTCGGTCAACGAACAGATGAGCAACTGCAGTCATCTTCCACGCGTGCTCGATCGACTGGATGCGCAGTACGACATGGTGTTCATCGACGCCGCCCCGATTCGCCTCTCCGCAGACACCGAGTATCTGGCTGGCATCTGCGACGCGACCTGGCTGGTGGTGAGAGCACGACTCGCACAAATCGGCGAGGTCAAAGGTTCCGCGGCACGCCTCGAGAAAGCCGCACCGCCGGCAGTCGGCCTGATCATGACCGGGCTGACCGTCTTTTTGGGTGGCGGCTACTACGGCAAGGTCCTGAAGGAATACCGCAAGACCATCGCCGCAAAAAGCCGATGAGGCACCACAAAAGACAACCGCCGCCGAAACGATCCCGCCCTCCCTCGCGCTCGGCCCGAGCACACCGCGGCCGAGTCTCGGAGCGAGCCGTCTGCCGGTTCGACAGTGTTGCAATCGGGTCGCCTGCCGTTTCGGCACGTCGTTCAGAGCGAAACCTGCCGAAACGGCAGACGAGGCCGGTTTGAGGAGACCCCCTTGCGTGCCCGACGGCCGACCAAAAAATCGTTTTTTATATTAAAAACATTGGTTTATATCTTTTCAACGAACGACATCGGCGCACGAAGCGCGCACTGAGCGAAAGGTCCGGCGGCTCGCTCACATGCGTTTTTTAAAAAATTAACTCACTAATTTAAAAAGTATTTTTATGCAGATCCTCCGATTTTTCCGGCACGCGCACTTCGATGGCACGCATTATGTATTTATCGGACGAGTCTCTAAACGCCTCGACAGATAGGAACCCATCGATGTCTATTCGCCACCCTCTCTTGACCTCACTGGCCACCGTCGCGCTCGGCGCCGCGGCTCAACCCGGCCTGGCGGTGACCTGGTCCTACGTCGGTGGGTACAATGCCGACGGGGTCCCCAATACGCTCGTGGACTCCAGCAGCAGGATACCTCCCGACCTGTTGAACGAGATCCACACGCGGTTGCCGGAAAGCCGGGATATCCGCAAGAACGACCCCAGACTCATCACCGATGATCTCGGAGCCAACATCACCCTGCTCGAAGACGCGGAGATCACGGTCGCTTTCGTCTATGAAGGCGCCGGGTATCGCAATTCACTCGGGTATTTCACCTTCGATCCGGCCAATACACCGGCATCGCCGAACGCGCTCGACCCGAAGATCATGTTTCCGAATTTCTCCTTGCCGTTGTTGAAGTTCGGCGACGCGGTCGAACTTGGAACATTCAAGGCCGGCACTGCAGTCGGCTTCACCGTGGTCTCCGACGGATGGAAAGGCAAGGGCGTCAATTCGAACCAGCCTTCCGACAGAATCTTCCACACCCTGAAGACGCTGAACCCCGAACCGGCCGGAACCAATAATCTCAACGCCCACACGGTCCTGCTGTCGAAGCCCGAGGATGAGCTGCTGGTGCTGGGATTCGAGGACATGAATCGGACCTGGTCAAGCAGCGACCACGATTTCAACGACGCGCTGATCGCGATCATCGTGTCGCCCTTTTCCGCCGTCGATCGCAGCCAGGTGCAGTCGCTGACCCTGCAGGTGAAGGACACCGACGGAGACGGCATCAGCGACGATATGGACGCCTTTCCGCTGGATCCGAAGCGGGCCGCGCGACGCTTCTATCCCAGCGCCAGCGGCTTTGGTTATCTGGCCTTCGAAGACAACTGGCCGAGCAAGGGCGATTTCGACATGAACGACCTGGTGATGGCCTATCGGGTCGTGGAAACCCTGAATGCCCACAACGAGGTCACCGATCTGAAGCTAATCTACGAAATCACCGCGCGCGGCGGCACGGCGCAGACCGCGTTCGGCATCCATTTGCCCGGGATCGAGCGTGGTCTGATCGACACCGCCGCGACCACGCTCTCGATCGGCGATAAGACACCTGTCGGGTTACCCGCCGAGTCAGGCCAGCGCGAGGCGGTCTTCATTCTGGCGCCGAAACTGCCCGACCTGGCCAAGACCGGCGAACGCTGGCCCTGCAGCTTCTTCAACACGATCAGTAGCTGCGCCGCACATTCGCCCGTACAGCTGACGGCGCAGATCCAGTTCAAAGAACCCGTGAGCGCCTCTCGCCTGGGCGTCCCTCCGTACAACCCATTCATCTACAGGAATCAGCGGGGCCGCGAGATCCATCTGGTGGATCGGCCGCCGACGGACAAGGCCGACCCGACCCTCTTCGGCACGGGCGACGACGCCTCCAACCCGGCCGAAGGCCGCTTCTACCGGACCGCCGACAACCTCCCCTGGGCGCTGGACGTGCCCGAGAACTGGACGCATCCGGCAGAATGGAACGACGTCGCTGACGCCTACCCGGACTTCGCCACCTGGAGCGCAAGCGGCGGTCGGTCGACGGCGAACTGGTACATCGGCAACATCAACAAAGGGCTGCTGTTTCAGCCTTAGACGATCGATCGACAGTGTCGGCGGATGGGCATTCGGTCGTGCCCGGGGCCCGCCGCCGGCGATGCGCCGCACCACCGGCGGCGCCTTCAGACACCCCGAAGCACACAGCACTCGGCTGCGGGTCCCGGCCCATTCACTCGGTAGCCTCGGAAGACGCCTTCAGATCGGCCAGCAGCCGATAGAGCGTGCGCTCTCCGATCCCCAACGCCCGCGCCACCGCAGAGCGGTGCCCTTCGTGGCGCTCGAGCAGCAGCTTCAGATAGCTCCGCTCGATCTCGGCAAGGGTCGGCTCGTGATCGAACCTCAGCGTCACCCCGTCGTCCGGCGCACTCGCGGGCGTTCGAGAGAGCGTGAGGTGCTCCGGATCGACCTTCAGCTTGTTGCCGGACAGGATGATCGCCCGCTCGACGATATTGCGCAGCTCCCGGACATTGCCCGGCCAGTCATACGCCACCAACTGCTGCATGGCCGACGCACTCGCGCGCTTGACGATGCGTTTGGACTGCCCGTGATGCGCCAGAAAATACCGCACGAGCGGTGGAATATCCTCGCGGCGTTCGCGCAACGGCGGCACATCGACCACGAAGGAATTGAGGCGATACAACAGGTCCTGGCGAAACTCACCGCGCTGGGCCATCCCGTCGAGATCCCGATTGGTCGCGGCCACGATCCGCACCTCGGCCTTCAGGTCCGTCGCAGAACCGAGACGGCGGAACCGTTTGGTCTCGAGCACCCGCAACAGCTTGGCCTGAATCGGGGCCGGAATCTCGCCGATCTCGTCCAGAAACAGGGTCCCGTCTTTCGCCTGCTCGATCAATCCCGGCTTGCGTTGGGCCGCGCCCGTAAAGGCCCCGCGCTCATGCCCGAACAGCTCGGACTCGAACAGTGTCTCGGGTAGCGAACAACAGTCCACAGCGACCAGCGGCCCCTCGGCCCGCGGGCTCAAGCGGTGGATTTCCTGGGCCACCTTTTCCTTGCCGACGCCGCTTTCGCCGAGGATCAAGACCGTCGCCTCCGTCGCCGCGACGGCCTTCAGATCGGCCAGAAGCCGCAGCAGAGGCGCGCTCTCGCCCACCAAGAGGCTGGGGGCTTCGTGCCGCAGCACGCTGGTGTAGAACTCGCCGCGCCTGTAGAGGAGAACGTTGTCGATGATCCGTCGGACCGCACCGGCCAGCTCCTGCGGGTCCACGGGCTTGGCCAAGAACTCGCTTGCCCCCAGACGCAGGGCCTGCAGGGCAACCTCCATCCCGTCCTCGCCGCAGAGCACGAGGATCGGGAGATCCTGTGCCCAAGCCTCCATCCTATCCGCGTCCAGGTCGCCGGGCCATGGATCGTCCAACAGGATCAAATCAGGCGCATCGGAGGACAAGAGCCCTTGAGCACCGTCCCCGTCCGCGACGGCGCTGACCTGATAACCGAAACGACTCAGTGTCTCCGACAGATCGCGACGGGCCTCTTTGTCCACGCTCACCAGCAGGATATGGTCGGTCATGGCTGATCTTTTCATCCGAATCGCAAGAGTGGAGCGGCGTGCGCAAACCCGATCACCGCCATCGGCGATGACTCCGGCGCGAAGGCTCGAACCGCGGTTTCCGCGCGATTTTCTTCGGCGGACGACGGAGCTTCGCCGATCCGAAACATCATAAGGCTTCCCGGGCGGCACATCAGAATCGGCAAGCCAGGGATGCGCGACGGTGGAGACTGCGGCATCCCTGCCGGACTGGCAGAGCCGCCTTTCGCACATCGAGCTGATCATCACCTTTCCACCGATCGAACGGGACCGCATCGGCAGGGACTGCCATACCGGCAGGGTCAAAACCCACCGAGCTGCGAATCTGGCAGCTCCCCCCCTGCAACCGCTGCCAACAGATGACCGCGGCAGGAAAAAGAAGCAAACAAAACAAGTCGTTACAATTTTTTAGGCGTTTGGCACGGAAGATGTATATCTAGTCACAGATTCTTCATCTTGCCCTCAGGACTGCCACCATGACCATCCGCCGCCCCCTGTCGATCTCGCTGGTGCACATCGGCCTCACGATTCTGGTCTTGGCCGGAGCCGCCTACAGCACCTCGGTCCGCGCGGACATCGACGAGGTTCAACCCAGCACCGAATTCCGGTACGAGACCAGCCGCTGGACCGAGGTGGACATCGCCCTGGCAACCAACGACGGCAACCCGGCGCTGCTCAGCATCTACAGCAAGGGGGCCAACGGTCTGCGGCTGCTGCAGAATGCCTTCACCGACACGCAAGGCCGCTTCTTCGGCGAATTGCAGCTGCCCGCTCACCTCGACAGCGTGGTGGTCGTCGTGCGCACCGCTGACCGGCAGGATACCCTTGACCTCATCGTCGGCGAGAACTTGATCGCCTACGCCGAATAACGCTGCTCACCGACGCTCGGGAGATTCGACCCATGATGACGTTCACATCGAAAAAACAATGGACCGGGGCGGCACTCGCCCTGCTGATCACCGGAAGCGCCTTGGGTGCACCGCCGGTCTCCGTCGGTCAGCTTGAATTCGAGCCGATCCGCCTCGCCGATGCGGCGGGCGCGAAACTGGAGCGGGCCATCTTGACCTACATGGACGATGCCTACGAGGTCAGGGTCAACGGCTTGGGCATCGGCGGAGCGGCCGGAGTCACCGTGAGCGTGACCGGAGAGGTCAGCGGGCTCAAGAAACTGATGGATCTCGAAGACATCTTCGTCACGTCGCTTGCCGACCCCTCGGAAACGGATGTCAGCAGCGACGATCTTTGGATTCAGAGTGATCGCGGCGTGACGATTCGCCTGCGCACGGACAATCCGAACGTGGGCATTGCCCCGGGAAGCGACGAGGTCACTGTGCTGTTCGGGTGGGGGGAGTAGGGTGCTGGTCCGCCTGAACGCATCGAACCCGATGCCGGGGTCGGACTGAAATCCAACTCGGAAACAGCCGCCCTAACCGCTGCGGTCCCCATCGTCACCGGGACTCAAGCGGGGCACCTGCCGATGCTGTCGGCTCGTATCGACGCAACGTCGGACGAGGGCGCGGGGTTCGCGTTCTGTTACTATTCAGAGCGCGGATTGCCGCCATTCCATTGCATCGCGCCGCCGAACTGCCGTGTACGTCGAATCCGGATCGACCGGCATCGAGAAACGGCCCGAGTCACGGATGACCGGGAGTCGAGCGATGCAGGGCTCGAATCGCACGCAATGCCGCAAACAACCCCGAACGAAATCCCGACCAGGGGAACGCGATGACGCCGCGGCTCTTGTACGTCTTGCACAGTGGCAACCTCTACGGCACGGAGCGCATGGCCCTCGCAACCCTGGAGGGTCTTGGAGCAAGTGTCGATCCGCTGCTGTGCGCACCGCCGGGTCCGGTCCTTGCCGAAGCGCAGCGACGCGGCGTGCAAAGCATCGCCTTCGCGAACCCGCGGGACCTCGCCCTTCTGTTGCGCCGGGAGCTCTCGACTCACCGCGAGGTCTCCTTTGCCGCGACAGCGGTCACCCACTCGGTCCTCTTTGCCGCCCTGAACGCCATCTATCGGCGTCGCGGCGTGCACATCCATATGGTTCACGGCGGCACCGACGAGCGCGACAGCTACGGGCGCAAGAAGATGCTCAACCACGCGGGGGTTCGCTTCGTTGCGGTCTCCGCTTATGTGCGCGAGCGGCTCGTCGCCAACGGTGTGCGCGCCGACAGGATCACCGTCATCGAGAATTTTCTCGGCTCCGACGATGTCGCCTCGCGCCCCCGGCGCCTGCCGTTCGAGAGCCCCGGTATTCGGCATGTACTGATCGTCTCCCGCGTCGATCCCATCAAACGGGTCGATCTCTTGCTGGACGCTCTCGACCGCCATGCCGGGCCAAGGACTCTCGACTATCGTATCCTCGGAACGGGTTGGGATCTGGATGTCTTGCGCGAGCGAGCACGGACCAACCATCCGCAGGTGACCTTCGCGGGCTTCTCCGACGCGGTGCCGGACGAATTGGCCCGGAGCGATCTCTTGCTGCACCTCTGCCCCGTCGAACCCTTCGGCCTTGCGATCCTGGAGGCGATGGCCGCAGGGATACCTGTGCTGGTGCCGGACAGCGGCGGGGCCGGATCCTTGGTGGAGGACGGGGTGAGCGGCCACCGCTTTCGCGCCGATGACGCCGATGACCTTGCTCGTCGACTCGCAACGTTTCAAACGGCCGATGCCGACACGCTCAATCGCCTGGTCGCAGGCGCCGACCATCAACTGGCGACGCGCTTTTCCGCTGCAGCACGCATCGCCGACTATCGGCGGCTTTTCAATGGAGTCGAGCCATGAACCCGAATGGATCGAGCGTTGCGCTATCGGTCGTCATCATCGGCCGCAACGAGGGATCACGGCTCGTGCGCTGCCTGCGTTCCGTGCAGGCCATTCGCGGGGTCCGCGGCACGATCGAGATCATCTATGTCGACTCGGACTCCAAGGACGGCAGCGCCGAGCGGGCTCGTGGGCTCGGGGCACAGGTCATCGTGGTGCATCCGCAACGCCCCTCCGCCGCGCTCGGTCGCAATGCCGGATGGCGCGCGGCAAAAGCACCCGTGGTGCTCTTTCTGGACGGCGACACCATCCTGGATCCCGATTTCGTCGCGAGCGCACTGCCCCTGTTGAAGGATCCGAACGTCGCCGTCGTCTGGGGACACCGCCGCGAGCTGCACCCGGAGGCGTCGATCTACAACCGGGTGCTGGATCTGGACTGGATCTATCCGCCGGGTCCGAGCGCGTTTTGCGGCGGGGATGCACTGATGCGCCGGGCCGCATTGGAGGAGGTCAACGGCTTCGACGAAAGCCTGATCGCCGGCGAAGAGCCGGAGCTCTGTCAACGGCTGCGCACGCTGAATTACCGCATCGAGCACATCGACCAGCCCATGACCCTGCACGATCTGGCGATCACCCGCTGGGAGCAGTATTGGCGACGTGCCGAGCGGGCCGGCCATGCCTACGCGGAGGTCGCGGCGCGATTCCGCAACAGTGACTATCCACTGTGGTCCGCGGAGGCTCGGCGCAACTGGATCCACGCGGCCATTCTGATCTTGGCGATTCCGGGCGGTATCGCCGCCGCCGTCGTCTTGGAAAGCCTCTGGCCGCTGTTGCTGCCGATCGCTTTTTATCTAGCCCTGATCGTGCGCACCGCGCGCCGGGTGGAGTGGAAGGATCCGAGCCCGGTGACGCGCCTGCTGTACGGGGTGCATTCGCACCTGCAACAGATTCCGATCCTCTTCGGGCAGCTGGGTTTTTATCGTGATCGACGCGCCGGGCGTCGACGGCGCCTGATCGAGTACAAATAGGCCGAGAATCGACCGACCCCGGCGCGATTGAGGACGAGCGATGAGCAAAGATATCAAAGGCTTCGCGGTAGCCGCACTGATCCCGATCGCACGCCTGCGGCGACGACTGTTTAATCCGTTCGTGCGCCTGTGGAGCCATGCCCGCTTGGCGGAGCGGATCGCCGCGCCGCTCGATCCCTCGGTCGTCGTACTCGGAGTCCCCGAGATCCACGGAACCGGCAAGATCCGTTTGGGCCGCCAACTCTATCTCTACCCCGGTCTCTATCTCGAAACCCAAGGGGCGGGCGAGATCGAGATCGGCGACGAGGTGGTCCTCTCGCGCGGGGTCCATCTGGTCGCCTTCGAACGCATCCGCATCGGCGACGGCAGCATGGTCGGCGAATACACCAGCATTCGCGACGCGAACCATCGCACCGGCACGGATACGGCGCTACGTTGGTCCGGCCACGAGAGCCGTCCGATCGAGATCGGGCGTCAGGTCTGGATCGGGCGCGGTGTTACCCTGCTGCCCGGCGTGACCATCGGCGACGGAGCCGTGATCGGGGCCAACGCCGTCGTGACCCGAGACATCCCGGCCGGAGCGGTCGCAGTCGGCGTTCCCGCCCGTGTCGTTCGGTCGGCAGCGGATGCGCCTGCGATGGCGTGATCCAGACGACCGCCGCCTCTTTCTGAGCGCGCCGCCCCGTGCTTGCGATCATCGCCCTCATCCCGGGCCTTCTGGCGGGCTGGATCGGACTGACCCGAGGACCGCATGCGGCATTCCTGACGGTCTATCTGCCGTCGATGATGCTGCTCCCCGAATACTATCGCTGGAACGCACCCGGCCTGCCGGATCCGACCTTCGGTCAAGCCGCTGCCGTCGGCACCGCCGTTGCTTTCTTCGCACGCGGGACGCCGGGGTTCCGCTTTCATTCAATGGATCTGCTGGTCTATGGTTTCGCGCTCGCCGCGAGCATCTCGGAATACCGTGCCTCGGGTTACAGCGATGCCCAGAACCTCATGTTCAACATGCTGACCTGGGTGGTGCTGCCCTACATCTTTGCCAAGAGCCTGATCGAGCCCGCCGGACATCGGGTCCGCTTCGCCAAGACCATCGTGATCTGTCTCTTCATCATCTCGGCGGTCTCCGTCTACGAGTTCCGTTTCGGCACCACGCCCTGGCGCATGATCCTGGACCCGTTCTTTCCCGGTCAGGCGCGCTGGGTCACGACCTTCCGCTGGGGTTTCGCGCGTGTCGCAGGACCTTACGGGCATGCCATTCTGGCCGGTATCGTCATGGTGATCGGCTACCGCATCCAGCGCTGGCTCGAATGGAGCGGCGCATGGGAGCCCAAACCGCGCTTCGCCCCCTGGCTGCCGATCAGTCAGGGGCGCCTCATCACCCTCGGACTGCTTGCGGGGGTCATCATGACGATGGTACGCGGCCCCTGGATGGGGGCCATCTTGGCGGCGATGTTGGTGATGATCGGGCGCTCGCGCCAACGGGTCGCCGCGATCGGTGCCGTCGTTGCGCTCATCCTCTTCGTCGGCATCCCCGGCGTGATCTGGTTCCTCGACTACGTCTCGGTCGGGCGCGAGGGAGCGGAAACCGTGGCCCAGGAATCGGCCGCCTACCGGTGGGAGCTCTTGACCGAATATTCCGAGATCGCCGCCGAACGGATCTGGTTGGGCTGGGGGCTGACGGCGTGGCCCAAGGTCCCGGGCATGCCCTCGATCGACAACTATTATCTGCTGCTGCTCTTGATGCACGGGCTCATCGCCCTGGTCTGCTTGCTCGCGATCATCCTCGTCATGTTGGTCCGCCTGACCGCGCACGGGATGCGCCAACCCCTCGCCGAGCCGCGCGGCAGCTCGCTGGCCTTTACGCTGGCGAGTCTCTATCTCGCGGTCGGCTTCTCGATCGCCACCGTCTATCTCGGCCTGCAAGCCGTTCCGCTGCTCTTCATGATCACCGGCTGGGGTATTGCCTATATGGACTCCGGTGTCGAGGGGATCGGCACGGAGGCCGTCGCACCCTCGGAGCCGGCACCGACCCACCGGTTCCGTCGCGTCATGACGTGAACACCGATCAACCCCGACGGCATCATGTATTCTTAGGTTCGCAGGCAGAGTCGCGTCCGAATCGACTCACGCAGATGACGGATCTCGGGCGACGGACACCGGGACATGGACTCGGCGCGACCGAGCCGGATCAACGAAGCAGCAGGACAGAGGACCGACAGCCATGACGGACAAGGTTACACCCGAGGCCAAGTCCTCTGTCCAGGGGCAAGGCGCTCGACTCGACGCCGGCGGCATGAACCGCCTGGTCAGCCGCAACATCTTCAGCTCGGTCGGCGCCAAGCTCCTCTATCTGGTCACCCGCTTCTTCATCCCGCCGATCGTCCTGGCCTATATCAGTCTGGAGGAATACGGCATTTGGGCGATTTCCTTCATCCTCATCGGCTACTTGGGGATGAGCGCCTTCGGGGTCTCCAACGTCTACATCCGCTACGTCGCCCAGTATCACGCCAAAGGCGAAGAGCATCGGATCGGCGATCTCTTGTCGACCGGCTTGACGGTGGTGAGCTTGATCAGCCTGGTTGCGCTCGCGCTTCTTTGGATCGGGCTGCCGACCCTGATCGACGCGCTCTCGGTCTCGCCCGATCTACGAACCACGGCATTCGTGCTCATCTTCGGCAGCGCGGCAATCTTCGCACTCGAGCTGAGCTGGGGCGCCTTCGCGTATGTCCTGACGGGCCTGCAACGCATCGTGCAGCAAAACCAGGTCTGGGTCGGGACCTTCCTGCTCGAGACCCTGCTGGTCGTGGTCTTCCTGGTCGCCGGACTCGGGGTCTATAGCCTGCTCTATGCCTTCGCGATCCGCTATCTGGTGTCGATCAGCGTCAATGTCTGGCTCTGCTTCCGCAATATCCCGGGGCTGACGATCTCGCTGCGGCGTTTCAATCGGGCCGATCTCGCGCTCTTCTACCGCTATGGCGGCATTGTCCAACTCTCCGGCTTTCTCGGGATGTTCCTGCGCTCGATCGAGAAGCTGATCGCCGGACTCTTCATCAATGTACAGGCGACCGGCCTCTTCGACGTCGCACAGAAATTCCCGGTGATGGCGACCTCGATCCCGGGCTCCATGAACGCCGTCTTCCTGCCGGCAACCTCCTATATGCACTCGCAGGAGCGCCGCGGCGAGCTCCTCGAGCTCTATTTCAAAGGCGCGCGGTACATCAATCTGGTGACCGGCTTCATGATGGGCTTCATGGCCGCCTTCGCAGCGCCCCTGATGGTCGCCTGGCTGGGGCCGAATCCGGAATTTGCCTTGGCGCCGCTGATCCTGGCCTGTTTCACATTGCCCTTCCAGCTCAACATCCTGACCGGACCGGCTTCGAACATCTACCGCGGCATGGGGATCCCCGCACGCGAGCTCATCTACCCGCTGTCCCAACTTGCCCTGGTGGTCATCCTGGTCGGCGCAGGATTCCTGATCTTTGGTATCGATGTGGTGGTGATCACGCTGGCGGTCGCCCTGGCCATGATCCTGAGCGCGCTGATCTATATGGTCTACACCAATCGCTTCCTCGAACTGGGGCAGGGGCGCTTTGTTCGCGGCGCCCTGCTGCCCGGTCTCTGGCCCTACCTGACCGGATTCGGGCTCTATCTGCTGGCTCGCCCCTGGGTCGAGTCGGTCGGCGACGATCGTTGGGGCAGCATCGTCCTGGTGCTGGTCGCGGGAATCGTCTACTGCGCTTTGCAGGCCGCGATCCTGTGGTTCTTCCAGTTCGATGCAGGCGAAAAAGACTTTGTTGCCGTCAAGGTTCGAGGCTTGACCGGACGCCTAGGCGGCGCACGGTTCCTACGCAAGAGAGAGCATCCGAATGGGCACTGATTTCGGGGCGTCGGCGCACGCCGATGACTATCGTCTCGCGGACTTCAAACTCCTGCTTCCGATCGGACCCGATGTCCGCACGCTGGTGATCGGCACGCATCAGCCCGCCTTTCTCCCGCATCTCGCGGGCGAGCTCGGCACGATCGATCTGGTCGTCGAGCCGCCGCAGGACCGATTGCACGAGACGACATTGGCGGCGATGGCCGCTCTCGCGGCGCCCGAGCGGGTTCGCCGAATCGGCGCCCCCGAGGGCGAATACGACCTGGTCTTCTCCGAAGACGTCTCGGCCGGGCGCCATCTCAGAGCGGGCGGCGTTCTATGTCGGTTCCTTGGCCGGGAGGTCGATTCGACGTCTTCCGGACTCACCCCGATCGGCCGCTGGCGGGCCTATCCGGATTGGCCCGCCTTCCGGGTACTGATCCCCGACCACCCAGCCGGCTTTCGGGCCGCCGCACGCGATCTTCGGCTCTATCCGTCGCGGTCGCTCACGGGTCTGCTCGCACGATTCTCAGCCGGCGCGGCCGCGCGGCGTCTGCCCGAGCAAGGGATCGCGCTCTATCGACGCGAAGGTGCCGAGCCTCATCCCACGCTGCTGGGCACACTGCGCGGCGCACTCGCCTCGATGGGCACCGACGCCATCCGCGAGACACCTGCAGATCATTGGCTGCTGGCATCCGGTCGACTTGGACCGGGCAATCCCGTTCTGGCCTTCAGTCTCGACGCGCACGGACAGCCGCAGCGCCTGATCAAGGCAGCGCGCTTTCCCGGCGGGCAACACCTGCGCGCCGAGGCCGAGCAATTGGATCGGATCGAGCAGGCATTGGGCCCGACCGCGGCGGCCCGGATCATCCGACCGACCGACTCCGCCGTGGTGGCGGGACGATGGGCGCTGGCCTATGACTTCGAGCCCACTCATCCCTTCTTCGGGATCCGCTGGCGCCTGCAGAGCCGCAAGCGATTCTGTCTGGCGATGGCCGACTGGCTGGCGGCGCTGGGGCTCGCGACCCGTCGACAACCCGACCGGACGGACATCGCGGCCCGTCACGTCGCACCGTTGCAGCGGCTCGTCGCACGCCGGATCTTGCCCCGTAAGACCCAGCATCAGGCCGCGGCCGCCCTGGAAGACCTCGAACGCCTCGCACCCTCTCTACCGATGATCCTGGAGCACGGGGATCTCGGCATCTACAACACCCGTCTGACGAACGCGGACGGCTCGGATTTCCGAGTGCTCGATTGGGGTTCCTCGACCTTCGAGGGCATCCCGCTCGGCGACCTCGCCTACCTGCTCTGCTCGGCTCGCGCCCCGAAGGCGCTGGCACGCCGCTGTCTCGGCAACTATCTGGTACGCATGCATATTCCGACCGGCGAGGCCCCTGCGTTGTGGTTCAGCTATCTCGCTCGACGCTGGGAAGAGCTCGACGGCATTCGACCGCCGGTACACGATGACCCGACCTCCGGCGGCGGGCTCCTGCTGCCGATTCACGCCCGTGTCGCGCCTTACCTCGACGGGCTGACCTGACCGCGTGTCCGTATGCTTCGAAGTCCCGGCAAGCGCATTCGCTCTAAGCGTCAAGGCGGCGTGAGCTGTTTCGGGTCGCCGGCGAGGAAATCGCCGTAATGCTTACCGGAGGCCGTATCACCATTCGAGAAGAGAACATGTCGTGTACCGCCGATCTGCAGATAAACGCCGGACACCTCGGATGTGATTTTTCCGTTTGCGTCGCGTTTGTAGAAGACCTTGAAGTCCGAGATCGGAGCGTATCCGCTGCGATTGAAGTCCGTGATGCCTGCGAACTCAAAAAACGCGTCCATGAACGGGGTATTATTGCTCCAGGAGAAAGAGGCGTTACCCACATTATCCGGCTTGAACACCCCCCCATCCGCCAACCATTTTTTCGTAAATTCCTTAAACGCCCTCATCAGCTCGGCGACAGTGTCTTCGATGTCCTTCGGATCGGTGGACGTCCTGTAGCCCCCGGCGACGTCGTCGCGACAAATCGGCGGAACCTGACTCGCGAGCGTTGCCGACGTCTTCAGACAGCTCCAGACGATCCCGCCGCCGTTCTCGCTCGGAACCAATCGCAGCTCCGGATCAACCCTCGCACCGGTGTTCTGAGTCGTCACCGAGATCACCCCGGCATCCTCGATCGCGAGCGCCCTGACATAGCGACTGAACGAAGCCGAATCGCCGACGATACCTGTCTTCACGTTCGCGAGACCGCCGTTTGCCGCCTGTTCGACCACGGTGCTCTTGAGTGATGACGCCATCCCCAGCGCCTCGCTCACCTTGGAGCGAATGCTGTAGTCCTGAAACGCAGGAACGGCAACGGCTGCAAGGAGCCCGATCACGGCCACGACGATCATAACCTCGATGAGGTTGAAGCCCTTCTGGGCGTAATTCATTCGGCGATTCATCTGAACACCTGCTCCCTTGAAAATCTGTTTTGATCCCGCCTCGAGCACCCGAGCCGCGGCCCACTTCGGAAACGACACAGGTCAGCCGAGGCATCGAGACGGCGAGCCCCTATGCATCCATGTCACCGGACCTTGCAGGCAAAGACCGGACCATGCAACCTGTGATGATCCGGCCAATCGACCCGGTCGAGCGTCCGCCGGAGCTACAAACCGCCTGACTCCTTGTCGGAACCGGGCGCCGAACCGACCGTTCGTGTCGGGACCGAGGTCACCGCCAGCCGGAGACACGCCGGGTCGCTGCCTGTCAAAAGGTGACCCATGTCGCAGGCTCGCAGGGGACTATCGTCCATGCTCTCGGGGAACGGCCGACGAGCGCACCCGCAAGATCGGCCGCTCCGGTCCCTCCGTCGAGCACACGAATCCGGACGATCTCGCCGAGATCGCCGAAGTCGACCCCGGGTCCGATCCCGTCGATAGGACTGGAGCCCCGCATCGCATGGATCTACACTCATTCGACGGAAGCTCGGAAACGACGACAACGGCTGGAGGGCGGACAGGCATGACCAAAGCACGAGGGCCTCGTTTGCTCCTGTCCGCCTATCAATGTGGCCCGGGAATGGGCTCGGTCTCCCAGATCGGCTGGCACTGGTACAGCCGTCTCGCCCGCAGGCTGCCGACGACCTTGCTCACCCATGTCCGCAACCGTCCCGCAATCGACGAGGCCGGCGGGCCGGTCGGCGAAAGCCGCATCCTCTATGTCGATACCGAGTGGTTTGCCGGCCCGCTGTATCGGGTCGCCTCGCGGATCTTCCCCAAAAGCGAGCATGCCGTTTTCCTGGTCTCCTCGCTGGATTTCTATGTCTACGACCGCGAGGCATTGCGCATCGCCCGGGCAGAGTCTCGGGGCGGAATGCCGTGGGACATCGCGCATGCCCCGACCCCGGTCTCGCCGCTCGCGGCCACCCGCCTGCACCGCTTGGGCCTTCCGGTCGTGCTTGGACCCTGGAACGGCAACCTGGGTCTGCCGCCGGGGTTTCGCGACATCCTCCGTGCGGACTCGGCCTGGCTCTACCCGGTGCGCCATCTCGGGCGTGTCGTGGATGCGTTGGCGGGCGGGACGCGCCATGCGACGGCCATCTTGACTGCGACACGCGCCACAGTCGCCGGCATCCCGCGGCGCTATCATCGCCTCTGCTTACCCGTGCTGGAGAACGGGGTAGAGCTCGACACCTTTCCGGCCGCACCCTGGCCGACCGCGCCGGGTGTGGCGGGCGAGCCGCTGCGGTTGGTCTTTGTTGGACGCCTCGTGCCCTTCAAAGGAGTCGGGATGTTGCTCGACGCGGTTGCCCGACTCGTCCCGGAAATGCCGATCCGACTCTGCATCGTCGGGGACGGGCCCTTGTCGGGTGAGTTGCACGAGCAAGCCGCCCGGCTCGGGCTTGACGAGCAGGTCCGTTTCACCGGCAACCTCCCGCCTCCCGAGGTGGCGGCGGAGATCCGCGCGGCACACGTCTTCTGTCTGCCCTCGGTACGCGAATCAGGCGGTGCCGTGCTCTTGGAGGCCATGGCCTGCGCCCGTCCGGTGATCGCCGTGGACTTCGGTGGACCGGCGGAGATCATCGACCCGACGGTCGGTTTGGCCCTGCCGCCGACAGGACCCGAGGCCGTCGTCGAGGGGCTCGTTGCCGCGCTGCGCGACCTGGTCCGCAACCCCGAGATCTGGCGAGAGCGTGGGGAGGCAGGACGCCGCCGGGCCGAAGAACGCTACGCCTGGGACGCGAAGGTGGACTCGACCATCGAGCTGTATCGGGATCTGCTCGCCGACCCGGTCACGGCCCGCAACCGGCGCCGAACAAACATCGGCTCGTGAGCCGCGGCTGACCTCTGCAATCTCCAATCGCCAAGGACGCAACACGCATGAACGACAATGCTCGCACACCTTTGGCGCTTGCCTATCTGGTCAGCCAATACCCGGCGGCCTCGCACACCTTTATCCTGCGCGAGGTGCGCCGTCTGCGCGAGCTCGGCATCCGCATCGACGTCGCCTCGATCAACAGTCCGGATCGACCCGCCGAGTCCTTGGCCGAGGAAGAGCGCGAGGAGGCGGCGACGACCTATTTCGTCAAGGCGGACGGCCTGCGCGGGGCGCTGCGCGCGCATTGGGCCACCCTGCGCGCGCGTCCCGGCGACTATGCCAAGGGCCTGCTCTTTGCCCTCCGGCTCGGGGGCACGGACATCAAGCGATGGGTCTACAGCCTCTTCTACTTCGTGGAGGCCGTCATGATCGGCCACTGGCTGACCGGACGCGCCCTGGGCCATCTCCATGTCCATTTCGCGACCCCGGCCGCCACCGTGGGGCTGATCGCCGCACGCATCTTCCCGATCGGATTCTCGATGTCGGTCCACGGTCCGGACGAGTTCTATGACGCCCCCGGCTATCGCTTGACCGAAAAGATCGAGGGTGCCGCCTTCATCTGCTGCATCGGCTATTACTGTCGGAGCCAGCTCATGAAGCTCTCGACGCCCGCGCACTGGTCCAAGCTCGAGATCGCCCCGCTCGGGGTCGATCCAAGCGCCTTCAGCCCGCGGCCCTTTCGCGAGCACCCGTCGCCCTTTCAGATCCTGTGCGTCGGGCGTCTTGTGCCGGCCAAAGGGCAGCACATCCTCGTCGATGCGGTCGCGGCGTTGGTGCGCAAGGGTCATGACGTGTGCCTGCGCCTGGTCGGCGGCGGTCCCGACCGTGCGTCCCTCGAGGAGCAGGTGCGCCGGCTCGGGCTCGCAGAGCGCGTCGTCTTCGAAGGCGTCGTCAACCAGGACCGCATCCGTGCCATTTATGCCGAGGCGGACTGTTTTGCGCTCGCGAGCTTCGCCGAAGGCATCCCGGTCGTCCTGATGGAGGCAATGGCGATGGAGATCCCCTGCGTGACCACCTTCATTACGGGGCATCCCGAGCTGATCCGCGACGGGGTCGACGGCGTGCTGGTCGCACCCTCGGACGAGGCCGCGCTAGGCGAGGCGATCGCGGATCTGATCGCGGATCCGCAGCGTCGCCGCCAGCTCGGCGAGGCCGGACGGCGGCGGGTCATCGAAAAATATGACCTCGAGACCAACACCCGACGCTTGGCGGACATCTTGCAGCGCCGCCTGGGAGCGAGGCCATGACAGATCTCCGATTGCTCGGCGCCGCCGCACTTGCCGCACTGATCGCAGGAACCGGTGCCGCACGGAGCGACTCCGTGCTCGAGAGACCGACCGATCTGCGGATCCTCGCCGCACCTGTCTCGGTCGAGGCCATCGTCGAGGCCGTACCGCTGGTCCCGGATGTCGAGCGCATCGGGATGAATCTCGGTCATTCGACCTACTGGGGCGCGGAGCAGCTCCCGCGCAACATCCTCCGGAATCCAGGCTTCGAGGGCATCATCGACCGCGCTTTGGTCCGGGTCGCGTATGCCGATCAAGACAGGTTCAGCGACGATCAGACCTGGCTCGCACGCGAAGACGGCTTCTGGTCCGGCGCCACTTACGAGATCCTGACCGGTGCCGCGGCGGGTGCAAGCGGAACCCTCGTCGACTCACGCGCCGTGGGCAGCCGCGCGCTGCCCGAGCTGATTACCGACGGGCTCGACGATCGCCTCGCCCCCGGAGATATCGTTGCCTTGACCCGCATTCGCGACGATCTTCCGCCGTCCCACTGGTGGCTGCCCGACAGCACCAACGGACAGGTGCAAGTTGATCCCGCACGGATCGCCCCGGATAGCCCCGGCCGGCGCTCTTTGGCGCTCACGCCCTTGTCCGGCGCGACCTTGCGCCTCGCCAGCCATCTCGACACCATCGGCACGCGTGCCGGTAAGCTCTTGCCGGTCGAGGGGCCCTGGTTGTTCTCGCTCTGGATCCACGCCGAGACCGGCGATCCGCCGCGCGTGCGCATCTTCTTTCGGCGTCACGGCTCGGGAGCTTTTCTCGACGTAACACTGCGCCCGGAGCCGGGCTGGCAGCGCATCGAGCACACCTTCGACGCCGTCGACGCAGGACCGATCGGCGCGCTTGAGCTCGCCATCGAGGTCACCGGCCCGGGACAGGTGCATCTCGACGACGTCTGGCTTGGCCCGATCGCGACAGAAGACGAAACGGCCACGGAATCCGGCGGCCCCGCAATCCCGGGCGTGAACGCCTTCCGGCCCGAGGTCATCGCCGCCCTGCAGCAGCTGCGCCCCGGCTATCTGCGCGACTGGCAGAACCAGCTCGGCGACACGCTCGACAACCGCCTGGCCGTGCCACATGCCCGGCGTGCAAGCCGGTATCGACCCGGCAACGGTGCAGAGTTCAGCTATAGTCTGCCCGAGTTCTTCGATCTCAGCCGCAGCGTCGGGGCCAACCCCTGGCTGGTCATGCCCACGACCTTCACGACCGACGAGGCACGGCGTCTCGGCGCGTGGCTTGCCGAACGCATCGAGACCGACGGGTTCTCGGAGGTCCTGGTCGAATTCGGCAACGAGAACTGGAATTCCATCTTCCGCCCGGCCGGCATCCAAGACCCGGCTCACCATGGCGCCGCAGCCGACCGACTCTTCACGGCACTCGAAGACGGCGCCGGCAACCATCCTGCACTGCGCCGCGTCGTCAACGCCCAACACGCCAACCCCTACGCGGCGGGCAAGGTCGCCGCGGCCAGCACGAAGGCCGACATCCTCGCCGTCGCCCCCTATATGCTCTCGCGCCTGGATGCGGTCGATGGGGATCGGGCGCTCGAGCTGCTGTTCGAGGACGACGGCGGACGCCTGGAGGAGATCACCGGACGGCAACCCGCCGAGCAGGAGTTGGCCGTCTACGAGGTCAATCTGCATACGACCCGGGGCGACATCGCCGCAGACGACCGCGCCGCGATCGTCACGGGCGCCGCCTCCGGACCCGCCTTGGCCAAGCGGTTGCTCGAGGCGATGGCCCTTGGCGCGCGGCGCCAGTGCGTCTATACGCTCGCCGGCTTCGACACGCGGCTCGAGGGCAACGCGGGTCTGGTCCCGCTGTTCGGCGTCACGCGCGACCTGACCCGCAGCGATCGACTGCGCCCGACCGGATGGGCGATCGCCTTGCTCAATCAGGTCATCGGCGGCGATCTCCACCGTGCATCCATGACCGAGGAGGATACCGGATTGCACGTCGCCACCTTCCGAGGCGCGCAGGGCTGGTCGGTCGCCATCGTCTCGGATGCCCCCGAGCCCCGACGCCTGACGCTGCGCTTCCCGGACACGCAAAGCCCGAGACCGACGGGCGGGTACGTCCTCGATGCCTCCGAGCCGTTCAAAGGCAACGAGACCGTGGACGAGGTTCGACCGCAACCCCTCGCCGTTCGGTCGCTCGGCAAAACGCGGATTCGGGTCACCGTTCCGGCTTACAGCCTGGTCGTCCTGGGACCGGCGGAGGTGCTGCCATGACGCACGACGCGCTTGTCTGGCCCTGGATGCTGCTCGGCATCCTGCTTGCCCTGCCGAGCCTGCCCGGCACCATCGAGCTGCTGCTGCTGACGCTCGGCGGAATCCTCCCGCCGCGGCGCGAAGACGAAGCGGACCGCACAGTGCCGATCGAACGGATCGCCGTCCTGGTCCCGGCCCATGACGAGGCCGAGGGGATAGCGCAGACCGTCGCCTCGTTGCGTGCCTGCGACCCGGGCGATGCGGGTTTCGAGGTCGTCGTCATCGCCGACAACTGCACCGACGCGACCGCCGAGCTCGCGCGCTCGGCCGGGGCGCGTGTGTTGGAGCGCCGGGACCCGCAGCGCAGAGGCAAAGGCTATGCGCTCGACTTCGCCTTCCGCAGCTTGCTGAAGGAACCCTTCGATGGCTTTATCGTGGTCGATGCCGATACGCGGGTCGAGCTGAATCTGGTCACCGAGCTGCGACGACTGATGCGCCGCGGTGCCGCAGCGATCCAATGCTGCTATCGGCTCGACAATCCGGAGCATAGCCTGCGCGCGCGCCTCCGCGGCATTGCATGGATGGCGTTCAACGTGCTTCGCCTGCGCGGGCGCGAGCGCTGGAGACTCTCTGTCGGCTTACTCGGGAACGGCTTCGGGCTGACCCGCGAGACCCTGCTGAAAGAGCCTTACGAGGCGACCAGCGTCGTTGAGGACATGGAGTACCATTTGCGCTTGGTCGCCGCCGGTCGGCGCGTGGTCTTTGCCGCGAACACGGGGGTTTGGTCGGATGCGCCCTACACTCGAGAGGCCGGTGCCGGCCAGCGCGCGCGCTGGGAGGGCGGTCGCTTCAGGATGATTCTCGACTGGACCCCGATCCTGCTGCGCCGCGTCCTCTCCGGCGAGCGTCGTCTGATCGAGCCGTTGCTCGAGCTGCTGTTGCTGCCGTTGGCCTTTCATGTGTTGTTGCTGCTTGCGGCCTTGCTGCCGCCCTTTGGCCCCACCAGGACCTATGCGCTTTTGGGCCTCGCCTTGGTCGCCGTGCATGTCTTGGCGGCGATTCGCATCGGGGGCGGCGGTTGGCGCGATCTGCTCGCCTTGGCGAGCGCACCCTTCTACATCCTTTGGAAGCTCACCATCCTGCGCGCCATCGGACGGGCCTCCCGAACCGATGCCGCTTGGGTACGAACCGAGCGCAACGAAACCGAGCAGAAGGATTAAGGGGGAGCCATGCCGATGTCCGATTCAAGCGTACCCGATGTCTCGGTCGTCATCGTCTCTTTCAATACGCGCGACCTGCTCGTGGAATGCATCGAGACCCTGATCGCCGAGGCCGGCGCAGTCAGCTATGAGATCATCGTGGTCGACAACGCCTCGCGCGACGGCTCGGCCGACCGGATCGCCGAGCGTTTCCCGCAGGCGACCCTGATCCGCAGCGCGACCAATCTCGGCTTCGCGGCGGCCAACAACCTCGGGTTCAAATCGGCCCGCGGGCGTTATCTGGTCCTGCTCAACTCGGACGCCTTCCTCGAACCGGGCGCGCTGGAGCGCGCGGTGCGCTACATGGATGCGGACCCCGGGATCGGTCTGGGCGGGGCGCGACTGATCGGGCGAGACGGCGAATGGCAGCCCTCGGCCCGGATGTTTCCGTCCTTGCTCATCGAGCTCCTGACCCTCTCCGGGCTGGCGGCACGCTTCCCGCGCAGCCGCTTCTTCGGGCGATTCGACCGCACCTGGGCAGACCCGATGGAACCGGCAGACGTCGACTGGGTCCCCGGTGCCTTCTCGATCGTCCGCCGCGACCTGCTGGCCCGCATCGGCGATTTCGACGAGGCGTTCTTTCTCTACTACGAGGAGGTCGATCTGTGCCGCCGGATCCGTGCGGCGGGCCTGCGGATTCGCTTTTGGCCGGATGTGGTGGTGGTCCATATCGGCGGCGAGTCCTCGCGCACCCATGGCGACCTGGACATGAGCGCGGCCGGCAAGGGCGCGCAGCTCACGCTCTGGCGGATGCGCAGCGGCCTGCTCTACTATCGCAAGCACCATGGCTGGCTCGGGGCTTGGGCGGTGCGTCAACTGGAGGCCGGCTGGCACCGGGTGCGCGCCTGGCGCAACCGCGGCGGCGACCCGCAGCGCGAAGCCAAGCGCGCCGAGTCGCTGGCGATCGTCGCCCTGCTCGATCGGGCCTGGCGCGAGACTGCGGGTGGTCGTCACTCGCCGCCGAGACCCTGGTAAGCATCGAGTCTGGAGCACGCCATGTTCGACAACATCCGTGAAGACTGGCACACGTACGAACGCGACTGGGCGCGCCAAGGGCTCTGGGTGATGCTCGTCTATCGCTTCGGGCGTTGGCGCTACGGGATCGAGAACCGCGTTCTGCGCTGGCCGTTCTCGTTCCTCTACAAGCTCCTCAAGGTGCTCTCGCAGATCATGACCGGGATCGACCTGCCCTGCGAGGTGCGGCTCGGCCGGCGCTTCCTGATCGAGCATTTCGGCGGCCTCATCATCAGCGGGGATGCCGTCTTCGGTGACGATTGCGTGGTGCGCAACGGGGTGACGGTCGGCCTGCGTCATCGCGGGGTGCGCGGGGCACCGGTGATCGGCGACCGGGTCGACATCGGGGCCGGCGCCAAGGTGCTCGGCCCGATCCGCATCGGCAACGATGTCGCCATCGGGGCCAACGCCGTGGTGATTCATGACGTCCCCGACGGCTGTCTCGCGGTCGGGGTTCCGGCCCGGATCATTTCCAGAGGCAAGGCGACATCGACCCACGCCGCGGCCGGTGCGGCGATCTCGTCCGGAAACGACTCACACGCCGATGTCGGGGCGTCTGCATCATGAAACGCAAGTCCGACCTGGAAATCCCCGGTCCGCTCGGCCGCCGGCAGCGACCGTGGCGCGCACTCTGGCTGCGGAGTCTCTTGCCGCCGCTCACCGTCCTCGGGGTTGTCCTCTCGCGGGTACTCGACCTGATGCTCGCGCTGGTGCTCATGGCGATTCTCGCTCCGTTGCTGTTGTTGCGCGGCGCGGTGGCCCAGGCAAGCACGGGGCGGATCTTCGATCGCGAGCCTTTGGTCGGTCGCTTCCGCGCACCCTTCGAGCGGCTTTACTTCGCCGGCCCGGCGCCGGGGCGCGGTCTCGCGGTGCTGCTCAATATCTTGCGCGGGGACTTGGCCGTCGCCGGACCACGTCCCTTAAGCGCGCGCGAGACGGCGCAGGTCGATGTCGATGCGGCCGTGCGCTTCACGGTCAGACCCGGTGTCTTCTCGCCCTATCGACTCAAAAGTCGCACCGGCGTGGCCTATGCGCCGGAGGCACAGATCGACCGTGATTATGCCTACGGGCAGAGCGCGCGAGGCGATGCCGGCCTAGTGGTGCGCTCCTTGATCGGAGAGGTTCTCGGCGGAGGCGAGGCACCTACGCCGCCCATCCTCGAGTTCTTCGGTGTCCCGATCGTCAACACCACCATGCCCGAGGCGGTGGACTGGATCGCGGCTCATGCCGTCGGCGGGGATCCCGCGTTGCTGGCCTTCGTCAACCCGGATTGCCTCAACATCGCCTATATCGATGCCGAGTACCGCCGGATCCTTCTGGGTGCCGCGCGCGTGCTGCCCGACGGGATCGGAATCCATATCGGCTGTCGGATGCTCGGGGTCGCCCTGCAAGCCAACGTCAACGGCACCGACCTCTTCCCGCAGCTGTGCGAGCGGGCCGCTCGAACCGGGCTCGGGCTGTTCCTGCTCGGCGCGCGCCCGGGGATCGCCGAAGCGGTCGCGGCCAACATGCAGGCACAGTTTCCGGGTCTGCGCATCGACGGTGTTCAAGACGGCTATTTCGACCCGGCCGAGGAGGACGCCGTCATCGACAGGATCAACGCCTCGGGCGCCGCGATCCTGCTGGTCGCCTTCGGGGTGCCGCGTCAGGAGACGTGGCTCGCGCGCAACCATGCGCGCTTGAGGCCGCCGGTGCGCATGGGTGTCGGCGGTCTCTTCGACTTCTACTCGGGCCGCATCTCCCGGGCGCCGGTGTGGATGCGCGAGATCGGGCTCGAATGGACCTGGCGGCTGATTCAGGAGCCGGGCCGAATGTGGCGACGCTATGTAATCGGCAACCCCTTGTTCCTTTACCGCGTCTGGCGACAGGCGCGAGGCGGGGAGACATCATGACGAGCAGCGACGAACGACCGAGCCAAACCTCGATGGAAGAGCTGCTGCTGCGCCGCTACAGCCGCGCGGGTCAGTCGGCCTGGCTGATTCGACTGCGCATCGGCGCGAAGCGGTTCGCGTGGGTGGCGGTCGTACGCTCGGCCTATCTGCTCAAGCGCGCACTGGATATCATGCTCGCAGGCCCCTTGTTCATCCTGCTGTTGCCGATCTTCGGACTGCTGGTGCTGGCAATCCGGCTCGAATCACCAGGGCCTGCGCTTTTTAAGCAGACACGCGTCGGGCGCTGGGGTCAGATCTTCACCATGTACAAGTTCCGCTCCATGTACATGGACGCGGAGGCGCGCAAGGTCGAGCTGCTGGCCGAGAACGAGATGTCCGGCGGGGTCACCTTCAAGATGCAGCGCGACCCGCGCATTACCCGCATCGGCCGGTTCATCCGCAAGGCATCGATCGACGAGCTGCCGCAGTTGTGGAACGTGATCAAGGGGGACATGTCGCTGGTCGGCCCGCGACCGCCGGTCCCGGCGGAGGTCGACGAATATTCGCTCTCCGATCGGCGGCGCCTGGAGGTCACGCCCGGCATCACCTGCATTTGGCAGGTCTCGGGGCGATCCGATATCCCCTTCCCCGAGCAGGTCGAGCTGGATGTCCGCTATATCGAGTCCCAGTCGCTGCTGACCGACCTGAAACTTCTCTGGCAGACGGTGCCTGCCGTGTTGTTCGGGCGGGGTGCCTACTAAACCGCGTCCAGAGCGAGATGCTGACTTTCGAGTGAGTTCGACGTTTGGTGCATGCACGGCCCTTAGCGGAGACGCGCTTTAAAATGATAGATTTTTTAATATTTTAAATCGCGCCGGCTCCGAAAATTGTCGGAGCCGGCGCGACCAATCCAATCCAACATACGACGCATATCGCGTCGGGCGCGGTTTAATACAGTCTCGGACATGACACGTACCCGTCTCGCGCCGGCACGACGTCGACAAGGTCGACGATCGTCGCAGCGGACGCCTTTCAGAGCCTCTCGAATTCTTTCTCTTGGGTGATCGATATGGACCAGGCCATCCTCTTTGCCGACCGTCTCGGCGCCGAGCTCGCACCGTTGACCGACCGCACCAGCATCGCGCTCTTGCCGGTCGCCGGCAAGCCGATGATCGAGCACGCCTTGGAGTCGCTTGCCAAGGCGGGTATCCGCCGGATTCTGGTCGTGGTCTCGCCCTTTGCCGACGAGATTCAGCGGGGCATCGGCGACGGAACACGCTGGGGCCTGCGCCTGACCTACACCCTGACTCGCGGCGAAGAGGATCCGACCGCAGTGGTCGAGCGACTCGGCACGCGCATCGATGGACCTCTCGTCGCGCTGCGCGGGGACCTGATCCACGGCTTCGATGTCGCCGCCTGGATCTCCGCAGCCGAAACGACTCCCGGCGATTGCGTCTGGGCCGATGCCGACGGCGTATCCGCGGCCTGCGGGATCCATCGCGCCGGTTCGCTCGACCTGACCCCCTTGGCCTGGCCACCGACCGGTCGGGAGGGGGCCGCCCCGCAAACCGCCTGGATCCCCGTCGCGGCGGAGCAGGTGCGCACCGTGCAGAGTCTCGCCGAGTATCACCGGGTCAACCTGGATGCGGTCGCGAAACGCTTGCCCGGTCTCATCCTGCCCGGACGACAAGCCGCGTTGGGCTTGACCCTGGGGCGCGGATCGCGCGTCTCGCCGCGCTCGCTGAAACAAGGCGTCTGCCTGGTCGGTGCCCGCTGTCGGATCGCACCCGATGCCGAGCTGACGGGCGAGGTCGTGATCAGCGACGATGTCATCGTTGACCGGCGCGCGACCATCAACTCCAGCGTCATCCTGCCGCACACCTATGTCGGCGAGCTGGTGGAGATCACCAATGCGATCGTCAGTGCCAACACCATGATTCGGGTGGACTCGGGTGCCGTCCTTCAGGTGACGGATGCCTGTCTCTTAGCCGATCTCGAGCAGGCCACGCTGAGCGGCGGGATCGCCGACCCCGTCCACCGCGTGCTCGGAACCCTGGGCTTGATCCTGTCGCTCCCGCTGTGGCCGATCGCTGCGTTGGCCGCACTGCCGAATCGCGAGCGCGGATGGCTCGAGACGGTCTTGCTGCGCGGGAACAAACGCGAGGTCGATGCACTGGGTCAGATCAGGCGTCGCGACTTCGTTGCTCGGGAGTGGAACACGCGCGTACCGATTCTGCGCGGGCTCCCGCGCCTGCTCTCCGTGATCTCGGGCGACCTCAGACTTGTAGGGGTGACGCCGCTCTCCCCCGAGGTCTCGGACCGACTCCAGGAGGATTGGGAGCAAACCCGCGAGCAGGCCCCGGCGGGGTTGATCGGCCCGACCCAGCTCGAGGTGCCGGCCGATGCCCCGTTGGAGGAAAAACTCATGAGCGACGTCTTCTATGCCCGTCAGAGACGCGCCGGGCGTGATGTCGTCTACCTGCTCCAAGGACTGCTCGCCATCCTGCGACCGAGCAGCTGGCTCCCGGCGCCGCGGACCACGCCTTTCGACTAAGACGGTATCTCGGGCCGCGGTGTGGTCATCGACAGACAGGCGTAGTCGCCGTCCGCCTCGACGCTGCAGCTCGACATGATGGCCTTGATGATCCGGATGCCGCGGCCGCGCGACTCGCAATCGAGCGCGTCCAGTCCGTTCGGCAGATCGTCGAACCCGGTCGGCGTCCGCGCGATCAGCGCGGCATCGAGCGGCACGCCGCGTTGACAGACCCGCACACGCAGGCGTGCCGCATCCACGTCCACCAGCAGGCGAACCTCATGCCCGGTGCGATTGCCGTAGGCATGCTCGACGGCATTGACGAACGCCTCGTAGACACAGAGCTCGATACGCGCGATCTCGATATCGCCGAAACCCACGTCGGTGCAATATTCCCGAACCCGTGCCGCCGCCTCATGAACCGCTTCGAGATCGCTGTCGAAGAGCCAGGTCTCGGCACCTTTCGACCCGGGATCATCGCGCCGCGCCTCGATCGACGGCAACTCGATCGACTCGGGCAGGCTCGCAGCCGTCGATGCACCCACCTTACCCTTCTCGTCGCGATGCCCGCTCTTCATGCAAATGTCCTGTTCAACGAGCCAACATAGACGGCGAGTGTAACGGTTTCAGCATGATGCGTCTCGGTCATTGCGCACTCGGGATCGCCCTTCGTGTCGGCAACAAATCAGGTGGCGGTCACTGTCGATGACGCGACATCCAGATATGCCCTGCTCGAAGTTTCAGAATCTCGTCAGGCTCGTGTCGACCAGTGCCGGCTCTCCGGGCGTCACCTCCTTCGTCGTGTCTCGCCCGTGACACCGCGGAGCGGATGTCACGAGCAACGAATGTTTTGGGTGGCCGATCCTACGAGCGAGTCCGTCCGGGCTCGGCATGCGCTTAACAAAACTCAACAACTATCCCCCTTGTTTGACCCAGCGTCCATCAATCAACAGATACGTACCTGCGCCTCCGTTTTCTGCTGTGTAAGCGTCTCTAAATGCATTACTTCCATTAATCGCGCTTCCTTCCATCGTCACATCGCCCGGAATAGTCACGGACGTGATCTTATTTCCACTGAAGGCACCCCAGTCGATCCTTTTCAGCGTCTCAGGCAACACTATTTCCGTTAATTGATTGTTTTGAAAAGCCCGAGCATGGATCCGCTCGACTGCGCTTCCGTTTTGGAACGAAAACGACGTTAAGCCTTTTCCATTAAAGACATCTTGATAAATTTCAGTGATCTTTTTTCCGTCCAATGAGACCGGAATCATCACATTCTTGCTGGCTCCAGAATAAGATCCGCTTAATACACTATTCTCATAACCGGCGCGAAAGCCAAGGCCATCGTTAGATGAAATTATATAAGTGCCATTACGGCAATTACTGGGCACGTGCCGTGGAAGCCCTTGGCGGATTTCACAGTCCCAAGCGATTGCGCTGCCCGCCATGGTCGGCACTAATGCCAGCACCGGATCGACCGCCGCCCCTGTATTGCGCGTCCTCATCACGATGACACCTCCGTCCTCGATCTCGATCGCAGCCACGTACTGACCGGGGTCGGACAGAGCGTCATACCCACTTGTAGCCTGGCTGATGTCTTCAATCTGGCCGACTGCGGCGTTGGTGGCGACAGCCACCTTCGCAGCCGACCCCATACCCAGTGCTTCGCCGACTTTCGAGCGAATCGTATAGTCTTGATAGGCTGGAACGGCGATCGTCGCGAGGATACCGATCGCAGCAACGGTGACCATCAACTCGATTAGGCTAAATCCTTGCTGCGGATGAAAAGTATCGTGGTGCATCTGTGAACTGCTCCTGTTCTAATAGCAGGCGGATTCCGGCGACCTTGTGGCCGTAGACTGAGACAGGCTCAGAACGGCGGCCGATCTTGGACATCCACTCAAACCGAGATCTAGGGACGCCTGATCCCCGGTTATGCTCCATCTTTACAGACACAAAGAAAGGCAAAATTTGGGCCGCGTTGAGATCCCGGGGCGTTGACCCATTCGCCGATGCAAGCACCTTTGTTTTCACGGTGCCGGCCGCTGCACTCGAAGGCATCTAAACCGCGTCCAGAGCGATGTGCGTCATTTCTATGTAGTATCGGGCTCGAGGATCTTTACGACCTTTGGAGTGACGCGGTTTAGAATTTAATATTTAGTGCTCGACCGAAAACCCCGTTTTTTCCCGCCCCGGCACCTCGCCCTGAATGGCGGGCCGGGGCCAGCGTATTCAATCGAGCCGCATTCGATGCGGATTCGTGGAATTAAACCGGATTAATGCGAATGACTCGCATCA